>NZ_JAYKGJ010000001.1:0-1200000 GCF_036860695.1 Rosettibacter firmus | reverse complement strand
GTTATAAAAGTTGCAAGATGTCCAAACGGAACCTGTTCACCTGTTGGAGTTGGTATAAGAACTCTTTTTAATGCTTCGATATTATCTCTTAATTCTCTACTGTAACGAAGATTTACTGTATACCTTTCTAAACCTTCAATAGTATTTGTTATAGCCATTCCACCCATTGCAGTTTGAATTACTTTTTGAACATCATCAATAGTTAATCCATATCGTGCAGCTTCTTTTCTATTGATTTCAATATCAAGATAATTTCCACCCACAGCTCTCTCAGCAAAAGCACTCAAGGTTCCGGGCACAGTGCGCATAACAGCTTCTACTTCTCTTCCAATTTCTTGCAAGGTATCTAAATTGGGTCCTGAGATTTTAATTCCAACTGGAGTTTTTATTCCAGTACTTAGCATGTCAACTCTTGTCTTAATTGGCATTGTCCATGCATTTGTAACCCCAGGAAATTGAATTGCGCGATCCATTTCATCAATCAGTTTTTTAGGAGTCATTCCAGGTCGCCATTCACTTTCGGGTTTTAACATTATTGTAGTTTCAACCATATCCAAACCAGCAGGATCGGTTGCAGTTTCGGCTCTTCCAATTTTTCCAAATACGTGATGTACTTCTGGAAATTGTTTAATTATTTTATCTGTTTGTTGAAGTAATTCTCTCGCTTTGGTTATTGACATACCTGGCATAGTAGTAGGCATATAAAGTAAGTCGCCTTCGTAGAGTGGAGGCATAAATTCAGAACCAATTTTTTTAAATGGAATTATTGTTAATGCAAGTATTATTATAACTGCAGCTATAACGAATTTGTTATATTTTATAACAAAATCTACAACCGGGTGATAAATTTTAATTAAAAATCTGTTGATGGGATTTTTTTCTTCTGGCATTATTTTTCCACGTATCCAGTAACCCATTAATATTGGAACAATGGTTATAGATAAAATTGCGGCAGCTGCCATTGAATAAGTTTTTGTAAATGCAAGTGGTTTAAATAATCTTCCTTCTTGAGCTTCGAGTGTAAATACCGGGATGAATGATACAGTAATTACGAGTAATGAATAAAATAATGAAGGACCAACTTCTTTTGATGCATCAATTATTAACTGCCATCTATTTCTTCTTTGTTCTGGTGGTTTTAAGGCTTCGTGTTCAATGTGTTTGTGAGCATTTTCAATCATAATTATTGCTGCATCCACCATAGCACCAATGGCTATTGCAATTCCACCCAGTGACATTATGTTTGCATTTATTCCCTGCCAGCGCATTATTATAAACGACATTAAAATAGCTGTAGGTAGTGTAAAGATTGCTACAAAAGCACTTCTTGCATGCAATAAAAATATTATGCATACAAGTGCAACGATTAATATTTCTTCTATTAATTTTTCTTTTAAAGTATCAATAGCTCTTTCAATTAATCCAGAACGATCATATACAGGTTCTATTTTAACATCAGGTGGAAGTCCTGCTTTTAACTCCTCAATCTTTTTCTTCACATTTTCAATTACTTTGAGTGCATTATCTCCATATCTCATAACAATTATACCACCGACTACCTCACCTTCGCCGTTTGATTCTGCCAGACCTCTTCTCATTAAAGGTCCAAGTGTTATATCAGCAACATCTTTTAAATAAACTGGAGTGTTTGTTTTTTTGTCAACCATTAATGGAATATTTTCTAAATCTTCAATTGATTTTATGTAACCGAGACCTCGTACCATAAATTCCATTTCGCCCATTTCAATTACTTCGCCACCAACGTCATTGTTCGATTTCATTATTGCCATTTCTATCATATCAATTGGAATGTTATATGCCAGTAACTTTGCAGGGTCAACAGTCACCTGATATTGTTTAACATAACCACCAATGCTTGCAACTTCGGCTACACCTTCAACAGAAGTTAATGCATATTTAAGATACCAATCTTGAATTGAACGTAATTCTTGAAGAGATCTAGTCTTTGATGTAAGCTTATATTCATAAACCCATCCAACACCAGTTGCATCAGGACCTAATGTTGGAACAACATTTTTAGGAAGTCTTTTCTGTGCATAATTTAAATACTCAAGTACTCTGCTTCTTGCCCAGTAAATATCTGTACCATCTTCAAAAATTATATATACCAATGAAAAGCCAAAGAATGAATAACCTCTTACTACTTTAGAACCAGGGACAGAAACCATTGCAGTTGTTAAAGGATATGTTACCTGATCTTCTACTATTCTTGGTGATTGACCTGGATATTCTGTATAAATTATTACCTGAACATCACTCAAATCTGGTATTGCGTCAATTGGTGTATTCAATAAAGAATATATACCATATCCAATCAAAAATATTGTTGAAAGGATTACAAGGAATTTATTTCTTATCGAAAACTCTATAATTTTTTCTAACATTTTTACTCTCCAGAACTATTAATATTTGCTCATTTTACTTTAAATCCATGTTTTATCAAATTTGCTTTTGCTTCTTCCAGAGTAGACTCTTTTAATGTCATTCCACAAATTGGGCATTTGCCTGGTTTATCAGAAATTACATTCCAATCCATTTGATCCTGAAAAACTTTTCCATCTTTATTCTTATCAATTGATTTAAGGTCAATTACACCTTTTCTGATTATGGATGAAGTTTCACTTTTTTCTTTCTTACTCTTCGTTTGTTCATGATTCATTTTGTTATGATCCATTCCTTCATGATTCATTTTACTATGATCCATTTCTTCTGCTTTTGATTTCTTAGATTCATTCATAGGTTTGCTCATATCCATTCCTGCATGTCCACTCATCTGCTGAATTGCTGCTTTGAGATTACTTTCTGAATCAATTAAGAACTGAGAAGAAACTACAATATTTTCGCCTTCACGTATGCCTTCAAGCACCTGAACCAAGCCTTCGGATTCTACTCCTAATTTAACTTCTCTTGGTTCAAAGTAACCACCGCCTAATGAAATAACAGCAATATTTCTTTCTCCAGATCTAATAATTGCTTGCGAAGGAACAACAATGGCATTAATTGAAACAGGCGAAACAAATTTCACAGTGGCAAACATTCCTGGTTTAAAATCATAGTTAGATGTATTTCTTACTTCTGTTCTTACCTTTACAGTTTTGGTTTCATCATTCAAGAATGGATATATGTACGTAACTTTGCCCTGATATTTTTTGCCAGGTAAATATGATAATTCAAGTTCAACATTTTGACCTAATTTAATCCAGGGTAAATCCATTTGATAAATATCGGCTATTGCCCATACGACTGATAAATCTGCAATTTTATACAAATCCATTCCAGCCATCACCTGTTGACCTTGATAAACCATTTTTTCTACAACAATGCCATTAACAGGTGAGTAAATTGTTAGAGTTTTTTTAGGTGAATTATATTTTTCAATTTCATTTATATCTTTTTCTGAAATGTCCCAGTAAAGTAATCTTCTTTTTGCACTGTTGACTAATTCCTGTGCACCTTCTATTACTTCTTTAGAGCCTTGTGCAGAAACTTTCTTTAAATAGCGAATTGCTTGAAGATATTCTTCTTGTGTACTTACAAGTTCTGGACTGTAAATTTCAAAAAGTGGTTGACCTTTAGAGACATATTTGCCAGTATAATCAACATAAAGTTTTTCTATCCAGCCCATTATTTTTGTTGTTACAGCAGTAACTCTTCTTTCATCATAATCTATTTTAGCTGTGGTTCTAATAATTTTTTGAAGTTTTTGTTTTTTAACAGTTTCAACACGTACGCCAATATTCTGTACAACAACAGGATCTATCTTAATTCCCTTGACATCGCTTTCACCTTCGTAAACTGGAACTAATTCCATTCCGCAATCTGGTGCAATACCAGGTTTATCCGATGTATACCAGGGATGCATTGGATCTTTGTAATAAGCAATTTTTCTTTCTCCACTTTTAGTCTCTTCATCTGCATAGACAGGAACGTAGTCCATTCCATCTGGTGCTTTCTTAGGAGTAGGTGAAGTTTGAGTCGGATCCATTGGATTTCTGTAGTAAAGTATTTTTCTTTCACTTTTCTTTTCAGTAGTTGTTCTGGAATTAAAAATAAACCATCCAATACCTAATCCTATAATGAGAAAAATAATTGCTGTTATAATATTCTTTTTCATCAAGGTTTCTCCCTTATTTACTATTCTAAACTTTCTTTAATTTTATTTAGTGGTAAACCAACAGCCTGTTCAAGCTGTGATACCGCCTGCATTAGATTCATTTCACTCATATATAAATCTAATTTTGCCATAAAAAGCATTCTATAAGCATCTATTAACATTAAAAATTCTGTTTTCCCAGTTTTATATGCTGCTAATGTAGATTGAAGTGTTTGTTCAGCCTGTGGTACAACTGTGTTTTTATTTAATTCATATAAATTTCTGTTTGTTTCTAATTTTACAACTGCATTTTGTACTTCGTATGAAATCATGTTTTTCATTGAATTATATTGTTCTTCTGCTGTTTTAATATTCAACTCATTTTCTTCAACTTTACCACCATATTTATCTTTCGACCAGAATGCTATGGGAATATTTACACCAACCATTGCAGACCAGAAATCATTTTTTGTATCTATCATATTTTTATACATTACTCTTGCCATTATATCTGGATAGAATTCAAGTTTGGATGCTTTTAATTCGCTTTTATACATTTCGATGTTATAATTCATTTCCTGTAATTCGGGTCTGGTTGATAATGCAAGTGAAAGTAATTGCTGGTAATTATATTCAGGAATTTCTTCATATATTTTTTCTATTTTATTAAATGGTTGATAAGGGGGACGATTTAAAATTGTGTTAAGCATTGTTTCAACATCTCTTTTTTCTTTGTAAAGATTTATTTCATCATTTATTAAAGATGAAAGCTCAGTTTGTGCTCGTATAATATCTGGCTGTTTTCCCATTCCAACTTCATATTGTTTTTTTGCTATCTCGATAAATTGTTTTAATAGTTCTTGATTTTCTTTATTTATTTCAATTTTTCGTTGAACAAAATAAAGTTCATAAAATGTACTTTTTAAATCTCTAATAATTTTGTTCTTTAATGCATTAAATTGTTCTTCTCTCATCTTTGCATTATTTGCAGCTGATAATCCCATCGCTTTTAATTTTCCAGGAAATGGAATCATTTGCTGAATGTAATAATCCATTTCCATATTATTTTTTAGTGGATTGGGGAATGAAGTAGTTGGAATCTGGAAAAATTCTATTCCAATTTGTGGAGCTTCCCAGGAAGTTACCTGTTTGATTTTTTTCTCTTCACTTAAATACTTAAATCTTGCCGCTTTTAATTGTGGATTATTTAATAATGCTTCTGATATAAGCGAATCGAGATATGTATTTGTGGTTTGAGCATGAAGAGAATGAAAAGCTATTAAAATTAGAATTGTTATTACAGCATTTTTCATAAATCTACCTTTATTTCAACTTTGATTTTTTTGTTATTCGTATTAGTATAAAAATTATACCAGTTACGATAAGTAAATAAATTATAAGACAAGCACTATATAATAATTCGTTTCTCATGATAGGAGTATTTGCAAGTAATATGCCATGAGAAATTACTATTTTTTAATTGAAAAAGAACTCTTGTTGAAGAATATTTTTAAGATTTTTTAAGATATTTTTAAAAATCTTAAAACCTTGTGTACAGTATTGGAATTCAGAAAAATGAGTTTTTGAATTAAATTATTTTTCTCTGGAAAGATTGTAGTGTTCAATTTTAGCATAAAGTGTAGGAAGAGAAATACCAAGTATTTTTGCTGCTTCTGGTTTATTCCAGTTTGTATGTTCAAGTACCAATTTAATATGTTTTTTTTCAACTTCCTGAAGAGATAGTAAATGTTCTTCTTTTTTATTAACAGGATATTTTAATAAAATATTTTCTGGATGGAGTACATTATCTGTTGAAAGAACTACTGCCTGTGTTAATACGTTTTCAAGTTCACGAACATTACCAATCCAATCATAATCGATTAACATTTTCATTACTTCGTCTGGAACTTTTGTTACATTTTTGTGAAGTTCTTTGTTAATTCTATTTAAGAAGTAATTAACAAGCAAAGGGATGTCTTCTTTTCTTTCTCTTAATGGTGGTAGTTTTATTGTAACAACGTTTAATCTAAAAAATAAATCTTCTCTAAATTTACCTTCATTAATAAGCAGTTCGATATTTTTGTTAGTAGCAGTAATAATTCGTGCCTTCATTGGAATGCTATATTCTCCACCTACTCGTTCAAATTCTCTTTCTTGAAGAACACGGAGAAGTTTGGCTTGTAAGTCGGGCGACATTTCAGAAATTTCATCAAGAAAAATAGTTCCTTCGCCAGCAAGTTCGAATTTGCCTTTTTTTAGTCTATCGGCTCCAGTAAAAGCTCCTTTTTCGTGACCAAAGAGTTCGCTTTCAAGTAATGTTTCTGAAATAGCAGAACAATTTACTGCAACGAAAGGATGATTTTTTGTTATTCCACTGTAATGAATTGTTTTTGCAACAAGTTCTTTTCCAGTTCCACTTTCACCTACGATGAATACTGTAACACGATTATTAGAAACGTGTCCAATTTTTTTATAAACTTCTTTCATTAATGGTGATTTTCCAATAATCTTTTTTTCAATTTGATACTCTTCTGCTTCTTCGGTTACAAAAGATTCTATCCTTTCGCTCAAAGATTTTGATTCGAGAGCACGTTGTACAACAATTTTTAGTTTTTCTACATCGAGTGGTTTTTCAAAATAATCATAAGCTCCATTCTGTATCGATTCAATTGTTGTTTGAATATCATCGTGTGCTGTAATTAAAATTACTTTTGAGTTTATATCAACTTCTTTTATTTTCTTTAAAAGTTCTAAACCTGAAAGTCCAGGCATTCTGATATCTGAAATGATGAGATCGGGCGAATATTTTTTGAGCATTTCAAAACCAGCATTACCATTCTCAGCAGTAATGACGGAATAGTTAAGTCTCTTTAAAAAGTTTGTTAAAGTCTGACGTATAGATTCATCATCATCTATTACTAATATTTTTTCTTTCATAATTAATCCTGTGAATCGTTTAGTGGTAAATTAATCTCAAATATGGTTTCCCCTTTTCTTGATGAAATTAATTTTAATGAACCTTTGTGCTGTTCAATTATTCTTTGCGATACAGATAAGCCAAGTCCAGTGCCAGAACTTTTTGTAGTGAAAAATGGATCAAAAATTTTTTCTGGTTCACTTATTCCAGTTCCGTCATCTTTAAAATAGATAGAAACTGATGATTCATTTTGCATTGAGCTTATTTCAATTTTTCCGTGTGTTTCAATTGCATCAATAGAGTTTTGGATTAAATTTAATAAAACTTGCTTGAATTTATCTGGATCTACTCTCAAGTATATATCATCAGTTTTATTGGTAAAAGTAATTTGTTTATTGGAAACATTGGCTCTGGCAAGTTGAAATACTTCGTCTATAAAATGATGAAGTTTAATTTTTGAAAGCATTAGATCCGATGTTCGTGAAAATTGCAATACTTCTTTTACAAGATTGGTTAATCTGTTCGTTTCTTTTTTAATTATCTCAAAAGACTCTTTATCGTATTGATTTAATTGTAAAGATTGTGCGAGCATATCAACATTCATTTTTATGGATGTGAGTGGAGTTTTAATTTCGTGTGCAAGAATAGCAGACATTTTTCCGAGTACAGAAAGCTTTTCAGCTCTCGAAATTTCTGCTTCCATTTTCTTTTTTTCTGTTATATCTATTTCAACAAATAAATAACCTTTTGAGTTATTATTAGATAGAATTTTTGTAATGGAAAGCAATAAATCAATTTTATTTCCTTCTTTATTTGTTACTTTCAATTCACCTGAATAAAAGCCTTTATTATTTACTTCGTTTATAATTCGATCAAATAGTTCCTGATTATTATGAAATTGAAGCTCATTAATTTTCTGGCTATGATTTATATTTTTTTGTGTTCCAGTTAAATCAAAAAATTTTGCATTTGCTTCTATTAGCTGAAAATTGTTATCAACGATTGCAATTGCAGCAGGAGATTTTTCGAAAGCATTCAAAAGTACTAAGATTCTTTCTTCCCGCTGGATTAATTCATTTCGATGTTTATTTAGTGTATTTGCCATTTTGTTGAAAGCATTTGCTAATTCTCCAATTTCATCTGCAGAGTTTATTTCAACCTTTACATCATAATTACCACTTTCAATCTGTAATACTTTTTCTTTTAACAATGAGATTGGATGTGTTATTATTCTTGAAACAATAAACGATAAAATTAAACTTACTGCCAGACCTATAAAAATGCTGTTCACAAAAAAATTTATGAGACTATGATAAGTATCAATCCTGAAAAATACTCTGCTTAAGGGAATTAATATTAATAAAATTATAATTGGGATAAGAACAAGAGCTGCAAACAATATTTTTTTGTTTAAACTAAGAGCATTAACTTTTTGTGCAGTTGCCGGGAGTAAATTGTATTTGCCAATTGCAATTGATGTAAAAAATATAAAACCAATTAAAAATGCAAGAGGACTTATTTCTACGAGATAGTAAAAGCCAAGAATCCAGGGAAGTAAAATACCAAAGACAAAAGTAGTAGTATTTGTTATTATTAATCCAAACAAATAAAGAAGTAATTGTTTTTTAATTTCTGTATCGTTGTATTTTTTATATTTTATTATAAGCAAAATGATATTTATGATGATGAGTAATAAGTACCAGATTACATAGAAAATATAAAGAGATGTAAAATGTGCAGTAAAATGTTCTTTGTGTGCATAAGATACATAAATTAAATTCTCGCTCCATAAGAGAATTATTATGATAATAGAAGGAATGATAATCGACAAACCACTGATTATACCAATTTTTTGTGGATAAGGAAAACTGAAGGTTAAGAAAGTTATTAATAAAAGTATCATTAAAAGAAAAGAATGACATGATTTATCAAATAAAGTTACATCATGAGAAGGCATCAAAACAAAATGAACTGTATGAGAAATTAAATAACCTATTACCAGTGTTAAAGTAACAATAAATAATTTGGAAGTAATATTATGTGTTGATCGTGAATATATAATAAAAATAAGACCGAGTGCAGAAACAGCCGTTGCAGCAATAAATATATAATTCCAGAAGTTTATCATTGTAAAATTCATAACAATAAATATTTTTAATTATCTTTTACAAACTTATTTCATTGATTTATGATAAAATTACGATTATTTATAATCACAATCATTATAATAATCTTTACTGGATGTTCGTCTGTACCACGATTTACATCAAACAATTACAAAAACGAAGAACTAAAAAATTCCGAAGATTTTTCAGCTTATGAAAATTATTCATCTCTCGAGACTGTTTATGGGATAGCATCTTTTTATGCAGATAAATATCATGGTAGAATTACTTATGGTGGAGAAATTTATGATATGAACAAAATTTCTGCAGCACATCCTGTTTATCCAATGAATACTATTGTTCGTGTTACAAATCTTTCAAATAATAAAAAAGTGATTTTAAGAATAAATGATAGAATGCCTAAATATGATGATAGAATTATCGATCTTTCACTTGCAGCTGCAAAAGCATTGGATTTTGTAGAGGCTGGTTTAGCAAAGGTAAAAATTGAGGTACTTGAATGGGGAAAAGGCAAAAAGTAAAAATTTATTTGAACCCTTTTTGATATTATTTCATCATATAGTTTGAAAATTTAATTAAGAGGTAAAAATGTACATAGATGAACAATTGAAAGCTGAACTTAAAAAAGTGCTTTCGGTATTAACTAAAAATGTAAAGCTTGTATACTTTACTCAAGAACTTGAATGCCAGTATTGCAGAGAAACAAAAGCAATTCTTTCTGAACTTGTAGAAATTTCAGATAAACTTTCGCTCGATGTAAAAAATTTTGTAATTGATAAAGAAGAAGCAGCTAAATATGGTGTTGATAAAATTCCAGCTACAGTTTTACTCGATGAAAATGATAAAGACTATGGAATTAAATTTTATGGAATTCCAAGCGGTTATGAATTTGCTTCTCTTCTTGAAGATATAAAATTAATTGGAACTGGCAACACAGGATTTTCAAAAGATTTTGAAGAAGAAGTTAAAAAAATTAATGCCGATGTTCATATGCAGGTATTTGTAACTCCAACCTGTCCATATTGTCCACAGGCTGTAATAACTGCTCATAAATTTGCTTATTTGAATGATAAAATTAAAAGTGATATGATTGAAGCAACAGAATTTCCACATCTTTCATATAAGTATAATGTTCGTGGTGTTCCAAGAACTGTTATTAACGAAAACACATTTATCGAAGGAGCAGCTCCAGAATATATGGTTCTTGATAAAGTTAAAGAAGCATTAAATATTGTCAGTGTATAATGAATAAAAAAACAATTATAAAAAAATCTTTGCCAGTATTAATTGGTGCTCTGCTTGGTTATGCTTATTATTATTTTATTGGATGTTATAATGGTGCATGCCCAATAAGTGGAAATCCATATATATCAACTTTATATGGAGCATTAATTGGATTAATCTGGATATTACCAAACAAAAAGAAAGACAATGAACAATCAAAAAATAACTAAAGAAATTTATATCGAAGATTTAGTAGAACTTTTTCCAGCATCTGTAACTTATTTAATGGAAAAAGGTATAAGATGCCTGCAATGTGGCGAACCAATATGGGGAACTCTGGAAACCGCTGCAAAAGAAAAAGGATTTTCTGATGAGGAGATAAATATCTTTGTTGAAGAATTGAATAATATGTTCTTATCTTTGCTGGAAAAGAAATAGTAATATATAATGAATTTTTAACTGAGCGTTGCTTAAATTTATATAATTAGAATAAAACAGGGTGAAAAATGAAACAGCAAAAAATAAACGCACCAAAAGGTTTAACTAAAAAACAACGTAGCTGGATTTACACTGGATTTTTTATTGGTTTGATACTTGTACTGTTTGTTGTAAATAATAGTGGTAACGAACCCGAGAGAGGACCGTATCCACCAAACTATGTTCCTGCTGCTCAAAGAAATAGTGTACTGGCTCCCGATTTTGCTTTACCAACTACCGATGGCAAAGTTTTAAGATTATCCGATTACAGAGGTAAAGTTGTAATAATAGATTTCTGGGCTACCTGGTGTCCACCATGTAGAAAAGGAATTCCTGATTTAATTGATATAAAGAAAAAGTATGGCTCAAAAGGAGTTGAAATAATCGGAGTTTCTGTAGATACTGATACAAAACCAGAAGTTATTCCGTTTATTAAAGAGAAAGGTATTAATTACCCTGTTGTTTATGGGAATCAAAATGTTTATATGCAATATGGTGGAATTAGAGCAATACCAACGACTTTTGTAATTGATAAAGAAGGAAAAATTGTTGCAAGCTACGAAGGTTTAGTTCCAAAAGTTACGTATGAAAATCACATAAAGAAAATTTTAGGTTTATAATTAATTATCAGCCTGAGTTTGTTACTCAGGCTTTTTATTTTCTAATGATGATGTTCAAGATCTTGATGTAGATTGTCTCTAACCTCAAGGTATTCTCCATACTTTAGAAGTAAATCCCACGAATAAATTCCATAATTATGGCCATCTTTCCATGTAATTTGAATTGCATAATTACCAACAAGTTCAATTTTTTCGATTTCGTATTTTCCGGGTCTATCTGGTTCTCGAGATGGAGGTGGATAATGTTTCCATAAAATTGTTTCTCCTTTATTACCGGCATCTGGTGATTCATCACGTAAAAATTTTAATGGATATTTATAGATCTTACCGTTATTCCATTCTATTTCAAGATAATCTTGTTGATGTAATTTTATTTTTACTGGTGTTATCATTTTATTCCAGCACTTTTAATTATTAACTCAAAATCTTTTTAATAAGTTTAATTTTTGGGAAATTGTTATTTGATAATTTGAGTGAAGATAAAATTTTTGTTTTTGCATCTTCTATATTTTCTTTTCTATCTGTAAATATTTCTGCAATTAATTCTCCTTTTTTGATTTTACTTCCAATTTTGGGATAAAAAATAATTCCAGCTTTTGGATCGATTTTATCTTCTTTAGTAATTCTCCCTGCACCAAGTTCAGAAGAAATAATTCCTAATTGATAAGTATCTATACTTTGTACATAACCAGATTTTTCAGAATAAATTTTCTCATGATATTTTGCTTTCGGATATTTTTCAGGATGTTTTAAATAAAATACATCTCCACCTTGAAGTTTAACAATTTCTAAAAATTTATTAAATGCTTTGCCACTCGAAATCATTTCCAGAGCTATCTCTTTTCCTTCGTTTAATGAAGAAGCTCTGTTTCCTAAATAAATCATAGCACCAGAAAGATTTAAGCTAAGTTCGAGTAAATCATCTATTTTTTCACCCTGCAAAATTTTTATTGATTCATAAACTTCAAGCCAGTTTCCTATATAATTTCCTAAAGGTTGATTCATATCAGTTACAAATGCAATTACTTTTTTATTAAATGATTTTGCAGTTTCTATAAGCGAATTGGCTAATCTTAAAGCATCATTATATTTTTTCATAAAAGCTCCAGAGCCAGTTTTGACATCGAGAACTAAACCATCAATACCTTCTGCTAATTTTTTACTCATTATACTTGCTGTAATTAATGGAATGGATTCAACTGTAGCAGTAACATCTCGCAGAGCATAAATTAATTTATCTGCTGGAGCTATATCTCTGGTTTGGCCAATCATTACTGCATTACATTTTTTAATTATGTTTTTATATTGATTTATGTTGAGGTTGGTTTTAAAACCCGGTATCGATTCAAGTTTATCAAGAGTACCACCTGTGTGTCCAAGTCCCCTTCCACTGATCATCGGTACGTTTATTCCTGCAGCAGCTACAATAGGTGTAATTATTAATGATGTTTTGTCGCCAACTCCACCTGTAGAATGTTTATCAATTTTTTTTCCATTAATAGAAGATAAATCAATAACTTTGCCACTGTTTAACATCGAAAGTGTAAGATATGAAGTTTCTTTTTTATTCAATCCTTTCAGAAAAGCAGCCATTAAAAAAGCAGAGAATTGATAATCTGGGATTTTTCCTTTTGTAAAGTTTGTTACAAGATATTCAATTTCTTCTTTCGATAATTGCTTGCCATCTCTTTTTTTTCGTATAAGTTCAACTGTGTTCATTATAATTTCTATTTATATTTTAGTGAAAATAAAGTATATACAAAATTACATTTTCAAATAACCGTTTACAATTAATTTTAGAGTTAAACATGTTACTTACCAGCAGTAACCATGAATATTATTAAAACAAAAAATTAATTGAAAAGCATCTGAATTTTCTATTAACTTTCATTTACAAATAAAATCATTATAGAGGTAAATATGTTTGATAACAATTATAAGTTTACAGTATTGGATCGGTTTCTTAAATATGTAAAAATAGAAACAACATCTGATGAAGATTCCAAAACATTTCCAAGTGATCCCAAACAATTAGAATTATCGAGATTACTTGTAGAAGAACTAAAACAAATTGGTATGCAGGAAGTTGAAATGGATGAATATGGATATGTAACTGCTACACTTCCATCAAATACAGAAAAAGATGTTCCGGTAATTGGATTTATTGCTCATGTAGATACTTCTCCAGCAGTAAGTGGAAAAAATGTTAATCCAGTTATTCATAAAAACTATCAGGGTGGAAATATTGTATTGCCTGGAGATAATACAAAAGTTATAGATGTAGAAAGTAATCCTGTTCTTAAAGAAATGATAGGATATGATATAGTTACAAGTGATGGTACAACTCTCTTAGGAGCTGATGATAAAGCAGGTATTGCAGAGATTATTGATGCTATGAATTATCTTATAACTCATCCTGAGATAAAACATGGTAAAATACGTGTATGTTTTACACCGGATGAAGAAGTTGGAAGAGGCACAGAAAAATTTGATGTAAAAAAATTTGGTGCTAAGTATGCTTATACAATTGATGGAGGTACGCGAGGAGAAGTTGAAACGGAAACTTTTAGTGCTGATGCTGTTGTAATAAAATTTAATGGAAAAAATGTTCATCCAGGATATGCTAAAGGAAAGATGATTAATTCGATTAAAGTTGCAGCAAAGTTTCTGGAATTACTTCCTAAAGATACACTTTCTCCCGAGACAACAGAAAAAAGAGAAGGTTATGTACATCCAACTTCGATTAATGGGAATGAAACACAAACAACAATAAAATTTATAATAAGAGATTTTGATGCACAAAAATTGAAAGAGTATGAGGAATTACTCAAAAATTTATGCAATAAAGCTATAGAGTATTTTCCAAATTCTTCATTTAATTTCGAAGTTATTGAGCAATATAGAAATATGAAATATATTCTTGATCAACATCCACATGTTGAAGCTTATGCTGTCGAAGCTCTCGAGCGACTTGGAATAAAACCAATTAAATCATCAATTCGAGGCGGAACAGATGGTTCGCGATTATGTTACATGGGTCTTCCAACTCCAAATTTATTTGCAGGTGGCCATAATTTTCATGCATATACAGAATTTGTTGCTGTTCAGGATATGGAAGCTGCTGTTAAAATGATAGTTACACTTGCTCAAATCTGGGAAGAAAAATCGTAATTATAAATAATATTTTTATAAAATTGTTATGGCACAGAAATTAAAACAAGCTACAGACATTGCTCTTGGAATTAATATTTTTCTTTTTATAATCAAAGCTATTGTTGGAGTAATATCAAATTCTATTGCAGTTATTTCTGAAGCACTTAATTCTTTTACAGATATTCTTGTTTCAATCGGTATAAAAATAGCTGTAAAAATATCACGAGATAAACCTGATCAAAAACATCAATTTGGTCATAATGCTGCTCAACCTATTGCAGCGTTTATACTTTCTGTTTTTGCTTTTGTTGTTGGAATTAATATTGTTGAAGAATCTATAAAGAGATTAATAGAACCTCAGAATATACATGCTATTCCAGAAATCTATGTAGTTTTAAGTATAACAATTATTACGAAAATTATTCTTAGCCGATATCAGGTTAAAATTGGCAAGCAATATAATAGTCCAGCAATAAAAGCTGCATCAGTAGATAGCATTAATGATGTACTTGCATCTTCAATTGCATTGATTGGTGTGTTTGGGGCAAGTTATAAATTAAATTATTTTGATAGCATAGCTGGAATAATGGTAGCGTTGTTTATATTCAAATCTGGTTACGAAGTTGGGCGAGAAAATTTAGATTATTTAATGGGTCGTTCCGCAACTAAAGAATTCGATGATAAAATAAAAGAAATGACATTGAATATCGAAGGAGTTAAAGGAATTAATGACTTACGTTCACATTATGTTGGTAATAAATTTCATATTGAAATTCATATTGAAGTGGATAAAAATATTCCTACAGAAGTTTCTCATAACATTGGCAATCGTGTTCGTTATGCTTTAGAAGAAATAGAGGAAGTACAAAAAGTTTTTGTGCATGTTGATCCGGTATAATATTTTAAGAAATAATCTTACTTAATTAATGCATTGTGAATTGACTTTTTGAATTATAACTTTGTAAAAAAAGAAATATAAATTGAAAGATTTAAAAAAATTTACATTACTTCATTTACTTAATAATAGCGTAGAAGAGTTTGCTGATAGAAATTTAGTTTCGTTTATAGATTCACAGCCGATAACGTACCGTGATTTTAAAAGAAAAGTTGATTCTGTCTCTTCATTTCTTAAAAGCGAAGGTATAATAGCTGGCGATAAAGTTGCAATCTTAAGCGAAAACCAGCCAAATTGGGCAATTGCTTATTTTGCTATTACAACGATGGGAGCTATTGCAGTTCCTATTATGACAGAATTTAGCGTTGCCGAAGTTCATCATGTCTTACGTCATTCAGAAAGTAAAGCAATTTTTGTTTCTGCTAAACAATTTAGTAAAATAGAAGATTTCTCTAATAATAATTTGTATCTCCAGATATTGCTGGATGATTTCTCAATAATTCCTTTGAAAACCAAAAATGATTTTCTTAAAGAAATAATATCATCTGGCAAAAAAGAGTTTTCAAAAATTAAAGAAGCAGCATTAAAATTTGCTGGTATAATTCCAGAAGAAGTTGAAGAAGAGACTCCTGCATTAATTTTATATACCTCGGGAACTACTGGGCATTCTAAAGGTGTTGTGTTAACTCATAAAAATGTTGTTTCAAATGCACTCGATACATTAAAAATTGTAGATGTTAAACCTGAAGATAGACTTTTATCAATTTTACCTTTATTTCATACTATTGAATCAACACTTGGATTGGTGACCCCATTACTTGCTGGTGCTTCTATAACATATCTAAATAAACCTCCAACAGCTGGTGTACTTCTGCCGGCTTTATTAAAAGTAAAACCTACCATTATTCTTGCTGTTCCATTGATAATAGAAAAAATTTACAAACTAAAAGTTTTACCCGAGATAAATAAAAAACTACTATTACGTAGTGCTTATAAAATTCCCTTCTTAAGAAAAAAGATTAATAAAATTGCAGGCAGAAAACTTCTGAAAACTTTTGGTGGAGAATTAAAAATGTTATGTCTTGGTGGAGCACCACTTTCTGCAGAAGTTGAACAGTTTTTAAGAGAATCAGAATTCCCTTATGCAGTTGGTTATGGTTTAACAGAAACTTCTCCACTTGTTACAGGTAGTAAACCTGAAGAAGCAAAATTTCGTTCGGCTGGAAAGCCTCTCCCTTCTGTAAAGATAAAAATAGATAATCCAGATGAAATAACAGGAGAAGGGGAAATATTGATTAAAGGCCCAAATGTAATGAAAGGATATTACAAAGATCCAGAAAAAACAAAAGCTGTATTTACAGAAGATGGCTGGTTTAAGAGTGGAGATTTAGGCTTTATTGATAATGATGGTTATCTATTTATTAAAGGACGTTCTAAAAATGTAATCATTGGATCAAATGGAAAAAATATTTATCCAGAAGAAATTGAATCTATAATCAATGAATCGAAATATGTTCTTGAATCGTTAGTTCACGAAAACAATGGAAAACTTGTAGCTCGCGTTTACTTAAATTATGATGAAATTGATAATGAATTTAAAATACATAAACTAAATGAATCTTCGGCAAGGAACATAGTGGATAAAATATTATCAGAACTGTTGAAGGATGTTAATTCTAAAGTAAATACTTTTTCTCGACTGGCAAATATTATCGAACAGAGAGAACCATTCGAAAAAACACCAACTCAGAAAATCAAAAGATATCTTTATACTTAGTACTGGTTTATTTTATAATTAAAAATTTGTAATAAGATAAAAATATTGAAACAAAACTATTATCTTAGTGTATGATAATTCAAATTTTAGAATGGGATTTAAATGAAAAAAACACTCACTACTATATTATTACTTATTCTATTTGAGATTAGTTATTCTCAAAATGTATTAGAAGTACTTAAAAAAGACCATACTTTAGATTCGTCAAAAGTAATTTTACCTGATGAAACTTATAAAAGAATTGATCAGGTTATTGTTCAAATTCTTTCTAATTACCATTATAAAAAATTAAAACCGAATGATTCTTTATCTTCTATTATTTTCGATGAGTATATTAAGAATCTTGATAATGCAAAAATGTATTTCTTGAAGTCTGATATAGAATCTTTTGAAAAATATAGATATCAATTTGATGATTTTCTCGTCACAGGTGAATTAACAATACCATTTGAAATATTTAATACTTATAAAAAAAGATTGTCAGAAAGAATAAAATATGTAAATAAATGCTTGCAAAAAGAATTTGATTTTTCAATTGATGAATCATTTTCGCCAGACCGTGAAAAAGCTGAATGGGCAAAAACTCCTGAAGAACTCGATGAGCTCTGGAGATTGAGATTGAAAAACGATGCACTGAATTTAATTTTATCCGGTAAAGACTGGAAAGGAGCTTCCGAAGTTTTGTTAAAACGATATCAAAATTATCATAAAATTATTCTTCAGTACGAAGCCGAAGATGTTTTTTCTTTGTTTATGAATTCTGTAACTCAAGTTTATGATCCTCATTCTGATTACCTATCCCCCTCTGCATCTGAGAATTTTAATATCAGTATGAAACTTTCTCTTGAAGGTATAGGTGCTACATTAAGACAGGATAATGATTATACTGTTGTTGCCGGTATTGTACCTGGTGGCCCAGCGGCAAAAAGTGGTTTGCTTCAAGAGGAAGATAAAATTGTTGGAGTCGCTCAAGGCGACGATGGAGAAATGGTAGATGTTATAGGCTGGAGACTGGATGATGTTATTCAATTAATTAGAGGTAAAAAAGGAACTGTTGTTCGTCTTTTAATTCTAAAAGCAAGTGATGGACCAAATGCTATACCAAAAGAAATTAAACTTGTACGCGACGAAGTTAAACTCGAAGAACAAGCAGCTAAAAGTGAAATTATGAATATTCAACACGAAGGATATAATTTTAAGATTGGCGTTATTAAACTTCCTTCTTTTTATACCGACTTCGAAGCACAACAAAAAGGAAAAACCGATTATAAGAGCACAACCAGAGATGTAAAAGAAATTCTTAAAAAGTTTAAAGAAGAAAAAGTTGATGGTGTTATAATCGATTTAAGAAATAATGGTGGTGGTTCACTTCAAGAAGCTATTCAATTAACTGGTTTATTTATTAAAGATGGTCCTGTTGTACAAGTAAAAAATATGATGAATATTATAGAAGTAGATAGAGACCCTGATCCTGGAATTTATTATGAAGGACCTCTTGCAGTTCTTGTAAATAGATTTAGTGCTTCGGCATCTGAAATTTTTTCAGGTGCAATTCAAGATTATGGACGTGGTATTATTATTGGTGAAAATACTTATGGAAAAGGAACTGTTCAAAATCTTCTTGATCTAAATAGACATATTCCAATAGCTGGAAAAAAACTTGGTCAACTTAAACTTACTATAGCTAAGTTTTATAGAATAACTGGTAGTAGCACACAGCATAAAGGTGTACAACCTGATATTATTTTCCCATCTCCATATAGTGCAGATGAATTTGGTGAAAGTTCTCAACCAAGTGCTTTACCATGGGATCAAATTCAACCTGCTCAATATGAAAAGTATGGTGATATTTCAAAATTCATCCCTTTGTTAATTCAAAAACATCAAGAACGAACAAAGAAAGATCCTGAATATCAATTACTGCTTGATGATATAGAAGAAATAAAAGAAAATAGAGAGAAAAAAGTTTTTTCTTTAAATGAAAAGATTAGACGAGAAGAAAAAAATAAAGCTGAAGAAAGAAAGAAAAAGAAAGATGAAGAACGTGCAAGAATAAATAAGCTGGATATAAAAGATAAAAAAGAAGTTGATGCCCAAACTTCTAAAGCAAGCGATTATGAATTAAAAGAAAGTACAAGAATTCTGGCAGACCTAATTATTGCAAAAGTAGGTTAAGTATGTGCTGAGTAATCTTTGTTTTATTTTGCTATGAATTTGTAGTATAGAATGCAATATAAAAGAAAAGAAATTAATAAAGATTCTAAATTAGATAGTCATTCAAAATCACAGAGCGACTATTCAAGAAAACCACCTTTCTATTTTTATCTCATCTTATTTTTAATTCCTGTTTTATTTGTCATCATTCTTGAATTAAGTCTACGCATTTTTAATTATGGATATGATTTAAGTATGTGGGTAGAAGTATCCAGTGGTAAATTAATGTTAAATCCTGATGTTGCCAGAAGATATTTTACTAATGTAAAGAAACCACCATCTTCTATTGAAGATGCTTTTGATAAAATCAAAGATAAAAATGCCTTTCGTGTGTTTGTTTTAGGAGAAAGTAGTGCAGCAGGTTATCCATATATGCCAATGGGTTCATTTTCCAGATATATACGTAGACGACTTGAATTAAACTATCCTCACAAAAAAATTGAAGTTGTAAATTTAAGTCTAACAGCAACTAATAGTTATACAATTCGAGATTTTATACCAGAAATAATTAAACAAAAACCTGATTTGGTTTTAATTTATGCTGGGCATAATGAATATTATGGTGCATTAGGTGCTGGTTCTTTTGAATCAGCAACAGGTACGAGAGAAATGATTAATGCAATGTTATTTCTAAATAGATTTAAAACAACTCAATTAATAAAAAATATTCTGAAGTGGTTAACATCACTAATAACAAAGTCCGAAAATCCTTACTCATCTGGAACTTTGATGTCTAAGATGGCAAAAGAAAGACATATAGCATATAATTCAGAAATTTATAAAGCTGGCTTAATACAATTTGAAAAGAATATTTATGATGCAATTAAAATGCTTAAATCTTCGGGAGTACCAGTAATAATCTCTACTGTTGTGAGTAACTTAAAAGATCAACCACCATTTGTTTCGGTTAGTAATAATAATTATCCATCAGCACAATCTGTTTATGAAGAAGCATTAAGTTTATATTCAAAAGGAAATTTTAAAAAAGCAGATTCACTATTTAGATATGCAAAAGATTTAGATGGATTAAGATTTCGTGCTCCTGAAAAAATAAATTCAATAATCAGGAAAATCTCAAAAAATTATAATATCCCTCTTGTTGATGTAGATTCTTTTTTTGCATCGATTAGTCCAGGCAATATTGTTGGAAATAATTTAATGACAGACCATCTTCATCCAACTCTTAAGGGATATCAATTAATTGGAAGATTATTTTATGAAAAGATGTCGGAATTAAACTTTTTACCAAAAGACTCAAAACCAAAATATAAACATGAAATTCAGGATAGTATTACAATTTCGAATTTCATTTTTTCTAAATTAGATTCTACTATAGCCGATTACAGAATAAAAGTTTTAAAGAATGACTGGCCATTTATAGATCCAAATCAGAAAAAAAGTTTTGATGAAATATGTAAGCCAAAAAATTTTATAGATTCAGTAGCACTCAGCTATATCAAAAACAAAATAATATGGATGCAAGCACATGAAAAGGTAGCAAACATATGTATGAAAAATGGTAATCTTGATGGTTTTCTTAATCATGTAACAGCAATTATCTATCAATATCCATTTATAAAAGAAAATTTATATCAATTAGAAGCGCTGGCAATAAACTATCTTAAAAAACAAGATTATAAAAATGCAACTAAAATTTTAGAAGCAGAATATAAAATTAAGCCCAATGCTTTTTCATCAAAGTGGCTTGGACAAATAGAATTAAGTTCAGGTAATATTATTCCTGCAATAAAATTTCTGGAAGAATCCATTTCTTATGATAGTACAGATACACAGGTTATGTACAACTTAGCAGGTGCATATGCATTGAACAAAGAATATATTAAAGCATATAATACTGTAGAAAAATTAATCAAGTTGAATTCACAGTATCCAGGTGCAAGAGCTTTGTATAACGATCTTGTAAATATTATCAATAAATAATTTTTAATATACTACATGTGAGTATTCATTTTCTGAAGGAAATCTTTCATAAAGCATAATCAGTTTGGAAATTTTGTTTTTAATATCATCATTAATTTGATCCCACGTAAATCTCCATGTCCAGTTACCATCTGGTTTCCCTGGAAAATTCATTCTTGCATAGGAATCAAGATTTAATATATCCTGCATCGGGATAATGACAATATCTGCAACCGATGAATATGCAAGTCTAATTAATTGATAACACATATCATCACCATAGTAATTCATATAGAATTGTGCATGCTTAAATACATCCGAGTTCATTTCTTTTTCTTTTTTGAAGAAACCTGAAGTTGTATCATTATCGTGAGATCCAGTGTAAACGACGCAATGTTTTTCGTGATTGTGTGGTAAAAATCTTTTTTCTCCAGTTTTTCCAAAAGCAAATTGTAAAATTTTCATTCCTGGAAAATTAAATTTCATTCTAAGTTCATTTACTTCTTTGGTTATAACTCCAAGATCTTCGGCAAGTATAGGAATATCTCCTAATTTTTTAATTATAGTATTAAATAACTTTTCACCTGGAGCTTTAACCCATTCACCTGTTTCGGCTGTTGGTGCTGTTCCAGGTATTTTATAATAAGCTTCGAATCCTCTGAAGTGATCGATTCTAATTATATCAACAAGTTCCAGCATTTTAGAAAATCTTTTAATCCACCAATCAAATTTGTTTTTTTCCATTATATCCCATTTGTAAAGTGGATTTCCCCAGAGCTGTCCAGTTTTACTGAAATAATCCGGTGGAACACCAGCAACAAATTCTAAATTTCCTTCCTCATCAACTGTAAATAAATGTCTATTTGCCCATAAGTCAGCACTATCATAAGCAATATAAATTGGTACATCACCAATTATTTTAATCCCTTTACTATTTGCATAATCTTTAATTTCTTTCCATTGTTTGAAGAATATATATTGAACAAATTCATGGAATAAAATTTCATCGTATAATTTTTCTTTCCATTTTTTTATTGCATCTTTTTTTCTGAATGCAATTTCTTTATCCCACTTTGACCATACAATTCCATTATGATAATTTTTTAATGCCATAAAAAATGCAAAATCTTCTAACCAGTAATTATTATCTTCTCTGAATTTCTGAAAATCATGTGAGCTTGTTCTATCTTTGAAATTTTCATAAGCTTTTCTTAGAAGTGTGTTTTTATAATTTATTATTTGTCCATAATCAACATACGAAGGATTTGTTTCTGGTAAATTATTTAGATCATCATCATGAAGTAAATTTTCTTCTTTAAGTTTATCGGGACTTATTAATAATGGATTTCCAGCGAAAGCAGAAAAACATTGATAAGGTGAATTACCATAACCTGTTGGACCAAGTGGAAGTATTTGCCATAATGATTGTTTAATTTCTACCAGAAAATCTATAAACTTAAAAGCATCGTAACCAAAATCACCAATTCCATATTTTGATGGAAGCGAAGTTGGATGTAAAAGAATTCCAGCAGAACGACTATAGTTCATAATTTCCTCTTAATTAATTTTTATTTGCAAATATAATATTAATTGAATTAGCATTAATTAATTTGTTCACAAAAAAAATTTGCTGTAGTTTTTCGTTTGATAAAAAGGAGATTTTATGTTAACTAATTACAAAAATCTATTTCAAAAAACTCTTATTCTCATCTTACTGATTCAATTACTTTTTGTTAATGTTTTTTCTCAGGATAAAATATCAAAAGACAAGAAATTATTCTCTGCACCTGAGTGGACAAAAAATGTAGTGATTTATGAAGTAAACGTAAGGCAATATACTCCCGAAGGAACATTCAAAGCATTTGAAAAACACCTGCCAAGATTAAAGCAAATGGGAATTGATGTTCTGTGGTTTATGCCAATTCATCCAATTGGTGAACAAAATAGAAAAGGTACACTGGGAAGTTATTATTCGATTAAAGATTACAAAGCAATAAATCCTGAATTTGGGACTGAAAAAGATTTTAAAGATCTAATTAAAAAAATTCATGAATTGGGAATGTATGTTATGCTGGATTGGGTAGGTAATCATACTTCGTGGGATAATGTGTGGACAAAAACAAATCCAGAATTTTTTAGTAAAAATGAAAAAGGTGAATTTTATCCACCAGTAGCTGATTGGAGTGATGTAATTGATCTTAATTATGACAATCAGGAACTGCGTAAAGCAATGATTGATGCGATGAAATACTGGGTTAAAGAATTTGATGTTGATGGTTTTAGATGCGACTTTGCTGTGGGAGTTCCATTAGATTTCTGGATTGAAGCACGAAAAGAACTTGAAAAAATTAAACCATTGTTTATGCTTGCAGAAGCAAGTGAACCTTATTTGCACGAAGCATTTGATGCAACTTACAACTGGCAACTTAAAGACGTAATGAATAATATTCCTAAAGGTAAAATGAATGCTAAAGATTTAGCTAATCATATTCTTAATGAAATTAAAAATTATCCAGTTGATGGATATAGATTAAATTTTACAACAAATCATGATGAAAATTCCTGGAGTGGAACAGAGTTCGAAAGACTTGGTAATGCTGTTGATGCTTTTAATGTTTTTATATTTACTACAAAAGGAATTCCATTAATTTATAGTGGACAGGAAACTGGCTTGAATAAACGACTTCGCTTTTTCGATAAAGATACAATCTTCTGGAATGATTTGAAGTACGAAGAATTCTTCTCTTCTTTAATAAAATTAAAAAAAGAAAATAAAGCTTTGTGGAATGGGAAATATGGTGGAGATATTAAATTGTTAAAAAATAATAATGATGAAAGTATAATTTCGTTTTTAAGATATACTGAGAATAACAAAGTAATTTCTATTTTTAATTTTTCACCAGAAAATAAATCTGTGAATATTGATTGTGAAGATATTAAGGGAACATATAAAAATTATTTTACGGGAGAGTCAATTAATCTAACTGAAGATTACACATTTAATTTGAAACCATGGGATTATATAATTTTAGTTAAAAAAAGCAGGTAGAGAAAATGGAGAAACCACGTTTATCTTTCTGGCAGATCTGGAATATGAGTTTTGGATTTCTGGGAATTCAATTCGGATTTGCACTTCAAAATGCTAATGTAAGTAGAATATTTGAAACACTTGGAGCTAAAATAGATGACATACCAATCTTATGGATTGCTGCTCCTGTTACGGGTTTAATTGTTCAACCTATAATTGGTCATATGAGTGATAATACATGGAATCGACTCGGAAGAAGAAAACCATATTTTTTAACAGGAGCAATACTTGCTTCGATTGCTTTAATGATTATGCCTAACTCTCCAGCTTTATGGGTAGCAGCTGGAATGTTATGGATAATGGATGCATCAATAAATATTTCGATGGAACCATTTAGAGCTTTTGTTGGTGATATGCTTCCTTCTTCGCAAAGAACACTTGGTTTTTCAATGCAAAGTTTTTTTATTGGAACAGGTGCAGTTATTGCATCGGCACTCCCTTATCTAATGACAAATTATTTTGGTATTATGAATACTGCTCCTGCTGGACAAATTCCTGATAGTGTTAAATTCTCTTTTTATATAGGTGGAATTGTTTTTTTTCTTGCTGTATTGTGGACTGTTCTTAAATCCAGGGAATATCCCCCAGAAGAACTGGAAAAATTTTCATCTTCTGTTAGTAATATTAATGAAAATGAACCCGCAGATAAAATTATTGAGTATAGTAAATTTTTTAAGAATGGAATTCTATGGAGTTCTGTTGGATTATTACTTTTTCTGATTTTCAAATTCTGGATATATATGGATTATGGTCTGGCAGTTTTCTTTTTAGGAATTTTTGCTTTTGGTTTATTGCAATTGCTTGTGAGTCTTTTTGTAAAATTGAAAAAATCGAATGGACTTGTTGTAATTATTAATGATTTATATAAAATGCCAAGAACGATGATACAATTAGCTTTTGTACAATTTTATTCTTGGTTTGCATTGTTTGCAATGTGGATTTATACAACTCCTGCTGTTACTCATCATATTTATGGAGCAACTGATACAAGTTCAACAATTTATAACGAAGGAGCTAATTGGGTAGGTGTTCTTATGTCTGTTTATAATGGCTTTGCTGCTGTAATGGCTTTTGTATTAATAGCACTGGCAAAAAAGACAAGCAGAAAAATTGTTCACTCAGTAAGTTTAATTTGTGGGGGACTTGGATTATTATCTTTTTTTATAATTAAAGATCCTAAAATTCTATTGTTGTCTGAACTCGGGATTGGTCTTGCATGGGCATCAATATTAGCCATGCCATATGCAATTTTGACTGGTTCACTTCCTCCTAAAAAAATGGGCGTGTATATGGGAATTTTTAATTTCTTTATTGTAATTCCTCAAATTACAGCAGCAGCTATACTTGGTTTTTTTGTGAGAACTTTATTTAAAGGCGAAGCTATTTATGCTCTGGTTCTCGGAGGATTTTCGATGATTATAGCTGCAATACTTGTGATGTTTGTTAATGATGTTGATGCAGATAAATAATTTTAATGTGTTTTAAAATTTATCCCCTCTTTTTTAGAGGGGATTTAATCTAAAAGATAGCATATATAAATGGTGCTAATGCAGAACCCTGTGTAAGTATTATCAGTCCACCAAGTATCACAAGAAAAATTACTATTGGCAAAAGCCACCATTTTTTTCTTTCTTTCAAAAACATCCATAGTTCTTTTAATATTGATAATTTACTCATATATAGCCTCATTAATATTGTTTTTCTGAATTCTCTTTTATGTATTCTCCTGCTTCTCTTCGATTCCAGTAACTTTCTTTTTCTTTATCAAATTTTAAGTTGAGTAAATCTTTACCACTAATTTTAATTACGAAGCCAATTGGTGTTATTATTAAATAAAAGAATAATGTTAAGATAATATTTGTAGTAATCAAACCTAAAATTAAAGCAATAATCATCCATATTTTATAGATGGGCTTTAAAATTTTTTGTGAATAGATAGTGCTTATAAAAAATAGAATGCAGATTATTAAGAAGTAGTAATAAGATTCTGTTTTATTTAAATAAAGTATTATTCCAAGCAATAAAAAAATTATACTGAAGGTAAAACCAAATTTCTTTAATGCTTTTTTGCTATAATCAATTTTTTTTATTTCTTCAATTAACATAATTAATCCAGTTCAAATTGTTTTTTCCAATCGATATCATCACTGAGAGGTTTTTGTTCTTTTTTATTGAGTAGATAATTACTCATAATTAAATAATCCATATCGGTTCTCATAAAACAAATATAAGCTTCTTCTGGTTTGCAAACTATTGGTTCGCCTCTTACATTAAATGATGTATTCACAATTACACTGTAGCCAGTAAGTTTTTCAAATTCTTTCAAAAGATTATAATAAAGTGGATGGTCATCTTTATTAACTGTTTGAATTCTTGCTGAATAATCGATGTGAGTTACAGCAGGAATATCTGATCGAACAACATTTAATTTATCGATACCAAAAAGTTTTTTCTGTTCTTCTGTCATTATTTTTCTTCTTTCTTCTTTAACATTTGCAACAAGAAGCATGTAGGGACTTGGTCTATCTAATTCAAAATATTCACTTACTTTTTCTTCTATTACAGAAGGAGCGAAAGGTCTAAAACTTTCTCTAAATTTTATTTTTAAATTCATCTTTTTTTGCATATCTGGAAGTCTTGCATCTCCTAAAATTGAACGAGCCCCTAAAGCTCTTGGACCAAATTCCATTCTCCCCTGAAACCAGCCGATTACATTTCCTTGTGCTAATAAATTTGCAGCGATTTCGGGGATTTCATCATCATTTAATTTTTTGTAAGGAATTTTATTTTTATTTAGAAATTCTTCGATGTATCCATTTTCAAATTGTGGACCTAAGTATGAACCTTTTTGTTTATCTTTATTATCAACAACTCTTGTATTATCAAGATATTGATACCATGTAAACAATGCAGCGCCAAGTGCGCCTCCAGCATCACCTGCAGCAGGTTGAATCCAGATATCATCAAAAATTTTTTCTTTTAGAATCTTCCCATTCGCCACACAATTAAGTGCAACACCTCCAGCAAGACATAAATATTTCATGCTGGTTTCTTTTTTAATATGACGGGCAATTCTTAAAATAATTTCTTCTGTAACCACCTGTATTGATGCAGCTAAATCCATTTCCCTTTGTGTTAGTTTTGATTCTGGCTTGCGTGGTTTACCACCAAAGAGTTTATGAAATTTGTCATTTGTCATTGTCAATCCAGTACAGTAATCAAAATAATCCATGTTTAATTTAAATGAACCATCTTCTTTCAAATCAATAAGATGATCAAAAATTAATTTTACATATTTAGGTTCTCCATATGGTGCCAGTCCCATTACTTTATATTCGCCAGAATTAACTTTGAATCCAGTATAATATGTAAATGCTGAATAAAGTAAACCAAGTGAATGAGGAAATTTTATATCTGCTAATATTTTAATTTTATTGTTAATCCCAATACCATAACTTGTAGTTGTCCATTCGCCAACGCCATCGAGAGTTAGAATTGCTGCTTCTTTGAATGGAGATGGAAAAAATGCAGAGGCAGCATGTGATTCGTGATGCTCTGGAAAAATTATTTTTCCATCATAACCGAGTTCTTTTTTTATTAATTCTTTTATCCAGAGTTTTTCTTTTATCCAGAGTGGCATTGCTTTCAGAAAAGATTTCAAACCTTTAGGGGCAAATTTTAAATATGTTTCTAGAAGCCTTTCAAATTTCAGGAATGGTTTATCATAAAATGCAACGTAAGATAATTCATTAACTTTAATTCCTGCATAAGAAATACAAAAATTAATTGCATTAATTGGAAAACGATGATCATGTTTTTTACGAGTAAATCTTTCTTCCTGTGCAGCTGCAATAATTTCTCCATCTTTTATAATACAGGCTGCACTATCGTGATAATATGCAGAAATTCCAAGTATATACATTTGTTAATCTCAACCAATTTGCTTCTATAAAATAATGATTTTAATTATGTAAAAGGATAGGAATCGTATTTGTAAAAAAATTTTATTATTCTCAAGTAATAAAGTGTCACGATGCCGATTATTAATATACTCAGACCATTTTGAAAAAATTACTCTTTTTTCACTCCGAAATAGACGAAGCGTTTCTTTCAAAACAAATTTGAAATATTTCGCTTTGTTTAATATAGCAATAATCAATTATTTAAAATTCTCAGTTGTAATTGTTACTGGTTTTATGAAAGGAAGAAGAGGAGTGTTTTTAATAGATATAAAGATTTTGAGCGGAGAGGGAGGGATTCGAACCCCCGGTCCGCGTTACACGGACAACGGTTTTCAAGACCGCCGCATTCAACCACTCTGCCACCTCTCCAGATTAAAAGAACTGTTTATGGAAGAGTTTTCAAGATCGCCAAATTTTCACCAAAGGCGGACAGGCAACAACTTTACCGCCTTTATTTATGAAAAACTTTAAAAGTGCGGTTACAAGAATACAAAAAATTTTTCAATTCTTCATTTGGTATGTTTTAAAAATAATTTATGCTGAATAAAATTGTATGGAATAATTTATACATTGAAATTCTTTTACTAAATTTTAGTAGTTTAATAAAATTTTTAAATGACTAACAAAAAAATAGCTCTGAATCTTATAAATCAACTTAAATCTCAACTCGAGAAATACTATTTAACTTCAGATATTATAGAAAAAAATTACAATTTCGAATTCTCATTAAATATCAACAGAAACATTTATAAAGTACTGGTCTACTTTGGTAAAAAAGGTGTCAAAACAATTTTGCAGGGTAATACTGAATTACCAGAATATATTACTTTAAGAAAATTAATTTTTGGTCAACTTGAACTTGATTATAATGATGAAAATTTGTCCGAACCAGATGAATATATTGGAACAGATGAAAGCGGCAAGGGAGATTATTTTGGTCCTTTAGTTGTTGCTGCTGTCTATGTAGATTTAGATACCCAGAAAAAATTAAAACAGATTGGAGTAAGAGATAGTAAAGATTTATCAGAGAATCAGATTTCAGATTTATCAAAGGAGATTTTAAAAATTGTAAAAGAAAACTATAGTATTGTAACAATATCGCCTCAAAAATATAATCAATTGTATGATAAATTTAAGAATCTTAATCACCTTTTAAATTGGGCTCACTCAAAAGCAATTGAAAACCTTCTAAAAAAAACTAAGTGTGATACAGTTATAACAGATAAGTTCAGTAAAAGAGAACTCAATATTTCTTTTAATAAAAATCATTCATCTATTAAATTTATACAGGAAACAAAAGCAGAAAAGTTTGTTGGTGTAGCTGCTGCTTCAATATTAGCACGAAATAAATTCAATGAATGGTTTATTAAAAATTCTAATGATGAAATTGAGTTAATAAAAGGGACTTCCAAAAAAGTTGAAAAAGCTGCAGCCGAATTAGTAAAAAAATACGGGAAAGAATCATTAAATAAATTTGTGAAACTTCATTTTAAAACAACAAATAACATTTTAAATAAATAGAATAAAAAAATGACAGCTAAAAAAGTAAAAAGAATAGGAATACTAACAGGCGGCGGTGATTGTCCAGGATTAAATGCAGTAATTAGGGGCGTCACCAAACCAGCATTAGACAATGGCTTAACAGTTTTAGGTATATTAGATGGATTTGAAGGACTGGTTGAAGGGAAAGCAATTGAATTATATAACAAAGATGTATCGGGTATTTTAGCAACTGGTGGTACCATACTTGGTTCTTCAAATAAAGGAGATCCATTTCACTGGCCAGAAGAAGTTGATGGTAAGATTAAGATTATCGATCGATCTAAAGATGCTTTAAAAAATTATGAAGCGTGGAATCTCGATGCAGTAATTGCAATCGGTGGCGATGGAACAATGCACATCTCAAAAAAATTAATTGATATGGGAATGAATATAGTTGGTGTGCCTAAAACAATTGATAATGATTTAGAAGCTACCGATTTAACATTTGGTCATGACTCAGCAGTCTATGTTGTTACTGAAGCACTGGATCGATTACACACAACTGCATCATCGCATCATAGAGTAATGGTGATTGAAGTTATGGGAAGATATGCAGGCTGGATAGCCTTAAATGGTGGACTTGCAGGTGGGGCAGATGTAATTTTGATCCCAGAAATTCCATTTGAATGGGAAAGAGTTTATGATAAAGTTTTAATGAGAAATATGATGGGAAAAAAATTTAGTATTGTATGTGTTGCCGAAGGTGCAAGACCAAAAGGTGAAGATATAATTACTAAAGGAAAAGATTTAAAACGGACAGATCCCATTCAACTTGGAGGAATTGGTGAATATGTTGCAAAAAAAATTAGTGAGAATACAGGTTTAGAAACTCGTTATACAGTTCTTGGTCATTTACAAAGAGGAGGAAGTCCAACTCCATTTGATCGAATTCTTTCTACAAAATTTGGAACATTTGCGATTCAATTAGCAATAAAAAAACAATTTGGGAAAATGGTTGCACTTAAAGGGAATGAGATAAAAAGTGTATGGATAGAAGATGCAATTTCGAGACAGAAATTAGTTAAGCCAAATGACCAGGCTGTTTTAGCAGCAAGTGCAGTTGGAGTAAGTTTTGGAACCGAAAAATTATAGTGTTTCTTGTTTGGATAGTATATAATTACTATTTTTGTGTGCAATTAATTAGAAATTAGTTCTTAGTAAAAAGGGGTCGTAGTTCAGTTGGTTAGAACGCCTGCCTGTCACGCAGGAGGTCGCGAGTTCGAGTCTCGTCGGCCCCGCGATAAAAGCTCGGAATTGTCTGAGCTTTTTTGTTTTTGTATTGAAAATAATTTTTTAGAATCACGCAGGAGGTCGTCCCGAATGAAATTCGGGAAGTCTCGTCGGCCCCGCAAAATTGTAAAGCCTGAAAAAAATCAGGCTTTTTTATTTATGAAAATACGCAACTTAAATTACTCCCCTATAATTTCTGCATTCTTGTAATTTGTTTTAAATAAATTTTTCAATATTACTTATATAACGTTTCATACAATTTATTTAAAATGATTTTTTAATCCAATAATATTAAATTAAAATGTTAACATTATTTTTATAAAGATGTAGGGATTAATTCTTTTACAAAGTAAAATAGAAAATATATTTTTTTAATCAATAAATAATCTATACTTCAATTAAAAAGAAATTGAGAAATGACTAAAGAACAAAAATTTTATCAAGTATTACAAGATGTATTTATTGGTGCAAAAGTTGAAGGCACTGGTGGATTTGTTAACTTGATGAAGATAAAATCAAATTATTACAAAAAGATTGAAGAATTTTTAAAAGCCGATGTAGAAAAAGCATTAGAAAAATATCCTTCATTTCGAGACGAACTTTTTGATAAACTCTACTCATTTTTCAGTCGCTATTTTACAGAATCGGGAAGTATCTATTTTAATTCAACACCTTTTCACAATAATGCTTATGAAAAAGTTTATACAAATGAAAAAGATGTTGTTCTTTTCTGGAAAACACAGATGCTTTATTATGTAAAAACTGATAGGATTTTTAGAAGTTTAGAAATTGAAGTAGATAATTATAAATTTTTCTTTGATGTAAGTAATCTTGAACATAAGAAAGCTAATGAGAAAAGAAATTTGATTTATGAATTAAAAGAAATTAAAGAAGATAAAACCATACATTTAAATGTCTATTATTCAGAGAGAGGACGAGTTACAAAAACAGATGATATAATTAAAAACTTAAAAAAGAATGGAATCAATATCCAAGAAGATTTATTGGAACGAGCTTTTCGAATTTTTGAAAGACAAAGCGAAGTTGATTTTTTCATAAACAAAAATGCAAAGGCATTTTTACAGGAGCAGTTTAAACTTTGGAGTTATCAATATTTCTGGGATGGAGCAAAAGAATGGACAGTAGACAGAGTAAATGAATTACAGATCTTAAAAGATATTGCCTTCAAGATTATAGATTTTATCTCACAATTTGAAGATGAACTTGTAAAAATATGGAATAAACCTAAGTTTGTGAAAAATTCAAATTATGTTATCACACTGGACAAACTATTCCCCTCTCATAGAGGGGATGAAGGGGTGTTTTATTCCCCTTCTGTGAAGGGGTGGCAGACAAAGTCTGACGGGGTAGTTAAATGGTATGAATTACCATACAATCCCAACTTAAAAGAAAGAGCTCGTGAATTAAGAAAAGCTGGAAACTTATCGGAAGTATTGCTCTGGCAAAGAGTTAAGGGCAAGCAATTTCTTGGATTAGATTTTGACCGTCAAAAAATAATTGGTAATTATATTGTAGATTTTTTTGTAAAAGATATTGGAGTTGTTATTGAAATAGATGGTGGGAGTCATAATGATAAAATTGAATATGATAGAGAAAGAGATGAATATCTGCAAAGTTTAGGATTAAAAGTTATTCATATACTTGATGAAGATGTAAAGACTAATTTAGATGGTGTGATGGAATATTTGAGAGAGGAGTTAACACCCCTAACCCCTCTGCAAGAGGGGAATGAAACACCCCTAACCCCTCTAAAAGAGGGGAATGATACACAACTAACCCCTATGCGAGAGGGGAAGATACAAGAGGGGAATTTGGTGCAGAGGATTTTGAAGCATCCTAATATTCATCTACAAATAAAAGAATGGCAAGAACTTGGAATTGTAGATGAAAATTTTAAAGTAGATGATATTTTTGAAACTGATTTAATAGGCAAACATTTATCTAAAAAATATGAACATTTACCGATTGATACAAAGTACTTCAAAGATCTAGAACTTGAGATTTTATCTTTGTTTGACGATTTAGATAAATCATTAGATGGTTGGCTGATAAAAAGCGAAAACTATCAGGCACTGAATACAATTTTGCCAAAGTTCAAAGAAAAAGTTCAGACAATTTATATTGATCCGCCGTTTAATCTGGATTCATCCGATCAATTCATGTATCGCACAAACTACAAAGATGCAAGCTGGGCAACATTGCTTGAAAACCGTTTGCGAATTGCCAAAGAATGGCTAAATGAGAAAGGAAGCATTTTTGTAAGATGCGATTACAATGGGAATTGGATTGTAAGGTGTTTAATGGATGAGATTTTTGAAAGAGATAATTTTAGGAATGAGATTGAAATTAATAGAACAAAGAAAATTTTTACAGGGGTCAAAGGATATAACGTAGCTATAGATAGTTTGTTTTTCTATACAAAAGGGGACAAATTCAAATTTTACCCTCAATATAAGCAACGGGGAGAAGAACAGAAATGGTTAAATATGCATTCACCTGGAGAAAGGCGACCCCCTGAAAGAGTTATCTTAGGTAGATTGCTTTATCCTCCAAAAGGAAGACATTGGACATTTATACAAGAAACTATTGATAGGATGATTCAGGAAGGGAGAATAAGAATAAAAGAAGATTCGGAATATGTGGATTTAAAAGGAAATATAGTCAAAGGAATGCCACAATATTTAACTGGTGAAGAAGAACTGTTAGATTCTAACTGGACAGATATACCAGGCTATTCCCAAACTCAAGGTTTCCCCACTGAAAATTCCGAAATACTTCTAAAGCGTGTTATAAAATCTACATCAAACGAATCCGATTTAGTTATGGACTTCTTCCTCGGTTCAGGCACAACCACAGCCGTAGCTCACAAACTTGGCAGAAAATGGATAGGTATTGAGATGGGAGAGCATTTTTATAGTGTAGTTTTACCAAGAATGAAAAAGGTTTTGGCTTATGATAAGTCTGGAATTTCTAAAGAATTAAAAACACCCCGTCAGACTTCGTCTGACACCCCTCTAAAAGAGGGGAATGAAACACCCATAGCCCCTCTAAAAGAGGGGAATTATTATAATGGTGGTGGATTTTTTAAATACTATGAACTTGAGCAATACGAAGAAGCACTTGCAAATGTAGTTTATGAAGATTATGATATTTTTATTATTCAAAATAAAAATCCTTATGTTCAATATGTTTTTTTAAAAGATGAAAAAATGCTTAAGGCATTAGAGATTGATTATGAAAATAATAAAGTGAAAGTAGATTTGTCTAAACTTTATGAAAATATAGATATAGCCGAAACTTTGTCTAACTTAACCGGAAAATGGATTAAGAAAATAAGCGATAGCGAAGTTGAATTTGAAGACGGAACAAAAATCAATACAAAAGATTTGGATTATAAACTTATTAAGCCATTGATTTGGTGGGAATAAATATGGAATTAAATTTACATTTTATTAATGTCGGAAAAGGTAATTGCACAATAATTGATTTTCCTAGTGGTCGATTAAGTGTGATTGATATAGATGATTCAAGAGCGATTTCTAATTTACAGCGGATTTTAATGAGTAAGGAAAATAAAGCTTATTTAACAAATCCTATTGATTATATCAATCAACATTTTTCAAATAAAGAAATTTTTAGATTTATCCTTACTCACCCAGATATGGATCATATGTCAGGTATAAAATCTCTTTTTACAAAAAAATATGTTAGAAATTTTTGGGATGTACCTAATAATAAACCCGATCCAGAAAACTGGGATCAGTCTCCCTACGATAAAAATGATTGGGATTTCTACCAGAATTTGAGAGCTGGGAAAATATCAAATAAAACCATTGTAAGACCATTAAGAGACCAGACAGCTGAATGCTGCTGGGTTCAAGATGGTATCAAAATACTTTCTCCTAACAAAGAGCTAATTGATGAGGCGGAAAAAAATGAAGAATACGATCATTTAAGCTATGTGCTTCAAATTACCTACAACGAAATAAAAGTAATGTTAACAGGAGATGCTACAAAAAATGCATTAGATGATATAGTAAGAAATTATAATAGAAATGACTTAAAATCTTCTATACTTTTAGCTCCTGGACATGGGAGCAAGAATCATGTTTCGAAAGATTTTCTGGATGCAGTAGATCCGAAGTTAATAATTGTATCGGTTGCAGAAGGAATAGACTACGACTATGACACATATAAGAACTATGGAACTGTTTTATCAACCAAATATTACGGAAATGTAAGGTTAAAAATAAAAGATAATGGGAAAATTTTTTTTCGCACGCAATTTCAGAATTACAGCGACAATTGGTATGACCTTTAGTCGAGAAAATATTAATACAAATCATTATGAAGAATATAACAAGAATACACATTTTTGATGTTGAACATGGTGAATGCAATGCCATAGAAACTCCAACTGGCCATTTAATACTAATTGGGGCTGGGCATAATTCTTCTACAAACTGGCGTCCATCAAATTGGTTACTACAACGTAACCAATGGCCGCATTGTATTGTTTTAAGTAACCTCGACGAAGACCATCTTTCTGACCTACCAAACTTTGAACCCAATCTTCGTCCATTAAGTATCATGTATAACTATTTTATTAATCCTGATTGGTTAGAACGCAATAAGATTGAGGAAAGTGGTATGGTACCTAATGGGTTAAAGGTGGCTCTCTTTTGGATTCGCAATGTTTTTACTGGTGGTTCGTTATACTATAACTACGGTTTGGAAATAACTTATTTTCATCATTCTCCGACAAAGTTTCAAGACACAAATAATTTAAGTGTCGTAACATTTATTGCCTATAACGGCGTAGGAGTTATGTTCCCAAGCGATATTGAAGCTAAAGGTTGGAGAGAATTTTTGAGAGACCCGAATTTTGTAAAATGCTTGCAACGCACCAATATTTTAATTGCTTCACATCATGGACGCGAAAGTGGCTATTGCCGTGATGTGTTTAATTACTGTAAACCTCATATTGTAATTATATCTGACAAGCCTATGATGCATGAAACGCAAAATCACAACCTTTATGCACAGCATTGTAGTGGCTTAAACTTCGGTGGTAACATTAGAAAAGTTTTGACAACCCGCAATGACGGTAAAATTACAATTGATATTCCAATAATAGGGAACTATACCGTGTCTATTAACCAAAGTTATTAACTATGGAGCAAAAAATTTTTTCAAAATTCAATATATACGACCAAATCGGTTACCTAATGGTGGGTGCAGTTGTCTTACTGCTTTTTGTGTTCAACGCCACATACTTTTTTCAAGCGAATTTGCCGCCATTCAGCTTAGACACATTTTTAATTTGGTTTATTGTTGCTTACTTTTCTGGACATCTCACACAGGGAATTGTAAATCTTATAAATAGTATAAAGTTTCTACGATTTTTAGTACCAGAAGACAAAGGAAAATTTGATGAAAAACAAAAGGAAGTACTTGAAAAAGCAAAAGATTATTTTGGACTACAAAAACAAGATGAAAACAGACTTTGGAATTTATGCTATATGTTTGCCAGTGCAAAAGATATAACAGGACAGGTGCAGGCGTTTAATTCTTATTATAGCTTGTATCGTGGTTGGCTTGTTGCATTTATTTTTGAGTCATTATTTTTGTTATATTTTTTGATTTCAGCTTATAACCAAAAAACTTTGCTGTTGTTCCTATCAAGTATTTTTTTTGCTTTTATTTTTTACGTAAGATCAAAACGATTTTGGAATTACATGAGTAATAAAGTTCTTGAGACTTTTATTATAGTAAAAAACTAAATATGTAATAAAAGAAAGTATTTTATGTGTCTAAACTTTTTTACAAAACATCATAGATGATATTTCTTTTGAAAACCTTCCGGCAAAGTGGCAAGGATTTTCTGAAAAAGTTGAATTTTTTTGGTGAAAATTTTACGCGGTTTTTTAAAGATAAAGCACTGATACTAAAAATATGGATTATAAATTAATAGAACCCTTAATTTAGTGGGATTGAAACTATGAAACTCTATCTCCAAAACATCATTGATAAATTTCAATTTGAAAACCTGCCAATTGAATGGCAACAGTTTGATTTCTCCTATTTCTCTGAAAAGAAAAAACTTTTTGATTATCAACAGTGTGCATTTAAAAATGCATTAAAAGCTTTATACAAATACTATATAGATTACAAAGCAAACAAGTCAGATTTCTTTACACTTTACCAAAATAATGGATTTATTGAAAATCTTGATTACAAAATTAATGGCAATAAAAAATTAAAAATATTTGAAGATTTCGATAAGGACTACGAAATAGAAAATAACACCATTGCCTTTCATCATTTCATAAATCGAATGAGCTTCTGGATGGCAACAGGAAGTGGTAAAACACTTGTTATTGTAAAGCTACTGGAACTACTGGGAAATCTTATTAAAAGTAATCAAATACCTCATAATGATATACTCTTTCTTACATACAGAGAAGATCTAATTGAACAATTTAAAAATCATATTGATGAGTTTAATGGAGCATCGAATAGTATAAGTATTAACTTGTATAGTATTAAGGATTATGACAAATTAAAAAGGGAAGCTAAATTAAAATATATCAACGAAATAGATGTATTTTTTTATCGTAGTGACTTAATTTCAAATGAACACAAAGATAAAATTATAGATTTCAGAAATTACGATAATGATGGCAAGTGGTATCTCCTTTTAGACGAAGCACATAAAGGTGATAAAGAAGATAGCAAACGACAATTGTATTATTCAATTCTTTCTCGTAATGGTTATATGTTTAACTTTTCTGCAACATTTACTGATCCAATAGATTTTGCTACCTGTGTTTTTAACTTTAACCTGGAAAAATTTATTCAGCAAGGATATGGCAAGCATATTTACATATCTCAAACAAATGTAACAGCATTAGCTCAAGTAAATGATTTTACAGAACAACAAAAACAAATCACTGTACTTAAAATACTTCTCTTGCATACACTTATTAGAAAAACAAAATCTATTATTAGAGACTATTATCACAATCCACTTATTTTAACACTTGTAAATTCAGTAAACACAGAAGATTCCGATCTTGAGTTGTTTTTCAAGGAGCTCGTCAAGATTGCAAACAATTCTATTGGCAACGATTTATTTGAACAAGCAAAATTAGAATTAAACGATGAACTTAAAGGTCAATGTGAATTTGATAATGAAGAATTAAAAATCGACAACTCTACAATAGAAAGTCTTACCTTGCAGGATATTCTTGAAAATGTATTTAATGCAAACACTAATGGAAATATTGAGGTATTAAAAATTCCGGGCAACAAACAGGAATTAATATTTAAACTTACTACAAGTGAAAAACCTTTTGCATTAATCAAAATAGGTGACATCTCTGAATGGTTAAGAAATAAGTTATCTCACTACGAAATTATAGAACGATTTGATAATGAAAGTGTATTTAAAAAAATTAACAATGATGACTCTGATATTACTATTTTAATGGGCTCTCGAGCTTTTTATGAAGGTTGGGATAGTAATAGACCAAATATAATTTTGTATATCAATATTGGTAAAGGAACAGATGCAAAAAAATTTGTACTTCAATCTATTGGTAGAGGTGTTAGAATTGAACCATTGCCCAACAAAAGAAAAAGATTCCAATTTCTTTATAACAATAATGATATTGATAAAGCTATTTATGATGTGCTCAAACCTAATGTAAATATTTTAGAAACACTTTTTGTTTATGGTACAAAAACAGAAAATCTTAAAGAAGTAATAGAAACACTGAAAGAAGAAAAACAAGAAGAACTTATTGGAGATTTGTTTGAAATCAACCAAGAAGTAAAAGATAAATTACTTTTAATCCCGGTTTACAAAGAAAGTGATAAAATATTAGTCGATGAAGACTACGATATAAAATATGAAATAAACAATATAGATCTTAATTTAATAAAGGATTACTATAATTACATTGGGGATAAAATTGCTCTTTTTAAATACGATTGCCAACCAAAGGTATTAAAGAAAATAAGTGAAAGTTTTTTGTATGTAGATAAATATTATAAGATTGATTCTAATGTTGAAGTTTTAGAAAAACCTGACGTTTTAATGAAAGGTGTTATTAATCATTTTTCTTTACGATTAAAAGAGTTTGAAAAGTTCAAACAGTTGGGAAATGAGATAATACATTTCAAACAAATAAAGATTTCAGATATACAAAGAGAAAAAATTGAGCAAAAGATAAAACAGGTTTTAAATTACAAAGAAAAAGATAAAAGACTATCAGAGGTTGCTAAAAAAATACAAAATGAGCCACAAAAGGTACTGGAATACACTAAGGAGATAGAAAACATTACACATAATTATATTAAAGAAAGCGAAGTAGAATACAGAAATGAAAAAATAAAATTCAAATACCTCCCGAATCATTATTATTTACCTGTGGTGCTCTCGGAAAATGAGAAGTTAAATTACATTGTGCACATCATTAAGACAAAAAGTGAAGTTGATTTTATCAGTGACTTAGAGAAATATCTTGAAAAAGAAGATAATTTTTTTAAGCAGTTTGATTGGTGGTTTTTTTCAAAGATAGACGAAACATTAGATGATGTTTATATTCCTTATTATCAACCTAAAACTAAAAAAATAGAAAAGTTTAAACCTGATTTTATTTTCTGGATGAAAAAAAATAATAATTATAACATTATGTTTGTAGATCCTAAAAGTCCAGAGTTTACAAATTATGAGCATAAAATTGATGGATATAAGAGACTATTTGAAAACAAGGAGTTTAATTACAATGGATTAAGTGTATCCATAAACCTTTTGTTTTATACTGATGACTTAACTAAAGTATCGACTGGCTATCGGAATTACTGGTTTGATAATTTTATTAACTTAAGTAATAAAACAAATCTTCACGATACAGCTTGAGTAGAGTAATAAAAAAATTGATATAGAAAATCTTAAGTGACTTATTCTTAGCTGAAATGGAATTAAAGTATATAGTAGAATAAATTTCTCATCTAATGAATTATAAGTCCATTCTTATTCTGTTTTAATTCTTCTGGAATTACATTTAGGATTTCTTCTTTTAGTGCTATAAGCAAATGAGTTTTTATAAATGTATCTGTATAAATAAATCCTACTTCTCTTTTAGGTACTGGATTGTTGAATTCTCTAACAAGATTCAATTTTTTCTTATCTTTAATATATTGTAAAGCAAGATAAGGTAATAAAGTCATTCCGAATTTTTGTTCTACAAGTTTAATTAGTGTATCAAGATTACCACTTTCAAAAACAACTTTATTACTTTTTTCAATCCAATCATAATTATTACTTTTACAAACAGAAAGAGTTTGATCTCTTAAGCAATGTCCTTCTTTAAGAAGTAAAAAATCATTTACATTCAGATCATCTTGATTTAGTTTCTTTTTCTTAATCAATTTATGATCTGGTGGAAGAAAAGCAACAAATGGTTCATAATACAAAGTTTCTGTTAATAAATTCCCATTATTTGAACGTAATGCAATTATTCCTAAATCTAAATTACCTTTTTCTAAACCAGATATAACTTCATCTGTTGTAACCTCGTCGATTATTAATTCAACTTCAGGATATTTTTTTATGAAGTTGCTTAGAAACATTGGAAGTAAATAAGAAGAGATAGTAGGTATTATAGCAATGCGTAATGTTCCAGCAAATTCACCTCTTTCAATCTGAAGAATAACATTGAGTCGTTCTTTTTCTTTTAAGATTTGTTTTGCCTGTTGAATTATTTTTTTACCAATTTCAGTTGGTGCAATTGGTTGTTTATCTCTTTTAAAAATTGTTACACCAAGTTCTTCTTCCAATTTTTGAATTTGCATACTCAAAGTAGGTTGAGTTACAAAACACTTTTGTGCTGCTTCAGAAAAGCTTCCGTATTTCTCCACAGCAATTAAATATTCGAGTTGAGTTAATGTCATATAGCTTATAAGAATTATTTATACTAATATAAAAATTATTGATTTGATTTATAAGATAATTTAATGGATATTACCATTGATATTATTAAGAATAAATTCAAGTTGATTATCAAAACTATTTATCAATAACTATTGAAATTATCTGTAATAATGATTTATCAAATATTAAAAGAGTTTTTAATTACAATTAAATTAAAGGTGGTAGTATGAACAATGAAAGTAAATGTCCATTTCCTCATCATGGAATTGCAGGGACAGGCACAACCAATAAAGATTGGTGGCCAAATCGATTAAATCTGAAAATACTTCGTCAACATTCTCCTTTATCCAATCCTATGGATAAAGAGTATAATTATAAAGAAGCATTTAATAGTCTTGATTACTATGCACTCAAAAAAGACCTGGAAGAGTTAATGACACAATCTCAAGATTGGTGGCCTGCAGATTTTGGTCACTATGGACCTCTTTTTATTCGTATGGCATGGCATAGTGCAGGTACATATAGAATGGCTGATGGTAGAGGTGGTGCAAATGGTGGTTTTCAAAGATTCGCTCCATTAAATAGCTGGCCAGATAATGCTAATCTCGATAAAGCACGTCGTCTACTCTGGCCAATTAAAATGAAATATGGTAATAAAATTTCATGGGCAGATTTGATGATTCTTGCTGGTAATGTTGCAATGGAATCAATGGGATTTAAAACATTTGGGTTTGGTGGTGGAAGAGAAGATGCTTTTGAACCTGATGAAAGCATAAACTGGGGTTTTGAAACAAAGTGGCTTGGTGATGATAAACGTTATGTTGGTGAACGTGAATTAATTAATCCTCTCGCTGCAGTTCAAATGGGTTTAATTTATGTTAATCCCGAAGGTCCTAATGGTGTTCCTGATCCTATAGCAGCTGCTAAAGATATTAGAGAAATTTTTGCAAGAATGGGAATGAATGATGAAGAAACAGTTGCATTAATTGCAGGTGGTCATACATTTGGTAAAGCTCATGGTCAGGGCGATCCAAAATTAATGGGTCCAGAACCTGAAGGAGCAGATATTGAACAACAAGGATTAGGCTGGAAATATAATTATAAAACTGGTAAGGGTCCTGATACATTAACTGGTGGTCCTGAATTGACATGGACTACAACACCAACAAAATGGGGACACGATTTCTTCAAACATCTTTTTGAGTACGATTGGGAATTAACTAAAAGTCCAGCCGGTGCTTATCAATGGGTTGCAAAGAATGCTGAACCAATTATTCCCGATGCACATGATCCAAACAAAAAACATTTACCAGGTATGTTAACTACAGATCTTGCATTAAGATTTGATCCGGAATATGAAAAAATTTCAAGACGTTTTTATGAAAATCCTGATGAGTTTGCCGATGCATTTGCAAGAGCATGGTTTAAACTTACTCATAGAGATATGGGACCAAAGTCAAGATATCTTGGTCCAGAAGTGCCCGAAGAAGATTTAATCTGGCAGGACCCAATTCCTGAAGTTGATCATAAATTAGTTGATGAAAAAGATATTGAAGAACTGAAGAAAAAAATATTATCAACAAATTTATCAATTTCTGAACTGGTTGTTACAGCATGGGCATCTGCTTCTACTTATCGTAATTCTGATAAAAGAGGTGGTGCAAATGGTGCACGAATAAGATTAGAACCTCAAAGAAGTTGGGAAGTAAATAATCCACAACAGTTAGAAAAAGTATTAAAAACATTAGAAAAAATTCAAAAAGAGTTTAATTCAAAGCAAAAAGATGGGAAAAGAATTTCCCTGGCTGATTTAATTGTTCTTGCTGGTTGTGCTGCAGTTGAGCAAGCAGCTAAAAATGCAGGCTTTGATATTAAAGTACCATTTACACCAGGTAGAATGGATGCAACTCAAGAACAAACAGATATAAATTCATTTTCATATCTAGAACCAATCGCAGATGGATTTCGTAATTATGCAAAAGAACAAGTAGCTCATTGTGCTGAACATATATTAATTGATAAAGCTCAATTATTATCTTTAAATGTTCCGGAAATGACAGTTCTAATTGGAGGAATGCGTGCATTAAAAGCTAATTATGATGGTTCAGATTATGGAGTATTTACTGAAAGACCTGAAGTCTTAACAAATGATTACTTTGTAAATCTTTTAGATATGAGTACAGAGTGGAAAGCAGTTGATGAGAAGAAAACAAAATTCGAGGGTTATGATAGAAAGACAGGTAAATTAAAATGGAGAGCTACAAGAGTAGATTTAATATTTGGTCATGATTCTGAACTGAGAGCAGTAGCGGAAGTTTATGCTTGCAACGATAACAAAGAAAAATTTGTAAGAGATTTTATTGCTGCATGGAACAAAGTAATGATGCTGGATAGATTCGATTTGCAATAAAAAATTATTTACTCACTTAATATATTTAAAAATAACATTCAAAAAAGCCGTGGTTTAATACTGCGGCTTTTTTAATTAAAAACAATCAAATGGACTTTTGATTTTCTTAACCGAGACAGGATTAATGTGAGTATAAATCTGTGTAGTAGATAAATGTTTATGACCAAGTAATTCCTGAATTAATCTTATATCAATTCCACTATCAAGAAGATGTGATGCAAAGCTATGACGCAAGGTATGAACAGTAATTTTTTTCTTTATCTTTAGTTTCTTTACGGCATTTTTAAAAATTTGTTGAATACTTCTAACAGAATATTTTCCGCCATTCTGACCTTCAAATAAATAAACTCTCGGTTTATATTCTTTGAAATATTCTCTTAAAAGTTCTAAAAGTTTTTCTGATAACATCACAGTTCTATCAATTTTACCTACTGGATTTACGATTTTAATTATCATGGCACTTGAGTTAATATCCTCTACTTTAAGATTAACCACTTCCGAAATTCTTAATCCACATGAATAAATAGTTGAAATTATCGCACGATGTTTCAAGTTCACAATTGAATTTATAATATTCTTAACTTCTTCAGTTGTTAAAATGTTTGGTAAGTTTCTATGTTTTTTAATTTTAATGAAGAAATTAAAATCAATTTCTTTTTTAAGAACATCAAGAAAAAGAAATCGAATTGAAGCGAGGGCTTGTTTCATAGAGGAGTAAGAAAATTTTTTAGATTCTTTAATATAGTTGAAATAATCAAGCAGGAATTTTGAGTCAATATGGGAAACCTTGGTGTTTTTAACATAGTCAAGAAATAAATTAAGGTGATTAAGATAAGTTTTTTCAGTAGCAGGAGAGTATTTTTTAAGATGAAGAATCTTAATATATGAATCAACTAAATCTGCTTTTTTCATTATTAACCGACTTAATATCTTAAATATTTTAGATATCACGCAACCAAAATTGCATTTTAAAAGGATATACGCAATATTATATACAGAATTATTTTGGTTGCCATGCACTCACAAAATAATTCCAACAATGTCTCATCATCATAAGGAGCAAGTTCTATGAAGTTCACGACAATCGTCCTACTCGCTTCGTTCGTTGTAATTTCAGAGTCGACCTTATATGCTCAAACGGGAACCCCGCCAACAACAGAAATCTTGAAGCGAGTTCTCTCACTCGAGGGGAAGTGGGAAGGAAAGGCAACTATGCAGATAGGCGGAAAAACGTACAATTTTCAATATTTCATGCACTACCGGAAAATGGCCGATGGCAACGGGCTCTACATGGATGAAAATGCCACCATACCCGATGTCGGAAGGCTCATCGGGGGAAACATTATTGGCTTTGATCCCTACGAGCAGAAACTCCACTGGTTTTCTGTCGATAACTTCGGAACAACCCACGACCATATCGGGGAACTCATCGACAAGGATCATCTCCGGCTCATTCACGAGAGCCAGCGAGAAGGAAAAACCTACAGAGAAGAGATCGATTTTGTATGGAAAAGTCCAAAGCAACTTCATGCCAAACTCATTGGAATCCTGAATGGACAGATCGAAGAAATTCTCGAAGGAACGCTTATTCGAAAGAGTTGGAAGTGATCACAAACTCTGGTTCTCGCACGGCAGCTAACAGTCCGCACTACGACATTCGCTCTTTTGATGAGCAAGGTATGAAAGCTATATAAGAAATAAAAGTGCTCATTCGGTGGCGCACCCATTTCGCTTCTTTCCATTCGTGCGCCACTGTGTAGGATGACCAGACGTTAACAACAATTTTAAAACAACAAAAAACAGGATAATATGAAAGTAAAATCAATCTTCGTAAATTTTCCAATCAAAGACTTAAAAAAGACAAGAGAGTTTTGGACAAAGCATGGATTTTCATTCAACGAAAAATTTTCAGATGACAGAGCTTTGTGTTTAGTTCTGAATGAGGGACTAATCTATTCAATGCTTATCCCACACGAAATGTTTAGCACTTTCACGAACAGACCTATTGCTGACGGTTCAACAATGCAAGTTTTAACAGCAATTCAAGTTGACAGCCGTGAAGAAGTGGACAGAATAGTAAAACTTGCACTTGAAAAAAGTGCAACACGATACTGAGAAAAAGCAGACCACGGCTGGTTGTATTACGATTGTTTCGCAGACCTTGACGGACACCAATGGGAAATTATGTTTATTGATTCCAGCCAAATAACAACATAGATTATGAAATAAGAAAAATAAAAACTCAGTATGCTCAATTTTAAGATTAGCCACTTCCAAAATTCTTAATCCACATGAATAAATAGTTGAAATTATCGCACGATGTTTCAAGTTCACAATAGAATTTATAATATTCTTAACTTCTTCAGTTGTTAAAATGTTTGGTAAGTTTCTATGTTTTTTAATTTTAATGAAGAAATTAAAATCAATTTCTTTTTTAAGAACATCAAGAAAGAGAAACCGAAATGAAGCAGGTGCTTGTTTCATAAAAGAGTAAGAAAAATTTTTTGATTGCTTAAGGTAGTTGAAATAGTTGAACAATACACTTTGGTTAATATTTTCTATTTTATTGAAGCTTATGAAATCAAGGAAAAGATTGAGATGATGTAGATGAGACTTTTCTGTTTTAACAGAATAATTTTTGAGGTGTAGAAGTTTAGAGTACTTATTTATTAGTTCAATTCTTTTATGCACAATAACTAATATTTTAGGGTTATCACGCAATTAAATTTGCTTTTTAAAAAGGATATATGCAATATTTTTATAAATAATTTTGTAATTCGTTTTGCTTTAGTATCCACAAAAAACTTTAAACCTATTTCAAAAAATTAACTTTAAAAAACAAAAATAAAGGTTGTAAACAATGAAAAATATATTTATAAATCGCCCTGTAATTACATTTTTGTTTATAACATTTGCATTAAGCTCAATATTTTATTTTCTGATTATCCATACTGGAAAACTAAGAAGCGGATTTGATATGTATGTTACTGGTTTGATGTGGACTCCGGGAATTTCTGCCTTAATAACTTCTCTTATTTTAGGTAGAAAAATTTCTGAACTTGGGTGGCAATGGGGTAAAACAAAATATCAATTGAGAAGTTACCTGGTTCCGTTATTATATACTTTTATTGCTTATATTATTATTTGGTCATTTGGTTGGGGAGGCTTTTATAATGAAGAATTCGTTTCCCAGGTTGCTACATCTTTTGGATGGACTCAATTACCTTCTGGACTTATTATTGTTCTATATTTTATTATAATGGGAATATTTGGTATGCCATTTTATTCGGCTACAGCTATGGGAGAAGAAATAGGTTGGCGTGGTTTTTTAGTACCTGAACTTTTTAAAAATTTCAATTACACTATAACATCATTAATAGTAGGTATTATCTGGGCAGTATGGCATTTTCCTATTCTTATTTTTGCAGATTATAATAGTGGGGCACCCTACTGGTATAGTTTATCCTGCTTTACATTGATGGTAATAAGTATAAGTTTTGTGTTCACTTGGTTTCGATTGAAATCTAATAGTCTATGGACAGGGGTTATACTTCATGCTAGTCATAATTTATTTATTCAATCAATTTTTACTCCACTTACTAAGGATACTGGAAATACAAAATACTTTTTTAATGAATTTGGAATAGTACTACCAGTAGTATGCGGTTGCTTTGCTATTTATTTTTGGAGAAATCGTTCTAAACTAATAAGTACAACAGAATAATGAGCTAATGATTGGTAGCTAACGTATAACAATGCATTGCTAAATTGTGGGCTGAAAGAATAGTAACATAGCAAAAGAATATAATTGGGCATTTGTTTTAACTTGATCTATGCTATTGAACAATAGTAATAATCATCAACTTTTGTTATTAATTTAGCTTTAGTTTCGTTCTTAATAATGAGCTTGCCCACTCTTTGGCAAAGCAGGTTTGTTACTAACAAAATTAGAAGAGCACACATCACGATTTGGCATATGAACAAAAGCAACTTGAAATTTAAATACATTAACGTGTATTACCCTCTTATCCAGACATTCAGAAAATCCTTGAACAGCTTAGGCAGACAATCAAACAATCCGTACCAGGGGCAATTGAAACATCTTCCTGCAGTATACAGAAATTGAAAGTTCATTAAAGAATAACTTTTATGACAGGTAATTTGAAGACTTTAATTTCTTTTAAAAAACAACTTTAAGATTGATTAAATTCAATAATGACAAAAAGTTTTGCATATAAAAGATTTTATTTAGTAGTAAATTTCATGGAGAGAATGGATTGTAAAAACTTATTGATATAATACATTTGAATGTAGAAAGACAGATTAAGATTTGAGAAAGTTAGTTAACCATCTATGAAACTATAAATGCATTAACAAAGAAGGAGGTAAGGGGAGGTTAAGTATTGAACAATACTGTATAACATTGACATAGAAAACTTATACCTTATAGTACTTGCTCGAATGTTTGGATATAACTCTTTAATACTATCTTTTATATCAAAAAACCAAACTAATAACATTGATAATACAAAAAACAAAGAATTAAGGAGTGATAAGCAAATGAAAGCATTGCTTATAATACTCTTTCTAATATATGCGTTGTTTAAAATTGAAGCTTATGGACAGACATGGACGCCTTCTGAACGCTCCCATTTTGGGATGAACGGTTTTGAAACTGCAAATCCTTTTCGCTTAACTACACTTCAATTAGATTCGGCTTACCGATGGGAAGCTATGGGAATTCGCAACATGAATATTGCCTGGAATAGAACTCTTTCCCCAATGGGTGGACAATTCAGATGGGAGTTCATTGAACCCATTCCGGGAACGTATGATTGGGCAAGACCAGATTCGTTTGTGAAAAGGATCCAGGCAGAAAATTTACAACTTCTTGTGTTAGTTCATCCATTCACCCCTTGGGATCAGCCGGGAAAGAATAACGGGAACTACAACAAACCAAATAATATGACTGCCTTCAAACGCTTTATCGCAAAGTTGGTAGAAAGATATGATGGAGATGGTATTAACGATATGCCCGGGTTGCTGTATCCCATCAAGTATTATGAAATCGGTAATGAACCCGAGGGACTAACGTTTGGTGACTCACCTGGAACATACGATGATTTTATGACAACAGTCAAAGCTGCTTACGACACTGCTAAAGTTGCTTATCCTGATGTAAAAATTGTGATAGGAGGTGCTTCGCCAATTTACGACTCGCGAGGGTTTGCAAATCAAATTGACCTATTCTGGAAAGGGGCTTTTAATCGTGCTAATGTTGCAAATTACTTTGATATCTTTAACTTCCATTTTTTCGTAGGACAATACACAAAGGATATCAAAGATTATCTTGATTACTGGAAGAACTTGCTTTCGATGTATGGACTTTCGGGAAAAGAAATCTGGTTGACAGAAACAGGAACATATTCTGGAACATCCACAGGTCCGGATGGACAACCATGGCCAGATCAATCTTCAGAATATCAAGCAAGCTGGTGGGTAAAACAATCTACTTACTGTCTTGCAAACGGCATTAGTAAGTTTTTCTGGGTTTTTTACTACAGCGACCAATCTGACTGGAGGTCAACTGTAGCCTTTGTTGATATTGATCGAACGACTAAAAAAGCAGTGTATTATACACATAAACTACTTGCCGAAAAGCTTGATGCATTTTCCATTTCCATTCAGAATAGCTACTCGGCTTCTGCGCAAAATCAAACAGCTGGGAATTTTCGATTCACTGTGAATGGCAAGCCGGTATATGTTATTTGGAACGATGCAGGTGGTAGCGAGACATTGACTGGTTTTACATCTACCAGAGTAAAGGTTACAAAAGCTGTTCCGGTTCTTGATTCAAATGGGTCAGTTGTTCTTGATGCATATGGCAATCCCACATTTGAAACATCAATTGTCAATGTATTAAATGGACAGATATCTCTAACACTCTCCTCAGTTCCTATCTATATCGAAGAGATAGAAAATGCACCGGCGACACCTACACTTATCTCTCCTGCGGATGGGGCTATGGGAGTTTCTACTTCTCTTTCACTGGTGTGGAACAGATCATCCGGAGCAATGAACTATCGAGTTCAACTTTCGACAACTCCTAACTTTCTGTCGATCATTGATGATTCAACACTTACTGATACATTTAAACAGGTGGGACCATTACAAAATGGTACTACATATTACTGGCGTGTGAGTGCAACGAATACCGGTGGAACAAGTAACTGGTCAAGCACCTGGAGTTTTACAACAATTGTTGCAGCACCAATGGCACCATCATTAGTTTCACCATTGAATGGTTCAACAGGTGTTGATACCAATCCTATATTGACCTGGAATAGTTCTACAGGAGCTACTTCGTATCGATTGCAGATTTCGACAAACTCCAGTTTCACATCACTTGTTTATGATCAGAGTGATATTACCGACACAACACATCAGGTAACAGGACTTGCCAACAACACACTTTACTATTGGCGAGTTAATGCAACAAATGCTGGTGGTACAAGTTCTTATTCTGCTATCTGGAGTTTTACAACAATTGTTGCAGCACCAATGGCACCATCATTAGTTTCACCATTGAATGGTTCAACAGGTGTTGATATTAATCCTACACTGACCTGGAATAGTTCTACAGGAGCTACTTCGTATCGATTGCAGGTTTCGACAAACTCCAGTTTCACATCACTTGTTTATGATCAGAATGGCATTACCGACACAACACATCAGGTAACAGGACTTGCCAACAACACACTTTACTATTGGCGAGTTAATGCAACAAATGCTGGTGGTACAAGTTCTTATTCTGCTATCTGGAGTTTTACAACAATTATTGCAGCACCAATGGCACCATCATTAGTTTCACCATTGAATGGTTCAACAGGTGTTGATATTAATCCTACACTGACCTGGAATAGTTCTACAGGAGCTACTTCGTATCGATTGCAGGTTTCGACAAACTCCAGTTTCACATCACTTGTTTATGATCAGAATGGCATTACCGACACAACACATCAGGTAACAGGACTTGCCAACAACACACTTTACTATTGGCGAGTTAATGCAACAAATGCTGGTGGTACAAGTTCTTATTCTGCTATCTGGAGTTTTACAACAATTATTGCAGCACCAATGGCACCATCATTAGTTTCACCATTGAATGGTTCAACAGGTGTTGATATTAATCCTACACTGACCTGGAATAGTTCTACAGGAGCTACTTCGTATCGATTGCAGGTTTCAACAAATTCCAGTTTTACATTACTTGTTTATGATCAGAGTGGTATTACCGACACAACACATCAGGTAACAGGACTTGCCAACAACACACTTTACTATTGGCGAGTTAATGCAACGAATGCCGGTGGTACAAGTTCTTATTCTGCTATCTGGAGTTTTACAACAATTGGACCTATGTCTGTTGAACAAATCGGTTCAGACATACCGACAACGTATGCTCTGTATCAAAACTATCCGAACCCATTCAATCTTGGAACTACAATACAGTTTTCGATTGCAGAGCACGGAAATGTCAGTTTAGTTATTTTCAATTCTCTCGGAATGAAAATAGCAATTCTCTTTGATGATTATCTTCCTGCTGGTTATTACCGAATACATTGGGTTGCATCTGGCATTTCTAGCGGAGTCTATTTTTACCAATTGCGGACTTCTGGCTTTACACAGACAAAAAAACTCTTATTATTACGATGAGAAAACAAATGAAACTAAAAGTGGCAACAATGACAATCCTACATTTGATATAATTCGGTTGATATTGTAGAAAAATTAGTTTTGGTCATTCCATTTGTTCTAAAGAGAGTTGATATATACACTCTCTACTGTATGAGAATGAACCATAATTTAGAATTATTAGATATTTTTATTATAAAAATCAAAGTAGGGTTTTAGAACATTGAGAAACAAAAAACGAACAGAATCGAGAGTTTGTTGTATGGAAGAGAAAGAAAAATTTTTTATTTGCTTAAGTAGTTGAATTAATTGAGCAATACATTTTTAACTATATTTTTATTTAATTGTTAAAAGTTAATTAAGGAAAAGATTAAGCTGGAGTAAAAAAGAATTTTTCTGTTTTAAAAGAATTATTTTTGATGTGTAATAGTTAAGAATAATTATTTATTAGTTCTGATCTATTCATACTGGAATAAAATATTTGTTCACAATTTTTAAGTTTATGATGAAACCCAAATTGCATTTTAGATATATATGCAATATTACAGACAAGTATATTATTCAAGTGGATTAAAAAACACAAAAAAGGAATTATAATATGACAAATAATTATTTAGAAAGTGTAAGAAAACTATTTGAATATTATAAAATGCTGGGCGACAAAACATTTTCACAAGTTCAGGACGACAAATTGTTTTGGCAGTACAATGACGACAGCAATAGTATTGCTATAATTGTAAAGCATCTTTGGGGAAATATGCTTTCACGTTGGACAGACTTTCTGAGCTCTGACGGAGAAAAAGAATGGCGAAACCGTGATGCTGAATTTGAAAACGACATTAAAAGCAGAGAAGAACTTTTAGAAAAGTGGAATGAAGGTTGGACCTGTCTTTTTAATGCTATAAACTCATTGAAAACAGAAGACCTTGAAAAAATTGTTTACATACGTAACCAGGGACATACCGTAATCGAAGCTATAAACAGACAACTAGCACATTATTCTTATCATATTGGACAAATTGTATTTCTGGGAAAAATGCTAAGTGAAAATGGTTGGATTTCATTGTCAATTCCAAAAGGAAAATCACAGACATATAACAAAGACAAATTTTCAAAACCACAAGAAAGAGGACACTTTACAGACGAATTTTTAAATAACAAAGAGGAATAAAGCCCGAACTGCTACCAGTCGTTTGTCACGATGGAGATTGACTTAGAATTAATTTAATACAGTGCATCTATCAACATTTATTCTTGTGTGATAGTACAGTCCATTTTATTATCACCTGTGGGTGATTGTAAAATATTATCAGCAACGCTGCTTAGAATTGATGATTAATAATTAATAATCTTATTAAATGATTGAAATACTAATTCAACTTACAATTTCTTGGATACTTTTAGGGCTGCTCAACAAGAAAGATTTAGATGTCATTGGACTAAAGCTAACAACTGAAAGACTACTCAATTTTATTTTTGTTTCAAAATATTCGCAATAATTTTTACTATTTATTGCCGAACAATTACATTTCTAACTAACAACAACTGTATAATAAATTCAGAATTTTATGTAAAGGATTTTTTATCATCTACATGGGTGACAATTAATACGGTAGTTTTTGAAGAGCTATTATTTAGAGGAACTTTATTCTACATTTTAATTCAAATAGCAAACGAAAAAACTGGTTGCAAGGCAATTCCATTTGAAGTTTATCACTGGTTTTTCATCTGGAATTTTTGGTATTCCTATTCAAATGAGTTATGTTTTTGTTTCGTCAGGAATTTGGGGACTTATATGTTTGCTTTCGCATTTTCAAAAAAAAATCTTCATACCTGTCAATAGGACTTCACCTAGGCTTGGAATATGTTTGCCATTGTTGTTTTCTCACTAGGACTAATGGGAAATTAATTCTTAATAAATAACAATAACGACCAATTCTTGACTGGGGTACTGTCAATCAGTATATAATTATTTCAATTGATAGAACTTCCCAATAATTGTTTACATTTATTTGAAAAAGTATCGACAGATAAAGAGAAAAGAACTAAAGATTGAGTAAGCGGTAAAACAAACAACAAAGTGTATGCACTATGGCATCTGAAAATATTTTAACTTTAGAATTAATAAAGTCACAGGGCATTTACAACCAGTTAGTCTAAAACAATCAATGGAGGTAATACTATGAAGAAGTTATTTCTTCTGATTCTTGTAGGAATTTTCATGCTGGTAGGGAGTATAAGTATAGTTTAAATTTTACAATGAGAATTTAGGTACAACTGGATTTAAGTTTAATGGTAGTTATATGATTTTATGCTGGTGGAGTTACATGTCGAAAAGTGTAGAAGAACTGTATCTACAGAAAATAACATTGATGGAAGTATCGGTTTTTATTTTTTCAAAAACAATCATAAGGTGACAATTTGAAAATCAAAATCATAATGGGTGTAAGGTAATTTCAAAGTAAGAAAATTCAACTACCTATGATGTTGTCAAAGTAGCAGCTCAGTAATTTACTCGTCATTGCTAACACGGATTATGTTATACTTCACCCACACAAATTGATCTCTTTAGCTTGCACTTCACAAATATCGATATTAATATGTGTAACGCTGCAGAAGATATACTGAGCTAATCTTTGAGATGGGAAAATAATGTTTGTTTGGAATTTTAATAGATGGTATTGATTAGAGATCATTCTACTGTATTCTCTAAAAAATTGTTTGAATTATTGAAAGGTTTTTCATAAGTTGAAATTGTTAACATAGTATTTCAATGTTACAAATCATTAAGATGGGCAATTCAAACAAGGTCTGGTTTTATTCTTCATATAATCCTACACATGTAGAAAAGATAAAAACTGTCCAAAAACATCGCTTGCATTCCGAAATTAAATATGTATTGTTCTACAAAAATGGTGCTCTGAAAAAGATTTTCTGGAAAGAATATTGGCAAAATAAATTGTTATTTTCTAGCAAGGGGAAAGAAAAACATAAAACAACTCGAACGATTGAAAAAATATTTACAAAAGACTGGGGCTCTTCTGAAATATTAACAATAGCAGTTCATACTCTAAGACATAGTTTTGATACTTATTTTTTAGAAGGAAATGTTAATTTAAGGTATATTCAAAATCTACTTGGACATAAAAGTAACAAGACTGCAGAGATTTTTCTTAAGTAATAACGAAAGATTAAGCAAGATTCTTTAGTCAATTGGATAAATTAAATATAGACCAATAAAAGAGAAAATAATTTGAGATAGATTTTTTATTTCAGAAAAGATTCATCTATTTAGTGTTATCACATAAACAGGTTTGTCTATATCACAGAAATTAGGAGGATATTTGAACAAGGATCGAATATAACCGAGTTAGAAGATATTTCGTACCATTTAAAGGAGGGAAATTTTATATGAAAAAGGTCAATAACCATAATAGAACTAATCAAATTGTTGGAAACATGGGTCTTTATTATGTATGTTATGAATTATCAAAGAGAGGTTGGAATGTCTTACCAACTTCAAGAAATGCGAAAGGCATAGACATTGTTATTTATAATCAAAACGCAAAGCGAACTCATACAATTCAGGTTAAAACATTGAGTAAAAAAAATCCTGTTCCTTTTGGTAACAATATGGATAATCTTATAGCGGAGTACGTGATAATATGTAGAAAGGTGCATGATGATAAACCAGAGATGTTTATTATTAGCTCTAGTGAAGTAAAAGAATATATCCGTACAAATAGTAAGAATGATAAAAATAGTTATTGGTTACAACCTACAGATTATGAAAATTATAGGGACAAATGGAATGCTATAGGAGATGGGTATGAATAAGGGAACAATTATGGAGAAGAACGCTTTATTGCTCTGCTCCTTGCTTCACCTTTGGCTTGATCATATAACATTGGCATACGGTTCGGTCTTATGTTCATATCCAAATGCTCGGCTTTACCACACTCTTTGTATATCAAACTGTACGTTTGCAGAAATATCATTTAAAAAGGTTTTAATCTTATGAATAAAGCAGTAATCCCAAATGACTTTGATTTACCTAAGCCTACTACAGAACAAATTAAAAAAGCTATCGAACACTCAGGGTATCTGTTAGAACAAAGAATCTGCCCAATTATTGAAAGGCATGGTTTCCTTACTACTCCAAATGAGCAATATCAAGACCAAGATACAGGCAAATCAAGAGAAATAGATGTACATGCTATTAAATTAAATTCTCTATATCGAAACGAATTCACAGATATATTTGAAACTATTCTCCTAATAGAATGCAAAAACAATCAGACACCCGTAGTATTTTTTACTCAGGAAAATCCAATTCCTGAATTAGTATTTGGATATATTGATTTGGATGGTTACCCAGATGGTATTTATGAGAAAGAGTCAGAATCAGAAGGAGTTACTTCAATAGAAGATTACTTTCATTTCGAAAAATTTCATCATTACTTTAAAGTAAAATGGATTGCACGACAATTCTGTCAAATGAGACCAAGGATTATCGCTAAAGGAAATAGAAACCAAAAAATTGAGTGGGAAGTTTCACATGAAGGACTTTATGAATCAATCGAAGGCCTTATAAAGGCGACAGATTTTTATTCATCCGAGCTGAAAAGGAGTATTGTATTAGAAGAAGATACAAAAGATTTTATCCATCTTGGAATAGTATATCCAATATTATTATTTTCTGGTCAAATATTTGAATGCCGTGTAAAAGGTAGGAATTACAGAATATATGAGAGAAAGCATTTGACATTCTACAAAGAAATTCAATCCAAAACACTCCAAGGAACTTATCACATTGATGTTGTTCAAGAAAACTATCTTTCTAGATTCCTAAGTATTGTCAATGAAGAGAATGACAAAATTGTTAATCGGTTAAAGAGAAAACGTGATCTGCTAAAGGCTAACGTTGAAAGAAATTTTGAAGAAGAAAAAAAGAATACTGATACTTCGGCTAATAATAGATAAAAGGTTTCTGTGCTATGCAATTTTGTCCAAATTCTTTACCTATTAGCTCGAAACTTCAAATACACTAAGACGATAGGTGAAATTCTAACAATAGAAGGAAGTTTTAAAAATGCCAGATAAAGATGTAAAGACAATCCGAGATTTGATATTTTACCAATATGCCAAAATTATTGCCAGAAGATCCTTTGGCATACCTGACGGCAAAGAGGCAAAAAGACAGCACTACGGATTTATTAAACAAACATTCCGAGAATTAAAAAACGGTGTTAAATCTTGGTCAGAGATTACACGTGAGGATTGGCAGTTAGTTGATTCTAAAAAGAAGTGTATATACTGTGGAACTGAAAGTAATCTTCAGAAAGAGCATATTGTCCCACGATCTCTGAATATTAAACCCGACTGCAAAACGTGTGACATAATCCAAGGTATTCACAATCAGATATGGTCATGCCAAAAATGTAATTTGTTAAAAGGTAGAAAGGGGCTTTACGAGTTCTTCAAGTATTTATACCCGAATGAAAAAAAATTTTATGACTTGATTCCTCCGTTATTGGAAAAAAAATATCTAAAAACAATCTATAATTGCCATGAGTGTGCTCAAACACTTGATAATGGAGATATAGATGGTGATAAAGAAATATCTGTATTGGATATTGATTTCATCTTGCACTGAACATTACCTAACACAGCATAAAAGAATCACCTTTTTTGGTCACCCAAATTCCGTCCTCAGCGGGACTACTTTTATGTTGTTAATGTTTTTCACCATTTGGTCAAACTAATCCATCAAATAATAAGAGGGGCATAATGGACAATGTAACTTCAACATCATCAACAGAATTTGTGCTATCTCCGTCACTCCAAAATATATTGATGAAGATGAGTGGAGATATGAAATTCATTGGAATGCTTGAGATTATTTTTGGGGTTATTTATTGTCTTTCTATCATTGGAGCATTAATTGGTGTTCCTTCAATTATAGCTGGTATCAAACTTCATAATTCAGCAGAGGGTTTCGGAGCTTATATGAATTCACGTAATGTCACTCTATTAGAAAATGCACCCGAACATTAGAGTAGTTTTTTTCATTCATAAAGTGCTAATGATCATTCTTTTTCTAATTATTGTTTTATTAATCATTATTTATTTCTTCATTTTTGTTTCGTATTTATCATGAATGATGCATGGATATATTTAGGAAATAATTGATATAATCTCAAAAGTCAGCCAACGCGCTACCTTACATTTACACTCATTCGAGATATTTAAATAGTATTTGCTCAAAAGTTTTTGTCAATAGTAGATGAATTGCTAATAGCGCTAATTTGTATCAATGAAGAGTTCACGAAAATTATATGTGGGTTTGTGATATTTGAAATAGTCTTAAAGGAAATATACACTATGTTATTAACTAAAAATTAAAATCCAATGCTCATTTTGGTTACACTGTTTATGTTATTGCTAGTAAATTTATGAGTACATTCACAACAGGATATAATACACACTAACTCAGATTTCTATTAGTTGAGTTTTAGTATTTGGGCTAGCTCGTTTGGGAGATTCGCCAGTTCGGACATATCTTACAGTTTAGAACTTTTCTTGTCTCCGTTAGATATGCAATGAATTTATATTTCAATATACTTGAGCCGTAACCAGATAAAACAGTTTGGAATGTAAGTATAATTTATGGTATGGATTCTTTTTCATGTGGTGTTGCAATTGTAAGTAGAGTCCAGCGATATTTGAGTAGCAACTGGTTTTCGAGCAATTAGGGAAATTACTTTTATACTATTAATTATTCAGTTGAAGCTCAACTGTTCTTGAAGTCAGTTTTTTTCTCGGTATTGGGATTTATGGATTTGTAAATATTAATGAAAAGAAGTCATTTGCATGAGTATTATTAAATTTGCAGATATTTAAACTTCGTTAAGACTATAAATTAATTTCAATTAATATGTAAAACCATATCGATCTTTATTATACGAAAGTTATATCACTCTACTTAAAATTATAGCTCATTTAAAAAACTATAGAAAGAAATTGATATCAGAGTAAAATGTTATTAATACTCAAACATTTAGTTACATTCGATTAATTTAATACTATGCAGTAATTTAAAATCTGTTTAGTTTTAGTGTGTGTAAAAATGATTTAAATAATGTTATGCTTTTTATATCATAGAAATGAAATAATTCCTTAAACGTAATACTATGGAGTATATATTTATCGGTTCTGTAATTTTTATAAGCTTATACTTTGAATGCTGTTTTAACGTAATAAATGTTGAATTTTAAAAAGGATATATGCAATATTGTAAAGAGTTAAATTATATGAAATAGTTGTTTTAATAAAATGAACAAAATAGCATTAAAAAATAAAATTGTTAAGGCTTTGGAAGAACAGGGATTTAAAATAAATCCCCATGTGCGACCAGCAAGATATAGTAAAACAATATATCGACGGATTCAGCAAAAGGCAAGGTTTGAACAATTATCACTACATAGAAATTTTTTGTTAAATTCTATTGAAAAGGTGAAAGAATATTGTAGAGACGGTTCAGATATTAATCCAGAAAAGCTTTCTTTAGAATTGAGGGAGGTTAAGTCAGGATCTCTTGAGGAAATTATATTTAGATGGTGGAATTTAGTTTGGTGGAGCATTCCTTATCAACGATCATATGGTCGTCAGATGAGATTTTTACTGTGGGATAATACACATGATGCTCCTTTTGGTTTAATATGTTTACAAAGTCCTGTTTTGAAGATGTCAGTTAGGGATAGATATTTAGGAATTCCTAATACTGAATTAGATGTCTGGGTGAACAAATCAATGCACGCTCAGAGGGTTGGTGCTTTACCACCTTATAATGAATTATTGGGTGGGAAAATGGTTGCTCTTGCTTTAACTTGTAATGAGATAAGAGATTCGTACAGAAGGAAATACAATAATACTGTAACAATCTTACAAAAACGGGTTTTAAAACCAGAACTTTTATTTATTACTACTACGAGTGCTTTTGGTAAAAGTAGTATATATAATCGTTTAAAATACAATGATGACATTGTAGCTATGTCTTTAGGTTATACGCAAGGATCAGGTACATTTCATATTCCAGAAGGTTTATATCAAGAAATTTTAGAATTTTTATCTCAAAAAGGTATTGATATTTCCAGGGGATATGGGCATGGACCCTCAAGAAAGCTTAAACTGATAAGTCTTGGCTTAGAACATCTGGGTTTATCAAAGTATGAATATCATGGGATTAAGCGAGAATTCTATTTGTTCCCTCTAGTAAAAAATCTACAGGAAGTTATCCACAGTAATCATAAACCTATTTGGCTTGACCGTTCTTTTGATGAGCTTGTAGAGTACTGGAAATACCGATGGGCTTTGCCAAGAGCAGAAAGAATGCCTGGATGGGAAAATTTTAAAAGCAAAAAATTTTTTAAAAAAATAGAAAATATGTTGATGGAGATGTAAATTGGAAAAATCTAACAAAATTCTTTTTGCAGAACTTCCTGAAGCCCTTGTAGAAGAAATGCTTTCTAAAAGTGAGCAAGTTGGAGATAAGCTTTATGATGCTTTTAAAGAAATCCAAAATAATAAAGCTAGGTTGCGTGAACAATTGGAACAAAAAAATATTCTAAAAAAAGATACAGAATTACCCTATGTGTCTCCACCTACAACTTGCGGAATAGATGGTTCTTATGCAGTTGAGAAACTTTTAGCAACTGACTTTGTTGCTTGCGCAGCAGTTTCAATTGAAGGCTTAACCCCACCTTCCGAAAAAAGGTTCTGGGAGAAACCCTATCATAGAGTGTTTATTTACCCGGAAAAGCATGATCCTGATACAGGTACAATTATTAGAGGAGTTATGATGGAGATGGAACTTGAACTGGCTGCAAAGGCTCCTCATGATATAGTTTTCTTGGATGGTTCTCTTACAACACCTTTAATATATATGAACCAGGCAATAAACAAAATGCTGGAATGGAAAAACGAAGGCATTTACACAGAAGTTGGCGAAGAACTGGAAAAAAGGTTCGGAGGCTTTCTTGAAGATTATAAAACTATTTTGGAATCTTCAAGAACCGATAAAATGTGGGTGAGTTTACCAAAATACACAACGAGAAGAGAATTAGGCAAAATGTTTAATTGGCCATCTCATTACGATGACCGTGCAGTTTTAAATACTATTTTATTACCAAGTGAATTTACTTCACCAATTCCATTAGAAAAACCTCAACAAACTTGGCATTTGAGAATTCCTTCCAATGAGAAAAAACTTGAAACATTGAAAGATGAGATTATTTCAGCAATAACTAGACTTTATGTTATATATTACAGACCACATAATTGGACCCCAGTTTTTAGAATTGAGATAGCTTCTTCTGTTGCCGAAAATAATTCTCGTATAGCTATATTACTTCAGGGTCTTAAATATCAATCAGGAACACCAGGAATTATAGAACCTTATCCTCTTTATATTGCAGACCGAATGGTAAAACATCTTGGAGGGGCTATCCCTGCCTTCAGACAGACAGCTACCAGACGAATGACAGAATTACATAAAGGGGATATAGGAGAGATATTTTTCAGTATGCATGGGTATAGAACAGAAAGCGGGAGATAATATGGATTTAGAAACTTTAGTAAGTATTTTAAAGAAAGCATGGTCCCGGAAAACATGTTATTTACCAGACCAAGAAAAATGGTCCCCTGATAATCCTGCATTTGGTCAATGCGCAATTACAGCTTTAATTATCCAGGATTTTTTTGGAGGTGAAATATTATATTGTAAGCATTATCATCACTATTGGAATAAACTACCGGATGGTCGTATTGTTGACTTAACAAAAGAACAGTTTGGGGAAAATGCTAATCCGTGTCCAGATTTTATTGTTTCACGCAAGGATATTTTAGAATCTGAAGGAGCTAAAAAAGCAAAAACTCTTACAAGATATTTAATGTTGAAAAGAAGGGTTACAAGATATTTAATATTGAATAGAAAAATAAATAAAGAATTAAAAGAGGATGACGGGTATGGATAATGATTGTATTTATTTAATGAGTTCAAATGCAACAAAAGAGTATATAACGGACATTTTTGAAGTTTTATCACTACCATCTGAAATAGTTATGCATTTTAGATATCAAATAAGATGGTTAGATGAAAATTTAAAAGCGATACTTCCAATAAAGAACAAAAGTCAAGCCAGTGAATTAAAAAACAAAAAAGTAGTAATTTGTTATTTATATCAAGAGAAACAAGATTCGGGATGGGAATGGATTATAGTTTATCCAATACGCACAGGAGTTTTGACGCATGCTTACAAATCAGGTGATAAAAATGAAGATGTAGCTCACTTTTATTTTAAGGTTAATAATTATATCCGTTACGGTGAACAAGATTTTACAAGGGTATTAAAAGAAATAGCCTGCGAAAAATGGGGCAAGGCTTATGCTCTTATAGGGTCAATGCTAGATAATACATACATTGCCTATAAAGGGGATAGTAAGTCGGCATTTATTCAGATTTGCAATTCTTTAAATTCTTTACACCTTAGGTCTCCTGAAGGGAATGAATATTTCCCTATGTTTTGTTTTATGGAGGGTTTTAAAGATAAAAAAGGTAAAATCCTTTTGCCAGAATATGATCCACTTACATTAAAAAGTTTTTATAAGTTAACAGAAGGAGAGTATTACTCATTTGGATTTAGCACATACTTTACCTTGAAGCCACCTCAATATGTAGTAAAGCTATTAAGTGATGAGAAAATTTTTTCTACTCCTCCTGTATACGAATTGAAAGCTTCTTCACGTTATGATGAAGAGTCTTACACAATTATTTCATCGATTCTAGAAAGAGATGCTTGGACTTCTTTTTCCTTTAAGACAGAATTACCAGATAGAATAGATAATAAAGAATCTTTAAATATACATTTTGAATTTCCTATAAAAGTTGAAAGGAAAATTCTATACAGAATATTTGATGTTTTAAGCGACGTAGGTTTTGGCGTTGGAACTGCAGCAATAGCCTTAAAGGCTGCTTTTCCACCTTCAGAAATGACATGGTGGTATTGGCCTGCTATTTCTGGTTATTCATTATGGGCAATTATTAAAATTACAATAAAATTTTGGAGGGGATAAAAAGGAGAAAAAAATGAGTAATAAAGGAACAAATATTGAACAATTAATTGGTTCCTCTGAACGAATCGGAACTATTGGTTCCCCTTCTTCTACCAGTGAGCTTACTTTAGATATTCTTGGTACTGCGGTTGGTAAAAAATTAGTTGGCGAGCTTGCACTTTTTAGATTTTCTCAGGATGGTAAGCCTCATTATGCGTTAGGACAAATAACAGAGGTCCAATTAAAAAATATCTGGCTTGAAGATCCAACAATGAGGTCACTTGCAAGGCAAAGAGGTCAAGTTAATCCTGTAAGTGGACTGCAGGATACACATTTAGGACAAATGACAGTAAGTGCAGTATTTAGTGATATAGGTAATGGGTATGAACCGGGTATTCTAGGTACTGTTCCTGCAACCGGTACTTTCATCTATTTAGTATCTGACCAGATTTTAAACAGTTTATTGGATCGATATAAAAAAGAAATATTTTATTTGGGACATGTTTACGGCTCAACACCAAAATTGCCTCTCTGGTTTAAACATTTTGACACAGGTGAAAATGGTGCCGGTGAGGCATACCATATTGGCATATTTGGTAAAACGGGCTCTGGGAAGTCAGTTCTGGCCAAGATGATTCTTTTAGCCTACGCAAAATACCATAATATGGCTATATTTGTAATAGATCCGCAGGGAGAGTTTTCAAAAGATGCCAGAGGAGAAATTAGGGATGAAGGATTCTCTTTAGATTTATCAAATGTCCTTTCTTCTTTGAAGAAAGAAGTAATTATAAAAAGTGTAAGGAATTTGATTTTAGATAGATGGGATCTTTTTAGTGAAATTTTTTTCGAGTCTCCTTTCTTTGAACGACTCTCTATCCCAAAAGGTGAAAATAGAAGAATAGCATCTGAAGTTTTAGCAGAAAGATTACAAAAGGCACATATTACATTACAAAATTTATATCGGCGTGAGTCATTTGATTGTGCTTGGGAAATTCTTGGCGATGAAAATGTTCAACGACAATTTTACAGATCTGAACAATCTCGAGATAGATTTAAGATGATTTATCAAGAAAGTGATAGAGATGAATTTTTTAATAATTTTTGGAAACCGATAACTGAGTTATTCAGAAAAGATCGTGAAGGTTCTATTAGTGTTGATAATCTTATCAAACAAACTTTTGATTTGAATAAAATTAATCGTCCCGTTGTAATTATAGATTTGTCTAAAGAAATAGCATCAGGACTTTTCTGGAATGAAACTATTCAAGCATTAGTTATAAAAAGGTTGTTAGATGGACTAACCTATTCCGCTGAAAGCGCTTATCGCGAAAACAGATTTTTAAATACTCTGGTGATATTAGATGAAGCTCATAGATTAGCTCCACGAGAAAAAATCGAAAACGAAAAACAAGAAAGTGTAAGGCTTTCACTTCTTGATGCAGTTAGAACTACAAGAAAATACGGTCTTGGATGGATGTTTATTAGTCAAACTTTATCAAGTTTACATAGAGAAATCATTGGACAACTGAGAATCTTTTTCTTTGGTTTTGGTCTGGCTTTAGGGACAGAATTTATGGCTTTGAAAGAAATCGTTGGTGGAGATCCTAATGCTCTTAAACTTTACCAATCGTTTCGTGACCCACATAGTGCTTTTGATATTGCGTCCAGACAATATGCTTTTATGACTATTGGACCTGTTTCGCCATTATCTTTTGCTGGGACTCCTTTATTTCTTACGGCCTTTAATACACCAGAAGATTTTATAAATACAAACAATTTGAGATGTGGATGAGATGTTTTGTAAGAGTATTGAAAAATCACCCCTTCGCATAGTCACGGATAAAAGGCTTCGCTCGATTTCTGGCAAGACAGGACTTCTTTTATTTACAAAACATTAACAAAAAATACAGGAGGGCTTATGTCAAAAGATTTACTATATCGACTGAATGGGAATAAAAATGGGAATTTGAAAAAATATCTTGATTCATTTAATGAACCCATAAATATTGCGTGGTATCCTTCAGCTTGTGAAGATTTCAGACCTTTGCTTTACCTGTCTAAAAGATATGCTGAAATAAACCGTGCATCTATAGAGGAAAATATATTTCCAAACTTTTATATTTACACTGATTATTTCCCATGGGCAATACCAACATTTCTTGATACATTAGCTATTTATAATGATCGAAGAACTAGAGTTATAGTAAATTGTATTGAAGAATTACCTAAGTTAGAATTACCCATTGATCCAGATATTGTTTGTTACCCCGACGAAAGTGTTGTAATTGGGAAAGTTTTGTTTCTAGAAATTGCAGTTGAATCAAATAAATTAGGAGAATTTACATATCCAGTTATTTATGCATTTGTAGAAAATGAACCTTTTTGTTCAAGAATTTTATTATCGAAGAATTATAATATTTCTCATATTATACATGTACGTTATGGAGGAGGATGTGGGGGAGGTGGTAAATCATCAGGGATATGGTTACTTAATGTATTAAAAAGACTTAATTGCAAAATTTTTATTACAGATGGTCATTATGCCCTGCAGCCAGGTGATGAAGCTGCCTATCGGTTATATCCTAACTTAAGAGGAGAAGTTCCTAAAATGATTGAGATTAGAAAAATTAATAGCAGATTTTGGCCAGGTCATGGTGGTGTTACATGGAATATTGTAATATAAAATTGTACTCTATTTCTGTTATCAATGGTTATAAAATTCAAGTCTGTCTCATTAAATAAAATAATTTGAGCAGCATCTTCAACTTTTTTGATGCTCTTAGATTGTAAAAATTGATTATAAGAAAAACCAATGAATAAATAACAAAAAAGCCCGAATTTTACTTTCGGGCTTTAAGAGCTGGCGAAGGGATTTGAACCCCCGACCTGCTGATTACAAGTCAGCTGCTCTACCAGCTGAGCTACGCCAGCTTATAATTATAAACAAGTTTAATAAGAGCTTCAAATTTGATGGCTCAAATCTACTAATATTTTATATTTCATTGCAATACTGATTGTATTTTAATTCACTTCAATTTTTTCCTATATTGAACTAAAAAGATTTGCAATGTTAACTCAAAATCAAATTAAATATTATTCATCCCTTCTTCATAAAAAATATCGACAGGAATATAAAAAATTTTTAGTTGAAGGATCGGTTTTAATTAATGAAGCACTTAACTGGAATTATAATTGCGAAGTTATTATTACTTCTACTTTGTATTCCGAAAAAAATAATTCGGAAATCCAAAATCTTTTAAGAAAAGGTTTGAAAGTAGAAGTAGTAAGACAAAATCAATTTGAAAAGTTGTGCGATACAAAGTCTCCCCAGGGTATTGTTGGTGTATTTCAATTACGTAATAAAGAATTTAAAATAGAAAATGTTACAAAAGAAAAATTTATTGTCGCTCTTGAAAATATATCTGATCCAGGTAATCTCGGGACAATAATTCGAAACTGTGATTGGTTTGGTGTAAAAAATATTTTATTGAGTCCAGATTGTGCAGAAATTTATAATCCGAAAGTAATTAGAGCATCGGCTGGTTCTGTATTCCATATTGATATTTATGAATTAAATAATTTTTATGAGATATTAAAAGTAATAAAAAATTATGGTTATATTATTCTTTGTACCGATTTGAAAGGCATTAATATTTACGAGTATAAATTAAAAAATAATTCAGTAATAGTTTTCTCGAACGAAGCTAATGGACCAACAGAAAATTTACAGCACATATCAGATCAAAAAATTACAATTCCACGTTTTGGTAATGCAGAATCATTAAATGTAGCATCTGCTTCTGCTGTTGTATTATCAGAGATATCAAAAAAATATTTATAATTATTCTGAGTTAATCTAAAAATTCCCAGGCTATTCCAATTCGCAATCCTTGTGGTTGTTTTGGATAGTATGGTACAATAAAATATTTTCTGTTCAATATGTTTTCGAAGACAAAATAAATTATTGCTCTCCCTTTAATTCTACCAGCTGTAAAAAAGTCAATTTGAAATTCAGATTTATAAATTTCATCTGGCATTGATGGAATTGACCAAATGTTTGGAGCTAAAAGCCATCTATATGCCGAAGAAATATTTTTTTCAAAATCTATAAAATTACTATTTCGTTTTCCGAATGCATAAAAGTTTATTCCAGTTTTTATATAAAGATTGGAATTGAAGAGTAAATCAACAAAATAAAATCCACCAGTAAATGTAAATTCTGGTATGCTAAATATTTTTCTATCTTCTTCTGAAAAGTAATAACTTGTGTTTGCGTGTAATAAAATCTTCCAGAGTTTTGTACTGAGTAATAAATTAATCCCTTTTAATTGAACATTACTTGTATTGAAATAATATCCTTCATCGTTAATTAATGGTTCTTTTTGCATTATTGCTGAAATTGGTTTATTTGATGTAGATGTGTAAAAATATCCCAGTGAAATTTTTATGATATCGCTATTATAACTGGTTTTAAGCTCTATTGTATTACTACTTTGTTTATTTGCTAAAAGATTGTTCGATAGATTTTTTTGTTCAAATAAATTGTATGGTTTCTGGAATGTTGAAGCACCAAAATAAATCTGAAATTTTTCACCAGGATTAAGAATAATATCACTTCCCATTCCATAAAAATCATTTCTGTCGTAGTTTAAATATTTCCCAAAAATTGAAAGCGTACCGATATTACCAGGCAATATTGAAGAGAGAACAAGACTGGATGAATAAGTGTTTATTGAATTTGTTTCATATAATAAATTTGTAAAAAATTTGTTGTTTTCGAATTCGTTAATGAGACTTAAATTAATAAAAGAGAAATTAACATCCTGCCTGAATCTCAAACCAAAAGTTTTATATTTATTATTGTGAAAAATTTTTTCTGCATTTGTTTGATAGTTAGTGTTGGTAGTATCATTTTGTCTGAACTCAATTAAATTATTTTTATAGTAAAAACTAAAATCCGAATAAGAATTTTCTGTTAGTTTTCCGATTAATCTTATATCAAAATTATTTGATGTTATTTTTTGATATCTATTATAATATTTTACTGGAGCTAAAATATTATTATAAAGAACATCATTAAATTCTGTTTCTGGATAAACATTTCTTATAGAATCTGCATTAACACCACCATTTAATTGTACATTTGACTTAATATGATAAAAGCTTGAAGATAGAATAAAATTATTTTTTAAAATATAATCAGCTTTAATACTTCCCTGCCATAAACTGTAATCACTATTTCTATAATATGGATCGATACTTTGATTTGTAATTTCTGTGGACAGATTAATTTTTTCATTTAGTTTTATTTTGAAGATTCCATCGATTAATCCTTCTTCGTTTGGTGCTTGATAAAATCTTATACGAGAATAAGATTTTGATTGCGGAAAGTTATCTGAAATAAAATTTATTGATGCAGAATTATTTATTCCATATAAAAATCCCCTTGATAAAGGTATAATCTCAATTGTATCAATACTTTCTGTTTGCAGTAAATACAAATCAAAAGAATTAAACAGTCGATTGTTTTGCAGTATTCCATTTTTTAATAAAGATAAATTATTATATCCCTGTCCATACAATAAGACTTCGCTTGGTTGTCCAGTAGAACCTAAATCTCTTAAAAATCCAAAAGGAATTATTGAGAAGAAATTTCCAGAGTAACGGTAGTCCGAAAAATTCAATTCATTTTTACTAATAGATGAAAACTTGAAATCATTTGTGAGAGAGTTTTTTACGATTAGATTTTTATTTGATGAATCTTTTTTTTGCTCGGTTATATTTTGAATATAAGTTTTTACTTTGATGTGATTACTTATATAGTGATTCTTTCCAAAGATGGAAGTAATAGTAATAAATATAAGTAAGAATTTGTTCATTAAATTAAAAATGATTTTTACTAAAATAATTTTAATTCCGATACCAAAAAAGTCGCAAAAGTATTTAAAAGCTTATTAAAGATAGAAAGTTATAAAAGTAAAACTCTAATAATAATATTGATTTATAATAATAAAATAAATTCATCAATTGATAAATATTTTATTAAAAAATATTTGTTTTGAAATGAAAAAGTATTAAATTTCGAACGAATTAACTTCAAACAATAAAGGAGTTACATAATGGCAATGACCAAAAGTCAAATACTCGACTATATGGCAAAAAAAACAGGTCTTACAAAAAAGCAAGCAGGTTTATTTATTAATGAATTTGTAAAGCTTGCTTATAAAGAAGCAAAAAAATCTTTTGTAATTCCTGGATTAGGAAAATTAGTTCTGGTTCAAAGAAAAGCTCGTCAAGGGCGTAATCCAAAAACAGGAGAAGTAATAACAATTCCAGCAAAAAAAGTTGTTAAGTTTAGAGTTGCAAAACAGGCAAAAGATGCAATTTTAGTTAATAAAGCATAAAAGTTTGCCCATCAAATTTTGGTGGGCTTTTTTTTCTTTTGTATTTTTTCTAATAATTCGTTGTAAAGATTTTCTGGAATATTTTGTAAAATTATTGTTAATAGTTTTTGAAAGCCTTTTAAGTGTGTATAAAATCCTATTGTTTGATTATTACTCTTATCGTGTATATAAATAGGTTTAGTTGGATATCCGCTAAAAATACCACCTGTAATTTCGTTAATATTCTTAAATTCAATTTCAACATTCTTTTTGCTTAAAAAGAAATTGCTGCATATTAGTTTGTTCTTATCAACAATAATTTTAAAAGGGAAAAATTTATAAGTCATTATAAAATATTTATTAAGATAAATAATTATCAATGCATTTATTAAAGCTGGGATTATTAAAATAAACTTTTCGTTCATATAATAAATTGATGAAATTAAATGCAACGATAACATCAGAGTTGCAATAATATTGCCATATCTGTAAATAAGTTTTGCAAAGAAAGAATATTTAAATGTTTCCATTTTATTTTTTGAATTTAATTCTTGAAATATAATTTAAGAGCAATTTTAAGAAAAAATATTATTTTCATGTTTAAATATGCAAAATGCTTTCTTGATAATTTGTAAAATGAATAAAAAATAATTTCATAAACTTTTACTATTTTGAAATAGAAAAATAAGTTTATTTCAATGAAACTACCACGCCAGAAATATGGCCGCAGATTAAAAACATCAGATTATATTTATAATTTTTTTGCTACCATTACAGGCTTAACAATTTTTAGTATTGAATTCTTCAAACAGGTATTTCTTCCACCTTATGAAATTGCAGAAATTAAAAAGCACATGGATGAACTTGGTGTTAAAACTTTTGGAATTGTTAGTGTTACTGGTTTAATAATTGGATTGGTTTTAGCAATGCAAAGTCAACCTGTTATGCAAAGATTTGGTGCATCTGATTTTTTGCCTGGAATGGTTGCTTTATCTGTAGTAAGAGAATTAGGACCAGTAATTACGGCATTAATTTTTGCTGGTCGTGTAAGTTCTGGAATTGGTGCAGAACTTGGTTCTATGAGAGTGACAGAACAAATTGATGCAATGGAAGTCTCGGCTGTTAATCCATTTAAATATCTTGTTGTAACTCGTGTAATTGCTACTACAATGATTTTACCACTGCTTTCAATTTATGTAATTGTTATAGCAATCTTTGGTGGATTTATTGCAATTGTAATAACTGAAAGCATGAGTTTTCATTATTATATTGATTCTGTTATTCGTGCAATTGAGTTTGGAGATTTTATTCCTGGCGTAGCAAAAACTTTTGTATTTGGATACATAGTTGGAATTGTTGGTTCTTACAAAGGGTTTACAGCCGAAGGGGGAACTGAAGGTGTGGGTCGAGCTTCAACTACATCAGTTGTTCTTTCTTCATTATTGATTTTAATTTTTGATATGATATTAGTAAAAATTTCATTATGGTTATGGCCGACTCTCGAGTAGTAATAGTAGAAAATTTAACAAAACGGTTTAATGGCTTAACCGTGCTCGATAAAATTTCGCTCGAAGTTAATCGGGGAGAAAATCTTGTTGTTTTTGGAAGAAGTGGACAGGGCAAAAGTGTTTTGCTTAAATGCATAGTTGGACTGATGAAACCAGATGAAGGTAATATTTTTATTAATGGAAAAAATATTTTGAAATTATCTCTTAATGAACTGAATGATCTAAGAAAAAATATTGGCTTTCTTTTTCAGAGTTCTGCTCTTTATGATTCTATGACTGTAAGAGAAAATCTTGCCTTTCCTCTAAAAAGACTATTTCCAGAAATGACACCAAAACAAATAGAAGATAAAATTCATTATACACTTGAACTTGTATCTCTGAAAGAAGCAATTGATAAAATGCCTGCAGAACTTTCTGGTGGTATGAAAAAAAGAATTGGTCTTGCTCGATCAATTATTACTGATCCTGAACTTATGCTTTATGATGAACCTACTACTGGTCTTGATCCAATTACAACAAAAGAAATAAGCGATTTAATTCTTACTCTTCAAAAAAAATTAAATATGACTTCAATTGTTGTTACTCATGATTTGATGTGTGCAGAAATTATTGCAGACCGTGCTATTTTTCTTAAAGATTCTAAAATTGCTTATGAAGGAAGTATTCAAGAATTAATTAATTCTAATGATCCTTTTCTTAAAAACTTTTTCAGTCATGAATTTATAAAAGAATAGATGAGGCAAAAATGTTAAAACAACTTGAAGGTGCACGTCTCGGGATTTTTATTTTTATAGGAACTATTTTGCTTATCATATCAATCTTTTTAATTGGTAGCAAAGAAAAGTTGTTTACTACTACAATAGAAATAAAAGCATACTTTAATCAAATTGAAGGATTAAAAACTGGTGCTCCTGTAAGATTAAGTGGCTATGATATTGGAAGCGTAAGTGGAATTTCACTTGTCGATGAAAAAACTGGCAATGTTGAAGTAAGGATGAGAATTGATAGTGAACTAAAAAGATTTATTCGATTAGATAGCCAGGCAGCAATTGAAACTGAAGGACTCGTAGGGAAGAAAATTGTTACAATAACACCAGGTTCACCTAATCTTGCAGAAATTGAAGATGGTGGAATTATTAAATCAAAAAATCCATTGAATATTTCAGCTATAGTCGAAGAATCTGAAGCTGTAATTTCTTACCTTAAAAATCTTACCAAAGATCTTGCTGATATAGTTTCAAAAGTAAATAAGGGAGAAGGTACTATTGGAAAAATTGTAAACGATGATAAACTTTATCGCTCAGCAGTTAGTATTACACAAAATGCAGATAAAAGTTTAACAGCAATTACAGAAAGATTAACTGATGTTTCGGATATTATTATTGAGATGACAGGAAGTATAAAAACCATAATTGCTAATGTTGATAGTGCATCAGCTGATATTAGAAACCTTGTCGATAAAGTTGATCAGGGAGAAGGACTTTTAGGAGCTTTAATATCTGATCAATCAGTTGTCGATTCATTAAAAATTTTATTAAACAATCTGACTAAAACTTCTGAAGAAGCTAAACTTGCTACTTCAAGCTTTGCTGAAAATATGGAAGCATTGAAACATAACTGGTTATTTAAAAATTATTTTGAACAGAGAGGTTACTGGAGTAAAACTGAATTTGAAAAAGAAATAGATAATAAGCTTGAACAATTAAAACAACAGAATAAAATTTTAGATGAGAAAATTAAAAAGATGCTCGAGCTGGAATCTAAACTGGAAAAAATGAATAAGAATCTCGAATAAATGTTTTATGGATTATTAATTTAATAACCAGAACTTATTACTTTAATAATTTTCTTCCTTCTGAATGATTCTCTCCTTAAATAATGAAATATAATTAAACATTTCGATCGGTATCCTTTTTGAATAAAATTTTCAAAAAGGAATTTTTATGAAGAAATTTTACTTTCTCATTTACTTTTTTTTATCTGGTTTTTTCAATCTAATATCTTCACAGACTGCCACACTTGAAGCAACTCTTAAATTAATAGATTATAATGGAATTAAAATTCCTTATCAAAATGGAATGCCACTTCCTTCTTTTGAAAAACAAAAAAGAATTATAATTGATTTAAAAGGTGAATGGAAGAAAAAAAGATTTAATGCTTCGGATAATATTACTCTTTCTAAAAGAGATTTAAACGGCTATAATAATTTAATTGCCGAAGCTGAAGGAAAGCATTTACCAGATTACGATGATTCTGCGTGGGAAAGTAAAACTCTACCTGCTGTTGAAAATACTATGACTTCTACTACAAAACCACCTGAGTTGTATGAAGATGGTGTATGGTATCGAAGAACTTTTTATGTAGAAGATTCACTTAGAAATAAATTTGCAAAACTTATTTTTTATTCGGTCAATTATGTGGCAGATGTATGGTTGAATGGAAAGTATGTTGGTTATCACGAAGGAGGATATACACCATTTGCATTTGATGTCTCAGATAAACTTGAGTATGGAGTATTAAACCAGATTACAGTAAGAGTTGATAATCCTAAATGGGGAACACGAAAAGATATTGTTCCTTTTACTGTATGTGATTGGTTTAATTATACAGGAATAATTCAAGATGTTTATTTAGAATTCAGTAATCCTGTTTCTGTAATAAGAACTAACATTGTTCCACTTGATATCGAGGGAAATATTCAAACTACAGTTGTATTATCTAATAGAAATAATTCATCAAAAAATGTAACAGCAACAATTGAAATATTTGAAGCTAACATTACAGAAAATAATATTACTTCTGAATTTGCTTCTGATATTCTTGGAAATAAAATTCAAACTGGAACTTTTAGTACAACTACAGAAATTCCTGCAGATTCAATTTCAGTCTGGAGAACACAACTTAAAATACCTAATCCCAGAATCTGGTCACCTAAAGAACCTGATCTTTATGTTATGAAAGTAAGTTTAATAACCGATAATAAAATTGTTGATGAATTTTATACTCAATTTGGAATTCGTAAAGTAGAAGTAAAAGACAATAAACTAATATTGAATAATAAAATATATTTTTTACCTGGTGTTGCACGACACGAAGATCATCCTGTTTACGGAAGAAGTTTACCACTCGATATTATTTATTCAGACCTGGAAATTGTAAAATCACTGAATGTAAAATATTTACGAACGGCTCACTATCCAAATCATCTTTATACATATTTAATTGCAGATAGATTAGGACTTGCAATTATGGAAGAAATTCCAGTCTGGTGGTTTGATAATGCAGAAGAATGGCAAATTCAAAACAATCAAAGACATATTCACGAACAAATGTTTCGTGAAATGGTCTTTAGAGATTTTAATCGTCCTTCAATAATTATGTGGAGTACTAATAATGAATGCAAAGAAATAACCAATAGACAGATTTTTAATAATAAAATTAAAGTTGATCTAATTACCAATTATCCAGATGGAAGATTGCTCACACAATCATCAGCTGCTAATAATCCTGGAGCAAATGATCCTACACAATCTCCACTCGATATTGCTGGATGGACAATGTACTTCGGGATTTTTTACGGTAAAGCTTTTGATTACTATGGAGGAACATTAAAATTTCTACTTGATGCAAAAAATTCTTATCCCAAAAAGCCAATAATTGATACTGAATTTGGTTATTGGTCAAAAGAAGATGGTACAGAAGAACAAACTCAGATTAAAGTACTTAATGAAACTTTTAATGCATTTAAATTCTTTCTTCCATACGATGAATCAGGTAAATTAAATGATTTAAATGGTTGCCTGGCTGCTACAACGTGGTGGACTGTTTTTGATTGGTATCAAAATCGAACTGGAGGATGGCAAACAATGGGTTTATATTCAATGGATAGAAGAACTGCTAAACCTGTAGCAAGTGCACTCAAATATTTAAATGCCCCTTTTAATAATATTGATGGAATTTTAAATGAAATTGATGAAACTGAAGTTAATCTTCGAGAGGATTTTGAATTGTATCAAAATTATCCCAATCCGTTTAATTCACAAACTATAATTAGTTATCGATTGTCAAAATCTGGTTATGTATCTATTAAAGTTTATGATATTTTAGGAAGAGAAGTTGCTACATTAACTAATGAAGTAAAACAACCTGGTAAACACGAAATAAAATTTGATGCTTCAAAACTTTCGAGTGGAATTTACTTCTGTAAATTAAGTGTGAATAATCAACAACAAATTAAAAAGATAATATTAATTAAGTAATAAAAAAGTGATCATGAAGAAAATATTAATACTTATTCAATTAATAATTGGAATAAATGTTTATGGACAATTAATTCCAGTTCCCCAGAATGGTTGTTATCATGCTGCTTTTACGGGTAATAATTCTCATAAAGAATTTGTAGAACTTGCTGGAAAAGAAATAGCAATAGAAATGTTCTTTACTGGTTGGCCTTCAAATAAAATCCCAGATTTTCCTGAATCAAAGTGTAATCAAATTGTTAGCAATGGTTCTATTCCACATATAACCTGGATGCCTCAGGTAAGTGGTTCTCCTTATCCACTTGATGGAATTATTAATGGAAATTATGATAATTATATAAGAGGATATGCAAAACAGGTTAAGAATTGGGGATTACCACTTTTTATTCGATTGGGTCACGAATTTAATGGTGATTGGTATACATATGGTGGTGCTAAGAATGGTGGTGGAACAAAAAATGGTTTTGGTGATCCAGATAAACCTGATGGTCCAGAAAGATTTATAGCAGCATACAAAAGAGTTCATGATTTATTCAAAGAAGAAGGTGTTAATAATGTTGTATGGATCTGGTGTCCAAACAATGGAAGCTCGCCAAATGAAAGCTGGAATGTTCCAGAAAATTATTATCCTGGAGATGAATATGTTGATTGGATTGGTTTTGATGGTTATAATTTTGGTAGAACTCAAAGCTGGTCTGGCTGGATTGAGTTTAATGACATTTTTAAATCACTTTATCAAAAATTTGAAAGCTATAACAAACCATTGATGATTGCTGAATTTGCTTCTGTTGAAATTGGAGGAACTAAATCAGAATGGATTAGAAAGGCATATTCCTTATTTTTAAAATATTCTTTCCCCAAAATTAAAGCTGTTACATGGTTTCATATTAGAAAGCTAGAAGGAAATGTTGATACAGATTGGAGAATTAATTCTTCTGATTTTTCTTTACAGACTTATCGAAGTGCAATAGCAGATCCATATTATCTCCCAAGAATTGTAAACACTTTTATAGAAAATGAAACTCTTCAAAAATTTTCACTTGAACAAAATTATCCCAATCCATTTAATCCCACCACATTTATCAATTATCAAATTCCTTCAACAAGTAATGTGATATTAAAAGTGTATGATATACTTGGAAGAGAAGTAACAACACTTGTAAACGAAGTACAACAAGCAGGAAGATATGAAATAAAATTTAATGCTTCAGATTTACCAAGTGGAGTTTACTTCTATAGAATTCAAGCAGGAAATTTTTCTGAGACAAAGAAGATGATTCTACTCAAATAAATATTACTTATTAAAATAATAACTGAAAATTATCAATATAATAAGTAAACGATTTCTTAAAAATCAGCAAAAATCACAAAAAGTAATTTTAATTAATAATTTTTATGGTATCATATTTGTATTTTTTTTACGCTGTTAAATAAGGTGAATTATTTGTATATACATATTCCTTTAATAAAACATCTTTTATTTGACACATTAACTTTTATTGATCCTGAATGATTTTGAACACATTTTTTATATCTTTCAAAAAAATTTCTTCACTAAACTCGAGTAAAGCAATGAGAAATATCATCTTCATTTTACTATTTGTAGTTGCTTTTTCGTATACCTATGCAGAATTTGAATTTGCTGGCAATATTAAAAATTATAAAGTATTTGATAACAGAATTGAATTTGAACTTACCAATTCTAAATTTAATCTTTATGTAATTGACAATAATATCATTCGTTTCCGATTTACTAATCAAAAAGATTTTTCATTAGCTCCTTCTTATGCAATTACTTATCCTTTACCATCAAAATCTAAATTTTCACTAAATGATCAGGAGGATAGGTTAATAATTAAAACAGATGAACTGATTATAAATATTTCAAAGAAACCCTGTCGAATTTCGATTTACGACACAAATAATAATTTATTAAATCAAGACGAAGAAAGTTTTGGAGTTGCATTTGATAATGATGAAGTTCGTTGTTTTAAAAAACTTTTCAATGATGAGAAATTTTATGGACTTGGCGAGAAGACTGATGGATTATTAAGAAATGGGAAACAATATAAATTGTGGAATACTGATTTCCCTGCTTACACAAGTAGAAGCGACGAGCTTTATCAGTCAATTCCTTTCTTTATTGGAATTAGAAATTACAAAGCGTATGGAATTTTCTTTGACAACACTTATAAATCGTACTTTAATTTTGGAGCGAGCAATAATAGATTTTATTGGTTTGGTGCAGAAGGCGGAGAAATGGATTATTATTTTATTTATGGACCTGATATTAAAAGAGTTATTTCAGATTATACAAAACTTACAGGAAGAATTCATCTCCCACCACTCTGGTCATTGGGATATCAACAAAGTCGTTATAGTTATTATCCAGAATCACTTGTAAGAACAATTGCAAATACATTTAGAGAAAGAAAAATTCCATGTGATGTAATTTATTTTGATATTCATTACATGGATGAGTATAGAGTTTTCACCTGGAATAAAGAACGTTTCCCTGATCCTGAAAAATTATTAAGAGATTTAAAGAATCTTGGTTTTAAAGTAGTTACAATTATTGATCCTGGAGTTAAAGTAGATTCAAATTATTTTGTTGCACAGGAAGGTGTAAAAAATAATTTATTTGCTCGCTATCCAGATGGAACATTTTATCAGGGAGAAGTTTGGCCAAGCTGGGCTTATTTCCCCGATTTTACAAAAGAAGCAACACGCACATGGTGGGGTGAAAAAATAGGTGGATTCTTAAACCAGGGTGTTGAAGGAATCTGGAATGATATGAATGAACCAGCTGTTTGGGGACAGAATTTCCCTGATATAGTTCTCTTTGATGATAATGGTTTTACCGCATCTCATAAAAAAATTCATAATGTATATGGACTTTCGATGGCTAAAGCTACTTATGATGGTCTAAGAAAATATTCTAATAAAAGACATTTTATTCTCACACGTGCTGGTTTTTCTGGCATTCAAAGATATGCTGCTGTGTGGACTGGAGATAATATTGCAAATGATGAACATCTTTATCTTGCCTGCACCATGTCTCTTAATATGGGTTTGAGTGGAGTTCCATTTATTGGTTCTGATGTTGGTGGTTTTATTGGTGAACCTTCAGATGAATTAATAATTAGATGGTATCAGCTTGGTGCTTTTACACCATTCTTTAGAGGACATTCTGCAATTGATACTCGCTTTCGAGAACCTTATACTTTTGGTGACTTTGTAGAACCCGATATAAAACGAGCTATTCAATTAAGATATAAATTGCTTCCTTTCTGGTATAATGAATTTTATAATTCAACTCAAACTGGTTTACCAATAATGAGAGCAATGTTTGTTAATTACCAGTATGATGAGAATAGTTATTATCATGATGCTCAATATCAATTTATGATTGGAGAAAATTTATTGGTAGCTCCAGTTTTAAATTCTTATGATAAATTTAAAAAACTTTACCTTCCTGCGGGAAGATGGTATGACTGGGATGAAAATAAAGTTATTGATGGTGGTAAATGGATTATTAAAGAAGTACCAATTAACAAAATCCCGATTTTCTTGAAAGAAGGTGGAATTATTCCAATGCAAGAAGTCTTGAATTATGTTGGAGAAAAAAATGTTGATTCACTGCAGTTCCTAATTTTTCCTTCAGCTAAGTCTGAATATACTTTTTATGAAGATGATGGAATTAGTTATGATAACGAAAATGGTAAATATTCACTTACAAAATTTTTGATTGAACAAAATTCGAAGTCGATTAAACTTAGTGTAGAGAAAATTAAAAATGATTATCAAAGTAGTGTAAAAAAATATAATCTGAAATTTGTAGGAATTGATAAACCCAGAAAGATTAACCTGAACAAGAAAGAAATTAAAAATTATAGTTACGAAGCTAACACGTTGATGATCGATTTAGATGTATCAAACTTTATAACACTTGAATTAATTTATTGAAGAAAGCAATCATGACTAAATTAATTACAATAATACTATTTGTTTCAATAATTAATTTTGCTCAAACAAATTTTTCTGAGCCACCGCAATGGGCTAAAGAAGCTATCTGGTATCAAATATTTCCAGAAAGATTTTATAATGGAGATAAATCAAATGATCCCAAGCCAATAGATTTAAAAGGATCATGGCCATATTTTGTACCTGATGACTGGCAAATTCATCCTTGGACATCTGACTGGTATGAACTTCAACCCTGGGAAAAGAATACTGGAATGGATTTCTATAGAAATGCTGGTTTGAGAAGATATGGTGGTGATATTCAAGGAATTATTGATAAACTTGATTATTTAAAAGAACTTGGAATAACTGCTATTTACCTAAATCCAATATTCGAAGCACCTTCACTTCATAAATATGATGCAGCGATGTATCATCATATCGATAATAACTTTGGTCCAGATCCCGAAGGTGATAGAAAAATTTGGGAAAGTGAAAATCCTGCTGATCCTTCAACATGGCAATGGACTTCTGCAGATAAACTTTTCCTGAAATTAATTCAAGAAGCTCATTCAAGAAATATTAAAATTATTATTGATGGGGTCTTTAATCACACTGGAACAACATTCTGGGCATTTCAGGATATTATAAAAAATCAACAAAATTCTAAATACAAAGATTGGTATATAATTAAAAAATGGGATAATCCAGAAACACCAGAAAATGAATTTGATTATCAAGGATGGTATGGAGTTAAAGATTTACCAGAAATAAATGAAGATGAAAATGGAATTGTTGAAGGACCTTCAAATCACATACATGCTGTTATTAAAAGATGGATGGATCCAGATGGTGATGGTAATCCATCAGATGGAATTGATGGCTGGCGTCTTGATGTAGCTGATATGGTCAATCATAAATTCTGGCAAAAGTTTAGAAAATGGGTTCGAGAAATTAATCCCGAAGCATATCTTGTTGGCGAAGTCTGGTGGAAAGATTGGCGTAATGATGAAATGTATAATGCAACTCCATGGCTCAAAAATGAATTTGATGCAGTGATGAATTATCGATTTACAAGAGCAATAAAAAATTTAATTTTTTCTAAAAAATATTTTACAGGAATTAATGGTTTTATTGATACAATTAAAACCATGATGAATCAATATGAAGAAAATTATTTTGTAATGATGAATTTACTTGGAAGCCACGATACAGAAAGGTTAGCATCATTAATTGTTAATCCAGATAATTTGTATGATCACGATGGACATCCAGGACAAAATCCGAAATTTGATGTTAGAAAACCAAATGAAGAAGAACGAAAAAAACAAAAGTTAGCTGTTGCAATTCAATTTACACTTCCTGGAGCTCCTCATATTTATTATGGAGACGAAGCAGGTATGTGGGGTGGAGATGATCCAGATTGTCGTAAACCAATGCTCTGGAAAGAATTTCAATATGATGATGAAAAATCTCATCCACTTGGAAAATCTCGAATACCAGATAAAGTTTCTTTTGATGATTCACTTTTTAATTGGTATAAAATGCTTGCTGCACTTAGAAATAATAATAAAAGTTTATCACTCGGTGATGTTGAATTTTTGTCAGAACAAGACGATGACTTATTGATATATAAAAGAGAATACTTAAATCAGAAGATGATAATAATTGCTAACATAAATCCATACGAATTTAAAATTAATTTTAAGCATAAAAAATACTTGAAAGAAAAAAGCATATGGAACGAACTCATTAATGGGAAAAAAATTCCAACTGATGAAATTACTCTTAAACCATATGCAATTATGTTATTAAACTAAATTATGTTAATAATAAGAAAACATAAAAATTATTTATTAATTCTTTTACTGCCAGTTGTATTATCATTCAGAGTTAATGATGATGTTCTGGCAGTAGTTGGTAATCATAAAATTTTAGTCAACGAGTTTAAAACTCGTTACGAAGAATTTTTATTGACTTCTGGAATAAAGGATAATATAGTTACTCGCCGTTCAATTCTTCAAAATATGATTAATGAAATATTACTCTACTATTACGATGACAACAAAAATATTTTTAATAATCCAGAATATTTGAAAGAATTAAACTGGGCAAAAAAACAAACTATACTTGCTTTCTTAAAAGATAGAGAGATTTATGCAAAAATAGATGCAACCGAAGAAGAACTACGAGATGCATTTTTAAAAACAAATCAGAAAGTAGCAGCACGACATTTATTTGCATTTACAGAAGAAGAAGCAGATAGTTTATACAAACTCGTAATTAATGGTGCAAGTTTCGATTCACTGGCAAAACAAATTTTTACTGATTCTATACTTGCTAATAATGGTGGTTATCTTGGATATTTCAGCTGGGGCGATATGGATCCTGCTTTCGAAGATGCTGCTTATAGTATGAAAGTTGGAGAAATTTCTAAACCAGTAAAAACAAAATATGGTTACAGTATAATCAAACTTGAAGATAAAGTAACTCGCCCAATAATTACAGAATGGGAATTTCAAAAGAAAAAATCTCATATGAAGCAAATAATTAGACTGCGTAAGAAAAGAAATGCAGAACTTGATTATCTAAAAAAAGTGGTCGACTTAAATAAAATTTTTGTTGACGAACAACGCCTTAAAACACTTTTTGCTAATCTGATTCAAAATAAAAATTTAGAAAATCCAGTTAGTAAAGAAGTATGCGTAAAATATGAGAACAAAAGTTATACAGTTAATGAACTTAAAAATCGAATTGATGAAATACCAGAGTTCCATCGTATAAAAATTAATTCACTTGAAGCATTAGAAGCAGTTGTAAAAGGTATTGTTGTACAGGATTTATTAATGAATTTAGCTAAAGAAAAAAAGTATGATATAAATCCCGAAGTTATTACAATGATTGAAAAGTATAATAAAAACATTTTCCTGAAATATAAACGTGCAGAAATTCATAATAGTTTTCAGTTTCCAGATAGTGCAATTTTTGAGTTTTACAAAAACAACAAAATTTATTTTATGACCGAACCACAATTTAAAATACAGGAAATAATTGTTTCCAGTAAGAAAGTTGCAGATAGTCTTTTCAATCTGATTAATAAAGGGGAAGACTTTGGTAAAATAGCAAAAGAAAATTCACTAAAAACTGCAGAAAATGAAGGCGTAATTGAATTTTCTAACTTATCACAATTTGGAGTTCTTCAGGATTATTTAGAGAAGGCTGATTTAAATAAAGTTTATGGTCCAGTAAAAATTGAAAACTATTATGTAATATTTAAAGTGCTCGGGAAAAAAGAAAGCAAGCTTAAAGATTTTAATGAAGTTTATGATTTAGCTCATAGATTATTAAAAAAAGAGAAATCGAAATTTATTATTCAAACATATATTGATAAGTTATCAATGAATGTAAAAATTAATTACGATGAAAATAAACTAAGCAATATTAAAATTAATTGATCAGGAGCCAAAATGAAGAAAGTAATTACGATTATTACATTTCTAGTTTTTGCTACGAATTTATTATTTGGTGGCACTACAGGTAAATTAGTTGGTAAAGTGATAGATAAAAAATCCCGGGAGCCCTTGCCACTTGTCAATATTACACTGGAAGGGACAAATCTCGGAGGAAGTACAGATATAGAAGGTAATTATATAATATTAAATATTCCACCAGGTAGATATAATGTTAAATATCAATTTGTTGGTTATAATACTGTTATAGTAAGAGATGTATTGATATCAATTGATTTAACTACAGTACAGAATGTTGAAATGGAAGAATCGACAATAGCACTTGGTGAAGTTGTAGTTAGAGCAAATGTACTGGGAATACAAAAAGATATTACTTCAAGTCAGGCAAAAGTAACCGCTGATGAAATAAATAATCTTCCAGTAGTAGAATTAAACGATGTTTTACAACTTCAGGCTGGAGTTACAAAAGGTGCAGGTGGTGAATTTCACATTCGTGGTGGAAGAACAACAGAAATTGCTTACTGGGTTAATGGTGTTTCTATAACAGATGCATATGATAATAGCAGAGGTATTGATATTGATAATAGCAGTGTGCAGGAATTACAGGTAATTAGTGGTACTTTTAATGCAGAATATGGTCAGGCATTATCTGGAATTGTTAATGTTGTAACAAAAGAAGGAGGTAGAAAATTTGATGGTAATATTAAGCTATATAGCAGTGATTATCTTTCTAATTTTACAGAATATTTCACAGGAATAGATAAATTCAATCCTTTGACAAATTATAATCTACAGGGTAGCTTAAGCGGTCCCATTCCTTTTACAAAAGATAAGCTAACTTTCTTTTCAAATTTACGATATACTTATGATGATGGATATCTATATGGTATAAGAAAATTTAATCCCGATGGTTCAAAAGGAGATGATAAATTAGTTCCAATGAATTGGAGTAAAAGATTATTGGGACAAATTAATTTAAGCTTTTATCCAGTATCTTCAATAAAAATGAATGCAGAACTTTTATACTCAACAAATGATTTCAAAGATTATAATCATTTCTTTAAATTAAATCCTGATGGCGATGTAAAAAAGTTTAATAAAAGTTATAATGCTACTTATACACTAACTCACACACTTTCTAGTAAATCTTTCTATGTTTTGAAAGTATCAAACTTCTTTAGAGACTTTAAAGAAAAATTATATGACGATCCATTTGATTCAAGATATTTACACCCCGATTCATTAAGAACAGTTGGATATGCCTTTGCATCAAAAGGTACCAATCTTCATCGATATTTTAGAACAACAAATACATTAATTGCCAAACTGGATTTTACAAGTCAAATTACAAATAAGCATTTAATTAAAATGGGTATTGAAGGTCGCTGGCATGAACTTAAAGTTGATGATTATAACCTTGAACCACTAAGAGAAAATGGAGTACCTGTTGAACCTTTTGTTCCATCTATTCCTGCAGAAAATACACCTAATAGAACTAAATACAAAAATGCACCGGTTGAATTTTCTGCATACATCCAGGATAAAATTGAATTCGAAAGTGTAATAATTAATGTGGGCTTACGTCTCGATTACTTTGATTCAAAAGGAAAAGTTCTTGTCGATCCAACCGATCCAAATATTAATCTACCTTTAAGATCAGAACTCGCTCAATTAAGTCTTGAAGAACGTGAACCATATTTTTATAAAAAAGCTACTCCTAAATGGGCTATAGGTCCTCGCTTTGGCATTGCTTATCCAATTAGCGATAAAGGAGTACTTCATTTTTCATATGGTCAATTCTTGCAGATACCAACATTTCAATATTTGTTTAATCTTGGTCCTTATTATGTTCCAAATACTGGTAGTAGTTATGGACCTTACGGAAATCCTGATTTAAAACCTCAAAGCACAACAATGTACGAAATTGGATTTAAGCAGGAATTTTTTGAAAACTTTACTCTGGATGTAACAACATTTTATCGCGATATACGAAACTGGATTACTGCTGGACCACTTATTATGACTCGCAACCTTGTAAGTTATTCTACTTACATAAATAAAGATTACTCTAATGTAAAAGGAATAACTCTTAATTTAAATAAAAGATTTAGCAATCATTATTCTATTGATTTGAATTATACTTACCAGGTTGCAGAAGGAAGCAACTCAAATCCCGAAGATGAATTCTTTGCTCAGCTGGGTAATAACGAACCAACACTTTATCTAATTCCATTAGATTGGGATCAAAGACATTTACTTAATCTTTCTGTTTTTGTTGGCGATGTTGATTGGGGAATTTCTTTTGTTAGCCGTTATGGAACTGGACTTCCATATACTCCATCAATTACTCAATATACTGCAGATAGAGGAATTACTTCTGGATTACAAAGAAATAGCAGACGAAAACCGAATCAATATGTTTTCGATTTAAGACTTCATAAAATATTTAAAATTGCTGGAATCGATATGACTGCATTCCTGAATATTTTTAACCTATTCGATACAAGAGTGGTTGTTAATGTTTATGGTGATACTGGAAAAGCAGACTATACAACAGAAGGAAAAAATATTGGTTATGATCCAAATAGACCTAATACAGTAGAAGAATATTTAAGATATCCAACAAATTATGGCGAACCAAGATTAGTTCAATTTGGTATTGAATTATCATTCTAAAAGCAGGAGAAATATTATGAATAAGGTTTTCAAAATTATTTGTGTGCTAATTTCTTTTTTAATGACAATAAACATTGATGCACAATATATTCCAGGTAAAGAACGAGGTGATCCAACCAAAAGAACAAAAGGTCAGATGGAAGGGAATAGAATTAGAACTACTGTCTTTAATTTTGGTATGACAGGTCGCGAAGGTGGACAGTATCCAATCTCAGTTCAAACACCTTATGAATGGCCTAAAAATACTGGACACGTTTACCTCGCAATGCTTGGAGTTTTTGTTGGCGGTGAAGTTGTTGATAATACAGGAGCAACTCAGAGAATTATTGATGTTTTTAATTTCCGTCGTTCGCCCGAAGGTAAAACCTGGAATTTTGAACCTGTGCCAGGATATTTCAACGAAAGAAAAAATGAAATAGCTACAAGTGTTGACGAAGAAACATGGCCTGCTTACTGGCCAGATAGAATGAACGATCCTGTTGATCCAGGCTGGCGAGGCTCATGGAATGGTTATTTCGGTAAAAATGTATTTAATGCAGACCAGGAAATGTTCTATCGTGCATCAGATGATAAATATGATAGATATGTTAATTATTTCCCGGATACAACTGACTTAACCAGAAAAGGTTTGGGAATCCTTCTTGATGTTCGCGCTCTTGCATGGTCTCAAGTTCTTGTTGAAGATGCATTATATCTTCTTCATTATGTAAAAAATGATGGTACAAAAGATATTAAAAAAGTTGGTGTAACTGTCTGGTATGCAGATTTTGTTGGTGGTAATGGCGATTCTCAAGATGATATTTCTGAATTCGATTTGCTCGAAGATATTGCATGGTCAAGAGATAATGATCATAAAGCTCCAGAGTTTGGTTCTGATCCGGTGGGAATTGTTGCTGTCTCTTTTCTTGAAACTCCGGGCAATGCAGTTGATAGAATTGATAACGATGGCGATAGCCCAGAGTTAAATAATTTTATCTCAGCTGAAATGATCGAAGGTGAAATACCAGATAATTTAATTGATGATAATGGCAATGGACTTATCGACGAAAACCAAACTCACATTCCCTTTGGTGTTCAAAGAGGTGTTACATATGCAGATAGAATAGCACAACCTGTTGATCCAGAATTTTTAACCAAGCATCCAAGATTTAAAGTTGAACAAAATAGTCCTGTAGTAACTCAGGAGATGATTGATGTTGCTTCTGGAAATAAATGGAAAATTTGGCCACCACTCGATGATTTTCAAAAAGGTCAAGTTCATTTAATTATGGTTACATCAGATAAACTTGGTTTACCATTCAAAGATGGAATTGATAATGATGGAGATGGCGAAGAAGGTAGTCCTGTAATAACACAAGAAATGATTAACAAAGCAGCTCAAGATGCTCCTTTTTACAGATATCGCGTTAATGATAAAATTATTCTTTATAATGTTGTTCAATCAACCTTAGGAATGAAATATGCTGATGGTATTGATAATAATAATGATGGTGCAATTGACGAAGGAATTGATGATGGAATAGATGTTTTGATAGATGAAGCTCGAGATGATGGAATTGATAATGATTATGACTGGAATCCTCTAAGAGATGATGTGGGCTTGGATGGTGTTGTAGATACAGGAGACCCGGGAGAGAATGATGGCAAACCAACTTCCGGTGCTCGCTTCGGATTACCTGGCGAACCAAGTGTAGATGTTACTGATGTTAGTGAAACTGACCAGATTGGAATTACAAATGCTGACTATGTACCAGCAGGTGGATTGAATATAAATAGTGATGCACAAATGTGGTTCGATTTTATGATTCCAGGTAAATTTTATGATCCTCAGGAAGTTGTAGCAGGTGAATATGATTTGTTTGTATCGTCTGGACTTTTCCCATTAAAAGCTGGTCAAACTGAACCTATATCTCTTGTTGTTCTTTTAGCAAATGGACCAGTGCCAGATCCAAATGGACAATATCGCAAACAGGAAATTTTAAGAAAAAGAGTTCGTGCACAGGAAACTTATAATAACGACTATCGTTTTGCTAATGCTCCTTTGATTCCAACTTTAACTGCTATTCCAGGAGATAATAAAGTAACACTTTATTGGGATGATGTAGCAGAGTCTTCTTTTGATCCATACATTGATGCAATTGGTGGTAATGGTAGAGATTTTGAAGGCTATAAATTATATCGCTCTTCTGATCCGGCATTTCTTGATGCTGAAAACATTACTAATGGTTACGGTAATAAACAATTTAAAACTCCTATCGCTCAATTCGACCTTGTTGATGGAATTAAAGGTTTTGATCCAGTTGGTATTGATGGTGTAAAATATTTTCTTGGAACTGATTCTGGAATTAAACATACTTTTGTTGATACTACTGTTAAAAATGGATTTACTTATTATTATGCTTTAGTTGCTTATGATTTTGGTTATCCAGAAGGTGAAATCATTCCATCAGAATCTCCAATAAGAGTTTCATTACAACAGGATGGCTCGGTAAAATTGGGATCTAATGTTGTTCGTGTTACTCCGGAAGCACTATCTGCTGGATATGTACCACCAACTTTAGGGAATGTTACAAGAGTGGAAGGAAGTTCTTCCGGTGTTATTTATTATGAAATTGTTGATATAAATAAAATTAAAGATGGTCATGTATATCACATAGTTTTTGAAGATACAATTAAAGTATCAAAAAAAGCTGGTCAACCAGATACACTTACCACCAAGAATTTTACTCTTATTGATTCAACTGATAATAAAATTATTATTAATAAATCAAAAAATATTTCTGAAAATGTTGAACAACCTGCATTAATTAAAGAACATGGTTTTCAACTCAAATTCAAAAATGAAAGTAGAGTTGAATTAAATAGAGAAGAATCGAAATGGAATGATACTACAATTGTAAATTATCAATTCGAAAAATTTGTATGGCCTACTGGATTAAGTGGCGAAGAAAGACCAAATGATTATAGAATTGAATTTGGCGATGTGGGTTTTGGAGTTTCAAAAGAAGCTAAGTTTGGTAATAATGTATTTCCTTCAAAGCAGGTTAATTTCAAAGTATTTAATGTAAGCACTAATAAGTATATTGATTTTGTTTTTGTTGAAGTTGATGGTAATGATGGTGTTTTATCAACTTCTGGTGCAAAGAGAGATAGAATAGTTTTTATAGAACCAAATAAAGATAATATCCCTGTTTATACATGGTGGTTTTATTTACTTGATACTCCAAATCCTACTAAAGGAACAAGATTACCTCAAAAAGGTGATGTTATTAATCTAAAATTAAGGAAACCATTCTTATCGAGTGATAAATATAGATTTGTTGCAAAGAAAGGATTTATAGATACCGACAAAGCCAAAGCAGAATTAGATAAAATTAAAGTTGTTCCAAATCCTTATGTAGCAACAGCTTTGTGGGAACCTAAAAATCCATATTCAAGTGGAAGAGGTCCTCGCTCAATTCATTTTACTCATCTCCCAAATAAATGTACTATTAGAATATTTACTGTTAGTGGAGAACTCGTTGATGTAATTGAACATGATAGCCCGCTGAATGATGGCTCGGCTGAATGGGATTTATTAAGCAAAGATAATCTTTCAATTTCTTATGGTGTTTATGTTTATCAGGTTGATGCACCTGGTATTGGTACTAAGATCGGGAAATTTGCAATCATTAAATAATGGAGTTTGAAATGAAACTAAAACCGAATTTTAAAATGAATAAATTATTATTGATTGCTCTGGCTTTTATATTCATTCTTTGTAATAATACAGAAGCTCAAAAAGTTACAAAGACTGGAACAACCGCAGCAAAGTTTTTAAGTATAGGAATTGGACCAAGAGCTAATGCTATGGGCGGAGCTTATAGTGCTGTTTCTAATGATGTCACTTCGATGTACTGGAATCCATCTGGTATTGCAAATCTTAATGAGACGCAAACAATTTTTACTTATACAAAAATGTTTGCCGACCTAAATGTTAATTATCTGGGTATTGCAATTCCATTTGGAAGTCTTGGTACTTTTGGCTTAAATGTCACTGCTTTTAATATAGGTGAAATGGATGTAACCACTGAATTATTCCCGGAAGGTACAGGTGAAAAATTTGATGCTGCAAGTTATGCTTTTGGATTATCTTATGCTCGTTTTATTACTCAGGATTTTACAATAGGAATTAATATCAAATACATAAGAGAAGATATTTTTAATTCATCTGCTCAAGGATTTGGTATTGATATAGGAACAATATTCAATACACCTTTCTATGGAATTAAATTCGCAAGTAGTATTACAAACTACGGAACAAAAATGAAAATTGAAGGCGAAGATTTGTTAATCAGGCATGATCCAGATCCACAACGAGCAGGTAACAACGCAACTCTTGATGCATATTATAAAACTGATGAATTTGAATTACCACTTCGTTTGCAGATAGGATTATCTCGAGAGTTTCAGTTTCTAAATAATCAAAAGTTAACTCTTGCTGTAGATGCTATTCATCCTAACGATAATTATCAATGGGTTAATGTTGGTGGTGAATTATCATTGTTTGATAATTTATTTAATATACGTGCAGGTTACAAAGGTTTATTTCTGAAAGATAATCAAGAAGGTTTAACTTTAGGTGTTGGATTAAAATATGGAATAGAGTTATTTAGAGTTTCAGTTGATTACTCATATCAAAAATATAAGTATCTAGATAATATTCATAGTTTCGGAATTATTATTGGATTCTAACTATGAAAAAATTAACTTATTAAAAAACATGGAGGTACCATGAAAAAAATCATTCCTTTTTTTCTAATGCTATTTTTTACAACCTTTGCAATTTATGCTCAGAACTTTAATGTAACATTTAAAGTAAATATGAGTGTAGAAATTGCAAAAGGAAAGTTTGACCCTGCTCAAAATCAAGTTTCTGTAAGAGGAAGCTTTAATGGCTGGGGTGAAACTCCAATGTCTGATGCAGATGGCGATAAAATTTATGAAGTAACAACACAAGTTCCTGCTGGAGAACTTAAATACAAGTTCTTCCATAATGGTGCAAAAGCTACAAATGGTGGCTGGGAAAGTATTAGTGATAGAGTTGTACCAAATGTAAATTCTGATTTGGTTCTTGATGTTGTTTATTACGATAATATTCCAATGCCATCTGGTAATCCTGCAAATGTTACATTCAAAGCTGATATGCGTCTTCCAATTAAACAGGGTGAACTGGTAGTTGGCTCTGGAAAAGTTTTTGTTGCTGGTAATTTTAATAGCTGGAGTGTTTCTCAAGATGAATTAACAGATGACGATAATGATTCTGTTTATACTAAAACAGTTCAGATTAATTCAGGTCAAATGATTTATTATAAATTCTTATTTACAAATAAATCTGGTGGAACTACATGGGAAGGAGATCCAAATCGTGAAGCATGGATTGATGATGGTGACAATACAATTGAAAGATATTTTAATGATGTTAATCCAAATGTTACACTTGCTGATGGCAATATTACTTTTAACGTAGATATGAGTGTTCTTGAAGAACTTGGAATTTATGATCCTGCAGTAGATAAAGTACAGGTTCGTGGTGGATTTAATGGATGGAGTGATAGCGATCCAACACGTTCGGTAATGAATCAGGATCCTTTAGTTCCAACTAATTGGTTTTTACAGGTTCCTTTTGTTAAAACTGAGGTTAATTCAAAACAAGAATTTAAGTACTATGTTGCTTTAGGTCATACAGATGAATTGTGGACAGATGGCTGGGAAAGACCATTGTCTATGGGTGGAGGAAATAGAGTAGCTAACTTTGCAGGTCAGGATAATCAGGTGCTGGATATGGTTTATTATGATGATGTTTATCCACAATTTGTTGTTCCAGCAGGTCAATCTATTTCTGTTAAATTCCGTGTTGATATGACTGATGCAATGGATCCAAATAAAATGGGCGACCCAATGCAATTAGGCGATAAAGTTTACTGGATAAGTGAACAACCTGTATTCTCAAGATTAATGCAATGGGTTGATAGTGATGACCAGACATACTTTGAATTAACAGATCCGGATGGAGATAAAATCTACGAAGGAACTCTTACAGTTAATGGTCCCGGAATAAATGCATTTGAATATCGTTATGCATTTCAAAGAGCTCGTGATGGTTCATTTTACCGTGAAACTGCTGGATTCGGAAAGAATGCTTACAGAGTACGTTTCTGTGAAATGACAGGTCCCCGTCAGTTTGTTCAACCTTATACAGCACCACTTGATAAGTGGACAGATAAAGAAGATAAATCTGATCAAGTAGAACAATGGCCAAAAGGATTACCTACTGATGTAAGAGAAATTCAATCTGGTATTCCAGCAAATTTTGCTCTCGAACAAAATTATCCTAATCCATTTAACCCAACAACAAAAATTAGATTTACAATTCCTTCAAAAGATTTTGTTACTCTTAAAGTATTCAATACACTTGGAGAAGAAGTTGCACAATTAATTAACAAAGAAATGAATGCTGGCTCTTACGAAGTTGATTTCATAGCTCAAGGTTTGAGCAGTGGTGTTTATTTCTATACTTTGAAAACATCAAACTTCACTAAAACATTGAAAATGTTATTACTCAAATAATGTTTTAGAAATCTAATTCATCGGGGAGAAATTGAAATAATTTCTCCCCATTTTTTTAATCAAAATATAAATTGATATGAAAACTAAAATTATTATTGCCCTTATTTTTGTTTTTGAATTACTCTATGCTCAAACAAAATTTACAACAATACCAGAATATCCCGTTGAAACTGATAGTATAGTAATAACATTTGATGTTACTTACGCAACTCATCAAAATAAAATTGCTGGATATACTGGTGATGTGTATGCTCATACAGGTGTAACATTAAAATATCAGAATGGCTCGATCTCAAGCTGGCAAAATGTAATTGGTACATGGGGCAATAATTCAGTTCAACCAAAATTAATTAGATTGGGTAATAATTTATATAGAATAACTATTAATAATCCGAGAAAGTTTTATAATGTAACAGATCCATCCTTTAAAATTGTTCAACTTTGCTTTGTGTTAAGAAGTAGTGATGGTTCTAAACAAACAGAAGATATTTTTATTCCTCTTTATGAAAAAGGTGTTACTGTAAAATTATTAAATCCAGAAATTGAAATACTTTTTAAAGAACCATTAAGATCGCCGTACTTTATTGAAAAGTTTGATTCGGTAATAATATCTGCAAAATCAATAACCATTGGTACAAAAACCAGAGAAATGAAACTGGAAATTAATAATTACAATGTTTTATCAACTCAACAAGATTCAATTTCATTTTTATTTGATTCCAGAAATTATCCGAATTCTATAAATCATATAAAAATTTTTGCAGTTGATACTTCGGGACTTGTGGACTCTGTTTATTTTGTAATAATGCGAAATCCAGAAGTAAAAAATTTAGTAATGCCGCAAGGTTTAGAACATGGAATTAATCGTGTTAACTCAGATGTTTATCTTGTTCTTTTTGCTCCATATAAAAAGTTTGTTTATGTGATTGGAGATTTCAACGATTGGAAAGTTGATACTAATTACTTTATGAATCGTTATGAAATTCGTCCTGATAGTGTTCTATATTGGATTAAATTAAATAACCTGAATGAGAATACTGAATATGCATTTCAATATTTGATAGATGGAAGTCTGAGAATTCCAGATCCATATTCAGAAAAAATTCTCGATCCATGGAACGACTCCTCAATTCCTTCAAATGTTTATCCATTTCTAAAAACATACCCTTATGGAAAAACAGAAAATATTGTAAGTGTTTTTAAGCCAAAGAAAGATGTGTATAACTGGAAAGTTGAAAAATTTAATAAGCCAAAAAAAGAAGATTTAATTATATATGAGTTGCTTGTAAGAGATTTTACAAGTACACATACTTTTCAAACATTAATCGATACTATAAGTTATTTTAAGAAACTTGGAATTAATGCAATTGAACTTATGCCAGTTATGGAATTTGAAGGCAACTCGAGCTGGGGTTATAATTCAATGATGCATTTTGCAGTGGATAAATATTATGGTCCTTCAAATAAATTAAAAGAATTAATTGATAGCTGCCATTCAAATGGGATCGCAGTAATTCTTGATGTTGTTCTCAATCATGTTTATGGACTTAATCCACTTGTTAGAATGTACTGGGATACATTAAATGCAAGACCAGCAGCAAATAATCCATGGTTTAATCAGGTTTCACCAAATCCAGTTTATTCATGGGGATATGATTTTAATCATGAAAGTAAAAACACCAAATATTATGTTGATCGTGTTACATCATACTGGTTGAAAGAATTTAAAGCAGATGGATTTCGTTTCGATTTTACTAAAGGATTTACAAATACTCGTGGCGAAGGAAGTCAATATGATCTTTCAAGGATTAGAATATTAAAAAGAATTGCAGATAAAGTGTGGTCAGTCGATTCTAATGCTTATGTAATTTTAGAACATTTTACTGATGATACAGAAGAAAAAGAGTTGACCGATTATGGTATGATGGTATGGGGAAATTTAAATTATCAGTATTCACAAGCAGCAATGGGATGGAATGATAGGGGTAAATCTGAATTCAAAAGAATTTCTTACAGAGAACATTTATTTGATAAACCCCATCTTGTAGGTTATATGGAAAGTCATGACGAAGAAAGATTGATGTATAAAAATATTAAATGGGGAAATGCTCTAGGTTCTTACGATATTAAGAAAACTAATATCGCATTGAGTAGAATGAAATTGGTCAATGCATTCTTTTTAACAATACCTGGTCCTAAAATGATATGGCAATTTGGTGAGTTAGGTTATGATTATTCAATTGATTACAATGGTAGACTTGGTGAAAAACCAATTCGCTGGGATTACTATACAAACCAAAATTTTTCTGAAAGACAAAAACTTTTCAAGTTCATCTCTGAGTTAATATCATTGAGAAAAAAATATAAAGTATTTAATACAACAAATTTTTCATTAAACACTTATCCTGTAGTAAAAAGAATAGATTTATATGATAGCACAATGAATGTAAGTATTATTGGCAACTTTGATGTAATTTCAAGAACAAATGAATTTACTTTTCAAAACGATGGTTATTGGTATGAGTATTTTACTAACGATAGCATTAAAGTAGAAAATAAAAAGGTATCAATTGAATTAAAACCGGGAGAATTTAGAATCTATACTTCAAAGAAAATTCCTTCTCCGGTAAATGGGAAAGATTTAATTACTTCAATAGATAATAATTCAACCAATATTAACAAAGATTTTTCTTTATCTCAAAATTATCCCAATCCATTTAATCCCACCACATTTATCAATTATCAAATTCCTTCAACAAGTAATGTGATATTAAAAGTGTATGATATACTTGGAAGAGAAGTAACAACACTTGTAAATGAAGTACAACAAGCAGGTAGATATGAAATAAAATTTAATGCTTCAGATTTACCAAGTGGAGTTTACTTCTATAGAATTCAAGCAGGAAATTTTTCTGACACAAAGAAGATGATTCTACTCAAATAAATATTACTTATTAAAATAATAACTAATACTTATTAATATAATAATCGACATGTTTGTATAAAATTAATTTCCCTTAAAAAAACTCCATCTAACCCGCAAATAGAATGGTATTCTTTTTGAAAATTCTTTTATATGGAGAATACAATTACATTTTTAGACAGCTTAATAATATTTATTTACCTTGCTGTAGTTTTAATAATTGGTTTTAAATATAGAAATAGGGATAAAAATACTTCTGAATATTTTCTTGCTGATAGAAATTTGGGCTGGTTTGTTATAGGTATATCATTATTTGCTACAAATATTTCAAGCGAACATTTTATTGGTCTTGCTGGTTCAGGTGCTTTACGTGGTTTTGCAGTAAGTCAATTTGAATTAATTGCGATTTTCTTTTTAATACTACTTGGATGGGTTATTGCACCAATTTATAAGAGACTGGGAATTTTTACTACTCCTGAATTTCTTGAGTTGAGATTTGATTCAATTAACAGAAAGTTTTTTTCAGCACTTTCAATTTTTACTTATATCGTTACAAAAATTTTGGTTACACTTTTTGCTGGTGGAATTTTGTTCAACAAGATTTTAGGATGGAGCAATTTTTATTCAGCATCAGCAATAGTTTTGATAACAGGAATATATACACTTGTTGGTGGTTTTACTGCTGTTGTAAGAACTCAGGTGTTTCAGGGAATATTCTTTTTTATAAGTGCTATAGTATTTACTTTATTTGGATTATTTGAAGTTGGTGGATTTAATGGTTTAACAGCCAAATTACCACCCGAATATTTTCAAATGTTCAAGCCAATTGACGATCCAGAATTTCCTTGGACTGGAATTTTGTTTGGTGCTCCTATAATCGCATTCTGGTATTGGTGTGCTGATAATTATATTGTTCAAAGAGTTCTTGGTGCTCGAAGTATTGACGAAGCTCGTGGTGGAACTTTACTTGCAGCTTTTCTGAAAATCTTCCCTATGTTTATTTTTGTTTTACCAGGATTGATTGCTGCTGCTCTTTATCCAGGCATTAAAGGAGATGAAGCTTTCCCGGTTTTGCTATCCAGCAATATAATTCCAGTTGGAATTCGTGGATTTGTTATAGCAGGATTTCTTGGTGCTATGATGTCTTCTCTTTCTGCTTCCTTTAATACTATTAGCGAGTTATATACAATCGATTTTTATAAACCAAAACATCCAGATGCTTCCGAAAGAACATTGGTGCTTATTGGAAGAATGGTTACAATTTTTATTGTAGTATTTGTTTTATTGTTAGTGCCATTCGTAAGATTAATTAATAATCAGATTTATATTTTTCTTCAGGGTACTCAAGCTTTCATTAGTGCTCCAATAACTTCTGTTTTTCTTCTGGGATTAATTTTTAAGAAGATAAATGCTAAAAGTGTTTTTATAACATTAATAGTAGGAGAATTTATTGGTTTATCTCACTTTGTGATTGAACTGATGGCAAAGTCTGGTGTGATTATTAACCCATTACTTTTGAATTATGCAAGAATTAATTACCTGCACTTTACAATCTTTCTATTTCTATTTTCATCATTAATGCTTATTGGTCTTAATTATGTTTTCCAGAGTGAAAAAGATTTATCATCTTCAAAATCTTTTTCAATTCTGAGCTTTCAAAATGATAATGCAAATATCAAAATAGAAAGTGTAAGACTTAATATTCTGATATCGGGAATAATACTAATACTGGCAATAAGTTTATGGTACATGTTTATGTAATTGTTAACCAAATATTAATTTCAAACTAAATAAGGAGTATTTTATGAAGAAATTTATGCTACCATTAATCCTGTTTGTGTTTGCTTCGTTTGCAAATGCACAATGGGTAGTAAACACACTGGATAGTACTGTTGCCAAAAAATTCTGGAATTATCCAGAACCCGGGGATTTACATGGACTGGGTACAGGCACAGGCTATGTAACACTTTCTGACGAAACATCCCAGCAAAAATTTGGGACTGGAGCATTAAAGATTGAATGGCATGTAAACTATACAGAATCATGGGGTGGATTTGTTCAGGTAATGCATCTAAATTCTACTGATCCTGCAAGTCCTGAATATAAACAATATATAGATATGAGTATGGCTACTCATATAAGTATCTGGTATAATAATCTTGTACCTTCTTCTCAACCAGGTTATGTACATATGAGATTTAAACTGCACGAAGCGGGTGGAGGTGCAAATTATTGGGATAGTCCAAGCGATCATGAAGATTGGTATTTTGAATCTGCTGTTCCTTACGATGCAACACCAGGTTGGAAAGAATTATTAATACCACTTGTAAACAATGGTACTGCAAATCCAGATGATCGTGGATTTACACTCCCTGGCTGGAGCGGTGTTGCAAATAATGGTGAACTGGATTTGGATAAAATTGTTGGCTATAGTATTGAATGTACAACTCCATTAACAGGTGGTGGACTTGCTGAAGGTGTTATACTCTGGGATCAAATTACACTTGTTGGTGCAAGATATACTCCTTTATCTACTTTCGATAATACTGCAACTACAGGCTACTGGAATATTGATAAAATGGATTGGGATGGTGCTGCTGCTCCAATTACAAAATTAGAATTATCCGATGAAACTACAGATAAATTCGAAGGTGAATCTGCTCTTAAAGTTCATTATAAAGCTGTTGCTTCTCAAAGCTGGGGTGGGTATGTTAACCTTGAACATAAGTTTGATGCACCCGTTAATTTAGCCGCTAATACAGATTTATATATTGCAATTAAAAATTTAGAACCAAATAAATTAACTGGTAGACTTCAGGCAAGATTAATTCTTTATGATAATAGCGGTTCAACACAAGAAAGCTGGTTTACACTATTTAATATTAATATTGATGAAGCATTCGATTGGAAAACTGTTCGCATTCCTTTAGTTCAAGCAGATGTAAATGATTGGGCACTTCAGGTTGGTGCTTTTAAAAATCCCGATGGGCAGGGAAATGATGATAGAATGTTTAATACAAGTGCTGTAAGTGGATTCAAAATTGAATTTTCTATTGATGCAAATGGTCCGGTTGGAACTGATGTAATTGCTGAAGGAGTAATTTTATTTGATTTCTTAATTCCATCAGGTCATCAAGAAACAGATAAAACTCCACCAGAAGTTCCTCAAGGTTTAGCTGTTGTGCCAGGTTCTTATACAAACTTAATTACCTGGAATGATGTACCCGGGGAAAATAGTGAAAAATATACAATTTACTTCAGCATGGAACCTATAACAGATTTAAACTCACCTAAAGTAAGTTCTGTAAAAGCAAATGTTCCAGAAGGTGTTGGTGTAGTTGAACATGTTTTGAGAGCTCCTCTAACAGATCAAAATGTTACTTATTATTATGCAATTACATGCACAGACAAAGCTGGTAACACTTCACTTCCGGCAATGCTTGATAATCCTGTAACCAATTTGGCAAAAGGAGTTCCTGTTGTTGCAGTTAAAACAGTAAGCTTTAATCCAGATGGAAATTTAGATGAATGGCAGGATATTGTTCCTTTTGAACTTAAACAGGGGACAGCTTTTGTTGCGCCAAATACTTTTGTAGATAATGATGATGATCTTTCAGTAAAATCCTGGATTGCGATTGATCAACAAAATCTATATGTGGCATTTGATATTAATGATGATATTGTTAATCCAACTTCTCGTCCGGAATCCTATTTAAATGATAATCCAGATTTATTTATTGGTTTATACAATATGGAAGGTTTGAAACACACATCTTACCAGAGAGGTTCTGCACCAGATTATCATTTAAGATTTCATAAGAATCATATTAGACTTGAAGGTGGTGGAAGTGATACAGATTCACTCGTTGTTCCTGGACCAAACTACTACTGGCAGGAAAAATTCCCGGCTGGTTATATCATCGAAGCAAGAATTCCTCTTGATGATTTAATGAATAAAAGACAGAACCCTGATGCTAAAAAAGATAAGATTTATGTAAAAGAAGGATACAGAATTCCAATCGATTTTTCTATTAATGATAATGATGCTACTGGAAATCGTGAGGGAATTCTTTGTTATTCACCAGATAATCAGGATCAATCATGGTCAGATGTTTCAAGATGGACTTACACATTTATTGGTAACAGAATGACTCCAATTACAAGTGTTGAAAGCAAAGATATTCCTCTTACTTATTCATTATTACAAAATTATCCAAATCCATTTAACCCAACGACTCAAATTCAATATTCAATTGAAAAAGAAGGTAATGTTACATTAAAGATTTATGATTTACTTGGTCGACAGATTGAAGAACTTGTAAATGCTTATCAACAACCTGGAGTTTATACAGTTACTTTTGATGCTTCAAAACTTTCAACAGGAGTATATTTCTATAAACTGGAAAGCGGTTCATTTGTAAGCATTAAGAAAATGATACTTATTAAATAATTTATTATCTGGGCATAGCTGAAATATGCTATGCCCGTATTTTATTTATTATAAACTTTTGAGGATTAGACTATGTGTAAGATAAATATAATGCTCAGAAAAAAAATGATTGTATCTTACTTTATTAATTACATCTTAAAATTCAGTACAATTTTGTTATTTCTGTTTTTCACATCAAACATTTTACAGGCTGGCACCACTGGAAAATTAGCAGGTAGAGTTATTGATGCAGATACAAAAGAACCTTTAATGGGTGCTAATATAATATTAAATGGAACCAACTTTGGTGCTGCTGCCGATGCTGATGGATATTACTATATAAATAATATTCCTCCTGGAGTTTATACTGTTACTGTGAGCATGGTGGGATATAATAAAGTTACAATAGAAAAAGTTGTTATTAAAATAGATTTAACTACAAACCTCGATGTTAAATTAACTTCCTCAGCAGTTAGTGTAGGAGAAGTTGTTATTACAGCTACTCAACCTCTTGTCATAAAAGATTTGACTGCTTCATCAGCTATTGTTTCTGCAGAAGATATAAAATTGATGCCGGTTGAAAATTTACATCAGATTGTAAATCTTCAAGCTGGCGTTGTTGATGGGCATTTTAGAGGTGGACGTAGTGGCGAGGTTGCTTATCTTGTTGATGGTATCTCTGTAACCGATGTTTACAATGGTGGCCTTGGAATTCTTATAGAAAATAATGCAATACGACAGATGGAAGTTATTAGTGGCACTTTCAATGCTGAATATGGTCAGGCTATGAGTGGCATTGTTAATATTGTTACTAAAGATGGTGGTCAAAAATTTGAAGGAAATGCTTCTGCATATATGGGAAGTTATCTTACCAATCACACAGATATATTTTATAATTTGAATAAAATTAATCCTAAAGGTCCTCGTGATGTTCAATTCAGCTTAAGTGGTCCAACAAAAGTTTTAAATAATCTTACATTTTTCTTATCAGGAAGATATTATGGTGACGAGGGCTATATCTATGGGAAAAAAGTGTACAATGTTACAGATAACCGACCAATCTTTCCCGATCCTATGGATAATACAATCTGGATTGATCAACATACAGGCGATGGTTCTTATGTACCAATGAATCCAACTCAAAGAAGATCTTTCAATGGTAAGTTAACTTATACATCAAAATATGTAAAGTTAAGTTATAATTTTGCATGGGAATATAACTGGAATAAATATTACAATCATTATTATAGATGGACACCAGATGCAATAAATAATCATTATAGAGTTAATACAACAAATAATTTCCAGATTAGTTTTTATCCTTCACAGAGTACATATTCCACATTAAAACTTTCTTCTAATTTATTTAAATACTGGGGTCATTTATATGCTGATGAATATGACCCTCGTTATGTAGAACCAAATCAAGGAAGTCCTTATTCGAATTATACATTCAGTCAGGGTGGAAATCAAACAGATAGATATAATCGTTATACATTAACTTATATAGCACAATGGACTTTAGAATCTCAGATAACTAAAGAACACAAAGTAAAATTAGGTATCGAAGGAAGATTACATACTTTGTATGATCACTGGAAGACAATAAGAAATTTAACAGAAGGTCAACTTGATTCTCTTGGCAATCCAATTTTTACTCTTGGTTATAGTGATCCTGGAACTAAATATAATCAGTCATACAAGAGAAAACCTTATGAAATCTCTGCTTATATTCAAGATAAGATGGAATATGATATAATGATAATTAATGCTGGAATTCGTTTTGATTATTTTAATTCTAATGCCGATTTACCAGTAGACATTAGAAATCCACTTAACAATCCAAACTTTCCAGGTGCTAATCAGAAAAGAAAAGCTAATTCTGAATATCAAATAAGTCCTCGTCTTGGTGTTTCGTTTCCGATTTCCGATCAGGGTGCAATTCATTTCTCTTATGGTCACTTTTTCCAGATACCAACATTTTCGAATTTATATACAAATCCAAATTACATAATAGATCAGACTACATCACTTTCATCGTATATTGGAAATCCAGAATTGAAAGCACAAAAAACGGTTAAATATGAACTCGGTTTGCAACAAGTTATCTTTCCAAATGTTTCTATAGATTTGTCTGTTTATTACAGCGATATCCGCAACTTACTTGGAATGGAAATCCTTGAGACTTATGAAGGATTTATCTTTGGAAGATATATTAATAGAGATTATGGTAATGTAAAAGGAGTGATATTATCACTCGATAAAAGATTTGTAGATTTCTTTAGTGCAAGAATTGATTATACATATCAAATTGCTGCTGGTAATGCATCTGACCCGATGGCAGAATATAACAATAATCAATCTGATCCTCCTGTCGAATCAAATAAAAAGGTAGTGCCTTTAAATTGGGATCAAACACATACTCTTAATGTTGTCTTGAACATTGGAGATCCAGCTGATTGGGTTGCAGGTATAATTTTTAATTATGGTTCTGGAATGCCTTATACCGAAGAGCCAAGATATACAAGAGGACTTCGATTTGAAAATAATGGTCGTCGTCCTTCATACATTAATGTTGATTTAAAAGCTAATAAGCATTTCAAAATTTTTGGTTATGATTTCAACTTTTTCTTACTTGTTTATAATCTCTTTGATATTAAGAACGAAGTAAATGTCTATCCAAGTACAGGTAGAGCAGATAAAGATTTGAATGTAAAATTTGCTGGACCAATTATAGGTTTGAATACAATAGATGAATACTTAAAAAATCCTGGCAATTTTTCTGCACCAAGAAGAATTAGTCTTGGTGTAAATGTAAATTTTTAGAATGATCAATTAATGAAAAATAGATTTTTAGAAAATGGAGAAGAGAATGAAGCGAAATATATTGATAATAGTTTTCTTTCTATTTAATGCGGGAATAATTTTTCCGCAAATTGATCCCCAGATTCTTAAATATAGAAATGAACCATACGGGGATAAAACATACAGAAAGAAAGGGATAATGGATGGAAATTTAATTAGAACAATTTTTAGAAATGATGGTCAGGTAGGTAGCTGGCCAGATAGACCTTCTGGTGAATGGCCTAAAGGTACGGGTCATAATTATATTGATGGTGTTACTCCTTTAATTAGTTCTGCTGTAATTGCTCCAGGAAATGGTCAGTTAATTCATCCATGTCAAACATCTTATCGCGAAGAAGTAGATTTTGATCCTGTTACAAACGAATTGTGGGTTATGGAACCTGTACCAGGTTATGCAGCTCCTAATTCTGAAGAACCAGCAATTAGCACTAAACCATATTCCTGGCCAGAAAAATGGCCTCGTGCTCTTCCAAATATAGATGCTAACTGGGATGGTTACTGGTATGGCTACTTCGGTCGCGGTGTTCAAAATGCAGATTTTGAGACTTTCTATGTAATGGACGATTCTAAAGATAAAGAATTTACAAGACAACCATATAATTATTTCCCAATTGCTTCAGACCATAATCGCGGTGGCTTGGGTTTAAGAGTTGAAGTACGTGGTTTTCAATGGTCTCATGTTCTTGCAGAAGATATTATCTTCTGGCACTTCGATATTGTTAATCTCTCTGATTACGATTATGATACTACATACTTTGGATTTTATTGCGATACAGGTGTTGGCGGTGTTGATGATAATGGTGATGACTGTGCATCGTATGATACAAAACTTGATATCGCTTATGGATTTGATAATGATGGTAAAGCACCACCAGATAACTGGAAAGTTGGTTATGTAGGTTATGCATATCTTGAAAGTCCAGGTAATCCTTGGAATAATTTCGATGATGATGAAGATGGATTAATTGATGAAAGAAGAGATGATGGAATTGATAACGATGGCGATTGGGTTTCTTTTATTGATCTTAATTCAAATGGTGTGTGGGATGTTGGTGAACCTTTAAACGATGATTTAGGACAGGATGGTGTTGGTCCCTGGGATCCTCAATATAAAGGACCGGATACTGGCGAAGGTGATGGTGTACCCACAGATGGCGAACCAAATTTCGATAAAACAGATAAAGATGAATCTGACCAGATTGGTTTAACAAGTCTTTCAATTTATAGATTAGCTGGTAAAGGACCAACAGATGGCTGGCCTAAAAACGATGAAGTTATGTGGCGTAAAATGAGTTATGGTAATTTTGATACTTTACTTCAAAATTCTAACATAAGCATAGTTTTTGGCTCGGGACCTTTCCCTCTAAAATTAAATCGACGCGAAAGATTTTCTATGGCTCTTGTTTTTGGAAGCGATAAAGAAGATATGATCTTTAATAAAGAAACTGTTCAACAAATTTATAATGCTAATTATAATTTCTCTAAACCACCTTATAAACCTACACTTACTGCAGTGGCAGGCGATAGAAAAGTATTTCTTTACTGGGATAGAAAAGCAGAAGAATCTCGTGATCCATTTCTTGGATATGAAGATGGTGATCCGCGTAAAGGTTACAAAAAAGATTTTGAAGGTTACTTGATTTATAGAAGTCAGGAACCAGAATTTAATGATATTAAAGTAATTACTGATTCTAAAGGTGAACCAAAATACTGGAAACCAATTGCTCAATTCGACTTGAAAGATGGAATTAAAGGTCCAGACCCTGTTGGAATTAATGGTGCTCATTTCTGGAGAGGTGATGATACAGGATTACAACATTCATATGTTGATACTAATGTAGTGAATGGACAAAAATATTATTATGCAGTTGTAGCTTACGATAAAGGAGATCCAAACTTTGGGACTAAAGGATTGATTCCTTCTGAGACAACTAAAATTATTACAGAAAATTTAGTAGGTGCTCTGCAATTTATAGATATTAACTGTGCAGTAGTTGTACCGAATGCTCCTGCTGCTGGTTATGTTCCACCTCAAATTGAAGGGGACTTAAGTAAACCTTCTTCGGGAGTGGGTACTGGAAAAATTTCTGTTGAAATTCTTAATCCAAATATTATTACCGAAGGTACTGAGTATAAAGTTGTTTTCAAATCCTCTGGAGATGAATATAACTATAAAACAACTGCTTATTCTATTCTTAAAATTTCAGGAGACAGAGTTGATACATTAATTGCAAATGTTGATTCTTCAAATATTGGTCAGGGAAAATATAGTCCACCATTTGATGGATTAACAGTATCTGTTATAAATGATAATAATATACAATATCAACCTGAAAAATCTGGTTGGTTAGTTGGTAAAAGTAATGTCGTTATGCTTGTAACTCCCGATAAAAGTTCTCCTGCAAGAAATATTGCCTGGCCAGCCGATTATATGATAGAATGGCTAAATGCTCCAACAGAAATTACTCCGTTTACAAAAATAAGTGTTCCTTTTAAGGTTCATAATTTAACAAGAGGTGATGTTGTAAAAGCCGAAGTATTTGATAACAATAGCAATAAAAAATTTGATTTAGGGGATGATATTGTAATCATTGAATATGTTGGAGCTGCTTATAAGTTAACATGGAGAATTACATATTCTGCTCCTGCAGGCGTTGATGTAATTGAGCCAAGTGCAGGCGATAAATTTGTAATTTCAATTTCAAAGCCATTTAAAACTGGTGATTATTTTTCATTTAAAACAAAAGCAGCCACTGTTGATAAATCACTTGCAAATTCTCAGCTAAGTAAAATTCAAGTTGTACCAAATCCTTACATAAGTGCTAACATATGGGAAAGAAGAAATCTTAATCAAACAGGAAGAGGAGAACGAAGAATAGATTTCATTCATTTACCTGCAGAATGCACTATTAGAATTTATACCGTAAGTGGTGCACTTGTAAAAACCCTTTATAAAAATTCAGGTCCAGAAGATGGTTCACTTTCCTGGAATTTGATTTCCGAGGATGGTATGGAGATAGCTTATGGATTATATATTTATCATGTGGATGCACCTGGAATTGGTGAGTATATTGGCAAATTTGCGGTAATTAAATAGGTGGAGAAAAGATATGAAAAAGAATATAAAATTAATTTCGTGTTTAATAATTCTACTTTTCTTTGCAGATTTTATAATAATAAATGGGCAGAGATTTGTATCAAATGTTTCTAAAAGAGGAACAAGTGCTGCACCATTTCTTTCAATAAGTCAGGGAGCTAGAGCATCTGGAATGGGAAGTGCATTTGTTGCTCTGGCCGATGATCAAAGTGCAATTTACTGGAATCCTGCTGGACTTGCTAAATTACCCGGTGTTGGTATTCTATTCGATCATACAAGATGGATTGCAGATATCAATTACAATTTCTTCGCAGCTTCTTATAACCTTGGAAATTTTGGTACAGTTGGAGTAAGCTTTATTACTTCAGCTATGGATGAAATGAAAGTAACTACGATTGAAGAACCTGAAGGAACAGGAGAAACTTTTAGTGTTTCTGATGCGATGTTTAGTCTTGCTTATGCAATTAATCTTACAGATAACTTTGCAATTGGTTTTAATCCAAAATTTGTAATGCAAAAAATTTGGAAGATGACAGCAACTGCAATCGCAATTGATATGGGCGTTCAATATGTTACTCCATTCGATGGAGCAATTTTAGCAATGTCAATTTCAAATTTTGGTACTAAAATGAAGTTAGATGGAAATACTGCGCTTGTACTTGTTGATCTTGATCCATATAGTACTGGCAATAATGGACAAATTCCTGCTTATCTTCAAACTGAAGGATGGGAATTACCTTTAAACTTCAGAGTTGGTATAGCATATAAACCAATTGATTCTCAAATGCATAAGCTTAATCTTGCTATTGATGCAATGCATCCAAGTGATAATTATGAAAGTGTAAATGCTGGTATTGAATACATTTTCAATGATATGTTTTCTTTAAGATGTGGTTATAAATCACTTTTCCTAAAAGATTCTGAAGAATCACTAACTTTTGGATTTGGATTAAAACAATTATTTCTTGGTAATGTTGCTATAAAGGTTGATTATTCCTACGGTAGTTTTGGAAGATTAACTAATGTCCAAAAATTTTCACTCGGTATAACTTTCTAATTCAATACTCTTTTTAAAACAATTTATTAAAGAGGCAGAATTTTTTTCTGCCTCATTTTTTAATTAAGAATAATAAGTATTATTGTAATTTCTAAATTTTATTTCTATTAAATGAACTTAGTAGTAATAAGAGAAGATTAGACTTTTTTAAGTTTACATTAAAAGTGTTTTTTGTACACATAGAATTATTAATATGTCTTATTATTTTAATAACACTATTTATCAAAATAATAATCTTAAGTAGCTGATCTATCGTTTTAATTTTGTATCAATCATAAATTTTTCTGTTTTTAAATCATTGTTTATCCAATGTATAAAGGCATACTTTTTGCCTTAAAAGTTTGATTTAAAAACTGAAAATATTGCGGAGTAATCTAATGTCTAAAATTACTACAGTAGTAGGAATTGATATAGGTGGAACAAACACTGTATTTGGATTTATTGACAAACGTGGAAAATGTTATTATGAAAAATCAATTCCTACAAAAGCAGAAGAAAAAGCAGAGTTATTATTTCAAAGATTGTTTTTAGAAATAAATAAAGCACAAAAAAAATTAGAAAAAAAAATAGAAGTAGCTGGAATTGGTATTGGAGCTCCTAATGCAAATTATTACAAAGGCACAGTTGAAAACCCACCTAATTTAAAATGGGGAACGGTTGACATATTAAAACTAATTAAAAAACATACCACACTTCCTTCTGTAATAACAAATGATGCAAATGCAGCTGCTTTGGGTGAAATGTTATTCGGAACTGCAAAAGGAATGAAAAATTTTATTGTCATTACATTAGGTACAGGTTTGGGAAGTGGGATCGTTGTCGATGGCAAATTAGTTTATGGTGCGGATGGTTTTGCGGGAGAACTTGGTCATACAATTGTAGATCCAGATGGTCGTCAATGTGGATGCGGAAGAAAAGGTTGCCTTGAAACTTATGCATCGGCAAGTGGAATTAAAAGAACTGCTTTTGAATTAATGGCATCAACTTTAACTCCAAGCAGACTTAGAAAAATTCCTTTTGATAAATTATGCTCAAAAGATATTTATGATGCTGCACGTAAAGGTGATAAACTCGCTCTTGAATGTTTTGATATTACTGCACGTATTCTGGGTTATAAACTTGCAGATACTGTTGCTCACTTAAGTCCAGAAGCAATAATACTCTTTGGAGGCTTGGTCTCTGCAGGTGAATTATTAATTAAACCTGTTAAAAAGTATATGGAAGAAAATTTATTGAATATCTTTAAAAACAAAGTCAAAATCTTACCATCAGCTTTAATGGGAAAAAATGCAGCAGTATTAGGAGCTGCAGCTTTAATCTGGAACGAATTGGAGAAAAAGTATGAGTAAAAAAAATTTCTATCTCGTAATAATTTTTCTTGCATTACTTTCATGTAGAAATAGTACTATCAATTCTTTTGAAGAAGACAAATTAAAAGATATCAATAAAAGAGTTGATGAATTAATTTCTAAGATGACTATTGATGAAAAGATTGGACAGATGATTCAAGTAGATAGAAGTGCTGTAATAAATAATCCACAGGATATTAAAAATTATTATATAGGTTCAATCTTAAGTGGAGGTGGTTCTGCTCCAGCTACTAATACACCCGAAGCATGGGCAGATATGTATGATCAATTTCAATCATATGCACTTCAAACAAGATTGAAAATACCATTGATATATGGAATTGATGCTGTACATGGACATAATAATGTATATGGTGCTGTAATTTTTCCACACAATATTGGGTTGGGTTGTACCCGTAATCCAGAATTGGTGGAAAAAGTTGCAAGGGCTGCTGCCGAAGAAGTAGCTGCAACTGGAATAGATTGGACTTTTGCACCCTGCATTGCTGTTCCTCAAGATGAAAGATGGGGACGAACTTATGAAGGTTTTGGTGAAACTCCAGAATTGGCAGTTATGATGGCAGCACCAGCAGTTCGTGGATTTCAAACTGAAATTCTGGGAAGTAGTAACTCTTCAATACTTGCCTGTGCAAAACATTTTCTTGGTGATGGTGGAACTAAAGGTGGTAAAGATCAAGGAGATACACAACTTGATGAAGCAACAATTAGAAAAATTCATCTCCCTGGTTATATCTCTGCAATTAATGCTGGTGTTGGATCTATAATGGCTTCATACAGTAGCATCAACGGCTTGAAAATGCATGGAAGTAAGTATTGGCTTACAGATGTTCTAAAAGGTGAACTGAAATTTCAGGGTTTTATTGTTAGCGATTGGGGTGGAGTTGATCAATTGCCAGGTGATTATAAATCAAAACTCGAAACAGCAATTAATGCTGGTATTGATATGGTTATGTTACCTTATGATTATAAAAATTTTTTCATTACCATGAAACAACTCATTAATGAAAAAAGAATTCCTGTAAGTAGAATAGACGATGCTGTTCGAAGAATTCTGAAAGTAAAGTTTCAACTTGGTTTGTTTGAAAAACCTTATACAGATCGCTCACTTCTGTCAAAATTTGGAAGTCAGGAACACAGAATGATTGCAAGAGAAGCAGTAAGACAATCTTTAGTTTTATTGAAAAACGAAAATAAAATTTTACCATTATCTAAAAATGCAAAAAGAATTCTTGTTGCTGGAAAAGCTGCAAATGATCTTGGCATTCAATGTGGTGGATGGACAATCTCATGGCAGGGCTCATCGGGTAATATTACAATAGGAACAACTATCCTTGAAGCTATAAAGAAAGCTGTATCACCAAATACATTGGTTTCATATTCAGTTGATGGAAATGAAATTGATAATGCAGATGTAGCTATAGTTGTAATTGGAGAAGAACCTTATGCAGAAGGTCAGGGAGATCGCAGTGATCTAAATTTATCTACAAAAGATATAAACTTAATTACGAATATAAAATCAAAAGGGATTCCTGTAGTTGCAATTTTGATATCAGGAAGACCAATGATAATAACAAATCTTCTTGATTATTGTGATGCTTTTATAGCTGCATGGCTTCCAGGTTCAGAAGGAGATGGAATTGCAGATGTATTATTTGGTGATTATAAACCCACCGGAAAATTATCTCTTTCATGGCCAAAAAGTATGAATCAAGTACCAATTAACATTGGCGATGAAAATTATGACCCACTATTTCCATATGGATATGGACTAACATATTAAACACTAAAGAGGATGTAATGAAAATATTTTTATCCCTTATATTATTTTCTGTTGTTATTCACGCACAGGAAAAATCTTTAATTCCGAAAGTTGATTCTCTTCTTTCTTTAATGACGCTCGAAGAAAAAGTTGGTCAACTTGTTCAATATACTTCAGGGAGTGAGACAGGAACTAAAACTCTAAAACCTAAAGGTCACGAAGAATTAATTCGACAGGGAAAGATTGGTTCTTTTTTGAATATCTTTGGTGCAGAAGAGACAAAAAGATTACAGAAAATTGCAATCGAAGAATCAAGATTAAAAATTCCACTAATATTTGGACTCGATGTAATTCATGGATTTAAATCTACTTTTCCAGTTCCTATTGCCGAAGCAAGTTCATGGAATCCTGAATTGGTTGAATTTTCTGCAAGAATGCAGGCTATAGAAGCATCTTCTTCAGGGATTCACTGGACTTTCAGTCCAATGGTTGATATTGCAAGAGATCCACGATGGGGAAGAATTGTTGAAGGTAGTGGTGAAGATCCATATCTTGGTTCAGTAATGGCTGCTGCTCGTGTTAAAGGTTATCAAGGAAATGATTTATCTGCTGGAAATACAATTCTTGCATGTGCTAAACACTTTGCTGCATATGGTGCTGCCGAAGGTGGAAGAGATTATAATACTGTTGATATTTCAGAAAGAACTTTAAGAGAAATTTATTTGCGACCATTTAAAGCTGCAGTCGATGCTGGTGTGGGCTCTCTTATGGCTTCGTTTAATGAACTCGGTGGAATTACTTCTTCGGCTAATAAATTTTTATTAACTCAAATTTTACGAGATGAATGGAACTCCGATGCTTTTGTTGTTAGCGATTGGAATTCTATTGGTGAACTTGTGATTCATGGATTGGCTAAGGATTTGAAAGAATCAGCATATCGTGCTATTAATGCTACAGTTGATATGGATATGGAAGGCAATGCATATTTCAATCATTTAGTTGAACTTGTTAATGAAGGAAAAGTAGATTTAAAATTAGTAGATGATGCTGTTAGAAGAGTTTTGCTTGCAAAGTTTAAGCTGGGCCTATTTGATAATCCATATAAATATTGTAATTCAGAAAGAGAAAAAAATACTGTGCTCAGTAAAGAAATGATTGATGCTACTAAAAAAGTAGCTCTCGAATCAATTGTGTTATTGAAAAATCAAAATAATCTTTTGCCATTAAATAAAAATATAAAATCAATTGCAGTTGTTGGTCCACTTGCAAATTCAAAAGATGATCCACTTGGTCCATGGGCTCAAGATGGTAAACCAGAAAATGTTGTTACTGTTCTTGAAGGAATTAAAAATAAACTTGGTAATAATGTAAAAATAAATTTTGCAGAAGGTTGTTCAGTGAAGGGCAATGATAAAAGTGGTTTTACCAAAGCAATGGAATCAGTAAAGAATTCTGAAGTTGCTATTGTAGTTCTCGGTGAATCTCGAGATATGAGTGGCGAAGCTCAATCACGTGCAACACTTGATTTACCCGGTGTTCAGGAAGATCTAATTAAAGAACTTCATAAGACTGGTAAACCAATAGTAGTTGTTTTGATGAATGGTAGACCACTTACAATTAATTGGATTAATGAGAATATTCCTGCTATTCTTGAAACATGGTATTTAGGTATTCAAGCTGGAAATGCAATAGCCGATGTTTTATTTGGTGACTATAATCCAGGTGGTAAACTTCCGGTTACTTTTCCAAAACATGTTGGACAGATTCCTTATTACTACAATCATAAAAACACAGGAAGACCATACAATCCTTCTAATCCAAGATATACTTCTTTTTATAATGATTTTTCTAATGAACCATTATATCCTTTTGGTTATGGATTGAGTTATACAACATTTGAATATTCTAACTTATCTATTGATAAAAAACAAATTAGAATGAATGAGTCAATTAAAATAAGCGTTGATGTAAAAAACACTGGCAAGTATGAAGGAGCCGAAGTTGTTCAGCTCTACATAAGAGATCTTGTTGGTAGTGTTACAAGACCTGTAAAAGAATTAAAAGATTTTGTGAAAATTAATCTTAAACCCGGTGAGACTAAAAGAGTTGAATTTACATTGACCACAGATAAATTGAAATTCTATGATATCAATATGAATTATGTTGTAGAACCAGGTGATTTTAAAGTTTTCGTAGGAAAAAATTCTGTTGAGCTACTTGAAGAATCATTTACATTAATAGATTGAGGCATTAATGGAAAAATTTATAGCTATCTTATTTTCATTAATCTTTGCATTTGCATGCTCATCACAAATGGTTGTAAAAAACAAATCTGATGGACAAACACAGCACTCACTTAAAACAGAGTTCCGAAAAATTGTTAATATTAATTATCTACTTTATTTACCTGATGATTATGATTCTAAAGATAAAGTTCCTTTACTTCTTTTTCTTCATGGTGCTGGAGAACGAGGTAACGATTTACAGCTTGTAAAAAAACATGGACCACCTAAATTAATTGACGAAGGTAAAAAATTTCCTTTTATGGTTGTTAGTCCTCAATGCCCTTTAAATCAAAGATGGGATACAGACGATTTAATTGCTCTTCTTGATTACATTGTCAATAACTATAAAGTTGATAAGAATAGGATTTATGTTACAGGTTTAAGCATGGGTGGAAATGGTACATGGAGATTGGCTGCAAAAATTCCAGAAAGACTTGCTGCTATAATACCAATTTGTGGCTGGGGTGATTTATTCGAAGTTTGCATGATTGGAAAATTGCCAGTATGGGCTTTTCACGGAGCTAAAGATCCAGTAGTTCCAGTTAAGGCATCCGAAGATTTAGTTGAAAGATTAAAAGCATGTGGTGGTAATGCAAAATTAACAATTTATCCCGATGCTGAACACGATGCGTGGACAGAGACTTATAATAATCCCGAAATTTATGAATGGCTTTTAAAACAATCACTTGAAGATAGAAAGTAAAATATATAATGCTTTAATTTAATCTGGATTTATTGTGAGAGATTTTAAATGAAATTATATAGGTTGATTTATTTACTATTAATGATTGTATTTAATACTCATGTTCAATCACAAAATTTTGTAAGAGTAGAAGGTAAAAATTTTGTTGATAACAATGGTAACGAAATTTTACTTAAAGGAATTAATCTTGGTAACTGGCTTAACTCTGAAGGTTATATGTTTCATTTTAAAAATGTGAATTCTTATAGATTGATTGATGAAGTAATTAAAGAACTAATTGGACCTGAAGAAACAAAAAAATTCTGGAAATCATTTCGTGATAATTACATAACACGTGAAGATATCGCGTTTATTAAAAATTCTGGATTTAATCATATTAGAGTTCCATTCAACTTCAAATTATTTTTAATTGAAGATGAACCAGATCTTTTTCTTGAAGAAGGGTTTAAAAGATTAGATGATGTAATTTCCTGGTGTAAGGAATTTGGTTTATATGTAATTCTTGATATGCATGCTGCACCTGGTGGACAAACAGGTGATAATATTGATGATAGCTGGGGATATCCATTTTTATTTGAAAGCCATGAAGCTCAGAGAGCAACAATAAATCTCTGGAAGAAAATTGCCGAAAGATATAAAGATGAAACAATTGTTATAGGATATGATTTATTAAACGAACCAATTCCTCATTTCCTGGAGAATAAAGAAGAATTGAATAAACTATTAGAACCATTATATAAAAAAATTACAGAGACGATTCGTTCTGTAGATAAAAATCATATTATCTTTTTGGGCGGAGCTCAATGGAATACAAACTTCCAAGTATTTGGTGAACCATTTGATTCAAATCTTGCATATACTTTTCATAAATACTGGATGCCTGTAGAACAAAAGCAGATTCAAGAATATATCGATTTTAGAGATAAATATGATGTACCCATCTGGCTGGGAGAATCTGGTGAGAATGATAATGACTGGATAAAATCATTTAGAGAACTACTTGAAAAAAATAATATTGGCTGGTGTTTCTGGCCATACAAAAAAATGGAATCTACACGAGGTGTTGTATCTTTTACAAAAACAAAAGAGTGGGATGAGATAATAAAATATGCAGAAGGCTCAAGAAAAAATTTCGAAGAAATAAGAAAAAATAAACCTCCAAAAGAAATTGTAAAAAAAGCTTTGAATGATTTACTGGAAAATATAAAATTTAAGAATTGTACGATTAATGCCGATTACTTGAAAGCTCTGGGATTAATAAATTGAAGTAAAGTTATTATTGGAGGGTATATGAAATACTTTTTAATTTTATTAATGGTATCAAGTATGATAGCTCAAACAAAACTGTCTTATCAGGATGTAAATCAACCAATTGAAAAGCGTGTAGAAGATTTACTTTCACGAATGACCCTGGATGAAAAAATTGATTTACTTGGCGGTACTGGTTTTGCAACCAAACCTATCCCTCGTCTCGGTATTCCAGAATTAAGAATGACAGATGGTCCAGTAGGAGTAAGATGGGGGGCTTCTACTGCATTTCCATCTTCTATCGCAATGGCTGCAACCTGGGATCCAGAGCTAATTAGTGGTATTGGTAGTGCAATTGCAAGAGAAGTCAAAGGGAAAGGACGCCATGTAATTTTAGGTCCATGTGTAAATATTGCACGATTACCAATGTGGGGAAGAAATTTTGAAGGTTTTGGTGAAGATCCATTTCTTGCATCACGTATGACAGTTGAATATATCAAAGGTGTTCAGAAAGAAGGCGTGGCTGCTACTGTAAAACATTTTGCTGCAAATAATCAAGAACATGAAAGAATGTTTGTTGATGTTTTAGTAAGTGAAAGAGCATTGAATGAAATTTATTTTCCAGCATTTAAAGCTGCAGTAACCGAAGCAGATGTTTTATGTGTAATGAGTGCTTACAATAAAGTTAATCAATATTTCTCAAGTGAAAATAATTATCTTTTGATCGATAAATTGAAAAAAGAATGGGGATTTAAAGGATTGGTAATGAGTGATTGGGGTGCAGTTCATTCATCACTTCCTACTGCCAAAGGTGGATGCGATTTAGAAATGCCAACTGGAATTTTCATGAATAAAGAAAATCTATTACCAGCAATAGAATCAGGTGAATTATCAATTGATAAGATCGATGAAAAGGTAAGAAGAATTTTAAAAGTGATATTCAAACTTGGCTTATTTGATACACCTGAATGGAAAGAGAATCCCGCACTTGTTAATAGTGCTGAAAATAGAAAAATAGCATACGAAACTGCACTGGCATCAATTGTTTTATTAAAAAATGATAATGGTCTTTTACCATTAAATAAAAATAAACTAAAATCAATTGCTGTTATTGGTCCTTCTGCTGAAATACCAAGAACAAGTGGTGGTGGAAGTGCTTATGTTACTCCAATTAATCCTGTTTCCCCACTTACAGCATTAAAAAATAAATTACCCAAAAACATAAAAATAAATTATGCACCAGGAGTTATACTTCCTGGAGACGCAAAAGCAATTCCAGAAGAGTTTTTATTTACAGATGAAACTCAAAAAACTAATGGTGTAAATGCTGAATATTTTGATAATATTGATTTATCTGGAGAACCCAAAGTTAGAAGAATCGATAAAAATATTTCTTTCATTTGGAGTGATAATAAACCTGTAGAAGGAATAGGCAATAATTATTTTTCAATAAGATGGACTGGTTATCTCAAAGCTCCTGAAAGTGGAGAATTTATAATTAATACTTCAACAGATGATGGTGTAAGATTGTGGTTTAATGATGAATTAATTATAGATGATTGGACAGACCATGCTGTAATGACTATTTCGAGAAAAGTAAACCTTGAGAAAAATAAACTTTACAAAATTAAAATGGAATTTTATGAAAAGACCGGTAATGCTGCTGCTATTTTAGGCTGGCAAACTCCATCAGAGAATTTAATGAAAGAGGCTATTAATATTGCTAAACAATCAGATGTGGTTTTGTTATTTGTAGGGACATCAGATAAAATAGAAACAGAAGGAATGGATAGACCCGATTTAATTTTGCCAGGCGAACAGGAAGAATTAATACAAAAAATTTCAGAAGTTAATAGAAAAACAATTGTTATTTTAACAAGTGGTGCTCCAATTTTAATGGATAAATGGATTAACCAAGTTAATTCTGTAATCGAAATGTGGTTTGCTGGTACAGAAGGAGGTAATGCTATTGTTGATGTTTTATTTGGTAACTATAATCCATCTGGGAAATTACCAGTTACTTTTCCAAAGAGATGGGAAGATTGCTCTGCCTTCGATTCTTATAAAAAATATCCTGCAAGAACTTATTACACAGATGATATTTATGTAGGTTATCGTCATTTTGATAAAAATAATATTGAACCATTATTTCCATTTGGTTTTGGATTATCTTATACTACTTTTGAATATTCAAATATTATGGTTGAAGATAAAGGGGATAAATTTCAAGTAACTATCGATTTGAAAAATACAGGTACACTCGAAGGAGCAGAAGTTGTTCAACTTTATGTAAGTCAAAAAAATCCGAAGGTTGATAGACCTTTTAAAGAATTAAAAGCCTTTAAAAAAGTTTTTCTAAAACCTGGTGAAACTCAAAAAGTTTCTTTGGAACTTAAAAAAGAATCTCTGTCATACTATAATGAAAAATCTCGATCATGGCAGCTTGATAAAGATGATTATGAAATTTTAGTTGGAAGTTCTTCAAGAGATATTAAATTAAAATATTCAGTTTCTTTATAAATTAAATCCCTGCAGATTTAAAATCTGCAGGGTATAACAATATGATAACAATTAAAACTCATCAAATTATTTTTTTAGCTATTATAATTTTTGCCTTATCGTGTAATAACGATAGTGAAATAGTTTCCTCAGACTCTACACCCAAAACAGTAGTTGAATTATATGGTAATCTTCAGGTTAAGGGGAATAAAATTTATTGTAAAGATGATAGCGTTGTTGTTTTGCGGGGAATGAGTTTATTCTGGAGTCAATGGGGTGGACATTTTTATAATGAAAATGTAATTAAATGGTTAAGAGATGATTGGAAATGTACAATAGTTCGTGCTGCTATTGGAGTTGAAAGCGGTGGTTATTTAAATAATCCTCAACTTGAATTACAAAAAGCTGAGACTGTAATTAATGCTGCTATTAAATATGGCATTTATGTTATAGTTGATTGGCACGATCATAATGCACAAAATCACAAAGAGCAAGCAAAGGAATTCTTTAAAACTATTGCACAAAAATATGGCGATAAACCCAATTTAATTTATGAAATATTTAATGAACCACTTCAGGTATCGTGGACAAATGTAATTAAACCTTATGCAGAAGAAGTAATTAAAACAATTCGCCAGTATGATCCCGACAATTTAATTGTTGTAGGAACTCCCACCTGGTCACAGGATGTGGATGTTGCGGCAAATAATCCAATCAATGATAACAATGTTGCTTATGCTCTGCATTTTTATTCCAGTACACATAAACAATTTTTAAGGAATAAAGCAACAATAGCATTAAATAAAGGGATTCCTTTATTTGTTACTGAATATGGAATTAGTGAAGCAAGTGGAAATGGAAATATTGATTTGAACGAAGCAAATATCTGGATGAATTTTATGGAGATGAATAAGCTATCAAATTGTAACTGGTCAATTATGGATAAGAATGAAAGTTCAGCAGCATTAAAACCAGGTGCAAATACTCAGGGAAACTGGAAAGAAGATGAATTAACTTTATCTGGTAAAACAATAAGAAGTTATATTATTTCAAAAAACACAATTATTTTTGAACAACTCAATAAGTAATGAACAAAAATTTATTTAATAAATTGTTGATTCGAAATGATTTGCAAAAAATTACTTTTATTTATTTTCTTACTTATAATCAATTTAAATGCACAAAATTTTACTGAATATTTTAATTTTTATCTTCCTTCAAGTGATACAAGTACTCAGAAATTTCTTCCACAGTTTCCAGTTAATCGAATTAATGATAATGAATTTGTTTCAATTGATTCAGAAGGAAAATTTTCAGTTGCTGGTAAAAGAATAAGATTCTGGGGAACGAACTTTGGTGCTGATAATGCTTTCCCGCCACGCGATAAAGCTGGTTTATTAGCTGGAAGACTTCGAAAGTTTGGTTTTAATCTGGTACGTATGCATCACTTAGATAATCCCTGGTCAAGAAGAAGTCTTGTTGGTAAAAGTGATACAAGAATGATTGATCCTGCTTATCTCGATACTCTCGAATATATAATAGCAAGATTAAAAGAAAATGGAATTTATGTTAATATGAATCTCCATGTGTCGAGAACTTTTAGAATTTTTGATGGTGTTGTTGATTATGATTCACTTCCAGAGTTTGGAAAAGGTGTAAATTTTTTTGATCCATATATAAAAAAATTACATAAAGAATATGCACAACAACTTTTAAAACATATAAATCCATATACAGGCAAACCACTTGTTGATGATCCTGTAATGGCAATGGTTGAAATTACTAATGAAAATTCTTTGTATAAATTCTGGAGAGATAATCAACTAAAACCAATATCAAAAGGTGGTGTGCTTCCTTATTATTATTCTAAAATGCTTGATAGTTTATGGAATGAATTTTTATTTGATAAATATAAATCAACTCAGAATTTACAGAATGCATGGAATAAAGGAATAATTCCATTTGGTCAAAATGAACAAATTAAAAATGGTGGATTTGAAAATCCCAATCCAAGAAATTACTGGGCATTGGAAGAACATAATGGAGCAGATGCAGATACAGCACGAGACAATTCTGTTGCATTTAAAGGAGCTTATAGTTTCAAAGTTTTTGTTAATAAAGCTACTGGTACAGATTGGCATATTCAATTCAAAATGCCATCTGCAACAATTATTAAAGATTCATCTTACACTCTTTCTTTTGCTGCACGTTCAGATTCTCTAAGAGAAATTAATGTGAGTATAATGAATGATAATAGTCCATGGAATTCTTATGGCTGGTATTCAATAAATTTGAATACAAACTGGCAAACATTTTCATTTAGTATTAAAGCTCCTGAAAATAATGCTGGACATACAAGACTCTCTTTCAGTTTAGGAAAAGAAACAGGAACATTCTGGTTTGATGAAATTAGTTTTACAAAAGCAGGTGTTATTGGATTAGAAGAGAATGAATCTCTCGAATTAAAAAATATCGCAAGGATTGATTATGCAAAATGTGTTCAGTATTCTGATCAGAGAGTAAAGGATATGTCCGAATTTTATATTACACTTGAAAGAAATTATTTCAAAGAAATGATATCGTATTTAAAAGATACACTGGGAGTTAAAGTACCAGTAGTTGGTACAAACTGGAATGTTGGTGCAGCAGATTTAGCTTCGATGTCGGATGCAGATTATGTTGATAATCATGCATACTGGGATCATCCTCAATTTCCTGGTGAACCCTGGTCATCTACAAACTGGTTAATCAATAATACTCCAATGGTAAAAGATGTTAATGGTGGAACAATACCTTATCTCTATGCAGGTGTCCCTATAGCAGGAAAACCTTTTACAGTAAGCGAATATAATCATCCATTCCCAAATCGTTATCAAGTAGAATCAATTTTATTTAGTGCTGGTTATTCATCTTTTAATGATGCAGATGCATTTATGTATTTCGATTACAGTGAAGCATTTGAATGGGAAAAAGATTTCATTGGCGGATTCTTTGGTATAAATAGAAATTCTGTATTAATGTCTTTCTTTCCCACAATTTCTTATGTTTTTAGAAATGGCTTGATTAAACCTTCTGCTAATCCAATTAAAATTAACTACACAATTGATACTTTATATGTACTTCCAAAGAACGATGCATCAAACTGGTATGGTCCTTCATTTTATGATAGAAAAATTTCTCTTGTTCACTCAATCAAAACCGAAAATTATTTTTCTACAAATACAACTGATTTTAAACAGCTTCCTCAAGTTGCAGGAAATTTATATAAAACAGATACCGATGAAATTGTGTGGAACATGAGTGATGGAACACTAACTATTGCCACTCAAAAATTTAATGGAATAACAGGATATCTTTCTAAATTAAAAGGGAAAAGAATTGGCGAGATGTATATTGAAGATATTTTATCTCAGGATGATTTTGCAACTTTAACATGGCTTTCGCTCGATAATTATAATCTCTCTTCATCTAAAAAATCTTTGATTACATTAGGGACAAAAATTCAAAATACTGAAATGATATGGAATGGAACTACAACTTTGAATAATAATTGGGGACATTCACCAACTCGAATTTATCCATTTAAAATAAAACTCGATTTGATGATTTATGCAGATTCAATCAAGATTTATCCACTTGATAATAAAGGAAAAGAGATTTCATCTCAAGCATTTGTTTTAAAACCATATACAATTAATCACTTTCTATTAAATTTAGATCAAACAGTTTATAAAACATTGTGGTTTGGAATTGAATGTTATGGTGAAGGAATAAGAACAGAGCTTAAAGAGAGTCGTGCTATTCCACAAGAATATAAACTTGAACAAAATTTTCCTAATCCATTTAATAGCAGTACTGTTATAAGATATCAAATTCCAGATGAGTCAAATGTTACAATTAAACTTTATGATGTGCTTGGTAGAGAGGTGCAAACACTTGTAAATGAATTTAAACCTGCAGGCTTTTATGAATATAAACTTAATGCAGAAAATATCACAAGCGGAATATATTTTTATACATTAAATGCTGGTAATCATATAACAACTAAAAAATTAATTTTGATGAAATAAAACTCAAGTTAAGATTAATTGTAAGTATGATTAAGAAAATAATAACATTTAGTTTATTGATTCTAAGTAATTCATTTGCTCAGGATTTACGTCCAGTTCGAGATAATATTGGATTTTGCTGGGATTACAATGAAATGAAAAATTTTATTTCTTATCTGGATAGTATTTATGAAAATCCAGAGTTTGAAAAAGAAAATCTTATTGCTGCAATTTCTGTTCACGATGATTATTTGTATGCTGGAAAAGTTTATTATCCTCTTTTTAAGTTAATAAATGCAAAAGAAGTAATAATATTTGGTGTTACTCATGGAACAGTTAGAAAGGAATTAAATCCTCCTACTGATGTTCTTATATTTGATGAGTATAAAGCATGGAAAGGAATTTATAATGATGTTAAGATATCGCCGCTTAGAGACATTATAAAATCAAAACTCAATAAAAAATATTTTGTAATTAATAACAAAGCACATGAAATTGAACATTCTATCGAAGCTCTAATTCCATTTCTTCAATTTTATAATCCTGAAGTAAAAATTACTCCAATTATGGTAACACAGATGTCAATGGAAAATGTAGAAAAAATTTCTCGTGATTTATCACTGATAATTTCAGATTATATAAAAACAAACAAACTTAAATTAGGTAAAGATATTTTTATTTTAATGTCGAATGATGCTAATCACTATGGAGAAGATTTTAATAATTCACCTTATGGATTAGATTTATCTGCACATCAAAAAGCAACCGAACAGGATAAAGAGATTATTAATAATTATCTTGTTGGAATATTAAACAAAACAAAAATACAGGGTCTGGCTTCGGAAATTATTCCTGATGATAAAAATGAAAAGGCTATTCCTTTATGGTGTGGAAGATATCCAATAATTTTTGGTTTAATAACTTTAATGAATATAAATGATCATCTTAATTTAGGAAGAATTAAGGGGAGATTGTTTAATTATTCAGATACATTTTCAGAAAAAGTTTTGCCATTCAAGAAATCGTCTATGGGTTTAACCGCTCCTTTTTCTTTGAAACACTGGGTAGGATTTTTTACGCTGGGTTTCTATCTTGAATAAAGATTGTTTTTATTTCAATTAAAAATGTCCTGTAAAAAATAAATCCCGCATGAACTTGTATATAAATTCAATGCGGGATTATCTGGAATTTATTTAAAACTATGCTTCTTCTTGTTGTTCTGGAATAACTTTTTGTTTGTTTCTTGTTTTAATGTAATAAGTGACTATCAATGCAACAATAACAATACCACCTGCTAAATAATAAATCCAGTAGAATTTTGAAGGTGGAGATAGCTTTTCTTTCCACAATGCTATTTTTGCTTCTATAGAATCTTTATTCTCTTCGGTCATCAAGTTATTTTCTATAAGAATTGGAATCCATACTGGTTGAACAGTCTTGAAATAAACACTATCTGTAAAAGTGTAAAATGTTTTTAAAGATTCATCTTTATTTTTTACTCCGAGATTTTTTATTTCATCATCAATAAATGCATAAATGCTATTTACAAATTGTTCACCAGATCGGAAAGGTAAAACAGCTAAATTTTTTTCTCTGAATAATTGATTTACCTGTGTCCATATTTCATCGTTTAATCTGGAGTTCCATTCGTAAAACATACCATCGATATTTGCTATTTGTGCAACTTTATCCTGTCTTGTTAAATATACATCACTTAATCTTGGACCAATTTGTTTCCATAATTTATTAAATTCTCTATACTGCTTTTTCATTTCACGTAAATCGTTTGGAGTCATTTGTGTTACCTTCATGAACTGAATATTATCCATTATAGTTCTTTCGATGTTATAAAATAAATTACGACTATCTACTTTTGTAATAATTGCCTGTTTTTCGGCTTCGTTTAATGATGCTGGGGTTTTCACAAATTCTGTTAATAAACTATCAATAATATCTCTTACAAGCATGTCCCTTTGTTGAATATTTGCTTTTAATTGTGCTATCAATCTTTTTAAAGAAGCAATTGTTGCAGCATCTTTTTTAACCTGTAAATTCAATGCTTTAATTTGAGCCAGTAGATTCTGGTTCTCTTCGCTTAATTCGGTTACTCGTGTTTTTAATTCTCCAATTTCAGTTCTTAATTCTGTTATTTGAGTAAAATCACCTTTTCGAATTTCAAGAGCACGTTCAAGTTTTTCAAAAGCACTTTCAAAATTATCTGGATATAATGCTTTGTCTAATAATTCTTTGTCTGCAATAAATTCATTTTTAAATTTTATTATACTTTCGCCAATAACGTTGCATTCTTCGAGTGATGATGCATCTTTAATTGCATCTTCGAGAATTTTGTATTGCTTTTTGAAATTTTGTGTTTTTTCAAAATCTGATTGTGCATTGCTTACAGAAAATATTAATAGAGCAATTATAAAAGTTGTTATAATACCTGTTTTCATACTTTTTACCTCACAATACCTTTATGATTCAGTAAAAATTTTTTTGAGTTATCAATTAATTCAATATAAGGTGCTTTTTGATTAAATGCAGGTTGATTTAAAGATTCTGTTTCAGAAATCTTAATTTTATTTATTAATTTCATTCCACCTTCTACCGGGAAAAATACATATACATTTTTGAAATTAGAAGCTGTAATAAAATAATAACCATCTTTATTTCTAATTATTCTAATTACTTTACCAAGTGCTAAATTAGAATCTTTATGCTCTTCATAAAAAATTCGTTTTACGTTTATTGAAAATGTGTAGCGATCTTCTTTAATAAATCCTTTTTCGTCTACTTTGAGTGCATTTTCTATAGGCCAGGAAAAATCTGCCGGCTGTAAAATAACAGCAGCACATCCAGAAAATATTAATGATATAAAAACAATTAAATAGTACTTTGCAAATCTCATTTTGTATTCTCCTTCCAAAATTCACTGCTTAAACTTAATGAATTAGAAACATATTTAGAAGTTAAAGTTTAGTAATATGTTTTTTGAACTAAATCTAATAAAAAATTGTATTTTGGATAAAATAAAAGAGAATGATTATGGAGAGCATAAATTTAGTTTATAATAAGGAATCGTTATATAAAACTGCATTTTTGCTTTCATACATAACTATTGGTTATAATATAATTGAGGGCATAGTTTCAGTATTGTTTGGTTTTGAAGACGAAACGCTTGCACTATTTGGTTTTGGAGTCGATTCATTTGTTGAAGTAATTTCTGGAATTGGAATTCTTCATATGTTAATTAGAATAAGAAATAATAATGGTGAATCAAGAGATGCATTTGAAAATACAGCATTAAAAATTACAGGTACAGGTTTTTATATGCTTGCTGTAGGTCTGATAATTACTGCAATTTATAATTTAATTACATTTCATAAACCTGAAACAACTTTATGGGGAATTATAGTATCATCTATTTCTATTATTACAATGTCGATATTAATTTATTATAAATTGAAAGTTGGAAGATTTTTAAATTCAAATGCAATAATTGCAGATGCTAATTGTACAAAAACCTGTTTGTATTTATCCTTTGCGTTATTAATTGCAAGTTTAGGTTATGAAATAACAGGCATAGGAGGCTTGGATTCATTGGGTGCATTTGCTATTGCATGGTTTTCATTTAAAGAAGGGAAAGAAGCTTTTGAAAAAGTTAAAACAGGTAAAAGCTGTAGCTGCGAGCACTAATTTTAATTAATCAAAAATTTTCTCAAGATTTTGATATTTTGAATGAACTTCTTCAACTGCATTAATGATTTCTTTCTTTAAATCTTTTTTCTTTACTATTGTATTTAATTTTATTACGGCGTTATTTAATTCAACTTTACATCTGTCAAATTCTTCTTTCTTGCTTTTAAGACGTGCAGGTAATGTTGCATTCATTAATTCATGCATTTTTGCTTTTAGAATTTTTGCAGACTCTTTTATTTTATCGTAATTGTAGTTTGGAGTATAATAGTGATAAAGTAAATACAATTCTTGATGAAAAGTATCAAGTTCTTTAATAACTGGTTTGATTAATCTAACAAGATATTCATATTGTGAGTGAAGTTGTTCTGCAGCTTTTAGTATAGCAGTTGTATCATTTTTGACGAGTGCAACTCTATATCTTTCAATTATTGCATCAAGTTTTTTTACTCCTTCGTCCCACTTTTCTTGTTTATCTCTTAAAATTCCTGGAAGTTCAGCATATTTTATTTTTTCAAAACCCTCATCAATTGGGCGCATTAATGATTTCATCATATCAATATTTTTTTCAGGCCAGGCGGTATGCCATAATTGATATATTACTTCATGGAACTCTGTTAGTTCTTTTACTTCTGATTTTGTTTCGTTGAGTTTTAATTCCTGTGCAAAACAATTGAAGGCAATTATTGCGAATAAGAGAAATACTCGTTTCATAATATTCCATATTTAGTTTCACAAATATAAATTAAAGTAAGAATTTATTTTTTAATAAAAAGTTAATATGTTTTTGAAAAAGGTTATTATATCTTTATAATATAATGTTTTATTTCCAGAAAATGTGTAATACTTTTTGTTTTTGTGAAACCGTAGATTTTTGTTTTAGTAATTTCTACTTTATTTAATAATGAAGAAGAGTAAACTATGCTAAAAAAAATATTAATTGTTATTTCAATATTTGCTATAGCGATTTTTAATGGTTGTGATAAAGGAATTGAACCCGAACCAGAAATTCCATCTGGTCCAATGGGTTTTTCGGGTAAGGTTACATTTATAGGTAAGTGGCCTGAAGGTATAAAAAGAACTCACATCGTTGTTTTTAAAAATCCAATAGAAAAAAGTGAGGATTTTTTTCCACCTAATCTTTCTTTTGTTTCAGATTCTATTCCATATAATTCAACAGAATTTGTATATAATTCAATTGAAAATAATTTTCTTCCAATTTTACAATTAGATGAAGGCGTGTATTCATATGTAGTTGTGGCACAATCGAGAACTCCCGAAATTTCTCTTGACAGAAAAGATTGGTTTGTAGTTGGAGTTTATTGTGTAAATGGAAATCAATCAAATCCAGCAAAGTTAATAATCCAGCGAGGTAAAATTACTCCCAATGTAAATATTATTGTTGATTTTAATAATCCACCACCTCAACCACCAATGTAATTTTATTTTTAAGTCATTGAGGAGTTAGTATGAAAAAAATATTTGTACTATTGATTGTAATACTATCGTTAGATGTGTATGCACAAACAGGTAATATTAAAGGGAGAGTTATAAATGAGAGTGCTCAACCTGTAATTGGTGCTAATGTTATAATCGAAGGGACTTTTTATGGCGCAGCGACAGATGAAAATGGAAATTTTGAAATAAAAAATATTCCTTTTGGAAATTATGTATTGAGAATTTCTTCGATAGGTTATGAAAAAAGAAGTATTAAAATAAACTTTAATCAGAATTTTAAACCTCTTACAATTATATTAAAAACATCGGTAATAGAAACACAACAAATAGTTGTAAGTGCAGGTAAATATGAACAGAAAAAAGAAGATCTAACAGTTAGTACAACTGTCATTCAACCGGAATTTATAAATAGAAAAAATTATAAAACATTTGATGAGCTTTTGAGAGATATTCCAGGCATTCAAATGAATCTTGAACAGGTGAGTATTCGTGGTTCGAGTGGATATAGTAAAGGTGTAGGAGCAAGAGTACTGGCAGCTATAAACGGGATTCCTTTTTTTTCTGGTGATAACGGTGATGTCGTCTGGGAAATGATACCTTTAGCCGATATTGAAAGAGTTGAAATTATTAAAGGTCCTGCAAGTTCATTATATGGAACTTCTGCAATTGGGGGAGTAATAAATATTATAACTAGTCAACCAGTAAAATCGCCGATAACAAATATTAACTCATATTATGGTATTTATGATAAACCTAAATATGAATCGTGGCGATGGAATAAGAATTATAGAAGTTTTTATGGTATCGAAGTTACACATTCAAACTCAATTGAAAATTTAGGCTATACTTTTTCATTAAAAAAATTTGATGACCTCAGTTATAAAAGAGATAACTTCAGTAAAAAGTATCTGGGCTATCTAAAAATGAATTATAAACTTAATAATAAAAGTGAATTAACATTATTCACTGATTATCTCAATATGAACAGAGGAAATTTTTTATACTGGAAAGATTCAAGACATGCATTGGTTCCTAAAGATGAGGATACAAATAAAATTGTTAAATCTAATAGAGTTTTCTCTGGATTAATTTATCATAATAAATTGAGTGATAATTTAACAGGGGATTTTAAATTTAGTTATTATTACACAAGATTTGATGGCTATGGATTAGAAGTTACAACTTCTGAAGCAAATTTATTCCGTAGCGAAGCTTTGTTTAATTATAACGTATCAGAAAAATTATTGATTGTTGGTGGAGTTGAAGCTTCTTATTCTAATGTTAAATCAAATATTTTTTCTAACACAAAATTCAGAGGTTTTGCTACATATTTTCAAACAGAATATAAAGCTTTCAAAAATTTTATTGCCACACTTGGCATTCGTTATGATTACATAGATTTAATTCCTGCTGGTTCTAAAGATACAATATCAGGGAAAAATGCAATTACACCTCGCGCTGGTTTGAATTATAAATTGAGTGATAAACTTATATTGAGAGCATCAATTGGTACTGGATTTAGAGCTCCAACACCAGCAGAAGTTTTTACAACAGCTGGAGTAGGAGGTGGTATCGATATTAAAGAAAATCCAAATTTAAAATCTGAAACAAGCTTTTCTATAGAAACAGGTGCTTTGTATAATTATTCTTCAAATCTATCTTTCGATGTTGCTTTATATAGAACAGAATATAATAATTTCATTGAACCTAATTTAAATAAAGAAGGTAAGATTCAATTTGTTAATCTTACAAAAGCAAGAATACTGGGAGTTGAAATTATAACCGATTTACATATAATACCATCATTATTAAAAGTTATGCTTGGTTATAATTATATGTGGGCAAGAGATATTGAAAAGAAAAAAGCAATGAAATATCGTCCACGAAACTCATTTAATTTACAATTAAGATTGACTCCATTGCCTTATGAATTTGGAATTGATTTTAGATATGCAAGTAAAGTTGAAGAGATTGATTTTGAAATTACTCAACCTCCATTAGCACTTGTAATTGATGGCGATAAAAGAGTTCCAGTATATGTTACCGACATTACAGCAGGATATAATTTTATAGTAATGAAAATGCCTGCTAAAATTTATTTGAATGCAAAAAATATTTTTAATTATTATTATGTTGAATTCATTGGCAATCTTGCACCGCTTAGAAATATATCACTTAATTTTCAGTTATATTTATAAAAGGAGAAATTATAAATTTTGAATTTGGAAATTCAGTTGCAGTTACAGTGTGTGATGAAGAAAGGGAAATAATTTATATGAATAAAAAATCTGCTGATATGTACCAGGGTGGATATAATTTGTTGGGAGAAAATTTATATAATTGTCATAATGAAAAAAAAATTATTGAGTTAATTGAAAATCAAAAAAATATTTATTCAATTGAAAAGCAATGGGAAGAAGAAATTGATTTATCAATCACACCATTATGAAAATAACAAAATGAAAAGATTATTTGTAATTGAATTACCTGATAATTTATTACATTAAAGATAACTGTACCCCCGGCGGGAATCGAACCCACATTTCAAGCTCCGGAGGCTTGCGTTCTATCCATTGAACTACGGGGGCAAAAAATATTACACAATATTTTATAATAAAATAAAAATTATCTGTAACAAATTCTTGATTAATATCAATAATCATAAAATTAATAAAGATTAATTTAGATTATATATTGACTTTAAAAAGTTTTTACTAATTTATCATTGAGAATATTTTTATAAGGAGATAAAAAGTGTCTTACAAAATGAAAAAAGCTGTCGAAGAAATAATTACTTCATTAAAAAAATTACCAGAGCCAGGTAAAAAAACTGGTTCGTTCTGGAATTTTATGAAAAACCAGCTTACCGAAGAAACTCAATGGGATCCTCAACATATTAAAATTATTGAGGATGAAATTGATAAGTACCTGAGCAAATTAGATAAAAAATCTTTAGCAGAAATGTGGAAAGAAACTCCCAACGGTGTCGATAAATATGATATGGTTGAAAAAACAGATATAAAAGAAATGAAAGCTGATGTTTTAGATGAATTGATAGGAAGAGTAATGGATAGAATGGATGAAAAATATTCATCTCGAGATCCTTTCTTCCTTGAACCTGAAGAATCATCCTATTCCGGTAAAAAGAAAAATGTTGATGATGATATGGAAGATGACTTAGAAGAACCTGAAGATTTTACAGAAGATGATTTTGGTTTTGATGACGATATTTTTAACGATGATGGTGATGATGAAGACTATAAATTTTAAAACTATTTTATTTGCACTCTGTTCTTTCTCATTTATATATTCTCAAGATTCGGATTCATTAAAAACATTTAATAGAAATATTTTGTATGAACTGAGAGAAATTCAATCTTTGAATGATCTTTCATTAGGGAACAGAGAAGGATTTAATAATATATTACTGAAAGATCCCGAATTATTATGGATTAAAACAAAATATTATGTTGATAATATAAAGTTTCAACAAGAGCCTTCCTTAAATTCACAGGAATTGACAACCACGTTATACAATAATTATTTATTTTCTCAAAAGTATGCTACTTACAAATCACTTCTTGGATATGTTCAGGTTGGTGCTACTGCATATTTAGCATATCAACATTTTAAAAAACATAAAATTCTTAAAAAGAAATAGAATTTAGATGTAACTCATTTGTGGATATGTTCGTCTAAATTGGTGCACAAATTAAGGAGTTATAAAAAAATGAAGCGATTGCTATTAATATTATTTTTTATTGCTATAACTATTAATAATGCACAGTTTGAAATTTTGGACGAAGATTCAACTGAAGTAAAATGTTCTCATTCTAGTATTGATATTGGAATAAAATCAATCGGGATAAGCTTTGGTAATTCAGAATACTGGAATGGGATAAGACTAAATGTTACTGATTGTGATGTAAAAAAAGTTAGTGGTATTAATATCACATTATGGAATCCTAAAAATACTCTGGATTTATCAATTAATGGAATAGCTTTAGGTCTTGCACCTGCTGGTAGAAGTATTAATGGTATATCGATTGGTCTTGCAGCTGTTCTCGGTAAAAAACATCTAAGAGGAATAAATATTGGCGGCATTGCGACTGTAGGTGGTAATATGGAAGGATTTAATTTTGGAGGTTTAGCTACAGTTGCAAAAGAGAATATTTCGGGAATTAATTTTGCAGGACTTGCTACCATTGCAAAAGGAAATATTATTGGTTTCAGCTTTGGAGGAATGGCTCTGATCAGTAATCAAAATATTAGAGGAATAAATATTGGTGGTTTAGCAACAGTGTCAAAAGGTAAAATTCAGGGATTGAATATTGGAGGTCTTGCAATTGTATCAAAAGATAAAGTTGAAGGAATAAATGTTGGTGGCCTGGCAATAGTTGCAAAAGAAAATATATGCGGAATTAATATAGGTGGTCTGGCACTGGTTAGCAGTGGAAACATATATGGATTGAATCAAGCTGTACTTGCAAGCGTATCAAGAGGCTCAATTAAAGGAATTAATATCTCAGGTTATAAATTGGAAGCAGATAGTTTTTATGGATTAAATATTACTCCAGGCTGGGTTGAATTAAATGATTTACATGGTGTATCTATTTCTTCATTCCATAAAATTGATGGTATTCAGAAAGGTGTTGTAATTGGTGTAGTAAATATTGCAGAAGAATTATATGGATTTCAATTTGGACTTATAAATATAGCAAAAAATAATACTGGTGTTACAAAAGTATTACCATTATTGAATTGTCATTTCTAAATAAAAAGCCCGGTGATACCCGGGCTTTGTTTATTTTCTTGTATAAACTGCATCAAACATTTTGTATTCTTTATCTTCAAAGATAGAAAACATTTCATTTGAAAATTTATTCTCGTCTATAATTTTTGTTACTGAACGTATTTTTAGTTGTTTACCAGTCATAGGATCAAATGATTCTCCGGTATATGTAAAAGTTTTTGTTGCATTGTCAAAATCGCCTTTCATAATTAGCATTCCAGTTCCCATGTTATCAATCCAGTAACTGTAAAATTTTTTTTCTTTATTATCGTAACCATCTATTGCAATCCCTTCAAAAGGCATTCCCATCATATCTGCACTGTAAGTAGTTTTAAAATATCTTCCACCGAGAATAGATTCTGTAACCGAAGTTCCTTCTATTTTGTTTTCTGAACCTGTGTATATATCATACATTGTCATATCTACTTTCCAGGTTCCAACATTCTTTGAAAGTAATTCATGCATGGGACCAGGAGTCATATATTCCATCCATGCTTTCATCATATCTTGCTGATCTTGTGCATAAATTACAACACAAGATAAAAAGAGAGCTAAAAAAGTTTTTTTCATAAAAACTCCATTTAATTAAAAAAATTTTATAAATGCTTTAACAATTTAGTAATAATTATTACAGTAACCACTGTAATTGAGAAATTATTTTGTAATTAGATTTAGATAAAAAATTAGTCTTCAGGTGTAAGTTATATTGTATTGTATTCAAAATTTTTCATTTCCCATAATGTACTTAATCCTGAAGCAATAAAAATTATTATTAAAGCAATCCATATAATTGTTAAAATTATACCAACAATAATTAAGATTTTTGTTATACGGAAAAATTTGCCCTGCAGTTCAAATCCCGTTCTTAATGCACCTGCCTGGTTAGTTGCTTTAAAGATTTCAAATTGTTCAGCAGCTTCTCTAATTCTTAGACCAATTAAAATAATAGGTACTCCAATTATCGCTCCAATTATTGAAAGACATGTTATTGCTCCATAAATTATTGTAAATAGACCAACAAAACGCATATCTTTAATCATTTTACCAAATGTTATTTGAAAAGGAGAGAATGTTTGTGATTGTTCTGTAGAATTTTGCTCTAAATTAATATTATTAGTTTGTTCCATTTTTTACTCCTTTTTATTAAAAGTATTTCTCTGGTCTAAGTTAGATATGCTTACGTTTAAATCTTTAAGCAATCCATCCTTAATACTATAAATCCATCCATGAACAGTAAGTTCTTTATTTGATTTCCATGCATTTTGAACAATAGTTGTATTGCATACATTATTAACCTGTTCGATTACATTTAATTCACATAATAAACTGAGTTTATGTTCTTCATCTGTAATATCATTAAACTTATCTTTATGAATTCTATAAACATCTTTTATATGACGTAGCCAGTTATCAATTAATCCATGATCTTTATTTTCTAAAGCTGCTTTAATTCCTCCACAACCATAATGCCCGCACACAATAATATGTTTAACTTCAAGTACTTCAACGGCATACTGGATTACTGAAAGGCAATTCAAATCTGTATGTACAACTACATTTGCAATATTACGATGAACAAATATTTCACCAGGCATTAAATCAACTATTTGATTAGCAGGTACTCTGCTATCAGAGCAACCTATCCATAAGTATTCTGGTTTTTGTTGTTGTGAGAGCCTGGTAAAAAAATCAGGATTATGTTTTTTAATATTTGTAGCCCAATTCTGGTTTTTTATAAATAAGTGCTGGAGTTTATTCATATAATATCCTTTAATGTTTTGTAAATTGTATTAATTATAAATTGCAGCGGAAAGATAACCAACAACTTCTGAAAAGTCCCCTGAAACATCTCCCGAATCTGAACGATGAAGAACTTTAGATTTTCTTTTGTTTATTAAGTCGGCTGTTCTCATTAATGCAACGATAGCACCGCCTCCGCATGCTTCGCATTTATTATTTTCTAAATCTTTTTGAAGTCCATCGTAATCGAAGTTTGAAATATGTTTTTCTACAATTGAATCTAATTCATCAGCTGTTCTTTTTGAATAGTAATGTGATAAATCTGAACTGGCTACAATTAATGTATTTTCATCCACTACTTTTGAAAGCGAGTTTGCAAGTTCATAAACAAATACACGATTTTGATCGCCAAGAACAATTGGAACAATCGAAAAGTTTTCAAGAACAGTTTGAAGAAAAGGTATTTGAACTTCAACTGCATGTTCAGCACGATGCCCCTGAATCCCTTCAAAAATAATTTTGCTACCAGCTGTTAATTGCGAAGAGATATTTTTATTGATTGGCACTTCTCCTAAAGGAGTTTTATATGCGTCTCCATTATATATAGAAATTCCTGCAAAATATTCACGATGACTTGGTGAAATAATAATTACAGTATTATAATTTTTACCTTTAATTGCATTATAAGCATATGCGGCAGTTTTTCCTGAATATATATATCCTGCATGTGGTGCTATAATTCCCAGAATATTATCTATATTTTCTGATAGCTTTGATGTATCTAAAAGAATTTGAATCTCTTCTCTTAATTTTGAAGGAGAAGAAGGATAGAACATTCCTGCAACAGATGGCTCTCTTACTTGTTTCATTTTTCCTCCAGTTCTTTTTCATTAAATACAAGTGCTGTAAAACCACTTAATTTTAATTGTTTAGTTCTCCAGTAGCCAGCAGGAAAACCTGTTTTTTGACAGATAGCATCAAGATATTGTTCTTTGTTCATATTGTGTTCAATTGGAACTTGAGGAAGAAGTAAGCCCCGTCTCCCTTTTTCTTCTAATATCAAACCATGCTTTCCTATAATGATATCGTCATAACTGTTGAGAGGAAAAGGCTCAGATAGAATTGAGATTTCAATCTCGATATCATCAAGTTCAGATTCTCTTACAGGGGGAAAGCGTGGATCATTTATAGCAGCACTTATAGCTGCATCACAAACTGTTTCGTAAAGAGGTTTATCAGAAGTTATATATCCAATGCATCCACGCAGTCGACCATGTTCTGTTAATGTAACAAATGCTCCTGCATGTGATTTTAATGCTGGATATTTTTCATAATCGACTTGCGGTAACTTTTCATCAGTAAAAATTGAACTTATTGAAGTGCGTGCAGCTTTAAGAAGGATTTTTTTCTCTTCTTGTGAGAGTTCCATTTTTTTATTCCAGTTTATATATAATCAATCCATTTTTTTCTTTTAATAATATTAAAAAATTTTTATACATAAAAAATGAATCTGTCATGAATGATTTAGTGTTTTTATTTAATATTTCTGAAATTATAATTTTTTCTTTTTCTAAATCAAAGGCTATAAAATGATTGCTTAAGTTGTTGTCATTATTAGTTAAGTGGAAACTTAGTAATAAGATTTTTTTATAGAGATTGAATTCTATGTTTCCTGTGATATTCTTTTTAATTAAGTAATCTATTATTTCTGAAATCTGGTTATCATCTTTATAATATACTTGAGGAAAAATATAATTGCTGTAATCTTTTTGTTCTTCTGCTTTCTTTCTTAAAGAATTTATTTTTAAATAATCATTACCAAAATCATCAACTAAATTACCATCAAAATAATTCAATGCATAAAAATATCTTTCTTCAAATCCTTGTTTGAAAGCAAATATTTTATCTTCGAAAGCAAAGAGAAAAGAAAGTTCATCATTTATCCATAATATTTTTTGAGAATTTATGTCGAAAGCAATTATTTCTTTGTGATTTGGTAAATCAGGTTTTGGAAATTTATGAAAATATATGATTTCGTTATGTACAGTTTCTATTCCAACATAATATTTTTCTTCTAATTGAAAATTGTCGAATAAAACTTTTTTATTATTGATGTCGAAGCAATTAAAGAAAGCTTCTTTTGTTTCAGGATTACGAGTTTCGATTATTAATTTATCTTTGTCTGATATTAATAATCTCCAGATTTGATTTGGATAATCTACTTTATAATACTTTTTTGCTTTCATTCAATGTGTCCTTAAATTGGTTGAAATCTTGCTGTGAAATGTCTTAACACTGGAGCTTCATAAATAATTTTATAACCTTTTAAAAGTTCACGATGATTAAAAACTTCGGTGACTACTTCAGCAACATAATCAATATGACTTTGAGTATAAACTCGTCGAGGAATAGCCAGACGAACAAGTTCCATCATTGCAGGAATTAATTTCCCAGTTTGTTTATCATATTTTCCAAACATAACCGAACCAATTTCAACTGTTCTTAAGCCACCTTCAATGTAAAGTTCGCACACAATTGATTGTCCAGGATATTGTTCTGGTGGAATATGGGGAGCAAATCTTTTTGCATCAATATAAATAGCATGTCCACCTGGTGGTTCAATAATTGGCACACCAGCAGCTAAAAGTTTTTCGCCGAGATATTCAATACTTCTAATTCTGTATTTTAAATAATGTTCATCAATAACTTCTTCGAGTCCCTGAGCAATTGCTTCGAGATCTCTTCCTGCTAAACCACCATAAGTGGGAAAGCCTTCTGTAACAATTAATAAGTTTCTACATTTTGTTGCTAATTCTTCATCATTTAAAGAAAGCCATCCACCAATATTTACAAGTGCATCTTTTTTTGCACTCATTGTAGAGCCATCAACATATGAAAACATTTCCTGAACAATTTCTAAAACTGTTTTGTTTTGATAACCTTTTTCTCTAAGTTTTATGAAGTAAGCATTTTCTGCAAAACGGCATGCATCGAAGTAAAAGCGTATATTATATTTATCGCATATTTTTCTTACCTCTCTTATGTTTTCCATAGAAACAGGTTGACCTCCACCTGAATTATTAGTTATTGTAAGCATTACGAGAGGGATATTTTCTTTACCAACTTTGTTAATAAAATTTTCAAGTGCATTTATGTCTATGTTTCCTTTGAAAGGAGCTCTCTGTTCTGGATGCTTACCAATTTCACAAAGTAAATCTATTGCTTCTGCTCCTGTAAATTCAATATTTGCTCTTGTTGTATCAAAGAAAGTGTTGCTGACAAAATATTTTCCTTTACCACCCAGAATAGAGAAAAGAATTTTTTCTGCAGCTCTTCCCTGATGTGTTGGAATTATAAATTTATGATTTGTGATTTTTTTTACCGCAGCTTCGAACCTGTAAAAACTTTTTGCTCCTGCGTAAGATTCATCGCCTCTCATTATACCACTCCATTGTTCTGAACTCATTGCTGATGTACCACTATCAGTTAATAAATCAATTAAAACATCATCTGCATGAATTAAAAATGTATTGTAGCCAGCTTCTTTCAGTATTTTAATTCTCTCTTCTTTAGTGGTAAATTTTATAGGTTCAACGGTTTTTATTTTGAAAGGTTCGATGATGGTTTTCATGAAAACCTCTGTAATTATTTTTTATTCTAAATTATGTTTAGAGATAGAATTTTATTATTAACCTTTGTTAAATTACAAATATTTTTTTCATAACTCGAAACAAATCATCATTTGCTTTTAATAATCTGTGATTGCTACATTAATGTTTTTCTGTCATGATTATGAAAAGAATCGGGAAATATTAATGTTTTTCTTTGTTCATAAAATGATTTTAATTTTGTATAGTTAATTTTATAGCTTTACATATCAAATAAATTCAATTCTATGGTGAAGAAAATATTTACGTGCTTAACAATAGTTTTATTGTACATTAATTCATACTCACAAAATAAAAATGCATCACTGAGTGGATTTGTATATGATTCTTCAACTGGAGAAGGATTAATTGGGGCTAATGTTTATCTTAAAGGAATAAATTTAGGGGCAAGCACAAATTTAAGTGGTTATTATGTTATTCCAAATATAACGCCTGGTAAATATGAATTGATAGTTAGCTATGTTGGTTATAAAACTTTTAGTAAAGAAATAGTTTTTCAAAGTGACGAAAAGAAAAGGCTGGATATAAAATTAGAGCCAACAGAAATTGTAAGCGAAGAGATAGTTGTTTCTGCTGATTCAATTAGTTTAGTAGATAAATTATTTAATAAACCAGTATCAAAAATTGAAATTACACCCATTCAAATAAGTAAAGTTCCACAGGTGGTGGAATCAGATTTATTGAGGACACTTCAGAGTTTACCAGGTATTTTGCCAGTATCCGATTTTTCATCTGCAATTTATGTAAGAGGCGGAACTCCCGATCAAAATCTTTTTCTTGTAGATGGTACAGATGTTTATAATCCTCAACATGCTTTTGGATTGTTTTCAACTTTTAATACAGATGCGATAAAAAAAGTGGAAGTATATAAAGGAGGATTTGGAGCAGAATATGGAGGTAGATTATCCTCTGTGATCAATATTATTAATAATGATGGTAATAGAAATAATTTTGAAGGGAAAGCATCTTTAAGTTTACTTTCATTTAATACAACATTACAAATGCCAATTGGAAAAATTGGTTCTTTATCTGGCTCGTTAAGAAGAACTTATCTCGATCAAACTGTTGCAAAATTTATTGATGATATTCCCGATTATTATTTTCTTGATGGTAACTTCAAAGCATTTTTCGATTTGAATAATTCTAACAAACTAAGCATTAGCTTTTATGGTGGCATTGATGATTTGAATTATATATTTGATAAGGACAGATCTCAATCTTTTGGATTTAACTACAAGTGGGGAAATCAAACAGGTAGCATTAACTGGCGTAGTGTAATTACTCCTAAATTATTTGGTAACTTCTGGTTTACTGCAAGTGGCTTTTTTTCTGAATTTGTATTTAATGAAGCTGAGTTCGAAGAAAGAAATAGAATTGAAGATTTTACTTTGAAAGGTGCACTGGAATATTTTTATAATGAATCTTTCAGTTTTAAATTTGGTTTGGAATGGAAAAATGTAAACGGTGGTTTGAAAGAAGAACTTCCTGGAGGGAAAGTTGATGTAACGAAACATCCCAAACTCTACTCAGCATATTTTTCATCAAACTGGAAACCCAATGTATTGTGGGATATTGAAGCAGGTATTCGTGGCGACTATCTTGAATCAGATAAAAATTATAGCAGTATCGATCCACGTCTTACAATTAAATATCGTTTGAGTGAAAAAAGTAACTTAAAACTATCTACTGGAATTGTACATCAATACGCTCATCAAATACCAAGAGTATTTATGGTAAGTATATGGACAGCTTCTGATAAATATGTTAAAGGCTCAAGTGCTCTTCATTCAATAATTGGATACCAGAGACAAATACAGGAAAATATTACACTGGAACTTGAAACATATTATAAGAAATACAATAACATTTATTCATACAATTACAATATGCATGTTGATGTTGAAAATGTTGGTTATACAGAGGAAGGTAAACCTATTTATGGTTCAACAAAAGGTATTTTTAACAGTGGTAATGGAAAATCTTATGGCATAGAATTATTAATTAGAAAAGATGCAGGTGCAATAACAGGCTGGTTTGCTTATTCACTGGCACGCACAGAATTTACAATTGAAAATATTAATAATGGAAAACCATTTAATCCACGACACGATAGAACTCATGCAATCAATATTGTAACAAACTTTGATCTTAATAATATTATAAATGAAATTAAAGGAAAACCATTTATTAACTCGGATAAGAAATGGACTGCTGGTTTGAGTTTTACTTACTTTTCTGGACAACCAATTACATTACCATCTTCTGTTTATCTTTTTAATTCTGCACCAGACTGGGAATATGGGCTGCCGAGTATTTCACTTTATCCTTCGTCTATTAATCAATATAGATTACCTTATTATGCAAGGTTAGACTTCAACTTGAATTACGAAATTCATTATAAAGGATGGTCTCTTACACCATACTTACAAATTTTCAATCTATTAAATCGTAAGAATGTATGGTTTATTAGATACGAAGAAGAAATTAAAGGAGGCATAATAAAGATTAAAACCGATAATGTCTCAATGTTTCCAATTCTGCCAAGTATTGGTGTGAGTATAAAATTTTAGTGAGGAAAGTATGAGAGTATTTTTGTCGATAGTTTTTATAGTTATGTTAATTTCTTGTGGAGAACCAACTGTAAATATTGGTCCAGATATATATTCACCTAAAATTGTTATTGAAGGATATTTAATTCCAGAGAAAAAAGTTGAGAACATTAGAATAACACGAAATTTTCCTTTGAATACAACACCTAATCCTGGTAGCATTATTCTATCAAATGCTGTTGTTAAACTAATTGATCTTCAAACAAATAAAGAATATCAATTGGAATATAATCCTTCAAAATATTCTTTTGAGTACAATAAAAATGATTTGGTAATTGATTATGATAAATCTTATAAGCTTATCGTATCAGCATATGTGGATTCAAAAAAATTAGAAGCAAGTTCTATAACTAAAACTCCTAAGAAAGGTTTTAAAATTTTGAGAGAAGAAAGCATTCTTGATTCACTGAAATATCGTGAAACAGATGATAAAGGAGAAATAAAAAATTTTGAAATCACTTTTTCTCCATCAAACGGAACAACTTTCTATTTATTTTCAATAGTTGCATTAGATGCAGATACATCAACATTTATTTTTGATAATCCATATTTTGAAATTGATAAGAATGATTTGAAAAAAAATTTCGACTATTATAAATATCAATTAAAATGGTTGCAGAATATAAACTCGTCCATAGAAAAGATTAACTTTAAAATAGACTGGCTTGATACATGGTTCTATGGTAATTATAGAGTTATAGTTTATGCTGGTGACGAAAACTTCAGACAATTTGTTTTAACTTACAGAAATGTACAGGAAATAGATGGAAATTTTCATGATCCAAGACTAAATATAAATGGTGATGGAATAGGAGTTTTCGGTTCTTACATTGCTGATACAGTTTATTTTAAAATACTCAAATAACTTTATATATTTTGAAAATAATAAAAGAATTTTATGGGCTGGTTATACATTATCATAGCATCAATATTTGAAATAAGCTGGGCAATTGGATTAAAGTATAGTAACGGACTAACTCAATTAAAGGAAAGTGTTTTTACAATTATTACAATGTTGCTCAGTTTTTATTTTTTGTCATTAGGTGTTAAATATATTCCAGTAGGAACTGCTTATGCTATATGGACAGGCATTGGTGCTGTTGGTACTGCTACTTATGGGATTTTATTTTTTAATGAATCAAAAGATTTGCTTCGCATTGGATTTATTCTTTTAATTATTATTGGAATAGTTGGCTTAAGACTCACTTACAAATCTTAATATTTATGAAAAAACTTACACACGAAGAAATTTCTAAAAATAGAAGTACACTTGAAACACTTCATCAAGTAAAAAAATTGCCAGTCTATGTAGTTCTAAATAGTATTCGTAGTAGTTATAATGTTGGTTCGATTTTTCGTACCTCTGATGGAGCAATGATTGAGAAACTATATTTATGTGGTTATACGCCTCATCCACCAAAAAAAGAAGTATTAAAAACTGCACTTGGCTCGCAAGAAAGTGTTACTTGGGAGTATGTTAAAGATCCTAAAGAAGTAATAATAGATCTTAAGAACAAAGGAATTAAAATTTGTGCACTTGAATTAACAGATTCGAGCATTCCTTATTATAATGTTACCAAAAATGATTTTCCATTATGTCTTTTAATTGGAAACGAAATTAGTGGTGTTTCTCAAGACTTACTTGATTTGTGTGATTTTTCTATTGAAATTCCTCAATATGGAATTAAACAATCATTAAATGTTGCAGTGGCTTATGGCATTGCAATATTTGATTTGAGAAGAATTTATGATACAAATTAACCAGCATAGGTGAAATAACTTTCTCCATTTTCTTTCAAATGAATGAAAAGAATATTTGCTCTTACAAGTTTAATTAAAGTTCTCGAAGCCCTTCTTTCTGAAATGTTTGCAATTCTGCTTAACTCTTTAACTGTTATTTTTTCATGTTTATCAAGATAGTCAAAAACAATTTTTTCATTTTTACCTACAGTGTAATTAACAAGTGATTTATCGCTATTTTGAGTCTGCAATATTTTTATCATTTCCTTGCTGGCTAATACACTTTTATCGTTAATACGCAAATAAACCTGAGCAGTATTGATGTCTAAATGCTTTTTATAATCCTGAATGCGATGGGGTTTATTTTGAGATTCTTCAACTTCAATAACCATTATTTCTTTATTTTCAATTTCATAAAGATAAGTTTTGAATTTGATAGGTGGTTCGCAATATTTTTCAGCAGTTTCTTTAATTAATTCATAATCTGACTTTTCGCTTTCAATTCCATAAATTGATTTATCATCATCTACTCCAAGTATTAAATAGCCACCACTTGTATTTGCAAATGCAATTAATTCTTTAGCAATTTTTTCAAAGGTAGAAAATCTCTGTTTGAATTCAATATGAACACCTTCTCCTTCTTCAATAAGTTCCAAAACTTTCCTGCGGTTCATAATATTTATTGAACCAATTATTCTAATCTAATTTTTTGCTTTTTAGTAGTATCAATTTTTGATGTGTCTGTATTTTCTGATTTTATTTTTAATTGTTGATAATTATTTCCCTTAATAGAATCTGTTTTTATTTTTTCATCTGCAGGTTTTTCGTCACCACTTACTTTATTTTTATTAACTGGTCTTTCATCGTTTGGAATTTCAGCATTTACTTGTTTTAATTTCAATTCTTCTGCTTTTTTCTTTTCGGCTTCTTCTTTCTCTTTAGCTTCTTTTTCCATTCTTTCTTTTTCATTTTTATATTCTGTGTACTTTGCAATTACAGCTTTACCATAAGGAGTAGAAGCATATTCTTTTGAAGATAAGATGCTGTAGAAGAAAGCCGCAGAATCGTTTTGATTTAGTTCTTCGTAAATCATACCAATAAAAAGTATCGATTTAGGTGCAAACGGTGAGCGGGGGTAATTTAAATAAATGTTTTTAAAACCATTAATAGCTTCGTTGTATTTTTTATTATAATATTTTTCTTCTGATTCAATATAAAGTTTTTCTGCAGGATCGTTTACAACCAGTTTTTTATCTTCACTTTTTATTAAGCCTAATTTTTTACCTGCTTCTGTAAATAATTTATGATTAGGATAATTTTCATAAATAATTCTGTAAAGACTATCTGCTTGCTCTTTCTGATTATTGGTTTCATAATAAGTTCCCAGTGCAAAAAGTGCATCAACTTTATATGGTTTATCTGAATAATTATTTATTATTTCATTAAAATAAAATTTAGCAGAGTCTATTACTTCTAATTCTGTTAAGAATAAATTACCAATGTTATAAAGGTTTTGTGAAATGGTTGTTCTGAGTGAATCCACAGATATTTTAGGTCTTGTTGGTTTTTTAGCTTTTCCCTGTGCAATTAATTCTACAAGAGTTAGTTTCTTATCGATGTATAAACTTGAATCAGTAGATTTTTTTTGTTGTGCTTGCTGGGGTGTTTCAATACCTCGTTGCTGTAATCTTTGAGAAATACTGAGATCACTTTGTTGAGAACTTTGTTCTTGTTTTTTTCTTGTTTCTTCGAGATACTGATTGTAAGCAATATCGAAATCAATTGAATCTCTAATAAATCTATTATTATCATTTAAATAGGTTAATTGCAAATAAAGATCGGAAAGAATTTTTTTGTAAGTAAAATATTTATCAATTATTCTATAACGGGAAGATGCTTGGTTTTTAATTTCTCGACTTAAATTTGAAGATGCAGTTTTGTTGTAATATTTGAATGAACTATCATAATCTCTTATTTTGTTTTCGTAGATTTTTGCAAGCATTAAATCTGCAAATGCTGCAGTTGGTTTTTGTTTATAAGTAGAATCAATAGTCATAAAAATGTTTATGGCTTTATCGAGTTCGTTTTTCTCGTCATAAATTTGTCCAAGTTCTAATAGAATTCTATCTTCTTGATTTTTAAATTTTCCTCGATAGAGTAATTCGTTCAAAGTATTTTCACTTTCTTCTATCCTTCCCATATCCTTTAATAATCTTGAATATTCGAGACGACTTTCAAACTCAATTTCAAATGTGGGTGAATGTTCAATAACAGATGCAAAAGATTTTAAAGCATTTTCTTTATCCCCAAGTAAATTATAAATTTTACCCATCTGATAAAGGACAAGTGCAGTTGTTTCATCATTATTTTTAATATTATTTAAAAAATTATTGCATTCATTTACAGCTGTTTGATATTCCTGTCTGAATAAATAAAATCCAATTTTAAAAATTGATGCTTCTATAAATATATTTTCTTCATCTTTGTTTAATGCTTCTGACTGTACTTCTTCTAATAGTTTAAGACCTTCTTCAAAGTTTCTTAATTGGAGATGAGTTTTAGCGAGCCAAAATTTATTTTCGAGTGCAAATTCAGATTCTGGAAAGTTTGCAAGTTCTAAAAATTTTCTTTGAGCTCTTGCATATTCCTGTTGATAATAAAATGCTTTACCTGTAAGAAAAAGAGCATCGTCAAAAAAAGAAGATTCTTTATTGAATTGAAGAATTTTTGAACATTTTTCAATTACTTTAGTAAGATCATTTTTTTGTTGTGGTGTAATAGCATCAAGTCTGAATGCAAATAAATCTGTTCTTTTCTTTAAAATTTCTTCTTCGGTTCTATCGAATATAGTTTTTGCGTTATAATATGTATTGAAATAAGTTGTGAAATCTTTCCATAGGCTACAGCCAGATAAAGAAAAAATAAGAGGTAAAACCAGGATTTTTATTTTAAAATTTTTCATAATGCATCTGGTCCAGATTCATCTGTTCTGATACGAATTGCGTCAGTTATATCAGAAATAAATATTTTACCATCTCCAACCTGTCCAGTTTTAGCAGTGTTTAAAATTGCATCAACAACTTTTTCTAATAAAGAATCATCAACCACAATTTCAATTTTTAATTTAGGAACAAATTCGATTTGATATTCACTTCCACGATAAGTTTCTTTATGACCTTTTTGTCTTCCATAACCACGTACTTCAGTAATTGTCATTCCATGAACGCCAATTTCAAGAAGGGCTTCTTTTACTTCGTCGAGTTTAAAAGGACGAATTATTGCTTCAATTTTTTTCATAATAGCCTCTAAGCATTTTTTCCATGACAATTTTTATATTTCTTACCGCTTCCGCATGGACAGGGATCATTTCTACCAACTTTTTCTTCTACACGAATTGGTCTTTGCTTTACCTGTGCAACTTTTTCTTGTGGCTGAGTACGAAGGCCAAGATTATCTGCACTATCCTTAATTGTATGTAATCTTTGCTGAGGAGTTGGTTTTCTACCCTGTACTTCGACTGGTGCCTGTGGCCAGAATTTAAATGTAAATGAAATTACTTCATTTCTAATTTGTTCCAGAAGTTGAACAAACAAATTATATGCTTCTGCTTTATACTCAAGTAAAGGATCTTTTTGACCGTAAGCTCGTAAACCAATTCCTTCTTTTAAGTCGTCCATTTCACGAAGGTGATCTTTCCATTTTTCATCGATAACACTCAACACAGCATATCTTTCAAGTCTTGCCATTAATTCTGAACCAAGCATCTCTTCTTTGCGATTATAAAATTCTTTTGCAGCTTCAAGGATTTTATTTATAAGTCCATCTTTACCAATTTTATCAATAACATCTGATTCTATTTTAAGGTCAATTAATGTATGCTGGAAAATTTCTTCTTTAATTTTTTCGATGTTTCCGTCGTCAAAATATTTATCCACTACATCGTGGACAAATTCTTCGAGATATTCAAAAATTTCTCCTTTGAGTCTTTCACCTTCAAGAGCCTGTCTTCTTCTTGAATAAATTACTTCTCGTTGTTGATTCATTACGTTGTCGAATTCAAGAAGTCTTTTACGAATAGCAAAATTATTTTCTTCAACTTTCTTTTGAGCTCTTTCAACAGAGCGACTAATTAAAGGATGTTGAATTGCTTCACCATCCTTCATACCAAGACGGCTCATAATTGATGTTATGCGGTCGCCACCAAATAATCGCATTAAATCATCTTCGAGTGAGATGAAGAATTTAGATGTACCTGGGTCTCCCTGACGTCCGGCTCTTCCTCTTAATTGTCTATCAATTCTTCTTGCTTCATGTCTTTCTGTTCCAAGTATGTATAATCCACCAAGCTCTTTTACACCTGCACCCAATTTTATATCAGTACCACGACCAGCCATGTTTGTTGCTATAGTAACAGCTCCAGGTTGCCCTGCATAAGCAATAATTTCTGCTTCTCTTTGATGTTGTTTTGCATTTAATACATTGTGAGGAATGCCCTGGCGTTTTAACATTCTGCTTAGTGTTTCTGAAACTTCGACACTGGTTGTTCCAACAAGTACTGGTCTTCTCTGTTCTCTTAATTGTTTAATCTTTTCAATAATTGCATTATACTTTTCTCTTTTTGTTCTGAAGATAGCATCATCCTCATCAACTCTGATTACAGGTTTATTTGTTGGAATTACTACAACTTCGAGTTTATAGATTTCATAGAATTCAGCTTCTTCAGTTTCGGCTGTACCGGTCATTCCTGCTAATTTTTTATACAGGCGGAAATAGTTTTGAAGTGTAATTGTAGCAAGTGTTTGTGTATCGCGTTCAACTTTTACATTCTCTTTAGCTTCAATTGCTTGATGTAATCCATCGGAATATCTTCTGCCGGGGAGAATTCTTCCTGTGAATTCATCTACAATTGCAATTTTTCCATCTTCTGTAACTACATATTCTACATCTTTTTCAAAAAGTGCATAAGCTTTTAGTAATTGATTTATTGTGTGAATTCTATCTGATCTTTCTGAATATAAATGATATAACTCTTCTTTTTTTCGTAGTTTTTCTTCCGGTGTAAGAGATGGATCATTTTCAATTTTACTGATTTCTGTTCCTAAATCTGGTATTACAAAAAATTCTTTCCCTTCAGATGAACCTTGAGCTAATTCTTCTCTTCCTTTTTCTGTTAAATCAATTTGATTAAGTTTTTCATCTATAGCAAAATAAAGTTCTTCATCAATTTCGGGCATTCGTTTTGCATTTTCTTTTAAGAATTCAAGTTCTGTTTGATGAAGAAGTTTTTTATTCTCTGGTTCAGCTAATAATTTCATCAAAGCTTTATTTTTTGGAAAACCTCTATATGCACGAAGTAATAAAATGCCAGCTTTTTCTCTATCCTTTGGATCATTTGATTGGAGAAGTTGTTCAGCTTCTTTTACAATTGATGCAACAAGGTTGGCTTGTTTTCTAAAAAGTCGCTCGACTTTTGGTTTCATTTCATCAAATTTATGCTCGGTTTTTTCAACTGGTCCTGAAATTATAAGAGGAGTTCTTGCTTCATCAATTAAAACAGAGTCAACTTCATCAACAATAGCATAATTATGACCTCTTTGAACACATTGATCTTTAGAAACAGCCATATTATCGCGAAGGTAATCAAATCCGAATTCATTATTGGTTCCGTAAGTAATATCACACTGGTATTGTTTGATTCTTTCTTCTGTATCCATAGAATTTAGAATACAACCAACTGTAAGTCCATGGAATTTGAAAATTTCTCCCATCCATTGACTATCTCGTTTTGCGAGATAATCGTTAACAGTTACAAGATGAACACCACGACCAGTCAATGCATTCAGATATAGTGGTAAAGTGGCTACAAGAGTTTTACCTTCACCAGTTGCCATTTCTGCAATTTTGCCCTGATGCAATACAATACCACCAAGTAATTGTACATCATACGGAACCATATCCCATGTAATTTTATTACCAGCTACTTCCCATGATTTACCAACAAGTCTACGACATGTTTCTTTAACTACAGCAAATGCCTGTGGTAATAGTTCATTCAAAATTTCTTCATATTTATCGTCCAGTTCTTTTTCAAGTTCTTCTATTTCATCATATATTTTATGCTTTTCTTCTGCAGATTGTATTTGGGTTAGTTGTTTTTTTAAATCATCAATTTTATTTCTTAATTCTTCAGTTTCTTTCTGAATATATTCTTTAAATTGTGTTGTTTTAGCTTTGAGTTCTTCGTCTGTAAGATCTTTTAATTTTTCAAATTCTTCATTAATCTGGTGAACAATAGGCCATAATTCTTTAAGTGCTCGGGTATTTTTGTCACCAAATATTTTCTTTAGCAATGTGCTAAACATTAATCTCTCCTGTTTTTCTCATTTTGAAAGTTAAATAATGGGGTTCTGAAATGCAATGAACTCCATTTTGCTGTGCTTTATAAAGCTACATTATTTAATAGTTTCATTAATTTTACTTTACAAATATACCAATAATAATATTGTGCTATTTATGTTTTGATGGATTATTTTTGTTATACAAACAACGAAAATAATTAAGTATTTAAAATGAATTTTTCTTTTTCAGAAAATTTTATAAACAAGCTTATTGACTATACACAGGGATTAATATCTTCAGATGTTTTTGATAGAGTCTTAAAATTAATGGAACAAGAAGCAGGGAAGTATTACTTTACAGCTTCATCAGAAGCTAATCTTTTAAGAATATTTAATTCCCTTTACGATAAACATACTTTTTTTAATGAACTTGAACGGTATCCTCATCATAGCGAGATTATAATTGCTATTGCTGCAAGCAGTAACTATTTAACAGATATTGTTGTAAGGAATCCAGAATACCTGTACCAGTTGTTTGATCAGGATTATCTTACAAAAAGAATAACTTTAGAAGATTTAATCAGTGAACTCAAAATAGGTATAAATAAATATTCTACTTTTAATGCTAAACTCAATTATATTCGTCAATTTAAGAAAAGATATATTTTAAAAATTGGTTTAACAGACATACTCCATCTAAACGATCTTTTCACAATAACCGAACAATTAAGTGCACTGGCTAATTCAATTCTCAATGTTTTATTTGAATTGTGTTACAACGAGATTCTTTCAAAATATAATATTCAGACAGAGAGAAAATATTGTTTATGCTCTCTTGGTAAACTTGGTGGTAATGAGTTGAATTATAGTTCAGATGTAGATTTAATTTTATTTTATGATGAAAATGAGTTTATTGATGTAATTAAGAAAGAATATCACGAGATCCTTTCCGAAGCTGCATTGTTATTTATAAAATCTTCAACTGAAATTACTGATAGAGGTTATATTTATAGAATTGATTTCAGGTTGAGACCTGATGGGAAATATTCACCTTTGTGTAAAGCTTATAGTGATTACACAAAATATTATGAGACAAGAGGCGAAGACTGGGAACGACAGATGCTGATTAAATTGGCTTATGTTTGTGGTAATTACGATTTATATAATAAATTCTATTCTTTTCTTCAACCATATATTTTCCCATCTTCTTTTACAACATCTCTAACTGAACAGATAAAAAAGATGAAGCATAATATCGAGTTGCATAATAAGGATAGAGAAAATGTTAAGTTATTTCAGGGAGGAATTAGAGATATTGAATTTTCTATACAGGCACTGCAGCTTTTAAATGGAGGTCGTTTTAAAGAATTAAGAACTGGCAATACTCTTAAAGCAATTGAATTGTTATATCAAAAAAATCTTATTAAAAAAGATGAAAAGGAAATTCTTGTTAAAGCATATATACTTTATAGGAAAATAGAACATTTCTTACAACTTATGAATGATACACAAACTCATTTAATTCCATCAGAAGGTGAATTACTTTATAAATTATGTAAATATCTTCAATATGCGGATGAAAAAATTTTTCAAAAAGAACTTAGCTATTTCAGAAAAAGTGTTAGAAATATTTACAATAATATTCTTGGTGATGATATTAAAGAAGAAAAATTCAATTTGGAGAACATTCGTTTTAAGGATTTAAATAGAGCAGAAAAAAATTTTAAATACCTAAGTAGTGGTCTTGGCTATTTTGATCAGAAAGAATTTGATTTTAAAACAATCGATTTGTTTAAACAGATTGAACCTTTATTACTAAATTACCTTGAAAAATGTACTTCACCAGATATTACACTTGATAATTTTGTTAAAGTAATTAGAGCAACAAAATTTCCTTCAATCTGGTATTCACAACTTAGTAATAAAAAGTATTTAAATAACTTTCTTAAGATATGTGAATATTGTTCAAAAGCAATTGAAATATTGGTATTAGATAAATCAGTTGAAGAATTATTTTTATCGAATGAAGCATTGATAAAAAATCTTAAAGATTATATTGCTAATTATAATACAAATCAACTGCTTTTTATCTTATTAGTTCAGTTTACACTCGGATTGATTTCAACTGAAAAAGTATCGGATTTTATATGTAGATATATTGATTTTAAAATTATCAAACTATCGTATGAATATAGCACAAAGTATAATTTTTTTATAGGAGCACTTGGTAGCTATGGTGCTTCTGTACCAAATTTTTCTTCTGATATTGATTTAATAATTGTTACTGATGACGTAATTAAGTATCCAGAAATTCATAATGATTTTCAAAAGTTTCTTCAACATCTTAAGAATGAATTAAAATATTTCGATGTTGATTTTCGTTTACGTCCCGAAGGGAAAAGTTCACCACTTGTCTGGGATATTGAAAATTATAAGCACTATTTAAAATCAAGAGCTCGAGTATGGGAATTTCAGGCTCTATCAAAACTTCGATTTGTAGCTGGTAATAAAAAGTTATTTAATAAATTCAAAATTACTTTAGTTAATCACATAAAGTTGCTGGATAAAAATCAAGTTAATAAAGAAATGATTCAGATGTACAAATCAATAACTAAAAGCATTCCTTCATTTGTTGATTCTTCATTTAATATAAAGAAACAGAATGGTGGTTTAATTACAATAGATTTTATTTTACAATCACAATTTTTTAATAGACCACAGTTAATAGGTCGAAACACATTTGGTTTTATAAAAACCTTGAAAAAGTTTTTACCTTTAGAAGATTGTACTTTAATATATGAGAATTATACATTCTTAAGAAAATTGGAGTTTGCAATTCAATGTATCTTTGCAACTACAAATGTGATATTTCCTGCAAGTGAAGAAAAAAAATCTTTGATAGCATCTTTCTTTAATTTGAGCAATGAAGAATTAAATCAAAAATTAATTTCCGTTATAAAATCTAACATATTACTGTTTGAAAAATATGTTGGCAAAGTCTAAGATTATTGGAAAATACTACGCTGAATTAGCAGGACTTGTTGTATTTCTTTTTTATTTATTAACATTAGCTCCGAGTGTTATTCAGATTGATTCTGGTGAATTAGCAGCAGTTCAAGCTACTCTTGGTATTGCTCATCCAACAGGTTATCCAATTTTTACAATACTGGGATATATGTTTCTTAAAATTCCATTACCATTTACAAAAATCTATCTGGCAAATTTATTTGCATCGATATGGTGTGCTGCTGGAATTATATTTTTTATAAAATCCATAAAACTAATTTTGAGTAATTCTAATTTTAATCGGCTTGAAGTATTAAAACGCAAGAAGAAAAAAGAAAATAAGAACGATAAGAACATTAATAATATAGTTATTATCATATCTTTAATAAGTGGATTATTTTTAGCTTTCAGTAAAACATACTGGTTTCAATCAACATCTGTTGAAGTTTATTCATTGCAAATCTTTCTCTTTAATTTAATTATTTATCTAACATTAAAATCATTTTATAAAAGTGAAAATAATTTGTATGGATGGATTGGAGCTGGAATTGCAATTGCATTTGGTTTTGCCAATCATATGACTACATTGCTTGTGCTACCATTTCCAGGAATTCTTTTTTTGATTAAAGAAAAAAATAATGGACTTAAGAAGTTTGGTGTAACTCTTATCATATCGGTTGTAATATTATCTTTGTTGTATCTTTATCTTCCAGTGCGAGCATCAAATAATCCAGAATTGAATTGGGGGAATCCCATTAATTTTGAAAATTTCTGGCGACACTTTACAGGTAAGCAATATCAGGTGTGGTTATTTTCTTCGTTTGATTCTGCAAAAAAGCAGTTAAGTTATTATATTCAGAATTTACCAGATGAATTTGCATACGTTGGATTGGTTCTTATTTTTTTAGGTCTTTATGAATTCTTCTTATCTAATAAAAAACTTTTTTATGTCTATTTAATAACATTTTTATTTGCACTTTTATACACAATAAATTATGATATAGTTGATATTGATTCATATTTTTTATTGACATATATAATTTTAATATCAATAGCCGCTTATGGAATAAAATTTATTTTTGAAAAACTTAATAATATCAATTACTCAATTGTCATTTCTGTTGTTTTCATTATCATATTGTTTGTAAAGAATTACTCGAAGGTAAACCAATCGGATGTTTACACATTTGAAGATTATACTCGATCAATTTTAAATAGTGTGGGGAAAAATTCTATTATATTAACTTATCAATGGGATTATTTTGTTTCTCCATCATACTACTTTCAATACGTAGAGAATGAAAGAAAAGATGTAGTTGTAATTGATAAAGAATTGTTAAGAAGGTCTTGGTACTATAATCAAATAGAAAGGAATAATCCAGATGTATTAAAAAATCTTAAGAGTGATATTAACAATTTTCTTTTGGCATTAAAGCCATTTGAACGCTCCGAAAGTTATGATTCGCAATTATTAGAAAAATATTATCAAAGAATATTGACTGGATTAATTTCTCAAAATATTGATAGAAGAGATTTTTACATAGGATTAGAACTTATTCAAAATGAAATGCAAAGAGGAGAATTTAAGTTGCCAGATGGTTATCAAGTTATTCCGCATTTATTTTTATTTAAAGTTGTAAAGGGAAATGAATATGTGCCTGCTCCACTACCAGAATTTAAAATAAGATTTCCAGAAAATAGAAATAAATACATAAATTTTATTGAAAATATAGTTGGAACAATGCTAACATTAAGAGCAATGTATGAAATACAATATGGTAAATATGAACTGGCAAAAATTTATCTTTCTAAAATTAGAAATGAATTGAAAAATTTTGAAATACCATCAAATATTTTGAAACTAATTGAAAATAAATAACTACTCAAGTTCTTCCATTAATTCTTCATATCTTTCTTTATCAACTTCTCTTTTTGTTAAGAATGATCTCAGCAGAACATCAAGTTGTTGTATTAATTTTTTCTTGTAGTACTTAGGTGCATAAATTGAACCATCGAGCATATAAATTCTTTTTGTAGGTTCATCATAGAAAGTATAATTAATGAATGGTCCGCCCATTGAACCATCTTTCATTCGCCATAATCCCTGTGTCATTAAAGCGTAACGATTAAGGAAGTTAACTTCTTTGGTTGTTCTAAAATCATCAGATATCTCTACATAACTTGAATCGTCTGTAGTTCTGTAGAATTTTTCTGTTAATTTATTTCTGATAGAGTAAATAGAGTCGCGATTTAAAAGAATAGGAGATGCATTATCGATCCAGTGGACAAATATCCATCTTTCCATATCGGTTCCAGGAGCTCGTCTTAACCACACAAATCTTTCTTTAGGATTTTCAATTGCAAGAATAAAATCTGTTTGAACATAAATCATCCAGCCATAATCTCTAAGGAATCTTGCTTCTACATCTTTTTGTTCATAACGTGAGTTATACAAACTTTTGAATAATCTATCGTTTGATATTTTCTGAAAGTAATAAAGTAGGTTTTCATTCTCTTTAAGAATATTTTTATTTAATTGTTCAATTGTAGGTGAAGTTAGAATCATTACAAGTTGATTATCTGCCCAGAGATTATATTTGTTTATTACACAAACTGAATCTGCATAAACCATTTTTTTAACATCATCACTTAGAAGTTGATTAATATATTTTGAAGTTTCTGAATTGGAATTAAGGGGAGCTATTATAATTATATTTTTTTTGTTTTTATATTTTTCAAGAGTTGTAATATCTTTTCTTATTAAATTAAAAAGATTTTCAGGTTGAGGAGTGTAAATTATTTTGTTGAATACGGTGAGTAATGAACCTTCAAGTTCGTAATATTCGGTGGAATCTGCAAAAACATAAATATCGTCTTCGTTTCCAGTAGCAGGTTTCTTAACATTACATGAAGCAAGAAAAAAAAATATTGGTAAAGACATTAATATGCTAAAGAAATATTTTTTCGATTTCATTTTTCTTATCATAATTTTTAGGTCTTATACTTTAATTAAATTATTTTGTTTCATTAATTTGGGACGTTAGGAAGAATTAAGGGCATATGTGGGAATAAAATTGAGTATAAAATCCACATGGTTAATCCAACAGTAATAGGAATTGTAAGATTATCGTCTGCCCAGCCAATAGATATATTTTCTGCGATGGCTCCAACTGCAACGGAAATAAATCCTATAATAAATTCAAGAATATTTCCTTCTATTTTGGGAGTAAAAAGAATAACTATACACGAAAAAAAGAAAAATGCTAAAGTACCTTCCAGACTTTTTAATAAAAATTTTCTTCTACCATATTTTCTGCCAATCAGAGCTGCTGCAATATCGCCAATTATGAGCACGGAAAAAGAAGTAACAACAAATACTTTTGGAAATATAAGAATAACCAGAACAGCGGAAATTAAAACGTAAGTAGCACCATTAAGATTTTTCTTTTGATGATCTTTTTCGTGTCTTCTTAGAAGGAATCCAAACAGGTTATAAAAAAAATCTTGTATTGGTTTGAAATAATATCTACCGAGATCAATAATAAGTGATAAAATTAAGAGAGGGATTAATATTTTTAATGCCAGTTCTTTTGTAATAAAATAATAAATAACTGGAATAGAAAGTGAACAAAGATGAATTGTTTTTCTTAGAACTTCACTTTGATAATCGATAGTTGCGTGTTCACTAGCTACCATTTGCCTTATCAGAATTTTTGGAGGATTCTCTTTTTTCCCTTTCTTCTAATAGTTTTTTTACATGTTCAGGGATTTCCTGATTTTTTTCAGCATTATTTTCCCCGCCATTTTTCTTAATCGGTGGTAATTCTTCTCCTTTCATAATTTTATCTATTTCTTCAGAATCAAGAATTTCTCTTTCGAGTAGTTCTTTTGAGAGTTTATGTAATAATTCGATATTTTCCTGAAGAATTTTTTCTGCTCTTTCCATACATGTCATAACAATCTTTTTAACTTCTTCATCAATTTCCTGTGCGGTCTTTTCGCTATAATCTTTGTGTTTTGTTATTTCTCTACCAAGGAAGATCTCTTCTTCTTTAGCGCCATAAGCCAGTGGACCTAATTTTTCGCTCATTCCCCATTCACAAACCATTTTGCGAGCAATACTGGTTGCTTTTTCTATATCATTACCTGCACCTGTAGTAAATCTCTTAAATACAATTTTTTCTGCTGCTCTTCCGCCAAGTGCATATGTAATCATTGCTTCGAGATATTCTTTTGAATAAGTGTGTTTTTCGTCTACAGGTAAATAAGTAGTAACACCAAGAGCTCTTCCACGAGGAATGATTGTAACTTTATGAACCGGATCGGCTTCGGGAAGCATTTTAGCAACAAGTACATGACCAATTTCGTGATAAGCAGTGATTTTTTTCTCTTCTTCTGAAATTATTAAACTCTTTCTTTCTATTCCCATCATTACTTTATCTTTAGCTTCTTCAAAGTCTTCCATCGAAACTTTCTTTTTATTTTTTCTTGCTGCAAGTAAAGCAGCTTCGTTAACCATATTTGCCAATTCTGCACCAGCAAGTCCAGGTGTAGCTTTGGCAAGTACAGCTAAATCTACATCAGAATCGAGAGGTATTTTTCTTGTATGAACTTTAAGAATTCCTTCTCTACCTTTAACATCAGGGCGGTCGACTACAATTTGTCTATCAAATCTTCCTGGTCTTAACAAAGCAGGATCAAGAACATCCGGGCGATTTGTAGCAGCAATTATAATTACACCACTATTTTGTTCGAAGCCGTCCATTTCAACAAGTAATTGATTTAAGGTTTGTTCACGTTCATCGTGTCCACCACCTAATCCGGCTCCACGATGTCTTCCGACAGCATCAATCTCGTCAATGAAGATTATGCATGGGGCATTCTTTTTACCTTGTTCAAAAAGATCGCGAACACGACTTGCACCAACACCGACAAACATTTCAACAAAGTCTGCTCCCGAGATTGAAAAGAAAGGAACTCCAGCCTCGCCAGCAACAGCTCTTGCTAATAAAGTTTTTCCTGTTCCAGGAGGTCCTAATAATAAAACACCACGTGGAATTTTACCACCAAGTCTTTGAAATTTAGCAGGTTCCTTAAGGAATTCAATTATTTCTTCTAATTCTAATTTTGCTTCGTCAGCACCAGCAACATCTTTAAATGTTACTTTAATTGATGATTCTGTTATTAATTTGGCTCTACTTTTACCAAAGTTAAAGATTCCTTTTGTTCCACCGGCTCCAGCTTGCATTCTTCTAAAGATTAAGATCCAGATACCAAAAATTATAATCCATGGTATAAGCCCAAAGAGTATAGAAGTCCATTCATTTGATTCTTTGACAAAAGTAAATTTAATATTCTTTTCTTTCCATATCTTAACCTGATCCTGAAGAACAGGTTCAATTAATGTTACGCTAAAGTTTTGAACATCAACATAAGCACCATTTAAGAATATTTTTTCTTTTTGAATTAATTTACCTTCAAATCTATAATCGTTTACATCAGTTTTTATGATTTTAGCGCTTGCAATTTTTCCACTTTCCAGGAACTTTTCGTAAACATCGTAGGGAACATCAATCATATTAGGGGTTCCGGATTTCATAAATTGCATAATAATAACTGCAGCAATTATTACCGTACCCCAGCTGATTACAGTTCTAATAATTTTTGACCAATCAAAATCACCTTCAGGTTTTTGAGAACCATTACCAAAAGGAGGTTTTGATTTGTTATTCTTATGTCGATTGTCGTTATTTGCCATAATTTAAATTTACACCTTTATTTATTCACTTAACACATAAATAGATTTTAAATTTCTGTATTTCTGAGCATAATCCAATCCGTATCCAATTACAAATTTGTTCTGAATTTTGAATCCAATATAATCAATTTTCACATCATATTTTATACTATCTTCTTTCACCAGTAGCGATGCAACTTTCATGCTTGCAGGGCTATGGCTTTCCATTAATTTTTCTATGTATTTAATAGATAATCCAGTATCAACAATATCTTCAACTATTATTAGATGTCTGTCTGTAATATCGGCATTTAAGTCTTTAATAAGTTTTACTTTTCCAGAGCTTATTTTTGCATCGCCATAACTGGAAAGTTTAAAAAAATCAATTTCGCAATTAATGGTTATATGTTTCATTAAATCGGCCATGAACATAAAAGAGCCGTTCAAAACTCCAATGAATATAGGTAATTTAGCTTTATAGTCGTTTGATATTTCTTTACCTAATTCTGCTATTCTTTTTTGAATTTGTTCTTCTGTTATAAAAGGAACAAATTTTTCAGTTCCAATCCACAATTCTTTTGCACTTTGAATATCTATTTTATCCACAGTTTTAATATCCTTTTAGTTTGTGAAGTAATTTTTACTCGGTCATCTATTCTATGACCTACAACCCAGACAATTAAATTATTGTTCACTAATACAAATTTATCTTTTTTTTCTGAAGATTTTATTTTTTCATCAGTTAAAAAATCAGAAACCTTTTTCAGTTTCTTCATGCCTAATGGTATGAATTTATCGCCAGCTTCCCATTTTCGTAAAATAAAATCGTTACTCAATTTATCGGCAGAAATATATTCAATATTTTTTCTTTTTATTAATTTTATTTTGTTTTTATCAACTTCTTCAATACCCAAAGTTTTATTGTTAATTTTTATTTTCTCTCCAACTTTTAAATTAAAGAACGAATTGCTTTCTTCTTTTTTCAAAGAAATACTTATGTAATTTCTTTCTCTAATTGCCTTAATTTTTTTAGATATATTAATTTCTTTTCCTGTTTGTTTATCGAATAATGATTTGATTTTCATTAAATCATCATATTCAATAGAATAATTAAAATTATCTTTTAATATTCTTTTAAGAATTTCACCTAAGATACCATCATCAATTTTTTGAGCGGATAATTTGATGAATATGTTCCCTCTGGAGATTCTGATATATTTTTCAGTAAGTTCATTTATGTGTTTTTCTATAATAGAATTAAAATTTTCGAGAAGTTTTGATGATCTGAAAATTGCACTATCAACTTTTGGATTTAAATTTTTTCTTATCAAAGGCAAGATTTCGTTTCTTATGATATTTCTTTTAAAATCATTTTGAAGATTAGAAGAATCAATCCTATAGTTGATGTTGTTTTGATTGAGATATTCCAGAATCTCATCTTTTGATATACAAAGTAATGGACGAATAATTTTACCACGTTTAATTGGTATACCCGATAAACCTGAAAAACCTGTTCCACTGAATAAATTTAATAAAATTGTTTCTGTGTTATCGTTTAGATTGTGAGCAGTAAGAATTTTATTATAATTTTCTTCTATGGAAAATTTATCGAGAAAATTATAGCGGAGTTCTCTTGCTGCTTCTTCGATTGAAAGTTTATTTTTCTTTGCATAATCTTTAACATTAAGTCTGAATGAGTAGAAAGGAATATCTAATTTCTTGCAAAACTCCGAGCAAAACATTTCGTCTTCGTCAGATTCTTTACCTCTTAGTTGATGATTAAAATGAATTGCAGCAATTTTAATCTTGTATTTCTTTTTGAACTTATTGAAAAAGTATAAAGCAAAAACAGAATCGGGACCTCCGCTAAATGATATTAATAAGTTATCATTTTTTTCAATTAAATTATACCTTGCAATAAAGTTAATTATTTTTTGTTCTAAACTTTTCATGAAATTAATTGGTAGCTTTTAAAAAGATTATCTTCTCATTAATTTAATTAAAGCATCATCACCTATTTTTTCGACTTCTTTTATAGAATAATTTATAGCTTCTGATAAACTTTTTATTCCAAGATTAGAGCAGAGTGGTAAGCCACGTCCAAGTATTTTAGGTGATATAAAAATTAAAATCTCATCTTCGAGTTTTTGTTTTATAAAACTGGTGAAAACTTTGCTACCACCCTCAACAAGTACAGATGTGATTTTCTCTTCAGAGAGAATGGAAAGAGTTTTCAGCAGGTCTAATTTGCCATTACTTTTTTCTGGAACAAATAAAATCTTTATCCCTCTTTTAAGATAAGCATTAATTTTTTTCTTCTTGTTTTGATTTTTTTGTGAAGTAACAATTATCAAATTTTTATCAAGATTCTTTTTTACAAGATTTGATTCTAAGCTTAACTGAAGTTTAGAATCGAGTATGATTCTTTTGGGATTTCTACCTTCAACAAGTCTAACGGTTAGTTCAGGATTATCAATTTTTACACTTTTAAAACCAACCATAACTGCATCATATTCTGAACGGAGTTCATGAACCAGACATCTCGATTCAACGGATGTTAACCATTTAGAATTACCAGAAGTATCTGCTATTTTTCCATCAATAGTAATTGCCATTTTTAATGTGATGTAAGGAAGTGAAGTTGAGATATATTTAAAATAAAATTTATTTATATCGATACATTCATTTTCAAGTATGCCAGTTTTAACTTCAATACCAGCTTTCCTTAATTTTTTAATAGATTGACCCTTGTAGTCTGGTCTTGGATTTAATGAACCAATGACAACTTTCTTAATTCCAGATTGAATAATGAAATCGATGCAATCCTGTGTATCGGTTGAAAGTGTACATGGTTCTAAGTTAGTATAAAGAGTTGCACCTTCAGTATTCTCTTTTGATTTTTTTATAGCTAAAATTTCTGTACTTATTTCTGAAGGAGAATTTCTATAAGCTGCTCCTATTATTTTATCATTTTTTACGAGTAAAGCTCCAACAAGAGGAGATGGACTTACTTTGCCTTTCCCCTTCTTAGCTAATTCCAGAGCAATTTGTAAATATGATTCGTCCAGCAAATTATTCAATTCCCAAGATTTCGAATTTTATAATACCGGCCGGTACTTTTGCTTCGACTATCTGACCAGCTTTAGCACCCATTAATGCCTGACCAACAGGAGAAGAAATAGAAATTTTACCTTTTTCTAAATCTGCTTCTTCTGGAGATACAAGTATATATTCAAATATTTTATTATTGTTAAGATTTTTCACTTTAACTTTTGAGAGAATATGAACCTGATCCTTTGGCATATTTGAAGTATCAATAACTCTTGCTCTTGAGAGCAGGTCTTCGAGTTTACTAATTTTTAATTCAAGTAATCCCTGTTCTTCTTTTGCAGCATCATATTCAGCATTTTCTGAAAGATCGCCATGAGATCTGGCTTCTGCAATCCGTTCTGCCATTTGTTTTCTGCCATGATTCTTAAGTTCAGCTAATTCTTTTTCTAATTCTCTTATACGTTCTTTACTTAGATAAACAAAATTTGACACCGTCTTACTCCTTTTTTGTTGCTAAAAAAACAAAATTATAATGAGTGGTATGAACTCAAAAAAAATTGCCACCGCGTTTTGCAGTGGCATTGAAAAAATAAAAATTATATATGAAGTTTTCAATAGTTATTTACTAATAATATGAGGGTTTCAAAATGAAATTACATCACAAGTTAATTCTATTATTTGTATTTAGCCTTTTTATGGCAAATCTTGAAGCTGTTATTGTTGTATATTTGAGAGAATTATACTATCCAGAGGGTTTTCATTTTCCTTTGAAATTAATTCCTACAAAAATTTTTATAATAGAATTAATAAGAGAATTTTCGACTATTGTAATGTTACTTTCAATAGGTATTTTGTGTGGAAAATTTTTTATAGAAAGATTTTTCTATTTCATTTTTTGTTTTGGAGTGTGGGATATTTTTTATTATGTGTGGCTCAAGTTGTTTTTAAACTGGCCTGAATCGTTGATGACTGATGATATTTTATTTTTAATTCCTGTACCATGGATTGCACCTGTTTATGCTCCAGTTACAATTGCAATAAGTATGATTATTTTTTCTTTAATAAGTTTTTACCTGCAACAAAAAGGATATGTATTAAAGACTGATAAATTTAGTACATTGACAGCTTTTGTAGGTGTTGTATTAATTCTCTTTTCTTTTACTTATGATTTTCAAAAGAGGGTTGCTTCAATAAGTCCAGTAGAATTTCCTTTATTAATATTTTTGATTGGTGAGATATTATTAATTTTAAGTTACTTGCTTTTCTTAAGAAATATGAAAAAACTCACAGGTTAATTTATGAAAGGTTAATATCTGAATAAGTGTTTTTTGTTTTAAAGTAAAGAATTAGAGAAATCAAATAGAAGAATAAATAGATTAAAAATTTTATTACTTTCTGGTGATTAATAATTGTTATTTGGTTTATATATTCAAAAGGTGGTACTATTTCTATTGAGGGCAAAAACTCAATAAAGGCTAAAATTGCAAATATTATAGCAGAAATGAGTAATATTGGCTTAATATGTAATCTTAACATCATAAGTAATGCAATTGTGATTTGTATCAGTGAAATACATGTGGTAAGTAAGATTAATAAATTATCATATATTTTGAATGAAGCCTGGAATTCATCCACCAATGTTTTTGGATAAATTATATTATAAATACCTAAATAAGTTGAGAAAATAATTAATGACCAGTATCCCACAGTGTAAATGAGATTAATAAACATTAGATGTTTATAAAAAAAATATCTTAAATTTTTATACATTAATAGCTTTAACCAATTATTGACCGGTTTACTTGCATTAGCTTTCAACCGGTCAATTGGTGCCCTCAAAACTTTATCGCAAAAATAGTATAATAATGAAGTCTACGCATTAGGATTTAGTACTAATTTTTGTGATAGAAATACTAAAAAAATACTAATTGAGCAATTATTAGCAATTAATAAGGATAATTTATTTGACAGGTAATTTTTTTTAAAAATTAAGGAAATGTTTAGAAGAGATTATTTTGTCTGATAAATTTCATTCGGTTCAGAAATAAAGTTTCTCTCTTTTAAGAATCGTATAATTTCTGATTTTTTTGAAAGATTGAGTTTTGCACGAATATTGCTACGATAATAATCAATAGTTTTTTTCGAAAGATATAACTTTTCTGCAATTTCCTTAGATGTATAACCTTGACTTATTAATTTTAGTACCTCAATTTCTCTCTCGGTTAATCCATATTTTATTAGGTCACTTAAATCAAATGTCTGGTTTCCATTGCCATAAACTATAATTTTTCTTCTTCCTGTTAATTTATCTAACCATTTGATATTTAATGAGAATCCTTTATGGGGACCCAGTATAACTATAATGAAAGTATAAAATATATCAAGAAGCAGGAAATATGTATAAAAATTTAAATAGGTATTTATATCTGTATAAAATAAGTATCTTTTAATAATTAAAAATAGATGCTGGATTATAAGTATGACCATAAAAAATTTTATATCTTTATCGTTCCACCACTCATTAATAATATTATTAATAAAATAAAGCATTATAAAGAATTGTAAAAGATTAAATATTAACAATATTTTAATGTGGTATGGGTCTAATATGAAATATGTCATTATACTCAAAAGAACTGCAAGTTTATATTTTATATTTAATTTGGGAAGTGAAAAAACTAACAATACTGAAATTATAGAAAAGTAATATACATCAAAGTTATTACTTTTTATGATGTAAGATCTTAATAAATTTACAGGATCAGCTGCAGCGAGTATATAGAAATAATAAAACATTTCATGCTTTCTAAATCTATAAGCCTGAAAGAAACAGGCAATAATCGAGGTTAATAGTAATAATCGTAACAATGTCATAATAAAAATTAAATTTATTTTGATATGAAATTATAAAAGCTAAGTGTTGTTATCAAGAAAGTAATGATTTTTTTTATCTGGTACTTGACTTTTATAAAGTTTCCTGTATTCTACAAATGGGCTTAAATTGACAGTATCGACAGATAATTTTTTCTCTATCGTCATGGGGTGATAAATTAAATCTTCCTTTTGATATTGAAGTTACATAGTTTTTAATATGTAAAATGGTATTGTCAATTAATTCCTGCATACTCTGAAATTCTTTACTTCTTCCTAAAGAAATTTTTTGTTTGCCAAATTCTTCTTCTGAGTATTTCAATGAATAGATTATCATTTCGTTTGGGGTGAAATTGTATCCATACTTATCTTTCAGTAATTCTGAAGCAGCATATAAGTAAACTGGCAGTTGTAAAGAGATTCCATGTTTGAGTTCTCGTGTTTTGGGTTTGTCTCCACTTAATTTATAATCAACAATATTAAAAGAGTTATCATTATTAGATAATTCTATTCTGTCAATCTTTCCACGTAATTTAAGTTGATCAATTTTAATTGGTTCCAGTGTACTTAGTTCATTATCTGCTTCTTCAACATTCATTGCTCCAAACTGCACTTCAAAAAATCTGGGTTCATACTCATCGTGTAAAGATGATTCATATTCAATAAATTTTCCTAAAATTGAATCATCTAAATTTCCATCTATTCCTGTGAGTAATTCTTTTTCATAAAATGTTAATGGTGATTTAAAAAGTGATTGTTCTATTTTTTTATTTGCAATATTAAGAATTAATTCCTTTGCATTTTCAAGTTCTGCATTACTGCAATTTCTTAAATCTATTTTTACTTTTTTAATTTTTGTATAGAACTCAAACAAAATGGAATGTAAAATTCTACCAAGCTCAATTGCTTCGATTTCTTCTTTTGGTTCTTCAATTATTTTAATTCCCAATACTCTTTCAATGAAAAATTTGAATGGACATAAAGCGTAAGTTTCGAGTTGTGATATTGAATATTGTTTCTGGGTAAATGAATTTAATATTTCTTCAATATTTATCTTATAATCTACGTCTGTCAATAAAAAGCCATTATAAATTGATTCGGATAAAATGTTTTCTTCTCTTTGTTTTTCTACATCAATTGATTTCTGAAGATGATCTTTATCAACATTAAAATTTTTTTGAAGTAAGTTTAATGCCCAGAGATTTTTGCCTGCATATACTTGTAATTCTTCAAGTGAATAAATTTTCGTAAATAATTCATTTTCTTTTATTTCACTGGTAATAAATATTTTATCAAACTCTTTTAAAAATGCAGAGGCAACAGTTTCTCTTCCATTATCTGTAAGTGGATAACTCAAAAATAATTTTTTATTCCAGCAATTAAGAGCTTGATAAAAAAGATTTCTTTCTTCGGTTTGATGAATAAAAGCTTGCTTTCTAAATTTTCCAGTTGAAAAAATTTCGGGATTATATCTTGTTGGAATATCACCATCGCACAATCCACCAATAAATAAATAATCGAAGTTAAGTCCACGTATTTCTTCTAAGTTTGTAATTAGAACTCCATAACTGGATTTTTCTTTGATATTAAATCTTGCCCAGCTGCATGCTGTTCTAATTTGATCCATAAAAAAGTGGAGAGAATATTTTTCATCTTTTCCTTTTTCTTCTTCAAGTAAATCGAAAATTTCATTTATTGTTTCTATGAATTTATTAAAACCTCTAATGTTTTCTTCCTGATTATATTCTAACGATAATAACTTTAGCGGCAATCCTGATTTTATAATTAAATTGAAAAGATTTTCTCTGAATTGATTTATAGTTTGTTTTTGTTCGAAAGGTTCTAATAAAGTTGTAATCAATTTAATATCTTCTAAAGCTTTGGTTAATGCTGCAATTTTATCTTTTCTATTATCATTTTCATCATATGTTTCTATGTTGTTGAGATGATCATTAATAATATTAATCCAGTTTTCTTTTCCAGAAACAATTTTTAATTCCGAAGAAATTTTATACAGATTAAATAAATCGATATTGTTTAGATTTATAAATCCACTGTTTAATGCTCGAAAAATATTTTGATAGTAATAATCATTTTCTGCTATCTCAAGTAAATTGATTATTGCTTTGACTGGATTTGAATTGTCAAGTCTGAGTCTATCAGTAAGATTGAAAGGGATACCATTTTTTGAAAAAACATCTCTTACAATTAATGAATAGTTCTGTATTAAATTAAATGCAACACAAATTTTATCAGGATTTACATTTTCGGTACGTATTAAATTTTTTATTTGTTTTGAAATCAGTTCTACTTCATTTTCTCTATCGAATCCAATTATTTTATAAATATTGTGTCTATAATCGTATTTTTTTTCTTCTGGAAATTGTTTAAATAACTCATTCCGAATTAACATTCTAAATTCAGGCAGGTGCGATTCACTTATATCTTCTACATTTTTAAAACCTAAATCGACAAACTTTCTATAACACTTATCCAGATGAGAAAAAAGAAGTTTATTATTTTCATTGTAATCTAAGTTGATGTAAAGTTTAATCTTACTAAAATGTGAAAGACGATTTATTATTTCTATTTCAGGATTTGTAAATTCATTAAATCCAGTTATGATTACTATTTTTACTTCTCGATATAAAGATGAAAAATGTTTGCAGAACACTTCTTGGTTTATGTTAAGTAGATTTGTATACACATCACCTATATCAAATGAATTGACAGTATAACATTTGTTAATATACTTTTCGTATATATCTGCTATATCGAGAGTTTTAAATTTTTCTGACTTATTAAGTTTTTCTGCTTCTTCCCGTAGATGAGACGGTGTTATTCCATGACGTTTATATTCAGTAATTACATTCTTTATTCTATCAAGTGTACCGAAAGGAACTTCATTTTTGTAGATAGAAAAATATTTTGGTTTTATTTCTGTAAAACATTGTTTGATAAAAACAATAGATGCTGCTTCACTTAATTGTCTAAAAGGTTTTATATGATTTAAAATTTTAGATGAAAAAGTGCCCAATGTTTCTATATTTAATTCTACAGCAGAACGTGAAGGCATTAATGAAATTATATCTTTCTTGAGATTTCTTACTTTTCTATTTGTCGGTACAATAAGTAGAAGCTCAGATACTGTATTATCTGTTATTTTTTCATTAATGAGATAATCAATATCAACTTTTTCAATGTTTAATTTTGTTAGAATCATTTTTTAATAATTCTTTATATGATTTTCTAATTTGATTCGATAAATCAATTTCAAGAAAATTAACTACTTCTTTAAATTCTTTCGAAGCTTCTTTTTTGTTACTATTAACAACTGATTCTAATTCTAAAAACCAGCCCAGATTTTTTACATTATCTATGTGGATTCTTGTATTTTTATAAAGATATAATTTCCTTGTTTTTTCTATTATATTCTCGATACAAAAAATATTCGATAAAAATTTTTCTGGATTTTTCCCTTTTAATTCAAGTATTTCATAATTACTCCATCGTTTACCAATTTCATTTCTTAAGTACTTGATTAAATAATATTTGTTTTTTTCAATGCGTAATTTCAAAAGACTATCATTGTATTTATAATAAATATCTTTTTGTTTTAATGTTTGAATGTGTTTAATTCCATTAGTTTTTAATTTTCTCTCGTAAGGAATTGGCGAATCAATTTTAATTTTTAATTCAAGATTAGTTGCCATCTGAGAACCTGACGAATTATTAGTTTGTAAAACATTTAAAAATTCCTTTATTGATTTTTAATATATAAAATATAATTTTAATAACAAGTTTATGAAAGAGATGAGAATATGAAAAAATTTATTTATTTATTGGCTATAATTACATCGGTGCAAATTAGTGCTCAAAGAATAGGAGAATTAGCACCAGAAAAAGAACCTGAAAAATTTCCAGAACATAGCTGGGGAATTGATTTAATGTTTGGAGAAGGGGGATTTGGATTAGGTGCATTCATTAGAAAGAATTTTACTCCAACAATAACTGGCTTTGCAGATATTTCAATCTCCGAATCAAAAGATGAACGTGAAGTTGAATATGTTGATTGGTATGGTAATACATTTGTACTGGGAAAAGTAAATAATGTTTTTTTAATACCATTAAATTTTGGTGTTCAATATAGATTGTTTTATGATATTCTTACAGATAATTTACGACCATATATTAATGCAGGAATTGGTCCTACTTTTGTAGTTTCAAAACCATATACAACAGATTTTTTCTCGGCATTTAATAAAGCAAAAATGCATTATGCTGTTGGGGGATATATAGGACTTGGTGCTAATTTTGGAATTAGTAAAAAAAATCTTGCTGGTATAAATATCAGATACTACTATGTTCACCTTTTTGACAAAGGTGTTGAAAATATGAAGGATAGATTTAGAAAAAATTTTGGACATTTTTATTTAACATTAAATCTTGGAATAATGTATTGAAAAGCAATACAAAGTTTAATGGATTTAGTGAAGAAGTATTTAAATTTTTCAGAGATCTCGAAAAAAATAATAATATAGAATGGTTTCATAAGAATAAATTACGATATCAAAAATATTTAATTGAACCTGCTAAATCTTTTATTTCTGAAATTGCTCCTTTCTTAAATAGATTAAATCCTGCTATTCGCTCCGAACCAAAGTTTAACGAAACGATAATGCGACTTAATAAAGATATGCGATTTGCAAAAGGGGAGCCGTATAGAACTTTTTTGTTGATTCATTTTGGTAGATTTAAACTTGACAGTGAATTTTATCTTTACTTTGATTCACGAAGTTTTGCTATGGGAATGTTTATTAATCGTAAAAAGGGAAATAATCTTTATTTCGGACAAAATCTTTTAAGGTACAAAAAAGAAATTATTAATATATGCAACAAATACAAAATTGATAACAACTATTCTCTTTCTGATCTTGAGAATAATTCACAATTAATAGTAAAAAAATTCAATTCACAAAATCATCTTCATTTTTTAGAAAATATTGATTTTATCCTTTTAGAAAGGAATAAAAATATTCCTGATAAAATTTTATTCTCTGATGAAATTATACTTGAAACAATAAAAATGATTACTCAATTATATCCACTCTATTGTTTTGCAATTTCACCACAACCATTAAAAGAAATTCAACATTATGAAGATAATTTTGGTGAAATTTTGTTATAAAATTTTATAATCCCTGATTTTTACTTTTTATTTACACTTATTATTTAGACTCTTGAGTTTTAAGTTTTCCACTTGATAGTACAACCAATTGTAAATGTTTCAGGGACTGAAATTGCTTTTCCAGATAGTAATTCATCGATTGCATTTCTAAGATATGGAGTTTTAACTTTTTCTGGTTCCTGCCAGTTATCATCTATCTTTCCGTGAAAAACAAGTTTACGCTCTTTATCGAATAAAAATATTTCAGGAGTGTGTGTTGCACCATAAGCTTTTGCAATTTCCTGAGTCTCGTCTCTCAAATAAGGGAAATTAAATTTTTTTTCTTTTGCTCTTTTTATCATCTCTTCGAAAGAATCTTCTGGATAATTTTTAGTATCATTCGAATTAATAGCTACAATTTGTAGTTTGTCTTTATAATCATTCTGAATTTGAATAATTCTATCTTCGTATGCACGAACATATGGACAATGATTGCAACTAAAAATTACAATTAAAGCTTCCTTGTCTTTAAATGAATTTAGAGAATAGGTATTACCATCGACTGCAGGTAAATTAAAATCAGGTGCTTTTGAGCCTATTTTTAGTGTATCAGTTGACATAATAGCTCCGTATTTTTTATTGTACTTTAATAATTATAACTTGCTAATTAAATTTGCATTAAGTTAGTAACATAAATCAATAAATAAAACATAAATTAAATATGATGAGTTTCAAATCAATTTATGAAAATTACGAAAAGTATATAGAAAAAAAATTATCGCTACCTTTATTAAAACATTCACAAATAAAAAATTTGATTGAAAGTTTAAAAGAGAAAAATAATGTTAGTGTAGAATTAGCTGGTTATTCAATTGAAGGTAGAGAAATTTATTCTATTTCGCTTGGGGAAGGAAATATTTGTGTTCTTGCATGGAGTCAGATGCATGGTGATGAACCTACAGCAACAGCAACTATATTTGACTTGATAAACTTTTTTCTTGAAGATGATGAGTATAAACACGAGAAAGAAATGATTCTTAATAAATTAAAAATATTTTTTATACCAATGTTAAATCCAGATGGAGCAGAAAAATTTCAAAGAGAAAATTCACTTAATATTGATTTGAATCGAGATGCTATAAGATGTGAATCGTATGAATCAAAAATTTTATGGGATATTGCAAATAGAATAAAACCTAAATTTGCTTTTAATCTTCACGACCAGAATAATTATTACACTGCTGGTAGAAGCAATAACTTAGCAGCAATTTCTATGCTTGCACCACCATCAGATTTTGATAAAAGTATTACAGAAACTCGTAAGATAAGTATGAAACTCATCGTTAAAATATCAGAAATATTGAAAGAATTTATTCCATTTAATATTGCAAGATATGATGATGACCACGAACCAAGATCATTTGGAGATAATTTTACAAAAACAGGCATAAGTTCTATATTAATTGAATCAGGTTTCTTAAGAGAAGATCCGACAAAAACAAAAATCAGAAAATTAAATTTTATTTCTTTACTTTCTGCTTTTTATTTTATTGCCACAGAAAAATTTAATGAAAGTAACTATTTAGATTACTTTTCAATTCCAGAAAATAATCAGTTGCTGTTCGATTTGCTTTTAAGAAATTTAAAAATCAAAAAGAATGATAATTCCTTTACAGTAGATATAGGAATTAATAGAGAAAGAAAATATGATAGTGAAACCAATAACTTTTATTTTGTAGGTAAAATAAAAGAGATAGGAGATTTATCAATTAAATTTGGTATCGAAGAATATATACTTGATGGTTATAATGTTGATGTAACAAAAATTTATTCAGCTACAGAACAAATGGATTTTGAAAAACTTCAATATAAATCTTTACTTTCTGCTGGTTATGGATATATTAGATTTAATAATAAATTTACAAAGGACTATATTAATTTACCGATTAATATGTTATGTTATGATAACTACAAACCTCAATTAGCTGTGGATGAATATGCAAATTTGATCATCAGCAAAGGAAAAGATAAAACTTATATTGTTATTAATGGATTTTTTCAAATTCTGAATGATTCAGAAACAAGAATATTAAATAGTCTTATTATTCATTAATTTTACATATATAATTTATGAAATTGAAATGCAAGAACTGGAAAATGAAATATCGAACGATAGGTTAAAAGAGCTTTATGAAGATTTTCAGAAAGAAGCTATTCCTCATATGAATGCGTTGTATAATTTTGCTCTCAGATTAACTGGCGACGAAGAAGATGCCGATGATCTTGTTCAGGAAACTTATTTAAAAGCATTTCGATTTTTTGACAAGTTCGAAAAAGGAACAAACTGTAAAGCCTGGCTTTTTAGAATAATGAAAAATTCCTTCATCAACGATTATAGAAAACATATTAAAGAACCTAACAAAGTTGATTATGAAGATGTTCAGAATTTTTATGAAACAATAAAATCAGATGAAGTTCAATCTAATCATTACGAAGAAGATGCTTTTAGTAAAACACTGGACGATGAAATCTCCGAAGCAATCAACAAATTGCCAGAAGATTTTAGAACTGTAATAATTCTTAGTGATATTGAAGGATTTAGTTACGAAGAAATAGCTGATTTTGTCGATATACCAGTTGGAACAGTAAGATCAAGATTGCACCGTGCACGAAAAATGCTCTATTCTTTATTGTATGATTATGCTAAAGATAAAGGTTATATTTTCTCCAAAAGAAAAAATAAAAGTTTTGATAATAATTAAATAGAGTTAATTATGTTTGACATTAAAAACATAATAATACCAACAGATTTTAGTTCATTATCTTTTTCTGCATTCGATTATGCAGTAGATTTGGCAGAAAAGATAGGAGCTAAGATTCATCTTATTTATGTATTGGAAAAGACTCCACCATTTCTGGCTGTTCATTCTCTTGATGTTTCCGAAGATGAAATAATGAATAATATGGAAGAAGAAGCCAAAAGACAGTTAAATGAAACAGCCCAGAAACTGCAAAATGATTCAAATGTAGAAATAATTCAGGTCTTAAGAAAAGGAATTGATTATGAAGAAATAGTTAAATATTCTAATGAAGTAGAAAAAGGTTTAATTGTAATTGCAACACATGGTAGAACTGGAATTTTGCATACACTACTTGGAAGTGTAGCTGAAAAAGTTATAAGATATGCTAAGTGCCCTGTCCTTGTAATAACACCCCAAAGTAAGGTTGACAATTAAATTCGAAAAGATTAAGTTTGGTGCACAAAATTTTAAAAACTAATAAAAGGAAGGTGATATAGAGTGGTAGGAATTACAGTTCAAGAAAATGAAAGTATCGATAAAGCTCTAAAACGCTTTAAGAAAAAATACGAACGTTCAGGGATATTAAAGGAATTCAAAAAAAGAACCTTTTATGTAAAGCCATCAATTGAAAAAAGAATGGATTTAATTAAAGCAAAACGGAGAGCTTCAAGAGAGCAGGCACTCAAAGAGAAGAAAGGCTGATTTTTTTGGCAATTTGAAAGGAAGACCCGTTTTAAACGGGTTTTTTTATTTTTAGAGAAAGTATTTTTTAAAATGATTAGTTATTTTTTCGAAAGCTTCATCAATTGAATTACAGAAATCGAATAATTTCATATCTTCTTTACTAATTGTTCCATGTTCAATTAAAGCATCAAAATTTATAATTTCTCGCCAGTAAGCTTCGTCGTAAATAATAATCTTCATTTTTTTAACAACTTTTTTAGTTTGAACTAATGTAAGAACTTCCATAAGCTCGTCCATAGTTCCAAAACCGCCTGGAAAGACTATTAATGCTTTTGCCAAATAAACAAACCATAATTTACGCATAAAAAAGTAATGAAATTCGAATGATAATTCGGGATCTACATATTTATTTACAAATTGCTCATAAGGTATACTTATATTTAATCCAATTGATCGGCCACCTGCTAAATATGCACCTTTATTTGCAGCTTCCATTATTCCAGGACCACCACCTGTGCAAATGATAAATCTATTCCCATTCCCATCTAATTTCATTGACCATTCTGTAAGTCTTCTTGATAACTCAACAGCATCTTCATAATATTTTGACATCTCAAGTAATTTGACTGCTCGTTCAAATTTCTTTTTCAGGGAAGGTGTGTTCCCTTTTTTTGTTTCATTGACTAACTTAAGAGCTTCTCTCCTTGAGATAATTCTTGAAGATCCAAAAAAAACAATTGTGTCAATAATTTTATTTTTTTCGAATCTTGCTTTAGGCTCGTAGTATTCAGCTAAAATCCTTATAGTTCTTGCATCTTTTGAGTTAAGAAATTCGATATTATTATATGCTTTTACAGGTTTTACTTGCTTTTTCATTTTGCCCTTGATTTTTCGATGTGATTTTTGGTGTGCTTCATTATCATTTCAATAAATGGTTGATTGGCTTATACCAATCAACCATTAAATTTATTTTGTTGGTTGAGACGATTGTTGTGGTAATACAGGGGTAGTAGGAATAGTTTGTTGTTCCCCTTGAATTACACTCTCTCTTTGTTCTACTGTTGATTTACCTGGTAAGAAAAATAAATTAATTAAAATAGAAAGAACTATTAAAGCACCTGCTAACCACCAGGTTGCTTTGCTTAGAAAATCAGCTGTTCTTCTTGTTCCAAAAACAGTTCCAAACTGGCCACCACCAAATGTACCAGCTAAACCTCCCCCTTTACTTGATTGAAGCAGTACAACTACAATCAGTAAAAATGAAATAAATAATGCTAATAAAACTAATATTGTATACATCCTTTGTCTCCATTATAAAATGTAGCGAGGGAGGGATTCGAACCCCCGACACGTGGATTATGATTCCACTGCTCTAACCTGCTGAGCTACCTCGCCAATAATAAATTTGGGTTGTAAATATAAAGACTATACATTCAAACTTCAAGAATATGTAAATAAACCAAATTTTTTGAAATTAGTGAAAGTATTTCGTAAAAATTTTTATAGCATTTATCACATACTAAATTTATATTTGAACCGTACTAATAAACAAATTTTTTTAAAATAATTTCTTCACTACTTGCAATCCTGTCATTTATTGACAGGATTTTTTTTATTAAATAGAACTAAACGACTTTAGTTATGAAAAACATCTTATTAATAATATTTTATATTACAATAAAATTAAGTGCACAACCAATAATTAATTTTGATAATTACCAGCAGGAGAGAGATTCATTAAAGAAATTTCAATCAATACTTTTAGAAGAGAAAAAATTATTACAAAAAAACATCGATAGCTTGAAAAAAGAATCTTCATTAATTGATGGTAAAATAGATTTATTAAACCAGGAAATAGAAAATCTTTATATTAAAAAATTTGGTAGGGAGATAGGACGAAGAATTTATAATAAACAGGTATGGAAAGGAATGACAGAAAAAATGTTACTTGCCAGCTGGGGTAAACCAGATAAGATTGAAAAGAATGTTCAAAAGTGGGGGACATTTACTCAATATTATTATGGTAAAGTAACTTTTTACTTTCGTGATAGTAAATTAATTGACTTTGAAGAGGGTAAGTAAGCTTTTATATAAATTGTTATTCTTTTTTAAAATTATATAAACTATTTTTTGATGAGGAATTTATTTGTGATAATTTTTTAATGAAAAAATATCATATCATATTTTTAAGTTTTCTTTTTGTCTTCTTTCTAATAATTCTATCAATTCATTTTTTTTATAGAACACCAGTTCAAACATATACTTTTTCTTATATCTGTTCTTCAATAATTTTTTTAATTCTATCAATTATTATTCTGAAATATGAGTTTGGTAAAAATATTATTTTAATTTCAGCATTATCAGGAATAATATTGAGAATTTCTTTTATTACAACCACTCCAATTGGTTCTGATGATATTTATAGATATATGTGGGATGGTAAAGTTCAATCTATGGGAATTAATCCTTATCAATATGCACCGATAGACTCAAACTTAGCTTCTTTACATTCAGATATTTTACCTGCAAAAGTCAATTTCCCAAATCTCAAGACAATTTATTTCCCTTTTAGTCAATGGATTTTTTTTATAGGTTATAATTTAAGTGGCGAGCACGTATGGGGTTATAAATTACTTTTATTAATTTTTGATTTATTTACAATACTAACACTTTACAATGTTTTAAAGCTATCAGAAAAGTCAACAAAATTAATTTTACTTTATATACTGTGTCCACTCCCAACCTTTCAATTTGCAATTGACTCACATCTTGATGGTTATGGATTGTTGTTAATTGTCTTATCAATTTTGTTTTATTACAAAAAGAAATTGTCCTTGTCATTAATATTTCTTGGATTATCTTTTTCAATTAAACCAGTAGGTATTTTATTAATGCCTATTTTGTTTTTTAGAGAAAAGTTAGTCATAGATAAATTAAAAATTATTTTCATTCCATTTATTACTTTTTTTGTTCAATTTATACCTTATATTTTTTCATCAAATCCATTTGAGTCATTGTTTATTTATGCAAAACACTGGTCATTTAATGGAAGTATTTTTTCTCTACTTAATTCATTTATTGAACATAATCAAAAGACTCGGATTGTTTGTGCAATATTGTTTTTATTAACATTAATCCCTGTTTATTTTAAAAAGTTCGATTCAATAAAAAAATTTTATTACTCAATTTTACTATTATTCATTTTTTCACCTGTAGTTCATCCCTGGTATATAAGCTGGTTAACTGTGTTGATACCACTTATTCCTGTATGGAGTGGAATAATGTATTCGTCGTTAAGTAGCTTAACAGCATTTACTATTTTAAGCTATCAATTAAATGGTGTGTGGAAAGAGTATACTTTAGTTTTATTAGTTGAATATATTCCTGTAATATTGTTTATGTTATTAGAGCTCGGATTGTTCGGGAAAATTACGAACTGGAAACAAAATAATTTATTGTTTAGAAATATTATGGAAGATTAATTTCTTTTCTATTTTCTGCAGAATATAGATTAATATCTTTAAACTTTTTTAGTATGTTATAACCAAGCCAATCTTTAGAATTTATATCTCCATGAACCAGAATGACATTTTGTGCACTGGTTAATTCTACAATTTTTAATAAATCTTCTCTTTTTGAATGAGAAGGAAAGTGAAATTTTTCGATTTCAAAGTTAACAAATTTTGGTGAGCTATATTCGTTAAGATTAATATAATCACCTTTGTGCGAATTTAATACTTTATAGCCAGGTGTTTCTGGATCCATATAACCAACACCAAAAATTGCAAAGTCTTTTTGATTTAACCAGAAATCCAGAAGTTTGTAAGAAGTTGTACCTTCAAGCATCATACCACTTGATGCTAAAACAATTCCAGGATTTTTTCTGAATTCATTGTAGTCTTCAATTTCACTTAAGTTTAATTGTGGTATTTCTTTTAAATCAAGTTCTGGATTTTTTCTTCTTACAATGTAGCGATTATTATCATAAATTCTGGAAATTTCTCTTCCTATTCCACCTGTGTATAAATTAGTTTCAATCAATTTTTTGTTTTTCATCATATTAAAAATTAATGCAAGCATTTCCTGAGTTTTACCGAGTGCAAAAACTGGTACTAAAACAGAGCCCCCATTGTGAAGAATCATATTTAATGATTTGACAAATTTTTTAGTTTCTGATTCCCAGGTACCTAAAGTTTTTGAATCAGTTGAGCCATAAGTAGATTCAAGAATTAAGGTATTTATATTTTTTAAATTTTCCTGTTCAGCACCAATCATTAGTGTTTGTTCACTTAAATTAATATCACCTGTGTAAAGCAATCGTTGATTATCATATTCAATTAAAATTGATGCCGAGCCAAGTATATGTCCTGCATCTATAAATGTTATATTTATTGGCTCAGAAGTATTTTGTCTTAATCCTTTTACAGATATTGTTTCATTATAATCGATACTGATTATACTTCGAACAAGTAGATCAATTTCTTCGTGAGTGTAAATTTTAAAGCTGTTCTCAACATAGCTTTCCTGTAAAATGTTTGCAGCATTATGAAGTGTAACTGATGCTATTTCTTTTGTTTGAGTAGTAGTATAGATTATTACATGAGGATATTGCTGAATTAAAAATGGAAGAGAGCCAATATGATCTTGATGTGCATGTGAAATTAAAACAAAGTCAAGTGGTAGTTCTTTGAGTAAATTAAATTCAGGGAGAGCTTCAATCCCTTTTTTGCGAGGATGAATACCACAATCGAGTAATATTCCAGTGCCATTAATATTTATGTAAAAGCAGGAAGCTCCTACTTCGTCAGCACCACCAAGTGGTATAAATTTTATCATCAATTATTTTTTTCGAGAATTATAAAATTCGTATTCGTATTTAGCTATAAAAGCTGGTCTATCATCATTTGAATATCTAATTTCTTCTTTTTGCAATCCGTTTTCGTAATAAGAAAATGTTATTCTAAATTGACGTGTACCATCAGATAAAAATAATTTGTCTTCTATTAAATTTCCATTGACATCATATTTCATAATTCTTCTGGTTTGCTTATCGGATATTTCAATTAAATTTCCTTTAGAATCATATTTATAATTAATAACATTATTTCCTTGAATTCCATTTTGTGTTTCTTTAATTAAAAATCCATTTGAATTATACTGAAAAGTATTTTCCGAAAGTTGTTTTCCTTCGGCATTTTTTATAGTAGATTTTATCAATAGTTCACCATCATATTCATTTTGTTGTATTGATGCTATTTCTCCTTTTTTGGAATAATTAATTATTTGAATTAGTCTTTTTTCTTGATCGTATTTTAATTCTGTTTTTAATTCTCCTGGATCTCGACTATCAATAATTTTTCTTAGAATCTCATTATTATTTTTATCGTATTGCGATACTTTTCGTCCTTTGAGATTTCCATAGCCATCGTATGTATCCATGGAAATTAAATTTCCATTTTGATCATATTTGAATTCATAATTAAGATCTACATCGCCTGTACTTTTGTATCTAATATGTTTTTTTCTATTCCCATTTTCATCAAATAATACTTCTTCAACAAGTACCATATTCTTTGGATAAGAATTATTGCTACCAAAAAATCCAGCATATTTTTTTCGCACTTTTACTTTTAATTCTTTTGCCTTTTTTAACTCTTTTGCATTTTGATCTATAATCTCTCTTTTTTTCTTAAGTGAATTACTATTTTCTACCTGTGCATTACTTTCGGTATTTATAAAATTAACTACAATAGTTAGAGATATTAATGGCAGCAAAAGAAAAAATAGAGTGAAAAATATTTTAAGAATCTTATTCATAAAAACCTTTCCTTTTATGTGTCAAGTATTTTTTAAATTAATTTATCAACAAGATTATTTAATGTTGATTCATCAAATACTTGCTGAATTCTTTCGAAGAGTTCTCTCTCTTCCATTCGAATATGACTTTCTAATGCAAAACCAAATTCATTCAGCAGGTCTTCAAAATTTTCTTCTGTTTTAATTTTATTAATAAGCGATTTTAATTCAATATGTTCTCTAAGCATCTGGTCGAATAATTTATCAAGTTGTTCATCTTTATTTTTTAATGTTGCCATTAAAATATTTTCTTCGTCATCAAAATGTTTAATTAAATAGTTTTCAAAGAAAGTTATTGTATAATCTTTTTTGCCATTTAAATCAGTAGGCATTCCTTTGTAAGGTGGAGCTCCTTTTTTAATAAACTGTGCTAATATAAGTCCATCGTGATGTTCTTTTGATAGGCGAACTAAACTTTTATATCTTTTCATTTTGTTCCTTTCTTAAAATTAATTTTTCTCGAAATAGTTGACCAATCTCAGCACCAACTATAAAAATGCATGAAGAGTAAAATACCCAGAAGAGTATTACAATTATTAATATAAATGCACCATAAAAAGGATTTGTTCCTAAAAAATTCTGAATATAATAACCAAAAAACATTCTGGCTAATTCCCATAAAATTGTGGTTGAAATAGCACTTACAGCAGCAACTCTTTTAGGTATTTTTTCATATGGAATCAAATAGTAAAGAATAAAAAATAAAATTAACATTATTAGCAAAGTACTGAATCGTACTATTGAATCCCAAACTTCACTAAACTTTGAAAGTACCGATAATGGTGAGTTGCGAGCTATTTCAAAGAATAAATTTAGAACAGGGAATATTAAAGTAGAAAGTGAAATGAAGATAATTAAAAGAAAAACCATTCCAACGTCGCGTATAAGACCAATTAAAGCATTCTTTTTAATATTAGTTTGATATATTTGATTTAGTAAAGTTCTCATGCTACTAAAGATCCAGGTAGATGTTAAAAGTAAACCAATAATTCCAACATATCCAGCAATATTTTTATATACTATAACCTGTGGTAATCGAGTTCTTATAATATTTTTTACATAATCTGAATAAGTAGGATAAGGAATTAATGTTTCAATAATATCATTAATGATTTTATTGAGTGTATCTGGTTCAAATATGTTACCTAATAAAGAAAAAATAAAAAGTATTAATGGAATTAAACTAAGAAGAAGTGAATAGGCTATTCCAGCTCCAGATAAAAAAATATTATGTTCATCAATTCTTTTTAAGAGTCCAGTGAAATAATAACTTAGTGAATGAAAGAACGCTTTTAATTTTATTTTTTCAAAAAATTTTTTCATGTTAATATTAAACATGAATACTCATTTTCTCGGCAATGGAATCGTAGTAAAGATGAGACAGAGTTTTTAGTGAAAAATCATATTGGTCATTTACAATAAATCTTTTTGGAATAGTTTCTCCTATTAGCATGTATGGAGTAAAACTTTTCGAGACAATTTTTTCAAAATTGCTTTTGTTTTCGGGACTAACGCTAACAATAACTCTCGACTGACTTTCTGAAAATAAAGAGAAGTCTTCTCGTGTTTTTATATGAATATTTACCTTTGCTCCAATCATATTTTCAGGATTTAAAATACAGCATTCTGCAAGAGCTGTCATTATTCCACCTTCAGAAATATCGTGAGCTGAATTAATGAGTTTTTGATCAATTAATTGTAAAAGCAATGAATGAAGATCTTTTTCTGCCTGTAAATCAATTTTAGGAATTTTGCCTTTAACAAGTCCATGAATCACTTTTAAATATTCACTTCCACCAATTTCTTCATAATCTTCTCCAAGAACATAAATCAGATCACCTTCATTTTTAAATTCTGCTGTTGTAACATTTTCTAATTTTTCAATCAGTCCAACCATTCCAATAACTGGAGTAGGATAAACAGTTGTATCTGGACTTTCGTTATAAAAGCTTACATTTCCACCAGTAACTGGAGTATTGAAAAATCTGCAAGCTTCTCCCATTCCTTCGATTGCCTGTTTAAATGTCCAGTAAACTTCTGGTTTATAAGGATTTCCAAAATTAAGGCAATTTGTAATTGCAAGAGGTATTGCACCTGAGCAGACCACATTTCTTGCAGCTTCGGCAACTGCGATTTTTGTTCCTTCTTTTGGATTGAGGTAAACATATCTACCATTGCAATCTGTAGAAGCTGCAATAGCTTTATTTGTTCCTTTAATCATTATAACTGCTGCATCTGAACCTGGACCAACAATTGTATTTGTTCTTACCATTGAATCATATTGTTCATAAACCCATCGTTTTGAGGCAATGTTTGGTGATGAAAATAATTTTTCAAAAACATCTGCTATACTATCTGGCTCTGGTAATTCATTAAAATTAAAGTTAGAAACTTCTTTTAAGTATTCTGGTTCTTTAGTTTCTCTTATGTAGACTGGAGCTCCGCCGCCAAGTACAAGTTCGTAAGGTGGAATCTCTGCTTTCTTTTCGCCATGATGATAAATTTTGAGTATTTGTTCATCTGTAACTTCACCAATTATTTCGCAATTCAGATCCCATTTTTGAAAAATTTCTTTTACTTTTTCTTCGCATCCTTTTTTTGCAACAACTAACATTCTTTCCTGACTTTCTGAAAGCATTATTTCATAAGCACTCATTTCGGTTTCTCTCAAAGGAACTTTATCTAAATCTATTTTCATACCCGACTTACCTTTTGCACTCATTTCTGAAGTTGAACATGAAATTCCAGCTGCTCCCATATCCTGAATACCAACTACTAAATCCTGTTTTATAATTTCCAGTGTAGCTTCGAGTAAAAGTTTTTCTGTGAATGGATCTCCAACCTGAACAGAAGGTCTTTTTGATTCTGATTTTTCAGATATTTCTTCTGAAGCAAATGTAGCTCCATGAATTCCATCTCTGCCTGTAGCAGAACCAACAATCATAACAGGATTGCCAGAACCTTTTGCTACAGCCGAGACAATTCTTTTTGTATCGACAATTCCAATAGCCATTGCATTTACAAGTGGATTATTTTTGTAGCAGTCATCAAAATATACTTCTCCACCTACCGTAGGAACTCCAAAACAATTTCCATAATCTGCAATTCCCTTTATAACCCCTTCAAAAAGATATCTTGTTCTTGGATCTTCAAGTGAACCAAATCTAAGTGAATTAAGACAGGCAATTGGTCGAGCACCCATTGTAAAGATATCTCTAAGAATTCCACCTACTCCTGTTGCAGCTCCTTGATAAGGTTCAACTGCTGATGGATGATTATGACTTTCAATTTTGAATGCTATTGCCAGACCATCTCCAATATCGACAAGTCCAGCATTTTCTTCGCCAGCACCCACTAATAATTTTCCACCCGACCTTGGAAGAGTTTTTAATAAAGCAATTGAATTTTTATAACTGCAATGCTCACTCCACATTACACTAAAAATACCAAGTTCTGTGAAAGTAGGAGTTCTACCCAATCTTTCACAAATCCAGTTATATTCTTCTTCTGTTAAGCCGTGTTCTATGGCTAATTGTAAATTAACTTCAGGTTCTTTCATTTTTTTATGAAATATTTTTTATTATTAAATCTAATATAACATATTTCATATTTTTAATCTTTAGATAGGGCAGGCTAAATTCGAAGAATTATAGATGAAAATAGTAATGTTACTTTGCTTTAATATTGCAGATAAATTTTTAATTAAATATTTCTATCAGATATTTTAATTCACTCTTAGAAAAGTCTTCATTTTATAAACAACATTTTTTTTGTGTCTATTTTATTTCCTGCTCTTAATTGATAGAAATAAACTCCGCTTGATAATTGATATTTACTTGCAGAGAATTCGATCCTGTAAGTGCCAGGTAATTTGTATTCATTAATTAAAGTTGCAATTTCATTGCCAAGCACATCATAAATTTTTAATTCAACTTTACAAGCATCCGATATTTTATATGTAATAATAGTTTTTGGATTAAAGGGATTTGGATAATTATGAAATAATTTAAAATCATTTTTTATTGTTCTATCTTTAATGGAAACTGGCAAATCGTCTTTTCCTGGTGACCCATGAATTGAATAAGAAATTCTCCAGTAAGATGGATCATTCATGTTGCCAGAGCCGTTTATATCATTTGCAACTAATGAATAACCGGTGCCATCTGCTTCTGCTGGCCAGGGAGTGGTATCATCATATGTAAAACTAAAAATTGTATCGTTTGTGGCAGTAAGTAGATTTAAAGTTTCACCACCATTATCTAACTTTCCTTTATATTCTCCGTAAGGATAAAATCCATAGCGATTATTGAACTCTTTTCTATTCGATGCTAAAATGAGAAATTGTTTTGGGTTAATGATAGTATTGGGAGGAAATGTATATTGAATACCAGAAGAAAAATATGCGTTCGATAAATTGATGGGGGAATCTCCACAATTTTTTAATTCTATAAATTCATATTCATCATTATTAATTGTATCGTTATCTAAAGGATGATAATGAATTTCTGTTAGTTTTAAATTATCATTGTTTCCGGTAAACAAAGTTATTTCGTTTAATGCACTCCAGGTTGTTCCATTTAGAATTCTTGATTTAATTACAGTGGTTGAATTAATAGTTAATTCAACTTCGTTGCCACCATCTTTTGCAGAAATATTTATAGCTCCACCAATTGCTCTCGGATCGGTTCCATCAATTGTATATTTAATGGTTCCTTTTGTTACATCTGGATTCACTAATTTTATTTTAGTCCCGGGCTCAACAGTTATAAATTTATCTGTTATTTCGTTATTGGAAGTTTTGTAAATGGGAGGATTAATATTTGGATAGAGATTTGCATTTTTCAGTTGATTAAGGACAATATCAGTTCTTTGGGGGAAGTAATTATTAACAATATCATCGATTGCCCATTGCCAATCTTTTTGTGTATATGAAATAAAATTATTTGTATTTCCCCATCTTGCAGATTCAGCAATAATTGCTGTATCGATTTCAGCAGCACGTAAAAGAAATAATCTGGTAGCTTTTTGTGATGTCATACATCCATTATTAAAAAAATGTTTGAATATATGATCTGCAAATAATATTCTATATTCAGGATTACTTGTTAGTTTATAATGAAGCCATTGAGGATGAAAACCAAAAACGTTGTTAACATACATGTTAATATTAACACGATTTTCGTTAAGTCCTATACCTGGACCTTCACCTTGAGTTGTTCTTAATGTGTGTTCTGCATCGTGAATAAAGAATTTAAAACCTTCATTACCATTACGATTGTAGATACAGAAAAAGTTATTAGGCAAATTATCATTTCCAAATTTGGAGGTGGGACTATCAAAATTTCCTGTATAAAATATTATTAACATAAAGTCTATTAAATTATCGATATCGACCAGTACTTTGTAATTAGGATTGCGTGTTCCATCAGGATTTTTCCCGAGTAGTTTGAAATAATTTTCGTTTGAAGTAAATCCTTTCAAGCACATATTCCAAATTTCCTGATATGCATTAAGATTTCCATCAGTAGCTTCAATCTGATGATTATTATCTCCAGGTTTAATTACATCATAATCTTCTTCATTGCCGCCAAAATAACTCTGTGCAAAACTTGCTTCGGGTCTTTCTTGTGTCTGATAAATTCCCCAATAAACTCCATTGATAAATAAATGATAATATCTGCTTCTGGTATAAGGTTGACCAGTTTCTCTTTGTAAGTCTCTTGAAAAGACATCTCGATTCATTGTATTATATTTACTGAGATGTCCAGGGTAACTCCAGGAATAATTCTGACTTGTTCTTAAATCAAGTTTATCAAATTCATCTACACCTTCATTTTCAAAAAGTGGATAATTTAATTTTCCTTTACCATATTCATTTCGGAAAAAAAATCTGAATGCATGTTTAGGATTATCTCCATGACGACTCCAGCCTCCACGTATTCTTACACCGCAATTAATCTGAAATCCTTTTTTCCCATCAGGATAAATCAATTCAATTGATGCTGGTCGTTCCCATTCAATACCGTCCATCATAGCATTCATATAAATTCCAGTTTTAAGATCGAATAAATTTTTTAAATCTGTTACTAATGAAATTGTTGGAATTGATAAAAATGCGTCATCAATTAAATCTTTGTACTGAGGATTATTGACTACATCTGCTGCAAGACCATAATCTATAAATTGAGGATTTGGACTTTTTGTGGGTGCAGGCCAATCAGCACCAGGTTTAAATCCTTCAGGAGATAATTCTACAATTTTGTTTATAAAAATATAAGTCCTGCTTACTGATTGACTGAATTGATTATTGTAGAAAGTGCAAGCCCTTAAAACAACACCTGGAGTTTTTCCTCTATTACCTTCTGTACTTTCTGGATCTATTGTTATTAACACAGGAGAATCTTTAATGATTGCTGTTGGTGAGTGTATGGGATCTGAACCATCAAGTGTATATTTAATTTGTGCACCATTTATTGAGCTAATTTCAACTTCAAAATTATTGTAATAAAATCCTGCAGGCATGGATATATCTGGTGTATCTAATGATTGAGCCATCAAGTAATGTAAGGCAAAGAAAAATTTTAATAAAAAAAGTTTGTTTTTTGAAGTAAGTTTTAAAACCATAAAGTTATCAGTTAATTTCATTGTTCAAATTACAAAATAAAATCGCCTGCAGAAAATTTCTACAGGCGAATTTGGAGTGTGTATGAAGGTAGATTCATAAACTTAATTTTTTGTCAATAATTATACCTGATTCATTTTGTAAATTTTTTTGAATAAATAATTATTATTTGAATATCGTTATATATTTTTGATAAAAGATTGGATAAAATTTTTATCATGCAAATAAAAGCATAAGCAATTTTTCTAAAATTTAATTAAGTAGTTTAATAGAAAATTTTGTATTAAGATTACAACCACTATAGACTCACATAAATTTATTTTATCATTTTGATTTAGCCTGCACATCATCCTTTTATCAATTTGAAATAACCAGCTCATTACTTAAGCGTTTTAATAAGATTTTCTTTTGCTTTTATCTCTTGGTATAATCATTGATTTAAGGCTATTAAACAATACTTCGAGGCAGAGTAAAAGGAGTTAATTTGTTTGAGATATCCATAATAGAATTCATTTTATTTTTTTGTTATCCACTGTTGATGATAGCAGTAAGTATATATTTATCGATTATTAAAGAAATGAATTCGGAAAGATATTTCTTTGCAGATAAAAGTATTCACTGGATAACTCATGGAATCTCTCTAACAGCTGCCACTTTCATCAGTCCTTATATTCTGGGATTAACAAGATCCGGATATCTTGGAGGGTTTCCTGTAATTTATGGAATAATCACAGCATTTTTATTTTATATCTATGGCTGGATATTAATTCCTTATTATTCAAAAATAAATATTAAGACAATCCCACAATACTTTGAAATCAGATATAATAAAACTTTTCGACATATAATTTCTTCAACATACATATTCATAAATATTGGTATTCGACTTGTTTTAGTACTTGCAGCCGGAAATATATTAATTAATTTATTTACCAATCTCGATTCTTACTTTACACTTTTATTCTTTCTCATTATATCATGCATATCACTAATCATCTCTGGATTAAAAGCAGAACTCTACATCAACGCATTTAATATGTTGTTTATTGCACTTTTTACTATTGGATTTGCTTTCTGGTTTTTTCATCAATATCAAGCAGACAAATTCGGGACAAATGAATTTTTATATCTGCCGTTATTGAGTTCTAATTTAAACGTATCAATTATAAAATCATTACTGGCTTTTTTGATATTAGGATTCTGGTTTGTATGTGCCGATCAAATTATGATTCAGAGAACTATTACTGTAAAGAATATTGATTATCTGAAAAGGTCTTCGATAGTTTCGATGTTATATCAAATAATTCCTGTTTTGTTTTTTACTCTTATTGCTGTTATCATTTTTAATTTATTCCCACAAAAAACTTCAGAAGAGATTAAGAATATATTTTCAGGAGAAGGCTTTTTACCAGAGTTCATGAAAGGAGCATTTATAATTACCTTAATGTTTGTGTTAACATCTTTATTATTAAGCTGCTTCAATAATACAGCCTATCTTTTAACATTTGATTTTTATAGTGCTTTAAAACCAAATGTATCAGAACGTGAACTGGTACTGGTTGGAAGAATTACAGTAATAGTATTGTTGTTTATATCGATACTATTACTATCAGTTGTAAGTTATGGCGAAGTTAGATTTTATTTTAATCTATTCAATCTATTTTTCTATGTAATTTCAATTATAGCTGCATTTTTGTTAGGGGGATTATTATTTAATTCTATCCCGAATAGTGCGGCAATTTCAATTTTTCTTTCCGGTTTAATTCTAATAGCCTTTAAAGTTATTTGCGAAATATTTTTCAGCAAATATCAATTTAGTTTTATTGTATTGAAATGGTTGATAAATCTGGATTTTCTTGAGTATTCAATTTTTATCTTCTCATTTTCATTCATTTTATTGCTTCTATTAAGCAAAGCACGATTAGTATTACCTTCAAAATCGGTTTCAAAAAAAAGCATTGAAGAAAAATTATTATTTGTATTCCCGGTTTATATGTTGGTTGTAGATATAACAAATCTACTTAATATATAGAAAAAATTATAAATGAAAAGGAGATGAACATGAGGGAAAAGAAATACAGAATAATTTTAATGATGTTCATTTGCGTAGTTGTTTATGTTGGTATATCGATAGCAGGTACAACAGGAAAAATTGCCGGTCGAATTGTTGATAAACAAACAAAAGAACCTTTAATCGGTGTAAATGTTGTTGTAAAAGGGACAACATTGGGTGCTACTACAGATGTAGATGGTTATTATGTAATACTTCATGTTCCACCAGGGTTACAGACAATTGTTGCCAGTATGGTTGGTTATGCTACTGTTACTGTAAATGATGTTGAAGTAAGAATTGATCAGACATCTACAGTAAATATTGAAATGGTTCCAGAAGCTATTGAATTAGGAAGTATAGTTATAACAGCCGAAAGAGAAATAGTTAAAAAAGATGTTTCGACAAGTGTTGCTACAGTTAGATCAGAAGAAATTACAACTTTGCCTATAACAAGGATTGATAGAATTGCAAGTCTACAAGCAGGAGTGGAAGAAGGTTTTGTAATTAGAGGTGGCAGTGCAACACAATTATTATTTCAGGTTGATGGAGTAACATTAAGAGATCCGAGAAATAATTCACCAATTACAACTTTAGCATTAAGTTCAATACAGGAAATTTCAATTGAACGAGGAGGCTTTAATGCAGAGTATGGTCAGGTTAGATCTGGAATTGTCAACATAATCCAGAAAGAAGGAAGTATCAATAATTATTACGGTGCAGTGAATGTGAAGTATAGCCCACCCACACCAAAGCATTTTGGGATTTCTGTATTTGATCCTAATTCAATGTGGAATAGACCTTATTTAGATCCTGCAGTAGCATGGACAGGAACGGAAAATGGAGCCTGGGATATATATACTCAAAGACAATATCCACGTTTTGAAGGATGGAATGCTATATCGCAGAAATTATTAAGTGATAACGATCCAAATAATGATCTTTCTCCTGCTGCAGCTCAAAAAGTGTGGATGTGGGAAAGAAGAAGAAGGCCTACAATTGAACCAGATTATATTATCGATGCAAGCTTTGGAGGTCCAATACCAGTAATTAGTAAAAGTTTAGGTAATCTAAGATTCTTTACAAGTTTCTGGTATAATCGCGAAGCACTCCTTATTCCTTTAAGTCGTCCGGATTACCTGGAGTATAATTACTCCTTAAAGTTGAACTCTGATATAAGCAATAAACTAAAATTAGTAATAAGTGCAAATACAGGAAAATCCTTTAATGTAGCAATGAATAGAGATGATAGCCAGTTTAATAATCCTGCGTGGGGAATAAATGGTGTTCAGTTCTGGAGTCCTACTGCGTTTATGCGAACACCATATACAATTGCAGAGATAACAAATGAACAAAGACCGAGTCGTATATTTACAGATTCATGGTATAGTCAGGCAATACTTAATCATGCTACATTTGCTGGTAAACTAACAAATTTTCTAAGTGATAAGTCGTTATTAGAAGTAAGTTTTGAACATGTATTAAGAGCTTATAAAACAGGACCAATCAGACAAAGAGATACAACAAAAAAATATGAAATTGTGCCAGGATATTTTGTTGACGAAGCGCCATTTGGATTTGATCCTCGCCCTCTAACTGGTTTAACAGGAATGTTTTTTGGTGGACATTCTTCAACTATAAGAGACACGAGCAGATTAAGTTCAACTCTAATCAAAGCTAATTATACAAATCAAATTACTCATATTCATTTAATTAAAGCAGGAGTTGAGTTTGCTTACTATGATCTTAATCTTAATTATGGAGCTGTTAATACTTACTTTAACGATTTGAATTATGTAAAAGAACGCTGGAATCCTTATCGAATTTCGGCATATATACAAGATAAAATTGAAGCTTTTGGATTTGTTGCTAATGTTGGTGTGAGGATGGATTTAAGTAATCCAAATACCGATTGGTATGATGTTGATCCATTCGATAAAACATTTTTCTCTTCAAGTTATAATCCCAACAAAGAATATCCAAAAAAGAGAGCCAAAATTGATCTTGCTTTTAGTCCACGACTTGGTATCTCACATCCTATTACAGAGAATTCAAAATTGTACTTTAATTTTGGTCACTTCAAACAATTACCAGCTTACGAAGAAATATTTAGATTGGGAAGAGCATCAAATGGAACACTATTGAATTATGGAGATCCGAATTTACAACAAGCAAAAACAATTTCTTATGAATTGGGTTACGACCATTTGCTGTTTAATACATTTTTAATTCAAATCTCAGCTTTTTATAATGATATTTCCAATCAACTTTCATTTACACAATATCTGAGCGATAGAAAAGGGATAGGCTATTTCAGAGCTAATAATAACAGCTATGAAGATATTCGAGGACTTGAAATTACATTAAAGAAAACTGGCGGCAATTGGATAAGAGGATTTTTAACTTATACATATCAGGTTAATACAAGAGGTGCATTTGGTAAGCAGGTTATTAATGAAGATCCAAGTCAACAAAAATTAATAGATCAAAATACAATTACATTATATCAACAAAAACCTGTTCCTCAACCGAGAGCAAATTTAAACCTCACATTCTTTACACCTTCACAATATGGTCCAAGTTTTGGCGGTTTATATCCATTTGGTAACTGGACATTAAATATTCTTGGTGAATGGAGAGCAGGAGAATATATAACTTATAATCCTAATGGTATTAGAGAAATAATTAATAATGTTCAGGTTACAGACTACTGGAATGTTGATTTATTATTAAGTAAGACTGTTGATCTTAAGCCTTTCCAGATTACATTTTTAATTGATGTTAGAAACTTGTTTAATTTCAAGAGATTATCCGGTGCCGGCTTTTATGATAATTTTGATCAATTATTCTATTTGCAATCCTTACATCTACCTCCAAGTCCAGCATATGATAATATACCAGGTAACGATAGAGTTGGTGATTATAGAAAAGAAGGAGTTCCATACCAGCCTATAGAACAGGTTGTAAATGTTTATGAAGTATCCAATCCGAATCCTATAGTAATCTATTATGATAAGACTACAAAGAAATACATGAATTATGTTAATAATGAATGGTCTGAAGTTGATAATGCTAAGATGCAAAAAATTCTTGAAGATAAAGCATATATCGATATGCCAAACAATACTTCGTTTAATTTCTTAAATCCGAGACAGGTGTTCTTTGGTATTAATATTTCGTTTAATCTGTAAACGATAAGGAGCTATAAATATGAAGAAAATTTATTTAATGCTATTGCTTATAATGATAATTGTGACATATAAATCATCTAATGCACAGGTATATGGTACTCAACAGCAAGAAGTCAAATGGATTTCTGTTGGGTCATTACGAAATTGGTTTTCGAGCGCAGGAGCAGAAATTGAATTTGGGCGCAGAGGTAGAAGTGGGTTTGTAAATGTTGATCAATTAGATGGTTTAATCTGGCCTTCTGAATATATTAACAATAAAGGTGTAAGTGCTTCTAAGGCACTCTGGATAGGTACAACAAATTATGTAGAAGAAACAGGAACGCTGAAAGGAAAAACATTTCCATATAAAGTAATTTGTATTGGACCAAGAGAAGTTTACTTAGGAAGCGATGTATATCAGGAGAAACTTAAATTAATTGGAAAATTTGAACATCCACAAGTAATAGTAGATGATATAAATGCATCGAACAGAGATTATGATGATGAAGTAGATGAAGTTGATCCAAATTTACCTGCCGATAGAGTTCTTGAAAATGTTGTTCATACAAATATAGGTATAACAATAAAAAGACGAGTTTTAGCATTTTCTCAACAGTATCACGATAATTATTATATATATGAATATACATTTAAGAATACGGGACTTATAATTGATAACTCTGAGGGGAAACCAAAATTAATAAGCAAACCCAAAAAATTAACAGGTGTAATTTTTTTCTGGGAATATAGATATGGATTTGCAGGCGAAGCATACACAAGAGGATGGTTTCCACAGGGTGCAAGTTGGGGTAGAAATACTATTAATGATGTAATGGGTACACCATATCATCCGGGTCCATTCAGGGCAATATGGGCTTATTATGGTCCTCATTCTAATGGACCTGGAGGAGGGCTTGCAGAAGATATTGGTGAACCGAGACCAGATGGTGCTATAATGGCCGGGACAAATTTTGCAGGTGTTGTTGTATTGCATGCTGACAAATCTGCAAAAGATAAATCAGATGACCCCAATCAACCAATTACTACAATATTTACTGGATCAGATAGCCCTGTTCAACCAGTAGACCAGTATAACGAAAATTTAATGACAAGAAAATACACTGAATTTATGATGGGAGGTCATCTACGCCAGAGTCATGCTGAACAAATTGGTAAAGATCCAGTAACTGGTTTACCTACTGCTTTTGCTAATACTTGGGGAGATGATGCTGGAGGTTATTCTGCAACTCAAGGTTTTGGTCCATATGACTTAGAACCAGGAGATAGTATTCGTATTGTTGTTGCCGAGGCTGTAGCTGGTATAGATAGAACTAAAAATAGAGAGGTTGTAAATAAATGGTTTAATAGAATCCCACCTTATGTTTTACCTGATGGCTCTACAACGAATGACAGAAATTTATATAAAAATTTATGGGTTTTCAGCGGTAAGGATTCACTCTTCCAAGCTTTTAGAAGGGCTATGGATAACTTTAATAGGAATTTTAATATTCCTCAACCACCACCACCACCCGAAAGATTTATTGTAAGATCTGCAGGTGGAGGTATATTATTGGAATGGTCTGATAATGCAAGATCATGGCCAAATTTCAATGGTTATAGAATTTATAGAGCCGAAGGAAGAACTGATACTGTCTTTACATTAATATTCGAGACTGATAAGAATAATACAAATACTACTTTTTTGGATACAACCGCTAAACGAGGTTTCAATTATTACTATTACATTCAATCTAAAGATGATGGTTCAACAAATGACATTGAACCTGGTGTTCCGTTAGTAAGTAGTAAATATTATACAATGACAAACAGAGAAGCATTTCTTACACGTTCACCGGGTAATAATCTTTCAAACATTAGAATAGTTCCTAATCCTTACAATATTAGAGCAAGAGATTTGCAATTTGGCATCGATGCACCAGACAGAATTGCATTTTATGGATTACCTCCCGTTTGCAAAATTAGAATATTTACTGAATCTGGAGAACTGATCGAAACAATTGATCATAAAAATTACAGCGGAGATGAACTCTGGCATTCATTAACATCATCTCGACAGGTGATTGTTAGCGGGTTATACATAATTCATATTGAAGTTACAGAAGATTATAAAGATAGTAATGGCAATTTGATATTTAAGAAAGGTGATAGCGTTTACAAAAAGTTGATTGTTATAAGATGAAAAAAATTGTAGGAGATAATAAAGTGAAAACTTTAATGTTAATTTTTTTATTCATAATTGTTACTAATATAAATGCACAACAGAAGTTAGCTCAAACAGGTTTTAATTTCCTGAGTGTTTCAAATGATGCAAGAGCAAGTGCAATTGGAGAAGCTGTAACATCATTCCAGAATTATTCAGGTGCTCTATTTTATAACCCTGCAAGTATGGCACAAATGGATAAATTCTTTAATGCAAATTTTAGTATAAATCAGTGGATTGCAGATATAAAACACATTACTGCAAGCATGATTATATCTCCATTTAATGGTGATATGGGAGTTATTGGTTTTAGTATCCAATCAGTTGATTACGGCGAAGTTGAAGGTACTATGGTTGCTAATAATGAAAAAGGTTATGTAGATACTAAAATAATGAAACCTACAGCCTTAGCTGTTGGAATTGGTTATGCAAAAATGTTGAATGATAAATTTGGTGTGGGTGGACAGGTTAGATATGTTTATCAAAAATTAGGAGAAAGTATAGTTCCAACAAAAGACGGTACAGTAGAAAAAGAAAACAAAGCAAATGCATTAGCATTCGACTTTGGTACAGTTTATAAAACTGGATTTAAGAGCATTACCTTCGGAATGTCTGTAAGAAATTTTTCTAAAGAAGTTAAATATGAAGAAGAAGGATTTCAACTCCCCTTGAATTTTGTAATAGGCATTTCTGCAAATCTCTTTGATTTTGTTAATGTAGGATTGAACAATCAAACATTACTGGTTTCTATTGATTACACACACCCAAGATCAAGACCAGAACAATTAAAGATAGGAACGGAATATCAATTTATGAATATCATTTATTTAAGAGGAGGCTATATTATTGGTAATTACGAAGATAATATAACATTTGGGGTTGGAATTACTTATTCAGGGTTTAATATCGATTATTCATACACTCCTTATGGAATTTTTAATAATGTTCAAAGAATAACTGCAAGAATTTCATTTTAAAAAAAGGTGAAACCATGAAAGGAAGAAAGTTTGTTATTTTTATTGTAGTTATAACAATTGCTGGTTTGATAAAATGTACAAAGTATGAGGAACCACCATTAATTTTTAATCCAGAAAGTCTGCAATTAGCCCCATCTCCAAAAGTAAGTTCAATAATTCCAAAAGATTCTGCCCGTGCAGGTGTACGAGAAATTATAATTAATGGAGAAAATTTTGGAGTTACTCCAGATAACAATACAATCGTTTTTGTAGGAGGTAAAATAACAGAAATAAAAAGTTTATCACCAAATCAAATAGTAATTTATAGACCTCAACTTGAACTCTCAAAATACAACAAACCTCTTGATGTTGTTATCTCAGTTCAGAAAGCTCTTGAACTGGCTAAAATTAAAAACTATAAGATAAACATTCCTTATGAACAATACGGCGACTTTAATAATTATACATATAATTTGTTTGCAATAGAAGTTGATAAACAGGAAAATTTATATATAGCCACAAGAAGAGCATTGTTAAAATATGATGGGAAAGAAATTGTTAGAGTTGGGGGTCAACTGCCAAGCGACTTTTCAAGAGTTAGTGATTTAAAATTTGGACCGGGTGGATTCTTATATGCATTGGTGAGCAAAAATGTTTTGTACAGATTGGATCCAAATACTGGTGCCGAAGAAAAATATCTTACGCTTCCTAAAGAATGTGATAGATTAGATTTTGATCAATATAATAATCTATACACAGCAAAAAAAGATGGTTTATTTATTGTTAAACCAGATAAATCAATAATCACAACTAATCTTTATCAGAGTGTAATAATTACAGATATAAGAGTTTTTAATAATTATTTATATGTAACAAGTGCAGAAAATATCTGGAAACATAGAATACTCGACAATAATGGCACACTTGGAGATCAAGAACCAGTATTAAATGTAAAAAATCAAGGGGCAGATTTTAGTAGAGCTACAATTAGTTCGATAACTTTTGATAAAGATGGGATGATGCTGGTAGTTCTTAAAAATCATCCTAATTATTCGTTGTTTGTTTTAGAAAGTGATGGAACTTTATCACCTTATTACAAGGCAAATATACTTCCCAAATTTATAGATCAAATTGTCTGGGGCAACTCATTTTATCTCTACTTAAATAGAGGAATTACTTTAACCAGAGATTCTGTTCGTGTTTACAGAATGGGTATGGTGAATACAAGTGCACCGTATTACGGAAGAGATAATTTATAATAACTAACTAAAATCAGGAGGTAATATGAAAAAATTCACTGTGTTGTTAACCACGTTTTTGTTACTGGCAGTAGCTTTTACTCTAAATGCTGGACCTAAAAGGGTTATTAATTTAAAATCAATTGTGAATGATGTTCTAATAATTCCAAAAACAGCAGTTCCACCAGTTATAGATGGTGAGTTAGATAATATCTGGCTTCTTACAACAGCAATTCCATTACAAAAATTTGAAAGTGGCAGTTCAGATACAGATAAAGTATATGATGATCATTCCTCGTTTTTCCGTGTATTGTGGGATGATAATAACTTTTACCTGTTTGTGCAGGTAATTGATGATGAATTAGATGCATCAAACAGGGGAGAGCCATGGATGAATGATTGTGTCGAATTATTCCTCGATGGCGATAATTCAAAAGGAAGTACATACGATGGAGTAAATGATGTCCAGTGGAGATGGGTATATGGTGATGATAAATTAGAACAAAGTCAACGAATTAGCAGTGGTCCTGGAGATTTTGTTTTCAAACAAACCGAGGAGGGTTATAATCTTGAAGTTGCAATTCCAAAAGCTCAGGTAGAACCATATATGCCATTAACAGATGAACAAGAAATTGGATTTGAAATTTCGAATGCTGATAGAGACCAGGGAAATAGAGATCATGTAATTCACTGGTGGACAACAGATGGCAATACCTGGCAAAATGCATCTTTATTTGGTACTGCAGTTCTTGACCCCAATGAAGTTGATGAAGTATTGAAAATTAATTACACTGAGTCGGCCCCAATTATTGATGGTGATTTTGATGATACATGGAATAATTCGCTTGAATACAGTTTAACAAGATTAGAAGGTGCACCACTAAGTGATACAATATATACATCATGGAATGACCATTTGTCTTCATTCTGGTGCTTGTGGGATGACAATAACTTTTATTTGTTTGTTAAAGTTACTGATGAAGAATTAGATGCCTCAAATAGGGGAGAACCATGGATGAATGATTGTGTTGAATTATTCCTAGATGGCGATAATTCAAAAGGGACTACATACGATGGAGTAAATGATGTCCAGTGGAGATGGGTATATGGTGATGATAAATTAGAAGAAAGCCAGCGAATTAGTAGTGGACCTGGGACTTATGTATTTAAGAAAACAGATGATGGTTATAATCTTGAAGTTGCAATTCCAAAAGCTCAGGTAGAACCATATATGCCTTTAAAAGATGATCAAGAAATTGGATTTGAAATTTCAAATGCCGATAGAGATAAAGGTAGTAGAAATGATGTTAGACACTGGTGGACAACAGATGGTAACACATGGCAAAATGCATCTTTATTTGGTACAGCAATTCTAACTGGTAAAAAGACTAGTGTAAGATATGAACCTGTTTTGGTTCAGAATTATAGATTAGAACAAAATTATCCAAATCCTTTTAACCCTACAACTAAAATTACATATGCATTGCCAAATGATGGTTATGTAAAACTTGCTGTATATGATATTCTTGGAAATGAAATTAAAACTTTGATAAATCAGTATCAAAAAGCAGGAGTTTACACCGTTGATTTCAATGCTAATAATATGTCAAGCGGCGTATACTTCTATAAACTTATAACAAATAATGTTAACTTAACACGCAAAATGATGCTGATAAAATAATAATTATTTATAAGCGTCTACTAAATTTAGTAGACGCTCTTTTATGAAAAATTAATTTTATAATTTAATATAAACTGTATCTCTTTTGTTAATTTACCATGCGATGAAAAGATCTAACCAAAATGTTTATAATGAAAATAACTTATCTCCACTAAAACGTAAAGTATTTTGGTTAATAACTCTTTCGATACCAATTATTTTTTTAATTGTGCTAGAAATTTTTTTACAATTGATTAACTATGGTGGTAATCTTGATTTGTTTATTGAAGGTCCTGAAGGTTACGAAAATTATTTAAGATGTAATCCAAATGTTGCAAGACGATATTTTACATATCAGTCAATTGTTCCTACTCCACCAAAACAATTAATGCTTAAGATAAAACCTTCAAATGGATTTAGAATTTTTGTAATCGGTGAATCTTCAACTGCTGGATTCCCTTATGGTAATAATGCTTCTTTCCCGATGTACTTGAGAAGGATATTAAAAAAAACATTTCCTGATAAAGAAATAGAAGTAATTAACATATCTATGGCTGCTATTAATTCATATGCATTGTTGGATCTGGTAGATGAAATTGTTGAGTATCAACCTGATGCTCTTCTAATTTATACTGGTCACAATGAATATTATGGTGCACTTGGAGTTGGTTCAACTCAATCTATAGGTAATTTAAGATGGCTTGTAAGAACTTATCTTGAAATGGAAAAGTTTAGAACATTTTTATTTATTAAAGATATTATCGCATGGCTTAAAATTAAATTCGATGCAATTCTGAATAAGAATAATATTCAAAATCAATCTGCTACTTTAATGGAAGAAGTTGTTGCCGAACAAATTATTCCATATAAAAGCTCAATGTATGAAGAAGGGAAAATTCAATTTAAAGAAAATATTGAACGTATTATTAAAATTGCTAAAGCAAGAAATGTTAAGATTATCTTGAGTGAACTTGTAAGTAATTTAAGAGATCAAAAGCCATTTATTTCAATAAATGATAGGTATGGTAACGCAGATAGTTTTTATCAAAAGGCAAAGTATTATGAAAGTATTGGTGATTATATTAAAGCGAAAGAATTTTATATAAAATCAAAAGATCTGGATGCATTAAGATTTAGAGCACCAGAAGAATTTAATTCTATTCTTCATTCATTGGCAAATAAGTATAACGTTCCTATCGTTCCTTTGGTTGATTATTTCGAAAAAGAATCTCCACATGAATTAATTGGAAATAATTTAATGCTCGAACATCTTCATCCAAATAAAGATGGTTATTTCTTAATTGCAAAAGCTTTTTACAACACTTTGAAAGCTTATAAAATAATTGACACTTTATGGAACGATATAAATCTGGACGAAGAAAAAAATGTTGGCATAACAGAGTTGGACAGTGTCTATGCCGATCTATCTGTTAAGCGACTTAAAAGTAGCTGGCCTTTTGTACCAAAAAACAAACCAAATAGTTTTTTTACAGATTTTGTGCCTTCGAATATTTTAGAAGAATTGTCTATAAAAATATTGAAGGATCCCGAATATAGTATTGAAACTGCTCATATGGACTTGGGCAAGTATTACGAAGAAAAAAATCAATTTGATAAAGCATTACTTGAATATAATGCTTTGATTAATTCTATACCTCAGGAAGTTGAATTCCAGATTAATGCTGCTACTGTATTAATTAAAATGAAAAAATATGATGAAGCATTTAATATTCTTAAAAATTCACTTACATATAGAAGTACTTCTTTTGCTTATAAATGGTTGGGACAGATTGAATTATTAAGAAATAATTTCTCTCAAGCAATTTTTTACTTAAAGAAAGCAAATTTACAGGATCCACAGGTGGTCTTTAATTTGTGTCGAGCTTATTATTATAAAAAACAAGTAATAGAAGGAGATAATTACTTTTATATACTTCAAAATATTGCTCCAAGATCTAAATACTACTTTTACTTGTCAAGATTAAGAACATTAGTTAAAAATAATTATGAAATACCTAAGATAGAAATTAATTGATATTGATTGTATATAAAACTCTTTGTAATGAGATTTATGATCTGGTAAATGAAGTAAGAGAATAGATTTAGTAAAATATAATGCACAAAATCTTTTGAGTGAAGTTTATTTTTATCATTTGTGTGCTGTTGATACAATTAATGCTTAAAAAGAAGATTCTAATAAAAATCTTCGATGCTACTTTATTTGCCTTCACAAAAAGTGAAGGCAAAATTTTATCACTTTTAGGAGTTTAAAATGTACCTTCATATAATCGATATCATTATAATTTTGTTATACCTAACAACAACAATAATTATAGGATTTGTAATTTCAAAAAGGGCTTCTAAGGATATTCATAATTATTTCCTTGGTGGAAATCGTCTTCCATGGTGGATGCTTGGAGTTTCAGATGCATCTGGCATGTTCGATATTGCTGGAACAATGCTCATTGTTTACTGGCTTACAGTATATGGAATGAAAAGTATGTGGATTCCATGGATATGGCCAGTTTTTAATCAAATATTTTTGATGGTTTATTTATCACCATGGCTTAGAAGATCAAATGTTATGACAGGAGCTGAATGGATTAAAACAAGATTTGGAACAGATAAAGGTGCAACACTTTCTCACTTTATTGTAGTTATATTTGCATTAATAAGTGTAATTGGTTTTCTATCATATGGATTTAAAGGAATAGGTAAATTTGCTGCGGCATTCTTACCACCATTAGTAACCGATCCTGAAGTTTTGATGCAATATCCTCAAATTAATGCTAATCTGTATGCATTAATTTTAATGGGCATAACAACTCTTTATGTAGTAAAAGGTGGTATGATGAGTGTTGTTGCTACAGAAGTTTTGCAATATTGTATTTTATCGGTTTCTGCAATTGCACTGGGAATAATTGCAATGTATAATATTTCACCTGAAATGATTAACAATGTTGTACCTGAAGGATGGAAAAGTTTATCATTTGGCTGGAGTTTGAATCTGGATTGGTCTACAGTTACTTCAGAAGCTGCTACTAAAGTAAAAGCATTTAATAACTGGATTCTTAATGATGGCTATTCAATGTTTGGATTATTTTTTGGTATGATGATATTTAAAGGAATATTTGTAGCAGCTGCTGGTCCTGCTCCTAATTATGATATGCAAAGAATTCTATCTACAAGAAATCCTAAAGAAGCTGCTAAGATGAATTCTCTTGTTAATGTTGTTCTTAATCCAACAAGATATTTTATGGCTGCTGGATTAACTGTATTGGCTCTTACAAATTTTGATAACTTATATAAAAGTTCTATAACCAGTCCGGATTTTGAAGCAATTTTACCAGAAGTGCTGGCTCATTATGTCCCGGCAGGTTTACTTGGACTTTTAATGGCAGGTTTTATTGCAGCATTTATGAGTAATTTTGCAGCTACCGTTAATGCAGCTCCTGCTTATATTGTTAATGATATTTATAAACGTTATATAAATCCCGATGCACATCCTAAAAAATATGTTAGAATGAGTTATCTGGCTTCCCTTGGTGTCGTAATTGTTGGTATTAGTATTGGCTTTTTTGTTGAATCAATTAATCAAATAGCATTATGGATTGTCTCTTCTCTCTGGGGTGGTTATACTGCAGCAAATGTTTTGAAATGGTATTGGTGGCGTTTTAATGGTTATGGTTATTTCTGGGGAATGGTTGCCGGTATGTCAACTTCTTTAATTTTACTCATGCTTGAAAAAATTGGGATAATAACTTTTATAAATAATTGGCCATTACTTGCCAATCCCAGTATGAACTCTTTTCCTATTATATTTATTAATTCTATTATTGGATGTTTATTAGGTACTTTTCTTACTAAACCAGTAAACGAAAATGTATTGATGAAATTTTATCATAATGTTCGCCCATGGGGCTTCTGGAAACCAATTCATGAAAAAGTTATCAAGTTAGATCCAGAATTTAAAGCAAATAAAAATTTTAAAAGAGACATGTTTAATATTGTAATAGGAATGGCCTGGCAAATTACTTTAATGTCTTCACCTGTATTTCTGGTTTTAAGAGAATATAAGTCATTAATAATTAGCGTTTCTGTTTTAATTATAACTTCATTGATACTGAAATTTAACTGGTGGGATAAACTTGAAGAAAATTATGGTGGTCAACCTTCAGAATTAGATTTATCTTCAATTGAAAAACCAGCTTTGGTTGAAGAAAAGTAAATTGCCATATAAACAAATATAGTAATAATTACTTTGCATTAATATAAATTCTTCATCTCATAAACAAAGTGAGTAATTTGAAAATTAATTATAGGGGTAGAAATGAGTAAATTACTAAAACCTAAGAGTACGTTTTTATTTTTGTTTTTTTCAATATTCATTTTATTATCAAAAACCTTTTGCATACAAATGGATAGTTCTAAAAGCGTAGTTGAGAAGTTTGGTAATTTGCAAGTAAAAGGAACAAAAATTTTAGACAAAAATGGAAATCCAGTTGTTTTAAGAGGGATGAGTCTCTTCTGGAGTCAATTAATGGGGAAATATTATAATTATGATTGCATTAAATGGCTGCGAGATGATTGGAACTGTACAGTAGTTCGTGCTTCTATGGGAATTGAAGAAGCTGATGGAAAATATGGTTATATAAAAAATCCTGATGAAGAGTTTAATAAAATAAAAACAGTTATCGAAGCTTGTATTGATTTAGGAATTTATGTTATTGTCGATTGGCATGATCATAATGCTCATAAACATCCTGAACTTGCAATAGATTTTTTTAAAAGAATAGCTAAACTTTATGGCGATAAACCAAATCTTATTTATGAAATTTATAATGAACCAATGCAGATTTCCTGGGAAAATGATATTAAACCTTATGCAGAAGCTGTAATTAAAAGCATTCGTGAAATTGATCCAGATAATTTAATTATTGTAGGAACATCCACATGGTCTCAAGATGTTGATATAGCAGCAGATGATCCATTAAAATTTGATAACATCGTTTATGCTCTTCACTTTTATGCTGCAAGTCATAAGCAAGCATTAAGAGATAAAGCAATTAAAGCATTAGAAAAAGGGATAGCAATTTTTGTAAGTGAATTTGGAACTTGTGAATACACAGGGAGTGGTTATCTTGATTACGAAGAAACTGATAAGTGGATTAAATTTATGGAAGATAATCATATTAGCTGGTGCAATTGGTCTATTGCAGATAAAAAAGAAACATCTGCTGCTCTTAAGGTTGATAACAAACCAGATGGTAACTGGCAGGATGATGAACTTACAGATTCAGGAAAATTTATTAGAGGAAAAATTAAATCATTTAATAAAACTATTTTTGAATCACTCAAAGACTAAATAAAGAGGTTAAAATGAAATACGGGTATTTTGATGATGCACAAAAAGAATATGTAATAACAAAACCAGATACACCACTACCATGGATTAATTATTTGGGTACAGAAGATTTTTTTGGAATAATATCAAATACTGCTGGAGGTTATTGTTTTTATAGAGATGCACGTAAGTTACGTTTAACTCGTTATCGCTACAATAATATTCCAATGGATAGCAATGGTCGTTATCTTTATATCAAAGATGGCGATACAATCTGGAATCCAATGTGGAAACCAATGCGAGTTAATCTGGATAAATATGAATGTCGACATGGTCTTACATATACTAAAATAACAGGCGAGAAAAATGGTCTTGAAGTTTCGGTATTATATTTTATTCCTTTAGGATATCGAAATGAAGTATGGCATGTAACATTAAAAAATAATTCTAATGAAAATAAAAAAGTTAGAATGTGGAGTTTCATTGAATGGTGTTTGTGGGAAGCTTATGATGATATGACAAATTTCCAGAGAAATTATTCAACTGGACAGGTTGAAATAGAAGAAGGTACTATCTTTCATATCACTGAATATCGTGAACGAAGAAATCATTACGGATATTTTGCCTGTAGTGAAAAAGTTAGTGGATATGATAGTAGCAGAGATGCATTTGTTGGTGTTCATTATGGATTGGATGCACCAAAGGCTATTCTTGATGGAAATTGTAAAAATAGTACTGCTTATGGCTGGCTTCCAATTGGAGTTCATCAAATAGATCTGGAATTAAAAGCTGGAGAAACAAAATTTGTGAACTTTATTTTAGGTTATGCAGAAAATCCTGATGACAAAAAGTATCTTGATAATGGTAAAATAAGAAAAGATGAATTTGAAAAAGTAAAATCAAAGCTTCTTGATACTTCCAATATCCTTGCCGCTTTTGATGAATTAAAAAATTACTGGAGTAATTTATTATCAATCTATAAAACTGAAACACCAGATACTATTGTCAATCGTATGGTTAATATCTGGAATCAATATCAATGTATGGTAACTTTTAATATGTCACGTTCTGCTTCTTTATATGAATCAGGTATTGGTAGAGGAATGGGTTATCGTGATAGCAATCAGGATATACTTGGATTTGTGCATATGATTCCATCAAGAGCACGGCAGAGAATTCTTGATCTGGCTTCTACTCAACTTTCCGATGGAACCTGCTATCATCAATATCAACCTTTAACTAAAAAAGGGAATACTGAAATTGGTGGTGGATTTAATGATGATCCTCTCTGGTTAATTTTATCAACTTCAGCTTATATAAAAGAAACAGGAGATATTAGCATTTTAAATGAAAAGTGTGGCTATGCAGATAATCCAGATTCCGATTCGACTTTGTTAGATCATTTACATTTATCACTTAATTATACCTTAAAAAATAGAGGTCCACATGGTCTGCCTTTAATTGGTCATGCAGATTGGAATGATTGTCTTAATCTTAATTGTTTTTCTACAACTCCTGGTGAAAGTTTTCAAACAGCGGGACATATTGAAAATGATAAAGTTGCCGAATCTGTGATGATTGCCGGATTATTTTGTAAAGCATGTGAAGAAATGGCTGGTATATTGAAATTTATTGGAAAAGAAAATGAATCAAAAGAATATTTGAATCATGCAGAAAATATGCGAAGAACAATTTATGAGTACGGCTGGGATGGTGAATGGTTTTTAAGAGCATATGATGCATTCGGTAGAAAAATTGGATCATCAGAAAATGAAGAAGGAAAAATTTTTATCGAAAGCCAGGGCTGGTGTGTACTGGGAAAAGTTGGTCTTGATAATGGATATGCAGTAAAAGCTCTCGATAGTGTAAAAAAATATCTTGCAACACCAAATGGAATAATACTTCAGCAACCTGCATATTCAAAATATTATGTTCATCTTGGTGAAATTAGTTCTTATCCACCAGGCTATAAAGAAAATGCTGGAATATTTACACACAATAATACATGGATTCAAATAGCCGAAACAATTATTGGTAGAGGTAATCAGGCATTTGAATATTATAAAAGTATTTGTCCACCAACTAAAGAAGAACAAATTGATATATATCGTTCTGAACCTTATGTCTATAGTCAAATGACAGCTGGTAGAGATGCTCCTACGGCAGGAGAAGGAAAAAATTCATGGCTTACTGGAACTGCAGCATGGTCTTTTGTAGCAATATCGCAATATATTCTGGGAATTCGCCCGGATTTTGATGGTTTAATTGTTGATCCATGTATCCCAGATAACTGGGAAAAGTTTACAGTAACAAGAAAATTTAGAAATTGTACTTACGTTATCACGATTATTAATCAAGAAAAAATAAGTAAAGGAGTAAAATCAATATTACTTGATGGTAAACCAATTTCTGGTAATAAAATCCCACCATTAAATGATGGTAAGATTCATAATGTCGAAGTTGTGATGGGATAAAATTTTAGTGTGGATGCTTGTTTTACATCCACACTTTTCTTTATTTGTTCATTATAATTATTAAATTGAGGTTATAATGAACAAAGAGGGATTTTCAAGAGGAGGGCAAATTTCATTTTTGTTATCACTCCTTTTAATTATTCTTGTTCTGGTTGCAAGTTCATCGGGTGTTTTTATTAAAGAAACTTACATTAGAGAAGTAAAATATTTTGCATATCAGGGTATTGGACAGGACATTGTCAACTTAATAATCGTTATACCTGCAATGATAGTCACATTAATTCTTTCCTATAGAAAAAATGATAATGCACTTACTATTTGGAGTGGCATTTTATTGTATTTGTTATACTCATACGCAATTTATTGCTTTTCGATGCATTTTAATTTTTTGTTCCTTGTCTATTGTGCAATATTTGGTCTCTCATTTTATTTATTTGTTTTCAATTTAATATCACTATCGAATATTAGCAGTAATTATTCAATAAATAATAAATTAATAAAACTTACCAGCATATTTTTAATATTTCTCTCATTGTTGTTTTATATGTTGTGGTTATCTGAGATAATTACTGCATTAATTAAAAATGAACTTCCGAAAAGTGTAATTGAAAATGGTATTCTTACCAATCCTGTCCATGTACTGGATCTATCTATAATACTTCCAGCCTTTATTATTACTGCAATTTTATTGATGAAAAGAAAGCCTATCGCTTTTATATTAACTCCCATTCTTTTAAGCTTTAGTTTATTTATGGAATTAGCAATTATTGGAATGATGATCGTGCTCTACTTGAGTGGATTTGAAAATGATATATCAATAGCAATAATATTCACTTTCATTACAATAATATCTTCTACTTTGTTATTGATCTTTATGAGAAATTTAAAAGTAGAAATCATAGTTCAAGAAAAATAGTTTATGATGAACTTTTTGAAGTCATAAAATTTATATTAGATAATTAAATTAATGTGAAGTACCTAATACTTTTTTTCAATAAATTATTTATCAAAATTAAAAGGTGTTATAAATGAAAAGAATTATATTTTTTTCATTGTTGTTTTACATTACAATCCACACACAAGAAATTTCAAACTACTCAAGTTATCCAATTTCTTCTGTAAGTATAAGAAATGTAAAACTCAACGATAATTTCTGGTTACCAAAGATTAATAAAATTCAGAATGTAACAATCCCACACGCATTTGATAAATGCGAAAAAGAAGGGAGAATGGATAATTTTCTGGTTGCAGGTGGAAAGAAAAAAGGAACATACAAAGGTAAAATGCCTTTCGATGATACGGATCTTTACAAGATAATTGAAGGAGCGTCTTATTCATTAATAAGTAATTATTCATCAGATTTAGATAAGTATCTTGATTCAATAATTTCAATCATTAAAATTGGTCAGGAACCTGATGGTTATATTACAACATGGTTTACAATAGACAGAGAAAAACCACCAGCCTGGTGGGTTAAGCCTTCTAAGAATAGATGGGAAAATGAAATAAGCAGTCATGAACTTTATAATAGTGGTCATCTATTTGAAGCTGCTGCAGCTCATTATTATGCAACAGGCAAAAGAAATTTTCTGGATATTGCAATTAAAAATGCTGATTTACTTGTTGAGAATTTTGGTCCAGAAAAGTTACATGCTCCGCCCGGGCATCAGATAGTTGAAACAGGGTTAATTAAACTTTATCAGATTACTGGTAACAATAAATATCTACAACTTGCAAAATATTTTCTTGATATAAGAGGTGATTCAACTACTCATAAATTATATGGTGAATACAGTCAGGATCATCTTCCAGTTATAAAACAAACTGAAGCAGTGGGTCATGCTGTAAGAGCACTTTATATGTATGCAGGTATGACAGATATTGCAGTGATATTTAAAGATACAAATTATCTTAATGCAGTAAATAAAATCTGGGAAAATATTACAACAAAAAAAATGTATATCACTGGTGGATTGGGTTCTAAACATGAAGGAGAAGCTTTTGGTAGTAACTACGAACTTCCAAACCTGACAGCATATAACGAAACATGTGCTGCAATTGCAAGTGTTTACTGGAATCATCGCCTGTTTCTTCTTACTGGCAATTCAAAATATTTTGATATAATTGAACGGACTCTTTATAATGGTTTGATTTCTGGTATTTCACTGGATGGCAAAAATTTTTTCTATCCAAATCCTTTAGAAAGTGATGGTAAGTTTCAATTCAATATGGGTGCATGTACAAGACAACCATGGTTCGATTGTTCATGTTGTCCAACTAATTTAATTAGATTTATTCCTTCAATTCCTTCTTTAATATATGCTACAAATAAAGACACTGTTTATGTGAATTTATTTATTGCAAGCAATACTCAAATGACAATTAATGGAAATCAAATACAATTAAATCAAGTTACTGATTATCCGTGGGATGGAAAAATCACAATTAATATCAAAACAGAAAAGGAAACTAATTTTACTTTGAAGATACGAATTCCATACTGGGCTAAAAACCAGGCAGTTCCTGGTGATTTATATTCTTACGTAAATAAAATTGAAGATAAAATTGTATTAATGATCAATAACAGAACACAAAATCTAAATTTTGAAAAAGGATATGCAGTGATTTCTAAAAAGTGGTTAGATGGTGATAAAGTCGAATTAATTTTACCTATGGAAATACGCAAAGTTATTGCGAATGAGAAAGTTGAAGAAGATAAAAATAAAATTGCTTTTGAGTATGGTCCTTTTGTTTATTGTGCAGAAGAAATTGATAATGAAAATATTTCTGAAATAATTATTCCAGAAGAATTGAACCTTAAACCTGAATTAAAAAATATTTCATCAGAAAAATTTATTTCACTATCTGGAAAAATTAATGAGAAAGATTTTATCTTGATTCCATATTACTTATGGTCGAATAGAGGAATTGGTAAGATGAAAGTATGGTTTCCCGAAAAACAATAGAAAGTAAAAATAGAATTAAAAATTTATTACCTAATTAGTCAATGACGCTATCTGGCTATTTTTTATCGATGTTTGGCTACATTACATAAACTAATTTTAATTAAATTAATTATATAATTAACATATGTGATAAGAAAAAAGTGTTTAAGCTTCCAACCTATAAGTACGTGATAAGATCTACATTAATTTATTTATTATTCTTGATTGCAGAATTAAATTCATTTGCACAAAGTACAACACTTTTAAAATTATGGTACAATAAACCTGCTACAGATTGGATTGAAGCTTTACCAATTGGGAACGGACGTTTGGGTGCAATGATTTTTGGAAGACCTGATATAGAAAAAATTCAATTGAATGAAAATACAATTTGGGCTGGACAACCACATTGTAATGATAATCCCGATGCTAAAGATGCATTACCACTTGTAAGAAAACTTATTTTCGAGGGGAAATATAGAGAGGCTCAGGATCTGGTGAATCAAAAATTCATAAGTAAAAATTCACATGGAATGCCTTATCAAACAGCAGGAGAACTTTTAATTTCTTTTCCTGGACACGAAGTTTATACTGATTATTATCGCGAATTAAATCTCGAAACTGCAGTTGCAACAACCATTTATAATGTGAATGGAATAACTTATAAGCGAGAAGTATTTTCATCTTATCCAGATCAAATAATTATTTGTAGAATTACTGCGAGTAAAAGTAATAGCATTAATTTCAGTGCTGCATTTAGTTATCCTTCGCCTGTTGATATATCATCAGAAGATAATAATAGATTAATTATGTCCGGGGTTACAGGTGATTGTGATTCAATTAAAGGTGCAGTAAAGTTTCAGGTAATCCTTCAGGTTGTTGTGAATGGAGGTTCGATTTATGCAGAAGATAATAATTTAAGTGTTATAAATGCAGATACAGCAACTTTGTATATCTCAATTGCAACCAGTTTTAATAATTATAATGACATAAGTGGAAATGCTTCTGAAAAAGCAAAATCTTTTTTGCAAAATGCTTTTAGAAAAAATTATAAAGAAATTTTAAGAGATCATATTGCTGACTATCAGAAATATTTTAAAAGAGTTGATATTAATCTTGGAGTAACTGATGCAGTAAAGAATCCAACCGATATTCGTATAAAAGAATTTGCAAATACAGATGACCCTCAACTTGTAGCTCTCTATTTTCAGTTTGGTAGATATTTACTCATTTCATCATCGAGACCAGGTGGACAACCTGCAAATCTTCAAGGAATCTGGAATTATCAATTGTATCCACCATGGGATAGCAAGTATACAGTCAATATAAATACTGAAATGAATTACTGGCCATCTGAACCAGCAAATCTATCTGAAATGAATGAGCCATTAATTCAAATGATTCGTGAATTATCTATTACAGGAAAACATACTGCAAAAGTTATGTATGGAGCTAATGGCTGGGTACTTCATCATAATACAGATATATGGAGAATTACTGGACCTGTAGATGGAGCTTTCTGGGGAATGTGGCCAATGGGGAGTGCATGGTTATGTCAGCATCTCTGGGAAAAGTATGAATACAATGGTAATAAGGAATATTTGAAATCAGTCTATCCTGTAATGAAAAGTGCAGTTGAATTTTATCTTGATTTTTTAATCGAAGAACCTGAACATGGCTGGCTTGTTGTTTGTCCTTCAATATCACCAGAAAATGCTCCTTCAATTCATCCTAAAGTTTCTATTGCAGCTGGAACAACGATGGATAATCAATTACTATTCGATTTATTTACAAAAACAATTAGAGCTGCAGAAATTTTAAATGTAGATAAACAATTCAGAAAAAAAATAAAAAATATACTCGATCGTTTACCACCAATGCAAATTGGTAGCTGGGGACAATTACAGGAATGGATGCAAGACTGGGATAATCCCGGTGACAAACATCGTCATGTTTCACATTTATATGGACTTTTTCCATCAAATCAAATTTCACCTTATAGTACACCTGAACTTTTTTCTGCTGCTAAGACTTCTTTGATTGCAAGAGGCGATGAATCAACAGGCTGGTCAATGGGCTGGAAAATTAATCTATGGGCACGACTTCTTGATGGTAATCATGCTTTTAAATTAATCAAAGATCAATTATCCCCAGCTATTCTACCTGATGGAAAACATAAAGGTGGTACATACCCAAATATGTTTGATTCTCATCCACCATTTCAAATTGATGGGAATTTTGGATTTACATCTGGTGTAATTGAAATGCTTGTGCAATCTCATGATGGATTTGTTTTTCTTTTGCCTGCTCTACCAGATAACTGGAATGACGGCTTCATTAAAGGTATTCGTTTACGTGGAGGTTTTGAAATTGAATTGATGGAATGGAAGAATGGTGAATTATCCAGATTGATATTAAAATCAAATTTTGGAGGGAATTGCAGAATTCGTTCTTATTCAAAATTAAAAGCTGAAGGAAAAATTCTACATAAAGCAACTGGCGAAAATAAAAATCCATTTTACTTTACTCCGCAGGTAAAACAACCATTAATTTCAAATCAAGCTGAAATTAAAAACATAAGTTTGAAAAATACATTTGTCTACGATATTGAAACTAAACCAGGTGAAAAAATTATAGTCGTTAATGATAATAACTGAAATCTCATTTATTAAATAAAAATATTACATGTTTTGAAGATAATTTTTTAGATAACCTGGAATAATTGTAAAAAATTTGTAATCAAAAAATGTTTGAGTTGAATATGAAAAAATATTTTTACTCCATAGTTATCAACATAGTAAGATTTATTGTTCTACTTTTTTTCTTTATAGTTAATGCTGAATTATTTGGCAAATTAGATGATGCAGAAAAAGAGAACAAAGTAAGACAAAGAATTTTAATTAATGAGGGATGGCGATTTTTTAGATATTCATCTTTAGAACAAGCCGATAGTCTTATTTATGATATTCGTCCAGAAGTAAATGATAAAAGAGACGATAAACCAGCAGATGCAATGCCTACTGAAGCAGTAAGAATTAAATCGAACAAAAAAATATTGAAACCATGGATTCTTCCAACCGGCAACGATTTTATTAAAGATTCTTCAAAGAGATTTATTAGACCGGAAGGAAATCCCGGAAAAGATTTTCCTTTTACGCAATTAAATTTTGATGATGACTCTTGGGAAGTTGTTAATCTACCGCACGATTGGGCAATTAAAGGTCCTTTTCTTCAAGGATGGGATTCTGAAATTGGAGGAAGCATGGGGCGTCTTCCAGTTCATGGAGTTGCCTGGTATCGTAAAAAAATTTTTATTCCAGTATCTGATAGTGGTAAAACAATTTATCTTGATATAGATGGAGCTATGTCTTATGCAATGGTCTGGATTAATGGGAACCTTGCAGGAGGATGGCCATATGGATATGCATCATGGAGATTAAATATTACACCTTACATAAATTTTGGAAAAGATAATCAAATAGCAATTAGACTTGATAACCCACCAAATTCATCACGATGGTATCCAGGTGCTGGAATTTATAGAAATGTGTGGCTCGTTAAAGTAAATCCTGTTCATGTTGCACAATGGGGAACATATGTAATAACAAATCACATCTCTAAAGACAAAGCAGATATTAATTTAGAAATAACAGTAAAGAATAATTCAATTAGCGAGTATTCAATAAAAATCAAAACAGAAATATTTAATCTAGATGAACATTATAATAAATCTTCAAACCCTGTTGCTACATCTTTACCTGTAGATGTCGTAATTAAACAAAATAGTACAATAAAAATTAATAACTTAGTTGAAGTAAAAAATCCAAAGCTCTGGGGTCCTCCACCCAATCAAATTCCAAATCTTTATGTTGCTTTAACAAGCATCTGGCACAATAATAAATTACTCGATCAATATGAAACACGTTTTGGTATTCGTTCATTAAAGTTTGATCCTGATTCTGGAATTTTTGTAAATGGCGAAAGAATTAAAATTAAAGGAGCAAACTTACATCACGATTTAGGTCCACTTGGTGCAGCTTTTAATATTCATGCAGCAGAGCGTCAACTAAAAATGTTACGAGAAATGGGATGTAATGCAATACGAACTGCTCATAATCCACCAGCACCTGAATTTCTTGAATTGACAGATAAAATGGGCTTTCTTGTTATGGATGAAATTTTTGATGTATGGGAAAGAAAAAAAACACCACTCGATTTTCATCTAATTTTCCCTGATTGGTATGAACAGGATTTACGAGCATTTATTCGAAGAGATCGAAATTGTCCATCTGTAATTATCTGGAGTTTTGGTAATGAAGTCGGTGAACAATATACTGGTGAAGAAGGTGCTGCAATAGCAAGAAAATTAAATGATATTATTAAAGAAGAAGATCCAACAAGACCAACTACTACTGCAATGAATTATGCCAAACCTGATATGCCTTTGCCTGAAGTTGTAGATTTGATTAGCTTAAATTATCAGGGAGAAGGAATAAGAATTGACCCACCTTATAAAGATTTAAAAGGCATAGTTACTCCTCCATTATATTTAGAATTCCACAAAAAATTTCCAGATAAAGTAGTATTAAGCAGTGAAAATGCTGCTGCTTTAAGTACACGTGGTGAATATCTTTTTCCTGTTACAAATTTTATTAGTGCACCAGTAAAAGAAGGAGATGGTGGTGATTCTAAGAATATGTTTGTAAGTTCTTACGAATTATATACAGCAGATTTTGGTTCTTCTGCCGATAAAGTATTTGCTGCACTGGATAAAAATCCTTTTGTTGCAGGTGGCTTTGTATGGAGTGGCTGGGATTATCTCGGTGAGCCAACACCTTATTATTTAGCAAGAAGTTCATATTTCGGTGTGATTGATCTTGCTGGATTTAAGAAAGATAGATTTTATCTTTATCAATCTTACTGGCGTCCGGATCTGCCTATCGTTCATATTCTTCCACACTGGAACTGGAAAGATCGAATTGGTAAAATTACTCCAGTTCATGTTTTTACTTCGGGTGACGAAGCAGAATTATTTCTAAATGGTAAATCACTGGGTAGAAAGAAAAAAGGAGAATTTCAATATCGATTAAGATGGGATGATGTAATATATGAACCAGGCGAATTAAAAGTTATTGCATATAAAAATGGAAAAAAATGGGCTGAGAACTCTGTTCGAACAATTGATAAGCCAACTCAATTGTTAATGGAAACAGATAATAAAACAATTAAAGCAGATGGAATTGATCTTGCCTTTATTACTGTGAAAATAACTGATGACAAAGGAAATGTTTTTCCAACTGCAAAGAACTTAATTAAATTCACAATTGAAGGACCTGGAGAAATTGTAGCAACAGATAATGGTAATCCTGCTGACTTTACACCATTCCCATCAAAAGAAAGAAATGCTTTTAATGGATACTGTCTTGTAATTGTGCGAGGGAAAAAAGGTGAAGATGGTGAAATTCATATTAAAGCAGAATCTGAAGATCTAAGAAGTACAATTCTAACAATAAAAAGTATGATGTGAATTAAATGGGGGGCAATTAATTATGATTAAGCTTATTAAAGTAAATTTATATTTTTTTATTTTCCTGATGTTATCAACAGAAACTTTTTCTCAAATAAATATTACTAAAGCACCAGATGGTTTTGATAGTTTTAATGAAAATATACTGCATGGAAGAATTGATACAATTATTTATTTTTCAAAGACAGTTGACACAACTCGTAAAGCTTTAATTTATTTTCCACCCAATTATTCTGTAAATAAAAAATATCCTGTTTTATATTTACTTCATGGTATTGGGGGCGATGAAACAGAATGGCTTAAAGGTGGTAGTCCACAAAATATCTTAGATAATCTCTATGCTGAAAATAAAATTGTTCCTATGATTGTAGTAATGCCTAATGGTAGAGCAATGAAAAACGATAGGGCTATTGGGAATATTTTTGACAGTACTAAGATTCAAGCTTTTGCAAATTTTGAAAAAGATTTTTTAAATGATCTAATTCCATTTATAGAAAAAATATATCCAGTTTACACCGATCGTGAACATAGAGCTGTTGCAGGTCTTTCTATGGGAGGTGGACAGGCATTAAATTTTGGGTTAGGTCATCTCGATAAATTTGCATGGATAGGAGGATTTTCACCTGCACCGAATACAAAAAAGCCTGAAGAATTAATTCCCAATCCTGAAGAAGCAAGGAAGAATTTAAAGTTACTCTGGATTTCCTGTGGGGATAAAGATAATCTTATTTTTATCAGTCGCCGCACACATGAATATTTAGATAAAAACAACATTAAACATATTTATTACATTGAGCAGGGTGGACACGATTTTAATGTATGGAAAAATGACTTATACAATTTTACTCAATTTTTATTCAAATGAAATTTTGAGGTATAATTATGAATAATATTACAACACTGGTATTTTTATTTTTTATTTCATTATCAATAAATGCGCAAAAATATCTTTTTCAAAATCCAGATCTTGGTTTTGAAGAAAGAGCTAAAGATTTAATATCACGACTTACACTTGATGAAAAAGCATTATTGTTATGTGATCAATCTGAAGCGATTCCCCGTCTTGGTATTAAAAAATTCAACTGGTGGAGTGAAGCATTACATGGACTGGCAAATAATGATAGTGTGACAGTCTTTCCACAACCAATTGGAATGGCAGCTTCGTTTAATGATGAACTTGTTTATAAAATTTTTAATGCTGTTTCTGATGAAGTCCGTGCTAAATATCATGAACATTTAAGACGCGGTGGTGAAAATAAACGCTTTTTAAGTTTATCAGTCTGGACTCCAAATATTAACATATTCAGAGATCCTCGATGGGGACGTGGACAGGAGACTTATGGTGAAGATCCATATTTAATGACTCGAATGGGAGTAGCAGTTGTAAAAGGTTTACAAGGTCCAGATACATCAAAGTATCGTAAATTATATGCTTGTGCAAAACATTTTGCTGTTCATTCTGGACCCGAATGGAAAAGACATGAAATTAATATTAATGATGTTGACCCGCGTGATCTATATGAAACATATCTTCCAGCTTTTAAAGCTCTGGTTAAAGATGCAAATGTACGAGAAGTTATGTGTGCATATCATAGATTGGATGATGAACCATGCTGTGGTAATACAAGATTACTCGAACGTATATTACGTGATGAATGGGGATTTAAATATATAGTTGTTTCCGATTGCGGAGCAATTGCAGATTTTTACACTAACCACAAAGTTTCTTCTGATGCACTCCACGCTGCATCAAAAGCTATAATCTCTGGTACAGATCTCGAATGTTACTGGAATAATTATACTTATAAAAATTTACCACTTGCAGTCAAAAGAAACTTAATAAAAGAAGAAGATATTGATAAAAGCTTAATGAGAGTTTTAATGGGTCGTTTTGAACTTGGAGAAATGGACCCCGATTCAATTGTTCCGTGGTCTAAAATTCCAGTTTCAATTGTTAATAATAAAGAGCATCGTGAACTTGCATTAGAAATGGCAAGACAATCTATAGTCTTATTGCAAAACAAAAATAATATTCTTCCATTAAATAAATCATCAATTAAAAAGATTGCTGTTATTGGTCCTAATGCAATTGATTCAGTTATGCAATGGGGAAATTATAATGGTAAACCTATTAAAACAATTACAACTTTAGAAGGAATTATTTCTAAATTATCACCAGATAAAGTTTTTTATGATAAAGGTTGTGATCTTGTAGAAGATAAAGTTACAAAAAGCTACATTCAGCAATGCGAGTTTGAAAGTCAAAAAGGATTCAAAGCTACTTACTGGAATACCAGAGATTTTTCTGGTGATATTGTTGCAGTACAATATATTTCTCATCCAATAAAACTTACAACTGCCGGTTTACATGAATTTGCACCTGGAGTAAAACTGGAAGGTTTTTCTGCAAAATATCAAACAGAGTTTGTTGCATCAAAAAATGAAGAAATTGTATTTAAGTGTGGTGCAACCGGATTTTTTGAATTGTTGGTCAATGGTGAATCTCTAATTAAATATGAAAATTGGAGAACACTTCCTTCCAGAATTCCATTCAAAGTAGAAGCAGGAAAAAAATATTTTATTGAAATTCGATATGCTCAGTTATACAACTGGCAAGCTAATATTGAGTTTGATTTTGGTAGCGAAGTTGATATCGATTATTCTGATTTAATCAAAAAATTGAAAGACATAGATTTAGTTGTATTTGTAGGTGGACTTTCTGGTAGACTTGAAGGCGAAGAAATGCCTGTGTCTTATCCAGGATTTAAAGGTGGAGATAGAACAAACATTGAACTCCCATCTGTACAAAGGAATTTATTAAAAGCATTAAAACAGGCAGGTAAGAAAATTATTTTTGTTAATTGTTCTGGCTCAGCTATTGCATTAACTCCCGAAACTGAAACTTGTGATGCAATTATTCAAGCCTGGTATCCTGGAGAATCAGGTGGCTTGGCTATTGCTGATGTAATATTTGGTGATTATAATCCTTCTGGCAAGTTACCAGTTACATTTTATAAAAGCTCTGATCAATTACCAGATTTTGAGAATTATTCGATGAAAGGAAGAACTTATCGATATTTTAATGATGCACTATTTCCTTTTGGATATGGCTTAAGCTATACAACTTTTAAAATAGGTGAAGCAAAAGTTGATAAAACAGAAATAAATGCAAATGAACAGCTGAATATTTCCATCCCTGTTACTAATATGGGTAAATATAAAGGTGCTGAAGTTTTGCAGATATATGTTAAAAAAGTAAATGACCATGATGGACCCATAAAAACACTGCGTGATTTTAAAAGGATTGAACTTGAAGCAGGCAAATCAACTGTAGTACAATTTACTCTTAATAGTAATGCATTTGAATTTTATGATTGGAATAGTGGTAAAATGATGATAACCAGTGGGGATTATGAAATTTTTTATGGAAATAGTTCCAGAAAAGAAGATTTGAAAGCTCTAAGGATAAAAATTAATTAGGTTATTTAAGTTACTGATAACTAATGTAATTAATCTTTATGGGAATTTTATTTTTTGGAGAGAAACTTTTAATTAAAGATGATTTTTACTTTGATTAAATTACAAAGAGTTCATTAAAAAAAATTTTTATGAAAAGAATAATATTGCTACTTGAAACATCAAGAGCATTTGGTAGACAATTAATTATCGGGATTATTCGTTACTCAAAACTTTATGGTCCTTGGATTTTTTATAAAGAGCCGATTGATTTAAAATCTTCAATTCCACATTTAACTAACTGGAAGCCTGATGGCATAATAATGCGAGATTCACTTATAACAAATGAATTACTGAAACTAAAAAAGCCAACAATACTTGCAATTCACGATTCAAGATATCCAAAGAATTTGCCAGTAATTAAAACTGATTCCTGTGCAATTGCAAAAATGGCAAGCGAACATTTTTTAGAAAAAGGATTAAAGAATTTTGCTTTCTGTGGATTTGATGATTATGATTGGTCAGAAGGACGAAAATATTATTTTAATAAATTTATAAACGAAGCGGGATATTGTGTTTATAATTATGCCCAGCCATTAATTAAATTAAAAAGTTACTGGAAAGGAGAACAACAACATTTAATCAGGTGGATTAAATCTTTGCCAAAACCAATAGGAATATTTGCTTGTAATGATGATCGAGGTCAACATATACTTGAAGCATGTAAATTAATAAATCTTAAAGTCCCCGATGATGTTGCAGTAATTGGAGTTGATAACGATCCAATGGTATGCGAGTTAAGTGATCCACCACTTACAAGTATAGCTTTGGATGTAGAAGCTGCAGGTTTCGAAGCAGCTAAATTAATGGATTATATGATTGAAAAGAAAATTCGAAGTAATGAACAAATTCTGGTTTCACCAACACACATAGTTCAAAGACAATCTTCCGATATTCTTGCAATTGAAGATAAAGAAGTTGAAAAAGCATTGAGATATATAAAAGAAAATATTAAAGAAAAAATTCTTATAGACGATGTTGTAAAAGCAACGTGTTTAAGCAGAAGAACTCTTGAAAGAAGATTTAAGAAAGCAGTATGTCGAACAATTTATAACCAGATTCAGCATGAAAGAATAGAACTACTGGCAAAGCTTCTTATCGAAACAGACCTGTCAATTTCTGAAATTACTTCCCAGTTTAATTTTACTGATGCAGAACATATCTCAAGATATTTTAAGAGAGAAAAAGGAATTGGACTGAGAGAATTTCGTAAGCTACACAAACCTAATTAATCTTTGTCGATTTCTGGTTAATTTTTGTCTGATAGTGGCTAATCTTATACTTTCATAATTATTACATTAAATTGCTCTCATCAATAGAAAATTGAGTGATTCTTTAAGAGTATTTCCAGTTATGGTTAATTACAATTTCAGTAATGAAATAATAATTGCGCCAAAATGTTAGAAGATATATAGGAGATTTTCAAATGAGAAGGATATTTATAATATTGATTGTATTTGCGAGTAGTTTTTATAGTCAATCTATATCATTTAAGACTTATATGAACCCGATTATACCTGGTGATCATCCTGATCCAACATTAACAAAAGTTGGTAAGTATTTTTATACTTCGGGTTCTTCTTTTAATCCTACACCAAAAATCTACAGGTCAACAGATCTTGTTCACTGGGAAGTAATTGCACAACCTGTATCAGCCTCATGGTCGGGGTATGGAGATAGCCCTGGTGGAGGAATCTGGGGTGGTCATATGGTTTATTATAAAGGAAAATATTGGCATTTCTTTGGAAGAGGTGGGGGTAGCATGTACTTTGTTACTGCAGATAACCCTGAAGGACCCTGGAGTTCACCAACTCAAATGAGAGTGCCATCAAATATGCCTTCAGGATTAGGAGTTGATAATTCAATTTTTATTGACGAAGATACTGGCAAATGGTATTTGCTTACAAAAGCTGGTCAACCTAATAATCATATTGTTGAATTGGGAGATGATGGACAACCAACAGGAAAAGTTCTTGATTTAACCTGGTTAAATCCTCAACCTTATCCATTTGGTTGGGCTGAGGGACCTGTTATGTGGAAATATAAAGGTTTTTACTATTATAGTTTTGCTCAGCATCTTGCTGGTGCTCAGTATGTAATGAGAAGTGATACATTAACAGATGATAAATCTAAATGGACTATAATAAGTAGTAATATTTTTAATGGAACAAGATATTTTTATAATACACCAAATCATATTTCACCAGCTGTTATGCTTAATGATAGTACAAGCTGGGTAATTGCACATAGTTATCATGGAAATTCTCTTTGGTATGCACAGGGGAGACAGGGTTTGCTCTGTCAGGTTAAATATAATGAACAAGGTTTTCCATATATTCAATATCCATCTAATGATGGAGTTCCAGCACCAAATTTGCCAAGTAGTGGAATACCATGGACAGTTCCTAAATCAGATTTTTTTGAATCAAGCAAATTAAATCCTGAATGGTCATTTTTGGGTTATACATCTAATGCTACTTATTCTCTTACAGAACGACCAGGCTGGCTTAGATTATCTCCCAAAACCAGTACTAAACCTAATACTCTTATTAAAAACGATGGTGAACATAATTATTCTTTAATTACAAAATTAGATTTTAATCCTGAATCAGTAAACCACGAAGCTGGATTGTGGATTATTAATGGTCCTCAAACTCTTACTGTTAAAGTATACAGTACTGTGAATAGCAGTGGTAAAAAAGTTTTTGCTTTTAGTTTTGATAAAACCTATTACGAAGTTGAAAATACAATTGGAAATATTGTATGGCTAAAATTAATTCGTGATGAACATTTGATGTCTGGTTATTACAGTGCTGATGGATGTAAATGGTATCAAATCGGTCAAACTATTGATGCATCGGCTATTGATAAAGAACAAACTCAATTCAATAATTTTACTGGAAATCGTCAGGGAATTTACGTAAAAGGTAAATTAGCTTATTTTGATCTTTATATTTATCGAGATGCATACACAAAAATAACAGCACAAAATCCAGCTAATAAACTAGGAGTTAGTCCAGCAGGAAATTATTTAGAAAGTATTAATAATAATGACTGGGCTATGTATGCAGGTGTTGAGTTTGGGCATGATGATTATAAAAACATTCCTGATTCTATTGAAATCTCTGCATCGAGTAATACAACAGGTGGAATTGTTGAAGTCTGGCTCGATTCAATTGATACAGGTAGAAAAATTTCAGAATGCAAAATTGAAAATACAGGAGGATGGACTAAATACAATATTTTCAAAGCGGCAGTTGTTGATTCGGTAACTGGAAGTCACGATGTTTATTTTAGATTTATTGGTACAGGTACTGATCAGCTTTTCCGTATAAATTGGTTTAGATTTATTAGTAAGATTGATACTCTAACTTCTATCAAAGATACTTATGGTGAATTAAATTATCAAAAAACTTATCAACTTTATCAGAATTATCCTAATCCATTTAATAGTACTACGAGAATTAGTTTTTCAATTTCAGAAGATTCATTTGTTTCATTAAAAATTTACGATTTACTCGGGCGAGAAGTTGTAACTCTTATCTCTGATAAATTATTAGCTGGTAATCACATTCTAAATTGGGAAGTTAATAATCTGACGAGCGGAATTTATTTATGTCAATTGAAAGCAGGAAATTTTATTGATACAAAAAAGCTTGTGTTGTTAAAATGAAGATTTTCATAATAGAATTATTATAAAATAAATTTAATCTGATTATTTATTGCAATAGGAGAAAAAATACTTTGATAAAAAAATTAATAATATTTTACTGCTTATTACAATTAATAAATCTTAATGCACAAAAGCTACACAGCGATAACGGTGATGGTACTTATACTAATCCTGTTATTTATTCTGATTTTCCAGATCCTGATGTTATAAGAGTCGATTCTGTTTATTATATGGTATCAACAACTATGTTTATTTTCCCTGGTGTTACTATTCTTAAATCATATGATCTTGTTAACTGGGAATATTGTACTAATGCAATTGAAAGATTTGATTTCAGTCCTTGCTATAATCTTGAAGGATGTAATCGTTATTCGAGAGGTCAGTGGGCAACAAGTTTTAGATATCATAAAGGGAAATATTATTTATTATTTATGACACTTGATGAAGGTGGATTTCTTTGTACTGCTGAAAAACCAGAAGGTCCCTGGCATATTAAAAAATTATCAAGAGGATTTTATGATCCTGGATTATTTTTTGATGACGATGGTAAAATTTATGTTGCTCATGGTTATAATAAAATTTATATAACTGAACTTGATACTAATTTTAATGCGATTAGTGAAGATGTTTTAGTTTATACTGGCGATATACGTCCAGGTCTCGAAGGAACTCATGTTTATAAAATTAATGGTTATTATTATTTGTACTGTACTTATGGTGGACCTGATGGTTTTCAGGTTGCTTTCCGGTCAAAAAATATTTATGGACCTTATGAACAAAAAGTTGTTATAAGGGATGATTCATATTTGGGAACAGGTTTACATCAAGGTGCTTTAATACAAACTCAAACTGGTGAATGGTGGACAATAATATTTCAAGATGGAGGAGCATTTGGCCGATTTCCTTCTTTGCAACCAGTTACCTGGGTTGATGATTGGCCTATGGTTGGAATTGATGGGAAAGGAGTAATTACATATAGAAAGCCGAATGTTGGCAAACAATATCCGATTAAAATATTACCAACATCTGATGAATTCGATAGTACAAAATTAGGATTACAATGGGGCTGGAATCACAATCCTGTGCCTGATAAATGGTCTCTTACTGAAAATCCAGGTAATCTGAGATTAAGAACAGTAAAGGTGGTTTCTAACTTACGTGAAGCACGTAACACTTTGACACAAAGAATTTTTGCTTACTATTCAAAGTCTTTTGCAACTACAGCAACAATTAAAATGAATATTGATAGTATGAAAATTGGTGATGTTGCTGGACTTGCTGTTTTTCAAGATCCATATGCATTCATTGCCGTTAAAGCCATTAATAATAAAAAGTATGTTGTAATGGTAAATAATGGTGTCCAAATGGATTCTGTAGAAATAAATTCATCTGTAGTTTATTTTAGAGCAATGGCAGAGTATGGTACAGGTCGTGCTTATTTTGCTTATAGTACAGATAATGCTTTGTTTCTAAAAATTGGAAATAATTTAAATATGCAGTTTAATCTCTCAGTTTTTACTGGAAATAAATTTTGTATTTTTAATTATCCTACAAAAACTCTTGGTGGATTTGTTGATATAGATTGGTTCAGAATAAATGTATTACCAATAAGTGACATGAATTAAAATCAAAATCATTTTTAATGTATGATGTATGTTAGAATAAACTATGCTTTGCTCTTTAGTTATTCCACCAAAATGAGATTTAAAATTTTTTCTTAACTCTTTCTAAGTTTATTTAATTGAAGCAGGGCCCAATATTATTTATTAACTTCATTAAGAATTTTTCTTTTTATCAATATTTTCTGTTATAATTTTATAAATAAATAATGCGATTGCAGCGGTTAAACCAATTGCAAGAAAATAATACCAGATAACATGAGCATTTGAATAATAAGCTGCTTTTTGAACTTCAGTTAATCCAGCAGGTAATGTATTGGGGTCTGGACAGTAACTATCGAGTAAAAAGCCAGACATAATAAATCCAGTTAAAGCCGAAAAGAATGAATGGAGATGACTGAATCCCAGATAAAGTCCTTCTTCTCCTTTTGGTGCCTGTAATGAAAAATATTCTAAATATCTTGGAGATATAAAACACTCTGCAAGTCCTTGAATTCCAATTCCGATAATCATCATAATAGTTAGTGGATGCATTGCAAACCATCCCATAATTGAAACTGAAGGACCGGTTAAAGATTCGAGAGCTTGACTTCCTGCCATAGCTAAAGCAGAGAAAGGCATTAATATCATTCCAATTAACATCGATGTTATAGCTTTTTTGTTTTTCATAAGTTGTGTTATAAGAACAACAAAGATGACCACTACAGCAGGATTTACATTTGCAAGCCATTCGGGTTTTGCTTCTTCTCCAAGAAGACGAATAACATACTTGGGCATTGTTGCATAAAGTTGATGTTGAATTATCCAGAAACCTGTTACAATTAATATTAAAATGATTAATCGTGGAGTAGAAAAAATTTTTATAAGTGATTTCCAGATATCATCAAAAGATTTTTGTTGATAGTTTTTATCAATATCTTTGAAAAAGAGAAGAGCAAATAATAAAGCGATAAACGACATTGCAGCAGAAAAAAAGTTTACATACTCCAGTCCAATACCTTGACGAATATAAGGCACAAATGTTTTTCCACTGAATGCACCAATATTTACGATCCAGTAAAAAAGAGAATATCCCCTTGCACGATTATCTTCGTTTGTTGTTTTGGCAACAGTTCCAGTAATTAATGGTTTTATAAAAGAACCACCAACTAAAACAATGAATAAAAAAATTATTACAAGAATTTTTGTATGAAATAAACCAAGCAAAAAATATCCAATTGTTAATAAAGAGAATGCAAGTAGAAGTCCATTTTTAAATCCAATTTTATCTGAAATTGCTCCTACAAAAGGTGGAGCGAAGTATAATCCAGCAAAGAAAATTCCAGCAACAATTCCAGTTTCTTTATCGTTGAAACCCACAATGTCTGTAAGATATAAAGTGAGAACTATGAAAAATCCATAATAAGCAGCACGCTCAAGAAGTTCCATTACATTAGCAATCCAGAATTCTTTGGGAAATTTCCAGCTTGTAGTATAAATTTTTGTTGTCATAAATTTATTCCGATCGATTTTTAATTGTGAGTTAATTACTAGTAAAAATCTGTTATTTAATTTTTGGGTATGTTTTTTCGTTGCTTAATTTATATCCAATATCAAATAACATTTGAACTTCTTCAACCATTCCACTTAAATCCCATTGAGAATTATATTCATCAGTAACTTTGTGATAATGATTTTTATTCCATTCTCTTGATAGTTTCTGAATATTTTTACCATCAACAGATTCAACTCCATGACGAATATAAATTGCAGGTATTCCTGCTTTAAAAAAATTATAATGATCGGAACGGAAATAACCGCCGCTTTCAGGATTGGGATCTGGTTTTACTATTTTGCCAAGTTTCTGTGCTTCCTCTTTAATGTAATTATCGAGTTCTGTTTGTCCATATCCTAAAATAGATATGTCTTTAGTACGACCAAAAATATTTAAGCCATCAAGATTGATAGCAGCAATAATTTTATTAAGCGGAATAATTGGATTTTTGACATAATACTCTGAACCAAGCAGTCCCTGTTCTTCTGCAGCAAGAGAAAGAATTGCAATTGATCTTTTAGGTTTGGGATTTAATTTTGAAAATGCTTCTGCAATCTGTAAAATACCAGCCACACCACTTGCATTATCTCTTGCACCGTTAAAAATATTATCACCTTTTAATGATTGATCGTAACCTAAGTGGTCCCAGTGAGCCATATAGAAAATATATTCATCAGATAATTCAGTACCAGGGAGAACTCCAAGTACATTTCTGGTTTTAATGTGTTCAATTTTATTTTTGATTGTAAAAGATGTTGTTAATCCTAAAGATTTTGCTTTGAAATTTCTGCTTGCAGCTTTTTTTAATTCATCATCTAAATTTAAGCCTGCCAGATTAAAAATTTGTTTTGCTTTTTCAAATGTAATCCAGCCTTCAAATTTGCAGCGTGAAAAGTTTTTATCTTTTTCTTCAATGAAATATTGAGGTCCTACTCTTCCATTCTTTACAACTTCCCAGGGATAACTTGCAGCATCTGTTTCGTGAATAATGAAAACTCCAGCAGCTCCCTGACGAGCAGCTTCTTCATATTTATATGTCCATCGACCATAGTATGTCATTGCTTTTCCATTAAACAAAGTAGTATCTTTTGTTGCAAAGCCCGGATCGTTAACCATTACGATTACTATCTTATCTTTCACATCAATATCTTTAAAATCATTCCAGTTATATTCAGGGGCATTAATTCCATAACCTGCAAATATTATTTCTGTTGGTTCTATTTTAATTTCTTCTGCTACTCTCCTTGTTATTGCTACAAAATCATCAGCATATTTAAGTTCCACTTTACCATTTCTACCCTGAATGTTTATTTTAGGATTGACTGATGGAGTTAATTCTACAAGATTAATTTCTTGTATAAATTTTTTCCCATCTGCAGGTTTTAATCCAATTTTCTTGTATTGTTCAATTAAATAATTTATTGTTTTTTCTTCACCTTCGTGACCGGGAGAGCGACCCAGAAATTCATCAGAAGCTAATACTTTGATATGATTTACAAGATTATTTTCGTTGATTAAATTTCTTGCATCTTCGAAATTATTTTGTGAACATGCAATAATGAAAAATAATAATGAAAGTATACTTTTGAGTTTCATAATATTTATCATCCATTTTATTTTTGTAAAAGTTAATATATGAGAACAGGTATAGATTTCAAAGGATTGTAATTATTTTTAATGACAATTAATTATTTGTGAATTATATTCGATAATAAAACAAAAAAGGTTTGATGATGAGAAAATTTCTTTATTATTCGGTTATATTAATTATTGCTTTATTAATAGAATCATGTGCGACTGTAATCAATACTACGACACAAAATATCGAAATAAAAACAAATCCATCAAATGCCAAAATTATTATTGATGGGAAAAAGTTTGGTACAACTCCACAATTAGTAAATCTTGAACGAGGTTCTAATCATGTTATTAAACTTGAACTTGAAGGATATGATACTTATGAAACTCAAATCACAAGAAAAATTTCTATCTGGTTCTGGGGAAACGCATTCAATGGATTTTTACCGGGAATGCTGATCGATATGTTCACAGGCTCAATGTATAATTTATTACCTGAAGCTATAAATGTTGAATTACAACAGCTCAAAACTGAACCAGCTAAGAAAAGATAATTAACTTTATTACAGACAGAATTTGTTCATTAAGTTAATAACTTGAAAATATTTTTCTATATTTATCATAAATTGAATCTTCAACTGGAATTGCTCCTTCAATCATACATATTTCTGTAGCGAATTCATTTGCTAATTTATTAATAGAATTAATATCCATATCTACTAAATAACCAATGCAAAGAATTGCAGCGAATGCATCTCCAGCTCCAACTGTATCAACAATATTTTTTGTTTCTGTTTTGTATTTGCTCATTGCTTTTTTATTATAAAGTATTGCACCATCACTTCCAAGTGTTATACTCAACAAATCGATATTAAATTTATTCGCTATTATTTCTATTGCAATATTATCATTAGTGTTTATATCAAGGATTTTTTTAATTTTTTCGAACTCTTGATAATTAATCTTTACAACATTACTTGCGGTAAGTGCTTCTAATATCATTTCTTCTGTAAAGAAATCATGACGTAAATTCAGATCGCAAAAATATTTTATATGTCTTCCCAAAAGTGATTTGATTGTTTTTCTTGATATTTCGCTGCGTTGAGAAAGTGTTCCGAAGTATAAAATATCTGTGTTGTGTTCTATTACTTCTAAAGCTTTTTCGTTTAATGTAAGATAATCATAGGAGCATTCAGAAGAAATTGTGAAATGAGGAATTTTATTTTCATCTAAATAAACTTGTACTGTGCCTGTAGGATGTTTTTCATCAACTATAATTAAATCTGTATTGAAACCTATCGAATTAAGATAATTCAATATTTCTTTTCCATTATCATCACTACCAACACTTGAAATAAAATTAGCTTTACCAAGAATTTTCCAGATGTGATAAATAAAATTAAAAGGTGCACCACCAAGACGTTTTTTATCTGGATAAATATCATATAAAATTTCTCCAATGGCGGTAACATTTAGCATCATGAAATTAAAATCTATGTTTTATTATGTTGAGTTTTTAACTAATTTAATTTAGTAAAATTACTTGTTTCTACAATGATTAAACTTTATACATCCAGTTTACGTGCAAAAATATTTTTAGGATTTACTGTAATCTTACTTATTATGTTTCTGGCTGCGATCTGGAGCATATATAATTTTTATAGACTGAATGAGTCTATAAATCTAACAATGCAAGAAAATTATTCGAGCATAATAGCTGCTGATAATATTGGCAAAGCTTTAGATGATCAACTGCATGGATTAACTTTAATGTACAACCAGAATTTTGAAGAAGGCGAAAAGTTATTCGAAAAAAGTAAAGAGGATTTTTTTTACTGGTATGATAAAGCACGTAAATCTGCCTATACACAAGAAGAAAAAAATATTCTTGATTCTTTAAATTATGAATACGATAACTTTCTTAAATATTTATATAACAATATAGATTATAAAATTTATATCAATAAAAAGGGAAAAGCTTTCAATATAGAATTTGTAACCATTGTTAATCAAATAAAGGATATAAAGAAAAAAAGTAATAAGATTCTGGAAATAAACCATCAGCTTCTAAATAAAGCAGTTGACAATACAAAAACAATTACACAAACAGCTACTTTTTTTATTGTTGTGATACTATTGGGGGCAATATTTATCAGCATTGTTTTTAGCACGAAATTCTCGAATTATGTTGTACGACCTTTAAACAAATTACGTAAATCTGTAGAACACATAAGCGAAGGAAATTTCAACGAGAAAATTGAAATTGATGAAAATAGTGATGAGATTAATAGTCTTGCAGAAGAATTTAATAAAATGAGCGAGAAACTTCAGAAGTATGAACAACTTAATCTAAGTAAAATATTGTTTGAAAAGAAAAAATCAGAATTAGTTATTGAAAGTATGAATGAACCAGTTTTAATGGTAGATGAAAATTTGAATGTACTTCTTACTAATAAATCATTTAATGAAATTTTTAAGGATGTATTAAATGACAAATCAAAATTAAATAAACTCTTGAATTTATCTGGTTTAGAGAATAAAGCAGAAAATCAGGATCAGGATATATATCATGATAAGGAAATTGTTGTAGTAAAAGACAAAGATGGTTCCCGTAAATATTTTAAAATGATTGAAGCTTCGCTTAACATTCCGGAAAAAGAAATGAAGGGAACTGTTTATGTATTTAATGATATTACAAAATATCAAGAACTTGATAAGATGAAATCTGAATTTGTTGCAAAAGTATCTCACGAACTTAAGACTCCTTTAACTTCAATGGGAATGGCAATTGGAATTATTGAAGATGGGGTTGCGGGAGAACTAACTGATAAACAAAAAGAACTTATAACTTCGATTAAAGAAGATTATGAAAGATTAAATAAATTGGTTTATGAAATTTTAGAACTAACAAAGCTCGAAGCAAATAGAAATAGAATAAAGTTTGAAAATTTTGAAGCAAGGAAATTATTAGAACATGTTTTTAAGAAATTTGAACCCATTGCTAAAGAAAAAAATATCGAACTTAAGGTTTCTGATTTTTCTGAAGGCGCTATGATTAAAGGAAGTTATGATCATATGATAAGTGCAATTGAAAATCTTATTTATAATTCAATAAAATTTACCCCTAATAATGGGAAAATTTCTGTAGAACAAAAAGTAGAGAATGGAAAAATAAACATAATAATATCTGATACTGGAATAGGAATTAGTCCTGAAAATCTTAAGAAAATTTTTGATAAATTCATTCAAATTGATGATATATCTCCCGGTAGTTTAGGCTTGGGATTATCGATAGCTAAAGAAATAATAGAAATACATGATGGAGAAATTAAAGCCTTCAGTCAATTAGGTAAAGGAAGCACTTTTCAAATAATAATACCGGCTGCATAAATGAATAAAGGAAGAATTTTAGTTATTGATGATGAACCGAATATACTTAAGATGATAGAACTTTCATTAAGTTCTGCAGGATACATACCAGAAGTATATCTGAATGCTGAAGACGGAATTAATAGAGCAAAAGAAGTCTTTTTTGATTTATCATTTGTTGACTTAAAGATGCAACCCATTAATGGCATTCAAGTTTTAGAAGCTCTAAAAAAAATTTCTCCCGATACAACAATAGTTCTTATGACAGCATATGGTTCAATCGAAACGGCTGTAGAAGCAATTAAAAAAGGTGCATACGATTATATTACAAAACCTTTTACCCATAAGGAATTTTTACATATTGTTGATAGAGTTTTTGAACATCATAAAATGTCCCGTAAAATTGAAGGTTTTAAAAGCTATTTGGAAGAAGATTATGAAAGCAATGAAATTATTACGAATACAGAGTCAGTTAAAGAAACATTAAAAATTGCACAGGAAGTTGCTGATAGCGATATACCTATTCTTATTGAAGGTGAAAGTGGAACAGGTAAAGAAATATTAGCTAAGTATATTCATTCTAAAAGTTCACGCAGATCAAATCCATTTGTTGCTGTTAATTGTTCTGCAATCCCAGAGAATCTTTTTGAAAGCGAAATGTTTGGTCATGTTAAGGGGGCTTTTACAAATGCATTGAAAGATAGAATAGGAAGAATAGAATTTGCAGATACAGGAACTTTATTTTTTGATGAAGTTGGAGATATACCAAAATTAATGCAGGTTAAATTGCTCAGGTTTCTTCAAAGTATGGAATATGAAAGAGTTGGTGAAAGTATAACACGTAAAGCCGATGTAAGAATTATTTCTGCAACAAATAAAAAAGTTGATGAAGAATTAAAATCGGGAAACTTAAGAGAAGATTTCTATTACCGTATTGCAGGAGTAAAATTATATTTACCCCCATTAAGAGAAAGAAAAGGGGATATTCCTCTTCTTCTTAACTATTTTTTGAAAAAATATTCAAAATCAAAAGAATATAAAATAAATAATGAGTTAATTGATTATCTGGTTGAATATGACTGGCCTGGTAACATTCGAGAGTTTGAAACTCTTGTTAAGAGACTTATAGTATTTGCTAAAGATAATGTTTTAAGGATAGAATACTTACCAGTAGAAATATTAAATTTTATACCTCAAAAGCAAAAAAAGGAAATTCTTACAATAGAAGAATTAGAAAAACAGCATATTAAGGATGTCTTAAAAATTGCTTCTAGTATGAAAGAAGCAGCTCAAATATTGGGAATTTCCGAGACAACCCTCTGGCGAAAAAAGAAATTATATAATCTCTAAGCCTTCATTTCAAATTGAAATTTCAGATCCTTTCAAAATGAAATCCTTTGTTAATTAATTTCAATAATAAATTAAAAAAACAATGATTTTTCTTTAGGCATGAATGTTGAACTTTATGTTCAAACATTAAATATAGGAGTGATAATAAATGAAACAATCTGCATTTATTGTAATACTTTTTATAATTGCTTTAGCAATTTCAGTATCAATTTATGAATATGGTTTAGGTAACGCAGCAAATTTTAAAGATGGAAGCAATCGAGAAGTCCCACAAAATTTAATGGGACAAGTTTATACAGGTGGTCCCCTGGTTGCACTTTTAATTACGCTATCAATTATGGATTTTGCGATTATTATTGAAAGAATGCTATCCCTGAGAAAGGCTGCTGGTAGAAGAAGTGTTCCAAAATTTTTCAAAGAAGTTTTAGAAAAAGTAAGGGCAGGAGATTTAACCGAAGCAATACAATTGTGTGATGAACAAAGAGGATCTGTAGCTAATGTTATTAAAGTTGCTCTAACAAGATATTATGAACTTACATCTGAAAAAACAATAACAGATTCAGAAAAACAACTAATTGAAGTTCAACGCTCTATTGAAGAAGCATTAATGTTAGAAACTCCTTTACTTGAAAAAAATCTAATAGCTCTTTCAACTATTGCATCAATAGCAACTATGGTTGGATTATTAGGTACAGTTATCGGGATGATTCGTTCATTTAGAGCATTAGCACATGCCGGAGCTCCAGATGCTATTCAATTGGCAACGGGAATTTCGGAAGCTTTGATTAATACTGCAGGAGGTTTATTCGTTGCAATTTTAGGGATAGTAGCTTACAACTTTTTCGTAAATAAAGTAGATAATTTTACTTATCAGATAGATGAGGCAACATATAATATAATGCAAGTATTTAAAGCGAAATGAGGTTAAATTATGCCACGAATAAAGAAAGGAAGAATTCCTGTAAAAATAGATATGACTCCTATGGTTGATGTTGCATTTTTACTATTAACTTTTTTTATGCTTACAACTCAATTTAGACCACCTGAAGAAGTTGAAATACAATTGCCATTATCTCACTCAGAAATTAAGTTGCCAGAATCAAATACAATGACACTTATCATTAGCGATAGTTCAAAAATATATCTTGGTTTTGATTCTGCTTATATGATGGAAAATATGTTTGGACAGCAAAATCGCAATCGTCAGGCTGTGGAAGTAAATCTGGAAACTTTGCCAGACCTATTAATAAAAGCAAGAATTTCAAATCCTAAGTTGAGAACTATTGTTAAAGGAGATGCAAATGCTGAATATGGAATAGTTTCAGATATAATGGATATATTGAAAAAAACTCAGATAACACGATTTGCTATGGTCACAAATTTTAAAACAAATTAAAGGAGATAACATGGCAGGAGTTGATGTAGGCGGAGGTGAAAGTAGCAAGAAAAAGCACGGGAAGAAAAAGTCTAAGAAAAGAATAAGCATAAGAATAGATATGACGCCAATGGTTGATGTTGCTTTTTTATTACTAACTTTTTTTATGCTTACTACTGTTTTTAGAAAACCACAAACATTGGAATTAAACTTACCACCTAAAGATGTTGATGTAAAAATAGCAGAGTCAAATTTAATGACTTTAAGAGTAGATGAAAACATGAATATTTATTGGAATATGGGAATTGAAGTTCCCAGGAAAATTAAGTTCGAAGATTTAAGAAAATTTCTTATCGAAAAAGCAAAAGAAAATCCAAAACTTGTTGTTCTAATTAAAATAGACAGGAAAAGTAAATACCATGCAATGATAGATATAATTGATGAATTAAATCTTGCAAACCTTACACGATTTTCTTTGGCACCAATGACGGAAATAGATAAAAAAGAAATGGCAAGAGCGTCTTAAAGGAGATTGGTTATGACAAATACAATTTCAGTCAAAAACAATATTTATGGTGCATTTGAATTAAAAAAATTATATCCAAGGAATTTTTCTATTGGTTTAATTATAGCTGTTGTTCTTCATATAATAATAATTACGTCTTACTATTTTTATCTTTCAATGAGTAAAGAAGAAGAAAATGTACCTACAGTTAGAATATTAAAATATAGCGAGTTGGGTCCACCACCTTCGATAACAAATGATGTACCTCAACAAATATCTGTAGTCCCTGGTTCAACAGCCGCTCCAACGGTTGGTATTCCTGTCCCCGTTCCAGAAGACGAAGCTCCACCAGAACAAACAATTGCAACACAACAAGAATTAAGTCAACAATCTTCACCTGCATTAACAGAAGGACTTGGAACTGGAGTAACACAGATAACTCAAGATATCAAAATAGAAGAAGAAAAAGAGGAAGAGCCCGATATAAATGCTTTTGTAGCAGTAGAAAAATTACCAGAAATGGTAGTTTCTGCACAACCCGTATATCCCGATATAGCACGAAGAGCAGGCATAACAGGTAAAGTTTATGTAAAAGTTTTGATCGATAAAGAAGGGAAACCTAAAAAAGCAGTTATAATAAAATCTGATGCAGAAGTTTTTAATGAAGCAGCAATTGAAGCCGCTATGAAATGTGCATTTACTCCTGCTTTACAGAATAATAAACCTGTATCTGTGTGGATAGTCATACCATATAAATTTACTCTACAAGGTCAATAAAATGAATAATGTTTTTACTTATATTTCGTATTCAATGGGTACACTCTTCATAGTTTTGGGATTAGCAATAATATTTACAAATATTGCTCCTAATTACTTGCCTGAACAATTTAAAATTATGATGGGAATAGTTTTGTTGATGTATGGTGTATTTAGATTGGTTTCTACAAAATTGAGAAATAAAAATGGTTAATGTTTCACTTAAATATGGATTAATTTTATTATTGTTAATTGGCTGTGAAAAAGAACCTAATGAAACTCCAACTAAAGGATATTTGAAATGTTATGTTGATGAATCTCTTTTTAATTTAATTAAAGAGGAAGCTGAATTATTTATGAGTTTGTATCCAGACACAAAAATAGATCTTGTTTCTGTTAAAGCAAGAGAAGGGATAGTTGCACTGCTGAATAAAGAGACAGAAATATTTATTGGTTCGCGTCAATTTAATGATGAAGAAAAAAAGTTTATTGAAAAAACAAAATTTGATGTTGAGTTATACAAGTTTTGTTATGATGGTATTGCGATTATAAGTAATAAAAACTCACATTTAGATAAAATTTATTTGCCAGATTTGAAAGAGATTTTAAATTCTCCAACCCCAAGAATGAAAATTGTAATGCCCGATAAAAATTCAGGAGTATATGAATACATAACAACAAATTTAGTTAAGGAAGAATATTTAAAAAATGTTGAAATAGTCCCCGGTGAATATGATGTTATTAAAAAAGTTATTAATTCTCAAAATACTATTGGTTTTGTTGGATTGAATACTCTAAAAGGAATCGATAATATAAAGATTTTGAAAGTTGGAGTATGGGATAATAATATTAATGGTATTAATTATTATTTACCATATAATGCTTATTTAGTAAATGGCACATACCCACTTTATCGTACAACATATATTTTACTTAGTGAAGTTGGATTAGGTGTAGCTTCAGGTTTCACTTCATTTCTTACTGGCAATGATGGACAAAAATTGGTTATGAAAAATGATCTTGGTCCTGCAACAGTTCCTGTTAAGTTAATTCAAATAAATTAATTCTGGTGAAAAAGATGTTGAGATATAACATTTTTATTTCTTTCTTATTTTTTGCTTACTTTAACTTGAATGCACAGGATGCTTTATCGGATGCACAAAAGCTTATTGAAAAAAAACAATATGAAGAAGCATTTTTAATAGCAAAAAATTTATTGAATAAAGATTCTGCAAACACAGCATTAAAAATTTTAATACAGCTGCAATATGCAAATTATATCAATAAAGATGTTTATGAAAATCTCGGTGATGCTTATTCGAAACTGAACATTAATGAATTAGCATTAACGAATTATGAAAAGGCAGAAGCGATTGATTCATTAAATGTTCAACTTAAATTTAAAATTGCAGAATTGTTTTATAAAGAAAAAAGATTTAAAGAAGCTATTAACAAATATTTAAAAATAATTCTAATTGAGCCCAAGAATGCTAAAGCATATTTAGCAGTAGCTACAATTTTCTACCAGGCTAAATTTTATACGGATGCCTTTATAATGTTCGAAAAGTATTTGAGTTTAGAAAAATCATTAGATGCATATCAAAAAATTATTACTGCTTTGCTTGAAATTAAAAACTATGAAAAGGCTTATAACTATGCATTACAAGCTTTAAATTATTATCCAAATGACGATGCAATAAAGAAAAACTTGGCTTTGGCTTCGTATGCTCTGAAAAAATATGATGAATCAGCTAAATATTATATGTCTTTGCCTGATTCTTTAATGAGAATAGATGATTATGAAAATGCAGCTCGTTCTCTCGCTCAAATTAAGCAGGATTCTTTGGCAATTAGATATTTTGAAAAAGTAATCGAATTAGATAGCACACGTTCTAATGTTTACTTGGAATTGGCTAATGTTTCTTTTAGAAATCATAATTATTCACAAGCAGTTAAGTACTACAAAGCAATAACTAATTACGACGAGAAAAATGAATTTGCTTATCGATTCCTGGGATTTTCTTATTACCAGTTAAAAGATTATGAAGAAGCTCGCAAGACATTATTAAAAGCATCGGCTTTAAATGATACTATTGTCAATACTTATTTTTATTTGGCACAAACATATAAAAATTTAGACTCTCTTAATCAAGCTGTAGAACAATATAAGAAAGTTATAATGCTGGCTAATGATAAAGAAAAAATGTATAAGGATCAGTTATTAGAAGCAAATTATTTTATAGGTCAAAGGGCATTTTTAAATAAAAATTATGCAGTGGCTATTCAATATCTACAAAAAGTACTTGAATTTAAACCAAATGATGTGGGTACACTTGAGATGCTTGGATTAAGTTATCATCAACTTGGTAAAATTGAAAACGCAATACGAATTTATAAAAGAGTAAAACAACTGAATCCAAATAGTGAAGTTGCAAAAAAAGGTCTAAGAATGTTAAGTGCAGATTAAAACTAATTTAAGAGATGTAAATGAACGATAAAAGTATTAAAAAGCCTCCCAAATTTGGATTGGAATTATTGAAACTGTTGTTTATTATGTTGATACTTTTAGTTATACTATATTTAGTAAAAATAATTTTATAGTGAAAATGAAAAATCAGAAAGATAAATTTTCTTTTACACCAACACATTTCAATCCATGGCATCATGTTGAGTTTGGAGATGATGCCCCTGAGTTTGTCAATGCAATAATTGAAATACCACAGGGCTCAAAAGGTAAATATGAACTTGATAAGAAAAGTGGTTTATTGAAATTAGATAGAGTTCTTTTCTCCGCAGTTTATTATCCAGCAAATTATGGATTTATTCCTCAAACAATAAGTGATGATGGCGATCCACTGGATATTCTTGTTTTATCTTCAATTGATGTAGACCCTCTTTGTATCATTGAAGCAAAAGTAATTGGACTGATGAGAATGGTTGATGATAATGAAAAAGATGATAAAATAATATCAGTTGCAAAAAATGATATATCACTTAATTACATTAATGAATTAAAAGATCTGCCACCACATACAACCATTCAGCTAAAAAGATTTTTTGAAGATTATAAAAAACTCGAACACAAACATGTAATAGTTGAAAAGTTTTTTGGTAAAAAAGAAGCATACAAAATAGTTAACAATTCTATTGCACGATATAGAGAAGAATTTAAAATAAAGTAAAATTTATTGAAGGTTAGTTTTTAGTGACCTAATAAGATTAAAATAAAAATGTCACTGGGTGTGAAAACAAAAATTTATAATAAGTTTTTACAAATTGTAGTGTGCATAGTTATTTCTCTAATCCAGATCTTTAGTGTTGAATTAAATATTCAGAGAAATCATTATTTTCAAGTTACCAATAATTCGAAGGAATTTTGTAACAGAACTAACAATGAATTAGATACAAAAATAGTTCTAAATGCAAAAGATGAAGTTGTTAAGATTTTAGATAATATTTCTCATAAAACAAAATTAACAAACTTTATAAATTCTTCTTTAGAAAATTTATTTTCTGAAATTAGAACCATTGCAATCCTCTGTAATCAACCTTTTCTTTCATCTTATCTTCTTGAACAATCTGAATTAATTTTACGAGCCCCGCCTTTCACCTTTTAATTACTTACTTCTTAATAAAAAATAATTGTATTTCTGCTGATTAATTTCTCAATTAAAACAAAGGGGAAGCAATGAAAATTTATTCTTTATTACCTAATTTTTTGAAAGGGAATGCATTATATTCTTATAGCAAAACATATATTTCAAGAAGAACATTAATAATATTACTTACGATTAAATTAATTATGAAAATTTATTTATTTCTTTTAGGTCTTTATTTAATTGTCAAATTTGGAGAGTTTATAACTGTAATTATTTTAGGTAAGTAATAAATTTTACAATAAAAAAATTATTAACTGTTCAAATCATTCGCAGGAAATTTCTGAACGCATATGAAAGTAAACTGAGTATTAATATTTATATTAATCTCAAGTATTTTTTGATTTGTATTTCCAGAATAAATAAAATGGGATTCCGCTTGATATTAAAACTAATCCCATCATTGCATCATCTGTATCAGATATTATAGAATTTATAAGGAAAAGTAGAGCTGCTACAACAAAGATTATAGGAGTAAATGGATAACCCCAAATTTTGTATGGTCTTTTTTCGTCTGGCATTTTCTTTCTTAATACAATTACACCATAAGCACCTAACATATAAAATAACCAGGATGCAAACATTACGTAATCAGTGATAGTATCAAAAGAGCCTGATAGAACAAGCATACATGACCATATTCCCTGTATTACTAATGCAATATGTGGAGTCCCAAAAGTAGGATGGACTTTACCCAAACTTTTGAAAAATAATTCAGCTCTTGCCATTGCAAAAGGCACACGTGCAGTTGCAAGAATACTTCCATTAAGTGCACCGAATGTTGAAATAATTACAATCAATGAAATTATTGAGCCACCTTTAGTGCCAAATATTTTTTCTGCTGCTGTTGCTGCTACCAGAGGAGATTTTGCCATTTCATTTATTGGAAGTACATAAAGATAGGCAATGTTTATAAGAACATAGACAAAGATTACTATTAAAACACCGAACAATAAACCCAGTGGAACATTTCGTTGTGCATTTTTCACTTCACCTGAGACAAATGTTAAATTGTTCCATGCATCATAAGCCCAGAATGCTCCTGCAAAGGCAAGTCCAATTAAACTAAAAAGATTTTTTGAAGTTGATTCTGGTAAGGTAAAATTTGAATACACATTTGAGAAACTACCATTGCCATATAGAAATAAAAGAAATGCAAATATGATTATTACAAAAATTTTTATATAAGTTAGAATTGTTTGAACAGCTCCACCAAATATTACACCTGCATAGTTTATAGAAGTCAAAATTATTATTGAAAAAATTGCAACAGATTTAGTACCAAAATCCACAAATGGATAAATCTTTCCAACTAAAGGAAAGTAGAAATAAAAATTCTGCCATGCTTCTGGAAGTTGAAATAATTTTATGAAATAACCAATATATTCAGCAAATACATATGCAATTGCAGCCTGGCTACCTGTTTGTATTACAGATAATATTGACCAACCATAAATATAAGCAGTAAAATCTCCATACATTTTTCTAAAATAAACATATTGACCACCAGTAGCCTCTATCATTCCAGAAATTTCTGCATTAACAAATGCACCAATTAAAGTTATTAGACCAGCTGCTATCCATATTAAAATTAATAATTCTGGAGAACCTAATTGTTCTGCCATTGTTGCTGGTTTTCTAAAAATTCCAGAACCAATCATCGAGCCAGCAACAATCATTATTGATGCTGTAAGACTGAGTCCTCGTACTAATTCTGTCTTTCTGCTTTTCGAAGCCATAATTTTAGAAGTTTATCTAAAAAGATAATTGAATGATAATGAAATCTCAAATTTGTTTTTTAATTTGTTAAGAAATAATTCGGATTTGATAAAAAATTTATTTTCATTTTGGACAGTGATTAACTTTTGTTAGATTTCCATAAAAAAATTTTTGGTACTAACCTTTTTTAACCTCAATAAGAATATGATGTTCATATTTTTTATGGAGATATATTAGTGGAAACATATCTATTCTTTCTGTTCATATTAATAATTCTTGCTATTTCAGATTTAATGGTAGGTGTTGCCAATGATGCTGTAAATTTTATTAACTCAGCAGTTGGTTCTAAAGTATCTACAAGAAAAGTTATCCTTTCTTTTGCAACTGTTGGAATTTTATTTGGTGCTCTATTTTCTAGTGGAATGATGGAAGTTGCAAGAAAGGGGATTTTTAATCCTTCAATGTTTACTTTCCCCAATTTAATGATTGTGTTTTTAGCAGTAATGTTTGTCGATGTTCTATTTCTTGATTTTTATAATACATTTGGATTACCTACTTCAACTACTGTTTCGATGGTTTCTTCTCTGTTTGGTGCAAGTGTATTTATGTCACTAATTAAAATTCATGAAGCTAATAGTAGTATAGATAATATTGTGAATTATATTAATGTCGTTAAGGTTACTGGTATCTTTTCGGCTATTTTTCTTTCAGTTTTAATTTCATTTACTGCAGGCTCAATAATTCAATTTCTTTCAAGATTGATTTTTACATTTAACTACGAAAAAAGATTAAAACGTTATGGTGCTATCTGGGGTTCTCTGGCGTTAACTTCTATTGTTTATTTTATTTTTGTTAAAGGAATTAAAGGAGCATCCTTTCTCTCTGATGATATAATAAAATGGGTTCTACAAAATTCAATTATTGTGCTTACAATTAGTTTTGTTTTTTGGGCATTAATACTTGAGATGGTTATATTATTTACTAATATAAATATTCTTAAACCAATTGTATTAATAGGTACATCATCTTTAGCTTTGTCTTTTGCTGCAAATGATCTTGTTAATTTTATTGGCGTACCACTTGCTGGATTGAGTTCTTATAAATTAGCATCTAATAGCACAAATCCTTTTACTATGACAATGGAAGGCTTATTAGAACCAGCTAAAACAAATCCATTGCTTTTATTAGCTGCTGGTTTAATAATGGCTTTAACTATCTGGAAAAGTAAAAAAGCACAAACTGTTACAAGAACTGAAATTAATCTCGGTCGACAATTCGACGGTTATGAAAAATTTGATTCATCACCAATAGCTCGCTCGATTGTAAGAGTTAGTTTTTTGTTTGGTAAAAAAGTAAAAAGTATAATTCCTAAAAAGATTTATAAAAAAATTGATAAAAGATTTGATTCAGATAATGTTGAATATACTGGGCATAATAAAAAAGAGAAACCTGCTTTCGATTTGATTCGTGCTACTGTTAATTTAATGGTATCAAGTTGTTTAATCTCTTTAGGCACTGCATATACATTACCACTTTCAACAACCTATGTTACATTTATGGTTGCAATGGGGACTTCCTTTGCAGATAGATCTTGGGGTAGAGAAAGTGCTGTTTATCGTGTTAGTGGTGTTATTACTGTAATAGCTGGATGGGTATTGACAGCTTTTATTGCTTTTTTAATGGCAGGTATTTTAACATTGATTTTTTATTATGGTAAACTTGCTGCTGTAATAGGAACAAGTATTTTAACAATTTACATATTTATTAGAACTGCTTTGATTCATAAAGAGGCTGATAAGAAAATTCAAAAGAAAGAACTGGTATTCAGTGGTGATGGAGTTGCATTAATACCAGAATCAATACTCGAAGATGTTATGCATTGTTTAAATCAAACAATTAATATTTACGAAGATATTTATTCTGGTCTTACTAATGAAAAAAGAAAACAATTGAAAAAAGCAATTAAAGAATCTCAAGAACTTGAAGAGCATAGTGAACTTGTAATAAGAAAGTTACTCAATTCTATTCATTATTTAGAAAATGGTTATGATGAAGATATAGATTTTGGTAAGGCTATTTCATCTTTTAGAGAAATTTCTAATTCTTTAATTGAGATTTCTGAAATATCTTTTAATCACGTTGATAATAATCACTCTGGCTTTGTAAAAGAACAAAAAGAAGATTTTAAACATCTAAGAAATAACTTAATTGATTTGATAAATACTGCAACAAAAAAAATTAATAAAGAAGATTCACGAAAAATAGATGATATCGAAGATAATGTTAAGGATATCAAAAAGTTCATAAAAAAGATAAGTAAAAATCAGCTTTCTCTCTTAAAAAATGGAACTGTGAAACCTCGTACAAATCTTCTCTTCTTGAATTTATTATTCAAAACTGAAAACATAGCTGATAATGTATTAACTATCATGAATTTTAGTAGATTTATAACTGAATCAAAGAAAATGATTAAGTAATATTAATGAAGATAAAATTTCCAAAACTCCATAACCAGATTGTTATTGGATTAATACTTGGAGCTATATTTGGCTCACTCTTTAAGGTTAATACTCATCGACTTGAAATCAAGTATATTCAAAATGGTGAACAAACAATTTTAGTAGCAGAAAACTGGGTTAATTTAATTTTCGTTGTTGATAATGACTCAATAAAATTCAATCCCAATCAACAACTTGAGATAATCAATTATTTTAATAAGATAAAGGAGAGAAATCCTGTTGTTGTTTTAGAAAAATTTTATTCTGTTGAAGAAAACAAGTATGAAGAATTCAAAAAGTGCGAAAATATTTTATCGATTAATAAGCAGCAAACTATTGCTCAATCGATTAAATGGATAGGAGAAATTTTTATAAAATTACTAAATATGATTGCAGTTCCTTTGGTTTTAGCATCTTTAATAGTTGGAGCTGCAAGTTTAGGAGATATAAAAAAGTTTGCACGCATAGGTGCAAAAACTATAATATTATATATACTAACAACTATCATTGCAATCACACTTGGTTTAATAGCTGCAAATATAATTCGTCCTGGTGAAATCATGGGGACGCAAACAAAACAAAGATTAATGTCGATTTATGATTATGATATAAAATCAAAAATACATGCTGATCTGGATTTTAGTTTATCAAAAATGCTTACCGATATAGTTCCGAGAAATCCAGTATATGCAATAGCAAATTCAGAGATGCTCCAGATTGTTTTTTTTGCTGTAATCTTTGGTATGGCACTTACTCTAATAAAGAAAGAAAAAGCAGAATCTGTAGTTAATTTTTTTGATGGTTTAAGTGAAGTGATGATTAAGCTTGTAGATATAGTAATGATGATAGCTCCTATTGGAGTTTTTGCTCTTATATCGGCAACAGTTTCAGAATTTGGTTTTGATATTTTGCAAACTTTGATATGGTATTCTATAACAGTTTTATTAGGATTGATTATTCATGCATTTGGTATATATTCGATTATCTTAAAATCATTTTCAAAAATTAGCATCAAAGATTTTTATAAAAACATTAAACGTGTTCAAATTGTTGCTTTTACAACCAGCTCGAGTGCTGCTACTTTACCTGTTAATATGGAAGTATGTCAGGATAATCTTAAAATCTCAAAAAGCATTACAAGTTTTGTATTGCCACTTGGTGCAACAATAAATATGGATGGTACTGCATTATATCAAGGTGTGGCTTCAGTTTTTATTGCACAGGTTTTTGGTATGGATTTATCAATTGTTCAGCAATTAACAATAATTTTTACAGCAGTTCTTGCATCAATAGGAACAGCACCAATTCCAGGAGTAGGAATTATAATGTTAATTGTTATTTTGAAATCTGTAGGAATTCCTGAAGAAGGAATTGCACTTATTATGGGAGTAGATAGAATACTGGATATGTGCAGAACTGTGGTTAATGTAACTGGTGATGCAGTGGTCGCTTCGGTTGTGGCAACATCTGAAAAAGAAATTAATATTTAATGAATATTATTTTACTTTTGATATCAATTTACCATTCAAACCTTCGTATGCAATTAATTCTGCATCAATAGAACCAATCAAAACTTTTGTCTTTACTTTCACTGGCACTTTAAGTTCATCGTCTGTTAACCAGACAATAATTGAACCTTCACTTTTGAATAAACCTCCTTCTTTAACTATGGGTTCGAGTATTAAACACTTAAATGTCCCTGCAGAAACACTCACAACTTCTCTTCCACGAAAAACTACTTCCAGGGGATATACTTTATCTTTATAAAAATTTTCAAGAAGTATTTTATCATTAACTTTCATTTTAGAGTAATCGAAAGTACGTGCGAGATAAAATGCAGATACAATATCATTAACATACTTGGGAATATCATATGTCCCTTCAGTTGTAATTGCTTTCCCTTTTCTTTGGTCAAAAAAAGCAGAAAAATCTCTTGAGTATTTTCCCTCTCGAATATGTTGCTCAAATCGCCAGGGGAAAATACCTTCTACATCAATGTAGGTTTCGTATCTATCTCGTACCTTGTAAAATAAATCAAAAGTAGGTACCGAGCTAACTTTGAATACTACATTATATACATCTCTACCAGCAATTTTAATTATTTTAGGAATTGAGAATTCTGCAACTCCAGCTGTAATAAATCCATATTTAACATCAAATATTAATTTTTCTCCCTGTCGAAAAGCTTTATTTTCAATTTTTCTAAAACTTTCATTCAAAAAAAATCCACTGGAAAAGATTAACAATAGAATTATAAAGGGATATAAAAAATGAAATCCCAAATATTTTTTATCTAAAACAACTTTTAGTTTTTTTAAAGTGAGTAATATCATTTCTCTTTTTCTATATCTGTAAGAATATTTTTAACTGATTTGAAAACCTCGTTAATATCAATAGTGTTCATACAATTTATTTTTTCTGACATTTTATTTGATTCATGACAGTTAATTTTTGGTTTAAAAATTATTTTTCGATTAGTATAAGGTCCCCATCTTTCTTCGGAACATTCTGTGATGTTGGGATAAAAACCAATCACAAATTTTCCAAGAGCAGAAGCAATATGTATTGGTCCAGTCGAATTTGCGATTAATAATTTACATTGATCAATAAGTGCAATAAGTTCTGACAATTCTAACTCGCCTGAAATGTTTTTTGTTTTCTCGTTTACAACAAGTGACTGGCATAGTTCCTTTTCATTTATATTTCCTGTGATTAAAATCTCAACATCAAGTTCATCAGAAATTTTTTTTACTAATTCTTTCATTTTGTTAATTGGCAAATCTACCGAACTTCCACCACTACCAGGATGAATGATTATTATACTTTTTTTAATGTTAACATTTTTATTTGCTAAAAATATCTTAATCTTTTCTTGACTTTCTTTTGCTGGATATAAATTAAAAGTAACATTATCACGATTTATTTTTTCATCTATTCCAATTTTTTTAAGAAGGTGAACATTATATTCAAGTTCATGAAATTTTGCATCTTTGCGATGTTCATAAAGTTTTTTATTAAACAAAAAAGAATACCATCTATAACCAGTTCCAATTCTAATTTTAATTCCAGAAAAAAATAAAATTAGTGCAATACGAAATGTAGGATGGGCAACAATGCATGTATCATATTTATTTTTAAGTTGTTTTATGTTTTCAAAGATCAGTGGTTTACCTTTGTTCTCTTTTAAAGTTATAATATTATCAATGCAGGGATTATTTTGTGCAAGAGCTTTTGTATACTCACGAAGTAAAAAACTGATTTTTGAATTTGGATAATGTTTTTTAATAATTGAACATAATGGAAGAGTGAGAACAACATCTCCAATTCGATCTGTACGAACAATAAGAATATTTTCTGGTTCATTCATGTTTTAGATACAAAAGGATTATCTTTAATAAAATAACGCCATGGTAAATCTACAGATTTTTTTATTCCTATCCTTTTAGAAACTCCAATTTGTTCATCTTTTAATATTGGTTGTTCTAAAATGTAGATTTCATTTTCTGTAAGTAGAATTCCATTTTCTTTTCTACCAATATTAAATGCTTGACAAATTTTTGCAGGACCATTTGTTAGATTAATTAATTCTTTATGAGTTATATTTTTTTTGCCATAGCGATTCATCGCCATAATGTCAATTCCTTGAAGTGGTTCTAATGCACGAAGAAGAACTGCAGTGCCTTCGTCTGGTTGACCTGTAACAACATTAGAACAAAAGTGCATTCCATAAGTAAAATAAACATAGAGCTTTCCTCCACCTTGAAACATAATTTCATTTCGTTTGGTTTTGCCATTAAATGAATGGGCTGCTTCATCAATCCTGCCATCATAAGCTTCTACTTCAACAATTTTTCCGATTAAGTATTTTTTATTAATTCTTCGAACAAATAATTTCCCCAATAATTCTTTTGCAACTGTATGAACATCTCTTATATAAAATTGTACTGGAAGCTTCGGATAGATATTTATCATAGTTTACAGAAAAATTATTGTGAGTTGTAAAAATATATGTTTACAAACTAATGTGAAAAATTATCTGATTTAAAAGAAAAAATATCAAATTCAATTCTCGATGAATCATTATTCAATTAAATATTTATGTTACTTTAATTTTTAGGTTAGTCATTAATTTCTATATTTATTTTTGAAAATTAGAACAAAAGTTGAGTATGAACTTAAGGTAATGTTATTACTTTTTTTGTAAGACTTTCAAACTAAGCCAGTGTCAATTATTTCGCTTATTTCTTTAATCTTGTTTTTATAATAATCAGTTTTTTCGGGATGAATTTTTATTAGTTCTTTATAGATAGAAATTGCTTCTTTATAATTTTTTTGTGATTCATAAATTTTTGCAAGTGTTTCGGATATGATTTTTTTCCCTTTATATTCTGGAATTTCTATTTCAGTTTGTGAATCAATTTCGGGAACATAATTTATTCTTGCCTTACTTAATTGTTCTGCTAATACTTCCAGACGATCTTCAATTGAATCAACATAGCTTGATTTTTCTTCTTCCCAGATAGCTTTCTTTTTTACATCTTTTAATGAATCTCTTTCTTCAACAATTTCTTTTATAACCTGTATATAATGTTCTCTGGTTTCATTAGAATTGATGAATGAGTTTCCTTTATTGATTAATTCAATTGCTTCTTTTTCGTTACCAGTATATGCTTTAGCAATAGCAAGAATAAAATATGCAGAAGGATAATCAGGATATTGTTTTGTTCCATTTTCTAAAATTTTTATAGCTTCTAAGATTGAACCTTCTTCAATTAGAATAGATGCAACACGTGCAAAGAGTGGTGAACTGGGATTAAATTCATAAATTAATTTTATCTTATCATTTGTAAAATTTTTTTTAATCACTCAATTTATCTGCCGTTTTTTTAAGAATGCCTGTCTAAGCGACAAAATTGAAACACTTGCAAATCCAGTAAAAAACATTAATTGGAATGGAAGTGCAGCAATTTCCATAAAATAGATTGAAGCAATTACTCCAATAAGACAATAAATAGCCAGGATGAGTTCAACATAAGTGGAAGCCTGAATTTTTATGTTTTTTAAATATTTATTTTTTATAACAGTATCTTTTTTACTTTCGACTCTGAATTTAGGTGTTCTTACAAATTCACTTTTTCTATTCAATAATCCTTCTATAACAGCCCGTGTATTATTAAGAGCTAAGCCCATACTTCCAGCCATAAATAGTGGGAATAAAGCAATTCTTTTTCTCCAATCTGGATGCACATCTTTTTGTGAAAACATATAGAATAAGAAAGAACCTATGAAAGCGATAACAAAAACTGCCATTATGTTAAAGAAACTCCAGTATGGTCCAGCATTTTTTATAAATATTAAAGGTACATTTAATATTCCAGCAAGAAGAATAAATGGGAAAACGATATTGTTTGTTAAATGAAATGTCGAATGAATTTTTAATTTCAGTGGGATATTTGATTTCCATACTAATGGAAGAATTTTTTTAGCAGTTTCAATTGCTCCTTTAGTCCATCTAAATTGTTGAGCTTTAAGAGCATTCATTTCAGCAGGAAGTTCTGCTGGTGTGGTAAAATCCCTTAAGAAGACAAATTTCCATCCTTTTAGTTGAGCACGATAACTAAGGTCTAAATCTTCAGTTAAAGTATCACCTTCCCAATTACCAGCATCTTCAATACAGTCCTTACGCCATACGCCACCTGTTCCATTGAAGTTAATAAAAAATCCAGCTTTATTTCTTACGGTTTGCTCAATTACAAAATGACCATCAAGTGCTAAGGCTTGAATTTTTGTAAGCAGAGAATAATCTTCATTCAAATGTTCCCAGCGAGTTTGAACCATACCGACTTTATCATCATAGAAATAACGAAGTGTATTTTTAAGAAAATCTCTTTTAGGAATAAAATCCGCATCAAAAATAGCAATGTATTTTCCTTTTGCTGTTTTTAATCCTTCTTTAAGTGCACCAGCTTTAAATCCTTCTCGATTTGAACGACGAATATGTTTAATATCAAATCCTTCTTCCTGTTTTTGTTTTACTAATCTTGCTACTACATCTACAGTCTCATCAGTTGAATCGTCAAGCACCTGAATTTCCATTTTGTCTTTTGGATAATCTATCTGACAAACAGCGTTTATTAATCTTTCAACAACATAAACTTCGTTATAAAGTGGAAGTTGTATTGTGACCATTTCCTCGGGAATACTTTCTTTAGCAATGTGACTTTTTCTTCTATACTTTTGATGATAGTAAATCATAATAAATCCGTGACTTCCAAAGAAAAGAAGAATTGTTAAAGAAAAGATGTATGCAAACAAAATTATTTCATCAATTGCCATAGTTGTAACCTCTTATTTTACCAGTTAGAAACGACGCCAAGAAGAATATCTTCTGTAATTTTATCAATTGTTTCATCAATTGCGGTTTTGCGGAGATTGATAATATTAGAAGCATCTATTTTATAATCTGTGTAATTAGAAAAGTCTCTTTCAAATATTGTCTGACGTTTTACTAAATCTTTATAAATAACACGAACATTAATTGTAATTCTTTGTGTTGTAATTGTTTCGTTGCCCGAAATAACTGCAGGTGCATCTGAAAGAGAAGTTATTGTTCCTTCTATAAGACAATCAGAGTTAGATTTATCTGTCACCTGCAATGTATTATCATTAATAAATTTTTGAATTAATTGATTTGTAAATTTATTGCTTAAGTCTGGCTCTCCTGAACCACTTCTATCAATAAAAGTTGTAATTGCAATAGTTTTTAAATGTGGTGGAACCGAAGCACCTGTAAAAGAATACCTACAACTTGTCAAACCTATTAATAATAATAGTATATATATTTTTTTAAATACCATATTCTTTCAATTTTCTATACAGAGTTCTTTCACTAATATTGAGAAGTTTCGCAGCTTCTCTTTTATTATTATGTGTAAACTTCATAGCATTAATTATTGCTCTTTTTTCAAGTTCATTAAGAGGAAGAATTTCATCATTTTGAAAATTTATGGGTCTATAATTTACATCTTGATTATGATTCAATGCAATTTGTTTTAAATCCATTAAGTCCTTTTTTATTTCAATTAAAGCTCTATAAATCATTTCTCTATCTAAGGCTTCTGGCGAACGATTCAGATGAACAGGTAAATTTCGAATTTCTTCTTTTTTAAATTCAAGTAATGGATAAATAGAGTCGGCATCTATTATACCATCTTTGTTAAGTGCAACTGCTGTTTCAATTACATTTTTTAGTTCTCGGATATTACCAGGCCAGTGATAATTTATTAAAATTTCTTCTGCATCTTTGGTAAGTTTTGGTAAAGGTATATTGTTGTGTTCCGAGAAGTTTTTTAAGAATTGATTTGCTAATTCAATTATATCTGCTTTTCTATTTCTAAGTGGAGGAATGTTTAGAGTTACGGCTTTTAATCGAAAATATAAATCGCTTCTAAATTTTTTTGAATCTACTTCTTGCTGGAGATCTTTATTAGTAGCTGCAATAATTCGAACATCAACTTTTGTTACGGTTTCGCCCCCGATTCTCATAAATTCTTTTGTTTCGAGTACTCTTAAAAGCTTGACCTGTGTAGTTAAAGGCATTTCTGCAATCTCATCAAGAAAGAGAGTTCCACCATCGGCAATTTCAAAATATCCCTTTCTATCTTCTATTGCACCAGTAAAAGCTCCTTTTTTATGACCAAATAATTCACTCTCTAAAATTCCTTCGGGAATTGCACCACAGTTAACACTAACAAGAACTTTATTAGCTCTTTTACTGAAGCCGTGAATAGCTCTTGCAAATACTTCTTTACCTACACCGCTCTCACCTGTTATGAGAACAGTAATATCAGATTGAGCTACCTGCATTGTTATATCAATCAAATCTCTAATTTCTTTTGATTTTCCAATAATACCAAACTTCTTTTGAAATTCTTCTATGCTCATAAATAAATTCTAATTAACCATTTAAAAATAAGGTTTTACAATTAAATAATTGCAGAAATAAAAAATCATCAACTTAATAACTAAAGCTTAAATTCCAGACCATCTGAGCAAACGATTATTTTGCTTTTGTCTTTTGATGGCAAATTACGGTACCATTTGTTTAAATCTTTTTCTTGAGGTTCGTCGATATGAGTCAAAAATATTTTTCTGGGTTTAATTTTTTTAAAAGCTTCGTAAATATCATCCGTAGCTATGTGCATTGTTTCTGTTATCATAAAATCTGGTTTTGCATTTTCGAACAGGTATAAATCATTGCTGGTACCAATATCAGAACTATAGAATATTTTTTTATTCTCGATTTCAAAAAGAAAACTTGATGATACAAATATTTCAGATGGATAATTTGAAAGAAATTCTTTCTGTTGAATATGCGAATTATGTCGAGCAGTAAAATTTAGATTATTATTTATTCTGATTTTTTCATCGAAGTCAAAGCCAATTATATCAAGCTCAAAACCTAAATTTTCTTTAAACATGTAAACAGAATCAATTAAGTTGTTTAGTGGCTGAATTAAATTTTTGTGTGTATAAATTGTTAAGATTTTTGTTCTACCAATTAATTTCATTTGAGTAATTAATGCTCCTATTCCAGTAAAGTGGTCGGCATGATAATGTGAAAACAAAATTGCATCTATGGAATTGTAATCTATTTTACATTTTAAAAGTGCTTTTGAAATACCATCTCCTGCATCTATTAATAGATTATATTTTTTTGATTTAATTAAAAATGATGAATGAAATCTTCGCAGACTTGTTCTGCCAGAACTGGTTCCAATAAAAACTATTTTCATAGAACTCTCACAATTTAGTTTTGATCCCTATAAAAATATGTTATAAAGATTTTATCTTGAATAAAAATAATAAATTAATTCCTGTTTACAATTTCTTTATACTGATATAACACTTTTTTATATTAATATTGAACAAAATAAAAAACTTATGTGAATGAAATAGAAATTAACATAACAAGCGATTATGATGAAGTTGAAAAGGTAAGCGAAACCGTTACAAAATTTCTTTCCGACGAGGGAGTAGAAGAATTAATCCGTAATGCCTTCAATATTTGTCTAACGGAAGCCTTAAATAATGTTATTAAACATGCTTATAAAGGGGAAAATGGAAAGTTAATATGTGTTAAAGTTTTTAAAGATAAAGAATTTGTAGAGGTAAATATTATTGATGAAGGACTTCCAAGAGAAAATCTCGAAATAAAGAATCTGGATTTTAATCCAGAGGATCTGGATAGTTTACCAGAAAGTGGTATGGGATTATATATAATTCAGCAATTGATGGATGAACTTGATTACTTTTCAGTAAATGGCAAAAATTATTTCATATTAAAAAAATGGCTTATATAATTTTTAATGAAAACTAATTCTCTTCTCTTATTAATCACGTTATTAAGTATATTAACTGGATCTGTTAATGCACAGTATTATACACAGTACGATACTTTAAGAAGTCAGGCATTTAAATCAAATCAAACACGAAGAACTTATTTTAAAGCCAAATATCCTTCCTATTCATTGCTTGCAGGATATTTACTTGTAACAGAAGCAAATAGAGGTGATCCTTTTGCTCAACATGAGCTGGGTTTGAGATATTTGCTTGGTCAGGGTTTTCCGCCAGATACAGTAAAAGCAATTTACTGGATTAGAAAAGCTGTAGATCAAAATCTTCCTGTAGCAAAATTTAATTATGGTATTCTTTTATATAATGGAATCGGTGTTCCATGGAATCCATTTGAAGCTTATCTTAATTTTAAGAGTGCAGCAAATGCTGGTTTACCAGAAGCTGAATTTGCTTATGGTTTGATGTTGGTTGATAATTTAATCGTAAATAAAAATTATAACAAAGCTTATCAACTTTTTCAAAGTTCTGCTAAAAAAGGTTATCTGCCTGCTAAAGAAGCAATTGAACAGATGAAAAAAAGTGGCTTTACTTTTTATGAAGATACAACACAAACAAAATCTCAAACTGTAGAGGTTAATGAAGATTCTCGTTTAATAAGTTCTGAGTGGGATTTAGAATATTATAATTTTGATGATGATAGTACAAAGGAAGAAAATGTTGATATAAGTAAATTGCTTGATGGCAAGGTAAAAGATTTGAAAAAATATTTTGGAATTGATGAAGCAAAAGAAAATTTGAATTTAGCTGATACAACAGGAAAAGGAATTTTACTTTTTGCTGCAGAAAACGGAAGTCCAGAAGCAATTTATGTAATTGGATTGTGTTATGAAAAAGGATTTATGTTTGAAAAAAATTTAATTAAAGCATCGACTAACTATTTACATGCATATCGTTTGGGTTCTTATAAAGCTGGTGAAAGACTTTTTAAGATGATTGCAGATGAAAATTTTGGTAATGTACTTAAAGAAAATGTAAATAGGAAAAATACTGATGCAATGTATGTTACTGCAGGTCTTGCAGCACTTGGTTTATTAAATTTAATATCGGATCAGGAAGCACTTGAACTTCTGAAAAATGCAGCCTTACAGAATCATCTGCTTTCGATAATTGAATTAGGTTTATGTTATAGCTCAGGTTCGCTGGTTAAAAAGGATCTTAAGAAAGCTATTGAATACTGGGAAATTGCCAGAAGACTGAGTAGCAAAGAAGCATTAATTCGAATTGCATTTGCACAAATTGTCGATACAACATTTAGAAATAATGTTGAAGAACAAATTAATATTCTAAAAAATGCTGCAGAAGAAGGCTCGGTGCTTGCAGAAACTTATCTGGGTTATTGTTATGAAAAAGGGATTGGTGTAAAAGAAGAAAAAGGAATTGCTGCAAAATTATATAGACGAGCAGCTCAAAGAGGAAACCAAACAGCTTTTAATTCTCTTAAAAAAATGTATGATGAGTTAAGACCTTCAGATGAAGAATTTCAACTACTTGATGTTGATTAAGTTCGTTTCATAATAACTAATGTTAAGTCGTCATTTTGAATTGCATTCCCACGGAATAGATAGAGTGAGTTAAGTATTGCATTTTTTATTTCTTCAGGGGATTTTTCAACATTATTTTGAATTACTTTTTTCAAATTTTCTAAACCGAACATATTTTTAAAAATATTCATACTTTCTAAAATCCCATCTGAATAGAAAACTATAATGTCATTGACTTCAGGTGTTATTTGATGAGTTTCTATTATTTTTTCAAATAAACCTTTATCGTTCATTCCAATTGCAATTCCAGATGGACTGATATCAATAAATTCTTTGCTGTTATGTTTATAATAAATTGCAGGAGGGTGACCAGCTCGCACAATATTAATTTTACCATCATTTTCAATTGAAGCAATTATTATAGTCAGAAAAAATTCACGGCTCAATTTTTTAGAAAAGTATTTTTTAAGATTTATAATTATTTCTTTTACATCAGAAAATGAATCAAGTAGAAAATAGATAATGGATTGCACTCGAACCATATGAAGAGCAGCAGCCATTCCTTTACCTGAAATATCACCTACAATTACATAAGTTTTATCATTTTTTTGGATGATATCAAAATAATCTCCTCCCACTTCTCGAGCTGGTTCGTAAAAAGTTGCTACTTTGTAATTATTAATTTGTGTGGAAAAATCTGGAATTAAATCGAATTGAATTTTTCTTGCTACTTCAAGTTCACTTTTTGCAGTTAATTTATCGGCAAGTTCAAATGCTAAAAGTAGATTGAGAATTAAAAATGAGCAAAGCAGATATAATGAATTTGGTTCTGAATAGCTGATTATAAAAAAGAATAAAGCTATTAAGTAAAAAATTCTTCTTGCTGGAGAAAGTCTCAATATAAATGCATTAAATAGACTTCGGGCAAAGATAAATCCTTTTATAATTTTATTTTTTGATGGGTCGGGTTTGGGTATATCACTCTTAAAGAATTCGTAAACTTCATTAGCTTCTTGCTTGATTAGTTTTTCTATTTCCTGATAACTTAAATCACTTGTATAAAGATCAAATAGCCTTTTTATAGGATTTCTATCAGTCAAATGTTTTCCTCTTTTATCTTTATTTCTTTAGACGATTAAATATAAGGTAAGTGCCATTTTTTTGAATAATAAATTAAAGTTAATTCTTTGGAAATCATAATCTACTTTTATATTTTTCGAGAAAAACTAACTGAAATGCTGTCTAATTATCCTAAATAATGAATACTTTATCAATAAATTAAGTGTAAATATGGTCTGGAAAATAATATTATTCTTATTGATGTCTTTTGTTATAATTGCTGGAATTTCATTTCCAATAGTGCCTCAACCTCAACACTGGTATGAGTTTCCCAACATTCCTGGACTTGAAGAAAAAGCAAAAATTATTTTCTTTCATGTTCCAACAGCATGGATTTCTGTTATTGCTTTTTTAATGGCAATGATTTATGGAATAAAATATTTACGAAATAAAAATCTGGATGATGATGCAAAATCATCATCTGCATTACAACTGGGAATGATATTTTGTATTTTAGCAACAGTTACTGGATCGATTTGGGCTAAATTTACATGGGGAGCTTTCTGGCACTGGGATCCAAGAGAAACAAGCATTTTTATACTTCTTCTCATTTATGGTTCTCTACTGGCTTTACGCTCGGCAATTGAGAACGAAGATAAAAGAGCAAGGCTTTCGGCTGTATATTCTATTATCGCTTTTTTAACTGTTCCTTTCTTTATTTTTATTATGCCAAGAATAATGACGGGCTTACATCCAGGTTCGGCTAATGATGATACTGCGGGTCCAGTAGTAGATTTTAAAATGAATGCAAACATGCAACTAATATTTTATTTATCTTTAATTTCTTTTACAATTTTATACTGGTGGCTCTGGAAAATTCGTTATAAAACTTTAATAATTATCGAAAATATTTCTAAAAAATTTTAAGAGGTAAAATGGAAAACGGATTAATAAATTTCTTAGAACAAAATTCAATATATATTGTGATGTGTATTGTTCTTGTTATCTGGCTTGGAATATTTCTTTTCTTACTTAACACAGATAAAAAACTCAAAGCAATTGAAAAAGAATTTAAGGAGAAGTAACGCTATGAAAAATAAATATATTTTTGGCGGTGCTATTATTGTCATATTTTTAGGTTTCATGATTTATCTTTTTACTCAAACAAATGTTCAATACGAAAATAATTTTGTAAAGGTTATTCAATCTGGTAAAACTGTAAAAGCCACTGGTACCTGGCTTAGAGAAAGGAATTATGAATACGATAATCAGAATAAAATATTTTCTTTTTATATAAAAGATGATAATGGAAATATAATGAAGGTAGTTTATCATGGTATGATTCCAAATAATTTTGAATCTTCAACAAGTGTTGTTGTTACTGGAAAATATTCGAATGGAGTTTTTCAAGCGACTGATATATTAACTAAATGTCCTTCCAAATATCAGGAACAAGCAGCTCAAAAAGCCAGATCTTAATTAAAGTCAGGAGAAAGTATGATTGGAAATATATTTTTAACTCTTGCATTGTTAGCAGGAGTTTTTACTATTTTAATGTATTATCTAACTTACAAAGGTTTTCAAAATACATTAGGATATGCAAGAATTAGTTATCACATTACTGCGGTCATGGTTATGGCTGCAAGTGCATTGCTTTTGCATGCAATTTTAACTCATCAGTATCAATACAAATATGTATATGATTATAGTAGTAGTGATTTACCTACTGGATTATTAATTTCTACATTTTATGCTGGTCAGGAAGGAAGTTTTCTCCTTTGGGCGCTTTTCTCAGTTATAATTGGTTTGATACTACTGGATTATACATCAAAACGGGGAGATCTTGAGCCAAGAGTAATGATGGTGTATTCAATATCGATCACATTTCTTTTGATTATGTTAAATCCTCTTCTAAAATCACCATTTAATTATATCTGGGCTGAACCGACATTTGTTGACATGAAACATATTAATACAGCTTATTTGACTTTACCAGCATTGCAAAATTTTATATTTAGTGATCCCCAATCAAACAAACATTTTATTCAAATCAGTAAAGAATTGTATACTATTTTACTGGCAAATAATATTGCTCTTGATAATTTTATTATTCAGGGGAAAGGATTAAATCCACTTCTTCAAAATTTCTGGATGCAAATTCATCCACCGATGTTGTTTACAGGATTTGCAATGTCTTCTGTTTCTTATGCATTTGCAATAGCAGCATTGATTAAAAATGAATACAAAGATTGGATTAAACAAGCTTTGCCCTGGGTATTAACTGGAATGATGGTTTTGGGGTTAGGTATAATGCTTGGAGGTTACTGGGCTTATGGTGTTCTGGGATGGGGGGGTTATTGGGGCTGGGATCCCGTTGAAAATTCATCTCTGGTTCCATGGCTAATTGGTATTGCTTCTATTCATACAATGCTGGTTCAAAAGAAAAGTCAGGATAGAGATGGAAGTAGCCGATTTGTTAAGACAAATTTAATTTTATGCATAATGACTTATGTTCTTGTAGTTTACAGTACATTTCTCACACGTAGTGGAATACTGGGAGATGCTTCTGTTCATTCATTTGTTGATCCTGGAATGACTGTATATCTTTTTCTTATCATCTTTTTAGTTCTTTTTATATTAATTGGAATTGGACTGATTATTTATAGATGGAAATATTTAACTCAACATTTTACATTTGAAGAAAATGTCTTATCGAGAGAATTAGCTTTATTTACAGGCTCTGTTGCTTTAATCGCATCTGCAGTTATTGTGCTCGTTGGGACAAGTGCACCTATCTTTGGTCAGACAGTTGAGGTTGAATTCTATAACGAACTTAATTTACCTATTGCAATTATAATTGGTTTATTAAATGGCTTAAGTCTCATTCTAAAATGGAAATTTACGGAAAGTAATCAGCTATGGAAGAATTCTCGTTTTGCTTTTATCTCATCATTAGTGTTGACAGCAATAATTTTTGCGTTTAGCGGTGTTAATAATTTTATGCTTGTACTTTTAAATTTTTCATCGGCATTTGCTCTTTTTGTTAATGGTGAAATTGCATTATCAATTCTAAGAGGTAAAAGAAAACATCTTGGTGCTTACGTTGCACATATGGGAATTTCATTATTTCTTGTAGGAGTGGTTGCAACAGGTGGATATTCTAAACATCAACAGGTTGATTTAGTTAAAGGTGAGAAAGTTAATCTGTTTGGTTATGAGCTTACTTTCACAGGCTATCAACCAATTGAAGGTGGAAAGAAATATGCATTTAATGTTTCTATTAAAAAAGGAAATTCTATTAAAACTGTTGCCCCTGTTATGTACATTGCAGAATTTAATAATAGTTTAATGCGTGAACCAGATATATTAGAAGGTATAACAAAAGATTTTTATGTAGCACCAATTTCATATGATGAAACAAATGCAACTACTAATCCTTCGGTTAAACTTAAAAAAGGGGAAAAGTATAGTTATAAAAATGTAGAAGTAACATTTGAAAATTTTGTTTTGCCAGAAGATATGAGTGCTATGATGAGTGGAGGTAAATTCAAAATTGGTGTTAATCTTAAATTAAAATATAATGGTAAAACAGAAATTATTGAACCATATATGGAAACAACTAATGAAGGACCAAAGTTTTATCCTGCTGAATCTAAAGAAGCTGATTTAAAAGTATTTATAAATAATATGAATGCTTCTGATGGTATGGTTGAATTAACTTTTAGTTCTTTATCACATAATAATGAACAAATTCCACCAAAAGAAGTTTTGACTGTTGAAGCAAGTGTAAAACCATTTATTAGTCTTGTGTGGATTGGTGTTGTAGTTATGGTTTTAGGTTTTGTTATTTCAGCTTATCGGAGATCAAAAGAATCTCTTGTATAATGAAGTATATAATTTTATTCTTACTAATAATTAAAGTTAGTGCATACTCTCAGAGTATTGATATTGCAAACGCATTAAAAGAAATTGAAAAAGGCAATATTGTGAAAGCTGAGAGTATGCTTATTAAATTAAAACAGAATTCTCCAGATAATCCATCTACATTATTTCTTGATGCAATTCTCACTAAAAATGGCGAAGATGCATTAAATAAATATTTCTTCCTTTATAATAAATTTCCTGATTATGAGCATTCAGATGAAATTTTGTACAGAATATATTTGTATTATTATTCATTAGGACTATATAAAACTGCAGAAAATTATCTAACAGAATTAAAGAAAAAGTTTCCTGCATCAAATTTAGTCAAGACTAAAGTTCAGGAAAATTTTGATGAAATTTCAAAAGGAGAAATTATAGATACTATAAAATATACTATTCAAGTAGGAGCTTTTTTAATTTTAGATAATGCTAAAAAGTTAAGTAGTATGTTAAGTGGTAAAGGTTATTTTACTGAAATAACTAACAAAGAAATTGGTGGAAGTCTACTGAATATTGTTAATTGCGGAAAGTTTTTAAGTGAAGAAGAAGCAAACGAAGTATTAAAAGAATTAGAACAAAAATTTAATATTAGAGGACGGATAGTTAAGATAGAGAATTAATCATTCAGTCTTTTAATTTATCAATTATAAAATCTGCACATTCATTAATATCATCAAAGCATTTTACGAGACCAGTTTTTCTTTTTTCTCTTTTAATTTGTTCTTCCATTAAATGAACAATTTCTTTCCACAAAGTACCATGACAGGCAAAAGGTTTTTCGTTCAGTAATTTCTTATTCATAAGTTCCCATACAATTGCGAGTTCAACAAGTGTTCCAGTTCCACCATTCAAAACTATGTATGCATTACCATACTCAATTAATTTATTCAGTCTTTCAAAAAGTGTGTTGCATCTAATTTCTTTAGTGAGATATTTACTTGGTCTGGCATTATAAACTGCGAGAGTAATTCCTAATGCTTCAGCACCTTTTTCAGTTGCCCCTTTTGATACTGCATCCATAATTCCCTGAAATCCACCTGTACAAACATTTAAACCATTTTCAGCTAATTTCTTGCCCAGTTTGTATGCTAATTCGTATTCTTCATCTCCAGGAGATGGAATTGAACTACCAAAAACTGTAACGTATTTTTTTCTCATTAGTAATTTATTTTTGGTTTTCCTGCTTCTATCCAGGCTGAATAAATCAAAGATGCAAGTGAATAAGATGCTTGCTCAAACTTATCGATAGTTAAATATTTTGTTCTGTACCATAAAATTCTGTAGTAATCAGATTCATACTTTCCTTTGTTATACTGTAATGCAAATTTATCAGCTGTTAACAAAATATCAATCTCAAAATTTGATTCCGTCAAATAATTAAATACAAACTCTGTGACGTTAGTTATGTAAGTCGGTGTAATTAATTTCAGATTTTGTTCTATGCTTTCAAGATTTTTATCAATCATTTCTATTTCATATCTAAAGTGAATTCCTTTTTGATTTGTAAGCTGACCATTATAATTCATAGTTGTATGCAAAGGTTGATGCCCATCGGCTACGTAATGTGCAAGATCAGATGTATATAATAATATTTTATCTTTATCCTGTTCTTTAAATGCATTTACAAGATTTGAATATGTTGTAATAGTTGCCCAGGGTAAAATACCCTGTGCAGTTACAATGCTATCGCCGTAGATTTTCTTTAAAGAATCCAATGAGAAAATCATTTCACCATTTAAGAATTCTTTATAATAATCAATATCTATAAAATGTTTTTGAGGTTCAGATGGATCATTCTTTTTACGATAGTCTGGATCAACCGAATGTTCAATTATTTTTGATTTAAAATCTTCGGAGAAAGTAATTTCATTTTGTAGAAGATTTAATGCGTGTTTGGTAATTAATTTATGACCGTTATCACCCCAACCATAATTAAAAATTACTGGGATGATGAAAAGTAAAAGGAATTTCTTCATGATTATTGTCCTATGAATTGAGCAATAATATTTCTTCTGCGTGGTCTGTTATCAAAATCTACAAGTACGATTTGTTGCCACGTACCAAGTAGAAGTTTTGAATCAATAAATGGAATTTGTAAAGAACTTCCCTGGAGTGATGCACGAATGTGGGCATATCCGTTGTTATCATGCCAGGTTTCATTATGATGATAGTTATAATTTGAAGGTGCAATTTTTTCAAAAAATTCTGGATAATCTTTTAATAGACCAGGTTCATATTCAATTGTAGTAATTCCAGAAGTTGAGCCTGGTGCAAAAACAAGGACATTCCCTTCTTTCATTCCTGTTTCATTTAAACGGGATTGAATTTCCGAAGTTATATCAACTATATCATTGAATCCTTTGGTATTTACTGTAAATGTGAATGTTCTAATTTGCATAATTAATTAAATTAATTATTAATTCTATTCATAAATTTACAAAAATAATTTGAGCTAAAAACAGAAAAGTTATTTATTTCTGTTTGTTGTTCAAGAAGAATTTTTAATAAAATTTTTTATTGGGATTAATATTATCTATTTTTTCTTTTTTCTTGTAAGTGCAAAACCACCAAAGCCACCGACTATAGAGATATAAAATCCAAAGTCGTACCACCAGCCATTATTATTGATTTCGTAAACTCTTACTCTATTATCGAATAAACCCCACACGAGTGATACAGGAGCAATCCAGCCATGCCATATACCAGTAAAAAAGCCTGCTTGATGTTTCTGATTATATTGTCCACCACCTGGTATACATGATGTAAGTGATATTATTAATACAAATAGAACTGCTAAAATTAATTTTTTCATTTTCTTTCTCTTTTTATTAATAAAGTTAATTAATTTTTTCTAAGATATTTTTCTTATACTCATTTCTAAAAATTCTGCTCGATTCACTTTTATAATTGATAATTTCTATCCCTAAAGCTTTTAATCTTGATTCAGTTGTTTTTATTCTATTTACTGGATCGGGATGAGTTGATAAAAATGTAGCGATCGTAGAACTTTGTTTTGAAACCAATCCATCATCACGTAATTTCTCAAAGAAGAATTTTACTGCACCAGGATAAAATCTTGTGGACTGTAAGTATTTAATTGAGTATTCATCACTTTCATCTTCGTTAGCTCTACTATTTGCAAGAAGTGCTAATCCTGAAAATAAATTTGCTACAAGTTCTGCAACTTGCGTAGGATTTTCTCCGAGTGCAATACTTAATATTATAGAAATTCCGTATGAAGCTGTAATTCTTTGAGTAGCATGACGCCTTTCAACATGAGCAATTTCATGAGCTAAAACACCTGCAAGTGCATCTTCGGAATCAAGATACTTAAGTAAACCTGTATATAAATAAATATAACCACCTGGAATTGCAAATGCGTTTAATATACTATCGTTCTTTATTATTTCTATTTGATAGTTATATACTTTATTTTTTTTGATTTCGGGAGATTTCAAAATTTCACGAAAAATATTTTTATCAATATAATCTTTTACTTCCTGATTTTCGTAAATGGGATATTCTTTGGTATTTTTTCTTATTTCTGCATCAAATTGTTTCCCTAAATTTACTTCGTCTGAATCGGTGAAAATATTAATGCCAGTTGAACAGGATATAAATATTATTGAAATAAATAAAATAATTAGTTGTTTAGTTTTTATCATAATCACTGATTTAATTTGTGATACTGAACTTTTTTTTCAAAAGATATATGAAAATGGGAGCTCCTATTAATGCAGTTATTGCTCCTACAGGTAATTCAGCAGGAGATATTATTGTTCGAGCAATAGTATCTGCTACTACAAGATAAGATGCACCTATAAAAAAAGATGAAGTGAAAATTATACGATTATCGTTACCAAATAAAATTCTGCAGATATGGGGGATTAATAATCCAACAAAACCAATTATTCCACTTATTGATACAAGTGTACCTATCATTATACTTGTTAATATGTAAGAAGTATTTCTTATAAGATTTGTATTTATTCCAAGTTGTTTTGCGTAATCAGAACCGAGACTCATTACATTAAATTTATTCGAAAGAATAATTAAGATTGTGGAAGTGATAATAGTAATAGGCATCACGAAAATTAAATTATTTTTATCTGCAAGTGATAGATTACCAATTAACCAGAAAATTGTGGTTTTTAATGAATCATTTAATATAGTCATCATTAATAGAATTAAAGCAGAAAAGAATGATCCAACCATAATTCCAGAGAGTAATAGAACATTTGGTTCGAGTTCACCGAATCTTTTTCCTAAAATAAAAACGATAAACATAACACACAAAGCTCCAACAAAAGCAAGTAACTGAGTACCAGGAAAAGATAAGCCTAAATAAAAAGAAATAATTGCTCCAAATGTACCACCACTTGAAATCCCGAGTATATAAGGTTCTGCCAGTGGATTCATCAATAAAGATTGAAATACAGCACCAGCAAGTGATAAACCACCTCCAACTAATACCGCAAATAATATTCTTGGAAGTCTAATATCAAAAATGATTTTGGATAAATAGTTATCCTCATTAGAAAAAATAATTGAAAGAATCTGGAAAGGATTAATATTTACACTTCCTATTGATAAACAAATCAATGAAATAATTAGAAGTACTATGAACAATATAAAAATCCTTAATAGAAAACCTGTAACAGTTAATCTTGTAATTGTCTCCATAATTCATCCAGAAGTTCTTGAATGCCAAAACCACTTACAGCAGAAAAAACAACAACCGGAACGTTATCGGCAAATTTCTTTTTTTGGAGTTTTTCAATAGTATCTTTATCAACTAAATCTGCTTTTGATAAACCAATTATTCTTTTTTTTCTGCTCAGCATTTTGGAATATTGGTTAAGTTCGCTTATTAAAGTTTTATAATCCTTCTCGTGATTTTCTGAAGTAATATCAATCATAATCAGCAATATTTTTGTTCTTTCGATATGGCGTAAAAATTTTAAGCCTAATCCTTTACCTTTATGTGCACCTTCAATTATTCCAGGGATATCTGCTACTGTAAAACTTTGAAAGTCTTTGTATCTAACAATACCAAGATTTGGTTCGAGAGTAGTGAAGGGATAATCTGCAATTTTAGGTTTAGCTTCTGATATAGCAGATATTAAAGTTGATTTACCAGCATTAGGAAATCCAACCAAACCTACATCTGCAATGAGTTTTAATTCTAAGATTAAATTTTTTTCTTCACCTTCTTTACCGGGCTCAGCATATCTGGGAGCTTGATTTGTAGGTGTTGCAAAATAGCTATTTCCTTTGCCGCCTTTACCACCTTTTGCAGCAATAAAAGTTTTACCATCTTCATCAAGATCGCAAAGTACTTTTTCTGTTTCTGCATCTTTTATTACAGTACCAACAGGAACTCTTATAAAAACATCTTTCCCATTTTTACCATCTTTAAGAGAAGAGCCACCGTGTTGCCCATTTTCGGCAATATATTTTCGTTTATATCGAACATCGAGTAATGTATTTAAATTCTTGTCGGCAACAAAAATTACATTCCCTCCATTCCCTCCATTACCGCCAGCGGGGCCACCTTTAGGTACATACTTTTCTCTTCTGAATGCAACTGCTCCGTTGCCTCCTTTACCGGCTTTAACATAAATTTTTGCGTAATCAATAAACATATTTATTGCGAGCTCTTAAAATGTTCAGAAATAATTGATTTGAATAATTCGGCTTCTTTTGATTTGGGATTAAGATTTCGATTTGCTAATTCTTTGTCGATTATTCGATAAGCATCTTCTAATGAATGGCATTTGGCAATTAATTCAAGCACATTTGAAAAATCTTCTATATCATAATCAAAAATTGCTTCTATAATTTTGGTTACTTCTTTATCGTCGAGTAATTCATTAACATTCAGTGATTTTTCTTTTTCTTCAATTGATGAATTTGTTTTGTTATCCAAAGAATCTTTCTCTATGCTTTCTTGATTATATTTTTCTTTTTCTAATTCATCGATGTGTTCTTCTTTTGCCATTTTAAAGATTGAACTTAGAGTCTCACCTTCTTCATCAGATAAATTTTTATCTTCTTTCTGTTTATTATCTTCAATTTCTAATTCATCAGTCTCATCGTCAGATAATTTTTCATCATCAAATTCTTCTAATGAACTTTCATCTTCCTGTATAAAATTTTCTTTGTTTAATGATTCTGTTGATAAGGTTATTTCTTCATCGGTTTCTTCGCTCTCTTCTATTGGTTCAATTTCGTTATCCTTATCTACTCTTATTCTAAACTTTTGAGGTTTATGTGAAATTGAAATTTCATCTTCTTCTTTTTCATTATTTTGTTCTATGATGTCTGAGCTTTCTTTTTCTTCTGGTTCGGAATATAATTCTTCAATTAAATTTTCTGTTTCTTCAACAGATTCTTCGAAGTTAGCTTTTGATTCTTCTAAATTATTTTCAATAACATTCTCATCTGGAACATTCAAATTTATTTCTTCTTGTGCATCTACATTATTATCAACAGTTTCAAAATCAATTTGTTTTTCTTCTTGCGTTAATTCTTCTTGTTCTTCAACAAGTGAAGAATCAAATACTTTTTGAATATCAATAATACTGCATTTAGCATTTATATCGTTCCCAAAAGCAACTTTAATCTTTCTTAAATGTTGATCTAATTTTTTTTCTTCAAGAAATAATATAATTGCTTGAAGAGGAATTTTATTTTTATGAAGCTCACCAATATTAAAGAAGTCTGCCATAGAATTTAAAGCAGTATTTAAAATGCTTTTTGAATTTGTTTCCAGACCAGCTTTATCTATTTTATTTAGTAGTTCATCAAATTCCTGAAAGTTAAGCGAAAGAATTTTCTTTGTATTTATGTAGGATAAAAGAATTTTTTTTAGATAATTATAATAGTAGACATAATTCAAAATTTGTTTTATTTCAGAAGAGGTTCTATGATCACCCTCGTCAAAAATAAATTTTTTGAGAGTCCACATTGGTCTGGATAAATAATTAATATTAAATGAAGTTGCGTGTAGAATTAATTTAGAGACATATTCAAGTGATAGTCTTTTCCGTTTTTTAATTTCTTCATTTATAAGCGAGAAATAATAAGATATTTTTTCACCAGAATAATCGAATACTGAATCTTTAAGAAGTTTTTGTCTATCTTCAAAAATGATATAATCTATTTCAGCAGAGATATAATTCAAAATAGCAGGATGAAGGTCTATACTGGAAAGTTGTTCGAAAGTAAATGATGGACCAAGTTTATTCACTTTGTTAAGATTAAAGTCATAAATAAATTTTATTTCTCTTTCGAACATGGAATGAATAACCAAAAGTTATAAAAATAATTTTTTCAGGAGGATATTTTCAAAAATTCAATTTATTGACAATCAATTATACCAAAAAGGATAAAAAAAATCCCGACTTAAGCTGTCGGGATTATTCAACTTCTTCGGTTTTCAATTTTGCAACTAAATAGTCACGATTCATGCGTGCAATATTAAGAATGGAGATGCCTTTAGGGCATTCTGCTTCGCAGGCATAAGTATTTGAACATGCACCAAATCCAAGTTCATCCATTTTTTTAACCATAGTCTGAACTCTAATGTAACGTTCTGGTTGTCCTTGTGGTAAAAGTGCAAGATGAGAAATTTTTGCACTTACAAATAACATTGCCGATGCATTTTTACAAGCTGCAACACAGGCACCACATCCAATACAGGTTGCAGCATCCATTGCTTCAGAAGCAATGTCTTTAGGTATTGGGATTGCATTTCCATCTGGGGCACTTCCTGTATTAACAGAAATAAAACCACCTGCTTCCATAATTCTATCGAGAGCAGATCGATCTACTATTAAATCTTTGATAACAGGAAATGCTCTGGCTCTGAATGGCTCAACCCAGATTGTATCTCCATCTTTAAAATTTCTCATATGAAGCTGGCAGGTTGCAATTCTTGGAATAGGGCCATGAGGATGTCCATTGATTACAATACCACATGTTCCACAAATTCCTTCTCTACAATCGCTTTCAAATGCAATGGGTTCTAAATTTTTGCTTTCGAGTTCATTATTCAATTCATCTAACATTTCAAGAAATGAAGCATCGGGTGAAACAGAAACTTTATATTCTACAAAACTGCCAGCAGAATTAGGGCCAGGTTGTCGCCAGATTTTTAGAGTTAAGTTCAATTTTTTATTGTTCATTTTTTATCCTCATAATTTTCTTGCTATTTATAACTACGAGTTGCTAACTGAACAGTTTCAAATACAAGTGGTTCTTTGTGTAATTCCCACTTCCCAATTTCTTTAAATTCCCATGCAGCGACATAAGCATATTCTTCATCATTTCGCAGAGCTTCTCCTTCTTCTGTTTGATACTCAACTCTAAAGTGAGCACCACAGGATTCATTACGATGTAGAGCATCAATTGCCATTAATTCTCCTAGTTCAAGATAATCTGCAACTCGTCCAGCTCGTTCAAGACATTGATTAAGATCATTTGCACTTCCAACCACATTAACATTTTTCCAGAATTCTTCTCTAAGTTCTCTTATTTCATTAATTGCTTCTTTTAGACCCTGTTCGCTTCTTGCCATGCCAACTTTATTCCACATTATTCTTCCTAATTGTTTGTGAATACTATCAACAGTTCTTTTTCCTTTTACAGAGAGAAGTTTGTGAGTAAAATCTTCGATTTCTTTTTTAAACTTATCAAATTCTGGATGATCAATATTAATGAGTGAAGGTTTTTCAGTTGCAAGATAATTACCAATAGTATATGGAAGTATAAAATATCCATCTGCAAGTCCTTGCATTAATGCACTTGCTCCTAAACGATTTGCACCATGATCTGAAAAGTTTGCCTCACCTGCAACAAAAAGTCCAGGTATTGTACTCATCAAATTATAATCAACCCAAAGTCCACCCATTGTATAATGCGGAGCTGGATAAATTTTCATTGGAACTTCATATGGATCTTCTCCAGTAATTGTCTTGTACATTTCAAACAAATTTCCATATCGTTCTTCAATAACTTTTCTTCCAAGTCTATTTATTGCATCTCTAAAATCGAGATAAACAGCTTCCTGACCCTGAGCCCCACGACCTTCGTCAACAACTTCTTTTGCAGCACGTGATGAGATATCACGAGGACTCAGATTTCCATAAGTTGGATATTTTCTTTCGAGGAAATAATCTCTTTCTTCTTCGGGTATATCATTTGGATGTCTCATATCACCTTTTATTTTTGAAACCCAGATTCTTCCATCGTTGCGTAAACTTTCACTCATCAATGTAAGTTTAGATTGTACTTCGCCATGCAGAGGTATACATGTAGGATGAATTTGAGTAAAGCATGGATTTGCAAAAGCAGCTCCTCTTTTATGTGCTCTCCAGATTGCTGTAGCATTACAGTTCATAGCATTAGTTGATAAAAAGAAAACATTGGAATATCCACCTGTAGCAAGTATAACTGCATGAGCAGAATATTTTTCGAATTCACCTGTAACAAGATTTCTAACTATTATCCCACGAGCAATTCCATCAATTACAACAAGATCAACCATTTCTCGTCTTGCATAAAGTTTTACTTTTCCGAGCTTAATTTGTCTATTCATAGCTGAATAAGCACCCAGCAAAAGTTGTTGACCTGTTTGGCCTTTTGCATAAAAAGTTCTTGAAACAAGAGCACCACCAAAAGATCGATTATCGAGCATTCCTCCATATTCACGAGCAAATGGAACACCTTGAGCTACGCATTGGTCAATAATATTTCCACTTACTTCAGCAAGTCGATAAACATTTGCCTCTCGTGAGCGAAAATCGCCACCTTTTATTGTATCATAAAAAAGTCTATAAACAGAATCACCATCGTTTTGATAATTTTTAGCAGCATTGATTCCACCTTGAGCAGCAATACTGTGTGCTCTTCGAGCACTATCGTGGTATGTAAAAACTTTTACATTATATCCCAGTTCGCCAAGTGATGCAGCAGCCGATGCACCTGCAAGTCCAGTTCCTACAATAATAATGTCATATTTTCTTTTATTAGCTGGACTAACCAGCTTCATATTAAATTTATGATTTTCCCATTTATCTTTAAGTGGACCAGCAGGAACTTTTGAATCTAATGTAATCATTAATTACCTCCATAGAAAAATAAAAAGTAAATTGGAATTGATACAAAACCAATAACCATAATTAAAGTATAAATCACACCAAGCATTTTAATAACAGGAAAATATTTTTTATTGTTCCAGCCAAAAGTTTGAAAAGCACTTTGAAAACCATGCATTAAATGAAAACCCATTATAATTAGTGCAACTATGTAAAAGAAAGAGTAAACTGGACTTTGAAAAGCTTCTACTACTATTTGATAATAATTATGACTTTGTGCAAGAGGATGTCCTAAATTAAATGATATCCAGAATGTTCTTAAATGAATAACAAGAAAAATAAAAATAATACTACCACTCCATATCATAGTTCGAGAAAAAATATCTGTATTTTCAGAAGTAGCATTAATTTTGTACTTAATTGGTCTTGCTCTTCTGTTTTCAAACCAAAGCTTTACCCCATCATAAATATGAAAGATAAAGATTAGTGCTAAAATAATTTCGATTATTCTTACTATTGGTTTTATTATATCAAGATTTTTTACAACTGTGTTGAATAGCTGGGGGCCACCATAAAGTGAAAGATTATTGATGAGATGAATAATAAGAAAAATCATAATGCAAACCCCTGTTACAGCCATAATAATTTTTTTACCAATAGAAGACTTTAATGCATTTAAAAACCAGTTCATTAAAATTCTCCTATATTTTGAATTTATTAGCTTTTGAGGGAAGATTTAATTGGAAGAGAAATATATTCCTATCAGGAATAATCAAGTTTGCACCATAAATTTAATATGCATTTATTAAGATAAGTTTATTAAATATCTTTTTCAATTATATATTAGTAATAAATTCTGTTGCACAGTTTTAAAATTTTTTTAACTTTGCAAATGCATTCTTAAAAATTTGCGGTGTCCGTAAGGACTTAATAGGGAAACCGGTGGTAAGCTTGAAGCTTAGAATCCGGTGCTGCCCCGCAACTGTGAGAGATTTAATGTCGTTTAAAATTTTGCCACTGCCTGTTTAAAGGTGGGAAGGCTTTAAACGATATCTCGAGCCAGGAGACCTGCCGCAAATTTCGAATTAAATCAACCTTCGCGGGTGAGGTTTGATTTACGAAGTTACAAATCGTATTTCATTCAAACTCATCAACCCACGAAGTTACATCTTTAATTTTTTATTAAACAAAAAAGGAGTAACTTCAATGAAAAAATTTTTATTTATAACTGTTTCAATTCTTCTTAATAATTTATTACTGTCACAATCAGATACTCTTAAAACAACTTTATCTGAAGTTGTTGTAACTGCTAATAGAACTCAAACACCTTATTATTCTCTTGCAAGTTCTGTTACAATTATTACAGCAGAAGAGATTTCAAAAAAGCATTATAATAGTGTTGTTGAGGTACTTAGAGAAGTGCCGGGACTAATCATAGTTCAACAAGGAGGTTATGGGAAAATTGCAAACCTTTTTATGCGTGGTGCTAATTCAAATCATACACTTGTTTTTATTGATGGTTTTAAAGTTAATGATGCTTCTTCTCCAAACAATGCTTTTGATTTTTCTATCCTTAATATAGATGATATTGAAAAAATTGAAATAGTTCGTGGTCCTCAAAGTACTTTATATGGTTCAGATGCAATTGCGGGTGTTATTAATTTTATTACTAAAGGATCGCAGAAAAAAAAGTATTATTCTCTTTCGATTGAAGGGGGAACTCATTCTTTCTATAAAGGGAATCTCTCTTTTCAAGGAAATTATAAATTAATTGATTATTATTTATCTGCTTCGGGAACTGGAAGCAAAGGAATTTCGGCAAGTAATGCAAAATATGGTAATAATGAAACAGATGGATTTAATAATAATGCTATAACTTCAAAGATAAATTTGAATTTACTTTCTAATTTAAAATTGAATTTTATGTACAAGTATTCTAAACTAAAAACTGATTTAGACCAGAACGAAAAACAAGGCGACGATCCTAATTTTAAATATGATGTTGAAGAACAGATATTTAAAAGTCAATTAACTTCAAATTTGTTTGATAATAAATGGGAACAATTTTTTTCTGCTTCGTACTTTAAAAGATTGAGTAATGCAAATGATGAAACAGATGATATTAGACCTTTTACTTCTTCAAGCAGTAATAATCATGCTGAAAGAATTAAATTCGATTGGCAAAACAATTTTAATTTTATAAAAAATAATTTAATTACTCTTGGAATTGAAACAGAGTTAGAAAAAGCAAATACAAGTTATAAAAGTAATTCTGAATGGGGTCCATATGAAAGTATTTTCCCAGAAAAATCAATTCGAACTACAGGACTTTATTTGCAGGATCAATTAAACTTTTCCAATTCACTTTTTGCATCAGTAGGATTTAGAATTGATAAAAACGAAAAATATGGTACTGTTACAACTTTTAGAATAGCACCTGCTTATTACTTGAATTCAACTAATACAAAGATTAAAGCAAGTTATGGAACAGGTTTCAAGGCTCCATCACTTTTTAATTTATATGATCCACTTTTTGGTAATCCCGAATTAAAACCAGAAAAAAGTAAAGGCTGGGAGTTAGGCATAGAACAATTTTTTATAAATGGAAAAATTTCTCTTGGTATAACTTATTTTAATCTTGATTTAGAAGATATGTTTGGATACGATGCTAATTATAAAACAATTAATATTGCTAAAGCTGCATCGAAGGGATTTGAATTTTATTCTACATTAACAAATATTAATGGTTTATTCATAAATGCTAATTATACTTATAACTATACAAAAGATAAATATGAAGGAAGCGTTGATTTTAATAAACCATTACTGAGAAGACCAGAGCATCAATTTTATTTATATCTTGGTTATCAAATAAATGATGAAATAACATTTAATACATCATTAAAATATGTTGGAAAACGAGATGACAAAGATTTTTCTTTTTATCCTGCTAAACGAATTACAATGAGTGATTATTCGATTGTAAATCTATCCCTTACCTATAAACTATTTAGTTATCTGGAAATTTATGGACGTGTGGAAAATTTATTTAATAAAGATTATGAAGAAGTTCTTTATTATGGTACTCTGGGCAGGACTTTCTACATTGGCTGTAATGTAAAGCTGTAAAATTTGAATATAATATTTACGATCCCCTGCTATAATTTTATTAGCAGGGGATTATTTATAAAGTCCACTAATTTCCATTTTAGTTAATTCTCTAACTTCTCCAGGTTTCAAATCTCCAAGTAAAATATTTTTTATTCTTACTCTAATTAGTCGAAGAGTAGGTAATCCAACAGAAGCTGTCATTTTTCTAACCTGTCTATTTTTACCTTCAACAATTGTTATACTTAGCCATGATGTAGGAATTGTTTTTCTAAATCGAATGGGAGGAACTCTTTCGGGAAAATCAGGCGTGTTAATTACTTTTACTTTTGCAGGTAATGTTTTTCTTCCTTGAATTATAACACCTTCCCTTAGTTTCTGAAGAGATTCTTCTGTTGGGATACCTTCAACCTGAACATAATATTCTCTCTCGTGTTTGTTTAAAGGATTCAATAAATAATCTGTGAGCAATTTGTCATTTGTTAAAATTAATAAACCTTCACTATCCATATCTAATCTTCCAACCGGATAAACATCTTTAGGAAAATTATAAAGAGATTTTAATGTTTTTCTCCCTTCTTTATCTGTAAATTGCGATAGTACTCCATATGGTTTATGGATGATATAATATTTTAAGGCTTTTTTCATTGTGTAATTTAGATAATCTTTACTTAAAAATAATTTGAAAAAACATATTATTTAATTTTTTCTAAAATATTCATTTCTTAATTTAAGTGTATACAATGATAATTTTATAGAGAACAGATATGAAAATAAAATTACCACATTCAACACAAAACTGGATTTCTCTTGTAGGGGCAACTATTGCTCTAATAAGTTTTTTTATGATTGTATTTCTTTTTGTAGTAAGTTCTATTTTTGGAAAAGATAATTCATATCTGGGTTTAATAATATACATTGCTTTACCAGCTGTATTAATTTTTGGTCTGATATTAATACCAGTTGGTATGTGGAGGAAAACAGTTAAAGATAAAAAAAAGAAGATAGGTGCTGAGAAAGATTGGCCTGTAATTGATTTAAATGATATACGTCATAGAAATGCATTTATGATTTTTTCAATAGGGACTTCAATTTTTCTATTAGCATCAGCTGTCGGAGGTTACGAAGCATTTCACTTTACAGAATCTGTAGAATTCTGTGGAAAATTGTGTCATAGTGTTATGAAACCTGAATACACAGCATATCAAAACTCGCCACATGCAAGAGTAGCTTGTGTGGAATGTCATGTTGGAACAGGTGCAAGCTGGTATGTTCGTTCTAAATTATCAGGGTTATATCAGGTTTATGCTGTAACATTAGGAACAGTTCCTAAACCAATAGAAACACCAATTAAAAATTTACGACCGGCAAGAGAAACTTGCGAGGAATGTCACTGGCCACAAAAGTTTTATGCAAGAAAATTGAGATTCGAAAAACATTATTTGAATGATATAAACAATACTGAATGGGATATAACTTTGACTATGAAAATTGGATCTCAAATAAGTGCTTTCGGTCTCGAAGAAGGAATTCACTGGCATATAAATCCAAATGTTAAAATCGAATATAAAGCATCAGATTCTAAAAGAGAAAATATTCCCTGGGTTAGATATACAAATTTAAAGACTGGAGAAGTATTTGTTTATGAAAACAAGAATAATACATCAAAAAAAATAAATTTAGATTCACTCGAAACTCGTGTAATGGATTGTATGGATTGTCATAATCGACCTTCGCATAATTATAAACCACCAGCAATTTTTATTAATAATGCTATTACTGCTGGGAAAATTCCTAAAGATTTACCACAAATAAAATTTGTTGCAATGGATATTCTCGGAAAAGATTTTTCTTCGACAAATTCTGCAATGCAAGAAATTGCAAATTATATTTATACATTTTATAAAGATAATTATCCTGAAATTTATCAGTATAAAAGATTTTTAATTGATAAAGCAATTTCAGGCATTCAAGAAGAATTTAAGAAAAATATTTTTCCAGAGATGAAAGTAAGATGGGATGTATATCCAAATAATATTGGTCATCTGGAATTTAAGGGTTGTTTTAGGTGTCATAATGATAATCATGTTTCAAAAGAAGGGAGAATAATTAAAAAAGATTGTAATTTGTGTCATACAATTAATTCTCAGGGAACAAAAGAGAACCTTCAAATTACTTCAGTTAATACAGAACTTGAATTTAAGCATCCGGGGAATGACGTTGGTGATAAATGGAAAAGTATGTTATGTGTTGATTGCCATACTGGATTGAATCCTTAAGTATTGATGATGGCATTAAAAGAATTTTTATATAGAAAAAATTATCAAAACTTTTATAATATTTTTTATAATTCATTTTTAATTTTTAAAATGATAATAGAAAATAGACTATTATTTTTCTTTTGTATTCTTTATTATCACTAAAGATAATCTAAATTTCTTGGTAAAAGTGAGAATAAAACTCACAAATATTATAATCATTATATCTATTGCATTTATTTTGGATGCATGTTCTTCGGATGTACTTTATAAAAATTCACCATCTAATATTATAGATGGGAAATATGATAGTGAATTTCCGTTTAAAAATTCATCGAAGCAATTAGAAGAGATTAGTAATTGTATTCGATTAATTAATAGTATAGCTTTTTATACAAGTTATATTTTCGATTTAAGTTCGCATATAACAATTGAAAAAGTAAAAACGATAGAATTTGAAAAAGTAGCCAATCAAAAAGTATATTTTAATAGAACAGCTTCTGGAACTGCTACTTTAATTTATAAGGATAATGATAAAGTACTTTTTTTGACGGTTGCTCATGTAGTATCTTTTGAAGATACAATTATTTCTTATTTTTTTAATCCAGATGGAACAACTTCAGATTATATACAGAGTATTTCAATAAAAACACGTCAGACAAATTATATTCCCGATTTACCTTCGGGGGGTGAACTTGATATTATACTTTTGGATAAAAATATTGATATTGCTCTACTTGGGAAAAAATTATCTTATAACGAAGTTATTGGTGCTTCTGTTTTTAATTATCCATGGGGAAAATCATCTGAACTTGAATGGGGGAATTTTGTTTATGTTTTTGGTTATCCGATGAATTTGAAAATGATATCTAAAGCCCTTGTAAGTATTTCGAGTAAAGAAAAAAATACATTTTTAATTGATGCTGTTTTTAATCGTGGTTCCAGTGGTGGTATTGTGCTGGCAATTCGGGATGGAGTTCCAAACTTTGAACTCGTGGGATTAATAAAGTCTGTGCCAGCAGATTTTCAATATACAATTCATCCTTTAACTAAAGACAGAAATTTAGATTTTAATCCTATGGTGCCATATAAAGGTGATCTTTATGTAGAAAAAGAACAAATATTAAGAACAGGGATTACAAAGGTAATTTGTATAGAAGCAATTCGTAATTATATTGAATTTCATAAATCGTATTTATTTAGCAAGGGCTATTATATTAATATAACTTCAAAATGAAATTAAAAATGATATTATAATAAAATGAAAGGTTAGGTTATGAAACCAGGTGAAAATGAATATGCACAGTACTACAAATCGTATGTAGATTTAATTTCATCTGAAAATATAATTGAAGTCCTTGAAAAACAATTGAATGAAACAGAAGAGTTTTTCAAGAGTATTGATGAAGAAAAATCAAACTATCGTTATGCAGAAAATAAATGGAGCATAAAAGAAGTTCTGGGTCATCTTGTAGATAGTGAAAGAATATTTGCCTGCAGAGCATTAAGAGTATCTCGAAGCGATCCAAATCAACTCGTAACATTTGATGAAAATTTATTTATACAGGAATCTAATTATTCATCAATATCTTTTAAAGATATACTGGATGAATTTATATTGCTAAGAAAATCTACAATTATGATGTTTAAAGGAATGACAGATGAAATGATGTTACGCAAAGGTATTATTAATGGAATAGATATTACAGTAAGAGCAATAGCGTATATTATTGCAGGGCACACACTTCATCATTTAAATGTAATTAAAGAACGGTACCTTAATTAAGAAAATTATTTTTGTTTTGAGTAATAAAAGAAAAAACCTTATTGAACTTCAAGCGACTAATGTTGTGAGAATAAAAATTGTTTAATAGAATATTTTTTTACTAATTCTTTTTATTAATGGCACAGATTAAATTAATTGGTTTTGATATAAAGTATAAGAGTAGAATAACAAAGTATTTAAATGCATTTAATTTTATAATTAAAAAAATAGAATGGGAAGCAATAGCCTGGATTATGGGATTTATATTTTTAATGCTAATAAATCCTTATGCTGAACAAACATTTACACTTTGTCCACTCAATAATATGGGGATTACATATTGTCCCGGTTGTGGTTTAGGAAGATCAATATCTTTTATTTTTCATTTTGATTTTTCAAATTCATTTAAGTCACATCCACTGGGTCTTATAGCATTAATTATCATTTTACATAGAATCATAATGCTAGTTATGAAAACTTATAATAACTTTAAACTTAGGGAGTCTATATGATAAACATTTACGAATTAATGCCAGAAATTATGGGAGAAGAACAAATTTATATTTCAAATCTCCTGAAAGACTATGATGATAAAAAGGCACAACAATTTATTAATATCTATCGTGCTCGCAGAAAAGATCCCCAGACAATTTTACTTGTAACACTGGTAGGATTTCTTGGGATTGCGGGTATACAAAGATTTTTAACAGATCAGATAGGTTTAGGAATTTTATATCTCTTAACTTGTGGCATTTGTTTTATAGGTACAATATTAGATCTTGTTAATTACAAAAGAATTGCTTTTGAATATAATCAGAAACAAGCCGCTCAAATAGCTTTTATGTTGAAGGGGATGTAATAAATAATATTTTTTGTTTTACAAAATTTATTTATTAACTTGTAATAGTAGAGCAGATACTTTGATAAATTTTATTGCCGGGGGCATTAAAATCTATTTAAGTTTTCTGCTTCTCAAGTAGTAAGTAACATTTTTAAAGGAGTTTTTTCAATGGCAGAGCGTGAAAGCGGAACCGTAAAATGGTTTAATGCTGCAAAAGGTTACGGTTTTATTGAGCGCAATCAAGGTGGTGATGTTTTCGTTCATTTCTCTTCGATTCAGGCGGACGGATACAAAAGCCTTGAAAAAGGTCAAAAAGTGGAGTTCACTGTTGGTGAAGGACCAAAAGGACCTCAAGCTCAAGATGTAAAAGTTGTGAAATAATATAATTTTATTATTTGCAACAACTGAGCGGCTTTACAAGCCGCTTTTTTATTATGTTGAACTTTTCTTTTAAAGAGTGCATTTTTGTTAATGAAATTATTAATTTTTTATAAAAGTGAATTTATTAATTAAAAATATTTCGTTTAAGAATAAAGTCCAATTTGTTGCACGCGATTGCATCTGTTGTTGCTTCTCTAATTTTTCCTTCTAATTCTTTTCTTAGTTAAATAGTTTATAAAAAAGAATTTTATTAAAGGTGAAACCATGAAATCTATAGATAGGAATAAACTGAATAATTTTGCAAAGGAATTATTATCTAAAAGACAAACTCACTTTTGCAATTCTTCTCTTAAAACAGAAGCAATTGAATATCTAAATGGGTTGATTGATTTTCTTTTTCCACATTTTTCTAATAAAGTCTATTTTAATCAAGAAGATATTATTTCAAAACTTCAGCTTTTGAAAAGAGATTTAATTCAACTTATAAAATTATTAAATGGAATGGCTCCACCTAACATTGAAGAGATAGCAGATAACTTTATATCAAAACTGCCAGATATTCATCATATGCTCTGGGCTGATGCTGAATTTATTTACCAGGGAGATCCTGCTGCCGAAAGTGTAGATGAAGTTATTTTAGCTTATCCAGGATTTATGGCTATTCTTATTTACAGAGTAGCTCATGAACTTTATTTATTGAAAGTACCTATTATTCCAAGAATCCTTACTGAACATGCTCACCAGATTACCGGAATTGATATACATCCTGGAGCTACAATTGATTCACCATTCTTTATTGATCATGGTACTGGAATTGTAATTGGAGAGACTACCATCATAGGGAAAAATGTAAAACTATATCAGGGTGTTACTCTTGGAGCACTAAGTGTTGATAAAAGTCTATCGCAACAAAAAAGACATCCAACAATTGAGGATGATGTTGTGATATATTCTCAGGCTGTAATACTGGGTGGAAATACAGTGATTGGAAAGAATAGTATTATCGGGGGTAATTCATGGGTTACTCAAAGTATACCACCAAATTCAATTGTATATAATAAAAGTGAAGTACGTGTAAGAAGAACAAAAGAATTTGAAAACACAATCGATTTTGTCATTTAAAAAGGAGTTATAATGAAAGCACTAAATGTTCTCGATTTAATTGGTAATACACCACATTTAAGAATAAACAAACTATTTGGTAACAACCAAGAAGTATGGATTAAATTAGAAAGAGCAAATCCAGGTGGAAGTATCAAAGACCGAATTGCTCTTTCGATGATAGAAGATGCCGAGAAAAAAGGCATATTAAAACCTGATAGCATAATTGTTGAACCAACATCGGGAAATACAGGAATTGGATTAGCAATGGTAGCTGCTATTAAAGGCTATAAATTAATTTTAGTTATGCCAGAATCAATGTCGATTGAAAGAAGAAAAATCATGGCTGCATATGGAGCTGAATTTGAACTCACACCTCGTGAACTCGGTATGAAAGGTGCAATAGAGAAAGCTAAAGAAATGGCAGCGAATAATCCCAGGGTGTGGATTCCTCAACAATTTGAAAATGAAGCAAACGTAAAAATTCATATTGAAACAACAGCACAGGAAATATTAAATGATTTCCCGGATGGATTTGATTATTTTATTACAGGTGTTGGAACTGGTGGTCATATAACAGGCGTAGCAAAGGTACTCAAAGAAAAATTTCCTTACTTAAAAGTATTTGCGGTTGAACCTGCTGCTTCACCTGTTATATCTGGAGGAGCACCAGGACCACATCCAATCCAGGGAATTGGGGCTGGATTTATACCTGCAATTTTTGATATGAATTTGATTGATGGTGTAATTCAGATAACCAAAGATGAAGCATTTGAATTCGCTAGAAGAGCTGCTAAGGAAGAAGGTCTATTTGCTGGAATTTCAACCGGGGCAGCTCTTGCCGCAGTTAATAAAAAATTGATGGATATACCTTCAGGGAAAAAAATACTTACTTTTAATTACGATACAGGAGAACGCTATTTATCGATTGATGATTTGTTTTAGTATTGTCCATAAAATAAAATATTAATTTGTTTTTTTTTATATAAAATGCTATGTATTGCAGTGCTTTTTTAAAAATTTTTTAAAAAGGGTTACTATGGATAAAATTCAAGATAAAAAGAAATTTCAGGATATAACTTTTTATTTTTTAATGGGCATATTAGGTATAAGTATTTTATATGTAATTGGTTATCTTATTTATGATATGCTTTTTGGTTAATTATATTGAGTAATTTATTTACAATAAAAAAATCTTCCATTGGTGAATAGTAACTCCAAAAAACTTAAAGAGAGCTTAGAAATTCTTAAAGCAATGGGACTTGTATTTGGAGATATTGGTACAAGTCCCATTTATACTTTAACCGTAATATTTATTATCACGCCACCTACATTTCAAAATGTCCTTGGGATTCTATCACTTGTTTTCTGGACATTAATAATTCTTGTTACAATTGAGTATACTTTTTTAGCAATGAGTCTTAGTTCTAAAGGTGAAGGTGGTATAATTGTTTTAAAAGAGATACTCCGTAGTTCAATTAAAAGAGGGCGTTCGATTGTTTTTATTACTTTTCTTGGATATGTAGGCGTCTCATTATTGATGGGCGATGGAGTTATAACACCTGCAATAAGTATACTTTCAGCAGTTGAAGGCTTAGAATTAATACCTGGAATAGGTCACATTGAACAAAGTACTATTGTACTTATTACAATTATCATTACATTATTTCTATTTTCTGTACAGTCAAGAGGAACGGATAAAGTAGCAGCTTCTTTTGGACCTATAATGCTTTTATGGTTTTTATCTCTTTTTCTCTCAGGAGCTATATCTTTATTTAAAAATCCTCAAGTTCTTACTGCGATAAGTCCTTATTATGCTATTGAATTTATGACACATAATGGAATTACAGGATTCTTTGTTTTATCAGAAGTTATTCTGTGTGCAACTGGTGGAGAAGCAATTTATGCTGATATGGGGCATTTAGGACGAGAACCTATTAGAAGAGCATGGTACATTGTATTTTTCGCTCTTGTTATAAATTATTTTGGACAGGGAGCATTTCTTTTAGAACATGTCGGGAAATATAATAATTTCAATATTCTATTTACTATGATTAAATCGCAAGCTCAGTTTTTATATATACCTTTTTTAATTCTTACATTGATGGCAACAATAATTGCTTCTCAAGCAATGATCTCTGCAATGTTTTCGCTGGTTTATCAAGGTATTCGTACTTATATCTTTCCTTTGATGCGTGTTAAGTATACTTCAACGCATTTAAAATCACAAATTTATATTGCTGCTGTTAATTGGATTTTACTGGTTGCAGTAATTTTAATGATTTTGATTTTCCGTAAATCACAAAACTTAGCAGCAGCTTATGGTTTTGCTGTTACAATGACAATGGCAATCAGCACATTCTTCATGATATGGATTTTTTATAGATTTAAGATAAAATGGAAAGTGGCAATTGCTTTATTTGTTTTTACAGTTAATTTAATTTTTCTTGTTGCAGTCATATTCAAAATTCCACATGGTGGTTACTGGTCAATAATTATTGCTCTTATACCTTTATTAACTATTAGAATTTGGACAGGTGGAAATAGAGCTGTGCATAAAGCATTTAGAGCACTCCCAATCGATACTTTTATTACGAGTTTTGATCAACTCTATGCAACAGGTAATGTATTGCCTGGTACAGCATTGTTCTTTACTAAAGATCTTGATACAATTCCTCCCTATATGGTTCATTGCACAATTAGTAGTAATATTATTTATGAACATAATATTTTAATTTCAATAGCAACAATGGATAAACCTTTTGGTATGCAAAAACTATTCGAGCCTGAAATAACAGAAGGATTATCTGGACTTGAAGTTCAAATAGGATATCAAGAAAAAGTGGATGTTATGAAAGTTTTAAAAGAACTTCAAATTGAACCAAAAGTTATGTTCTATGGTGTTGATGATGTTCATACTAAAAAAGCTACTTTGAAGATATTTTCACTAATTAAAAGAATTACTCCAAATTTTGTTCAGTTCTTGGACCTTCCTTATCAAAAACTGCACGGTGTAATAACCCGCATTGAAATTTGATTTGTGTTGAAGTTAATTCTAAAATGTTGTAAAATTTATTATGTGATTATAGTTCTTTTAAGATACTTTGATCTTGAGTTAGAGTAAGAGTATTTTATATAAATATTTTGAAGAGGTTGCTATGAAAAACAAATTGTGTTTTTTAGCAACATTTCTCTTCTTCTTCCAGGGTTTGCTTTATTCTCAAGATATTTCTCTCTGCCAGTTTATTGGAAAAAATTCTCAGGAAGTTATAAAAAAATTTGGTAAGCCATTACATCACGACAAATCAAATCCTTATATGGAATGCATTTATTATCAAACAAAAAATTCAAGAATGGCTTTTATAGCAGATAAAGAAGGAGTGTATCAAATTCAAGTTGATTTTATGTATAATTCAGAAAAAGAAGCTAAAAATGCTCTTAGCAATTTTCTTACTGAATGTGGAAAACAAAATATGAAAATTGATACTCTAAATGTTGGCGACTTTAAAATTCAAGGTCCAGGTGTAAGAATGAATTTAACATTATTTGAAAATGCTTACTCTAAAAAGTATGAGATAAAATTCAAAGCAGATCGTTCAACAATTAAGTAATATTATCTAAGCCGACCATTTTAGCACTAATATTCCAGAATTCAGTAAGTAGAAATTCGTTATAAGTGTCAGGATGAGTTTTTTCAATTCTTTTATCAATAAAATATTCGCCACTGATATTTTCAACTTCTGGTGAAATTGCTAAGTATACGGGTGTTTCTGCCCCCTTTTTAACAGATGCCCCTGAAATATTAAAACCAGCTCTCAACAATTTTGTTGAAATCACTCCAGGATGAAGTGCATTTACTGTAATTTTTGTTTCATTTAAATATTCTGCAAGTTTTTTTGTAAATAAAATATTAGCAAATTTTGATACTGCATATGCATTGTAAGGAGAAAAATATTTTTCACCATTTAAATTTTCTAAATCAAAATCTGCACTTTGATGTGCAATTGAACTTACATTAATTATTCTCCCCTGTGAACTGAATTTTATTAAATCAATTAAAAGATTTGTTAATAAAAAGTGAGAAAGATGGTTAACCTGAAAAGTTGTTTCATAGCCATCTTCTGTAATTATTTTTTTATTCATATAAACGCCAGCGTTGTTTATTAATACATCTATACAATCAAATTTATTCTTGAGTTTTAATGCCATTTCTTTAACTTCCTTAAATGAAGTGAAATCTGCAACATATTCTTCTAATTTTGAATTATTTGTCAATTCATTTATTTCTTTTGCTGTTTGATTAACTTTTGAGATATTTCTTCCATGTAAAATTATTCTGTGACCTAATCTGGCAAGTTCAATTGCAACTTGTTTTCCAATTCCATCAGTAGAACCAGTTATTAAAATAGTTTTTTGCTCCATGATTCTTTTAAATATTTTTTTATAACCTGAAACAAATTTAAATCATAATTCAATTTATAACCATAAATTCTTTACTTGAAGGATAAAATTTTTATTCATATCATAACATACGAAGGATATGTTTACCATTGCATAATAAAACTGTTATTTTTAATTATTGAGAAAGTTTATTAGAATACCAATATGAATGAATCAAATCAAATTATCTGCAAGATTCTAATAGAAATAAATCACTTATATACTTTTATAAATGAATGGAAAGCATTAAATAATTAATTTCTTTTTTATTGATTTTATTGATAATATTAAGCAATATGCATATACGTTGTGAATTAAAATTATAAATGTATTCGCAATAATTTAAAGTTTATGAAAAAGTATAATTGGTAATTATTACAAATAGATTAAATGAAATTATTTTCTGAAAACACAAACTATGTAAATTATCTTATCGAACTTTCGCAAGCAGGTAGAAAGAGTGCATTTTTTGATTTATGCGAAATAAATTTGAAGAATGTATTTACTGTAATTTACTATTTAACTTTAGATTATGAGTTAAGCAAAAAGATTGCTGTTAAAACATTTCTTCAAGCATGGGAAAATATTAAATATTATGATTACAAGATTTCCTTTGCTTTGTGGATAAAAGATATTGCCATAAAGTTTGCTATTCAGCACGTTAATCGTTTAGTGATTCCCAATAAAGAAATTGAACTTACAGATGATAAATTGAAAAACTTAGAATTACTTATTATGAATCTGGACTATGAAAGAAGAATTATATTTATATTACATGATCTCGAAGGATATACTTATGAAGAAATTGCAAACTATCTTGAAACCGATACAATTGACGATATAAAAGCAAAATTAATAGAAACAAGAAATTATATAATTAGTAAAATATGCAAATAACCTGCGGAGAAGTAAAAATATTTCTTCATGATTTTGTTGATGAATTGCTTGATGATCAAACTAAAAAGTTAGTTAATAATCATATACAAAAATGCGAAAGCTGTGGTGATATGTATTTAAGACTAATTTTGTTTTTTGATTTGCTGAAAGAAATCCCAGATAAAGTAGAACCTCCTGAAGAAGTAATTGAAATGTTATCCAATGAACTATTGAATAAATCACTTAGAGAAGTTCAATTGACGAGTGAAAAATCAAAATTAAGAGAACAGAAACTCAGGCGTGAACAATTAAAACAGGATAGGAAACTAAAAACTTTACGTGGTCCAGTGAGAAAAAGTATTATTACTCGTTCTTTTTCAGCAGCTTTTGATAAAAGTTTATTGGATAAGAAATATACTAAAAGGTTAGGTTTAATTTTATTGTTGCTAATAATATTAATTGCTGTGATTAGTTATTTTTTTAAATGATCTATCAACATTAAACACAAGTGGAAAAACCATTTTTTTATTGACAATAAAAGTTAATAGCACAATTCTTATCTCCACTCAAAAATCTAAAGTTGTTGTTAATGTTCCTGTTATATGTAAGCTACAGATTTTTTCTAATTCAAAAGTTTATTTATCAAAAACAAAAAAAGATAAATTTATTAATCTGATTATGAAGTTATTCTTAATTTTTCATTTATATTTAATCAAGTTAATAGGAGTTTAAGTTTGCAATAAGATAAAACAGTAGTGCTAAAATTTTCGTAGAATATTGACTAATATGAAAGTGTAACTAAATTATCGATATAAAAAACTTGTGTAAGAATTGAATGGCAATTTAATTGTAAGTAAAAGTAGGTAAACTTATGGATCTATAAATTTTCCAGCCTTCATTTTTTTCTTTCTTAAGAATCTTAATGCTCCTTTCTGAATAAATTGGATTCATCTTTTTTTCTATAGGATCTGGCATTAAGAAAGAACCATTTATAATTACATAAGCTAAATTATTTTCTACTGTTAACTCTTCAATTTTTATTTCCCATTTGCCTTCTGGATACTCGTTTTTAAACTGATAAAGTTCATTAGTTAAATTATCCACTCCATTTACATCTTCTGAATCTGGAGCCATACCTTTATAATGTTCATCGATCAAAGTAACGGCTGTTTCAATATCGCCAGAATTATAAGCTGTATAGAAATGTTCAATTAATTTTTGGATAGCTTCTTCTTCAACAGTTTTTGAAATTCTTTTTTCTGTTTCTGGAACTTCTTTTGTACATCCAGAAATGAATAGTATAATTAATAAGAGTGAAAAATATTTCATACTAATAATTCTTTTTTTACTACTGCAATATTAATAATTCCAGCAAAGAAGTAAAAAAATAATTATTACTTTCTTGTTCCCATTTTAAATGAATTATTGTAAATTCATATGAGTTTAAAATTCAAAAATTATGAATCATTATATTATTGATGGGAATAATTTAATAGGAAGTATACCAGAATTAAATGAACAACACAAAAAGGATAAACTAAGAAGTCGAGAAGATCTGGTGGTTATTTTGAATAATTATTTTTCGAATAAAAAATTTACAGTATCATTGCATTTTGATGGTTTTGAGAATATTCCTTTAAGATTGGTAAAAGGTAAAATTTATTATTCGAAAAATAGACAGGCTGATGAATTGATTAGAAAAGAAATAGATAACGCAAAATCAAAAAGATTGTTGACTATCATAACATCAGATTTATCTCTGCAGGAATATGCTAAAGTCAATGGATGCAATTATATGACTTCAAAAGAATTTTATAATATGATAAATAATAATGACATTATTGACGAAGAAGAACGAAGAATACAAGAATTAAAAAATTTGAATGAAGAATTCAGAAATATGTTCTGTAAAGAATAAAATTTTATTTTCCACTTCTCACAACACGCAATCCAACATTTGAACCTCTTGCAAATACTTCATAATAATTTCTGTAATAAACTCTATTGAAAAATGCATCATCTGTCCAGCTCCCACCTCTTAATATATGTGAAGTGCCAGATGAAGGTCCAGCTGGATTAGTAGAAGGAGAATTAGAGTAATAGTTTTCATCATAATAATCCCAGCAAAATTCCCAGACATTTCCACTCATATCGTGAATGCCCAGTTCATTTGGAATTTTTAATCCCACTGGATGTGGACTATTACCAGAATTATTATAATACCAGGCTACATCAGAGATATTAGAACTGCCGCTGTATTTAGTATTTCCGCTCAATAAACCTCCACGAGCTGCAAATTCCCATTCAGCTTCAGTTGGAAGACGATAACCGTTGGCATTGAAGTCACACACTATTTTTCCTTCTTCATATTTGTAACACTGCTGAAGACCTTCAAGAAAACTTCGCTGGTTGCAGAATTCAATTGCATCATTCCAAGAAATTGATTCTACAGGATTTTCTTCATTCCAGAATTTAGATGGATTGTTTCCCATTGTTTCGAGCCAGTTTCGTTGTGTTATTTCATATTTTGATATATAAAATGAATTTAATGAAACATTATGAGCTGGCTTTTCATTGAAATTTCCATCTCCGAATGTATCGCCCATTATAAAATTTCCGCCAGCTACATAAATCATTTGTAGTTCTGTAAGCTTATTCATTTTTATTTCATAGCCAGAAGTTTTTTGTGGATCTAAAAAAATTACCTCCTTTTTTATTGAGTAACCTTCTTTTATTACAAGAAAAATATTATTACCTGAAGGAACATTATCGAAATGAAATATTCCGCCAGATCCAGTTGTGATTTTTTTTGTATAATTTTCAATTTGTATTGAAGCTCCTTCAATCCCTTCACTTGAATTCTCATCAATTACTTTTCCTGAAATTGAAATCAACATTTTTAATGTAATTTGAATTGTTGTAGTGTCATTGTATTTTACTATGGCAGTTGTTGTGTTTTTTAAATAACCATCTTTTTCTGCAAATATTTTATAAATGCCTGCGTTGATATTATTAAATTCAAATTTTCCATATTGATTTGTAATGGACACAAAAGTTTCTGGCTCTGTAGTTATTTTAACACCTTCTATTGGATTACCATATAAATCACTAACTATTCCTGTTAATTGTGTATTGATTAGAGTTTCGGTTGGACTGGATTCTTTTTTTGAACAACTTAAAAAAAATAATGAAGATGCGATTGTTAATAATATAATTCTTTTCATAAGAAAGCCTTTATGATTGTTCAAAGATAAAGATATTTTCTTAATATTTTTGCAGGATAAATCAGTTTCATTAAATTGTAAATAAATAATTAAAATAAATGCCAATAAAATGTATGCTCAAGTAGTATTCCCTTTACCTTTTCGAAATGCATTTACTTATTCAATACCTGAAGAGTTTGTGGATTTAGTTAAAGTAGGTGTTCGTGTTGTTGTTCCTTTCGGGAAAAGAATTCTTACAGGATTTGTAATAGGAATAAATCAAACAACAGAATTAAAAGATAAAATTAAATCTATTAGAGATGTGCTGGATGATTATCCAGTGTTTGATGAGAATTCATTGAAATTTTATGAGTGGATTTCTGAATATTACATAAGTTCATTAGGAGAAGCACTTAAAAATTCCATCCCTTATGGTACCGAAGTAGAATCTAAACGAATAGTAGTTGCAGATAGAGATTATTGTGCTGAACTTCTCACAAAAGAAAAAAAGCAAAACTCAATTAAAGCAAAACTATTAAACATATTATCACAAAAAGAAGTAATAAAAATTTCACAACTTCAAAAAGAACTTAAGAATAAAAATCTATATACATTACTTAGAAATCTTGAAAAATTAGGAGCTGTATCCATACTGAATGAGCTGGAAGGTGCAAAAGTTAAAGTAAAAAAAGTAAAATGTGTAAAATTGAAAAAAAGTATTGATGAAATTTATGAGTACTTTCCAGAGTTAGAAAAAAAATCTCCTAAACAAGTTGTGATTTTACTTGAATTGATATCATCCAGAGATGAAGTTTTATTGAGTGAACTTTTGAAAAAAACAAAAACAAGTTCAGCTTCAGTAGAAAGTCTTGTAAAAAAAGGTTTAGTTGAAATTTATGAAAAAGAAGTGGAGAGAACATATAAAGAAACTTATCAGGAAGAGATAAAAGAAATTACATTAACAGAGACTCAACAAAATGTAATCAATAGAATTTCTGAAGCATTGGAACAGGATAAATTCGAAACATTTTTATTATATGGCATTACAGGAAGTGGTAAAACACAAATTTATATCGAATTAGCAAAAAGAGCTGTTGCTAAAGGAAAGAGTGTGATAATACTTGTTCCAGAAATTTCTTTAACACCTCAAATAACTTCAAGATTTATAAATTATTTTGGCAATAATGTCGCAGTATTTCATAGTAAAATGTCTCTTGGAGAAAGATATGATACCTGGCGAGGTATAATTTCTGAAAAGTACAAAATTGTGATTGGACCCCGTTCTGCATTATTTGCTCCATTAAAAAATATTGGTTTGATTGTGGTTGATGAAGAACACGATCAGAGTTATAAACAACAGGATATTTCTCCTAAATATCACGCCAGAGATGCTGCAATTATGAGAGCAAAATTTAATAATTGTCCAATAATATTAGGCTCAGCTACACCTTCAGTTGAAAGTATGTATAATGCTCTAAATGGCAAATATCATTTGCTGGAATTACCTCAAAGAATAGATAAAGCACAACTTCCAATTATAAAGTTAGTGGATATTGGAATTGAACAAAAGAAGAAAAGAATGGAGAGTATATTTTCAAAAACACTTCTTGATGAAATAAATAATAGAATTTCAAAAAAAGAAAGTATAATTATTTTACAAAATCGGAGAGGATTTGCAACGCAAGTTTATTGTAATGATTGTGGTGAAGTAATTTTATGTCCAGATTGTTCAGTGTCGATGGTTCATCATATTAATAAAAATATATTAAAATGCCATTATTGTGGAATAGAACTCCCTGTTCCAAAAGCCTGTCCTGTTTGTGGTTCTTTATCATTAAAATTTTTTGGTACTGGAACTCAGCGTGTAGAAGATGAACTCGCATTTTATTTTCCTGAATTAAAAATAGAAAGAGTAGATTCTGATGCAATTGATAAAAAAGGAAAACTTGGTGAGATACTTAATAGTTTCAGGAAAGGTGAAATTAATATGCTGGTTGGTACACAAATGGTATCGAAAGGATTGGATTTTTCTAATGTAACTCTTGTAGGAGTAATTTCTGCAGAAACAACTCTATGGCTTCCAGATTTTAGAGCAGATGAAAGAACTTTTCAATTATTAACTCAGGTTGCAGGAAGAGCAGGTAGAAGTGAAAAGCAAGGTGAAGTAATAATTCAAACACAAAATTCAAAAAATTTTGTTCTCCAAAAAGTTATACAAAATGATTATAAAGGATTTTATGAAAAAGAAATTCAGCTTAGACAAAAAGGAGAATATCCACCTTTTACAAGATTAGGTTTGATTGAAATAAAAGATCAAAATGAAAATCGGGCAAAAGCAGCAATTACAGAATTTGCAAGTTATTTGAAAAAATATGAAAAGGGATTAAAAATATCTCCACCTACCGAAGCAGTAATTTATAAATTAAAAGGTTTCTATCGATACCAGATTTTAATAAAGAGTTTTAAGAAAACAGATCCTTCAGGAAAACTTCTTAGAAATGCTATTTTGAACTCGTATATTGAATTTAATCAGAAATCAAAATTTAAAGATGTAAAATTAATAATCGATATTGATCCTCAGAGTATAATATAATGTGCTCTTTGTAGTTTTAGGTTTGTTAGTTACAAAGAGCACATATTTATTATTTTATTTACATACTAAGAGAACTAAGGAAAGGTACTGCTTTAGCTAAAAAGAAGAAAAGTAACCCAAAGCCAATCCACAGACAATATATTAAAATAAAATACTTTCCTAATGATTCCGATTTAAACATTTTTCCGAAGCCAATACTTACGAGTGCATAAAACCAGATTGAAAAAATATCAAGTTTAGAAAGTATGAAATGTGAAATTGATGATCTCTCTGTTTCAATAAATGCACCCACGCTGGTAGATGTATAAAATTTATCAGTTGCAAATGCTAATATTACCATTACAATTATCTGAATAATTAAAACATAATATGGTAATCCATAAGATGTCATAGCATCTTTGTATGTTCCATTCCCCTTTAAAATTAATTTTACAAATAAGTAAAAAACTCCTGATACTATAAAAAAGGTAATAAAAGTAATAATTGTAATTCCAATTGCATTGATAATATAATTTGCAATTCCCCCTCTTTCCATTCTTTCACGAATTGTTTCGAGTTGAGCTTCTTTTTGAGATTCTGTCATCTGACCTTTTTCTACGGCATTGTTAAGATTTTTTTCAAATTGTTCCATCTGTTTTTGAATTACTGAAGCTTTAATTACTGGATTACTCATCATTAAAATGTTTGATAGAATAGCAGCTATTATGAAAATAAATAAAGGAATTAACCAATCACTAACCTTTGAACCTAAAACACTTATTTTGGAGAAAGTATTTATAGGTTCTGTAAATACCCCCACTAACTTATCAGTATGATTTAATTCGATTTCTTCCGGTTCGACCGGAGTTGCATCAGGTAATTGCTGGTTATTATTTGTTCCCATTAAATATACTCCTCCTAAATTATGGAATGAAGAATGATTGCTAAAATTAAATAAAAAATAATTCAAGTTATAGAAAATTTTTTATAAGAATTTGTTTTTCTAAGAATTGTAAAACACATATTTAAATGCATTTTTTATTCTAATAAATTGATAATTTATTCTTAATTTATAAGAGAGAAAATTCTAATTTCAAAATAATAGTGTAATGATATGAATGATGAATACAATTCACAAAAACCTGAATTAGAAAAACCAGTAATAAACATTACTCCAGTAACAGCAGCATTTCTTGGTTTAGCTTTGGTGTTTGTTTTATATCAATTCGGTGGTGCTATATTAACTTTATTGATTTTTGGACTTGATTTTGAAAAAGCTGATATTAATGCTGTTAGACTTCTTACTATGGGAGGACAAATTCTTTTAATTCTTGTTCCATCTCTTCTTCTCAGTAAATATATTTATGTTGATGTTACATCTATATTGCGTATAAGATTTCCTTCAAAAAAAGAAATACTTGTTTTTGTAATAGGTCTAATACTTTTAATTCCATTACTTCAGAATTTTTTATATGTTCAAAATTATTTGATAGAAAAAATTGCAGAAAACAACTATTTAATAAAATCAATAAAAAATGTTATAGATCAGCTGGATAAACTTTTAGAATCAACTTATACTAATTTGATAATTGCACATTCATTTATTGAAGGATTGTTCATAATCTTAATTGTAGCTGTAGTTCCAGCAGTCTGCGAAGAAGTTTTTTTCAGAGGCTATGTTCAATCAAGTTTTGAATATAAATTTAAGCCCTTCTGGAGTGCACTATTAACAGCTGTTTTTTTTAGTATATATCATTTTAATCCATATGGATTGATCCCACTGATATTACTCGGTACTTATTTAGGATTTTCTGCGTATATGAGTAATTCAATCTTTATTCCAATGATACTTCATTTCACGAATAATTTTTTAGCTATTACTGCTTTTTTTGTTTTTGGAAGCGAAGATTTAATAAGTTCCAAAGTTAAACCTGAAGGTGAAATAATACCTAATCTTGTAAGTTTTGTTTTATTGTCTATCTTGTTTATATCTTTTATTTATTATGTAATCAAGAATTATCAAAAATTTCAAACAGTGAAACAGGAGGGAGAATGATTTGTCCAAATTGTGAGTATGAGTATATAGATGGTATTAAAGTTTGTCCTGATTGTGGTACTCAATTAATACCTCAAGAAGATTTTGAAGGTAATCTTGTTCATCCATCAGATTGGATAGTTGTGTATATATGTTCAGAATATTATGAAGCTGAAATGCTTAAGACAAATCTTGAAAGTGCAGATATTGAAACATTAATCCTATCGCAGAAAGATAAAAATTTTCCTGCAGTAGGAAATTTATCCCTCATAAAACTTCTTGTTAAAAAAACAGACCAGGAAAATGCTCTTGAAATAATAACTGATATTAATAATAGAAATTCAAATAGCGGGGGAGCTGAAAATGGTGAAAATGAGTAATCTCTCCACAAGAATCATAGTTGCTCTTTTTGGAATTCCTTTAATAATTATTCTTGCAATGGCTGGTAAATTTCCTTTTTTAGTTTTTGTTTTTTTTGTGGGATTACTTTCATTTTTTGAATTTGTAAACATTTTAAAAAAGAAAAGAATTTATCCAAATTTATTTGTTGGTGGTATTTCTGTTTTTGCAATAATTCTAAATAGTTACTGGAATTTTATTGAAGATGAGTTTTTATTTTTGATTATTGTTGCTTTAATTTTACTCACAGAGCTTTTTAGAAAGAAAGAATCACCAATAGCAAATTTAGGAGCAACTTTAATAGGTGTTTTTTATATTGGATTTTTTTCTGCTTCAATAGAAAAAATTAGAGAATTTTACAGAGAAACATTATTTAATTATGATCAAGGTGGTTATTTAATTATATCAATATTAGCTTCTATATGGATATGCGATACTGCTGCATACTTTATAGGGAGTGCATTTGGTAAACATAAAATGTTTCCTCGTATTAGTCCAAACAAAAGCTGGGAAGGAGCTCTTGCAGGTTTTATTTTTTCTATTTTGACAATGATTGTAGCAAAATCATTTTTTCTTGATCTCATAACTACAGGTAACGCAATAGTTGTTGGTTTAATAATTGGAATATTTGGTCAGGCTGGCGATTTTGTTGAAAGTATGATTAAACGTGATGCAAATGTTAAAGATTCATCATCAATTGTTCCTGGTCATGGTGGTATATTCGATCGTTTTGATTCACTAATATTTAGTGCCCCTATTATTTATCTCTATTTATATTACTTTGCACAAATATGAAATAAAATTTATTAAATATTAGGATTTAAAAATGAAAAGCTCCGTAAGATTTTTAGCCTTAATATTTATTTTATTGCCTGCAATTACCTTCTCACAAAATTTTGAATTACTACAAAAAGAGATCAGTGAATTAAAAAAATCTAAGGATATTTTTAATCATAGATTAGATTTATTAGAAAAACAAATTGATGACATACTCTGGTATCATAAAGTGGGTGACGTTGCTTTTATAGATAAAGTTTATCTTACGGGTCCTCCTTTAGCAAAAGAAAAAAATCCAACTGCTCAGGGAGCAGGCAATCCAGTAAAATTCTGGGCTTATGTTTTTATTCCAAAAGGAATTGATTATTCAAAAAAATATCCATTAATAGTATTGCCTCATGGTGGAGTTCATGCAAATTTTACTACATATTATACTCATATAATTCGTGAATTAATGTATCAGAAATATATTGTTGTTGCAGCTGATTATCGTGGTAGTACAGGTTATGGAAAATCTTTTTATGAAAAAATTGATTATGGTGGACTTGAAATTGAAGATGTTGATGCAAGTAGACAATTTATGATTGATAATTATGAATTTGTTGATGCTAATCGTGTTGGAATTGTTGGTTGGAGTCATGGAGGTTTAATTGCTTTAATGTGTGTATTTAATCATCCAGAAAATTATAAAGTATGCTTTGCTGGAGTGCCTGTAAGCGATTTGATTGCTCGCATGGGCTATAAAGACGATGAGTACAGAAAATTATTTTCTGCAGATTATCATATTGGAAAAACAGCAGATGAAGATGTAAATGAATATAAAAGAAGGTCTCCTGCATGGAATGCTCACAAACTTCAAACTCCACTTTTGATTCACACTAATACGAATGATGAAGATGTTAATGTTTTAGAAGTTGAACATCTTATAAAATCACTGAAAGCCGAAAACAAAAAATTTGAGTATGAAATATTTCAAAATTTATCGGGTGGACATTCATTTGATAGAATGGATACAAAAACTGCAAGAGAAATACGTGTTAAGATTTATAAGTTTTTAGATAAATATCTTAATCCATCTGTAAAGATTAATAATATTCAGGATATTAATAAAGCAGCATATAGATAATAAACGCTTATGTAAAACTAGAATATCTAAAAAGTGGTGTAATATTGAATTTATACAGTTATTTTATTTAAATAATTTCAATGGAATAAACTTAAAGAAACAAATAAAAAAATTAAAAAAGGATTGAAATTCCTATTATAATTTTTTACATTTGTAAAAAATTATAACCTAAAAAGATTATTCTAAAAGAATAACTTCTTTTACAAATGCATGCCAAAAGCTGCTAAGGGCTAAAAAATTTAAGATAAATTTTAAAAATAGATGAATTTTGTTTATAATATAAATGAAGAATCTTAGCATAAATAAAAAATATATTAGTAAACTTCTTTTATGTAGGTACATTCCTAGAGTTAATGTGAAAATTAATATTCTGAAAATGAATTTGATTATACATATCCATAACTGTAAAATTTAATTTTCATCATTAAGTCTACCTTTCTTAATTGAACCAATTTAATTTGTTAATGATTGAAGTAAAGGAGAGTAAGAATGGGAAATAACAATTTTAATATCAGAAAAGCTAATGGTAGTTTAATAGCTAATGGGTTATATGATCCAAGATTTGAACATGATAGTTGTGGTGTTGGATTTGTAGCTAAACTTGATGGAAATCCAACTCACAAAATAGTAACTGATTCAATATCTGTTCTTATTAACTTAGAACATAGAGGTGCTACAGGTGGTGATAAATCAACTGGCGATGGTGCTGGAATAATGATTCAAATTCCAGATAAGTTTTTTAGAAAAGAAGTTACTAATATAAAATTACCTAATATTGGCGATTATGCTGCTGGAATGGTTTTTCTTCCTGTGGATAAAAAGATTTCTGATAAATGTAAAGAAATTGTTGAGAAAATTACCATAGAAGAAGGATGTGATGTTTTAGGATGGAGAAAAGTACCCGTCGATAATTCAATAATAGGAGAGTTAGCAAGAAAAACAGAACCTCAGATTTATCAATTATTTATTCATCGTGGCAATGTATCAAGAGATGCATTTGAAAGAAAACTTTATGTAATAAGAAGATTGGTTGAAAAAGAAGTTGAATCACTTAAAGAAGATGCAAGCCAGTTTTATATTGCAAGTTTATCTACAAATAGAATAGTTTACAAAGGATTACTTTCTGCAAGTCAACTTACAACTTATTATCCTGATCTTTCTGATGAAGATTTAGTTTCAAGTTTTGGTGTGGTTCATCAGAGATATAGTACAAATACATTACCAACATGGAATCTTGCACAACCTTTTAGATTTATTGCTCACAATGGAGAAATAAATACTCTCAGTGGTAATATTAATCGCATGAGAGCTCGTGAGCCATTATTAAAATCTGATTTGTTTGGAGATGATATTGAAAAAATAAAACCAATTATAGTTGAATCAGGAAGTGATTCAGCAATATTTGATAACGTACTTGAATTACTTGTGCTTGCAGGTCGTTCACTTCCTCATGCAATGATGATGATGGTTCCAGAAGCATATGGACCTAAAATTCAGATGAGTGAAGATAAACGTGCTTTTTATGAATTTCATTCATCAATAATGGAACCCTGGGATGGTCCGGCTGCAATCGTCTTTTGTGATTCAAGATTTCTTGGAGGAATTTTAGATAGAAATGGATTAAGACCTGCTCGTTACTCAATTACAAGAAATGGTCTTGTTGTACTTGCATCTGAAAGCGGTGTGCTTGATCTGTCTCCTGAAGATATAATTAAAAAAAGCCGATTATCTCCAGGTAAAATGCTTTTGGTTGATTTTGCACAAAATCGAGTTGTGCCAGATAAAGAAATTAAAGCTAAAATATCAAGACAAAAACCATATAGAAGATGGATTAAAGATAATATAATTACACTAAGAGGATTATATAATCCATCATCGGCACCAAAAGAAAAAGAAGATGTTTTAATTAAAAAACAAAAAATATTTGGATATACTGATGAAGAACTTAAATTAATAATAACCCCAATGGCATCAAGAGGTCAAGAAGCTGTTGGAGCGATGGGAAACGATACACCACTAGCTATATTATCTAATAAGCCAAATCTACTTTTTTATTATTTCAAGCAAAGATTTGCTCAGGTTACTAATCCACCTATCGATCCTCTAAGAGAAGAACTCGTAATGTCTTTAGAAAGTTTTGCTGGCGGCGAAGGAAATTTATTGGAAGAATCTCCAATAAACTTTCGTGGTTTTAAATTTTCTCACCCCGTTCTTACTACAGACGATTTAATTAAAATTGAACAGTCTAATCATCCTTCTATAAAAGTTGGCAAAATAGATATTTTATTTGATAAACATGCAGGAGATGATGCATTAGAAAAAGCACTTGAATCTATTTTTAATGAAGCAGAAAAACTTGTTAATGAAGGGACATCTTTAATTATTTTGACTGATAGAAACGTTGATGAAAATAAAGTACCAATACCATCATTGCTTGCAGTTGCAGGCTTACATCATCATTTAATCAGGAAAGGATTGAGAACAAAAACAAGTATTATTATTGATTCTGGCGAAGTAAGAGAAGTAATGAACTTTGCTCTTCTTGTAAGTTATGGAGCAGATGCTATTTGTCCTTATCTTGCACTTAATACAGTTAGATACCTTGCAGAAAATAATTTGCTTGAGCAAAACTTAAAACCAGAAGAAGCAATTGATTCTTATATAATTGCAGTTAAAAAAGGCTTACTTAAGACAATGAGTCGCCTTGGTATATCTACACTTCATAGTTACTTTGCAGCTCAAACTTTTGAAGCAATAGGAATTGGTAAAGAAGTAATTGATAAATATTTTACAGGAACTATCTCTCGACTTGGTGGTATTGGTCTATATGAAATACAAAAAGAAGCAATTATGAGACACAATTTAGGTTATCCTGAACACGGAATTACAGATAATTTACTTGAAGCTGGTGGTGAATATAGTATTAGAGTGGGTGGTGAAAAACATTTCTGGAATCATGATTCAATTTCAAAATTACAACTTGCTACAAGAACTAATGATTACGAAGTATTTAAAGAATACACTAAAATTGTGAATGAAGGTGAAAATAGTCCTGTTGCTATTCGAAGAATGCTCAAATTCAAAAAAAGAAATCCAATTCCAATAGAAGAAGTAGAACCCATTGAAAGTATAATTAAAAGATTTGTAGTCTCTGCAATGTCTTTTGGTTCTATAAGTAAAGAAGCTCATGAAACTATTGCAATTGCAATGAATAGATTGGGTTCAAGAAGTAATTCTGGTGAAGGTGGCGAAGATATGTCAAGGAATAAAGTTGATGAAAACGGAGATACAGCAAGATCTAAAGTTAAACAGGTTGCTTCTGGAAGATTTGGTGTTACTCCTGAATATCTATTAAGTGCAGATGAATTACAGATTAAAATAGCTCAGGGTGCTAAACCAGGAGAAGGAGGACAATTACCAGGTCATAAAGTGACACCAGAAATTGCAAAAGTACGACATACAATACCTGGTGTAACATTAATTTCGCCTCCACCACATCACGATATTTATTCGATTGAAGATCTGGCTCAATTAATTTATGATTTGAAATGCGTTAATCCTAATGCTAAAGTTTCTGTGAAACTAGTATCTGAATCTGGTGTTGGAACCGTAGCAGCTGGTGTAGCCAAAGCTAAAGCAGATATTGTTTTAATCTCGGGTTACGAAGGTGGAACTGGTGCTTCCCCTTTGACTTCAATTAAACATACAGGAATTCCATGGGAAATTGGACTCGCAGAAACTCATCAAACATTGATTCATAATAATTTGAGAGATAAAATACGTGTTCAGGTTGATGGTCAATTGAAAACTGGTAGAGATGTTGTTATTGCTGCTTTACTTGGTGCAGAGGAATTTGGCTTTGCAACTTCAGTGCTTATAACAATAGGTTGTGTGATGTTAAGAAAATGTCATCAAAATACCTGCTCAGTTGGAGTTGCAACTCAGGATCCATTGTTACGTTCAAGATTTTCTGGTAAACCAGAATACATTGAAAGATTTTTTAAATTCCTTGCTCAGGATGTAAGAGAAATTATGGCTGAGTTAGGTTTTAGAACTATTGATGAAATGGTTGGTCATACAGAAATTCTTGAATTTGATCCACCAGCAGAACTATGGAAAGCAAAAAAATTCGATTTAAATCCTCTCTTAAACTCAATGGTTGATACTGCAGGAAAGTGCTGTATGGTAAATGTGCCTAATCAGGTAGAAGTTTTTGATGATCAATTATTGGAATTAATTAAACCAGCTTTAGAAGAACAACAACCTGTTGAGATTGAAATGCCAATAAGAAATATACATCGTACTGTTGGTGCAAGAATTAGTGGCGAAATAGTTAAAAGATATGGTGCTAAAGGATTACCTGATGATACTATTAAACTTAATTTTAAAGGTTCAGCAGGACAAAGTTTTGGTGCATTTTTAGCTCCAGGAATTACAATGAAAATTGAAGGTGATGTTAATGATTATATGGGTAAAGGTATTTCTGGTGGAAGAATTATAATTGTTCCACCGGAAAACGCTGGTTTCACTCCTCATGAAAATATAATTTGTGGTAATGTTGCTTTGTATGGTGCTACAGGTGGCGAAGTCTATATTAATGGTAAAGCAGGTGAAAGATTTGCTGTAAGAAATAGCGGTGCTAAAGCTGTCGTTGAAGGAGTTGGTGACCATGGATGTGAGTATATGACTGGCGGAGTTGTAGTATGTATAGGTTCAACCGGTAAAAATTTTGCAGCAGGAATGAGTGGTGGTATTGCATATGTATTTGATGAGAATCAAATGTTTGATACAAGATGTAATCTCGATATGGTTGACCTTGAAAGTGTTTGGAATAAACAGGATATAATCTTCCTTCGTTCTATGATTGAGAAACATTATTTCTTTACCAATAGTCCGAGAGCTAAAATGATTCTCGAAAAATGGGAATCGAGTCTTCCTATGTTTGTTAAAGTAATGCCAATCGATTATCGTAAATCACTTGAAAGAATGAAATTAAGTGAACATGCAGATGTTGAAACGGTATCAGCAACAGAGGAGGTATATAATGGCTAAGGTAACAGGATTTTTAGAATACGAAAGAGAAAATCCATCAAAATTACCTGTTCAGGAAAGAATAAAAAATTTCCGTGAATTTGAAATTCCTTTGCCAGAAGATAAAGTAGTTTTACAAGCTGCAAGATGTATGGATTGTAGTATACCTTATTGTCATTCTTATGGATGTCCATGTAATAATAGAATTCCTGACTGGAATGATATGGTTTATAAGAACCACTGGAAAAGGGCATTAGATTTACTTCATTCTACTATAAATTTCCCTGAATTTACTGGAAGAGTATGTCCTGCTCCATGTGAACATGCCTGTACATTATCAATAAATCAAAAACCAGTATCAATTAAACATATTGAATTACAAATTGTGGAAAAAGGATGGCGAGAAGGATGGATTAAACCTCAAGTAGCTCCTTTTAAAACAGGTAAAAGAATTGCAGTAATTGGTTCTGGTCCGGCTGGACTTGCAGCTGCTCAACAACTGGCACGAAAAGGTCATGATGTCATTGTTTTTGAAAAAAGCGATAGAATAGGAGGTATTTTAAGATATGGAATTCCAGACTTTAAATTAGAAAAATGGATTATTGATCGAAGACTTGAACAAATGAAAGCTGAAGGTGTTGTCTTCGAAACTGGAGTTAATGTTGGCGTCGATATTTCAGCTAATTACTTAAACCGTACTTTTGATGCTATAGTTATTGCAGCAGGTGCAACCATTCCAAGAGATTTAAATATACCTGGTAGAGAATTAAATGGAATTTATTTTGCAATGGATTACTTAACTCAGCAAAATAAAATTAATGCAGGAGATTATATCCCTGAGGATAAAATTATAAGTGCTAAAGATAAACATGTTGTTGTTATTGGCGGTGGTGATACAGGTTCGGATTGCGTTGGTACTGCAAGAAGACAGGGAGCAAAAAGTATTGTACAGGTGGAAATTTTACCTAAACCACCTGAAACAAGAACTCCTTATAATTTATGGCCAACATGGCCTAAAATTCTGTTTACTTCTACTTCTCACGAAGAAGGATGTGAAAGATTGTGGTCTCTATCTGCAAAATGTTTTGAAGGCGAAAATGGAAATGTAAAAGAAATAACCTTTAGCGAACTTAAGTGGACTGAACCCGATAAATATGGTAGAGCTAGTTTCGAAGAAATACCAAATTCGAATATAAAAATTAAAGCAGACCTTGTTTTACTCGCTATGGGATTTTTGCATGTTGAACATGGAAGTCTTGTAAAAGATCTAAATTTAAAAACTGATAACCGTGGTAATATTGTAGTGGACAACAACTATCAAACTTCTGTAAAGAAATTTTTTGCTACTGGAGATTCTATCATTGGAGCTTCGCTTGTTGTTAGAGCTATAAGTTATGGTAGAAAAGTAGCAGATGCAGTTGATAATTATTTACGAAATATCTAAATCTAGCAACTCATTTATTAAAATGGATAACACTCATAATAGATTTTTATTTACTAAAAATCTTGTGTTATCCATCTCGCTATACCATAAAAAATTATAACCAAAATATTATCCGCACAGACCAGCCATAAAATTTTTATTCATTCAACAAGAATATTTTTTTATTTTTCTGCAGGGCATTAATAAATTCACACAAATAATGAAAGGTATCTCTTTTTTATTTTTATTATTCCTGCCAGTATATATTTTATCTCAAAGCGATTCACCTTTAAAATTTAGCGAAGTGATGTTTTATCCTTCAGAACAAAATGGCGAGTTTGTAGAAATTTTTAACACATCGTTAACAGATACTATTGATCTTACTGGTTACAAATTCAAATACTATACTTCTTCAAATAATAATATTGTACCATTTATTGGTGGGACAAAATTAGCACCACAAAAATTTGCAGTAATTCTGCAAGGAAATTATGATTTCAATAATGGAATTTATAAATCATTAATTCCTACTGATGTAATTATATTGAAAATTAGTTCTAATAATTTTGGCTCTTCTGGAATGGCTAATACAACCAGCAGAACAATTAATTTAATTAATCCAGCAGGACAAATAGTTGATAGTTACACTTACTCTGCGGATAATTCTTCTGGTATTTCAGATGAAAAAATTATTTTGAATAAAGACAATTCTTCAAACTGGCAAAATTCACTTAGAATTAATGGAACACCTGGTTTTAAAAATTCAGTATCGCCAGCAGATTATGACTTACAAATTAAATTTCACAAAATTGAACCACTGATTCCACGAGCAGAAGATTCATTAAAAATTACTTTTATAGTTTTGAATAAAGGTAGATTAGTTGCCAACAATTTTTCAGTCAATATTTTTAATGATATTAATTATGATTCTACAGAACAAGCAGAAGAAAATATTTTTTATCAAGACTTTACTGAATTATACAGCGGAGATTCTCTTGTAATTCAAAAATCGATTTATGTAGAAGTCCCAACCAATTACTTATTTATAGCAAGTGTAAATTTTTTGAACGATGAAGTTTTCACAAATAATAGAGCAATTGCCAATGTAACAGTCTTAGAAAAATTAGCTTTGTATAATGATATTGTTATTAACGAAATTATGTATGCACCACAAAATGATGAACCTGAATGGATTGAACTTTATAATCGTTCTAATAGAAAAATAAATTTGAAAAACTGGAAAGTAGGTGATAATTCAACTCTGACAAATATTTCAAATAATGAATGTTTAATCCAACCAGGAGAGTATTTAATTCTTACAAGAGATTCATCTATAATTAATTTTTATTCATCTGTCCAAAGATTAATATTATGTTCTCTTCCTACATTGAATAATAATGGAGATGTAGTTGTTATTAAAGATATTTATAATAACGCAATTGATAGTGTAAGATATTTTCCAGATTGGGGAGGAAGTGGTGGAAAATCTCTTGAAAGAAAAAGTGTTGATTTACTGAGTAATGAAAAAAATAACTGGGGAACTTCCGTAAGCAAATACAGAGCTACTCCTTGCAAAATAAATTCTATTTCCGAAAAGGATTATGATTTAAGTGTTATATCTTTTCTATCTAAATCGAACTATGCTGAAGTTGATAAAAAATTAGAATTGAATGTAATTATTAAAAATAATGGAAGAAAAGTAGCAGAAAATTTTGAAGTGGAATTATACAAAGACTTAAATCTGAATGGTGTAGTTGATGAAGTTTTATATGATAAAACAATAATAACCAATTTAATTAATAATCAGGAAGTTCAGGTTACTTTTTTAGTTAATGATGTTGTTTATGGAAATAACCAGTTTATCTTGCATATAAATTTTGCTAACGATGAATTTGATGAGAATAATTATAAAATATTTAGTATAAATGGTGTAATAATAAATGAAGAAAAAAATGATTTGGTCGTAAATGAAATAATGTATGCTCCAATATCACCTGAACCAGAATGGATCGAAATTTATAATAGAAGTAATAAACTAATTAATCTTAAAGGCTATAAAGTTGGAGATAAAACAAATAGTAATGTAATTATTAAAGAAGATAAAATTATAAAGCCGAATGAATTTTATGTTGTAGCTAAAGATTCAATAATAACTTCGCTTTATGATAATATCGATAATTTAATTATAAGTAACTTCCCTGTTTTGAATAATAACGAAGGTGTCATTGTAATAACCGATTCCTTAAATAGAGTTATTGACTCTGTAAGTTATAAATCAAATTGGGGAGGAAAGGGAGGCAAATCGCTCGAAAGAATAGATGCGGAATTATCATCACTTGATTCTTCTAATTGGAAAAGTCCTATCAACTTAAAAGGAACACCAGGCAAAAAGAATTCTGTAACTCCATTTAATTATGATATTCAGATTTTGTGTGATAATGTAGAACAGATTAATTCAACAGTAGATGATACAACAGTTCTAAAATTTATTATTTATAACAAGGGAAAAAATATTGCAAATAATTTTGTGCTTCTCTTATATGAAGATGTCAATTGCACTTCATTGATTAACGAAATGTATTTAATTAATAGATATGAGTATGCATACTTAAGTCCAGGTGATTCAATGATCTTTTATTTTAAAACAAAAGAATATAATGTTGGAGAAAAATGTTTAATAGCAAAAGTGATTTTTGATGAAGATGAATATGATTCAAATAATATTGTTTACTTGAAATACAATATTCAGGAAAAACCACCAGAGTATAATGATGTTGTTATTAATGAGATAATGTTTGCTCCTGATAATGATGAACCAGAATGGATTGAATTATTTAATAGATCAAATAGAATAATAAACTTGAAAAATTGGAAAGTTGGAGATAGTATTACTCTTTCTGAAATTACTACAAATGATTATCAGCTTGAACCTAAAGAGTATCTGATTATAAGCAGAGAGTCATCGATAAACAATTTTTATTCAGGCATAGATAATTTGTTGATTGCTAATTTACCAGTATTTAATAATAATGGAGATAATGTTGTAGTAAAAGATTCAAATTATAGAACTATAGATAGTATGAAATATTATTCAAGCTGGGGAACTAAGAGTGGAATTTCTCTTGAAAGAGTAAACACCGATTCCAGCAGTATATCTAAAAACAACTGGAAGAACTCTATAAGCAATTTTCAAGCAACTCCTGGAAAAATAAATTCGGTATCACCTAAGAATTATGATGTTGAGATTAACTTTTTTGGTAGCATAACTAATTTTGTAGAGCTTGGGGAAAATGCAACATTAAAGTGTATAGTTAAAAATACTGGAAATCAAAAAGCAGAAAATGTTGAATTATTATTGTTCAAAGATGAAAATAAGAATGGAATTTTAGATGAAAGTTATTTAGATAAAAAAATAATAGAAATTGAACCGCATAATTTTATAGATATAGAATTTAGTGTGAGTAAAATTACAGAAGGGAACAATAATTTTATTTTGAGAGCAAATTATTCTCAGGATGAATACCTGGAGAATAACATTGCATATTGTATGATTAATGGAGTTATAATAAATGTTGAAAAATATGATATTGTTATTAACGAAATAATGTATGCTCCAGATTCCCCAGAACCAGAATGGATTGAGCTCTATAATAGAAGTAATAAGTTGATTAATTTAATGGGATATAAAATTGGTAATAGCAAAACAAAAAGTATTATTACAAACCAAGAATTAATCTTTAGACCTGATAGTTATATTGTAGTTTCAAGGGACTCGAGCATATTTTCAATTTATCCAGAAATTCAAAACGTAGTAGTCTGTTCATTCCCATTATTAAATAATTATGCAGATGTGATAATTATAAGTGATTCATTAAATAGAACAATTGATTCTGTCTACTACAAATCTCTCTGGGGCGATGGAAACGGAAATTCACTTGAAAGAATTGATTATGAAAAATCAAGCACGGATTCAACTAACTGGAAAAGTGCATTCAATAGAAGTACTCCCTGTTCTATTAATTCAGTTTCTAAAAGAAATTATGATCTTGCAATTATTAATTATGATTTAGAACCTGCAGTGCCATCAATCAATGATAATATAAAATTAATTTTATATGTAAAAAATTATGGTAGATATTCAGCAGATGGGATTTTGAAAATATTTAAATCAGAAAGTAATTTATTAATTAAACAGCTAACTCTTCCTTCCATACAGGCAGATAGTAGCACTGCGGTGATTGTTGATGATGTTGTAACTGACTTTATTTCGAAGATTAAATTAGAAGTTACATTAGAAAATAATTTAGATGATGTTTTATCAAACAATACTCTTGATATAAATATTTATCCTAAATATTCTCCCAATTCGATATTAATAAATGAAATAATGTATTATCCAGAAAATGGAGAACCAGAATGGATAGAAATTTTTAATGCTTCCGATTATGATATTGATTTAGAAGGATGGTCTATAAAAGATGTTTTAAAAAGCTCTGTCCAAACAAAAATTAAAAATGGAGTTATTACCAGGAAATCATTTGCTGTAATTTCAAAAGATTCTTCTATTATAAATTATCATAAGAATATTCCTTCCAGTTTAATTGTAAATCCATTTGCGAATTTAAATAATGATGAAGATGGTGTTGTTATAAAAGATTTTTATGGATTTACTATTGATTCAGTTTATTATGATAAAAGTTATGGCGGTTTATATGGAAAATCATTAGAACGAAAATCTCTTTCAGTATCGTCAATAGAAAAAAATAATTGGGGCTCGTCAAGTGATCTGGAATTAAGTACACCTGGCAGAATAAATAGCATATATAGAAAAGTTTACGATTTGATATTGAAAAACATTTTTGTTGAACCACAAAATCCTTATGCTGGTGAAAAAGTTAATATAATTACAAGGATATTTAATAATTCTTTGATCTCTGCCTTAAATTTTAGTGTGAAAATTTATTACTGGAATAAAAACCAGTATGAATTTTTTGATGAATTATCTGGTAACAATTTATTGCCAAACGACTCACTTGATTTAAAGTCTGATAAGAAATTAGAATTATCAAATGATGTAAAGATATTTTGCAAAATAATATTTAATGAAGATGAAGATACACTGAACAATTTTTTAGAAAAGCAAATTAGAATACAAAGCTTTCCCAGATCAGTTATGATAAATGAAATTATGTATAATCCTTTTGATGACGAATCTGAATGGATTGAAATTGTGAATGTTTCTGATGCCTCAATAAACTTAAAAGAATGGATGATTGCAGATATATTTCCTGAAAAAACAAAATCTGTAATTACAAACAAAGATGATTATTTATTGCCTAATGAATATGCTATCATAACAAATGATACATCAAAATTTGCATTTAAAATACAGGCAAAAATTTATCAAGCTAAATTTGGTGCTTTAAATAATTCTGGGGATGGAATTGTAATTTATGATTATAATGGCAGAACTATTGATAGTGTGTTTTATAATTCTAATTGGGGAAATCAAAAAGGATATTCGCTCGAACGAAAATCTTTTTCTGCTTCTACAGATAGTACAAATTGGTTTTTATCGATAAGTAAAAGTGGAGCTACTCCTGGATTGGAAAACTCAGTTATAAAAATTTTGTCCTATGAAAAGAATTCTATAGTTATTAACGAAATAATGTATGAACCAGGTGAGAGCAATTCAGAATTTATTGAATTATTTAATACTACAGATGATACGGTTCAAATTGGTGGAATGAAATTATATGTTAATAACAATAAATTGAATTTAGTCTCACACTATTTCAAACTTATTCCTGGAGCTTTTTTTGTTGTTGCAAACGATTCATCAATATTTGTGAATTATGAATTAAAAGATTATGAAAATGTTTTCATAAATAAATCTTTATCATTACCTAATACTGGGGCTAAAATAATATTAAAAGATTTTTATGGAGCTATAATTGATTCTTTAAATTATATGCCTGACTGGCATAATCGAAATTTTATTTCTGTAAAAAATAAATCGCTTGAAAGAATCAATCCCTATCTTAATTCAGATGACAATACTAATTGGAGTACATCGGTCTCGAATGAAGGTGCTACACCACTAAAAAAGAATTCACTTTTTACAGAGATTCTGAATAATAAATCAAAAGTTACAATTTATCCCAATCCCTTTTCACCTGATAATGATGGTTACGAAGATTTTACGATAATTAATTTTGATTTGCCTTATAAAATATCTCAGGCAAGAATTCGGTTATTTGATAGTCAGGGAAGATTGGTTAGAACAATAAAATATAATATGCCTTCTGCATCTCATAATTCTTTTATTTATGATGGTCTTGATGATTCAGGGAGACCATTGAGAGTCGGCATTTATGTTTTGTTGATTGAAATAATTAGTGATAATGGAGTAACAGAAGTTATAAAAACACCATTAGTCATAGCAAGGAAATTATAAAATGATTTTTGAACAATTATTAAAAAGGCTTTGAAAATAAATTAATCGTTAAGATTTTGTAAGTGAGAATTAAGCTTATTAAAAAGCTCATCTGGCATTTCTATTTTTTTGAAAGTATTCTTTGATACACATACATGAACAGTTTTTGCAGTAGCAACTTCAACTTTTTTGTTGTTGAATATTTTATAACTTAGTTCAAAAGATGATCTTTTTAGTTTTGTAACTTCAATGTTAATTGTTAGAGTTTCACCATATTTTATTGGTAAATGATAATCAGCTTCGGCATGCAGAATTGGTAAAACAAAATCTTTATCGAGAAAATAATTTCTTTTTAATCTTAAACCTGCAATGAAATCTTCATAAGCTGAATGGATATACTTAAAAATATTTCCATAAAAAATAATTCCAGCTGGATCTGCATCAAAAAATCGAGTTTTAATTTTTGTAGAAAACATTTTTGCTCTCGCAATAATTTTTAATAAACATTCCAGTAGATTGATAATTGAGATGAGAAATATCTGTAACTGGCTTCATCACGTGAAGTACTTCCCATTCCAATTTTTCCACTTACTAAAAAATATTTAAATAGTTGATAGTAAAATTCAACATGTGCTTCCAGTGCAAGAAATTTATTTCTTGGAATTATTCCTACTTTTCCACCTAATATGATTTTAAGTTCATCTTTATTTTCTAAATCGTGATCTACCCAAATGCTATGAGATTCAAAATTTTGTGGTGAATAATAATAATCTTTTTTTAATTTGTAATTCGTATAGTAATATTCATAGCCAAGAGATAAATCTTTATACAAAGATTTGCCTATTCTTAAAGATAAATCATTCCCTTCATTTTCATCTGAAACAGTAATATATTGAAATGCTCCTTTAAGAATAAGTCCATTGTGATGTCTGTACAATCCTTCAAAACGATACAAAGATGAGTAATAACGAAGGTCAATTAAATAAGGTGAATAAAGAATTAAAGCTGCATCAGAATTCTGATAAACAAATGCTACTGAAAGTGTATCTTTTTTTTCAAATCTTATAAAAGCATCTCTTTCATTTCTTGCTCTAAAGCTTTGTGCATTAGTTGTTCCAAATCCAGCTCCAGCATTTAGATATTTTGACAATCTAAATAATAAATGACCTTTAAGAGTTCTAAATATTTTTATTCCTGTAAAATTATATGAAGAAATTAAATCCTGATTTAGGCTCTGTGCATTTGCATATAATTGAGATTGTGAGAATGTAATTCCAATTGTAAAAAAGTTAGTTGTCCCTAAATCTATTCGTGAACCGATAGACCAAATTCTAAAACTTAGATTATCACTGTAAAATTGTGAAAATGGTGCAAGTCCAACATAATTTGGGAATGTTTCAAGTATTGCTGCTAATCCAGTAGGAGGCAGCCATTTTTTTCTAAGTTTAATCATTTCTGTTTGTGTTGAATCGAGCTGCCAGTTTTCCAGTAAATTATTATAAATTACTCTTGCAGAATCATGTTCTCCTAATTTTGCAAATGAATCTCCTAAGTACATTTGAGCTTCAAAATCTGTAGAATCTTGTTTTACTAAATTTTTGAATTCCTTTAGTGCATTTAAAGAATCACCCATTGCATAATAAACTTTAGCTCTTTGCATTGCAGCATCGTAATTATAATTTATTTCAAGCACTTCATTATAAGTTTGTAGAGCTTTATTATATTCTTTTGCACAAAACAGAACATCACCATATTCTTTAAGTATTAGAACATTAGGTTCAGCTTTAGAAAGATAATCTTCATAATAAGGAAGAGCTCCTTTGCAATCTTCAGCAATAACTTTTTTGCGTCCTTCTTCGAGAATTGCATAGAGCTTTTCTTCTTCTTCTCTCATTTTTTGCCAGTCAATATTTGACTGGAGTTTAATTACTTCATCATTTGCTGGATTAATTTCTTTAGCCTTATCTGCATACTTCTGAGCTGCATCATAATCTTTTTTTATAAGCATTAATGAGCCCATTGCTATATTTGCTTCAAGATTGTTAGGTCTTTCTTTAAGAACATTTTCTAAGTATTTCTCAGCCTCGTTCAGGTCTCTGTTTATCCATACAGAAACTTGAGCTCGAAAAAGTTGATAATCTAAATTATCTGGATAGTCTTTTAAAAGTTTATCTGTAATTTCAATTGCTTTATCAAATTCACGATTCCAGGCTAATATCTTTGCATATTTAAAAACTAAATCACTATCTCTTTCATCAGGAAATTTTTCAAAATATTTATTTAGAAGAACCATTGCACTATCATAATATTGAAGATTCTCGTAATTCTGAGCAGCTATTTTAATAGCTTCTTTATCGTATTCATTTATTTTTAGTTTTTCTTTTGCTTCCTGTAATCTTTCGAGAAAAGTTTTTTCTCTAAGTGTTGCAACAAGTTCCCATTTATCTTTGTATCGCTGATCTTCTGAATGTGTAAGAGATAATATTTGAAGTTGTTGATATGCTTCTTCAATTCTTTTTGCATTTATTAATTCATCTACCAGTTTAAATCTTGTTTCTGCATCAGAAGGATTTCTTTTTAATAATCTATAATATCTATCGATTGGATATTCTTTTTCAAAAGCACGTGGACTTTGGAGTGTTGCATATTCTTGTTTTGTAACCATATCCAGACCATCCTGTGCTTCTTTAAAGAAAGGCTTTATCTTAAGTGATGTTTCAAAAGCTTTTTTTGCAATTGAGTATTTTGCTAACCACATTGTAAAATAACCATAACGACTCCAGAGACGCCAATCTTCAGGATAACGTTCTACATATTTTTTTAAAATCTTTTCGCCTTTAGCAATACTCCCAGTTTTTGCAAGTATTTCGGTATAACGAATTATTTCATCAGCAGAAGCATTTTCATCACGTTTGAGGTATTCATCATACCAGCTTTCTGCTTTATCCCATATTTCCATCCATCGATATGATTTACCAATTTCCAGGTAATTAATCGGGTTATCTGGATTAATTGCAATTTCTCTTAAATGTCCTTCAATTTTTTTATTCAGCAAAGCATACCAGGTTTCCTCTACTTTTCGAAGATTGTTTTCATATTCTTTTCTTTTTGTAGTATTTTTTTCGAGTGCAATTGCCCTGCGATAATCAAGCACAGCGTTGTAATATTGTTTTCTTTTTTCAAAACAAATTGCACGAAGATTATATCCTTCTGCCTGTTGGGGTAATGCAGATATATATTTATTCAATTGATCAATAGCATCTCCATATCTTCCTGCTTGCATATGGGAAAGAGCATACTTTTTGAGTTGCTCAATTTCAGAATTTTGTGGAAATACTTGAGATATGAGTAAAAAGAATATAATTACAAAAAAAAGGTTTGCATCTTTTTTATACATCAAAATGGATTATAGTGTGTTTTTGTTAAGTCAAAGTTATTAAAATTCTTCTAAAAATTATAATTGTAGATTCTGTAGCAATAATATAAAAATATCAACTGTTTAGAAAAGTTAATGTAAATGTTGTTCCAATATTCTTTTTGCTCTTCACATTAATTTCGATATTATTTAATTCACAATATTTTTTGACAAGAGATAAGCCAAGTCCTGTACCATCAAATCTTCTTGTATAACCAGATTCTTCCTGTGTAAAAGGTTCGAATATATTTTGTAGAAAAGATTCATTAATTCCAATGCCACTGTCTTCCACTTCAATTTGTAAATTATTTTTTTGTGCTCTTAGTAATCTTATTTCTACAAAACCAGTTTTAGTATATTTAATTGCATTATCAACTAAGTTTATCAGTGTTTGATAAACAGAATATTCATCGCAATTTACTGTTGTGTGATCGGTTAGTTTTTTAACTCTTAAATCTAATTTTTTGCTATCTGCTTTTAATTTTACTTCTTTGTAAGCTTTTAAAATAACATCATTAAATAAATCGACAGGTTTAATAATCATTTCATAAGCACCTGCTTGAAGTTCCGAAGCATTTAATATCATATCAATTGTTCTAATTATTCTTGAACCTGCATTAGCGATGCCATCAAATATCTCTGAATATTCTTCTTTTTTCTCACTACAAACTTCATCTCGTATAAGTTCGGTATAACTCATTATAGCATTTAATGGTGTTCTTATTTCGTGAGAGATTTGTGCCAGAAAGTTAGATTTCAACTTATCTGCTTCTTCTGCTTTATTCTTAGCTAAAATTAAATCTTCAAGAATTTTTTTCCGTTCTGTAATATCATCAATAACAATAATAAAATTTACTATTTGATTCTTTGTGTTATATACAGGAGAAATTACTATATAAGACCAGAAAAAATCCCCATTTTTCTTCAAGCATTTTAATTCACCTTCCCAATTTTTTATATCTGGTAGTTTTTTCCAGTAGTCGCAAATATCAGTATCAGATTTTATTTTTATTAATTGTATAAAGTTGCTACCAAGAATTTCATCTTTATTATAACCTGTTGTAGTGAATAATTTTTTATTTGCAAATATTATTTTGCCTTCCAGATCAGTCATTATTATTATTGTTGAACTTTGTTCTATAGCTTGAATTAATTTGTTCCTTTCTTCTTCATAAGAAATCTTTTCTGTGATATCACGTATAATACCTAAACCTTCTATTAAATTACCTTGCTCATCAAGTTTAGGCATTAACTTATCTTCTATCCAGTGAATAGTATTGGTTGAATAGTTTTTAATTCTATAACAATAGCTAACAGTTTTTTTGTTGTTATAAAATTCATTATAAAAATTTTTAATAATTTCTTTATCTTCATCAATAACAGCTTCGAACCATGAAATGGGTCTTTTCATTAACTCATCACTGCTTAGTCCAATAATATTTAAAACTTGTGGACTTACGAAATCAATTTTAACTTCTTCGGAATTAGCTTCTGGTTTTATCCTGTAAATTACTTCATTAATTCCTTCAATAAGAGATTTATATCTTTCTTTACTTTCATTTAATTCATTAATGGTATTTTTTAATTCAGTTATATCGGTTGCTGTAGCAATCACAGCACCTTCTTCAAATTCATGCAGAAAACCTGCTGTAAAGTGAATCCATTTTACTTTTCCGCTTTTAGTAACAATTCTGAATTCATAAGATTGTGGAATTGATTCTCCTTTTAATCGAGCTAAGCCTCTTTGTTTTACAAGTTCTTTTTCTTCTGGATGAACCAAATCCCAGAATTTAATTTTTAGTAATTCTTCACGTGAATATTCGGTTAGTTCGCTGCATTTATCGTTTGTATAAATAAAATGTTCACCTTTATAAATAAAAACTGAGGAAGGACTTGTATTTGTTAGTATTTTAAATCTTTCATCACTTAGATTTAGTTTTTTTCTTAATAACTTTTTTAATCTTATTTCTTCGTTTAAAAGTTTATTTAATTCTTCGTTTTTAGCTTTAAGTTCTTCAATTAATTTTTTATTTAATAATTCCTGCTGATGTGTTTTTATAGCATTTTCAATAGTCTGAGGGAGTCTTAATGCATAGTTATCTTTTTTAGTAACATAATCATAAGCTCCAGCTTTTAAAGCCTCTACGGCATCTTCTTCTTTACCAAAACCTGTTATTACAATTATTGGTATATCTATATTGTTGCTTTTACAATTCTTAATCACATCGATAGCGTTCATATCAGGCATAGTTAGGTCAACCAGTAATAAATCATATTTTTCTTTCGTTAGTAATTCTATGCCTTGTTTAGAAAGAGGAGTATGAAATAATTTAATATGGGTTGCATTATTTTTAAGGGATTCTTTTAAATATTCATAATCGAGTATATTGTGTTCAATGTAGAGTACTTTAGTTTCCATAAAAGTTCTTAATTGTTTTTGTATGTGTATTTATATATAGTTTCTATAAGCTCGGTTCTCATTATTGGTTTTTTAAGATAATCTGTAAAGCCAGCATCAATAAATTTTTCTCGATCATCTGTCATACCATAAGCTGTAATTGCAATAACTGGAGTGTTTTTATATTTAGGAAATGATTTGATTCTTTTAAAAGCTTCTACTCCATCAATACCTGATCCTAAATGAATATCCATGAGAATCAAATCGTATGACTTAAGTTCGGCTTTTGCAATAGCTTCGAGTCCATCTATTGCTTCATCTACAATAAAGTACTCGGATAAATACTTTTTAAATAACATTCTATTGCCAGGATTATCTTCAACTAATAAAATTTCCGGGTTGGTTGATTTTTTTTCATATGGCTCTTCAACTATAGTAATTTTTCTTTTTTCGACTTCTGATTTTATTTCTTCTTCTTTAGCTACTGTCGGGAAAATAAGTGTTATCATAGTTCCTTTATTTAACTGACTTTGTATTTTAATTTCTACACCTATTAAATCAAGAAGTTGTTTTGCAATGGTGAGTCCAATTCCAAGTCCTTCATAAGTTCTAGTTAGTCCTTCGCTAACCTGTCTAAATGGTTCAAATATATGTTCTATCTTTTCTGACTGAATACCAATACCAGTATCTACAATATTAATTACTGGATGAGTGAAGCTGTTAATTTTTTCTGTTCTTACACTTAATAAAATACCACCTTCGTTTGTAAATTTAATTGAGTTGTCGAGGATTATTGATAAAACTTTTTTTGTTATTTCATAATCAGAATGAATTGAAATTTTATGAGATTCAAACTTTGTAATAAATTTTAATCCTTTTTTTTCTGCTTCTTTAGAATATTGATTTATTAAATCCTTCAGTAATTCAGTTAAATTGATGCTTTCATATTTTATTTCTATTCTTTTTTTCTCGAGTTCGACCAGCGAAAGAATATTATTCAGAGTTTGATTTAATCTTTGACCGGCTTCGTGTATATATTTTGCATATTCTTTTAATTCGGGTTCTGTAATTTCATTCATAAGTTCTTCTGAAAATCCTAATATTGATATTAAAGGTGTTCTGAGCTCGTGATTAATATTAGAAAGGAAATATGATTTTATTTTATTCATCTCCTCAGCTGCTTCTTTAGCTCTCTGGAGTTCTCGTTCTTTCTTTTTTCTTTCTGAAATATTTGATTGAATTGAGATAAATCCTATTAATTTGTTATTAGCATCGTATATAGAACTTATCATATTCTTTATTTCTATTAAATCTCCTTTTTTAGTTCTATTAATCATTTCAATTACGAAGTGGTCTTTGGATTTTATATTATTCCAGAACTCTGAATAAAAATTTTTGTCGTATAAGCCACTTTTCAAAATTCTTGGTGTTGTTTTATTAATTACTTCTTCAATTTTCCAGCCATAAATATCTTCAAAAGCTTTATTAGCATACAGTATTATCCCATCAGGATTAGTATAAAAAATTACTTCGTGCACATTTTCTACTGCTCTTTTGAATTGAATGAGTTCTTTTTCTAATTTTTCTTTTTCGAGTGTTTCGGTTACTAGTTTTATTGCTCGTTTAACTGCAGGGATAAGTTTTTCAATTTTATCTTTTAAAACATAATCCATTGCACCAAGTTGGAGGCATTGAATAGCTTTTTCTTCGTTAATAGTTCCCGAGCAAAATATGAAAGGTATATTTTTATTCCTTTTCTTTAATTCTACTAATGCTTTTATACCTTCGAAATGTGGAACTGTGTAATCACTTATAACTATATTAAAATCTAATTTATCAAGTAATTCGAGATATGATTCTTTGTTCTTTGCTCTTATTATTTCTACATTCAAGTCACTTGTTGTTAATATGTTTTCTATTAGTAAGGCATCATTGTCATCATCTTCAAGAAGAAGAATTTTAATTTTATTTTCCATCTCTACCCTCGTTATAAAATTGATTAATTGTAAGAGAGTGGAAGTTCATTTATTTCAAGCCAGAAATTTCCAATAGATTTTAATGTATTAATAAATTCATCAAAGTTTGTTGGTTTAACAACAAAAGCATTTGCACCCAGCATGTAACATTTTTCTAAATCTGATTTTTCTTTTGATGATGAAAACATTACAACAGGAATAAACTTAAGTGCATTATTTGATTTAATTGTTTTTAGAATTTCAAATCCATTTATTTTTGGCATTTTGACATCAAGCAGAATAAGGGATGGTATTATAAAATTCTCATTGGAATTTTTTGAATTTAGATACTCGAGAGCCTTTTCGCTGTCATTGAATATTTTTACTTCATACTTTTTTGTAATTTCATCTAAAGCTTCGAGCATTAAGAAGGTATCGTTTGGGTTATCGTCAATTATTAAGATTGTTTTTTTCATTAATGTATTCTATTGGTAATGTAAAATAAAATTTAGCACCTTCGTTAATTTTGGCTTCTGCCCAAATTTTTCCGCCATGTTTTTCAATTATTTTTTTTGTAATGGCGAGTCCAATTCCTGTTCCCTCAAATTCCTCGTCAATGTGGAGTCTTTGAAATACATTAAATAATTTATCAATGTATTTCATATCGAAGCCAATACCATTATCTTCTATGTAAAAAGTATAAAAATTTTTATTCTTTTTAAAACCAATATTAATGCACGGATTACTGCATTTGCTTGTATATTTTATTGCATTTGAAATTAAATTCTGCCAGACTTGCTGTATTAAAATGTAATCAGCATAAATTCTTGGTAATGTTTGTATGTTAATTTGAATGTTTCTTTTTTCAATATCATCTTTAAAAAATGTTAATAATGATCGAAGAATCTCATTCAAATCAACTTCAGTTAATTTAAGTGATGCTCTACCAATTCTTGAAAAATTTAATAAGTCTTCAATTAATTGAGACATTCGTTTTGCAGTTGTAGTAATAATATTAAAATATTGAGCAGCTTTATCTTCAAAAGTATATTTTTTTGATAGCAGTTCAATAAATCCAATAATATGTCGTAGTGGTGCTCTTAAATCGTGTGATATAGAGTAGCTGAAAGATTCTAATTCTTTATTAGCTTCGAGTAGCTTTTGAGTTCTTTCTATTACTTTTTGTTCAAGTTCCTCATTTAATTTTTTTATGGCTTCTTCTGCTTTTATTCTTTCAGAAATATCTCTGAAAATAATTACACCTCCCAGTACTTTGTTTTCTGCAATTAAAGGTGTAGCATTATATTCTACAGAGAAACAAGTGCCATCTTTTCTCCAGAAAACTTCATTTGAAACTAAAATAGAATTTTTATTTTGAATGGATTTTAATATTGGACATTCTTCAGCAGGATATTCAGATAAATCTTTTTTATGATGGTGAATTAATAGGTGCATATTATTACTTATTAATTCATTTTCGTCATATCCTAATAGTTCAAGACAGGTATTGTTAACATAAATTGCGTTTGAATTCATATCAACTACATAGACTCCTTCGCCCATGTTATTTAAAATTGAGTCTAATAGTTTTGAAGAATAAATAATCTCAGATGTTTTTTCTTCAATTATTCTCTTTAGTTCATCTACATTATTAGCACTTATAATGTACATTAATTTTTCTTTTTCTGAATCAACAAACTTTTTTAAGGATGGGATTTTATGTTTATCAATCAAAAGGGAAGCAATCTGATATTCATTATTATTTTTTTTAATAATCCTTGAATCATCAAAGAAATAATTAAGTTTTTCCATGTCAAAACATTTTGGGAACTGGATATTTAAAGAATAGAAATTATTAATATCTTCTAATGTTATGATTAATTTTTTATTAATATATTTTTTGTAAATACTGCGTGTAATCTCAGAAATTACGACACAAATTTTTGCTGCTTTTTTAACAGAAAATCCTAAGTCAGTTAGTAGAACAAAGAATTTTTCACGTGCATCAATTATTGAATAGTTACTATCAATATTTAATTCTATCAGTTTCATTTTTCATTATATTTTAATCGCAAGGCAAGCTGCATCATCAGTATTTTTGTAATATTTATTTATTACATAATTACAAATATCTTTTGAAGAATAATTATTATTAAAAATCACTGGATTGAACTCAAAGAAGCTGTGAATCCCATCAGTGCATGCAATAAGAATCTTATGATCAGTAAAATTGAATTCGTTTAATGTAAGTTTTGGTAAAATGTAGCCAATTATTCCTTCGGTGTTATTTAAATGAATTTTATTATTATTAAAAATTTTTACCTTTATGTTACCGATATTAATATAATTTATTCTTTTTTCATGTTTGATTAATTTCATGAAAAAGCCAACAAGTTCGAAATGGTTCTTAGCTTTTAAATGAATTTGCTCTATTAATTCAATGATATTATCATCGTAGTTTTTTGTTATAAAATCTTTACAAAACTCGGCTTGTTCATAAGCTCGTTTTCCATGTCCTGCTATGTCAATTAATGAAAAAAATAATCCTTCTTTATTATTTAAGATAATACATGTGTCACCGCTTACATTCATTTCAGGATGTGGTTTGATTATAAAATAGTAATCAATTAGTGATTTGACTTTTCCCATTTTATAATTTTAACTGTTGTTCCTTTGTTTAATATTGATTTAATGACAAATTCATCAACCATTCTTTTTACTCCTGGTAAACCAATACCAAGACTTTTTCCTGTAGAATACCCTTGTTGCAATGCTAATTCTGTATTTTCAATGCCAGGACCTTTATCTTTTGCAATTATTTCGATGCCCTTCTCTTTTCCCTTTGTAATTTTATTTAATGTTATTTCGCCAAAAGATGCATATTTAATAATATTGGTAGCTAATTCAGCTGAAATAATTGCACATTCGTTGCTATACTTTTTTTTAAATCCAAGTTTTAAACAATATTTTAATGTTTCTTGAATAACTTCCTGGTACGAATTATCATTGTTAATTTTAATGTTGAATATCTTTTTTCTTTTAATTTTCATAATCTTGATTAATAATTAGAACAGCTTCATCAAAACACGTAGCAATTGGAATATTTAGATCTTCATCAATTAAATGAACAAGTGCAGAGACTGAAGATGAATTCATACCAATCACTATCCCTTTTTTACCCAGAACTTTAATCGCATCAATAATATTTTTAAATAAGTGTAGCATACTCAAGTCGATAAAATTAGTTGCAGATACATCTAATATTACACCTTTAATATTCATTGATGCAGTTTTTTCAAGAATTTCTTTTTTAATTATTTCATATTGATCATCAGTTATTACATTAGGTAATGTTACATTTAAATAATTGTTAATTACATTACTTGTAATCAATTTTTTTTGTGTTATCATTTTTGGTCAGATATAATTTTTAAGTTTAGCTTTTTGAATGCAAAATCAAGAGCTTCTTTGATAGTTGATTTTGTAATTATACCACTTAAATCAATGCCCAGATTTACTATTGTTTGTGCTACTGAAGGTGAAATACCTGATATTACACTTTCGCAGCCCATTAATTTTGTGGCTTTTGTTATTTTAATTAAGTGATTGGCTACAGCACTATCAACAGTAACAACACCAATTATGTCTATGATTAATACTTTTGATTGAGTCGACTCAATTTTATCAAGCACCGCATCCATTATAAGCTGTGTTCTTTGAGAATCAAGAATTCCCCAGATAGGGCAGAAGAGAATTCCTTCCCATATAATAGAGATTGGAATATTCATTATTTCATTATTTTTTTCTGCCATAAAGCCCCCGAAAGTTTATTGTTTTATTTTTAATACAACATAAATAATTGTAAAAATAATTACAATCTAAAATATTCACAGTGTGACTTTAGTTTACTTAAATATAGATGAGAATGAAAAAAGATTTGCAGGAATATTTATGTTTAGATGATGCTTAAATGCCAATGACTTCGTAGTTTATAATTCCACTAAATCAGAATTGGAAATAAATGAATGGTTGAATATCTGCAGTTTTAAATTGTGCAGCAATCCAGATAGCAATTACCAGAATTATGATTTTCCCGATAGCGGGAGTTTTTGCAAATTGATTTATAATCATGTTCTCTAATTTTGATGGCATAAAGTGGAATAAATAACCCAGGAAAATTAAACCAGAGATTAATGGCAATCTTTCAATAAACTGGATGAATACTTCACCATGAAAGAATGTAAATATTTGTGAGAACATATCAAATACAGTTTGAATATCGCTACTTCTAAAAATCATAAATGAAATTGCAACAAGATGAAAGGTAATAATTGTTTGAATGATGGTGAGAAATTTAGTGTTATTAATCTTTAGTAAATTATAAAATTTTGTTTTTGGTTTTTGAATTAGAAGTGCAAAAGACATCATAAATCCATGCATAGCACCCCAGTAGATGTAATTCCAGCCTGCACCATGCCATAAACCACAAATCAAAAAAGTAATAAAGATACCAATCATATTTCCATAAACTCTTAAGTTTCTGTATTTCATTTGAAGAGGTCTGAATAAATAATCAAGTAACCACTTTGAAAGTGAAATGTGCCATCTACGCCAGAAGTTAGCAATACTTGTTGCTTTAAATGGATAGTTGAAGTTTTCCATTAATCTGAAACCAAACATTAATGAAATTCCAATTGCCATATCGGAGTAACCAGAAAAATCACAATAGACTTGAAGAACATATCCATAAATAGCGAGAAGGTTTTCTATGCCAGTATATCTCAATGGGAAATCAAAAACACGATCAACAAAATTGATACTTATATAATCTGCAATTACTACTTTTTTAAATAAACCAAGAATTATTAGAAATATTGCTCTGCCGAGATCTTCTTTTGAAATAAATGGTTCTTTATCTATTTGTGGTAAGAAATCAGAAGCACGATCGATTGGTCCAGCCAATATATTTGGGAAGAAAAATACATAAACACAAAAATCTCTAAAACTGTTTGTAGGTTTTAATGTATCAAAGTAAATATCAAAAACATAGTTTAGAGATTTAAATGTGTAGAAAGAAATTCCGATTGGAAGAAAAATATCAAGAGGTTCAAATTGCGAATTAGTTATATCATGAAATATTTGTAAAATAAAATTGGTGTATTTGAAGTAACTAAGAATTCCAAGATTAATAATTAAAGCCAGAAGAAGATATAATTTTTTCAGAGAAAATTTTTCTGTTGATGCAATCCATTTACCAGATAGAAAATTTACTGCAGCAGAAACAATAAGAATTCCAGCATAATATCCTGCAGATTTATAATAAAAATAAAATGAGAAAAGGATTAACCAGGCAAGTCTTAGAGTTTTATTTTTTATAAAAAGATTATAGATAAGAAGAAAGAAGAAAAAGAGAATTAGGAATAAGCTTGTACTGAAAATAAGAGGAGAGTCAGGAATAAATTTTAATTGTTCGTAAATTTTATAGAGGTCAAAATTAAACAGCATAATTAATCAATATTATTTACCTAATTTAGAATCAAGAAGTTTTTGTAAATCGCCAACGCATCTTAAGCGAAGCAATTCATAACTTTTGAATTTAACTTTGAAATGTTCTTCGATTGCAAGAATAATATTAATGTGATTTAGTGAATCCCATCCCGGAACTTCTGGTGCAGTGGTTTCATCTTTAATATCGAAATCATCGAGGTTAAGTTGTTTTAATATTACCTGTTTTAATTCTGGTGAAATCATTATCTACTCCAAACTTGTGGATCTGTTTTGCTTAATAATCTTTCTTTGTTTGTTTTGCGGCTCGGTTTACCAGATGAACTTTTAATTAACCATCTTGGTGGAACTAAATAAACTTTATGAATAGCAATGTCAATACTCATACCGGCTTTTAAAATATTCATTCTAATTTTGTTCTTTTCTTCGTCTGTTTGAGCATTTGTTTCTGCAACAACACTTACGAATTCCGTTCCTAAGTCTGGATCTTCTTCACCAAAAGCAATTACTCTTCCCGGTATTACTCCTTCGACATAATTGACTGCGTCTTCAATATCTTCTGGATAAATATTTTTTCCAGCTACAATTATAATATCTTTTTTTCTTCCAATAATAAAATACTCATCATTATATCTAAATCCATAATCTCCTGTAAAATACCAGCCATCTTGAACAACTTCTGCAGTTTTTTCTGGATAGTTTCTATAGCCATCAAATTGAGAAATAGATTTTACAGCAACTTCGCCAACAAATCCATCGGGAATATCATTTCTATTGTCATCAACAATTCTTGCCTGACATCCATCAATTAATTTTCCTGATGAAACACATATTCTTACTACAGAATTATTGTCTGCAAATTTTACTATTCCTTTCGATAACTCATTTCTATCTACAGCTAATTCTGTAATTGGTTTACCTGGCTCTGTAACTGTTACTCCAAGTGTAGCTTCTGCCATTCCGTAAAGACAAGCGAGTGCAAGAGGATTAAATCCATATTTCTGAAATCTTTTTACAAATTTTTCATGGCTATCGTGACGAATAGGTTCAGCTGCATTTACAATAATTCTTAAACTCGAAAGATCAATTCCTTCCAATTCTTCTTCATCAATTTTATCTGCTAAAACATTGTAAGCAAAATTTGGTAAGAATGACATTGTTGCTTTTTCTTTTGTAATTGCTTCAAGCAAGATTACTGGAGCTAAAACCCATTCAAAAGGATTAAGTTGAACAGTTGTAATTCCATAAGCAAGAGGAATATGAAAGGCAGCTATTAATCCAAAATCGTGATAAAGAGGTAGCCAGCTACAGGCTTTATCATTTTCAGAAAGTTTAAAAGCTTTTCCTAAATTTAATACATGATTTAGTACAGCTCGATGTGAAAGCACAACAGGCTTTTGTAACCCTGTTGTTCCAGATGAGTGTTGAAGAAACGCAGGATCTTCTGGTTTAATTTGATTTATAATTCCTTTAATCTCTTCTTCAAGTTTTTCATCTAATGAATTTGATAAATCCCATTCAAGCGGGAAATGAACTGCTTTAATTGTGCTTTTGGGATTTTCTATTAATGGTCGAATCATTGGATCGAGTTCTTTTTCTGTTAAAATATAATCGAGTCCAGAACGTTGTGACATTCCTTCAAGTCCCTGTCTGAATTTTTCGGGATGAAGTCGAGGATTTGGATAAGCTAAAATTGCAGGCAATGCACCTATTCTTGAAATACCAAGATAGAGAGGATAGAACAATGGATTATGTCGAATGATGATTGCACAAACTTCACCTGGTTTAATTCCAAGCTTTAATAGTTCCTGCGAAAATTTTTTTGCTGTTTGAATTAAATTATGATATGTCCAGCGATAAGGTTCTTGACCGGCTACCCAGTGAATAATGGCTTCACGCTCAGGATTTCTTTCGGAATTTAATTCCCATCTTTTCCAGAGTGTATTTGCTTCTTCGATATTGAAATAAAAATCAGTCATATATTTATACTTTATTTGTATTCATTCATTAGTGATTCAATAAAGAGTTGTGCTATTTTAGCTGCCCCCAGGTCATTGAAATGAACATAATCTTTATATGCTAAAGGTGGATTTGAATTAACCCATTTAGACATTGAATTTTCTCCTCCCATAGCTTCGAACATATTCCAGAATGCAATATTATTTTTCATTGCTATATTTTTTTGTGCTTCGAGTAATTTTAACACAGCAGGATCAGTTACAAAATTTGAACCTCTCTTCATTGCTTTATCGTGTACACTAATCATTATTATACTTGCTTTAGGATATGTTGACTTGAAGAGATTAATAACTTTTGTCATTTCTCTTTCATACCAATTATAATCTTTAGTTAATGAACCTAAAATGTTCAAACCAAATTCTAGTATTATTAAATTATAATCACGATACTTAGAAAAATCTTTCATAACTGCAGGTGAAATTTGATTTATATCAACTCCAGAGTTTCCTCTGAGTGGAAAATTATCTACAAAAATTCCCGATTCATTTTCGAGACTAACACCATAAACATATGCTTGTTCAGCAACAGGAAATTCGATTCTTATGGATTGAGCTTTGCCTTCTGGTTTAAGAATTAATTCTTGAATGTTTGTGCCAGTTTTTAATTGTGCAGATTGTTTTGGTTTCCCATCAAATGAATAAAAGATCTGGGAACTTTTTGCGTGAGAATAGTAAAGTTTAACAATTGAAAAATCTTTAAGCGATTTTCTAATTTTTGTTGTTTCGTATTGTACCCATGAATTGCCTTTTGGAATGGCTACTTCACCACTAATTCCAAATGGTAATTTTTTAGGATTGTTTGTGTAAATTGATGCACTTTCCCAGTTATCTGAGTATGTATGTTTTGTTGTAGTTCTAAATGTAATATCCTGTGATACAATACCAAGCCATCCAACAGCATTCCCACCATATTTTTTTTGAAGAGCTTCGCGTATATCTGCTGAAATTAAATCACCTTCAATAATTGAATCGCCATAATGTGCTATTCTTACAGGTTTTGATTTTATGTTTTTTAATGCATCAAAAAAATAGGAGAGTTGTTGAGTGTTTCCAGTAATTTTAGTTTTTTGTCCCTGTATTGCTAAAATATCATTTGATATATAAAAAGATTTGAAAAAGTTAATTAAGTAGCTTAGTGAGTTACCAATCAATAAATCTGCTTTTAAAGGTTGATGGTATTTAAATTCTTTTTTTAGAAAACTATTATCAGAATTTTCTTTTTTAATATCAGAAAAAATGTCTACTGTTTTAATTTTAAAGCCAGCAATTTCATAATCAATTTTAATAAAGGAAATGGCATACAAAATAATGATGGTTAATCCAATAACGATTAAAGGTTCTTTAATTTTATTTTCATTATTCATTTTGTTACCCATGCGATTTATAATTTATATTTTGATAAAACTTTTTCAACTTCTTCAGCCCACAACTTATAACCTTCAGCATTGAGATGAATTCCATCCCATGTTAATTCTGGTCGTAAAAATTTATCGCTTGTTGCTAATTTAGAAGTTATATCAATGAAATCAAGATTATTTTTTCTGGCATATTCAAATAACAATTTATTTAATTTATCAATTTCTCTGTTTCTGCTACCATTTACTTCAGGAGTACCACCCCAATCTTTTGCATAATCTTTTGCAGCATAAGTTGTTGATTGAATTACAGGAATAATACCTCTGGATTTTAGTGTTGAAACAATTTTTACATAGTTATTAAAAATTTCTTCAACTGGAGTCCAATTATAAATATCATTTAAACCTCCCATAATAAAAACAATTTTTGGTTTAAGTTTAATAACATAATCCAGTCTTGCAATAAATCCTGGAAGAATATCACCTGGAATAGCACGAGCAACAACATTTGTTCTACCCAGTAGTTCAGACCAGTTTGTTCCAGCAGTTAAAGAATTACCGAGCATTACAATATCAGCTTGCTTTGTTTTATAGATATCGAACATTGCGGTTTGCAAAGTGTAATTTGGATTTGCTTTATATCTTACGGTGTCATTTTTTTGTTGAGAGTATAAATAATTTATGTATGAAAAGTAAGTTATTAAAATCAGGCAAAGAATTTTATATGGTATTCTCATTTATCATTAACTTCAATTAATATGATTAAGATGATTTCTCAGTTTGCTGTTGTAAGTTTAAAAGCTGTTTTTCATATTCAGAGATTTTATACTTTAGATTATTTTCCATAGCAATTAATTCTGTAATCTTGGTGGTATATTCTTCTTTTCTTATTTCTTCGTTAGCTCTTTCTGTTTTTAGATTTCTCAATTCTTCTTTTAAGGTGCTGATTTGATTTTTTAGATTATCTAATTCTTCCTGACTTTCAATTATATCCTGTGCAAGTTTATATTTACTCTCATCGAGTGTGGAATAATTTTCGTTTGCTGTTTTTAATAGTTGTTTGATTTCTTTTTCAAGAGAGTCTTTTTTACTCATTAAAACATGAATCTCAGACTTTAATTCATTCAGAAAAGATTTTTGTTTTGTGATATAATCTTTGAGATTTATTATTTCTTCATTCAAATCTTTTTGTTGTTCTTTAAGCATTAATATAGATTCTTCAATGGAATTTTTTTCTTTAAGGAGAACTTTTATGTTTCCATCATATTCAGCTATTCTGGATTCTTTTTCGAGTAGAACTTTTTCTTTTTCATTGATCTCTCTTTCTTTACTGAGTATATCCTGCTTAATAAGATTTAATTTGTTCTGAGAAGAATTAATTTCTTCGGTAAATTTTAAGAGTGCCTGTGAAATATTGTTTTCTATTTGTAATAGAGATTTTTCAATTTCATATTTTCTTTTTTCGTATTCTTCTATTTCCTGTTTTTGTTTGGAAATATTTTCGATTAAATTTTCTTCTTCTTTTTTAAGAATCAGTAATCTTTCCTGTAATTCATTTTTAAAATGTTCATAATTTCTTATCTCATTAATAATTTCATTTTTTTTCTCGTTTAATTCCTTTATTTCTTTTTCTAAAATTTCTGCTTGCTCTTTATTGAAGTTAATTTTGATTTCATATTCATCATGTTGTTTTTCGATATTACGAATTTCTTCTAATAATGCGTCTCTGTTGAATATAAATTCGGTATAAATTTTTTCTTTTTCGGATAGTTGATTAATGAGTGTGCTAAGGCTTTGTTCAAGATTGGTTTTAATTTCTTCGGATACTGATATTTTTTCTTCAAGTTTTTGCAGTATTGAATTTCTTTGACTTTCTTCTTCTTTTAATTGCTCGATTTTATTAATGAGTTCGTTACGGATCTCAGTTAATTTAATTAACTCTTCATCCTGTTCAATATTTGGTTTATCGTATTGTTCTTCTTTTTGTATTTTGAATTGATTGAATTCGTTTTGAAGTTCTAAATATTCTTCATTTAATTGCTGGTATGCCTTTTTGAGTTGTTCATATTCATCTAAAATATCTCTCTTTTCTTCTGAAATTTCACTAAGGTCTACATACTGTAAAGAAGTGCTGGCTTCAAGAGTAGATTTTTTTTCTTCCAGTTCTTTTATTTGTTCATTAAGTTGATTTAGTTGAATATTTTTTTCATTGATATCATCTTCAATAATTAATGCATTGTTTTTTAATTCGTCGATTCTATTCTTTAATTCTTCTAATTCTTTTTTTGCCTGTTCAATTTGTGAATTAAGTTCTGTAAGACTGGAATATTTTTGAACATAAGCGTGGAGGGTATTTTTTAGTTCATCATTTTCTTCTTTTAATTTTTCAAGGTCCATTTTAATTTTCGACGAAAATATTGGCATTAAAATGCTCCCTCCATGATTAATTTAATTTATTTAATTAAAGATAATAAACTTTATTAAAAATAGCTTTTATTTTTATCGAAAAACTTAATGTGAATTAACTATTTCTCCATCTTTATAAACTGTCTCTTTAATAACAATTCCATCTTCGTTATAACTATAACATTTTCCATTTAATAAATTGTTTTTGTAAATCAAAAAATCTGAAATTATTCCATTCTGATAATACCACTTCGAAATGCCTTCTTTTAATCCGTTTCTATAATTCTCTTCAGCTTTTATTTTTCCATTTTTATAATAAGTAATTACTGTTCCATCGAGTTTGCCATTTTTAAAATATCTTTCTGATTTGAGTTCACCAGTTTCATAAAAAGTTTTCGATTTACCTTCGAGTATGTTATCGCTATAGTTATCTTCTGAAATTTTAATTCCTTTATTATTGAATTTTACTGATAAACCATTTTTAAGATCATTTTTAAAATTTGTGATTTCTGAAATTATTCCATTATCGTAATAAAACTTACACTCACCATCTAATTTATCATCAATATAATTTAAAATTGATTTTACAAAGCCATTTTTATAGTAATAAACAATTCTACCATTTTTCTTTCCTTCTTTGAAATTAAGCTCGGCTTTTAATGTTCCTTCGTCGTAATATTCATCAAAACTTTCTTCTATTTTATCGAATTTACCACCGATATCATATCTTACACGTTTTACTATTTGTCCATTTGAATAAGTATCGATTACTTTTATTGAACCATCAGGATAATAAAAATATGAGTTGCCATCTAATTGATTGTTTTTAAAATTTGCTTCGAGAGCTAAAGCTCCAAATTCGTAATAAACTTTACTTACACCTTCTAACTTATCATCAACATAATTTCTTTCAACTTCGAGTTGACCATTTTCATAAAATATTTTTGAAATGCCATTTAATTTGCCATTGCGATAACTCCAGATAGCCTGAAGTGCACCACTTTTATAATAAGTTTTACTTAATCCCTCCTGAACATCGTTAACATAATTTGGTTCTGCCCATAATTCACCTGTTTCGTAATACCACCTTGATATTCCCTCTAATTTACCATTGTGATAATTCCACTCCATACTTTTTGTACCATCTTCAAAATACCAGGTAGAAATTCCTTCTTCTTTACCATTAACAAAATTCCATTCTTTCCATAGTTTACCACTTTCATAATATTCTCTGTAGATACCATGTTTAACTCCATTAACGTAAGTGGTTTCGGATTTTAATTTCCCATTTTTATAATATTCTCTTTTTATTTCCTGTGGGTAAATTGTGAGTAGTGAAATAAATATTATTATTAAAAACATTTTTATCATAATTCAGTATACTTTTTTACTAATTATATAAAAGATTTTATACATTTGTAAAGGATTGATTACTAAACTTCAAATAAAAAGTAATTTTATGAAACATCAAAAGTTTTCTTATATATTTATTTTCTTTTTGGCTATATCGAATATATTATCTCAAGAAATAAAATTTTATGGTGAAGCAAAAGCTGGTGGAATAATTATTGGGCAGGGCAAAAATATAAAAGCAGCAAGACTTAATGAAAAGCCTTTAATAGTTGATAAGTCTGGTACTTTTATATTTGGATTCGATAGAAATGCAAAGGGAAGTTTTACTCTTAATATAAAATTGACAAATAAAAAAACTTTAAAATATGAATATGAGATAGAAAAGAGAGATTACGGAGAGCAAAGTTTGGTAATTCAAAAAAAATATATCCGACCGCCTAAAAGGGAACTAAAGAGAATTAAAAATGAAACCAGGATAATTAAAACAGCTCGTAAAAAAATTGGGAAAGTAAAAACTGCTTTATACTCTGCTGGTTTTAGCTATCCACTCGATTCAATTAAAGTTACAGGAAATTTTGGAGTTCAAAGAATTCTTAATAATGAACCGCATAATATTCATAATGGAGTGGACTTTGAGGGTGCAGAAGGTGATTCTGTTTATGCAATTACAGATGGAATAGTAAGATTAGCTGGAGAAAATTTTTATTATAATGGAAATTTTGTTTTGCTTGATCATGGTCAGGGATTAAGTAGTATTTATTTACATTTAAGTAAAATTTTTGTTAAGAAGAATCAAAAAGTTAAAAAGGGAGAATTAATAGGATTGGTTGGTTCAACCGGAAGATCTACAAGTCCTCATCTTCATCTTGGAGTTCAATGGTTTAATAAAAGAATTGATCCTATGAGTTTGTTTGATATAAAAGAATTGAATTAAAATGAGTGTATAATTAGTCAAACTCAATTAATTCTAAAATATTATTAATAACTTTTACACCGCTTTTTATTAGAATATCTTTACTTTGATGACCTTCTGCAACTAATATACAATCTGCACCTATTTCTGTGGCAACTTCATAATCATGAAGTGTATCACCTATCATTAACGTTTCGCCTTTTCCATTTTTAAGTTTTTTCATCAAATCTATTCCAAGATGTAATTTGCTTGCTGCATAAATATTATCCAATCCTACAATGTATTTGAAGTATTTTCTCAGACTAAAATAATCTACCATTTCTTCGAGTGTATGCTGAGAATAAGCTGAAAGTATTGATTGCTCGATTCCTGAATCTTTAATTTTTTTTAGTACAATTTCAATCCCATTGTAAAGTGAGCATTCATATTTTCTTTTTTCATATTCTTCAATCCAGATTTTACCAATTTCTTCGAAGGATTCTTTATTAAAATCAAAACCTAATTTTTCATAATAGTTTTTAACAGGAATTGTAAAAAGTTCTCTGTAACTGTTTTTTGTGAGAGTGTTAAGATTTCTTTCTTTAAGTATATTGTTGATGATATTCAAGCTTAAGTCTATGTCATTTAATATTGTACCGTTCCAGTCCCAGATAATATGTTTATAATTTTTAATTAACATGTTTATTTAAATTTTTTTGTGGATATTAAAATTTAATTAAAATATTTTTAAAAATAACATTAAACAATTTTATAATTACTACGATAATAATTGAGGGAAGTTATATAAAAAATTAATGCATACCATTAAAATAAAGATATATTATTTATTAGTTTTTTTGCTCTCCGAAATTTTATATTCTCAGGTTTTAGATACCTCGAAATTATTTACACAATATGTTGTAGATCAATGGACTACAAAAGAAGGCTTACCTCAAAATTCTGCTTATAGTATAATTCAAACAAAAGATGGTTTTATTTGGTTTGGTACAGAAGAAGGTTTTGTTAAGTTTGATGGAATTAGGTTTACTATTTATAATCCAGATAATATTGAGGAAATGAAGAATTCACTTGTTGTAAATATAATTGAAGATAGTAAAGGAAATTTATGGGTTGGTACATTCGATGGCTTACTGAAGTATTCAGAGAAAGAAATAAAACTATATACATCAAAAGATGGTCTTATGAATAGTATGATAAGATCACTGTATGAAGATGAGTATGGAAGAATATGGGTGGGGACATCAACAGGATTAAATTATTTTGAAAATAATAAAATAAAGAAATTTAATGAGGCATCATTTCTTGATAATCAAATTATCTATAGAATTATTGGAAATAAAAATGGTAAAATTTATTTAGCCACTCAAAATTCTGGTGTTGTAATTATTGACTATTCTAAAAAGAATAATTTTGTAATCACAGTAGTTGACAAAAATAAAGGGTTATCAAGTAATTATGTTCGTGCTTTACATTTGAGTAATAATGGATTGTTAGTGGGTACTGATAAAGGATTGGATTTAATTGTTAATGCTCAAGTAAAAAATTATAATTTAAAAAACGCTCTTTATGGTTTGCAGATAATGGATATTATTGAAGATGAAAGCAAAATTCTATATCTGGCTACACAAAAAGGAATTTGTAGAATTGTTAATAATAAAATTGATTTTTATACATTCCAAAATAATTTGGAAAATAATTTAATACTTGACCTATTTATCGATAAGGAAGAAAACTTGTGGGTAGGAAGTTATAATAATGGATTATATAGAATTCGTGATGGTAATTTTACAACATACTCCTTAGAAGAAGGATTAAAAGAAAGATTTATAAGAGCAATAACACAAAATTCAAAAGGCATCTGGGTTGCTTCCTCAAGTGGATACATATCACTTATTAATAATAAAGAAATAAAAAATTTCTTCCTTAACAGAAATGATAATTCAATAGTACAAACAATGTATGCTTTGGGTGATAGCATCTGGATTGGTACGAGAACTGGTTTATATCTTTTCTATAACAATAGAACAAAAAAATATTGTGATTTCTCAATAGCATCAATATTTCGTGATTCAAAGAATAGATTATTGATTGGAAGTGGTGATAGAGGATTATTTGAATTAAAAGCAGGGAAATTAATTAGTCTTAGTAAAGATGATAAATCTTCAAGATTGGGAATTAGATTTATTACAGAAAATATTAATAATACATACTATTTCGGTACAGTTGGTCAGGGATTAATAAAGTATGATGGAAATAATTATACTTATTATACAGAAGAAGATGGTCTTCCAAGCAATTTAATTTATTCTGTTTATTCTGATCTCAAAGGTAATTTATGGATGACAGCAAGTGGTGGTGGTATTGTTCATTATGATGGTAAAAAGTTTACGAAAATCACAAAAAGAAATGGATTGCCAACAAATGAAATACAAACAATAACAGAGGATAATTTGGGGAATTTCTGGTGTGGTTATAATAATGGGATTTTCAAAGTTTCAAAATCCAATTTAGAAAAATTTGTTAAGGGAAAGGTTGATACTATACATGTAGAAATTTTTAATACAAATGATGGAATGAAAAACTCTGAATGTAATGGTGGTTATATGTGGACTACTTTTAAAGATAATACTGGCAAAATATGGTTTGCTACTATTGATGGGGTTACTTTTGTTAATCCAGCTAAATTGAAATATAGTAGTTTTATTCCACCTGTTCATGTTACACGTGTTTTGGCTGATTTTCAACCTGTTGAATTAAAACCAATTATTAAAACAACTGCTGGGATTAATATACTTCGCTTTGATTACATTGCACCTTCTTTTATTGAACCAAGAAAATTAAAATATAGATATATACTTGAAGGATTTGAAAATAAATGGCATGAATTTTCTAATAGAAGATTTGTAATTTACTATAATCTTGAACCTGGAGAATATAAGTTCAGAGTAAAAGTATCTAATTATTATAATCAATGGAACAATAAAGAAGCTACTGTAAAAGTTATAATACCACCTTATTTTTATCAAACAACTATTTTTAAGATTTTCGCACCATTATTTTTTATTGGACTTGTATTTGTAATAATAAAATGGAAATTAAGTAAGCAAGAAGCATTAAATGAAAAGCTTGAGAATTTAGTAAGAAAAAGAACAGAAGAATTAAATGATGAAATAATTAAAAGAGAAAAAGCACAAAATGAATTAAAAGAATATGCAGCTGAACTTGAAAAAGTAAACAGTACAAAAGATAAGTTCATATCCATACTTTCTCACGATTTAAGAAATCCTATAAATTCTATATCATCAATTTCAGAATTTCTACACAATAATAGAAAAGAACTTACAGATGAAGAATTAGATGATATGTTATTACAAATTAGAAATTCTTCGTTAACTCTTTATAATTTAATTGAGAACCTTCTGGAGTGGTCTCGTATTCAAACAAAAAAATTAGAATATGTATTTCATAATTTTGATATTACTGAAAGCATAAAAAATTCAATTTCGGTTGTAGACATTTTTGCTAAACAAAAGGGAATAAATATAACTTGTAATTGCAAGGATGGTATAATTGTTCTTGCAGATAAAACATCGATAGAATCTGTTTTAATGAATTTGTTATCAAATGCAATTAAATTTTCTTATCCCAAAGGTGACATTTTAGTAAAAGTAAAAGAAAATGAAAATTATGCTGAAGTAACAATTCAAGATTTTGGAATTGGAATTGATCAAGAAGATATTAATAAAATATTTTCTCTTGATTCAAAATTTACTAAGCTTGGAACAACAGGCGAAAAAGGGACTGGTCTGGGATTGATACTATGTAAAGAACATATTATTAAAAATGGTGGAAAACTCTGGATCGAAAGCCAATTAAATAAAGGAACAACTGTCTATTTCACTATTCCTTTAGCAAAATGAACACAGAAAATTTTTATTGACTTCAATATAATCTCTCCATAATTTCATGTTAATCTATTTGAAAACTGACATTAACAGGAGTCTATATGGTTCAATTTCAATTCCTTGATTGGTTCTGGGTTATTGCATTTCTTTTAGTAACTATTAGTCTGGGAGTAGCATTTTATAGACTTGGTAAACGTTCTGAGGCAGATTTTTTTCTTGCAGGGAGAGGATTACCATGGTGGTTGCCAGCTTCTTCTGTTTATGCTACTCATACTGCTACAGATACTCCAATCTGGGTTACAGGTGTAATATACAAATATGGAGTTGCAGGACTCTGGTATACTTTCTTTTCTGCCTGGTGTGCAATTAGTGCTTTTGTTTCCACAAGAATTTTTAGACGCTCGCTTGCTTATACTCAAGCAGAATGGAATACCTTGAGATTTCATGGACTTGGAGCTGAAATGTTAAGAGGTTGGATTTCTGGCTGGCAGGTTTTTATGAATATGTTTATTCTTGGCTGGGTTGGAATTGCAATGGGAAAAGTTTGTAATTACTTATTTGGTTGGGAATTATGGATAGGTCTTGTTGTTTTTTCTTCTTTGTGTGCTATTTATGTATTAGCTGCTGGTTATTGGGGTGTGATAATGGCAGATTTTCAACAGGGTATTATTGCATTTTTAATGATCTTGTTAGTATCAATTTGGGGAATTATTGCTGCTGGAGGTCCATTCGAAATTCAAAACAAATTAATTGCTATGGGCCAATCGTGGAGACTTAATCCATTTGCTTTTACTGGCTGGTTCGAAGGTGATTTCCCGGTTGCATGGTTTATAACAATGATGATTATTGCTATTCTTGGTGGATTTGGAATGGGAACAAGTATAGATTGGTATGTCGAAGCTCAAAGAATTCAAAGTGCTAAATCTGTAAGAGATGCAAGTTATAGTATATGGTGGGGAACTGCACTTGTGCTTACTCGAAATGCTATATGGGCTGCAGCTGTTCTGGCTTTTTTTGTTATGTTTCCTAATATTTCATCTCAAGCAGAATATGAACTTGGCTGGTTGAGATTAGGATTTGAATCCTTACCAACTGGATTAATTGGATTTTTCTTTGCAGCTTTAATTGCAATTCATGTTTCAACAATAGCTTCTCATCTTAATCTTGGTGCAATGTATTTTACACGAGATCTTTATTTACATTATTTCAAACCAACTGCTTCAGAAAAAGAACTTGTTTGGGTCGGAAGAATTGCTACTCTAATTTTATTACTTGGCTCTTTCTTCTATGGTTTAATGATGGAAGATATAACCTCATGGCTAATTTTTGCATTATGGCTTATGGCTGCAGGAATATGGTTACCTAATATTTTACAGGTTGTCTGGTGGCGTTTTAATGCATGGGGTTATTTATCTGCCTGGATAGCTAATCTCGGTTTAAGCTGGCTGGTTGTTTGGATTTTACCTCATTGGGGTGTTTTACCTCATTTAGCAGACTATCAACAATTCTGGCTTTTAATGATTCTTGGAGCAATTATTTTTATTCCGGTTACTCTTTTAACCAAACCAGAACCAATGGAACATCTTGTAAAATATTATGTTCAGGCAAGACCTATTGGATGGTGGGGACCGGTTAAAAGAGAAGCACAAAGACTTGGTCTATTAGTTCATATTGAAAATAATAGTGGAGGTAATAAATGAGTTTTATAAGAAGAAAATGGACACCATGGGAAGCTGATGAATGGCATAAAGAAGATTGGTTTGCTGTTATTTTATCACCAATCTGTTATATTCTTTTAATGATTGGAACAGTAGGAAGCTTTTTGTTGAATTTATGGGGTTTTGTAACTTTGATTATTGGTGCATTCTTAACATGGCTAATGCACTGGATTATTGATCCAAAATTAAAAGTGATTTCAGGTGAATATGAAAAAAAACAACATGAATATTTAGAACAATTAGAGCGTCAAGCACGCTGGGAGGAATTAAATGGATAAAGGTTTAGCTATGGTAATTGGGATGTCAATAGCATATGTAGCATCTTTTCTTGGACTGATTTTAGCGTGGTACTCTCATAATAAACATTCTAAAAAGGGTGAAAAATGATTTCTCTAATTGATAATTTACAGAGAATTGGTAGTCCCATCTTGGGTATAATATTTCCCGCATTAATTTTAGGACTATCAATTTTTTTAACATGGTTACTTTATAAAAAATTTTCTAAATAAATTTAATTAACACAGATAACTCAGGTAAAATGATTTTGATGATATTAATCCTGGTTATCTGTGTTTATTATTTTAAAACACTAAATACACATAACAAATTTTGTTGAGAGATACTATGAATAAGAAAATATTTTTCCTGTTAATATTTTTTCATTCAGTTCTATTTGCACAAAGTAAAATTGATCTTTTAATTAATGCTCTTGATTCATTAAGCGAAGTATCATTCGATAACTGGAAATATTCTACTGATTTTTCGTTAACACCTGAACAGTTATCCCAAATTGATTTTAATGACTCCAGCTGGAAAACTGCTAAGCTTAATGAACGCCTTCAGCTTGATTCATGCTGGTTTAGAAAAATTATTGTTATCCCATCTTTTATTGCAGGAACACCTGTTAAAGGAAGAATTAAATTTTTTAATTCTGTTGATGACTTCAGTTACATGTGGATTAATGGTCAATTCAAAGGAAAATTTCCATGGGACGGTGAAGTTTTATTAACTGACAATGCAATTCCAGAAGAAAAATATGTTATACTAATAAAAGCTATTAATACAGGTGGTCCACTTAGATTAATTAGAGCAAAGTTAGATTTTGAAATTCAGACTTCTACACAAAAACTTATGAAGAATCTTTCCTTAAGTTTTAAAGTAGCCCGCAAACTTTTGAGCTTCGATACTTATCAAACAAATGCAAGAGTTAAAACCGATCCTAAAATTGACCTCTCAAAATTTGACAAAAAAGAAAAACAGAAATTAAATACACTTCTTCAAAATCTTGCATCTGAAATTGATTTAAGCGGTTTGAATAATGGCGATACATTAAGATTCATAAATTCTGTTAATAAAGTATTGAAGAAATTAGAACCAGTAAAAAAATTTGTTAAAAATTTTACTTTACAATTTGCTTCAAATGCACACATCGATGCTGCATGGCTATGGAGGAAAAAAGAAACAGAAGAAGTTTGCAAAAGAACATTTTCTGCAGTTATGAATATGTTTAATGCACGACCAGATTTTACTTACACACAAAGTCAAGCTGCATTTTATAACTGGATGAAGAAAGATTATCCAGACTTATTTGATCAAATAAAAAATTATGTTAAGAAAGGAAGATGGGAAATTTCTGGCGGTATGTGGGTTGAACCAGATTGCAATTTGCCCAGCGGTGATTCATGGATACGACAAATATTGTATGGTCAAAAATTCTTTCAAGATAATTTTGGAATTAAAGCACGAATTGGCTGGAATCCAGATTCTTTTGGTTATAATTGGAATCTACCTCAATTTATGTTACTGGGTGGATTGGATGCATTCATTACTCAAAAAATTGGCTGGAACGATACAAATGTTTTTCCTTATAGATTGTTCTGGTGGCAAGCACCTGATGGTTCAAAAATACTTACTTATTTCCCATTCGATTATGTTAATACAATTGATAATCCTTTTCAGTTAGTTGATTGGTTACGACAATTTGAAGCAAATACTGGTTTCACAAAATTACTCGTATTATTTGGTGTTGGAGATCATGGTGGAGGACCTTCTCTTGAAATGATGGCAAGAATTGATGAATTAAAAAATTTATTTGTGTTTCCTAATATTGAATTTAATACTGCTCAAAATTATATCGACTGGTTGAGAAAACATGATCTATCTAAACTTCCAATCTGGAATGATGAACTTTATCTCGAATATCATCGGGGCACAGCAACCACTCAATCAAATATTAAAATGTGGAATCGCAAAAGTGAAGTATTGCTAACCAATGCAGAAAAATTTTCTTCTATCTCTCAATTATTAACTAAAAAAGATTATCATCCATTAATTAAAGAAGCGTGGAAAAATGTATTGTTCAATCAATTTCATGATATTCTTCCTGGTTCAGGTATACGAGAAATTTATATTGATGCAGAAAATGATTATAAAGAATCTTATAAACTTGGCAATTTTGTTCTGAAGAATTCTCTAAAAGATATTGCTAAGAAAATTAATACTTCTATTGTAACTGAAGGTAAAGCATTAATTGTATTTAATCCTCTTAGCTGGGAAAGAACTGATATTGTAAAATTTCAACTTAATGAAGGTGATTTTAATGGTTATGAAATTTTTGATTTGAATGGTAATAAAATTCCATCTCAAACAATTCAGAAAGATTTGTTAACACGAGAGATTTTGTTTATTGCACAAAATATACCTGCGCTTGGTTATAGAACATTTGTTTTAAAACAATCTGATTTGAATAAAAACAAAGATGAAGTGAAAATTGAAAAAGACATTTATAAAATAGAAAATGAGCTATTCCATATAAAACTTAATCCAGAAACTGGATGGATAAAAAGTATTTATGATAAAAGATTTAATAAAGAATTACTTGCAGACGAAGGAAATAAACTTCAAATTCTTGAAGATAAACCATCAGCATGGGATGCCTGGAATATTGGTTTAACTGGAATTGAGTATCCATCTAAATTTAGAAAAGCTGAACTGGTAGAAAATGGTCCTGTAAGAAAAGTATTAAGATGCTATAGGGATTATTTGAAACCTGGAGTTGTTAAAGAATTTCCTACTGAAGATTTTCCAAATTCATTTTTTGTTCAGGATATTATTTTATATGATGGAATGGATAGAATTGATTTTAAAACCAGTATTGAATGGTGGGAAAATAAAACAATGCTAAAAGTTTCATTCCCATTTAATGTTTACGATACTTTAGCTACTTATGAAATTCCTTTTGGATTTATTAAACGATCAACAACTTTGAAAGCTCAATGGGATAAAGGGAAATGGGAAGTTAATGCTCAGAAATGGGCTGATTTATCAGATGATAATTTTGGTATTAGTTTATTGAATCGCTCAAAATATGGATATGATACAAAAGGAAATATTATGCGATTATCTTTGCTTCGTTCTCCTCAATGGCCGGACCCAACAGCAGATAGAGGAAATCATTCATTTGAATATTCACTTTATCCTCATGAAAAAAGAGTTGAACAGAGCGAAACAGTTTTCAAAGGATATGAATTTAATTATCCACTTCTTTGTATTGCAGAAGATTTGCATTCGGGCGATTTACCAGAAACACATTCATTTATTCAAATAAATCCTGAGAATGCAATTTTAACTTCAATGAAACAATCAGAAGAAGATGCAAATGCATTTTTAATTACAATCTACGAATCTACTGGAAAAGATAGTGAAGTAGAATTAAGCTTACCTTTTAATCCATCTCGAGTTTATGAATCAAATATACTCGAGGAAAATTTGAAAGAAATTCAGTTTACAAAAAATACTATCAGATTTTCTTTGAAAAAGAATTCTATAAAAATTTTGAAAGTTATTTTATAACATTAAAATCATAAGGTCTAAAACCATGAAGTTAGTCTTAAAGGTTTTTATTCTGTTATTATTTTATGGCATACTTCAAAGCATAAATGCTCAAGAAAAGATCACAAAAGAAAATGTAGTTAATGCAGAAAAAATAATTGGGCTTGAATTTACAGATGCAGAACGAGATTCGATGCTTGATGCTTTGAATGAACAATTAGCAAATTATTTAAATATTCGTAAAATCAAAATTGATAATAGTATCCCTCCAGCAATTCAATTTAATCCTGTTCCTGCTGGTTTCAAAATTAACAATGTACAACAACAAATTTCCTTTAATGATTATAGTTATACTAAGCTTCCAGAAAATCCTGATGATTTAGCTTACTATTCAATTGGTGAGCTGGCATATTTAATAAAAACAAGAAAAATCACTTCAACTCAACTTACAAAATTCTTTTTAGAACGATTAAAAAAATTTGGGCCGAAGTTATATAGCGTAGTAACCTTAACAGAAGAACGAGCACTTGAAGAAGCAAAAAAAGCTGATGAAGAAATTGCTCAGGGGAAATATAGAGGGATGTTACATGGTATACCTTATGGAGTGAAAGATTTGTTATCAACAAAAAAATACAAAACCACATGGGGAGCTGAACCATATCAGGATCAAATAATTGACGAAGATGCAACTGTGATAAAAAAATTACACGATGCTGGTGCTGTTTTGGTAGCAAAACTTTCATTAGGTGCATTAGCGTGGGGAGATGTTTGGTTTGGTGGAATGACAAGAAATCCATGGGATACAACAAAAGGTTCCAGTGGTTCTTCAGCTGGTTCAGCAGCTTCGGTTTCTGCAGGTTTAATTCCATTTGCAATTGGATCAGAAACCTGGGGATCAATTGTTTCTCCTTCAACTGTATGTGGTGTAACAGGTTTAAGACCTACGTATGGTAGAGTTAGCCGAACAGGTGCTATGGCTTTAAGCTGGTCGATGGATAAATTAGGAATTATTTGCAGATATGCAGAAGACCTTGCTATTGTGTTTGATGCAATAAGAGGAACTGATAATATTGATCCAACAATTTATGATGCAGCTTTTAATTATAAACCAGAAATTGATATTAAAAAAATTCGAGTTGGTTATTTGAAAAATGATTTTGATAGTAATTATCCATTTCATAAAAATGATTCAATTGCTCTTTTGAAATTAAAGGAACTTGGCGTAGAATTAATTCCTGTTGAATTACCGGAAATTTCTACAGAAGATTTAGCAATAATACTTGTTGCAGAGGCTGCTGCTGCATTTGATGAGCTTACTCGTTCAAATAAAGATGATTTATTAAAAAGACAAATTAAAAATGCATGGCCTAATGTATTTCGTGCGTCTCGATTTATACCTGCTGTAGAATATATTAATGCTAATCGAATTAGATTTATGTTAATTCAAGAGATGAAAAAAATTTTTGATAAAGTTGATATATACATTGCACCATCATGGAAAGGAAATAATTTACTTACTACAAACTTAACTGGACATCCTTGCGTTGTTGTACCTAATGGATTCATTGATAAAGGAACACCAACAAGTTTTACATTTATTGCTAATCTATTTGATGAAGAAAGATTAATAGCTTTCGCAAAATTTTTTCAAGATGTAACAAACTTCCATAAAAAACATCCACCATTATTTAAATAATTTTATAAGACTCTCCCTCTTATTTTCTAAAAATTTTTTTGAGGGAGAGTTTTTAAACCATTCACATTATTCAATCTTTTTATTACATTTATTTCAGTTGTTTTCCTCTCCTCCATATTCAAAATACTTTGGAGGTTTTATGAAAGTCCTGGGCGCATACGAAAAAGCTCGTCTCTATATCGAGAAACATTATGAAGCTTCTGAAGAAGCAAAAGAACAAAAAAGAAAACTTAATCCCGGTCCAACAATTACACTTTCACGACAAACAGGAATAGGAGCTGTTGCTATTTGTGAAAAATTGATTGAGTATTTAAATGCGCGAGCAATTGAAGGTTATAATGACTGGACATATTTTGATAGAGAGTTGATAGAAAAAATTATGGCAGATCACAACTTACCAGATCATTTCAGAAAATTTATTGATGAAGAGAAACCACCTAAGATCGAAACCTGGTTTGGAGAAATTCTCGGGATTAATCCTAATAAGATTTTACTACTACATAAAATTTCTCAAACCATTTTAAAACTGGCAGATTATGGAAACGTTATTATTGTAGGTAGAGGTGCAAACATTATTACAGCAAAAAAACCAAATACATTTCATGTGCGACTTGTTGCACCTTTAAATTATAGAATCGAAAATGCTTGTAGATTATATAATATTGATTATAAAACTGCTGCAGATTTTATTAAAGGAGAAGATGAAGCTCGTAAGAATTATATATGGAAATATTTTCATAAAGATATTGAAGATCCACTTCTTTATCATGTTGTTATTAATACTAATTATTTGAAAACGGAAGAAGTTGCAGAAATGATTGCTCATTGTGTAATAAGAAAGTTCCCCAAATTTTTTGCTAAAAATGTTGTTGAAGTAATAAATGAATAATAATTATGAAACTCAGAAAGAACAGTTTTGCATTTTTGATTTTCATATTAATTTTTATAAATGGAGAGAATAAAATGAGTTTTAAGATTACATCTTCTGCTTTTAAAGATGGCGAGATGATACCATCAAAATATACATGTGATGGTGAAAATATTTCTCCTCCATTGAGCTGGAGTGGTATTCCTGAAGGCATTAAATCACTTGCATTAATAAATGATGATCCAGATGCTCCAATTGGTGATTGGGTACACTGGATTGTTTTTAATATTCCACCTGAGGTTAATGAATTTAAAGAAGCAGCATCGAACAAAAATTTATTGCCAAAAGGAGCTATTGAAGGATTAAATGATTGGCATCGAAAAGGTTATGGTGGTCCATGCCCACCTTCTGGAGTTCATAGATACTTTTTCAAACTTTATGCTCTGGATATAGTTTTATCATTAAAAGAAGGTGCAACCAAAAAACAATTACTCGATGCAATGAAAGGACATATAAAAGCAACTGCACAACTTGTTGGTAAGTATCAGAGAAAGAGATAATTTTTAAAAATTATTCATCCAGAATTTTTTCGAGATAATCTCTATAAAGTGATTTAGGAATATTTTCCACTACTTTTTTAAACTCTGATTTTGAAATAAATCCTTTTTGATAAGCAATTTCTTCGAGACATGCTACCTTTAGTCCCTGTCGATCTTCAATAACACCAAAAAATTGAGAAGCTTTTAATAATGCTTCTGGTGTTCCAGTATCAAGCCAAGCAACTCCTCTTCCAATTTTTTCAACATGCAATTCACCTAAATCTAAATAGGCTTTATTAACATCAGTAATTTCTAATTCACCTCTGCTTGATGGTTTTAAATTTTTTGCAATATTAACAACTTTGTTATCATAAACATACAGACCTGGTACTGCATAATTTGATTTTGGATTTTTAGGTTTTTCTTCGATGCTGATAGCTTTACCATTTTGATCAAATTCAACTATTCCATAACGATGGGGATCGTTTACCTGATATGCAAATATTGTTGCTCCTTTTTTATTGTGATTTAATGCTTTATAAAAGAAATCAAGTTTTCCATAAAAAATATTATCGCCTAAAATTAATGTAACAGAATCCTGAGCTATAAATTTTTCTCCAATAATAAATGATTCTGCTATTCCATTTGGAGCAACTTGAATTTCATAACTAATTTTTAATCCTAAATGTGATCCATCTTCGAAAAGTTTTTGATATAAAGGTATAGTTTCTGGATTTGATATGATTAATATTTCTCTTATACCACCAAGCATTAAAACCGAAATAGGATAATAGATTAATGGTTTATCATAAATTAATGTTAATTGTTTACTATAAACTTTTGAAATTGGATACATTCTTGTTCCCGAACCACCTGCAAGTACAATTCCTTTCATTTGATCCTCGTTATATTGAATGTTTTTAAAAAAATGATTTACATGCTAATAGCTATCTTTAGTTATAACAACTTTTCCCTTAAATATTCTGTAGATAAATATTGTATAAGCTATAACTACAGGCATTCCAATGATTGCAATAATTAGCATAGTTTTTAATGTGTATTGTGAAGAAGAAGCATTATAAGCATTTAAACTATAATTTAGATTAATGCTTGATGGAACCAATCTTGGATATAAACTTAATGCACTTAATGAAAATGCAGAAAATATTATTAGTGAAGAAGCAATAAAACTTTTAAAGTATTGTTGACTCTTCAAGCCCAAAGGAATATATACTATGGACAGAAGTAATAATAAAAATAAAATCCAGAATAAAGGATTTTCTGTTATATTCTCGAATAAGAATCCTGAATAGAAAAATGTAAGAAATGTTGCTACTAAATAAAGAATAATAAATGCCATCCAGCAAGAAGTTGCCCATTTAGTCATTCTTTGAAGTTGTGTCTCTTCGGTTTTCAATGTCATATAGATTGCACCGTGCATTATAAAAAGAACTACTCCTGTTAATCCTATAACAATTGCATATGGATTTAGCAAACTAAAAAAAGATCCATGGAAAATTTTATTTTCATCAATTGGAATCCCTTTTAATATATTTCCATAAGCAACACTCAGTAATAAAGCTGCAAATAGACTTCCTAGACCAAAAGCATAGTCCCATACTTTTTTAAATGTAATAGAATCTACTTTCCCTCTAAATTCAAAAGAAACAGCACGAAAAATAAGAGCAGTTAATAATAGCATTAAAGCAATATAAAAAGAGCTAAAAACTGTTGCATATACAATTGGGAATGCAGCAAATAATGCACCACCTGCTGTTATAAGCCATACTTCATTTCCATCCCACACTGGACCAATTGCATTTAAATTAATTTTTTTCTCACTTTCGTCTTTTGTAAAAAGATGAAGAATACCAACTCCAAGATCAAAGCCATCTAAGATTGCATATCCAGCAATTAAAATTGCAATTAATATAAACCAGATTGTATTGAGGTCTATCATATCAGAGCCTCCTGTGAATTTAATGGTTCAGGTCCATGTTTCATCTTTTTAATTAATACATAAAGAAAGAGTGAAAAGAGAAATAAATAAATTATACCAAATAAAATTATGGAAAATAAAATTTCACCAGATGATACAGTAATTGAAGCAGCATCGCTGGTTTTTAATAATTTATATACAATCCAGGGTTGTCTTCCAACTTCAGCTGCTATCCAGCCTAACTCGCATGCAATTACAGGTAAAGGTATTGACCAGACATAAATTTTAAGAAGTCTGGTTTTATTCCACAATTTTTTCTTCCATAAATAGTAAGTGCCAAGCGCAGTAATTAAAATAAAATAAATTCCCAGTAAAACCATATTATGATAAGAAACAAAAGTTAAAAAGAGTGGTGGTATTTCATCATCAGGAAATTCATTAATACCTTTTATTTTAGCGTTGATATCTCCAAATGCTAACCAGCTTAGTAAGCCCGGAATTTCAATTGGTACTTTTAATTCAGGAGGGTTATCGAATGGTATAGCAAAAATAGCTATTGGTGCTTTAGATTTTGATGTGTATAAACCTTGAATAGCAGCAAATTTTTCTGGTTGTGTACGTGCAACCTGCTGTCCATGTTCATGTCCAGAAGGGAATAATTGAAGTACAGAAACAATAAATCCAAAGATCAAAGCTAATTTTAATGATTTTTTTGCAGCATCAGTTTCTTTATTATTTAATATGAGGTATGCAGAAATTCCAATCATTAAGAAAGCGCCAGAGATTAATGAAGCTAAAAATGTATGAAAAAATCTTGGTAATGTTGAAGGATTAAAAACTGCTGCCCAGAAATCTATAAGTTCTGCTCTACCATTTTTAATTACATAACCTGCTGGAGTTTGTTGCCATGAATTTGCTACCAGTATCCAGAATGCAGAAATTGTTGCACCTATTGCAACCATTAGAATTGAAAACCAATGAACACCTTTAGAAACTTTATTCCTTCCAAATATGTAGAGTCCTAAAAAAGTTGATTCAAGAAAAAAAGCAAAAATACCTTCGGCAGCAAGTGGAGCTCCAAATACATCGCCAACAAATTTTGAATATTCAGCCCAATTGGTGCCGAATTGAAATTCCATTACAATACCAGTTGCAACTCCCATAGCGAATATTAGTCCAAGTATTTTTCCAAAAAAGTTTCCAAGCATTACATAAGTTTCATCATTTCTTTTCCATCCAATTGCTTCAATAATCACAAGTAGCCAGGCAAGTCCAATACTCAATGGGGGAAATATAAAATGGAATCCTACAGTTAAAGCAAATTGTATGCGTGCAAGTAGAACTGGATCCATATTAATTCTCCTGCATCAATTAAATTATGGTTTATATTACGATTAATTATTATGAAAGTCAGTTGTTTTAATTTTTTCTGATAGAAATTTGATTACTGTATCAACAATTTTCTTTGCATTCTTTTTATTGTATAAAAATAATTCATCTTTCTTAAAGATTTTTCCAAGTGATTTTACTGCTTCTGTTATTATGTAAGTTATGTTATTATCATGAATTACTAAATCGATGGGAAGCATAAACAGAGTATCAAAAATAGAAGCTTCTACTATTTTTATGAATTGTGAATAATTTAGTTCTTCAAGTTTTAATCCTACTGGTATTAATCCACTTCGTTGCCTGTGCTTCAATTCGATTTTCATTTTTTCAACCAGTATCGACATAAAAGCTTCGATTGTAATTCTAATTTCAATCATGAAATTGTTTCCAGATTTTAATTACTAAGTTTTTATTACTGCATAAACTTTACTTTATTCAGTTAATTTTTTCCAAGCACAGCAGTTACTTTATATGCAGCATCTTTTAAAGATGATGCTACTTCAAAATTTAAACCTGAGTTTTCAAGAAGTTCTTTTGCCAGCTCTGCATTTGTTCCGTCAAGTCGAATTACAACTGGAATTTTTACATTAATTTCTTTTACTGCTTCAATGATGCCTTGAGCTACTCTATCGCATCGAACAATACCACCAAATATGTTAATCAATATTGCTTTAACATTTGGATCTGAAAGAATTATTTTAAATCCATTTGCAACTGTTTCTTTGTTTGCTGTTCCGCCAACATCAAGAAAATTTGCAGGTTCGCCTCCTGCTAATTTGATGATGTCCATAGTTGCCATTGCAAGTCCAGCACCATTAACCATGCATCCCACATTACCATCAAGTTTAATATAATTTAAATTGTATTTCGAAGCTTCAATTTCTAAAGGTTCTTCCTCATTAAGATCTCGAAGTGCAACTATTTCAGGATGACGGAATAATGCATTGTCGTCAAAATTCATTTTTGCATCTAATGCAATAACTCTATCATCATTAGTAATAATCAGTGGATTAATTTCAAGAAGTGATGCATCGGTTTCTTCATATGCTTTATATAAGTTCATTATAAATGGAATAAAATTTTTATATGCAGTTCCATTAAGTCCCAATCCAAATGCAAGTTCCCTTGCTTGATAAGGTTGTAAACCAATGAATGGATCAATCCATATTTTTAGAATTTTTTCTGGAGTTTCTGCTGCTACAGTTTCAATTTCAACCCCACCTTCAGTTGAAGCCATAATAACATTTTTTGAAACACTCCTATCGAGTAAAATTCCAAGATATAATTCCTTTTTGTAATCGAGTCCTTCGGCTATAAAAATTGTTTTTACTACTTTTCCTTCTGGTCCTGTTTGATGAGTTACAATTAAATTACCGAGCATTTTTGAAGCATATTCTTTTGCTTTTTCTACAGAAGTAGTGAATTTAACACCACCTTCTAATATTAATTCATCTTTATTATTAACATTATAAATTTTTCCTTTACCTCGCCCACCTGCATGTATTTGTGATTTAACAACAAATTGATTTATTCCTCGTGATTGCAACTCTGATATTGCATTGTCAAAGTTGGAAATATCATTAATTGCAATTCCATCCTGTACTGGGACATTGAATTTTTTTAAGATTTCTTTTGCTTGATATTCGTGAATTTTCATATTGATACCTTTAAATAGTCTACTGAATAAGCTAATTACTAAACAAAAATTAATTTATTTTATTTATAGATTCAATTTATGAATTATAAAGGAGAAAATATTGTTTTATTGCAAACTGGAGGGGAAATGAATAAAAAACAAAAAATAGTAGTAATGATTGCAATTGAATTAATATTTGTAACATTTTTAGTATGGTTAATTAGCGGGGGTGATATTTTTACGAAGACTCAAGTATTAATAGAAACAAAAGATGAATTATTTGGATGGACAGAAAAAAAATGGGTTAACAAATTTGTTCTGGGACTTGATTTAACTCTTTTAATAAGCGGGATAATAACTATAGTAAGCATTGTGTTTATATACTTATTTAGAAATAAAAATTAGGGTTGCTTTTAGAATTATATATTTACCTGCAATTTTTTATATATCAATTAAATTAATTCCATTTTTATGGATATTCCCTTTGAAATGTTATTCTCTACTAAATTATTTTGATGGTGAATTATTTATATATCATCAGTATAATTTTCAATGAACTTTAGTTATAATCGTAATGTTTGTGATATAAAATCGAGATTAGGGAAATGACTAAATATATATTAGTTTGTTTTTTGACAGCCCATTTAGTTTTAGCACAAAGTTTTAATGTAAAGAAAAGTGGTCAAGTAACTTTTGATTTTTATGATAAAGCAGGTAGAAATTATGCTACTTTTTATAGTACAACTCCCCTCGAAGATATCACAGGAACAGCAAATGGAATTAGCGGTATAGTTACCTTTAATACATCTGATTTTGCAAATACATTAAAAGGAGAAATTACAGTTGAAGTTGAATCAATAAATACAGGGATTGAACTCAGAAATCAGCATCTTAGAAGTAAAAACTGGCTTAACTCAAAAAAATATCCTTATATAAAATTTGTAGTCAAATCTGTTAACAATGTAAAACAAATATCTGGTAACAAATTAACATTTGATGTAATCGGGAATTTTACATTACATGGAGTAACAAAAGAAATTATAGCAAATGCCGAAGCAATTTATCTTGAAGAAAATGAGGAAACTAAAAAGAGGGCAGAGGGCGATTTGCTTGGTATTAGAGGTAAATTTTTTATCATGCTTTCTGATTTTAATATTGATAATCAAATAATTGGTAGTAAAGTTGCTGAAAAGATAAACATAGAAATTAATATGATTGGAGTAAGGACTAAATAAAATTATTTAATCACTATCCACTACATAATGAGTATAATTGATACTTATAAATTAGCAAATTTATATAGAATGAATTTTACATGAATAAATGATAAATCATATTCTCTCTTATATTTACTCTTGAATTATTTAGTTACGATTGAATTTCTTCTAAAAAATAGCAAGGGGATATAAAGTATTATTGTTACTATTAAATGTAGTTTATGAGTTAGTTATTATTACTATTATTCTCATTATCTTCCAAATAAACCAGTATTTTAATTGGTGTAATAATTTTCCCATATTTTGAAAAATTAAGTAATCGTAATAAAGATGCCTGAGAAATTTCTGCCCCTTTTGTAATTAATACTTTACCAAATTCATCTTTAATATCATCTGCGAGTATTACACCGGGTTTTAGATCTTCCAATTCAACTGATAACAATGTTAGTCCATCGTAAATACCAGCTAATTCTGTGTCTAAAGCTGTTAAGATATCGGGGTCATACTTTGTGTTTTTTTTCATCAATTCTAAAGCTTCTTGCTCAGTTTTACCAGTGCTTGTAAGAAAGTCGAAGTCAATTAGTGCATTTAAGATTTTTGCAGCAACCATATATTCATCTTTAAATGGGGAAGTAAATGTATGTTCGTTTAAAAATTGATGTGCAATAATTTCAGCCACTGTTTCTAATCTTGGAATATTTTCTAATAATTTTTTCCCAATTTTTGGATGAGATTCGAATAATTTTTGTTCTTCTTCAGTGAGATTCATTCCTTTATATTTTTTTTCGAGTATACCTGGAGGAATTGCAATACAACCTATTTGAGATAGTAAAACTGCTATCTCAACTTCCCAGATTTTTTTAACACTTAATTTTAAAGCAATGTTTTTAGCCATTTGTTTTAATTTTATAACCTTATTGAAAATCTGGGGATTAGTTAGTGAAAGAATATCAACAAGTAAATTAATACTTCCTTTAAGAGTTTTTTCTAATAATTCCTTTTCTGCAGTGATGAGTCTATATTGTTCAATAGCAGTTTTAACACTTTTTATTAGAATATCAGTATTGCAAGGTTTTGTTAAAAATCTAAAAACATTACCTTCATTAACAGCTTCTATAGCAATATTAATTTCCGCATATCCTGTAAGCATAATTCTTACAGTATCAGGTGTGAGATTTTTTACAATTTTAAGAAATTCATTGCCGTCCATATTTGGCATTTTATAATCAGAAATTACAACGGCAAAATTATTCTGCTTTTCAATTAATGAAATACCTTCATCAGCACTTTGAGCAGTAAAAATATTGAAATGCATACCAAGACTTCTTCTAAATCCTGCAAGTGCATTCTCGTCATCATCAACCAATAGGATTTTTTCCTGGAATCTCATCTTTGTTCCCCTCTTTTGTATTTATTAATTCAACAATTGATTCTATTGAATCAAATTTTTCGAGTATAGAAAAATCTATTCCTTCAATATTTGCCAGTCTATTACTAATTTGTACAGCAGTAGTGATATTAAAATTATTTAGTTCAAGAGTGGAGTGATGAAGGAGAACAGCATTAATAATTGAATTAGGATATCCCCAGAGAGATAATGCATATGCTCCAATTTCAGAGTGTGTAGCTCCAAGAAACTTCTTAATTTCATTTTCGTTATTTATAATATCTAAAACATTTAATAATGTTTTATCCTGATTACTCATATTTAATATAATTAATTTGCCTATATCGTGAAGCATGCCAGCAATATATGCATGTTCAGATAATTCTCGATTACGTGTCAAGTAAAAAGTTAATCTTTGTGAAATAGTACTTACTACTAAACTATGATTCCATAATGATTCTATAAATTCTTTTAAAGCGTTGCTCATCTCCAAATACGGAAATACTTTTGTAAAGAGTATAATTGACTTGATTATATTTAAGCCAAGGATATTAATAGCTTGATTCAAATCTTTGATCTTTGTGGGGAAACCAAAAAAAGCAGAATTTACGAGCTGAAATATTTTAGCTGTTAAGCCAATATCTTTTGATATTAAATTAACTATTCTGTTGATAGACACATTTGGTGAATAAATTTCGCATTCGAGTTTATAATATATTTCTGGAAATGAAGGAATGCCATCTTCACCAGTTAACTTAATTATTGTTTTTTCATTATTTATTAATGACCTTATGAGAATAGGAATTTCTATTTTTTCTTTTATGATTTCAATATTACATGGTTTAGTTAAATATTGATGAGCAACACTATAATCATAAACTGAATATTTAGCACTTGGATTACCTGAAAGTAGTACTCTAATAGTTTTAGGATATTCTTTTTTTACTTTTCTTAATAATTCACTGCCTGATATACCAGGGATAAATAAATCTGTGATACAGACATCAACATTTTCATGTTGAATAATTTTTAATGCATCAGCAGAATTACTTGCATAAAATCCATTCCATTTATCTCTTAAATTATACATAGACCTTTTAAAACCATTTAATATGTCTATATCATCATCTACAAATAGTATGTTAATTTGCATTAATATTTCCCTCTGTGTTGATTGGCAACCTGATTGTAAAAGTAGTACCCACACCATATTCTGAGTCTACAAATATTTTACCATGATGTTTATTGACTATTATATTATAACAAATAGATAATCCCTGTCCAGTTCCTTTACCAACTTGTTTTGTAGTAAAAAATGGATCAAATATTTTTCTGAGATTTTCCTTTTTTATTCCAATTCCTGTATCTGAAATGGAGATTTCAATTTCATAACCTATTTTTTTTGTTGTTATAGTAATTACACCTTTGTCAACATGTAATTTTTCAATCTTTTCTTCAATTGCATCAATACTATTTAAGAGCATATTGAGAATTACCTGATTAATTTCATCAATGCAACAAAATATGTTTGGTAGATATGGATCTAAATCCATTTTTAAATCGGCAATGTATTTCCATCTGTTTCTACAGATATTTGTTGTTACTTCAATACTATGATTAATATTGTGTAGAGATTTTGATTTTACTGGTGGATGAGCAAAATCTCTCATTGAAGTAATTATTTGACTTACACGTTGAATTCCAATGTGAGTTTGTTCAATTGCTTCGGGTATTTCTTCAAGTAAATATTTCAAATCCAGTACTTTTTGTGTTTCATCTATTTCGTCTTTTATTTTTTTATCGTTGATGTTATTTAGAAGATTGTTAATCTTTGTTATATATTCATTTAGAGAATAAAAAGCTGTATCAAGAAATTTTACATTATCTCCTACGTATTGAAGTGGTGTATTTATTTCATGTGCTACACCTGCAGCTAATTGTCCTATTGATTCTAATTTTTGTGATAGAGTTAATTGTGTTTCAATATTTATTAACTCTGTTTTATCTTTAAAAGTAAATACCACACCGCCTATTTCATTTGAGTTAGTCTCTAATTTGTTTGATCTGACATTTAATATTTTTCTATTTCCATTGCTGGTATTAATTATAATTTGTTTGTTGTTTAATTTGCAAATATTGTCACAATATGTATTAAAACATTTCAGAAACTCGCTGCTATCGTCATCAATTATGGTTTTCATTATTTCATATAATTTTTCCCCGATAAGTTTTTTTTCTTCTATTTCCAGAATATTTTGCATTGATTTGTTTGTGAAAACAATTTTCCCTTCTGAATCTACAGATATTACACCATCTTCAATCGATTCTAATATTGTCTTTAGTAATTCTTTCTCGGCAGTTAACGCTACATTAATTCTTACGATTTCTTCGTTTGTTTTTTTAAGCTGATAAGTTTTTTCGACTATGATTTTCTTAAACCGCTGTTCAATCTTTTTTGAAAATTTCTTTTTAAGGTGCATGAATATTATTAACAGGATGGTAATTATAGAAAGAATAATAAAACATGTTAAACTTATTGTTGCTTTTAAAGAAGTTCCTGCTTCTATTATTGAATCATTCTTTATTAAATAATTAAGGTTATGATAACTGATTAAATTGGCATATATAAATTCTGTTATATTAGAATAAAATGTATTAATTATATACATCCCATGATTGGGAGCTATAGTGTAGTGGATATTAAAAAGTAAAAGCAAGAAAGAAATCATATAACTGCTTTTCAATTGATTCACCTTTTTGATAAAAGTATTTTGAAAATTATAATTCTAATTTTATTATCGTAGATAAACAGTCAAATTTTATATATTCTGATTTTGAGCCACTGAGATGTGGAGACAGAAATGCGGCTAAAATAACAGGGAAATATTATATTTCTTTTATTTGTGTTTATTCTAATGATATATTTTTAAAAAAGAACTTCAAACCGCATATTATTTTTAAATAAATTCTATTGTAAGCTTTCCAGTGTTTTAGTAAGACTCAAATATTCAATTAATGCTTCTTTTGAAATAAAAGTATCATATAAAACAGAATCAATTCCTTCGATATTAGCTAATTTGTGGCTGATTTGTATTATGTTTGAAACAGAAAAATCATTAACAATAGTTGAAGAATGATGTAATAAAGCAGCATCTACAATAGAACGTGGAAAGCCCCATAAAGCTAAAGCATAAGCTCCAATTTCAGTGTGACTTACTCCATAAAAACTTTTTTCTAAATCATCATCACTAAAAGCATTGTTTCTGGAAATTTTTAGTTCTTTAATATAATTCGGTTCAATATTTATAAGAATTATTTTTCCAATGTCATGAAGAATTCCCGCAATATATGCTTGTTCAGCTAAATCTCGGTTGCCAGTAAAGTAGAAAATAATTTTTTGTGAAATACTGCTAACAAGAATGCTATGATTCCAGATTGCTTCAATTATTTCTTTTAATTCTCCTTTCTTTTCTAAATGGGCAAAGACTTTTGTATAAATCACAATTGATTTAATAACATTTAATCCAAGAATATTAACTGCTTGATAAAAGTCTGTAATTTTTGCTGGTATTCCATAATAAGCAGAGTTTACTAATTGAAAAATTTTGGTAGTAAGAGAAATGTCTTTTGAAATTAAATTTACAACTTTATGAATAGAAACTTCGGGTGAAAATAATTCTTTTTCTAATTTGAAATAAATTTCGGGTAAAGTAGGAATCCCATCTTCACTATTAAGTTTAGAAATCAATTTATCATTTTTTATTAAATTTTTTAGAATCAATAAAGGTTCAAGCTTTTCTTTTAAAAGTTTATCTTCTATTGGACATTTAATTACTTGATGTAATAAATTAAATGTTCGAATGGATAACTTTTCACTAAAATCTTCCGATAATAAAATTCTTATAGTCTTTGGAAAGCTTCTTTTTATTTTGGTTAATAAATCTAAACTATTAAAAGAAGTTGAGTCGAATTGAATTAAGCATACATCTATATCATTATTTTTTAATGTATTTAATGCTTCCTGAGAATCACTTGCAAAATATATTTCATATTGTTCACCAAGTATATCCGATAAGCTCTGATATCTATTTTGTTCATTATTGAGTTTATCAACGAATAATAACTTAAATTTCATGTTCTATACCTCTGTGTTTGAATATTTTAAAGAGTAATGGTAGTATTCTCTATGTATTATCGAAACAATAGTTAATAATTTAAATGGTAATAATTATAATCTAAGAATAATGATGAGTGTGAAAGATTCAATGGGTAAGAGTAATCATTGGATTATTTTCAAAAGTTGAAGTAAATAATAATAAGATTGAACGAAGCATTAATCAGAAGATTTTTGATTGTCAAAAATTTCATCTGGTAAGTTTTTATTGATTTTGTAGTTCTTGTAATTAATAATAATGTTGCCACTTGGGGGTTCTCGTAAATTTCTTCTTTCAAAATTTTTGTTTTGATTATTCTCTGAAGAAGTACTTTGACCAAAAATAAATTTTACAGATGAAGGTAAGAAAAGATTATAATCATAGAATAATTCAATTAAAAATGTTCCGCCTCTCTTGCTTACAGTTTCTATTTTATTAATAACTTTTTTACTATTATCTATCCATAATGTAGCAAGTATAATATCTGATGTATCACTTATTGGGATTACTTTAATTACATCTATTTTATTTTTATCTGTGTGCATATAAATGCTTGTAAAATTTTTCTGATTTAAAAATATTGTATGAAAATTAATCCCTTGTTTGGGTAGCATAACAAAGCTATCGGATTTAATTTTGAATTTATCTGGCTTTTTATAGAAGATCTTAACTTTTGAGTCATGGATTTTAATTGTGTTTAAATTAAATTTTATTTCAGCATCAACCTCATAATCATTAATTTGTTCAAATTTTTGTTTAAGCTCATTTAATATTCTGGTTGCATCTTTTGATTGAGCGTAAAGAGAAGTAAAAAGGAATATAAAAAGAATTATTTTCATGGTCTTTCCTTAACTTAAAATATCTTTTTTTAAGAAAATTATTGTTGTTAGTAGAAAAAATCCCAGCGAATAAATTATTAGTATAAAAGCCGAATTTAAAATTTCCTTGAAATCAATTGTTTCGTTAAAAAATTTATCCCATTGTGTCATATGGGTTGTAAAAAAATATGGTTGTATTCTATTAAAAAATTCAATTGGTAAAGCTGATAGAACAAGTAAAATAATTATAACAGCCATTGATGCAACTATCGGTCCAATAGCATTTTCTACTAACGAAGAAAATAAAAATGATAATGAAAAGACAGTTACCATACTGAGTATTGCATAAGAGTAAGAATAAAAGAATCTCCATAAAATATCATTTGATGCAAAAATTATTAATTTACCTCTGAATGCAATTAGTTCCCCTGTACCAAAAAATAAAATACTTATTCCTAAGCTTAACAAAGCTAACCATAGGATAAGTGAAATCACATAAATAATTCCAGCTATGTACTTGGATAAAATTATTTGAAATCTTGATATGGGTCGTGTTAGAAGCATTCGATAAGTTCCTGCAGTTGCTTCGCCAGCTAAAATATCACCTCCGACAAGTACAATGAGAAAGGGGATATGGATAAAGAGTGAAGATAAAACCAGATAAGCAATTAAATATCCATTAAATAGATTCCCAATGAAAATGAAAGAATCTTGAAAACCACGTGTTAAAATTTTTATATAATTATCCTTATTAGCATAGAGAGAAATCTGGATTATAGGAATTATGATACCAATTGCAATAAATCCTATATAAGTTCTCCACTTTTTATAAATTTTTATAAGCTCGATATAAATCAAATCTTTCACTTAGTATTTCCTTCGGTGATTTTAAGAAAATAATCTTCAAGGGAACGGATTGGTACTACAGCACTTACTTCCAGTGAATTATCAACTAAATATTTGTTGAGAGATGAAATTTCATTATGCAACATTTCAAATGTAAGAGAATTTTTATCAATTGATTTTAGATGATTAACCCAGTTAGATGAGTTAATTACATTAAGAGCTTTATCAATATTATTAACTTCAAATGTTACTAAAACTTTTCCAGATTTTAATAATTCATCTACTTTACCTTCGACCTGAGCAGAACCTTTATTAATAATTATCATTCGATTTGCGATTAATTCTACTTCTCTTAAAATGTGTGATGAAAGAAAGATTGTTTTACCTTTTAGTTTACTGAGATTAACAATTAAATCTCGTATTTCTTTCATACCCTGAGGGTCAAGACCGGTTGTTGGTTCATCAAGAATTATTAACTCCGGGTCATGTAATAAAGCTTGTGCAATACCAAGTCGTTGTTTCATCCCATGCGAAAAAGTTTTGACCTTGCTATTAAATCTTTCTGATAGTCCAACTAAATCGAGCATTTCCATAATTTTATTTTTAGTAATTTCAACGCCACTTAATTTCCCAAGTATTTCTAAATTCTTATATGCAGTTAAATAAAGATAGAAGTCAGGTTTTTCAACTATAGCTCCTACTTTTTTTAAAATTTCTTTTTTGTGAGTGTGAAGATTTAAACCAAAAATTTTGATTGTGCCAGAGTTTGGTTTAATAAGAGATAATAGCATTCTAATAGTTGTGCTTTTTCCAGCTCCATTTGGTCCTAAGAATCCAAATACATCGCCTTTATAAACATTTAGATCAAGATTATTTACTGCAACAATCTTTCCAAATTTTTTTGTTAGACCACGTACTTCAATTATTTTTTCTTCGTTCAAGTTAATTTCATCCTAATTATAAAGTATTATCTCGTTTTCCGAAAGACGGATTAATTTTAATATACTTTGCAAGAATAAAAGAAGGAATTGTAGCAATACAAACCCATATAAAGAAATGTCTATAACCAAAAGCTTCTTGAATCATTCCACTGAACATACCGGGAATCATCATTCCTAATGCCATAAATCCAGTTGATATAGCATAATGAGAAGTTTTGTATTCACCTTCTGAAATATAAATCATAAACATCATATATGCTGTAAATCCAAGTCCATAACCAAATTGTTCAATTGAAACGCAAGTATAAATTATCCATAAGTTTGTTGGTTGAACATACGATAAATAAACATAAAGTAAATCAGGCAAGTTCAGAGCAATTAACATTGGCATTAGCATCGACTTTAATCCTTTTTTTGAAATTAAAAATCCACCTAAAATGCCACCTGTAATTAAAGCAATCATTCCAATTGTGCCATATATAAGTCCAACATCGGATGTGGATAAACCTAAACCACCTGATTCTCGAGAATCGAGCATAAATGGAGAAACTAATTTCACTAATTGTGCTTCACCGAGTCGATACAATAATAAAAATCCTATTATTAAAAGAATTTTTTCTTTTTCGAAGAATCTAAAGAAAGCTCTAAAAAACTCTTTAATAACTGTTGATCGTTTTTCTTGAAGTATTGATTTATCGTCAGTTGGTTTTGGTAAAATAAAATTATGATAGATAAAAAATATGAAGTAAAGAATTGCAATCAGTATAAATGGAATAATCCATGCAACTGGAATTTTTTCAGATTGAATTTTTAAGATAGTTTCATACTTATTCTGTATTAAAGGGTCGATTTGAATTACAGCATAAGCAGGTTTATTCCAATTTTTAGAATTAAATGTAATTGTTTTTCCAGTTAAGATCGAAAACCCTGAAGAGTTATTTTCAAAGTTTAATGTTACAATATAATTTTTATCTTCATCAGGTTTCTTTGAAAGATGAAAAGAAATTAATCCAACATTACCAACTAATTCTTTAATGTTTGATGTATCGGGTATAATTAAATTTTCTTTTGAGAAGCCATTAATTATATTAAACTTTTGAGCAAAACTTAAGAAGAAATTAACAGTCTCTCTGGTTTGTGGATGTGTACTTATTTCAATTACAGAAGGCTTTGCAATTATTCTTAAACTTCCTTCTAAAGGGATTATTTTTGATGAATCAACTTTTATTGTATTCTCAAAAAATTTTTCTGGTTTAGCAATTATCTTAACTTCTGCTGGCGATAACGAGAGAGTTGATTCTATATATCCGGCAAGTATAACAAGAAGTCCCTGACCAGCAATCATAGCAATTCGATAAAATGTACTTCTTATGCCAACAAAAAAAGATTGTTTCGATTCAGATAGTGAAAGCATATAAAAACCATCGGCAGCTATATCGTGAGTAGCAGAACTAAATGCAATAAGCCAGAAGAAAGCTAAGGTGAATTGAAAAAAATCCGGGACAGGAATTGTTAAAGCGACTCCAGCTAAACCAGCTCCAATTAATAATTGCATGATAATTATCCAGAATCGCTTTGTCTTAAAAATATCTACAAATGGACTCCATAATGGTTTTATTACCCAGGGAAGGTAAAGCCAGCTTGTATAAAGTGCTATATCGGAATTAGAAACTCCCAGTCGTTTATACATAATTACAGAAACAGTAATAACGATTACATAAGGCAATCCTTCTGCAAAATATAAAGTTGGAATCCATGCCCAAGGAGATTTTGTTTTTTCTTTTTTATCCTTAATAGTTTTTTTGATAATCATTTTTTCATTTTGTTTTGGTTGAACAAATTTTTAGCAATTAAAGCAGCTCCAAATTCAGGAGGATATTTTGCATTTATTATTTTAATATCACTAAAATGTTTTTTAATCTTATCTTTAATCAATTTAGAATAGAAATTATTTGTTGATACTAAACTTCCAACAAGACTTACATTAAAGCCATTTGGAAAAATATTTTTTGCTGCATTAATATGTAGAATTATTTCATTGCTTTCTTCTTCAAGAATTGATAATGAAATTTTATCATTTAATTCTGCTGCTTTGATAACAAAAGGTGCAAAATTTTGTATTTCGATTTTATTGTTATATAAATTACTAATAAGTTCATCACGGTTATTAATAGAAAATTCTTTTTTAAGAATATCAGTTAATATTGTTTTACCATTTCTTCCATCAAAGGATTTGATTGCTGCTCGAAGTCCTTTTTGTCCAATTGAATAACCGCTACCTTCATCACCTATTAATCTTCCGTTGCCACCAACAATTAATGAATCTGAATTTTTGTTTTTAAGATAAAGAATTGAACCAGTACCGATTATTAAAATAGCCCCTTCTTTTCCATTAAATACTGCTTCGTGAGCAATTTCAATATCACTTGTAATTTTAAATTCAGGTAATTTTATTTTTCTTCTGTTAGATTCTTTGATAATTGCATTATTTAATTTTTCTGAATTTTCTTTTCTTCCACAACCTGCAACTCCAATAACGCAATAAGATAATTCTTTAAGATTGCATGTATTTTCAATCAGATTTAATATTGTTTGAGCAGATTTTTCATACCCAACAATTAAGGGATTGGAAGCTTCTCCCTCGCTGCTTGAAATAATATTTAAATTATCATCAACACAAATACATTTTGTTTTTGTACCACCACCATCTACACCCAGGAATAATTTCATTAATACAATAAAATTTTATTTCTAAGATATATAAAAATTAAAAAGAATAAAAAGTTTATTATTAATTAATTCATAAAATTTGATTTTAATTGAATTCTTTGATAATTGTTGCTAATTTTTGTTGCACACTTATTATTGTGATACTTAATACGGTTCTACTAAATAAAGTTTGATATATTGAATTGCCTGGTGTTCTTTGTTACATGATTGATAAATAAAAGAGGAGGGTGAAATGCCTTCAAAAAAATTAAAAGATTTCCTCGATCAGAATAACATTAAATATGTAACCATCAGACATTCACTTGCCTACACATCGCAGGAAATTGCTGCATCTGCTCATATAAAAGGAAAAAATTTGGCAAAGACAGTTTTAGTTAAGATCAATGGTAAAATGGCTATGGCGGTTCTACCTGCAACTCATAAAGTTGATTTTGACTTACTTAAAAAAGCAGTAGGTTATGAGAATATTAGACTTGCTAATGAACAGGAATTCCTTGATAGGTTTCCTGAATGCGAAGTTGGTGCAATGCCTCCTTTTGGTAATCTTTATAACATGGAAGTTTATGTTGACGAAGCATTATCAGAAGATAAAGAAATAGCTTTTAATGCAGGTACTCATGTAGAGTTAATTCAAATGTCGTACGAAGATTTTGAAAGACTTGTTCAACCAAAGAAAATTAAATTTGCTTTTTTGTCTAAATTATAATTTAATTAACAAGTGAAAGGAGGTAAAATGAAAACGAAAAAATTATTTACAATTTTATTTTCAATATTAATATTAATTGTAGCGGGATGTGATAAGGAAGAAAATCCTACAGGACCTGAGAATGATATTGTAGGTACCTGGGTATTGACAAAAGTAATATTACCGGATTACGGAAATATGGAAGTAAATCCTCAGCCATTGGGATTACAAATGACTTTGAAAGTAAATAGTGATAAAACTTTTGAAATGACAGTAGTAGATCCCGATGGTACAGAAACAGATAAAGGAACCTGGAGTATTTCAAATGGGAAAATAACTATTAAAAGTAATACCGGTGAAACATTAGTATTTGATTATGAGTTGACAGGTAATCAGTTAAAAATTACAATGCAATTCGATGTTTCAGAATTTGGATTGTCTGGTATGGGTCAAACAAGAGTAATAATGGTATTTACAAAACAATAAAATTCAATTTCTTATTATTTTTGCACTTAAAAAATTAGGGACACAGAATAAATTCTATTTTGTGTAAGATTAATTATCCATTTAGCTTTCTGTGTTCCCTTTCTTTTCTCCCTTCATTTAGAAGGATGAGAAATAGTTTACTTTTTAAAAAACAACCATGAAAAAGTATTACGAAATATTTAATAAAAAGCCATACTTTTTTGAATTACTCGAGCAAAAATTTAATGAATTGAACCAATCTTCACGGTTATTCATATCTAACTTTGTTGGTTCTTCAAAAAATTTTTTTATAAGTAATATCTATCAAAGAGAAAAACAAATCCTAATTTTATGTGATTCATTACAATTATTGAACGAAACAAAAGTTGAACTGGAATTACTTGGATTAGAAAATAAAATTATTGCAATTGACGATTTAAACCTTGAATCGGTACAGGAAAAATTAACTGATATAACCAGAAAAGAAAATTTTATTTTAATATCTACTTATGAACTCCTTACACAAAAGTTTCCTTCGAATAGTTCATTAAAAAATAATACTACTTATATAACTACAGGCAGCAGTATCTCTTACAATGAGATGATTGAGTATTTAAACTTGCTTAATTATAATCAAGATAGATTTGTTGACGAACAGGGGGATTATTCAATTCGTGGTTCAATAATTGATTTCTGGTCATACAGCGAAAAGCATCCCTGCCGAATCGAATTTGATGGAGATTTTATTGAATCAATAAGACACTTTGATCCCGAAAGCCAGAGATCGACAGATAAAGTTGATTCAGTTACATTAGCTCCAGTTTTAAACGATGGCTCATCTTTTTCAGATGATATTTTTTCGTATCTCAATAATCCAATTATCTTTGCTTCCGAAATTAAATTGATAGAATTACAGAATTCCTTGCTGAACAATAATAAATTTCAGGAAGTTATTGAAGATAATGATCTTGATGAAGAATTAAAGGAAGAGCTTTTTGATTTTGAATTAATTAGTAATAAAGAAAAATCTTATATAAAAAAAGTTTATGCAGAAAATATTTTTTCTATTGAAACTCTCTATAATAAAAATGCACGATGGATAATTGAAGATACATTAAATACTCATTCAGAAAGAATTGATTTAGAACTTTCCGAACCACCAGCCATAAATTCTAACTTTGAATTATTATTTACCATCATACAAAATTATGTTAATAAAGATTATAGAATAATCATAACAGTTGAAAATGATTTACAAAATAAAAGATTAATTGAATTACTATCTGATTTAAACGACGAGCTGGCAAAATATATTGAAGAAGGTAAAGTCAAAATAATCTCTCTTCCAATAAAGGCTGGATTTATTTCAAAGAAAGATCAAATAGTTGTTTTAACAGATTATCAAATTTTTAATAAACCTTATAGATCAAAGATTTCATCTATTAAGAATTTTAAAAAGTCCAGAACAAAAGATTTTGCTTCGATAAAAAAAGGGGATTTTGTTGTTCATGAAATTTATGGAATAGGTCAATATGCAGGACTTGAAACTATTAAAATTGGGAATGTTGAACAGGAATCAATAAAAATTTTGTATGCTGATGGTGATGTAGTTTATGTTAATCTTAATTATCTCTCTTTAGTCAAAAAATTTTCATCGAAAGATAATCTTCAACCAAAACTTACAAAGCTTGGCAGTGGTGAATGGACACGTACCAAGAAAAAAGTAAAATCAAAAATAAAAGATGCTGCACGTGAATTAATTACATTATATGCAAAAAGAAAATTAACAAGTGGCTTTGCATTTAGTCCAGATACAATATGGCAAAAAGAACTTGAAGCATCATTCTTTTATGAAGACACACCAGACCAGGTGCGTGTAACTGAAGAAGTAAAAAAAGATATGGAAAGTGAAAATCCAATGGATAGACTTGTTTGTGGTGATGTTGGTTTTGGTAAAACTGAAATAGCAGTTCGGGCTGCATTCAAAGCAGTGAATGACAGTAAACAGGTTGCTCTTCTTGTTCCAACAACAATCCTTGCCGAACAACATTACAATACTTTTAAAGATAGACTTGCACAATTTCCAGTAAGAATTGAAATGCTTTCGAGATTTCGTTCACAAAAGGAACAAAAAGAAATAGTTGAAAAACTTGGTAAAGGAGAAATAGATATTATAATTGGTACTCATAGATTACTTTCGAATGATGTTAAATTTAAAGATCTTGGACTTCTTATAATTGATGAAGAGCATCGATTTGGTGTAATGGCAAAAGAAAAACTTCGTTCATTAAAAGCAAATGTCGATACATTAACTTTAACTGCAACACCAATTCCAAGAACATTAAATCTTTCACTCTTAGGTGCTCGTGATTTATCAATTATAGCAACACCACCACCAAATCGTCAACCAATTTACACAAAGGTAGATATTTTTGATATACATAAAATTCGTCAATGGATTTTATTTGAAGTAAATAGAGGTGGTCAGGTTTATTTTATACACGATAGAATTCAATCAATTGATAAAATTGCTGCTTATCTTCAAAAGCATATACCAGAGGTTAGAATTTCTGTTGCACATGGACAAATGAAAGCATCACAATTAGAAAAAGTAATTCATGATTTCTTGAATAAACAATATGATGTTTTGATTTCAACAAAAATAATTGAATCGGGAATTGATATTCCAAGTGTTAATACAATAATTATTAATCGTGCAGATAGATTTGGATTAGCTGAACTTCATCAATTAAGAGGAAGAGTGGGGAGAAGTGATAAACAGGCTTATGCTTATCTTCTTGTCCCTTCAATTGATATGGTGACAAAAAAAGCTGTCAAAAGATTGCAAGCAATTGAAGAGTACACCGATTTAGGTGAAGGTTTTAATATTTCAATGAGAGATCTTGAAATTCGAGGAGCTGGTAATTTACTTGGAACAGAACAGAGTGGATTTATTGATTCTGTTGGATTTGATTTATACTTAAAAATGGTTGACGAAGCTGTCGAAGAACTTCGTCAAAGTGAATTTAAAGAAATATTTAAAGACCTTCCAAAACAAATCGAAAGATCTGAACCAACTATTGATACTTACTTCGAAATTGGTATACCACAAAATTATATGCCAGATCAATCAGATCGACTGAGTTTTTACACTGCTCTTTTTTCAATGCTGAAAATTGAAGAGGCTTATGAACTCAAAGAAGAGATGATAGATAGATTTGGAAAACTTCCCCAGATGGTTGAAAGATTAATTCTGGTTGCAATACTTCGATATTATGCTTCTTTTATTTTGCTTGAAAGAATAGTTATTCAAAAAAATAAATCCACATTAATTTTACCAAAGGGAAATCGTGAAGAGTTTTATCAAACAAAGTTTATTAAGTTATTGAATTATATTTATGAAAATTATTCTAAGAATGTAAAATTTGTACAACAGAACGATACATTAAAACTCGAAATTACAAATGAACATAGTGAACCAGAAAAAATTTTAGAATATCTAATTGATTTTTGCAGAAAACTACATCAAATTATTTTTGATTGAAGAGTAAATTAAGTTATAGAATTAAGTGTAAGTTTGTAGTTGAATGATATTGATGAAATAAAAAATCTTATAATCGTTTAAAGCACAAAGTGATGTTGAAAATTTTATACAAAATATTTTTTCTATTAGTCTTTGTTAATCCACTCATTATTAAATTACAAAACTATAACAATATGGCAGATAAAAACTTTAATAAATTAATTGAAATGGATTCATTTTTAATTAATTATAATAAATCCAATCCCGTAACTCATAGTTTAATTATTTATAAAGACAATAAACTGATATTTGAAAAATATTATAATGGATTTAATGAGAATAAATTAAGCAACCTGAAATCTGTTACCAAAAGTATAACTTCTTTATTAATTGGAATTGCCATCGATAAAAGATTAATAAAAAATGAGAATCAAAAATTAATAGATATTATGCCTGAACTATATAATGGAAATATTGATGAAAGAAAAAAAGAGATTACAATTCGTCATTTGTTGACAATGAGTGCTGGATTTGAATGGAATAACTTTGGAGGTAAATGGAGAACGGGGTGGGACAATTCTAAAAATCAAAATAAATATTTAATTGAAAAAGTACCTTTTAAAAATAATCCTGGAGAAGTCTGGAATTATAATAGTGGTCTTTCTCATCTTTTATCTGGAATAATTAAAAAAGTTTCTGGTGTTAATACATTAGAATTTGCAAGAAAAAATTTATTTGATCCTTTAGACATTAAAAATATTAAATGGGAAAAGTCATCTGATGGAAACGAAAAAGGAAATTCTGAATTATGGTTAAGACCAAAAGACCTTGCAAAAATTGGTTTAATGATTTTAAATGAAGGGAAATGGAATAATAAAAAAATTATAAGTAAAAGCTGGATTGATAAATCAACTAAAAAATATTTTGATGGTTTTCCACAAATTGGTGGTTATGGATATCATTGGCACACAAGAAAATTTGGGAAATACAACTCATATCTCGCTGCAGGATGGGGAGGGCAATTTTTAATTGTTATTCCAGCCAAGAATTTAGTTGTAGTAAATACATCGAAGTGGAATGTTCCAAAATCAACATATATTATTTTTGATGTCATCGAAAAATATTTAATCAATCTGTAATGAATTTATATTTTTTCAACGAAATTTATTTTAATAAAAAAAGTGGGTATTATCATCTACAGCTCACACTTTTTTTTATTCTCTCATTAATTGCTCTTGCTGTTGCATTTCAACATTATTTTATTATTGAACCTAATTCAAAACAACATTTCAGTTTATTCTGGCATATCCCTTTCAATCTCTTTTACTGGTTATTCTGGTTTTTTGTAGCTCCATTAATTTATTTACTGGTTCAAAAGTATGATAAGAATAATTTCAAAGATTTTTTAATTCTTTACATCGTTGTTCCACTCTTTTTTGTAAGCATTCATCAAATTATTTCTGCGGTTATAATCAATCTTGCTTTAAATTATCTTGATTTACAAACTTTGATTTATAGAAGAATCCTGCGAAATCAATGGTTATGGGTTGATATTGTAATTTATTTTATCATAGAAATAGGAATTTATATTGTAGAAAGTCTGGAGAAAAATAAAAAAGAAGAAATTACGTTGTCGAAGCTAAAACATAGTATAACTGAATCACAAATAAATATATTGAGAAATCATATTCATCCACATTTTTTATTTAATACGTTTAATACTTTATCTACTTTGATATTAAAGGGTGATGAAAGTAAAGCATTGAAGTTAATTAAGAGCATAAAAGAATTGCTGGCAAAATCTCTTCGTGAAAATAATAATTCATTAATCCCGCTTTATGAAGAGTTAGATCTTGTTATCAATTATCTCGAAATAGAAAAATTAAGATTTGGAGAAAGACTTAATTATAAAATTAATTATGAGAAAATTAATAATGTGTTTGTACCAAATTTTATACTTCAGCCTTTGGTTGAAAATTCGATACGACACGGAATTGCTAAACAAAATATAAATGGATTAATAGTAATTAACATATCACAAAACAATGAACATTTAAATATTGTTGTAGAAGATAATGGACTTGATGTAGATATGGATAATATATTTTCAGAAAAAGGTCTTGGATTGAAAATAATTAGAAGACAGCTTGAGTATTTTTTTGATAAAGATTTTCAATTCAATTTTAGCAGGTCTGAACTCGGAGGTTTGAAGGTCTTAATTAAATTTCCTGTTATAATATCACAATTAAAAGATGCTAATGCAACAAATAAATGATTTAAAGAAAATAATTGATTTAAAGATATTTCTCCCATTTTTCATTTTGTTGAATTTTATTGCTTTAATAAATTCATTACAAACATATTTTATTTATCACAAAACGATTAATCCTTTTATTCTCCTTTTATTAACCAAGTTAATTTATAACTGGTATTTCATAATCATTGCTTTTGTTGTTTTAATTCTTGTAAGATTACATTTAAAGAGTAATAGACTTAAAATAATAAGTAATGTAGTTATTACTACTTTGATAATTTGTATTCATCAAGCATTGTTATATGGTGTGGAATCATACTTTTTGATAAAGAAAAGCTATAGTAACTTTTATCAGGTAATTTTTTATAATCCACTGGTGTGGCTCGATATTGTAATGGTGATATTTTTTTATCTGGGATTTTATCTTATAAAATATAAAAATCAAGTAAAGGAAAATGAATTAAAGAGTTATCAGTTAAAAGAGAAACTTTCATTAACAAAATTACATGAGTTAAAAAGTAAAATTAATCCAGATTTTTTGCATAATGCACTGGATAAAATTGCCGAGTTTATTAAACACCACAAAACAAAAGATGCCGATAATTTATTGAATGCCACAAGTGATTTTCTAAGAACAACTTTATATCATGAAAGAAGTTATTCTTCCTTAAATCAAGAAATTAATTTTATTGAAAAGTTCTTAATAGTAAAAAGAATAATTACAGGTAGAAAATTGTTTTTAAAGAAAAATGTGAGTGAAGTTTATAATGATCTTTTAATACCATCTTTTTCTTTGCTCTATGCTATAGAAAATCTTGTGAATATTGATGAAGAAATTATCATAGAAATAATTTCAAAAATTGATAGAAATGATTTGATGGTTCTTATAAATTTCAAAACTGAAAATCCCGAAGAAGATTTTGAGCAAAAATTATATGATTTTATAAAAAACAATAACAACATCTATTTAGTTGATAATGACGATAGTTATTCATTAATATTAAGAATTCCATTAATTAAAGAAAATCAACTTGATGAAATTTTAGAAGGTGATTAATTGAAAATAAGAACAATTATAATTGATGATGAACCACATGCAAGAGAAGGTTTAAGAATTCGTTTACAGGAATATGATAGTATTGAAATAATTGAAGAATGTTCTTCTGGAGTTGAAGCAATTGAAAAAATAAATGCTTTGTCTCCAGACCTTATTTTTCTTGATATTCAAATGCCTGAAATGAATGGTTTTGAAGTTTTAAAAAATATTAAGAGTGAAAAAACTCCAGTTGTAATTTTTATTACTGCTTACGATAAATATGCACTTAAAGCATTTGAATTCCATGCAGTTGATTATCTTCTGAAGCCTATTGATAATGTTCGTTTAAAAAATGCACTGGATTATGCCATTAATCATATTCATAATCGTAATGCGAAATATTATTCAGAAAAATTAAAAGCTATTGCAGATGAATATTTAAGTCTAATTTCTGCTCGGGAAAAATTTAAAGCTGAAGAAAAGTTTCTAAATAAAATTCTGGTTAAAAATAAAAATGTAATAAAAGTAATTTCAGTTCCAGATATTTATTGGTTCGAAGCTCATGGTGACTATGTATACATTCATTGTAATTCTGAAAAATATATTTTACTTGATTCTTTATCTGCACTCGAGAAAAAATTAAATCCCGATATGTTTATAAGAATTCATCGTTCATCTATAGTTAATATTGAACAGGTTGAAAAATTAAAACCGAATGAACACGGAGATTTTGAAGTATTTCTGAAAAATGGAACAAAGTTGAAATTAAGCAGAACTTATAAAGAAAATTTCCAGAAAATTTTTGGAAACAAAATATAGCAACAACTTAGCCCTTCTTTTTTGCAACTCATAGAAAATAATTTCATCTGATAGAAATTTTATTTTATCTACCAGCAGACTAATGTAACTTTACCTTAGTACTATTCGTGCAGATAAAAATAGAAACAATAATCTCAGAACTGGAGGCATCATGAAAAAAATATTAACAGTGTTAATTATTTTATTATTAGCTTTTCAGGCTTACTCACAAAATAGAGCCTTTGTTGAGTGGAAATGTGTTCCACCAGATAGCCAGAATGTTTCTGTTGTGCAGGGGAATTTGATTGGATTTCCACAAATTGGTTCGAAAAATTTTGTTGTAAGAAGTTATTCAGGTACAAATGCTGGTCCACTTGGTACAAATCAAAGATGGTGGCCATTTGATGGCACCAATCCAATTTCATGGGGAAATGAAACAGGTCAGGTCGATTCACGTTATGTTCAGTTTTCATTAATGCCAAAGACTGGAAATAGCTTTCATGCAGATTCAATTTCATTATGGCTTGGTGGCGGTGGAACGAGTTATATGCGTGTAAATATTTGGTATTCAATTGGTTCTTCATTTATTAATGCACAAAAGTTAAATACTAATCCGCTTGTACTTGGGAATAATAATGATTCATTATATGTTTTTAAAATCAATGCACAGGTTAATGATGGAGATACACTTTTTGTAAGAATTTATCCCTGGTATGAAAGTTCACCTTCAACATCAAAATACCTTTATATTCAGGATGTAAAAATATGGGGTACAACAAAAGGAAAAACTTATCAAGCTTCTGCCACCTGGCCTTTAACTAATCCAGCTGATGGAGGAACTGGATTTTCAGTTATTACAACTGGACAGATTACAGCACAAGATGAATTTTTCAAGAATACTGAAATTAATCAATATACAGGTCCAAATAACAGTCAAAGAATTAGAATGGCAGGTACAAACAATACCTGGCCTGCTGGTTTAACTGATCAAATAGATTCTGTTTATGTTCAGTTTTCTGTTGCTCCTAAATCTGGCTATACTTTATATGTCAATAAAATATCGCTTGATATGGGTGCAAAAAGTTCGAGTACTTTTAAAGCCAATTTGTGGATTTCAACAAAAGAAGATTTTAGCAATGCAATTAAATTAAATTATCAAACAAGTGACCAATCAGGTCATAATTATCTTAATGCAACTGCATTAGAGCATTTTGAATTTGATGAGAATATAATTGTTAAATCAGGTGAAAAATTTTACTTGAGAATCTATCCATGGCACGAGAGTTCTACTGTTTCAACAGGAAAATATTTGTGTTTACAGAATATTGTAATTGCAGGCGAAGTAGAAGGAAGTCCAGTATTATCAAAAGTTATCTGGCCATATGAAGATGGAGAAGAATTTATAACAACTGGTCCAGTTCTGGGAGAACCTGTTAAATATAGTTCAACTATGAAATTTTATGGAACAACACAATTACCAGATTTAAATGGAAATAATTTGAAATGCGGTGCTATACAAACAGTATCTAAAACCTGGTATGCTGAACCAAATCCAACTGATACATTATATTTTCAATATACAGCTAAACCAAAATTTGGTGGCACTTTTTATGTTGATTCTATTTCACTTTACATGGGGGGCTGGTTCTCAAGTAATCTTAGAGCAGCTGTTTATTATTCAAAAGATTCAACATTCTCTACAAAAAATTTATTGATTAATGATACATCACTTGTTGGAAATAAAGTAAGTAAATATGGAGCTAAATTAGAAGAAACAATTAATACTGGAGAAAAATTTTATCTTAGAATTTATCCACATAATACAAAAGCTGAAGGATGGGCAAAATTAATTGCAGTTGATAGTGTTCAAATTATGGGAACTGTCCTGGGTGTTACAGCAGATCCACCTGTAGTAATAACGAATCAGGTTACAGATATTTCAACTACATTTGCAACTTGCGGTGGAAATATTCCCAATGATGGTGGTGCTATTGTTACATTGAGAGGAGTATGCTGGAATACAACCGGCAATCCAACAATTCAGGATAATAAAACGGAAGATGGTGGTGGTTCCGGTTCATTTGTAAGCAAAATAACAGGATTAAATCCCGGAACAAAATATTTTGTTCGTGCTTATGCTATAAATGAAGCAGGCATTTCTTATGGAGAACAGGTAGAATTCGTAACACTGGATTCATTATCTGTTCCTGTTGTTAAAACAAATCCAATTACGAATATCCTGGCTAAAACAGCAACAAGTGGTGGCGAAGTTCTAAGCTGGGGTGGTGATACAGTAATTGTTAGAGGCATATGCTGGAATAAAACAGGTAATCCAACGATTAATGATTTCAGAACTGAAAATGGTAAAGGACTCGGGAAATTTACCAGCATTTTATATCCTTTAGAACCAAATACTACTTATTATGTTCGTGCTTACGCAATCAATAGTAAAGGAGCCGGTTATGGTGAAGAACTTTCATTTACAACACAACAGTTAGCACCGGCAGTGACTAAAATTGTAGCAAAAGATGGTAGTGGTGATTATACTTCTGTTCAGGCAGCATTTAATGATGTGCCAGATTATTATACGGGTCCCTATACAATTTTTGTGAAGAAAGGAATTTATTATGAAAAACTTTTACTGTCTGCTTCTAAAACTAATGTAATATTAAAAGGGGAAGACCGAGATAGTACAATTTTAAATTATGATGATTATGCCGGGAAAAATAATTTAGGTACTTCAGGTTCTTACAGCGTTGCCATTGATGCAGACGATTTTACTGCAATGAACATAACATTCCAGAATACAATTAAAAATGATGGATCGCATGGTGGTAATGAACAGGCTGTTGCATTGAGAGTAAATGGCGATCGTCAACAATATTTTAATTGTAGATTGCTTGGTTATCAGGATACTTATTATACCTGGGGTGGTAGAGGTGCAGGAAGAATTTATATGAAGAATTGTTACATCGAAGGATCTGTTGATTTTATCTTTGGAAGAGATATTGTTGTATTTGATTCTTGTGAAATTCACATTAACAGAGAAGGTGGAACTCTAACTGCAGCAAGTACAGATGCAGAATCTAAATTTGGTTATGTTTTTAGAGATTGTAAGATTACTGCTGACTCAATAGGTTTTGATGGTAGAAGAATTACATCATTTGTACTGGGAAGACCATGGCAAGCTAAACCAAGAACAGTATTTATAAATTGTTATGAACCTGCTTCTCTAAATCCTGCTGGATGGTCAACCTGGAATGTTACCCCAGCTCTTTATGCAGAATATAAATGTTATGGACCAGGTTCAGACATTTCAAAAAGATTAACTTCTATTTCAAGACAATTAACAGATGAGGAAGCGAAAGAATATACACTTCAAAATATTTTCTCTAAAAATACAAATCCAAATTTTGGGTATGATTGGATGCCAGATGTTATAACTGCAGTAGAAGAATCTGAAGCAAATACTAAAGTAATTCCAGAGAATTATTCCTTATCACAAAATTATCCCAATCCATTTAATCCAACCACAACAATAAATTATACTCTTCCAAAAGTCACAAAAGTACAGTTGTTTATTTTTAATGTTTTAGGAGAACGAGTTACTACACTGGTTAATGAAATTCAAAATCCTGGTTATTATAAAATTCAATTTGATGCATCCAGACTTTCAAGTGGAGTATATTTTTATCAAATTATCACCGATGATTTTGTAATGACAAAGAAAATGATTCTATTGAAATAAGGAAGTGCGTTTTAAGTAATATTTAATTCAGGGCTATTCAATACAATAATTTTGAATAGCCCTATAAAATTATTATGAGGTTGAAATGAAAATAAAAGTATTATTCATGTTTTTATTACCAGCTTTAATTTATTCTCAAGATAATATTATACGAGATACTTCATTTACAATTAATTCGGCTTATGAAAAAATTAAAGAAGAATTTCCTTTTGCAAAACCTGCAACAGTAAATAAAGAAATCACAATAAAAAGTAATATTATCTATTATCAAGAAGGTAAGAGAAATTTGCACCTTGATTTATTTTTTCCAGAATCATTAAATAAAAAAATGCCATGTATTATAATTATTCATGGTGGTGGATGGCGTTCGGGTCACAAAGAAATGGAATGGGCAATAGCTTCTAATATTGCATCTAAAAATTTTGTTACTGCTACAATTGAATATAGACTTTCAACAGAAGCTTTGTATCCAGCTGCAGTGTTGGACATCAAAAATGCAATTTTATGGATTAAAGAGAATTCAGAAAAATTTAATATTGATACAAATAAAATTATTTTAATGGGACAATCAGCTGGTGGACAATTAGCAGCTCTTGCCGGTGTAACCTGTGGAATAAAAAAATTTGAACCAGTATCGAAAAAACATTCTACAAAAATCATGGCTATTATTGATATAGATGGTGTGCTTGATATGACCACTCCTTCTGAAAGTGGAAAAGATACAATTCCATCTAAACCATCTGCTGCTAAAATGTGGCTTGGCTTTACTTACAAAGAAAAACCAGAAATCTGGAAAGAAGCTTCTCCATTAACTTATATAAGTAAAAATACTCCACCAATGCTATTTATAAACAGTTCAATTCCAAGATTTCATGCTGGTAGAGATGAAGCTATAGAAATATTAAAACAATATAATATTTATTCCGAAGTGCACACATTAGAAAATACTCCCCATACTTTCTGGCTTTTTAATCCATGGCAGGAAAAAGTTATAAATATAATTGTGAGTTTTGTTAATAAAATTTCGCAGGAAGCAAAATAGTTAAACATTTTTTTGATTCAGATCATAAGTGATGATTAAAGAAAAATTTTTGACATTCGATAATTAAGAAAAAAGATAGAAGTATGGAGCCAATTAAAAACGAAAATTTCTTTCTGAGAGCATTATTTCAGCAAATACATAACGATAAAGATTATTTAATTAAAAGTACTTATCCAAAAGATACAGCTGAAATTTCTAATACTGCAAAAGTTTTTGATAAGTTAGATAAGTTTTTAAATCTTGGCAAATCGAATAGACTTGATATTGATGATTTGAATGATAAAGAAAAAGAAGAATTTATGAAGATGCTTGCAGAGTTATTAAAAAGGGGCATTGTTGGATATGAAATTCTTGAAGTAAATGGAAGACCTGAGAAACATTACATCGTAAATCAAATTGGTAACGAAAGAATTTATGGTGCAAAACTTTATAAGAGAAAAGGATATTATAATGACTAAGCAATTACATTAATCAGAGTACCGGGATCTCTTGGTATGTTAATTCGATAAGCTTTATTAATTCTTCTTTCCATGTAAGATAGATTTTTTTGATAATTATCTGGTTGTATTAACATCCCATCAATAATAATATAAAATCCCTTTTCGTTTTTTGATTCTTCAGCTTTTTTAAATTCTTCTTTGCTAAAATTAAATGAAGAAAACTGCTTCTTTTCTTTTTTACTGGATACTTTTTTAGTTTCATTAAAAATATTTTTAGTCTCCAGTAACTGTGCTACGGGAGTATTTTCCTGGAATCTTAATTCATTAAGATGTTTTTCTTTATCAAGATTTTCAGTAACTACGGTAAATTTTTTATCATCAGAAAAGTTCTTAAGAAGTGAATTGTATTCAGATTCTTTTTTGACTTCGTGTATGTGTTTAATACTTGCAGAATTAATCTTTGCTTCGAGATATTCACCAACAGGCTGTATGATATATTGATTATTGATTGTCATCTAAATCTTTAATTTTGGTTGCATAATAAGTTAATTGAGAAATATTATCAAGAATTTTTTTAAAGAAATTTATACCAATGGATTAATAATTAAAATTGGTTACACAATTTCAATTAATTCTTCTGTCACATTTTTTTCTTTATCAATAGAGAAACATTTTAGTTTATCTTCCGATACCGAATATATTAAGTATTTAATAGATGTATCGTTAGCAAGTCGAATATCTTCCTTTGACATTCTTGCAGGTGAAGCCGGATGCGAATGATAAACAGCAATTAAATTAGCTCCTTTTTGCCGTGCATATTTTACAGCCTGAAATTGTTCCTTTGGATCGAAAGTAAAATGTTCATTTGATTTATCGATGTTTGTCATTTTAATTATATCAATTACATTTTCATCGTTTCCAACCAGATAACCGCATGCTTCAAGTGGATAATCGTTTTTACTATGTTCAATTATTTTATTGTATATGGCTTGAGGTATTTTAATCATAATTAACCCTTTTCAATTTTTACCAGGTAAATATCATCCTGAATATTTTTTATTTCTAAAACTTTATTTCCCTGTTCAATAACAGTTTTTGGAACATTTTCAAGTGGTTCTCCTTCTTTTAGAACAACTTCAAGTATATCACCTTTACTAAGTTTTTCGAGTTCAAGTTTAGTTTTTACAAATGTCATGGGGCAATGTTCTTTTGTTATATCTAATTTAAAAGTTTTCATATGAATAAAATTTCACCTCCTTCAGAAAGATTTAAGAATTTTGCAACTCCAAGGATTTCTTTAACTTCTGGTATAAAGTCATCTTTTTTTAATCCAAGAATATTTATTGACATTTCGCATGCATATAAATTTACATTTAGTTGAATTGCAGCATTTATTAATTCTTCTAACGTTGCAACATTTCTTTTTCTCATTAAATTTGTCATTAGTTTTGGACTTAATCCTGCAAAGTTCAATCTACTCAAAGGTAAATTTTTAAATCCACCCATCAAAAAATTAAATGTTCTTGCAAGTAAGCCTTTACCAATTGCATTGCGATGTTTTATTTTTTTAATCACATTCAGACCCCAGAAAGTAAAAAACATATTTACATCGTAATTTACAGCTGCAGCGCCAGAAGCTATTGTAAAGGCTGCAATTGCCTTATCAAAATCTCCGCTAAAAAGTACTATAGAAATTTTCTTTTTATCTGCCATAACAATTCTCCTTATAATTTTAGTTCACAAACGGGCTGTTCATAATCCTGCAGCTCTTTAATAGTTGGGTTTTTTCCACATACAGGGCAATTTTCGTTTCTCTTTAATTTAATTTCCCGGAATTGAGTAGTAAGAGCATTAAATGTAAGTAGTTTATTAGTTAATAAATCTCCTTTTTGAAGAATATATTTTAATGCTTCAACAGCCTGGATTGTACCTATTACACCAGCAACTGCTCCAAGAATACCAGCTTCGCTGCAGGTTGGTACAACTCCTTTTGGAGGTGGTTCTTTGAAAATGCATCTATAGCACATATTGCCGGGAGTATAAGTAAATGTTTGACCTTCGAATCTCAAGATACCTGCATGAGAAAAAGGTTTATTATTCATTACACATGCATCATTAACTAAGAATTTTGTAGGAAAGTTATCTGTTCCATCAATTATAAAATCATAATCTTTAATAATCTCAACAATATTTTTTGAAGTAAGTCTTTCATTGTATGTAATAACGTTTACGTCGGGATTAAGCTGTTGAATTTTAGATTTAGCCGAATCAACTTTTGGAATATTTATGTCTGGAGTAAAATGAATGATTTGTCGTTGAAGATTGCTTAAATCTACAACATCGCTATCGATTATACCTAATGTACCTATTCCGGCTGCGGCAAGATAGAGCAAAACAGGAGAACCTAAACCTCCGGCTCCAATAACAAGTACTTTTGATTCGAGTAATTTTTTTTGTCCTTCGCCGCCAACTTCTTTTAGAATTATATTTCTGCTATATCTGATAATTTGTTCTTCACTAAAATTCATTTGTGAATCTCCTATTAAATTTTTTCTAATGCTTGATTAAAATCTTCAATTATGTCATTAATATTTTCTAATCCAACAGAAACTCTAATCATTTTTTCGTTTACACCAGCTAAGTTTTTTTCTTCTTGTGTACAATTAAGATAAATTGTAGAATCTGGATGAATTACCAATGTACGTGTATCACCAATATTAGCTAAGTTTTTAGCAAGCTTTAGATTATTAATGAAATTAAAACATTCTTCTTTTGAGTTAAGAAAGAATGTTAATAGTCCACTAAATTTATTATTGAATTGCTGTCTACCAGTTTCATGAAATTTATGAACTTGGAGTCCTGGATAATTTACATCAACTACTTTTTGATTTGATTTCAAAAACTCAGCAAGCTTTAATGCATTTTCACAATGTTTATCCATTCTAAGAGGTAAAGTTTCAATACCAATTAAATTAAGAAATGCACTAAATGGAGAAGGTGCAAATCCTATATTTTGATAGATCTTTGACCTTGCAGTAGCTAAAAAAGCAAAGTTACCTGCTTTTGAACTCATTTCTTTTATTTTTTCATTGGTAGATTTTTTCCAATCATAATTTCCTGTGTCTATTAATATGCCGCCAATTGTTGTACCATTACCAGAAATATATTTGGTTGTTGAGTGAACAATAATATCTGCTCCGAAATATTTTGCACGCCATAAGTAAGGTGTAGGTACAGTATTATCAACAATAACCGGAATATTATGTTCATGTGCAATTTTAGAAATTGTTTTTAAATCGGGTATTTCAAGTTTAGGATTACTGATTGATTCAAAGAAAATTAGTTTGGTTTTTTTATTAATAAGTTTTTTCCACGAATCAATATCGTTAATATTTACGTAATGAACTTTTACTCCATATTTTTTCATTATCTCATTAAAGAATAAATATGTTCCCCCGAATAAACAATCTGAAGAAATTATTTCATCTTCCTGTTCGGTAAGAGTAAAGAATACAGTAGCAATAGCAGACATACCCGAAGCAGTTGCAATTGAACCAATTCCTTCTTCGAGTGCATTCATTCTGAGTTCGAATGCTGTAACTGTAGGATTTGAAATTCTCGAGTATACATAGCCAAATTTTTTTCCTTCGAATACTTCGCTTAAGTCTTCAGCTGTCTTATAAGCAAATGAAGCACTTCCATAAATTGGGAAAAAAGTTGCACCAAATTTTTCTTCTTGAGCAAATCCCGAATGGATTGCTTTTGTTTCAAATTCCATTGTTTCCACCACCCATGAAATATAAAAATTCAATTGTATCAGAATTTTGTAATTCTATTTTATCGTAATCTTTGCGATCAATTATTTCACCATTTAATTCAACAGATACCATTTCGGGCATCTGAACATCTTTTAATTTGAGTAATTCACTAACTGTTAGTTTTTCTTTATTGATAATTTCTTTTTTTCCATTGATAGTTAATTCCATAATCTCCTCCTTAAATTAAGATGTAAAAAATGAGATTGATAAATATCTTTCTCCAGTATCTGGAAAAATTACAACAATTAATTTGTCTTTATTTTCTTTTCTATTTGCAACTTGAAGAGCTGCATACATAGCAGCACCACTTGAAATTCCTACAAGTATCCCTTCTTCTTTTATAATTCTTTTAGCCATATTTAATGCATCTTCGTTTTTTACTTTTATGATTTCATCAATAATATTGACATTCAATACTTCTGGTATAAATCCAGCTCCAATTCCCTGAATCATATGTGGACCGGGTTTATCACCTGAAAGAACAGCTGAACTATATGGTTCGACTGCAATAGTTTTTAATTCTGGCTTTCTTTGTTTTAATACTTCAGAAACACCGGTTATAGTGCCTCCGGTTCCAACACCAGCAATAAAAATATCAATCTTTCCATCTGTATCATTCCAGATTTCTTCTGCAGTAGTTTTTCTGTGTATTTCTGGATTAGCAGGATTCTTGAATTGATAAGGCATAAAGGAATTTTTTGTGTTCTTTAATATTTCTTCTGCTTTATCAATTGAACCCTGCATTCCTTTTTCTGCTGGTGTAAGAATAACTTCTGCTCCAAATAATTCAAGTAATTTTTTTCTTTCAATGCTCATAGATTCAGGCATAGTTATGATTACTTTATATCCTTTTGCAGCTGCTACGAAAGCGAGTGCTAATCCAGTATTACCTGAAGTTGGTTCAACAATTATAGTATCTTTATTGATTAAACCTTTTTGTTCGGCATCTTCGATCATCGAAACACCAATTCTATCTTTAACAGAAGCACATGGATTAAACGATTCTAATTTTGCTACGACAGTTGCTTCTGAGTCTTTAGTTATTTTATTAATTTTAACCAGAGGTGTATTGCCGATTAATTTTGTTATGTCTTCTGCAATTCTCATGTTTTTCTCTTTTATTTCTTAACAAAAATTTTCCAGAAATGTTCATTTAGTTTTTCCTGTAATAAAATTTGGTGTCCATCCTGTTTTAATGATTGCGGGACATTTTTTATTGGTTCCCCATTATCTAAAATAACTTCGAGAATTTGGCCACTTTGCATAGTTTCGAGCTTAAGTTTTGTTTTAACATAATTAAAAGGGCATTGAACACCTTTAAGATCTAAAGTTTCATCAGGTTTAATATCAGTCATTGTTATCCTCCGTAATTTTTGCACATTCCATAATTTTTAAGTTTGGCAATAATCGCATATAAGATTTATCAGAATCTTTTACAAATTCTTTTGTATAGTTGAGTATTTCAATTGCATTAATTTCGTTATCTGATGAATATTTCCAGATGAAATATTTTTCTTTAATATCAGACCAATCGTTGCATAACCAGTGTTTTATGTTAATTCTTTCTACAAACTCATTGAGTATTTCATCTTCAGAAGTTGGTTCAATTCCTTCAAGATATACATACATCTTAGCACATTTGAGTATTGAATCCAGGCATTTTTCTTTTACAGCAGACCAGTTTTTAGCTTTAATATCATCTTCGGCTTCATAAATATTTCTAATTGAATCATAAAGATTTATTGCCATGATGTCGAGAAGACTTCCAGCACACTCACCACGTGATTCAGCTTCCATTTTGAATTCTGATTCAATACCTGGTTCATGGAAATAATCGTAATTATCTTTTTCAACAGTTGAATTTTTTATTAATAATTTTCTGAAAGTGTCAATTCCAATTCTATCGACAAATTCATAAAATTTTTCACCATCTAATTTTTGTTCATTCCATAATTGAACAATATCTTTAACAAATAAGTGCGCATTTAATGCAGGTATTTTACCAATTACCTGTCCAATTCTATTACTCTGATAAAAAACATTTCCTCCAAGCAATACAACATAATGTGGCGAAAGTTTTCCATCGACTTTAAGCGATGCACCAAAAAATCCAATATCACCAATATGATGTTGACCACATGAATTTGGACATCCTGAAATATGAATACGCAATCCATGAAGTTCATCAATGTTTTTACCAATATGTTCTGCAAAATTGTATGGATGAGTAACAGCAAGGCGACAGGAAAATGCACCCGGGCATGAGACAATTTCTTGCATTGCCTCAGTTTCTTCTCCAATAAATTTATTTTCTTTTAAGAAGTGAAATGCATCTTTTAAGAATTTTTCTTCGATCCAGGGTATTAATAATTTTTGTGTTGGAGTAATTCTTACATAACCTGCACCGTATGAATCTGAGAAATTGGCTATTATGTTTAATTTCTCTGCATTTAAATTTCCAAGTGGTGGTTTTACAAAAAGTGCAAAGTAACCATCTTGCTTTTGTTTAATTGTATATTTTTTAATAAAAGTATTCCAGAGAGCATCTTTTTCAAAATCATAATTTGAATATAATGGCAATTTAATTCTTGAGGTATTTATGGGACCATCACTGCGACCATTTTTTGTTGGAGCAGGTAATGGAAAATCCTGAACATATTTTTCGAGTTCATTATTTATTCTTCTAAAATTTTTAAGTGAAATAAATTCTTTTATAACCAGATCTTTGAAATTTTCAAAACCAATTCTGGCAATTAAAAATTTCATTCTTGCACGGTTTCTATTTTTTCTTTCTTCAGTTCCATATTTATGGAACACTCTTAAAATAGCTTCAGCTAGTGGATAAAAATCTGATACCGATACAAAATCAAAGAGAGGATAAGCTGTCATAGGTACCGAACCGAGTCCACCACCAACATAAACTTTAAATCCATACTGTAAGTCATTACCATTTTTTTGTATTTGTGCAATGCAACCAATATCATGAATTCTTGAATAAGCTAAATCCTGTTCACTTTCCGAGAAAGTAATTTTAAATTTTCTTGGTAGTGTAGAAGAAAGTGGATGTCGTAAAAAATATCTTGTGCAAAATATAGCATAAGGAAGAACATCAAAATATTCTTCTGGATTAATTCCCGATAAATATGAAGAAGTTATATTTCGTACACTATTACCGCATGCTTCTTTTGCTGTAATACCAACATCTGCAAGTAGACGTAATATTGTAGGGATGTCGTCAATTTTTATAAAATGTAATTGAATATCCTGTCGTGTTGTTAAATGTGCATGTTGTGAACCAACATATTTTTCAACAATTGAAGCAATTTGTCTTAGTTGTTCTGAGAGAATAAAACCACTCGGAATTTTAATTCTTTGCATGTGGATTCCCTCGCCATGATGCCTTACACCATAAGTTCCAAAAGTAAGACGATATCCTTTAAATCTTTCAGGGTGGATTTCCTGGTTTTTTAATTTGTGGATTATCTCTTCATATTCATTAATTTCACTATAAACATCAAATCCACTATTAATGTCTATTTGTTCCCAAATTTTTATTTGTGTCATAATAACACCCTTTCTTTTTTTAATAAATCATTACTTGAAGTTTCGGTTGAAAGGTAATTTAATTCATTAAATCCAGCTTCGTAATGTGGGAGTATATTTGAGTATTTAATTACTTCACCGAATATTAAAACAGCAGGAGAAGTTGCTTCTTTAGAAAGTGCAATTAGATTTTCAAGATTGCCAGTAAAAACTTTTTGATTGCTGCTTGCAGCATTTGAGACAATAGCAACAGGTAAATTTTTATCGATGCCTGAATTAATTGCATAATGATAAATATTTTCAACCTGTGTTAAACCCATCAAAACAATTGTAGTATGATTTTTTCTTTTTAATAGTTCTATCCAAGAACTGTCAAAAGCTCCACCACTAACGTGTCCAGTAACAACTGAAACTGAATTTGCGAATCCTCTTGAAGTAGGTGGTATTCCAGCTGCTAATGGTGCAGCAAAAGCCGAAGAGATACCGGGAATAATTTCAACATCGATATTGTTATTTATTAAAAATTCTGCTTCTTCTGCACCTCTACCGAATATAAAAGGATCTCCATTTTTTAATCTGCCCACTTTCATTCCTTTTAATGCAAATTCCAGTAATAAATTATTAATTTCATCTTGTGATAAAGAGTGTTTTCCTTTGCATTTCCCTACATAAATTTTTTTTGTTTTCTTAGGAAGTATGTCTAATATTTCATCATCAATAAGATGATCATAAAAAACTATATCGAGATATTGTAAAGTTTTAAATGCTTTTATTGTTAAAAAGTCAACTCCTCCAATACCGCAACCAATGATATAAACTTTTCCAAATAAACGTAATGTTTCTTTTTTGGTTTCTTCAATTTCAATTTTTGAATTAATCCTTTCATATAATTTTTTCTCTGCAAATTCTCCGAGTCTATCAGGTAATAATTGTTTTATTTTATCTCTAACTATTTGAGTTAAAGTTGGACTGGCACCATCACTTGATACGGCTATTTTTAAATTTTTATACAAAAGTAAAGATGAAAAGTAAAAATCACATTCTTCAGGTACATCAACTGTATTGACAAGAATAAATCTTTCTTTCTTAATTTCATTGATTATATTTTTTACTTCATCATTTCCAGTTGCATTTATAATTATATTGAAATTATCTGCATCACTCTTTTCAAATTTCTTTTGCTTGTATGGAATATTGAAATATTTTAATTCTTCACAAACTTTCTCTGCTATAATAAAGAATTCAATTTCGTTTTCTATTAATACTTTAGCTTTTTGAAAAGCTACATTACCACCGCCAATCAGTAAAATTTTTGGATTTCTTAATAAAATTGGCAATGAATTTATTTTATATTTATTTATCTTTTCCATGAGAACTACCTTTAATAGGTTTAGTAAATTGGTTTTATTTCCCAGTGGGGGAAATATTTTTTAATTAATTCATATAATTCTCTTTCGAAGCCAGAATAATCTGGAGTAACCAATTCTTCTTTTTCTTCAAGAGCTTCTATGATAATTCCACCACCAGCTATATCATATTCGTCAACAATTACAAATCTTCCAGTTGATTTAATTTTGCTGAACAGGTCAAAGCTGATTGGTTTATCTGTTCTAAATATAATTTGAGCTACTTCATTTCTATGAACTTCTTCTCTATAATTTTCTTTTTCTAATGTAGAAGCATTCATGACAGATTTAATAGCTTCAATGCTTACACCAGCCTTATTAGTTCCAATTTTTAGTTTGTATTTTTTATGAATACTAAGATTGTTTTTCCCCATCCAGAAAATATTGGCGATAAAACGATTAGTGGTATATGGCAATTGCTGATCTATTCTGCAAATTAAATCGCCCGGTTTAACATAAATTTGAGTTGTTAATGTTAATCCAATTGCTTGTTCTGCTATTGCAAATAATGGAGCTTCTTTACCAAATATTTCAATTGATTTTACTATAGATTTCTTTTGAGATGGCAGAAAAATAATTTCGTCTCCAACATTAATAGTACCTGAATTGATTGTACCAGCGATTATTCTGCGGTTATCTCCATTTTCTGTAAATTTATAAACACCCTGTACAAACATTCTGAAATCATTTTCTTCATCTTCTTTTTCTTTTTCAAATGAATCGATTAATTCAAGAATAGTTTTACCTTTATACCAGGACATTTTATTTGAATGCTCGATCAAATTTAAACCGTGGAATGCTGATATAGGAACATATTCGACAGGATTAATATTTATTTCATTAAGATATTTTGAATAATCATTTTTAATTTGATTAAATCTGGATTCGCTGAAATCAACTAAGTCCATTTTATTTACTGCTACAATAATCTGATTAATACCAAGTAATGAAAGCATATATGCATGACGCTTCGTATTTTCTGCAATACCTTCGTGTGCATCAATTAATAAAATTGCTGCTTCGGCTCGTGCTGCACCACTGATCATATTTTTCAAAAATTCGATATGACCTGGTGCATCAATAATTATATATTCTCTTTTTTTCGTTTTAAAGAATATTCTTGCTGTATCAATTGTAATTCCCTGTGTTTGTTCATCTACCAAAGCATCAAGAAGAAAAGCATACTCAAATGGTTTTGCATTTAATTCGCAAGTTTTTTTAATCTGTTCTAATTTACCAACAGGTAATGAGTTTGTATCTGCAAGTAATCGACCAATTAAAGTGCTTTTCCCATGATCTACATGACCAACCACAACAATATTCATTCTTTCTTTCATATTAGATCCCCATTAATTTCAAATTCTTATTATTTGATAAAAATGATTCAATTAAAAATTTTTTTATATGTTGATAAAATCAATAAATAAAAAATCTTAATAGATAAACAATATTTTACATATAGCCTTCTCTTCTCAATTCTTCTAATGTTCCACCTCCGTCTTTATCCTGTGCTCTTCCAGATCTTTCTGCTATATTTTTTAGTTTACCACTTTTTAATTCTTCAATAATTTCTTTTACATTTTTTGCAGTAGAATCTATAGGAAAAGTGCACGGATAGCATCCAAGCGATCGATATCTTTTTCCGTTGCCATTATCAAAATAAAGTGATACTACAGGAATATTTTCTCTATCTATATATTCCCAGATATTTAATTCTGTCCAATCTAGTAATGGATGAATTCTTACATGAGTTTTAGGTGCAAATTCAGTTTTAAATTGATTCCACAATTCAGGTGGCTGATCACCAATATCCCAATCACTATTTTTGTCTCTTGGAGAAAAATATCGTTCTTTAGAACGACTTCCTTCTTCGTCGGCTCTTACACCAACAATTACTCCAGTATAAGCTTCTTTATCTTGGTCTTCAACGAATACACCCAGTTCGTGATCAAGTCTATATCTGGGAAATTGTCCAGATAATGTATTTTTCAAAGCTTCAGTTTTTAGAAGTTTGCAGCAAGTAATTCTATCAACATTGCCATCCGGGAAAGTCTGTTTTGTTTTAAGTGCTTCTTTGTTTTGTCCAACTATCAATTTTAGTTTTAATTCTCTTGCAAGTTTATTTCTGTATTCAATCATTTCAGGAATTTTAAAAGAAGTATCTATATGTATTAGTGGAAAAGGTACATGACCAAAAAAAGCTTTTCTTGCAAGATGTAGAAGTACGGTGCTATCTTTTCCAATAGACCATAACATGGCTAAATGTTTAAATTCTCTATATGCTTCTCTGAAAATATAAATGCTGTGAGCTTCTAATTTATCCAGGTAATCCATATCAAACTCCTTTAATGTTTAATGTGTAAACCGCATTCTTTAGTTTCGGGATGTTCCCACCACCATCTACCGGCTCGAATATCTTCGCCCGGCAGTGTTGCTCTTGTACATGGTTCACATCCAATGCTTGTATAATTTTTATCATAAAGACTGTTGTATGGTATGTTATATTTTTTAATATAATCCCATACTTCTTTTTCTGTCCAATTAATTAATGGATTAACTTTTATAATCCTGAATTCCGGATCGTATTCAACTAATTCCATATTTTGTCGTGTTATAGATTGTTCTTTTCTTAATCCTGTTATCCATACTTTTTTATTTCTTAATGCACGTTTTAGTGGTTGAATTTTTCTTACATGACAACATTTTTTTCTGTTTTCGATACTGCGATAAAAAAGATTTATTCCATCTCTATTAACCATCCTTTCAACTAAACGAGGATTTGGGAAATAAATTTTTATCGGTATATTATATCTTTCTATTGTTCTTTCGATTAAATTATAAGTTTCATTAGGCAACCTGCCTGTATCGAGTGTAAATATTTTGATTTTTGAATTTAGTGATGCAAGCATATGTGTGATAACCTGATCTTCAATACTCAGACTTGTAGAAAAAACTGCTTTATTTCCAAATTTCTTTGAAATAAGTTTTAATACTTCCAAAGCATCTTTGTCATATAATTGATTTTTTATTTTTTCAAGTATTTTCATGACTACCTCAAATATGATATTCTGGTTCTGACTTTTGTTCTTTCCCGAATTTTATTTTATTCCAGATTCTTTCATGTAAATAATAAAGTATAATTTTTGTGAAGATTTCTATTCCACCAATTGATAAAGCAATTTTATAATCACCGGTTAATAAATACGAAATTATGGTTGTATCAATACTTCCAGTTAATCGCCAGGTTATAGATTTTATTATACTTCTATAATGCTTGTCATGCATTCTTATTATCCTGCTAATGAATAATACTAAAGTTTTAAATTATACTTATAAAGTGTTAAGAATATTTAGTGAAATTTTATTTATAGCTAGAGGAAGAAATTAACAGCAGCAACACATAGAGGGGGTACAGATACAGTAGATAGATGAATTGAAGGATGATAAATATGAATGAATGGATTTTATTGAATTTAAGTTATTAGTTAACTTAATCTTCGATCTCTTTTTTCTTAATGTTTTCATTTTTCAACCCTTTCTTTATTTAATAAAAAAGCCCTTCGTCTGTGAAGGGCTTTTACGTGTTAGTATAAAAAACTTATTGTGCCTTCACAGACCTCTCTTGAGATTAATACACATACAACAATTAATATTTATATTAAGTTTTATCATGCCTGTTCTTTTTACTTTGTTGCAAATATAAATTTAATAAGATTATAAGTCAAGTTATTTTTTCAATAACCAATATAATTTCTCTTATCTGTTAATTATAAAATCTAAGTTGTATTGAAAATATTTTTATAAAAATTTTATTTACAAACTCAGGGCTTCAATATTCTTACGTGGAAATTTTTTCATTTCGCTTTGGTATTGATATATAAACATTAGAAAATAAATTTGATTGATGCTTGGATCGTAAATTTTTAATTATAACTGAGATTTCTTTTAATTATTATTACTTCTAATGTTTATGTCCCATTCCCTGGATTTGCATTTCCTGGGCAGTAGCTTTTACTTTCAATTTGCCAGCTTGTTTGAAATATAATGTAAACTCTTCCTGAGTTCCTTTCTTAATATCCTTTTTCAACTTAATAACCATTATATGATGAGCTCTTGGTTTTAGCTCAAATGTTGATTTTTCTGGTATAATAATGAATGGTACTTCTCGCATTCCCATCATTTCGCCCTGATGATATGTTTCATGAATTTCTACGCGATCTGCAAAGCCACATTCAACTTTGTAGAGTGTGTCTGCAATATTACCAGTATTTTCAATTTTCATAAATAGTGCAGTTGATTGACCTTCGGCACTAATTCTCATCCAGGGTTCTTTAATCTTAATTTTATTCCCCTGAGATGAAAAAAACATCAAGAAAATTAAAAGTAGATTCATATTTATTTCTATTTATTTTTTTGAATTAATAATATCTTATAAATTATATAACAATTCGGTTTTATTATAAAAACAGATTTCCTAAAAGAATTAGTTCAAAAGGTATTTTATATCATTAACTATTTCATTAATATCTGCTATACTTCCAGTATAGTTTTTTCTTAGCTGTCCTTTTTGATCAATTAAAGAGATACGATCTGTGTGTATAAAATAATAAGATAGATTTCCTTTCTCATCGTATGAAGAATCTATCGGTATAGCATTGATATCAAATTTTAAAAGAACTTCTTTTGTGCTTTGTTCGTTGCCGCTTAATAAACTCCAGCGATTGAAATTAATGTCTCTTATCTCAGCATACTTTTTTAAGACATATGGAGTATCACGATTGGGATCAAATGTAATTACAACAAAATGGACTTTATCTAATTCATCTTTGCTCAATTTAGATTCAACTAACTGCATATTATGAGTTGTCATTGGACAAATATCAGGACAGTGCGTATAAATCATTGTCACTAAAGTGACTTTTCCTTTAATCATCTCAGGAAAAATTACTTTAATGCTATCTTCATTCAAAAATTCGTTTTGAGTTCTCGATATATCCTGCTTGATAGGAAAATTTTCATTACATCCTGTAATGTATATGAGAGTTAAGATAACAAAAAAGATATATTTAATTTGTTTTTGCATAATAAGAAGATTTTATCATTTGGTTTATTAAATTTCTCATAGTAACTAACTTTGTTTACAAATGTTTATTGTTATTCGTTATATTATAAAACTATTATGATTTCTAATTAGTTCAAAAATATTACTGCTTATTTTATGATGAAAATTAGTTTACTGTAATTAATGCTTAGTTCGATAGATTTTCTATCGATCATAAAGACGTATTAAAAGTATGTGAATTAGTCAGGTAATTTTCTTATAAATTGTATAATTTACAGTGGGCTTAAAACAATTTTGTAACAATTATTATTCAATGCAAAGTAATTATTTAAATAATCTGAATAAAAAAAGAAGAGTAGCTTTAAATTCAATTATTGCAGCAATTTTTATTACAACTTTTAAAATTATCATAGGAATATCTACTGGAAGTCTTGGTGTTTTATCAGAAGCACTCCATTCTGGTCTGGATATGATTGCAGCAATAATAACTTTCTTTGCAGTGAAATACTCAGATAAGCCAGCAGACGATGGTCATAATTATGGTCATGGTAAAATAGAAAATTATTCTGCATTAATTGAAACCTTATTATTATTTGTTACATGCTTATGGATAATTTTTGAAGCATTGAGAAGAATTATTACAAGAGATGTTGAAATTGATATAAATATCTGGGCTTATATTGTAATTATTGTTTCTATAATTATTGATTATACACGTTCAACAGCTCTTAAGAAAGCTGCAATTGAATTTAATAGTCAAGCTCTGGAAGCAGATGCACTCCATTTTTCAACAGATATTTTGAGTTCAATGGTTGTTTTAGCTGGTTTAGTTGGAGCTTCTTTTGATTTTTACTATGCAGATGCAATAGCAGGATTGATCATTTCTTTTATTGTAATTAAAATAAGTTATCAAATTGGGAAAAAATCTTTTGATGCATTAATTGATAAAGCTCCAATTGGTTTAAAAGAAGAAATCGGGGAAATTGTAAGTACAATACCAGAAGTAATAATTTCTCATGATATCAAGGTAAGGGAATCTGGACCTTACAAATTTGTTGATTTGAATATACATGTGAATAAATCTTTGACAATTGAACAAGCCCACGAAATTTCTCATAAAGTAGAAGAAGCAATTAAAAATAAAATAAAAAATATTGAAGTCATGGTTCATACAGAACCAGATGATGAACGATCCCCTTTAAATTAAAGCGTAAAAATTATATTATAATGAACTTTGATTTCAAACTTCCTGTTAAAATTTTTAAACTTTCTTACAAATATGGAGTTTTAAGATGAATAAAGATTATATTATTAATAATGATAAAGATATTGAATTAAAAGAATGGTTAGAATCCCTACAATATGTTTTGGAAACTGAGGGACCAGAGAGGGTAAAGGAATTATTGCATAATCTCGATACTTATGCACATGAAAAAGGTGTCGAAATTCCTTTTACAGCAAATACACCTTATATAAACACTATCCCAAAAGAAAAACAACCACCTTTCCCTGGAAGCAGAGAAATAGAAAGACGAATTAAAAGCCTTATACGATGGAATGCTATGGCAATGGTTGTAAGAGCAAATAAAGAAGAACCAGGTATTGGTGGTCATATTTCAACTTATGCATCTCTTGCAACTTTATATGAAATTGGATTTAATCACTTTTTCCGTGGTAAAGATGGAAATCACGAAGGCGATATAATTTATTTTCAGGGACATGCATCTCCTGGTGTTTATGCTCGTGCTTTTCTTGAAGGAAGATTAACAAAAGAACAACTTGAAAATTTTAGAAGAGAATTAAAACCTGGCGGTGGTCTATCTTCTTATCCTCATCCTTGGTTAATGCCAGATTTCTGGGAGTTTCCAACAGTTTCAATGGGCTTGGGACCAATTCAAGCAATTTATCGTGCTCGGTTTATTCGTTATCTGGAAGATAGAGGACTAAAAAAACCTTCTGATCAAAAAGTATGGGCTTTTATTGGTGATGGCGAAACCGATGAACCTGAAACTCTTGGTGCAATTACTCTTGCTGCAAGAGAAAAACTGGATAACTTAATTTTTGTAATTAATTGTAATCTTCAAAGACTGGATGGTCCTGTAAGAGGTAATGGAAATATTATTCAGGAACTCGAAGCAATTTTTCGTGGGGCAGGCTGGAATGTTATTAAAGTGATTTGGGGAAGTGATTGGGATCCACTCCTTGAAGAAGATAAATCAGGTTTGCTAATAAAAAGAATGAATGAATCAATTGATGGTGAATCACAAAATTTTGTAACACGTGGTGGTAAATATGTTCGCGAACATTTCTTCGGAAAATATCCAGAATTATTAAAACTTGTTGAGCATTATTCTGATGAACAATTAGCAAAAATGAAACGTGGTGGACACGATCCAGAAAAAGTTTATGCTGCTTATAAAGCTGCTGTTGAACATAAAGGAGCTCCTACAGTTATTCTTGCTAAAACTGTGAAAGGTTATGGTTTAGGTGAAGCAGGCGAAGGCAAAAATATTACTCATCAACAGAAAAAATTAAATGAAGAAGAGTTAAGAGAATTTAGAACGAAATTTGCTATCCCAATTAGTGATGAAGATGTGGTTAATGCTCCTTTCTATAAACCACCAGAAAATTCTCCAGAAATACAATACCTCAAAGAAAGAAGAAAACAACTTGGTGGTTATATACCTAAAAGAGTAGTAAAAGCACCTCCACTTAAAACACCTTCAGAAGAATTATTTGAAGAATTTTATAAAGGTACAGAAGACCATGAAGTTTCTACTACAATGGTTTATGTAAGAATTCTTGCCAAACTTTTGAAGGACAAAGAAATTGGTCATCTAATTGTTCCTATTGTTCCTGATGAAGCTCGTACTTTTGGTATGGAAGCTTTGTTCAGACAGGTTGGAATTTATTCACATGTGGGACAATTATATGAACCTGTTGATAAAGATAGTTTATTGTATTATAAAGAAGCAAAAAATGGTCAAATATTAGAAGAAGGGATTACAGAAGCTGGTGCAATGTCTTCGTTTATAGCTGCTGGAACAGCTTATGCAATTCATGGAATTAATACGATACCTTTCTTTTCTTTTTATTCAATGTTTGGTTTTCAAAGAGTAGGAGATTTAATCTGGGCAGCAGGTGACATGCGTTGCCGTGGATTTTTACTTGGAGCTACTGCAGGTAGAACAACACTTGCTGGCGAAGGTTTACAACATCAGGATGGACACAGTCATCTTCTGGCTTATCCTATTCCAAATCTTGTTGCTTATGATCCTGCATTTGCTTATGAACTTGCAGTTATAATTAGAGATGGAATTTATAGGATGTATGAAAAACAAGAAGATATTTTTTATTACATAACTATAATGAATGAAAATTATCCTCAACCTCCAATGCCAGAAAATGTTAAGGATGGAATCTTAAAAGGTATGTATAAATTTAGAAAAAGTAATTTGAGTGATCAGAAATTAAAAGCTCATTTACTTGGAAGTGGAACAATTCTTAACGAAGCAATTAAAGCAGCTGACATTCTTGAAACAAATTATAAAGTATCTACAGATGTTTGGAGTGTTACAAGTTATAAAAATCTACATCTCGATGCTCAGGAAACTGAAAGATGGAATATGATGCATCCAGATAAAGAACCAAAACTACCATATATATCTGAAATAACTAAAGGAGAAACAGGTGTATTTGTAGCTGCTTCGGATTATGTTCAGATTATTAAAGATGCGATGGCTAAATGGCTTCCTGGGCCATTGCATTCACTTGGTACTTATGGTTTTGGTAGAAGTGACAGTCGTGCTGCTTTGCGTGACTTTTTTGAAGTAGATGCAAAACATATTGTTTATGCTACTTTATATTCTTTATTTAAAGAGAAGAAAATTAAACTGGATGTTTTAAAGAAAGCTCAAAAGGATTTGGGAATTTATCCAGATAAGCCTAACCCGGCAAAATCATAAGTAAACTTCTAACAAAATTGGAAATGAAAAATGATAGTCGATTTTAAATTACCTCATCTCGGTGAAAATATTCACACTGCAGATATAATTAAAGTTCTGGTCAAAGAAGGAGACAGAGTAGAACTAGATCAAATTATAATTGAAATAGAAACAGATAAAGCTACTATAGAAGTACCTTCGGAAGTAAGTGGTATTGTAAAAAAAGTTCATGTTAAAGAAGGTACGAAAGCCAATGTTGGAGATCCGATTATATCTGTTGAAACTCAAAATGAAGAACCCGCCAAAGTCGAAGAGAAACTTGAAGAAGTTCAACAGGCTAATATAGAAACTGTAACAAAAGAAGAATCGCAGACTTATGAAAAAATAACTGCAGAAAGTGTGCAATCACCTGTTATAGAAAACCATTCACATATGCCTAAAGTGATTGAAATTCCGAGAGATATAGTAAGTACAATTGTTCCAGCATCACCTTCGGTAAGAAGATTTGCTCGAGAAATTGGTGTTGATATTACTAAAGTAAGAGGAACTGGTCCAAAAGGAAGAATATTGATTGAAGATGTAAAAGCATATGCCAAAACATTAAATGAACAGATTCAGAAAGGAACTGTAGCAAGAATTTCAGGTGAACCATTACCGGATTTTTCAAAATGGGGTGAAGTTGAACGTCAACCGATGAGTAATATTCGTCGTAAAACTGCCGAGCATCTTTCATATGCATGGACTACAATTCCACATGTAACTCAATCAGATAAAGCTGATATTACTGAATTGGAAAAATTACGCAAACAATATTCTCAAAAAGTTGAAGCTGCTGGAGGAAAATTAACCATAACATCTATTCTTCTTAAAGTTGTTGCATCTGCACTTAAGGTTTTTCCTCAATTTAATTCAAGTATTGATATGGAAAAAAATGAAATAATTTATAAAAAATATATTAACATTGGAGTGGCTGTAGATACTGATCGTGGTTTACTTGTTCCTGTTATAAGAGATGTCGATAAAAAAAATATTACTCAATTGAGCATAGAATTAACAGAAATCTCTAAGAAGGCACGAGATAAAAAATTATCTCTCGAAGAAATGCAGGGTGGATGTTTTACTATTTCAAATCTTGGTGGTATTGGTGGAACTTATTTTACTCCAATTGTAAATTCACCAGAAGTTGCAATTCTCGGAGTTTCTAAATCAGTAATAGAACCTGTTTATATTGATGGTGAATTCAAACCAAGATTAATGATGCCACTATCACTTTCTTACGATCATAGAATTATTGATGGTGCAGATGGTATTAGATTTTTAAGATGGATTGTTAATGCCCTTGAAAATCCTTTTCTACTTTCATTAGAAGGATAATTTTTGTTGTTACAAATACATTAAAAAGTATTTATCAAAATATTACTGGTAGTCCTATCGGGATTACCATTTTTTATGTTAATACCTGTTTATAAATTTTTATATTTGTGTAATTAATAACAAATTAAATGAGGAAAAATGTCAATCAAAACTCAATTGGCAATTATTGGAGCAGGTCCCGGTGGTTATGCAGCAGCATTTTATGCCGCCGATTTAGGAATGCAGGTTACTTTAATAGATATGGAAAAAAATCCAGGTGGAGTTTGTCTTTATCGTGGCTGTATTCCTTCGAAAGCTTTACTTCATGTTGCTAAATTAATTAACGAAGCAGAAGAAGCTGATAAATTTGGAATTAATTTTGGTAAACCAGAAATTGACATTAATAAACTTCGCGAATTTAAAAATAATGTTGTCAATAAATTAACTGGAGGTCTGGGACAATTAGGTAAACAAAGAAAAGTAAATTACATAAATGGCAAAGCAACATTTTTGAATTCAAATACATTATCAGTTGCAAAACTCGATGGTTCATCTGAAACCGTTGAATTTGAAAAAGCTATAATTGCAACAGGTTCTATACCTGCAAGAATTCCAAATTTATCAATAAACTCAAACCGAGTTATGGATTCTACAGCTGCTCTTGAATTGAGTGATATTCCAGAAAGATTACTTGTAATAGGTGGTGGATACATAGGATTAGAATTAAGTACTGTTTATTCTGCTTTGGGGAGTAAAGTAACAGTCGTGGAAATGTTACCAGGTTTATTACCAGGAGCAGATAGAGATCTTGTGGCTGTACTGGAAAGAAAACTGAAAACAAAATTAAATATATATGTAGAAACTAAAGTAACAGAAATAACCGAAGTTAATGATGGAATAAAAGTAAAACTTGAAGGTAAAAATGTTACGGAACCTGAAATGATATTCGATAAAGTATTAATTTCTATTGGAAGAAAACCAGTTACAGATGGTTTTGGTTTAGAGAATACAAAAGTTAAAGTAAATGAAAAAGGCTTTATTGTAGTGGATAAGCAACTAAGGACAGACGATCCAAATATTTATGCAATTGGTGATGTAGTTGGAAATCCGATGCTTGCACACAAAGCTTCTGCCGAAGGAAAAGTTGCTGTTGAGGCAATTCTCGGCAAAAAATCTGTATTTGAACCCAATGCAATTCCAGCTGTTGTTTTCACAGATCCGGAAATTGCATGGGCTGGAATTACAGAAACAGAAGCTCAAAGCAAAGGGATTAAATATGAAGTCGCAAAATTTCCATGGGGTGCAAGTGGTAGAGCAACAACATTAGATCGAAATGATGGTTTGACTAAGTTAATAATCGAACCAGAAACAGAAAGAATAATAGGCATTGGACTTGTTGGAGTAAATGCTGGCGATTTGATATCCGAAGGCACACTTGCAATCGAAATGGGGGCAACAGTTAAAGATCTCGAATTAACAATTCATCCACATCCAACTTTATCGGAAACAATGATGTTTGCTGCAGAGGTTTTTTATGGCCATGCAACCGATTTGTATAGACCTAAAAGAAAATAGGAGAGAACAAAGTTATTATTTATTTGTTTAATAATGCCAAAAAAAATTATTAATCATATGAAATTCAAAATCATTTTCTTCGTTTTTATTTCTTCAATACTTTTTGGACAGAACTACGATTGGGCACGCCACGATTCTCTAATTAAAGCATGTATAAATCAAATTTATGGAATTGAATTTGATAAAGCCGAAAAAACCATTGATATAGTAATTAAGGAATATCCTACACACCCATCAGGAAAATTTTTCAAAGCTATGATTACCTGGTGGAGAATACTTCTTGATCTGGAAGATGAAAGTCTTGATAAAAAATTTTATGCCCAGCTTCAAGAAGTAATTGATATGTGCGATAAAATCCTTGAGAAGAATAACAAAAATATAGATGCTATTTTCTTTAAAGGTGGTGCAATTGGTTTTAGAGGTAGATTACTTGGAATTCGTGAAAACTGGATTAAATCTGCTCTCGATGGAAAAGAAGGTCTGGAACTGGTATATAAAGCATACAAGGCGGATCCTAAAAATATTGATGTTCAACTTGGTTTTGGAATTTATCATTATTATGCAGAAGTAATTCCCCAAAGATATCCTGCTGTAAAACCTTTTATGGTCTTTTTCCCCCAGGGAGATAAAAAGAAAGGTTTGAGAGAATTAGAAAATGTTGCCTGGAACGGTAGATATGCTAGAATCGAAGCAAGATATTTTTTAATGACACTTAATTTTATGTTTGAAAATAATATGCAGGAAGCAAGAAAATGGGGAAGATTATTGCTTAAAGATTTCCCTAATAATCCTAACTTTCAGAAGTATTATGGATTAACCTATGTAAAAGAAAATGATTATCGAACAGCAGCAAAAATTTTCAGGGATATATATAAAAAATGTGAAAAAGGCTTACCCGGATATAATTTAAGATATAAAAGAGAAGCAAGTTATTATCTGGGTATGGACTATAAAATTAGAGATAAAGTTGACTCAGCTGCATATTACTTTGAAATATGTGAAAAACTCTCTCGCCAGCTTGATAAAAAAACCGAATCTGGATATTTGATTAATACAGTATTATACCTGGCTATGCTTTATGATCAGATGGGACAAAGAGAAAAAGCAATAAAATATTATAACGAAGTTTTACGTTTGAGAGATAGAAGCAATTCACATGAATTGGCAAGAAAATATCTTAAAACACCTTATCGAAAATAGTTTATAATTTAGTGGAAATACCAAATCGATGAAGAGAACCAATTGAACCCATCGATGAGTATGCATAATCTATAATGTAACTTGAAACATTAAAACCAAAACCAAGATTGAATCCTGCTAAACCAGCTGTAGTTCCAATTTTTAATTCCTTCCTTTTTTCGCTATCGTAACCAATTCTTAACTTAAAACTTTGACCGAGTTTAATTTCGCTACCAAAAGTAATTTGACTAAATCTCGAAAAAAAACTATTCTGTTTTTCATTAAGATTATTGAAAGACCAATAAAATCTAATTGGTACTCTTTCTAATTGTTTTGAAAATCCTAAACGAATATCAAGTGGTAAATCTTCCTTTATATTTGCATAAGATTTAATTTGAGAGCCCAGATTTAATATTGAAAATCCAAAGTTCCATAGTTTATCTGGAATTTCGTAATGCAAACCTAAATCAAAAGCAGCACCTGTTGATGAATAATTTTCTATTCCTGAATAAATGAATTTAAAATTAATTCCATAATAAAAATTGTAGTCAAGTTTATTTGCATAGCCAATGCCCAATGCTAAATCGCTAGCACTAAAGTGACCTGTTTTTAATCCTGATGGATCAGCTTTTGTAAAATCTCCATAATTAATATACTTTATTGATGCGGTAAATTTTCCTATGTTTTCATACTCTTTTGAAAAAACTAATGCAGCAGCATTGATATCAATTAAGTGTTTTAAAAAAGAAAATGAAATTTGTTTATCTTCAATTAAATTTATTCCGGCTGGATTATAAAAAATTACATTGGGATCGTCATTGTTTGCAACAAAGCTACCAGCAAGTGAGGCAGCACGTGGACTTAAATCCAATTCTAAAAATTTATATATAGATTGAGAAAAAGAAATCCCTGTTGCTAATAGAAATATTAATATTATTTTTGTTTTAATCATATTAATTAATTTTTGTTATACGATTTTAAAGATAATCGACTATAAAGGCAAGGTAATAAATTACTTTTTGAATCTTCAGGAACATTTAATAATCTCATTGTGTTAGAAGCAAGAAATTAAAGTATCAAATAGAAGTAGAAAAATAGAGGAGACAATATGAATAGTGTAAAAACTGTAATATTAATGACCACAATGATGGTTTTATTCATTCTGATAGGAAATTTAATTGGTGGTCAATCTGGAATGATGATAGCTTTTATATTTTCACTCGCAATAAATTTTGGTTCTTACTGGTTTTCTGATAAAATTGTTCTTGCAATGTATAGAGCTCAAGAAGTTACAAGAAAAGAATTTCCTGAACTTTTTAATATTGTAGAAAAACTATCAATGAAAGCAAATTTACCAATGCCAAGAGTTTATATTATAGACAATCCTACACCAAATGCGTTTGCAACCGGTCGAAATCCACAAAATAGTGCCGTTGCAGTTACAACTGGTATTATGAGAATTCTTAATAGTGATGAACTTGAAGGAGTAATTGCTCACGAACTTTCACACATCAAAAATAGAGATATTTTGGTAAGTACAATTGCTGCTACACTGGCTGGAACTATAACATTCATTGCACGAATGGCAGGTTGGGCTGCAATGTTTGGTGGTGGACACAGAGATGATAGAGATAATGGAAATATATTTTATGAATTAGCATTAATTATTTTAGCTCCAATAGCAGCAATGTTAATTCAACTTGCAATATCTCGATCTCGAGAATTTATGGCAGATGAAAGTGGAGCACTTATTTCTGGTAAACCACTTGGATTGGCTTCTGCTTTAAATAAATTATCAAAGGCAAACGAAACTCTTCCAATGCATAATGCTAACGAAGCTTCGGCTCATATGTTCATTGTAAATCCTTTGAGTGGAAAATCTTTATTAAAATTATTTTCGACACACCCGCCAATTGAAGAAAGAATTGAAAGATTACAGGAAATAGCAAAAGGTCGAAGATAAAATAATAGCTTGTTCTTATATTTATATACGGAATATTTATAAGGAAATGAAAAATATCATTCGGTATCTAATTATTTTTGTGTTTATTTTATTTTCTGATTTGTTATCGCAAACAAATCTTGATATTTATCAGAAATTAATTTCTCAATCAATTAAACAAATTGATTCTCTGGTCAGTGAGAAAGTTGTAAATTTAGAAATAATTTTACCTTCATCTTATTTATCATTAAAACCATATATTATCAATTCTTTTTCAAATAATGGTTTTATCATAACTGATAACTCAAATAGTAATTTTCTAATTTATTCTTTAAATGATTTATCTGTAGATTATCAGAATTTAGAATCAAAAAATTTTTTTGGTGATGATAAGCTGATTAGAAAAGTATCAATTGGAGGTCAGTTAATATATATTAGTAATAATGTTCTGAATAACTCATTTAGTATTAAACAAAATTATGTTGATACAATAAAATTAAGCGACTTAGAATACTTTGAGAATAAATTATATCCTTTTACACAGGGTAAAATTCCTGAGCAACCTTTATTAAAAAATCTTATTCAACCTGTTATAATTGTAGGTGTATTGATATCAACTGTGATTTTGTTTTTTACTGTAAGAAGTAAATAATTAATGTTTTTTTACCATCTGGGTTTTAATTATTTTTGTATTAATTTAATTCTAATTTTGGGGTTATTTTGATAAGAAATGTTTTGACTTATTTTATTCTTCTAATTTTTTTAGTTGCTTGTTCAGGATCTATTGATACTTCCAAACTAACACCAGAAGAATATTTTAAATATGCAATGGAACTTTATAACAAAGAAGATTATCAGCAAGCTGCAATAGAGTTTCAAAATATTTTAATGCAGTTTCCCGGCAGTACAGTTAATGACGATGCTCAATATTATCTTGGTATGACTTATTTTAATGAAGAACAATATTTGTTGGCTGCTTATGAATTCAGTAAATTAATTCAAAATTATGCAACAAGTCCTTTTGTACCGGATGCTCAATTTATGTTAGCTGAATCGTATTATAAATTATCTCCACCATATCAGCTCGACCAATCTTATACAAAAAAAGCAATTGAAGAATTTCAGGCTTTTATCGATATTTTTCCATCAAATCCAAAAGTTGAAGAAGCCGAAAGAAAAATCAAAGAATTAAATGATAAATTAGCTCGTAAAGAATATCAGAGTGCACTTATTTATGAAAAAATGGAATATGATAAAGCAGCAATGAAATACTATGATTATGTTGTTGAAACTTATCACGATACTAAATATGCACCACTTGCTTTGTATAATAAAATTAAAATTGAAGTAAGAAAAGGAATGATTAACGAAGCTTTGGCGGATATAAATCTTTTTTTGAGCAGATATCCCAACGATGACAATGCAAATGAAATTAGAAATCTTGAAATAGAATTAATTAACAAACATAATGAGCTTACAACAGAGAAAAAGTAAAAGAGTACAGGATTCAATAGTTACAATGACAGAGCTTGTATTGCCCAATCATACAAACCAGCTCGGGAAATTATTGGGTGGTCAATTGATGCAATGGATTGATATTTGTGCTGCTCTGTCTGCTTCCAAACATTCTCAAAGGGTTTGTGTTACTGCATCTGTAGATAGAATTGATTTTCATCATCCAATAAAAGTGGGAGATGTAGTTACTATTACCGCTTGGGTTAATCGTGCATTTAGAACATCAATGGAAGTTGAAGTTAATGTTTATGCAGAATCTCATATAGAGGGTACAAGAATTCATACAAATTCTGCATTTTTGACTTTTGTTAGCGTAGATGAAAATGGCAAACCAGTAGAAACTTTTGAAATAATTCCTGAAACAGAGGATGAGAAACGAAGATTTGAAGAGGCATTGCAGAGGAGACAAAAAAGACTTAATGCTCAGTAATATTATCTTAGTACTTCTTTCCCTGTCAGTTAGTATTTATGCTCAAATTCCATTGAATGGTTTTTGTAGATTTCGTGAATTTTCTACAAAAATCAATTCATCAAAAATTTTTGGTGTAGATATTAATAATGATGGCTGGAGAGACATTGTTTCTTTACCAGCAGATAGAAAAAATTATAACATACAATTTTGGAGTAAAGAAAAATTCTCGAACCCTGTTGAAAAAAATATCAATTTCTTCCTTTATGATCTGAAATTAAAAAACCCACAGTCAAAAGAAACTAAAAGATTTGTATTCCTTTCAAGAAAGGATAGACTTTTTGGTTTACTATCATTCTCATCTTCTGGTAACATAAATATAATATCAAAAACCAAGCTGAACGGATTTGCTTCTAATTTCGATTTGAGTGATATTGATAATGATGGCAGTAGTGAAACTTTAGTATCTGGAACTGGATTTGAAGGCTTATCAATTTTTTATGATTATAAAAAAACATTATTAGAAAAAAAGATATTAACTGGACGCATCTTTTCCTATGCATCATTTATCGATCTGGATTATGATAGTTACACTGATATTGTAGCAGTTGACTTATTTACAAACTCATTTGTATTTCTTTATAATAATGGAGTTGGAGATTTCAAGCAAAATCGAGTTCTAAAGGTGAGTGAAAATATTGAGCAATTAAAAGTTGCAGATGTTAACTCTGATGGATTTAACGATTTAATTTATGTTTATAATAATAAGTTTGTAATTTATAAAGGTGATTCTGTCTCTTCATTTATAAAAAAAGAAATTTTAAACTGTCCTTCAAAACCAGATAAATATTATATATTTGATTTTAATGCAGATGGTTACAACGATATCGCTTTTATTAATAAAAGCGAAGGAAGTCTCTACATTACATTTGCCAAGAATACCGAATCTTTTTATGAGCCAGTTTTATATTTGAAAAGAAATGAAATTATTGATTTCGATGCCTATGTTGATAGAGGCGGAAGAAAGCTTGTTGTTTTAGATACATCAGGAAAAGTTTATTTAATTGACAAAGCTTTTTCATTGGGAGATGGATTATCCATAACTCTTCAATCAAAACCTACTGTGCTCGGAATTTTTAATTATATGTATGAAACAATGCAGGGACTTTATTTTGTAGACGAAGAAAGTACTACTTTAAATATTTTACTTGGAAGAAGAGATTATTATGTCGAAAAATATTATAGATATCCACTTTCATATAATCCTCAAAAAATAATTGTTGAAGAAACAAAAAAAGAACAAATAACATTTTATTGTTATTCAAATTCTTTAATAGAAATACTTAGTGTTAATTTTGAAAATAATAAATTATCAAGAAGAATTTTGTATGCTAAAGGTTCAATACTGGAATTAAAAGTTTCTAATAATAGATTAACAAATACACAAATAATTTACATTATAAGTAAGAAGAATAATAAATTATTTTTTGAGTCATATGAATTTAGAGATTTTAGATATGTTAATACGGATTTTGTTGAGATTTCTGGGAATATTGAATCGGCTACACTTTCTTTTAACTTAGGTAAAGAAATTTATTACTCGTCAAGATTTAATAATGTTCTATATCTTAATAAAATTCAAATTAATAATACTGTAGAAAATCCAGTTAATCTTACTACTTTAAGTTTAGATGACGTAAAAAATTATTCAACAGAAGTAAAGAGTATTAGTAGCCAAAATGAAAAAGATAAACCTATTTTTGTAATACTTGGTCATACTAGTTATTCAGAATTAATTGTTTTGCATAAAGGTCATTTAAAAACAATAAATTTCGAGAATTATTTTATAGCAAAAAATTATATTCGATTTTATGAATCAAATAACTATGGTAATTTATTTTTGTACGATAATCAGAGAGGGAAAATCAAAAAAGTAGTATTTGATAAAAATTATCTTAATTACAGAACGGGAGATATTTTTGATTCTAAAACAATCAATGATTATTTTATTCAACAAATTAAAAACAAGCAAGAATTAATAGTTTATACAGATTCTTCTGATAATCTTATCAAATTTAATTATGTGCGATAATGAAAAAAATAATTTTACTTCTAAACTTATTACTCTTAAATGTAGGCTTATTGGCTCAAAATCTTGATTCTCTTTTTTATGAATTTTTAAGAATAAAGGGAATCGAATCCGATAGGAGATATGTAACAACAATTTCTGATAGCAATTATATTAAATGTGGCTTCGGGATTGTAAGTTCTGTCCGATTAAATTATGATAAATTTACACCAAAGCAAAAAATTATTCTATCACAATTTTTTACTCGTCCAACTACAGACGCAAGTTTTGTTACACGTTCAGGTTTATTCAGAATTCATTTTAATAAGGCTGGAATTCATTCCCCTAAATATGATTTAAATGAGTTGGCAAGAGCAATCGACTCAGCATATAATTATGAAGTAAATATCTTAAAATATCCACCTCCACCAAAAGATTTTGGTGAAGGGGGAGATGATAAATATGATATTTATATTCAAAATCTTACTGGTGGTTTATATGGCTACACAGAAAATGAGACAGAAATTGGAAATAGAATTTATACAAGTTATATAGTTATTGATAATGATTTTTCAGATACATATACAAAAGGTATTGATGGAGCTAAAGTTTCTGTAGCTCACGAACTACATCACGCAATTCAAATTGGGAATTATATTTTAAGAAATGAAGATCAATTTTTCCACGAATTGACTTCAACAGCAATGGAAGAATTTGTTTTCGATAGTATTAATGATTATTACTCTTATATGCCATCGTTTTTTAATAATCCACAACGTGCTTTTGCTTATAATGATGGATATAATCTTGCAATCTGGGATATCTTTTTGAAAGAAAGATTCGGTTTCGATATCATAAAAAGGAGCTGGGAATTATTCAGAAATGAAAGAGCTCTAAATGCAATGGCTGATGCAATATCTGAGTACGGTTCATCTTTTAAAAATGAATTTGCATTATTTGGTCAATGGATTTTCTTTACAAATTATCGTACAGTTCCAAATAAATATTTTGAAGAAGCAGAAAATTATCCTTTAATTAAGCCTTCTCTAATTATGGAATTTATACAACCAACCACAACAGTTGAAATAAATTCTGAACCTGTTTCATCAAATTATCTTGTCTTTATTAATAATTCAGAAGCTGTTCCTGATACTTTTGTAGCAATAATTGCAAACACAGATATTACACAGGGAGTAGATAGTCCGGGCAGCAAACTTAATCTAAAGTACATTTTGTCGAATCAAAATTTTAAAGGAGAGAAAAAAATCATAGATAATTATTATTCAAAAATAGAATGTGATAACCCTTTTCTATTGACAGAATCAAATATTTTAAATAATAGATTGATTAATGAAGGACAAATTAGTACAACTGATATTGCTTATGCTTTCCCTCAGCCTTTTATGTATTCTAAAGATGATTTTATTTATTTCCCTGCAGAAAGGACAAAATCTGGCTATGCAGAATTGTATGTTTATTCAGTTAATATGGATTTAATTTATTCAGGTGAGCATAAAATTTTTTCTTCTGATAAAACTGTCATTAAATGGAATGCACTAAATAATGATATGAAAAAATTAGCATCAGGTATATATTTCTATTTTGTTAAATCTGGTGACATTCTTAATAAAGGAAAATTTGTAGTAATTAATGATTAATTATTCTTTACATATCGAGCATCTTGTTAAATATTTTGGTAGAAGATTAGTCTTTAATGAGATAAATGAATCATTCAAGGCTGGAAATATTTATGGAGTGGCTGGACCCAATGGCTCTGGTAAATCTACATTTGTAAAAATAATTGCAAATTTAATTTCGCCAACACGAGGTAGAGTTATTCATAAAATAGATGATAGAATAATTGTTAATGAGCAGCTCCACAATTATATTGGTTTTGTTTCTCCATATCTTTTTCTTTATGATGAATTTACAGCCGAAGAAAATTTGATTCACTTTTCTAAAATTCGTGGAATCCCTTTTCATAAAGATTATGCAGATTATTTATTATCGGAGTTCAATTTGTATGATAGAAAAAATGATCTGGTAAAAGGATATTCATCTGGAATGAAACAAAGATTGAAATTCATTTTTGCTCTATTACATAAACCACCATTAATAATTCTTGATGAACCTACATCCAATCTCGATAATTTTGGTAAAGATAAAGTATATGAAATAATTTTAAAAGAAGGTAAAGAAAATCTTGTGCTAATTGCTTCAAATGAAGAAGCGGATCTTAATTTATGTAGTTATGTTATAAATCTGGAAGAATATAAAAATAACAGATGACACAGTATTGATTTTACTTGCTGTGCCATCTGTGTTATGCATTAATTATTATTATCTTCTACTTTTACTTTCACCACTACTTTTTTAACAGGTGTAGATAAATTGACTGCAATACCAGGCATATGAACATCGGAAGGAAAGAATAAAGCAAAATATCCTTCTTCTGCAATTAAAAAATTTCCGTTCCCTTTTAAGAACATTACATCTTTTTCCTGATTATATTCTTCTGTAACGATCATTTTAATGGAATTGGAATAGCCCATTTTTTCTTTACCAGAAACTATGTATTGAATGTCAATATATTTTTTATGAGCTTCCCATTTACCAGCAGTAATGGGTTTTGTATCATAATTCTGAATTACAGCATAGATATTATCTCCATCAATTTCATATTTGCCAGCATCTAAATTTGTGAAATCTGTATTTAATAAATATTCAAAAGCCTTTTGAATTCTATTTCCAAGATTAAAATAAAGATGAGCATTTTTTAGTTGATCATAAATCATAATTGCTCCTAAAATTGAATTTCTTAATTACAAATTATGAAATTATAATTCAAATAAAACACCCACAGTAATAATGTAGAAATTATTTTTGAGTTCCTTAACGCCGGGCAGTCTATCTAATTTCAAATTAAGGAAAACATAACGAATATCTCCTGTTAGTATTAAGTTTCCCAAACCAAACTCAGCTCCAAGTCCAAGATGGTAACCAAATTCACTTTTAGTTTGATCTTTGAGTCCTAAAGAATTCAAAGTACTGGAATAATCTATTTTAGTATTATACCATCCTGCACCAACAGTACCATAAAGAAGTGGAAAGAAGTACAATAATCCACTAACCATTACTGGATACATTTTGGTTTTAACAGCTCCATTCTCATAATCTTCACTTCGATAATTAATTGCAGCTTCTACAGCAAAGCTATGAGCTAAATAAATTCTTCCCATGGCACCTAATAGCATCGAGCCTTCTGCATCTTCAGATTTGTGATAGCCTAATTGTGGACCAATTGCAATTGACTGAGCATTTAATTCTAAAGCTAAAATTAGATTAACAATAAATATAACTATAATTTTCTTCGACATAATTCCTCCTAATGATATGTTATTTAATTGTAAAGAACTTTATTGATGAAGGATAATTTTTTGAAAAATAAACTCTGTGAGTTGCTTTTTGAAAATCATTTTTATCTGCCGAATAAATATCAACAAATTTTTGTGGGTTGCGATCAAAGAATGGGAAAAAACTACTTTGTATTTGTACCATAATTTTATGACCTTTTAGAAAAGTATGGTCAATGTCATTAAGTTTTATTTTAATATTGGTAATTTTATTTGGAACAAATGGTTCAGGTTTTTCATAACTGTTTCTAAATTTACCTCTTAGAATTTCATATCTTATTAATCTTTGATAACCACCATATTCTACATTGTTTGGATTTGTTTCTGGATTTTCTTCTCCATCTGGATAAACATCAATGATCTTTACAATCCAATCTGCATCTGTACCTGTCGTTGAAACATATAAGTCAGCATAAATTGGTCCAACAATTGTGAAATCCTGTTCTAATGGTTCAGTTTCAAAAACCAGAACATCTGGACGCGAAGCAGCAAATCTTTGATCTTCGCTCATGTAAGTTCTTAAATACATTTGTTTAGAGTCGTGAAACTTAGCTGTATATGGTACAGGTTTATCTGGATCGCTAATGAACTCGTTGTATAAAGTTTTTTTGTTGGCAGGTTTTTCCCAGTTTAGTTTTCCATTTGAAGATAGATATAAAAATTTTGTTTCTACATTTTCAGGTGGCCATTTTTCATAGCTAATCCAGGTATTGCTGCCTGTTCTATATGTTATTACTTCTGGAATATTTAATTGTCCTTCGTTCTTCAGATAATATTTAAAAAATGGCGTTAGAATATTTTTGCTATAATATTCACTGGTGTTTTCTGGAAAAATAAAGTCACCAAACATATTACCATTACTTCTTGCCCAACCTCCGTGACTCCATGGACCTAAGACTAAATGGGTTTTATTTTCAGGATTTTTTTCTTCAATTGATTTATAGATATTTAATGGCCCATATAAATCTTCTGAATCGTACCAGCCACCTACAATTAAAACTGCTGGCTTTACATTTTTAAAATGTGGTAAGTTATTTCTTGCTTTCCAGAAATCATCATAAGTTCCATGTTTAATTATTGAATTCCAGAATGGCAGTTTATTATGAAAAAATTTTTCGTTTATATTTTTTATTGGTCCAAGTTTTAAGAAAAAATTATACATATCTGGAGAATCATAAGGATCTATTGTTTTCCATTTTGTTTTTAAACTATCTCTTGGTTGATCAAATGTTTTAAAAAAATTAAAAGACATTGCAAGTGTAAGAGCTCCATTATGATGCATATCATCTCCAATGAACCAATCTGCAATAGGAGCCTGTGGCGATACTGCTTTTAATGCCGGATGCGAATCAATTAAACTCATTGCAGCATAAAAGCCTGGATAAGAGATGCCCCAAATTCCAACATTACCATTGTTGTGTTTAATATTTTTGATTAGCCAGTCAATTGTATCATAAGTATCTGTAGTTTCATCAATATCATTTTTACTTTTTTTAATTGGAATATATGGACGCATATTTTCAAATTCTCCTTCGCTCATAAATTTTCCTCGTACATCCTGATATACAAAAATGTAACCATCTCGTGCAAATTCTTCGTTTGGTCCTAATGTTTGTGGATAATTATTTTCACCATAGGGAGATACTGTATAAGGTGTTCGAACCATCAAAAATGGATAATCTTTAGTAGTATCTTTTGGAATATAAACTGAAGTAAAAAGCTTAACACCATCTCGCATTTCAATTCTATATTCTTTCTTGATATAATTTTCTTTGATCCACTCTATGCCCTGAGCATTAATTAAGCTATAAATAAAAATTAATAACAAGAATAATTTTTTCTTCATATCAATTCCTTTATAAAATTAGTTTTTGTTATAAATTTTTCTGCTTCTATTAAGTTTTCTTTTTTACCTAAATCGAAAAAGAAATTATTATTATGCTCATAAAATGAAATTTTGTATTTAGATGCTAATGTAAGATAAAAATCAATAATTGAAAAAACATCTTTATCTGGAAAATTTTTGAAAACAATAGGAGTTACTGTATGTATGCCACTAAAAGCATATTTCGAAATGGGGCCAGAAGGGTTGCGAACAATTTTTACTTCACCTGTTTTTATGTTTTCCCAGCCGCATAAATAGTTTTCGCTATCAAACAAAAAATATCTTGATGAATTTCGTTTTTGAACTGCAATTGTGATAACAGAATTTTGTGACTTATGATATTCATAAAATTCTTTCAAATTAATGTTGCTTATAATATCTACATTGTGAATTAAAAATGGTTGGTTATCATCAAAAAACCAGGATGCTTTTTTTAATCCGCCTCCTGTATCAAGAAGAAGTTCTCTTTCATCGGATATTTTTATTTCAATGTTGAAATAGTTATTCTTTTCAAGAAATTTTATTATTTGATCTGCATAATGATGAACATTAATTATAATTTCTTTGAAATCATATTTGATTAATCTTTTAATTATTATTTCAATTAATGGGATTCCATTTAATTCAATTAATGCTTTTGGTTTGAAATCTGTTAGTGGTTTCAGTCTTGTTCCCAAACCTGCAGCAAGTATAAAAGCTTTCATGCAATAAATTTATTTTTATTTAATTGTGTATGTGTAACTTCTATTGTTACATCATATTTAGAAGAAAGATATTCTGCTAATTTTTCTGCAAAGTAAACTGAACGATGTTGACCACCAGTACATCCAAAATTAATCATTAAATCTGTCCATCCTTTTGCAATATAGTTTTCTATTGATTGAGAAACTATCTTAATTGTATTATTCAAGAACATTTTAGCTTCGGGCATATTATCTAACAATTCTTTTACTTCTTTATTTTTTCCATTCAGGTTTTTGAATTTTTCGATTTTTCCCGGATTTGGTATGGCTCTACAATCAAAAACATAACCACCACCATTACCGGTTGGATCAACTGGAATTTTACCTCTGTAAGAAAAACTATTAATTCTTACAGTTAATTTATTGTGATTCGATTTATTTACTTTGAATAATTTTAGTTCATCTAATTTGATTAATTGTTCAAGTATAGAAAACAATTCCGGAATCTTTATCTGTGTTTTGAATTTTTTCAAAATTTGTTCGAGACTTTTAATTGCATAAGGAATGCTTTGAATAAAATGAGATTTACCTTCGAACAATCCTCTATAGCCATAAGCTCCAAGCATTTGCAATAATCTAATTAAAACAAATCCATCATAATATTTTAAGAACTCTTTATAATTAATTTTGATGAGTTTGCTGATATAATTCAGGTAATGTTCAAGAAGTTCCTTTTGTAAGTTTTCTGGTATATCTGCTTTTGAATCGAAAAGTAATGAAGCTATATCATATTGTAGAGCACCTTTTCGTCCTCCCTGATAGTCGATAAAATAAAGCTCGCTATCTTTAATCATAATATTACGAGAGTTAAAATCTCTGTACATAAAATAATTTGAATCAGCTGAAAGAAGAAATTTAGTTAGTGTTTTGAAATCATCTTCGAGCAGTTGTTCATCGAAGTTAATATCAAATGCTTTTGCGAAATAATATTTGAAGTAATTTAAATCCCACATAATTGATTGCTTATCAAAAGCAGGACGGGGATAACAAATAGAAAAATCAAGATTAACACGAGCTTTAATTTGAAATTTGGCGAGTTCTTCTACAGCTTTTTTATAAAAGGGAATAACCTCTAGCGGGAATTCTCGTTTTTTTCTTTTTGTTATTAAAAATGAATATAATGTTGTATCTCCTAAATCTTCAAGTAAATAAATTCCTTTAGACAATCTTGATGAATAAATTTCAGGAACATTTAATTTATTTTTAGAAAAATGTTTAGTAAGATAAATGAATGCTTTATTTTCTTTTTTGTTTTCGTTGAACACACCAATAGCTGTTTTATCTGCACTTATAATTCTAAAATATTTTCTATTGGAACCAGAACCAGTAATTTGTGTGAATGTAACAGGTTTTTGGTTAGACCATTTTTTAAAGAGATTTTCAAGTTCGAGTTTGTAGTTCATTAATTCCTCTCTTCATAATCATTGTAATTTAATATTGGACGTAACCACTTTTCGACTTCTTTTAAGCTAATGCCTTTCCGTCTCTGATAATCCTGAACCTGATCTTTTCCAATCTTACCTACATTAAAATATTTTGCTTGTGGATGAGCAATATATAAGCCGCACACAGATGCAGCAGGATACATTGCAAGACTTTCTGTAAGTTTTATATTAATATTTTTTTCCACATTTAGAATTTTCCAGATTGTAATTTTTTCTGAATGGTCTGGTTGAGCAGGATAACCTGGTGCTGGACGAATGCCCTGATATTTTTCTTGTATTAAATCTTCGTTAGATAAATTTTCATCTGGAGCATAGCCCCATAATTCTTTTCTAACTTTTTCGTGTAGCAATTCTGCAAAAGCTTCTGCCAATCGATCTGCAATTGCTTTGACCATTATTACATTATACTCATCGTTTTCCTTATTAAATTTTTCTATAATATTTTCAATCCCTATTCCAGCTGTAACTGCAAATAGACCAATATAATCATTAACATTACTCTCTTTTGGTGCAATAAAATCTGCAAGTGCTAAATTTGGTAGTCCCTTTGATTTTAGTATTTGTTGTCTAAGTGTATGTAAGATTGCAAGAATTCCTTTGCGGGATTCATCAGTATAAATTTCAATATCGTCTTCAAAAGAATTTGCGGGGAATAATCCTACAATACCATTTGCTTTTAATAATTTATTATGAATTATATTATTAAGCAGTTTATTGGCATCTTCAAAAATTTTCTTTGCTTCTTTTCCATAAGAAGGATTTTCAAAAATTTCGGGATAATGTCCTTTTAATTCCCAGACCTGAAAGAATGGTGTCCAGTCAATATAATTTTTAATCTCTTCGAGTGGATAATCGTTGAAAATTGTTATTCCTAATTTATTTGGGGTTTTAACTTTGTAATTATTCCAGTCGAGTAATAATTTATTTTTTCTTGCATCTTCAATTGAAATAAAATCTTTATCTGATTGTTTTTTGTAATGAATTTCTCTCAATCTTTCATATTCTTTTCGGATTTCTTCTGCAAACTTATCTTTTATTTCTTTGTTTAGAAGATTGCTAACAACTCCAACACTTCGAGAAGCATCGAGTACGTGAATTGTAGGATTTGAATAATTAGGTGCAATTTTAACTGCTGTGTGAACACGTGAAGTTGTAGCACCTCCAATAAGTAAAGGAATTTTTAGTCCTAATCTTTCCATTTCTTTTGCAACGTGAACCATTTCATCAAGAGATGGAGTTATTAAACCACTTAAGCCAATTATATCAACATTTTTTTCAACTGCTGTAGATAAAATTTTATCTGATGGCACCATAACACCTAAATCAATTACATTATAATTATTACAGCTTAGTACAACTGCAACAATATTTTTTCCTATATCGTGGACATCACCTTTTACGGTAGCAAGTAATATTGTTCCAGCTGCTCTATTCTCGTTCGATTTTTTTTGATATTGTTCAATAAAAGGAATTAAGTATGCAACTGCTTTTTTCATTACTCTTGCACTTTTTACAACCTGGGGTAAGAACATTTTTCCAGAGCCAAATAAATCGCCAACTATATTCATACCATCCATTAGTGGTCCTTCAATAATTTCAAGTGGGTTTGTATATTTTTGTCTGGCTTCTTCAATATCTTGTTCGATATACTCTGTTATTCCATTAATGATTGAGTGTTTTAATCTTTCTTCTACAGAAGTATTTCTCCAGCTATCGCTAATAATTTCTTTTTTAGAGTCTTTACTTACTGAGTTTGCATATTCAACTAATCTTTCTGTTGCATCGGGTCTACGATTAAATAAAACATCTTCAACTAATTCCAGTAAATCTTTAGGGATTTCTTCATAGACAGTTAATTGACCTGCATTGACAATTCCCATATCCATTCCAGCTTCTATAGCATGATAGAGAAAAACTGAATGAATAGCTTCTCGTATAATATCATTTCCTCTAAAAGAAAATGAGATATTACTTACACCACCACTAACTTTACAGAGTGGTAGATTCTTTTTAATCCATCTTGTAGCTTCAATAAAATTAATTGCGTATTGATTATGTTCTTCAATTCCAGTAGCAATTGCAAAAATATTTGGATCAAATATTATATCCTGTGGTGGAAATCCAACTTCTTTAGTTAAAATTTCATAAGCTCTTTTGCATATATTAATTTTTCTTTCAAAGGTGTCTGCCTGACCAGCTTCGTCGAAAGCCATAACAATTACAGCTGCACCATATCTTAAAATTTTTTTTGCTCTTTCCTTAAAAATTTCTTCTCCTTCTTTTAATGAAATTGAATTTACAACGCCTTTTCCCTGAAGACATTTTAATCCTGCTTCAATAACACTCCATTTTGAAGAATCTATTACAATAGGAACTCTTGCAATATCTGGTTCCGAAGCAATATACTTTAAGAATTTTGTCATTGCTTCTTCTGAATTTATCATTGCTTCGTCCATGTTTACATCAATCATTTGTGCACCATTTTCAACCTGTTCTCTTGCAACAGATAATGCTTCTTCAAATTTATTCTCTTTTATCAGTCGTGCAAATTTTTTGGAACCTGTAACATTTGTTCGTTCACCAATATTTACAAAATTTGTATCGGGACGAAAAATTAAGGGTTCTAAACCACTTAATCTTAAGTAAGGTTTTATTTCAGGTATTTTTCTTGGTGGATACTTTTTTGCTATTTCGGCAAATGCTTTAATATGTTCTGGTGTAGTTCCACAACAACCACCAATTATATTAAAAAATCCTTCGCGAGCAAATTCTTCCAGTACATAAGCCATTGATTCTGGTGATTCATCATATTCACCAAATTCATTTGGTAAACCTGCATTTGGATATAAACTTACAAAAACATTTGCAATCTCAGATAATTCGGCAATAAACGAACGCATCTGCTTTGGACCAAGTGAACAATTAAGACCTACACTCAACAAATTTTTAGTGTGAGAAATTGAAATCCAGAAAGCTTCTACTGTTTGACCGGAAAGTGTTCTTCCACTCATGTCTACAATTGTTCCTGAAATCATAATCGGGATTTGTATTTGCAAATCATCACATAATTCCATTATACCAAAAAGAGCTGCTTTAGCATTGAGTGTATCAAAAATTGTTTCAAGAAGTAGAATATCAACACCACCATCAATTAATCCTTTAGCCTGTTCTTTATATGCATTTTTGATTTCATCGAATGTAATTGCACGATAACCGGGATCGTTTACATCTGGGGATATAGAAAGTGTTTTATTTGTGGGACCTAAGGCACCTGCAACAAATCTTGGTTTATCTGGTGTTTTAATTGAAAATTCTCTGGCAGCCTCTTTTGCGAGACGTGCAGCTTCATAATTAATTTCATAAATTAAATTTTCTGTTTTATAATCTGATTGAGATATTGATGTAGCATTGAATGTGTTTGTTTCAATAATATCTGCACCTGCTTCAAGATATGCACGATGAATTTCTTTAATGATATCCGGTCTGGTAAGTACAAGGATATCATTATTTCCCTTTAGTTCAACCGGATGATTTTTGAATCTATCACCTTTAAAATCATCGTCTTTCAATTTATATTTTTGAATCATGGTTCCCATTGCTCCATCGAGAACCATGATTCTTTCACTTAAAATCTTTTTTAGTATTTCAAGATTGTTCATAAAATCCTTTCAAATCTATTTAGAAATAACAATGCAATGTAAGAATATTTTCATTAATCAATGATTATGATTAATTTTCGTTTAAATATAATAAATAAATGAGAAGTTTATGATAGTAGTTACCGGTGGCGCTGGGTTTATTGGAAGCGCAGTGGTGTGGAAACTAAATAAAATGGGCATCGATAATATCATCATAGTTGATGAGCTGGGAAGTGATGATAAATGGAAAAATTTGTGTGGACTTAAATTCGAGGATTATTATCATAAGAATAAATTTATTGATTTAGTAAGAGTTAATAGCGTCCCTTTTAATATTGATGCAATAATTCATCTCGGTGCTTGCTCATCCACAACAGAAAGAAATGCAGATTATTTGATGGATAATAATTTTAGATACTCTAAGGATCTTGCTATTTACTCCATAAAAAATAATATAAGATTTATTTATGCATCTTCTGCTGCTACTTATGGCGATGGATCAAATGGATATAATGATGATGAATCACAACTTGAAAAACTTAGACCACTGAATATGTATGGTTATTCAAAACATATTTTCGATTTGTGGTTAAAAAGAAATAATTTGCTTAATAAAGTTGTTGGATTGAAATATTTCAATGTTTATGGGCCCAATGAATACCACAAAGGTGATATGAGAAGTGTTGTTCACAAAGCATTTGAGCAGGTTAGAGATACTGGTAAAGTAAAACTCTTTAAATCATATAAAAGTGATTATAAAGATGGTGAACAAAAAAGAGATTTTATTTATGTAAAAGATGCAGTGGATATCACTTTGTTTTTTTTGGAGCACAGAGATAAAAATGGAATTTATAATGTTGGTACAGGAAATGCTCAAACCTGGATAGAACTTGTTACAGCATTATTTAATGCTATGAATAAACCTGTTAATATTGAATTTGTTGAAATGCCCGATGAAATTAAAGATAAATACCAGTATTTCACAGAAGCGAATTTAAAAAAATTAAGAGCAGCTGGTTACAATAAACCTATTATGAATGTACAGCAAGGTGTTAGTGATTATGTTAAAAATTATCTTTTGAAAAATCCATACCTTGATAATAGTGTGGATTAATATAAAATATAGCTGGAGTATAATTGACACAAGAATTTTCAAAAGGTGAGTTTAGAAAAAGACTTTACTTTTTTACTCTAAAATTAATTGAATTTATTGATCAGCTACCAAAGGACAATGTTTCTCAAAGAATTGGTGATGAACTTTTTAGCAGTGGAACGAGTGTAATAAGTAATTACATTGAGGCAACAGCTGCAACTACAAAAAAAGATTTGAATAATTATACGATTGCATCATTAAAATTTGCAAATGAATGTAAATTATGGCTTGCACTTGTAAGAGATAGTAAAAGAGCAAATCCAGATAAAGTTAAATGGTTTTTAGATGAGCTCGATGAAATTTCTTCAATACTTGCAGAAACAATTTCATAAAATTTGTATTTATCTTTTCTAAAGGAATTAATTATGCAACTCGCTACATTATGTTATGTAATTGATGATGATAAAACATTGATGATGCATCGTGTCAAGAAAAAGAATGATATGCACGAAGGAAAGTGGAATGGACTTGGCGGAAAATTTGAACACGGAGAAACACCAGAAGAATGTGTTATTCGCGAAGTAAAAGAAGAATCTGGCTTATTAATTAAAAATCCTAAGTTGCATGGTTTTATCACATTCCCGATGTTCGATGGTAAAAAGGATTGGTATGTTTTTCTTTTTACAGCAAAAGAATTCGAAGGTAATTTAATTGATTCTAAAGAAGGAATACTTAAATGGATTCCCAATGATAAACTTTTAGAACTTAATTTGTGGGAAGGGGATAAAATTTTTATCCCCTGGCTATTTCAGGATAAATTTTTTAGTGCAAAGTTTATTTATGAAGATGGAATCTTAAAAAATTATGAAGTTAAATTTTATTAATTCTTCTTTAAGAATAAATTCAATCATTCGTAAATATTTATCTAACTTAAACTTGTAACCTTCTTTTTAGAAATCCTTTTATTAAATCATTTACAGCACCTGGATTTTCAATAGGTGACATATGACCAGCTCTTGGAATTATTGCAAATTCCGAATCTGGAATTTTTTCAGACATTTTACGCATAACATCAGGTGGAGTTAATTTATCGAATGAACCACATAATATAAGTGTTGGAATTTTAATCAATGGCAGAAATTCAGTAGTATCTGTTCTACTCATAATTGCTATTATTGCACCTTTAACACCAGTAGGATTGTGATTGAATGATTTGTTTAATACTGAAAGATAAAGATCTTTTTCTTCTTCAATTGTAATATCAGCAAAGCAATTTGGGACAAAATTTTCTACGAACTTTTTTAATCCTTCTGTATTTATTGTATTTATATTTGATGAACGCCTCAATTTCCCTGCATTGTCATCTGCTTCTGATCTTGTATCACATAAAATTAATGCACTAAAATTTTCTTGTTTTCTTTCGATTGCTCTTAAAGCAATATAACCTCCCATTGATAATCCACATAAAACAGGCTTTTGTAATTTTAATTCATCTATTATTGAGAATAAATCATCTACATAGAATTCCATAGTGTACTGTCCATCGCCAACATAACTTTCGCCAAGTCCTCTTACATCATAAGCAACACAATAATATTCATCTTTTAAAGCTTCAATTTGATTATTCCACATCGTGTGATCAAAAGGGAAACCATGAACAAAAATAATTGATTGCTTTGATGGTTCCCCAAAAGTGTTAACCGATAGACCATTTACTGTAAGTTTCATAACAATACCTTTGAATTATTTTTTGTAAATTAAAAATACATATATGTAAAAAGTTATATTTATTATGAATAAGTTACAAAAAATTCTTTTTTATGAACATCATTTAAGAAAATTGGTAATTGTACTGGGAATTCTTTTAGTTGTAATAATTAGTTCTGTATCGAACTGGATTAATTACACTACAGAAAATTTATTCCGAATTTTTGCTGGCGAAAAAAATGTTGATAGTTCAATAGTAATTATTCATATAGATAATAATGATATTGAACAATTGGGTGGCTGGCCTTTAAAGAGAAGTTATTATGCTTTGTTAATTAATAAACTGACGCAATTTAATGTTAAAAAAATTGGGTTAGAAGTTCTTCTCTCGGATAAATTAGCTTTTCAGTCAATTTATGATGATTTATTGAAAGAAGAACTATTAAAATCAAATAAAGTTGTTCTTTCTTCCATTATAACTAATAAAAATAAAGAAGGAGAATATTTTGGAAAGGACACTTTAATTTATTCAAATCCCAAAAATGATTTGCCTCAATTGTCATCTGGACACCTCAATTATATTTTAAAAAATGGAATATTTGTTCCTTCTGTAATCTACATTAATAAAAATAAAGAAGTTGCTTTTGCAGTAAAACTGGCTGACAAAGAATTTGAGAGAAAGAATGAATTACTCAAGATTAATTTTTATACATCATGGAGAAAATTTAAAAACTTTACACTTCTTGAATTTTTCAATCTAATTGATAATGAAACTGCATCAAGATATTTCAATAACAAAATTGTTTTGATTGGTGTAAGCGATCCTTCAATTGCAAAAACTTTTTCTACATTTTATGATGACGAATTACCAGGTGTGGGTTTTCATGCAATTGTTCTTGATAATTTGATTACTAATAGAACTATTAAATATCAATCAAGCATTTTTATTGCTGTAATTTTTCTTTTGATTCTATATGTAACTTCTCAAATAAAGTTTAAAGTCAGTCACACCAAAGCAATAATAATTGTTATTATAGCTTATCTGATTACATCATTTATTCTATTTAATAATTATTTTATAGAAAATTATTACTCATTAGTAATAGCACCAGCGTTGTTATTATTAATTAACGAAGGTTTTATTTACGTTCTTAAAAACAAATTAAAGATTGAAGAAACATCAAATGAATTATTACTGCTAAAAAATATTTTGATTACAAAAGAACAATTATTATCAGATTTAATAAAAGAAAATGAAAAAAATAAAAATGAGGATTTAATTGGTAGAATAGAAAAACTTAAAGAAGAAATAGAACAATTGAAAAAATATAGCGATGAAGTTGAAGAAAGTTATACAGAAAACGAAGTAAAAATTTTCGAGGGAATTGTTTATAGAAGTAAAGAGATGGAAGATGTTGTTAAATTAATTACAAAAATTGCACCTTCCGATGCTACAGTTTTAATTTTGGGTGAAAGTGGAAGTGGAAAGGAATTGGTTGCTCGTGCAATTCATAATTTGAGTAATAGAAAAGAGAAAAATTTTGTAGCAGTAAATTGTGCAGCATTGCCAGAGTCTCTCCTTGAAAGTGAATTGTTTGGTCATGTTAAAGGTGCATTTACTAATGCCTATTCTGATAAAAAAGGAAGATTTGAAATTGCAGATGGTGGAACAATTTTTCTGGATGAGATTGCAGAAACAAGTGAGAATTTTCAAGCTAAGCTTCTAAGAGTTATTCAATTTGGAGATTTTGAGAAAGTTGGTTCAACCGAAACAAAACATGTTGATGTAAGAATTATTGCAGCAACAAATAAAAATTTAGATGAAATGGTGAGACTTAAAAAATTCAGAGAAGATCTTTTTTATAGATTGAATGTTTTAAGGATTGAAATACCACCTTTAAGAAAACGAAAAAATGATATAGAAGTACTTGCAAACTATTTTGCCCAAAAAGAAGATAGCTCATTAAAAATTTCTAAGGGAGTTATAGAAAATTTAATAAGAAATGAATGGAAAGGAAATGTTAGAGAACTGGAATCTGTAATCAAAAGAATGGTAATATTTGCAAAATCTGAAAATAGAAATATAATTACCTTGAAAGATTTGCCATCAGAATATTATAATATCGAAAAAGATGATTTTGAGAATATACTTCTTAATGCATTGCGAGAAAAAAAATTTTCCCATTCATCCATAAATCAAACAGCTGAAGAATTCAATTTGAGTAGAACAATAGTATCTGAAAATTTTCGTGGTATCTTTTTTAAGACTTATGTGAATTCAAATTATAACCTTGAAGAAACTGTTAAAACTTTAGCATCAACTGATGATAAACTGGTTCTTGATAAGGTTAAAGCTAAAGTATCAATGTATCTGGAAAATATAAAAAAGGATTTAGTAAAATTTGATAATTCTGATTTTACATTTATTAAATCAAAGATGAAATCAAAGTATAAAAATTTACCTGTAAGGTATCATACATATTTTGATGAGATAATAAAACATTATCTTGCCGAAAAATAGAATTAAAACGACGGAGTTAATTTTTTCCAGGCATTTTGTTATAAATTCCAGGCATTTGATGTTGTGAAATTATTTGAAAATATGCTAAAAAAGAAATTTTATACTTGGCACAGAAAATGAACCTCCTTGTGAAACACAAAAATATGGAGGAAAATATGAATCGCTTAATTTCTCATCTTCTTAACTTATCAATGCTGGCAATTATTATTTTTTCATTAATAGCCTGCGATGATAAAAACCTTATTACAGAACCAGAGAGTTCAAACTTAAAATCGGCTTTAGAAAAAATTACTTATTCTGACGAAGCTCTAAATTCATTCATTCCTAATTATAATGAAGAACAGGCACTTAGCTTGGTTAGTAGTCAGCTTGGCAAAACATTATATCCAATAAAAGTTGGACATGTAGTAAATCTTAAAGAACGCACTTTACAAATTGATTATGGAACTGATACAGCTCTTGGTCTTCTTACATTAAAATTTGAAGGTGATTTGATTATAATTGGCTCATTTACTGATAACAACAAAAGCATTCCTGATACAGTAGTTAAAAAACCATTTACATCTATTATAACCAGAAAAATTAAATATGCAAGAATTGATAGTACTGGCGATAATCTTGTTGATTGGAAAGTTGTTGGCTCTTCTTTACCAGCAGGCGGTACAGAAACAAGTAACATAGAAATTACAAAAGTTACTTTAAAAACTTTAGATGGTAAAACTGTTACTATAACTTCTCCTAATGACTTCTTCTTTGATTTTGGAAGAGGCTATGGATTATTAAGAGATACATCTAATACTAATATGCATAATTCTGGTAATGGAAAACATGGAAAAGTTAAAATGAATGATTTAATGCCATTTTTAGGTAGAAAACAACCAGTCACAGTTACAGTTGAAGTAAAAAGTATTTATGAAAAACCTGATTTTCTTACATTAACACATGGTGCTATGGTTAATGCAGGAATGTATAGAACTAAAGAAAAATTTGAATTGAAAGACACACAATTTGATGGAACTTATTACATTCGAACATATGAAAAAACATGGGTTACTCATTTGCATCCAGGATTTATGCATGCAGTAATAAATTTATTACCTGATAATTCAATTACAGATACAGATTTTCAGGTTGAAGAAAAAACATGGGGAATTCCTTACGCAGTTAAATAAAAAGGAGGCGGATTAACTTCCGCCTTTTAATAAATATGAATAACTTAAAAAAAATATCGTCTTATATTTTTATTTCACTTTTAATCTGGAGTTGCGGAGAACCAGCTCCTACCGAACTTTTATCGGATGAAAATTCAGTTACATCAAATGTACAGATCGAAACGATATCAAATGATGCGGATGCAAGTATAAATTCTTATGGATATGATTCTACAGGTATAATCAATCCATTTCTTAAAAAAAGTACAATAATTAACATTACTGGTGTAAGAAATTCAAGTATGGGAACTATTCAAAACGAAGGTTATTATTATGCAATTTTTAATGATAAAGATAAACCAGTAATGGTAAAAGGAAAAAAACTGATTGGGTTTAAGTCAAAAAATTTTAACTCTGTTAGATTCAATAATTATGAAGCTATTCCGATCCCTAATAAGATTTCTTATATGGATAGAATGATGGTGAGAGATACAGTACTGGGTATTAAGTATTTTGCTAATCAACGTATGATGCGACACAATGGTCAAATGCATAATTTCCCATTTTTATCTAAAGTAAATTTTAAAGCATTTGTGAACAAAAATTCTTTTGTTCAATTCGATATTGAAACACCAGATGAAATTGTTGGAAAAATTACATTTGAAGGAAGCAGAGCAAGAAAAAATCTCTATCTAACACTGGAATGGAATGCACTCCCGAATGATAATGTTGAAATTGTGATTGCTCGAATTAAACAAAATACTAATGAAACAGAACCACTAATTAAAATTAGACATAATAACAATGGTAAAATTAAAATACCTTTCAGTGTAATTGAACAACTTGTGGCTTTGCAGGATAAAAAAATTATTATAAGCTTTATTCGTAAAATTGAAAAAGAACTTAACTTTAACTTGCTTGATGATACATTTATTACAGCACAAAGCATTCATAATATTAAAATCGATATTCCATAAAAAAATATTTTTTTTATTTATAATATTAAGTTTATTCTGGAATATATATTCATTTGCTCAACTTTCACTTGATTATTATGGGAATGTTATGACTGATTTTAATTCACATTTTAGATTAAATAGTCTGGAAAGCAATGTTTCTAACTACAGTTTATCGAAAGATATGGAGCTTTCTTCAACATTTGAAGGTGTTATCGATTCGAAATTGAGTAGCAATCTTTATGCTTTGTCTTTCTCAAAGAAATTGAATAATCATTACTTTTATTTGAGATATACTCCTGGTATCATTCAACGTTTTATTATTAAAAGTGGTTTGAATGTTCAACTTCCTGATAGTATTGCTGAGTTGAAAACAGAAATTAATTTTGAAGAGAAATATGGATTGGGATACTCATGGAAAATTTCTTCTTCCTTTACATTAGGTTTTTCGTTTAGATATTTTGTACAGGAATTTATAGAAGAAAAACCAGTATTATTTTATACTGATTCTGTTAATTACATTTCAATTAAAAATGAAGTAACACAAAACAATTATTGGCGTGGTGATATTGGAATTACTTATACACCAAATCGAAATTTTATTATAACATTATTCTCAAATAACCTATTCTTAACTGAAGAAACTCTTCAAAATGATTTAATAAAAAATTATTCTTTGAAAAGGAATAAAAGTTTAACATCAGAAATACTTATTTCACCATTTCAGCATCTTAATCTTTCAGGTGGATTTGAAACTACAGGTTCATTTTATGCGGGAATCAATTACTCTAAAAAATTATTTAATGGTTCTCTTACATTGGGTGGTTTATTATTTCACGACAAATACCAGCAACCTTATTTTGCAGGATTTTTAAGTTCTATAAATTATTCTACTAATCTATTTAGTATAACTTTAAGTGGCATTAAATATTTTACTGATAGATCTCGAACGAGTTCAATTGATAAGATGATTAATTATGGAATTCATAATATTACAAATAATATTTACAGCCACGATAGAGTATATCTTACAGTTAATTTTGCACTGGGGTTTATTAAAGAAAAGCAGGTGAAGTTTATTGATCTTGACATTAAGAATGAAATTTATCCAACATTGCATGACCTTTATTTACAAAAACCAATAGCAGTAGGAAAAGTTGTAAATCTTACAAATAAAAAATTAGAAATAAGACCTTCAACTTTATTGAAAAATGTAAATGATGAAATTGTTTATTCACCAGCTGTTACTATTCTACCATACGATACTATTGATGTACCATTTTATACTTTTGTAAACAAGACAAATTTTATGAAAAGAGAAATAGCTCAGGCAGAATTTTATGTAAGTGTCGATGATTTAGAACCAGATGATAAAATTCAAAAATCAATTTTAGTTAATGATAAAAACAGCTGGGATGGTAATGTATCTAATTTGATGTACTTTGTGAGAGACGATTTTGAATTTTCTCGAAATTATTCTACACAAATATTGAAAGAATATAATTCTGAATTAAAATCAATTGACCTGAATCTTGAGAACTTTTATAAAACCAGAATATTATTTGAAAATTTCATAAAAGAGATGAACTATGTTTCTGATCCCCGTGCAAGTGTTGAGCATGTGCAATTTCCTAATGAGACAATAAAATTAAAAGGTGGTGATTGTGATGATTTAAGTGTTTGTTTTGCATCGCTACTTGAAAGTATTGGAATACAAACAGCTTTTGTTGATTATAAAAATGAGGATGGAATCAGTCACGTAAATTTATTGGTAAATACAAATCTTTCACCTGAACAAATGGATTTAATAACCAACAATGATAAAAAAGTTGTAATTAGAAAAAATGCTGAAGATAAAGATGAAATCTGGATTCCACTTGAAACTACATCTTTGAAAAATTTTGAAACAGCATGGTCGTTAGCTGCTGAAAAATTTAATAAAGAAGCTCTTGAAGAATCTGGTTTATTTAATGGTAAAGTAACAATAATAGATGTACAATAGAGAGGTGATATATGAAAAAGATAATTTTTATTCTATTAGTTTTATCAATTTCAATAAATTGTCAATCATTTACAGTAGAAAAAATAAATGGCGATGTAAAAGCATTAATTGGATACAGTGAAGAATGGATAAAAGTTAAAGAAGGTCAAATCTTAAAAGGAAGTGATTTAATTGCAACAGGTGATAAATCTTATGTGATATTAAATAATAATGGGAGTCGTTTCATTCTTCAAAGTAATTCAGCTCTGGGAATAAATAATATTAAAAAGATATCCATTAATGAATTACTTTTAGCTCTGGCAATGGAAGAAATTAGAAATTTACCAAAGAATAAGGAGAATGACACACGGCGTAATACTGCAGTCTATGGAGAAAAAGTAGGAAGTAGTTCAACAATTAAAAATAGTTTAAGTGATTTAGGGATTAAGAAATTGAATGGTGCAAAACATTTAGTTAAAAATGGTTATAAAGAATCTGGTATTTTACTTGCAAAAGAGACATTTCGTAAATATCCAGATACTAAATCAAAAATAGAAGATAGACTATTTTTTGTTGATGTTATGATTGATATTGGAATACTCAACGAAGCTCTAACTGAATTAGATGATATTAAGGAAAAGTGTTCTAAAGAAAGTCAAATAGAAAAAGTAGAAGAACGATATGAAAAGATAAAAGAAATACTCAGTAAAAAATAAGAGATTTACTTTAGTGTAATTCTCGTAAACAATATTAAGTTTTAGAAGAAATGATCAATTAATAAAAACAAGTTCAAGAGGGATCTCTCCGAGTAGATTTAAAAAAATCATTATTATGTTCCCAGAATCTGTTCCCGATGGGATGGATTTTTCAGAGATAAGTTTTCTGTAGAAAACAATATAGCGTCTTTGAGCGATCTGAGAAACGTAAATAAATTACATGGGGATTAAAACTAAGTTAAAGGCGGTCGGATTCGCCCGCCGAAGGCGGGTTGCAGACCTTCGATTGGATAATGGAATTAAGAAAAGTTCGTCCTTGACCAGATTTAAGAAATTTTTCTCTTAAGAGAGCATCATGTTTTGAAGAGAAAGTTTCGAAGTAAATAAGTTCAAGAGGGATGCGTCTGCGAGTGGATTTAACAAGGCCATTATTATGTTCCTTGAGTCTGCTCCCAAAGGGATGGATTCCCAGGGATAAATTTTCAGTAAAACCAATATACCGTTTATTATCTTTAAGAGACCTTAGAACATAAACAAAAAATATGGGGATTAAAACTAAGTTAGAGGCGGCGGTCGGATTCGAACCGACGAATAAAGGTTTTGCAGACCTTCGCCTTAGACCACTTGGCTACACCGCCCTCTGTTAATGATTCGAAATGTACAGTATTTACAAAAAAGAAATCCCGAATAGTATCGGGATTAGTTAGAGCGGGAAACGGGACTCGAACCCGCGACATCAACCTTGGCAAGGTTGCGCTCTACCAACTGAGCTATTCCCGCATTTCCAATCTCTTAAGAACAATTAATTTTCGTTTGTAAATATAATACTATGACTAATTCTTAGCAATAATATATTTATTTTTCTATACCCTGGGACCATGTATATATCCTCGATAAGGACGGGAATGTTGTACTGTGATAAAAGCTCGTTTGTCTATTGATTCTACAAGTCTTAAAACCTCTTCTAAATGTTTTCTTTTTATTATAACCAAAATAATCGAAATCTCTCCGACTTTCCCTTCACCTGGTAATTTTGTAACGCCAAAATTTTTTTCTCTTAGCTTGCTTACAATTTCATCTGTATGATGAAGTGATACTATACTAACCTGTGAAAATCCAATTGCTACTTTTTGTTCTAATGTTACTCCTAATATGTTCCCGATAGCAAAACCTAAAGCATAACCAATTAAATTAATTGTATTGTCTAAATGTCTTACTATGTAACTCATTGCCGTAATCCAGATAAGTACTTCAAAAAAACCTACAAATGCAGCATGATATTTTTTTGCCTGCACAACTAACATTGTCCTGAATGTACCTATTGTAACATCACATATACGCATGAGCATAATAATTAATGCACCAAAAATAGTTTCTAATGTCATTAATAAACCCGATATATTTGTTAATTAACTCTTATTTTTATATACCAAAATTAATAATTTATTTTAGAAATGTTTGAAGAAGATAGATTAGAATTAGTTAATAGTTTAAGAAAAAAAGGGATTACAGATGAGCGTGTACTTGATGCAATGCTTAAAGTAGAACGCCATTTATTTGTTCCCGAAGCTGTTCGACATCATGCTTATAAAGATATTGCTCTTCCAATTGGATATGGACAGACTATTTCGCAACCATATACTGTAGCAATAATGACACAAGCATTAAAAGTTCAACCAGGTCATAAGGTTTTAGAAATTGGTACAGGCTCTGGATATCAAGCTGCAATATTATATGAAATGGGGGCAAAGGTTTTTACTATTGAAAGAAATTATGAACTTTATAATAGAGCACTTAAAATTTTTGATGAATTGAATTTAAGAATAGCAGCACGCTGTAGTGATGGAACTATTGGTTGGGAAGAATTTTCTCCTTACGATAGAATTATTGTTACAGCTGGAAGTCCCTCAATTCCCAAAAACTTAAAAAAACAACTTGCTATTGATGGAATATTAGTTATACCAGTTGGCGATCGTCAAACACAGGTTTTAAAAATTCTTACAAAAATTTCTGAAGAAGAATTTCGAGTTAATGAAATCCCTTATTTTGCATTTGTACCCCTGGTTGGAAAAGAAGGATGGAACGGAAAGTAATTGTTATAGTTGGACCAACCTGCTCTGGTAAAACTAAGGTTGCAATTAACCTTGCTCTTAATTTAAATACAGAAATAATTTCGGCTGATAGTAGACAGATTTATAAATATTTATCTATTGGTACAGCAAAACCTTCACAAAAAGAATTAATGATAGTAAAACATCATTTTATTGACTTATTAAATCCCGATGAAGATTACAATGTTAGTAGATATGAAGAAGATGCATTAAAAGTTATTGAGAATTTATTATCTCAAAATAAAATACCTATTGTTGCTGGTGGCTCTGGATTATATGTTAAAGCAATTGTCGATGGAATATTTAATGATGTAGATGTAGATGAAGAATTTCGCAGAGAACTGAAAGAAAAAAGAGAAAAATATGGCAACGAATTTTTGTATAATATGTTGAAAGATGTTGATCCTATTAGTGCATCAAAAATGTTACCTCAAAATTGGAAAAGAGTTATGAGAGCACTCGAAGTTTATCATTTAACTGGTAAACCAATCTGGCATTTCCATAAAGAATATAAAAGAAATGTAGATTATGATTTTTTACAATTTGGTTTGCTGTGGAATAGAGAAACTCTCTATAAAAATATTGAAAGTAGAGTAGACGAGATGATAAATGCTGGATTGGTTGAAGAAGTTAAAAATATTTTATCTTCAGGTTTTACAAAAAATTTAAATGCACTTAATACGGTTGGATATAAAGAAATAATTTCATATCTGGAAAATGAAATTACACTTGATGAAGCAATATCACTTATTAAAAGAAACACCAGAAGATTTGCTAAACGTCAGATGACATGGTTCAGAAAAGATAAACGAATTAAATGGATAAATGTTAATAGTTCTGAAGAATTAGATAATATTCATAATTTAATATTAGAAGAAGCTTCACTAAAAATTTCATAAATATTATATATTTTCTTGCACCACATCATATCAAAATAAATGATAAATTTGTAAGTATAAATTTTGATTTATTAATACATTTTTAAAAAAAGGAGAAAAGATGTTTGAAGAACAATTAAAATTGCTTAACGAAATGGAAGAGAAAATAAAAAACTTGAGAGGTTATCTTTAAATTGGATGAAAAAGAAAAACAAATTTTAGAAATACAAAAAAAGTCAGAAGCACCTGATTTCTGGAACGATCAAAAAAATGCTCAGGCTTTATTGCAAAAAGCAAAATCTCTTCAGGTTTGGGTGGATTCATGGAATGAACTCGATAAAAAAGAAAAACATCTTAGAGAATTTATCGAACTTGCTCAATCAGAAAATGATGAATCTCTGGCAGCAGAAATAGAAAAAGAACTTGCAGAGATTCAAAAAAGCTACTCAGAGCTTGAATTAAAAAGCATGCTTAGTGGTAAAGATGATGATAAAAATTGCATATTAACAATTCATTCTGGAGCTGGTGGAACTGAAGCTCAGGATTGGGCAGAAATGTTGATGAGAATGTATTTACGATGGGGTGAACAAAATGGTTATAAAATGACTTTAATCGATTATCTCGAAGGTGAAGGTGCTGGAATTAAAAGTGTTACTATTGAGGTTGAAGGTCCATTTGCTTATGGTTATTTAAAAGCAGAAAATGGAGTGCATAGACTTGTTCGAATTTCTCCATTTGATGCTAATAAAAGAAGACATACATCTTTTGCTTCTGTTTTTGTAATCCCCGAAGTTGATGATACAATCGAAATAGAAATTAATCCAGCTGATTTAAGAATCGATACATTTCGATCTGGTGGTAAAGGTGGACAAAATGTAAATAAAGTTGAAACTGCTGTAAGAATTACACATATTCCAACTGGAATTGTTGTGTCCTGTCAAACTGAACGTTCACAATTGCAAAATAAAACAAATGCAATGAAATTACTTAAAGCAAAACTTTATCAACTTGAATTAGAAAAACAACAGGCAGAATTGAGTGAATATGAAAAAAATAAACTAAAGATTGAATGGGGAAGTCAAATTCGTTCTTATGTTTTTCATCCATATAATCTTGTAAAAGATCATAGAACTGGTTATGAAACATCCGATACACAGGCAGTAATGGACGGAGATATTAATAACTTCATAAAAGAATATCTTCTTAAGTTCTCACAAAATTAAAGGACTATTTCATGTCTCGTCTAAGAAGTTTTATGAAAGGTGAACTGATAGCAAACGAAGGAGAAAAAGCAAATAAACTTTTTGTACTTGTTGATGGTAAAGTTGGAATTTATAAAAATGGGATTAAGATTAGAGAGTTTGATAAAGAAGGAACTATTCTTGGTGAGATGAGCTTAATATTGAAAAAACCAAGAACAGCATCAATACTGGCAATAACTGATGTAGAACTCATCGAAGTTGAAGGTGAAATTGAAGATATAATTAAGCAATATCCTGATATATCCTATAAACTTATCTATAGTCTTGCAGAAAGACTTGCAAAACTAACCGATGAAATTTCTCAACAATAAGAGAGTTGTTTTATGAAAAGTTATACTGAATATTTATGGTTTAATACAGCTAAAAGAAGAGAATATATAAATATAACTTCTGATGTCGAAAAAGCATTAAAGAAAAGTGGTATTAAAGAAGGAATGGTGTTAGTATCTGCTATGCATATTACAGCTGGAGTTTATGTTAATGACGCAGAAAGTGGTTTAATTCAAGATATTGATGAATGGCTCGAAAAACTTGCCCCCTTTAATCCAAACTATCGACATCATAGAACAGGTGAAGATAATGGAGATGCTCACCTTAAAAGTTTATTGATTCATCACGAAGTTATAATTCCAGTTACAGATGGTAAACTTGATTTTGGTCCATGGCAACAGGTTTATTATGCAGAATTTGATGGACAGAGAAGAAAAAGAGTAATTATTAAAATTATTGGAGAGTAATTATTGAATAATAAAAGAAAAAAGCTCTCCGTTATTATTATTACTTATAACGAAGAAAAAAATATTCAGGATTGTCTTGAAAGTGTAAAATGGGCAGATGAAATTGTGATTGTGGATGCAGAAAGCAATGACTCAACAATTGAAATTGCTAAAAAATATACAGATAATATTTTCATTCGCAAATGGGAAGGATATTCTTCTCAACGAAAGTTCTCTCTGGAAAAAGCAAATAATGAATGGGTTTTAAGTCTCGATGCAGATGAAAGAGTTTCAAATAAATTAAAAAATGAAATTGAATTTATTTTATCAAACGATAATGATTTTAATGGTTATTTTATTCCACGTCTTAATTTTTTTAATCACAAAGAAATTAAAACCTGTTTCTGGTATCCTGATTATCAATTAAGATTATTCAAAAAAAATTTTGCAGGTGTTATAGATAGAAAAGTGCATGAAGGTTTTGAAGTAACTGGAAAAATTGGTTATTTGAAGAGTGATATAATTCATAAAGCACATCAAAATTTTAACGATACTTTTCGTAAAATAAATATTTATTCACATCTGCAAGCACAAGAAAAGATTAATTCAAAAAAAGTAAAAGCAAGAGATTTAATATTGCATCCTTTGGCTGCATTTTTAAACCATTTTATTTCAAGAAAAGGATACAAAGATGGAATCTATGGTTTAATGGTCTCTTTAATACACATGATGACAAATATGATGACATATATGAAAATATGGGAATTGCAAAATGTCGAAAATAAAGATGAAAGAAAGTGAAAAAGATTTTTTTGATAGAGTGTATAAAATAGTAGCAAAAATTCCAGAAGGAAAAGTAACTACGTATGGTGCTATTGCAGAAGCATGCGGCATTCGTTCAGCTGCAAGAACTGTTGGATGGGCTTTAAATAGTGCAAAAAATAGTAATTTACCCTGTCATAGAGTTGTAAATCGTTTTGGTGCTTTAACAGGAAGATTACATTTTGGCGACCCTGATTTAATGGAAGAACTTTTACGAGCCGAAGGAATCGAGTTTGATGAAAATAAATGTGTAAATATGAAAAAACATTTCTGGCAACCCGAAAAGTTAGTATCTGATAATTTTGAATGATGATACTCCTCCATTTATTCTAATGGATATCTTTTTCTGGGCATTTTCATAATCTGGTGTTTCATATAAATCTGAATCAACTTTCTTTAGACCATCTAAATCTCTGCTCATAAGTACCATATCACCTTCGAGACGACACCCAGAATTTTTAGGAACATAAATTTTAATTTTTGCAGCTCCTATATCAATATCAACATCAGTTGAATCGTATTTATCTCCTAATTTCAAAATTACATTTGATGCACCTGTGTTTAATTGAATATTACGAACTCTGTAATGAGATAAATCCAGTTTTGCTTTGGCAGCACCAAAATTCAGGTCGATATCCCATACTGGTTTTTCATTTAAATTAATTAAGAGATTATTTTTTACTTTGTTAATTGGAAAATTAAAAGTGTTTTTTTCGAGTCTTAAATCAATATAACAAGAACTATCTGTCTTGCTTGTTTCAAAATCGTAATCTGCCCAGCTTCCATAACTGTTACATAAAATTAATTTATCTGTGGTTTCTGCAATTTCAAAATAACCAGCACCCGATTTAAAATCTAATTCAGCATATTTTATAGAATCATTATAATCTTCTGCATAAGTCTGGTAAACTTGATTATAATCATTTGTCCAGTCGAAATTAGAAAATGTATTTGAAACTATACCAAAAAGCATCACGGCTAAATAAATTCCAGTAAGCGAACTCAGTATTGGCTTTGCAATAGTATTTTTGAATATTATTAATCCACCCCAGAGAATGAAAATCAATGGCCAGATGTCCCAAACAAAAGAGAAATCTGTATTAATAAAATTATATTTAGTTAAAAGGAATAATGAGCCTATTGTAATTAAAAAGAAACCCCATGACAATTGCTTACTTTTCATTTCACACCTCATTATTTAGATACTGAATTCCATATTAAAAGAACTCCGATTATGATTAATGTTATTGGTATAATATCTTCAAAACAAAATGAAGGAATAAATCTTTCGGCTAAGAACAGTAAACCAATGATTATTAGAATAATTCCAATAACAGTTCTGCCTTTCCCATTTTTTCTGGATTCAAAAATTGTCTGAGATTGTTGTGGTTCTTGATTATCTTTTTTTTCTTCTTGATTGATGTTATACGCAAGTTCTAATGGTTCTTCTGGGATAATAATCCAGAGAATTATATAAAGTAAAATCCCAATTCCATTAATTAGAGTAATCAAAACAAAAATTACTCTCATAAGAATTGGATCTAATCCAAAATACTCAGCTAAGCCACCTGCTACGCCACCGAGTACTCTAAATTTTCTCGAACGATATAATTTTTTTGGCATATCAACCTCCAGCAAAAATTAGTCTGATTATTAAGACGCATTAATATAGAAAAGGTTTGAATTCTTATATATACTTACTAATTTTCTTTAAACAAAAAAAATAATTTTTATGAAAATAGCTATCTGTCAATACAATAACATAATTGGAGATATCAAAGGTAATACAAAAAAAATTCTTAAAGGATATCAAAAAGGAATTAATGATGGAGTTGATATTGTAATTTTTCCCGAATTATTTCTTTGTGGTTATCCACCACTTGATTTAGTTGAAAAAAGAGAATTCAGAGAAGCAATAAGAAATGCTACCGAAGAAATTGCTAAACAGACAACAGATGTTGGACTTATTTTTGGAACCATAACAGAAGATTACGAAGAATTAATTGGAACAGGTGTTTACAACTCAGCTGTGTTATGCTACAATGGAAAGATTCAATTTGTTCAGAGTAAATCATTAATTCCCAATTATGATGTATTTGACGAAGTTAGATACTTTGAACCTGCAAAAGAAGTAAATATTCATGAGTTTAAGAATGAAAAACTTGGCATATCAATTTGTGAAGACATCTGGAATGATGAAGACTACTGGAAAAAACGTCGATATCCAGTCGATCCTGTTCAAAAGCAAGTAGAACTTGGAGCAACTCTTTTAATAAATATTTCTGCAAGTCCTTATGCATATGGGAAAAGAAAACTTCGTTATAATATGCTGAGTGTTCTTACAAGAACAGATAAATTACCACTTGTTTATGTTTGTTATGTTGGTGCACAAACAGAATTAATTTTTGATGGTGCAAGTATGTGTTTTGATTCAAATGGAAGATTGTGCATGCTGGGGAAAGCTTTTCAGGAAGATTATTTTGTTTTTGATACTAAAAAGAATTATAATGAAATTAACCATGTTGAAGATATTTTTGAAGAAGAAGCACTAAATGCATTGATTCTGGGAATTAGAGATTATGCACGTAAAACTGGTTTTGAAAAAGCATTGGTTGGATTAAGTGGTGGTATCGATTCTGCTTTGGTAACTTATTTAGCTGTTCAGGCACTCGGCAAAGAAAATGTTCATGTTGTTTTAATGCCTTCAGAATTTTCAAGTAAAGGAAGTATAGAAGATTCTGAGAAACTTATTCGAAATTTAGGCATCTCATCAGAGAAAATTTCAATACAATCTGTATTTAATGAAATTCTACGAGTGCTTAATAGTTCTTTTAGAGGAAAGCAGCCAGATTTAACTGAAGAAAATATTCAGGCAAGAATAAGAGGAATGTTTTTGATGGCATTATCTAATAAGCATGGTTATCTACTTTGTGCAACTGGAAATAAATCGGAACTTGCAACTGGTTATGCTACGTTGTATGGTGATATGTGTGGAGCACTTGCAGTAATTGGAGATGTTTATAAAACTCAGGTTTATAAAATTGTGAATTACATAAATCGTGACAAAGAGATTATTCCAAAGGAAATAATAAATAAAGCTCCTTCCGCAGAGTTAAGACCAAATCAAAAAGATCAGGATACGCTCCCACCTTACGATTTACTCGATAAAATTTTAAAAATGTATCTCGAAGAACAAAAAGAATTTAAAGAAATTTCAGAAGCAATTGGAGAACCTGAAACTGTTTTGAAAGTATTAAATATGGTAGATCGAAATGAATTTAAAAGAAAGCAAGCAGCACCTGTGCTCAGAATATCAACAAAAGCTTTTGGATATGGAAGAAGATATCCTATAGTTCAGGGCTGGAGAAAGTTATAAATCTTAAATTAACATTATTAACTCAAAGGTAGTATATGTTAAAGCAAATATTGTTTCTAATTTTTTTTGTTTTAGCAGGAATTAATTATTCTCAATTTAATTCCAGCGATATTGTAACAATTGAATTAATAAGCGGGCAGGATAATGCTCATCAGAATTCTAATTTCAAATTTGCTATAAAAGTGTCGATAAAAAATTCATGGCATATAAATTCAGATAAACCAAACGAAGATTTCTTAATCCCAACTCGAGTTATTTCACTTGATAATAAATTTCCACTGGCTAATGTTTATTTCCCAAAACCAAAAGAATTAAAATTTAGTTTTTCAGAAAAACCAGTCTCTGTATTTGATGGTGAAATTTTTATTGCTGGATTAATTCGAATTGATCCAGATATTCCACTGGGCACATATAAAATTCCAATTCATTTAAATTACCAGGCATGTAATAACGAAAGTTGTATGCCGCCAGCAAAAGTTATTGATACTCTCCAAATCAATATTGTTAGTAATTCAATAAAAGTAAATGAAATTAATGAAAGCATTTTTAATAAAATTAATTTTGAAGAAAGCAATGCAAATAAAAATAATGATAATTCAATTGGTTCTTTACTTGAATCAAATGGAATAGTTTTAAGTTTGCTATTTATATTTCTGGGAGGATTGGCTCTTAATTTAACTCCCTGTGTTTATCCTTTAATTCCAATTACAATTGGATATTTTGGAGGTCAGAGCGAAGGAAGAACAAGTAGATTGTTATTATTAGGTTCTCTTTACATTTTAGGAATGGCAATAACTTATTCAATAATTGGAGTTATAACATCTTTAAGTGGAGCAGTATTTGGAACGCTTCTTCAAAAACCTATTGTAATGATTGCTATTTCATTATTGTTTGTTGTTTTATCGTTGAGCCAGTTTGGTGTGTATGAATTCAGACTTCCTGATAAATGGGTGATGAAAGCTGGTGGTGCAAAGGCTGGTTTATTTGGTTCACTCTTTATGGGATTAACTATGGGTATAGTTGCTGCTCCGTGTATTGGTCCATTTGTACTTGGTCTTGTAACGTATGTGGCTGCAAAGGGAGATCCATATTATGGATTCTTAATGTTTTTTGTTCTGGCTCTTGGATTGGGAACTCCATATCTGTTACTTGCAATATTTTCTGGTAAAATCAAAAAGTTACCTCGAGCTGGCGATTGGATGGAAGGTGTAAAACATATTTTTGGATTTTTATTACTTGGTATGGCTATTTACTTTATACAGCCTCTTTTCTCCAAGGATATTAATGTTTACTTCTTACCAGCTTTTGGTATTATTGCTGCTTTGTATCTTTTAATAATTGATAGAATGGGGAATAAGGTTTTCAGTTTTAAATTGTTCAAAATAATTTTTTCATTGATTGTTATAGGAATTTCTATTTATTCAATTATGCCTGCAGAAAAATTATCTCCAAACTGGAGGGAGTATACAGAAGAAGATTTTCAAGAAGCACTTTTGAACAAACAAAAAATTGTTATTGATTTTTATGCCGATTGGTGTATTCCCTGTAAAGAATTAGATGCACTTACTTTTTCTGATAAAAGAGTAATTAATGAACTGAAAAACTATATAACTTTTAAGGTTGATATGACACAAACACTTTCAGAAAAAAATGATATAATTCGTAAAAAGTTTAATATTGTAGGTATGCCAACTGTTTTAATTATTGATTCTAAAGGAAATGAAGTTGAAAGGCTTACAGGTTTTGTTAATTCTGATGAATTTCTTAAAAAACTTCAAAGAGTTAAATAAATTTCGGGTATTTTATTTATTAATTTATTTTATATTTTTAAACAGATAAAAAGTATAATTATTTAATTAAGAGAAAAAAATGGCAAAGGTAATTCAAATAGTTGAAGATGTAACAGTAAGATTTGCTGGTGACTCTGGCGATGGAATGCAGTTAACCGGCTCTCAATTTACTGATACTACAGCAGTAGTAGGTAATGATTTAAGTACACTTCCAGATTTCCCTGCTGAAATTCGAGCCCCTGCTGGCTCACTTTCTGGTGTAAGTGGATTTCAATTACATTTTAGCAGTAAAGATATTCAAACTCCAGGTGATACACCTGATGTTCTTGTAGCAATGAATCCGGCTGCACTAAAAGTTAATCTTAAGGATTTAAAACCAAATGCAACTATAATAATAAATTCCAGTGCATTTGATTCAAAAAATCTTAGATTAGCAAATTATGAAACCAATCCACTCGAGGATGGTTCACTTTCAGGATATAATGTTATTCCTGTTCCACTCACACAACTTACAATGTCTGCTCTGGAAGATTTAAATTTATCGACTAAAGAAAAAGAAAGATGTAAAAACTTTTTTGCATTAGGATTGATGTACTGGATGTTTAATCGTCCCATTGATATTACAATGAGATGGATTGAAACAAAATTTAAAAATAGGCCAGAGTTAGTCGAAGCAAATAAAAGAGCATTACAGGCAGGTTATAATTATGGCGATACTACCGAAATTTTCACAACAAGATATGAAATAAAAGCTGCTAAACTTCCTAAAGGAATTTATCGTAATATTTCAGGTAACGAAGCAACAGCTCTGGGATTCGTTACAGCATCCTTAAAAAGTGGTTTAAAACTATTTCTTGGTTCTTATCCTATTACACCAGCATCAGAAATTTTACAGGAACTGAGCAAATATAAAGAATATGATGTAATAACATTTCAGGCTGAAGATGAAATATCTGGAATCTCTGCTGCTATTGGTGCAGCATTTGCAGGAGCACTGGCTATTACAACAACATCTGGTCCAGGTTTTTCACTTAAAACAGAAGCACTTGGTTTAGCTGTAATGACTGAACTTCCACTTGTTGTTGTTGATGTTCAAAGAAGTGGTCCAAGTACAGGAATGCCTACAAAAACTGAACAGGCAGATTTACTTCAAGCAATGTTTGGTAGACATGGAGAAGCTCCTTTAGTAGTCTTAGCTGCTCAAAGTCCAGCAGATTGTTTCTATATGGCTATCGAAGCTTCAAAAATTGCAATCGAACATATGACACCAGTTATATTGTTAACTGATGGTTATTTAGCCTTTGGTTCAGAACCACTCCGAATTCCAAAATTTGAAGAATTGCCCGAAATAAAAGTTAATTTTAGAACCGATCCAACAAACTTTTATCCATATCAGCGAGATGAAAATTTAGTTCGTCCATGGGCTATACCAGGTACACCTGGACTGGAACATCGTATTGGTGGTCTTGAGAAAAGAAATATTTATGGAAATATTAGCTATGAACCTGAAAATCATGAAGAGATGGTTCGTGTAAGAAAACAAAAAGTTGATAATGTTCAAAAAGTAATTCCAGATTTGGTAGTTGAAGGAGAACAGGAAGGGGAACTTTTAGTTCTAAGTTGGGGTAGCACATATGGTGCAATTAAAGAAGCAATCGAAAATATTAAATCGAAAGGTTATAAAGCTTCGCAGGCTCATTTACGTTATATAAATCCATTCCCTAAAAATTTAGGAGATGTTTTAAATAGATTTAAAAAGATTTTGATTCCTGAACTTAATATGGGTCATTTAGCGTTTATTATAAGAAGCAAATTTTTGAAAGATGTAATACAATTAAATAAAGTTCAAGGACGTCCATTCAAGGTATCAGAAATTGAAAATAAGATTATCGAGGTCTTAGGAGGAAAAAATGGAAAATAAAATAGATGAAATAAAAACTCAGGTTAAGTATACTGCAAAAGATTTTGCATCGGATGTTGATGTAAAATGGTGTCCGGGTTGCGGTGATTATTCAATACTTGCCCAAACTCAAAGAACATCTCCGGATTTTGGAGAACTTAAAGAAAATATTGTTTGGATTTCAGGAATTGGTTGTTCAAGCCGATTTCCATATTATATGGGAACTTATGGTTTCCACGGAATTCATGGTAGAGCGGCGGCAATAGCAACTGGAGTAAAACTTGTAAATCCAAAATTACAGGTCTGGATTGCTACCGGCGATGGTGATATGTTGAGTATTGGTGGTAATCACTTTATTCATGCATGTAGAAAAAATATTAATCTGAAAATCGTATTATTTAATAATCAAATTTATGGTTTAACAAAAGGTCAATATTCTCCTACTTCAGAAAAAGGGAAAATTACAAAATCATCACCTTATGGAACAGTTGAGTTTCCTTTTAATGCAATAAAACTTGCTGATGCTGCAGGTGCAACTTTTATTGCACGAACTATTGACCGCGAAACCAAACATATGCAGGAAATGCTTTTAAGAGCTTCTAAACATGTTGGACTTGCATTTATAGAAGTATACCAAAACTGCGTGATTTTTAATGATGGAGCTTTCTCTCATCTTACAGATAAAGAAACTAAAGCCGATAATCTTCTCGTACTTGAACATGGTAAACCACTGGTATTTGGTGCTAATAAAGATAAAGGAATTAAACTCGATGGATTAAATCCTGTTGTAATTAACCTTAATGATGGAGTTCATTCAATTAATGATTGCTGGGTACATGATGAATTTGATGCTAATCCAACACGTGGTTTCATTCTTTCAAGATTTACAGATATTCCTGGTTTACCTACTCCTATTGGTGTTTTCCGTCAATTCAATAAACCTACATTCGATGGAGATTATATGAAGCAAATTGAAGAGGTGAAATCTAAAAAAGGCAAAGGTACGTATGAAAAATTGATGTTCAACAATAATATCTGGGAAGTAAATTAAATATTTAATAAAAACCAAAGAATTTTAAGGGGCGAAGTATTTACTTCGCCTTTTTATTTTTTTCTGGTATGCATATCTTTACTTTTCAAAATTATTATAAAATATTATGAATAATTACAATGTTCTTAAAGAAATAATTTTAAATAATAATTCTTTTATTTTAACAACTCACGTCAATCCAGATGCTGATGCAATCGGTTCTGAATTGGCTCTTTATTTAGTTCTAAAACAACTCAATAGAAAAGTACACGTAATAAATCATAGTGCCACTCCATATAATCTGGAATTTCTTGACGAAGAAAATGTAATACAAAAATTCAATTTTGAATTACACGAGAAAATTTTTAATGAAACTGATGTATTAATTTTTGTTGACTTAAACCGTGTAAATAGAGTTGTTAAACTGGAAGATTGTGTCAAAAACTTTAAAGGTATTAAAATTTGTATAGACCATCACCAGGATCCGGAAAATTTTTTCGATTATATTTTTGGCGGAACTGAATATTCTGCTACTGGTGAAATTATTTATGATTTTATAAAAGAAACATCAATTGTAAATATTGATTACAAAATTGCATATCAACTCTATGCAGCAATTATGACCGACACCGGTTCATTTCGTTATGAACGAACCACACCAAAATTGCATAAAATTGTTGCCGAACTTCTTGAAACAGGTGTAAATCCTACAGAAGTCTATGAAAAAATTTATAACCAGTTCAACTTTGAGAGAATTAAACTATTAGGGAAAGCATTAAATTCCATTGAGCTGGATTCTTCTAAAAAAATTGCTTATATGACAATTACTCTACAAGATCAATTATTTTATAATACAACTGAAGATGACATAGATGGATTTGTTTCTTATTGTCTTTCGATTAAAGGTGTATTAATTGGAATTTTATTTTATGAAATGAATGATGGAGTAAAGATTAGTTTTAGATCCAAAGGCGATATTAATGTAAATAAACTTGCAGAAGAATTTGGTGGTGGTGGTCATATTAATGCATCTGGTTCTCGACTCTATAATGTTCAACTGAATGAAATAAAAGATAAAGTTATTGCTGCTGCACAAAATTATATTAAGGAGTAAAAATGCTTTTTAAACTAAAATTCAAATCAGAAGGCGATTACATAAGTTTCAAAGAAAATTCTTCTCTAATTAAATTTTTTGTAGATAGTGATCAACTAAAAAATCAGCTTGATAATTTTTTTGAATCGCTGGGACTTAAGATAAGTGAACTTCAAAAAAATAATTTCCTTGATAAAAAAAATGATGTACTGACATATTATAATAATGAAGGAGAACCTTCAATAATTTTTTTAAAGAAAGTAAAATTAGATAAAGAATTTAATTGTGATTTTTTTAGAAATTATTTTGCAGGACTGATTCCATCACTGGTAAATAAAAAACTAAAAGAACTTCATATAGTTACACCAATCCTTGAACCATTCAAAAATTATTTTGATAGTATAGATTATCTTATACAAACAATACTGGAAGGAATTGCTTTAGGGAATTATACATTTGATAAATATAAAAGTGATAAAAAAAATCCAGAAGACTTATTAGTTAGTATACATTTTACAGATTCAGCAATTGTTAAAAGAATAATTGAGAGTTCTGAAAAAATAATGTCTGCTGTTTATTTTGCTCGTGATTTAGTTAATGAACCTTCCGCAGTTTTAACTCCATTAGAATTTGCAAGAAGAACAAAATTGGAACTTCAGAAATATGGTTTAAGTGTGAAAATATTTGATGAGAAAGAATTAAAGAAAAGAAAGATGAATGCAATTCTAACTGTAGGAAAAGGGAGTAAAAATAAGCCGTGTATGATTGTAATTCATTATAAACCTGAAATTAAAACCAGAAGAAAAATTGTACTTGTAGGAAAAGGTGTAACATACGATTCAGGTGGATTATCAATAAAACCAACGGGTAGTATGATTGATATGAAAGCAGATATGTCCGGTGGTGCTCTTGTGGTTGGTGTAATAAAAGCAGCAGCACAATTAAAAATGCCTGTTGAATTAATTGGTATAATCCCAGCAGTTGAAAATATGCCAGGAGGAAATTCTTATAAACCTGGTGATGTAATTATTTCAGCTTCGGGAAAAAGCATTGAAGTAAAAGATACAGATGCAGAAGGAAGAATTATTCTGGCAGATGCACTTTATTATGCATCTCAACAAAAACCTGATGAAATTATTGACTTTGCTACTTTAACCGGAGCTTGTGCTGTTGCACTTGGTGAAATAGCAGCTGGATTGTTTACTTCTTATGATGAACTTGCTGAAAGGTTACTAAAAGCTGGATTTAAAACATACGAAAGACTATGGCGTATGCCTTTCTGGAATGATTATAAATCAATGATAAAAAGTGAAATAGCAGATGTAGCTAATCTTGGTCCTCGCTGGGGTGGTGCAATTACAGCTGGAAAATTTTTAGAACATTTTGTAGATGAAAAAATTCCCTGGGCTCATATTGATATTGCAGGTCCTGCAATAAAACATAGAGCAAATAACTATACTCATAAATACGATACTGCTTTTGGTGTACGACTAATGATTGAATATTTAAGAAGCTTATAAATTCTTTTGAAATAATTTATCTTATTAATAATTTTTTATCATTATAATAATTCCTGCCATACAATAAATTGCCAAATTTAAAAGCTCTTTTTCAAATAAATTTGGCATTCTAATTGACTAATTACTATTAAAAATAGTTGGAGTCAAAATGAAGTTTTATACAATACTCTTTGCTTTTTTATTTTTTAGTGTTATAAATGCTCAGAATAACAGAATAAGATACAACAATCAGGATTTATTTCTAAGTGGAACCAATTTGGCATGGTTAAGTTTTGCTCGCGATATTGGTACTGGAAGTACTGACTTCAATACTTTTGCAGATATTTTTCTTACAATTCATGAAAATGGAGGTAATGTTGTTCGCTGGTGGCTTCATACCGATGGTACAGCAACTCCCCAATTTGATAATTCAGGTTATGTAGTTGGTCCTGGTGTAACTACAATATCGGATTTGAAAAAAGTACTTGACCTTGCGTGGGAAAGAGAAATTGGAGTCATTCTCACTCTGTGGTCTTTTGATATGCTTCGTTCCAATAAATCTGCAACAGTTTTAGAAAGAAATAGAAAATTATTACTTGATACAAATTATACTCGCTCGTACATTAATAATTCTTTAATACCAATGGTTGATTCTTTAAAAGGTCATCCAGCAATTGTTGCCTGGGAAATATTTAATGAACCTGAGGGGATGAGTAATGAATATGGCTGGCCAGAAATTCAACATGTACCAATGTCTGCAATTCAAAGATTTGTGAATTTATGTGCAGGTGCAATTCATCGAACAGATCCAGCAGCAAAAGTTACAAATGGCTCCTGGCATATACAAGTATTAACAGATATTACTCCACCGCAATTGACTAAGTTAAGTGCAGAATATGCTTATATGAGTGACATTGATAAGAAAGATATGGAAAATCGTTTTTATAAAAAATATGGTTTTTATTTGACAGCGGATCAAATTATAAAGCATTATGAGAAAGTAATGAGTATTCAAAATTATAACTATTATACTGATGAAAGATTAATTGCTACTGGGGGTGATAAAGATGGTAAACTGGATTTTTATACATTTCACTATTATGACTGGGCAGGAAAAAATTATTCACCATTTCATAGACCTGCAAGTATATGGGCTCTCGATAAACCTCTTGTAGTGGCTGAATTTCATGTTAAAGAAACTTTTGGCGTTCCTAAAGATTATCTCTATGTAACTCTTTATAATTATGGATATGCTGGTGCACTTGCATGGTCATGGACAGATAATCAAGTAACAAATGTAAATGATATTTTAAAGAATCTTAAATTTATGTGGGATAATTATAAAAATGATGTGGACATAATTGGTATTGGAGGAGATTGGCCAGTTGTTACTTTAACAAATCCAGCTAATAATTCACAATTTCCTGAAGGTGCATCAATTCAAGTTGAAGCCACTGCTTATGATAATGATGGTTCAATTGCACTTGTAGAATTTTTTGCGAACGATACACTTAAAATAGGTGAAGATTCAACCGAACCTTATTCTATTACATGGTCAAATGTAAAATCCGGAATTTATAAATTAACAGCAGTTGCTATAGATAATCAGGGCCATAAAAGAACATCTAACAAAGTTGAGATTACTGTAGGTACACCACAATTTATAAGATTAGAAGCAGAGGCAGCTTCAAAACAGGGAAATGGTATTACTGTTATTGCAGATAAAAGTGCCAGTAAAGGATTTTGCGTTGATGCAAGAACTCAAACCGGAACAATTACATGGACACTTCAAAATGTTCCAGTAGCAGGTAAATATGAAATTAGATTTGGATATAAACTTGCATACGATACACCAAAAGGGCAATATATAAATGTAAATGGTGTTAGAGTAGCTGAATTAATGTTTGATGGTCCTACAAATGTTTGGCTGGAAAAAGAATTAATGGTTGATCTTGTACAGGGAAAAAATACAATTCAGATGGAGCTCTTCTGGGGCTGGATGCAAATTGATTATTTAGCAGTACCAAGTATATTGGTAACCAGTGTAGAAACTATAACAGGTATTCCAAATTCTTTCTCTTTGAGTCAAAATTATCCCAATCCTTTTAATCCATCTACAGTTATAGATTATCAAATACCTGTTCAAAGCAAAGTTGATTTAAAGGTATATGATATTCTTGGAAGAGAAGTAGCAGTTCTTGTTGATGAAATTCAAAACCCAGGAAATTATAGAGTTACATTCAATGCAAGTAATCTATCAAGCGGAGTTTATTATTATAGATTGAAAGCAAATAATTATTCTGAATCAAAGAAAATGATTCTGTTGAAATAAAATTTATGGGCTGAAGGGAAATATCATAAAATCCTTCAGCCCTTTTTCATATTACTCATCTATTCATTCCTGGAAATTCACTTCGAAATTTTTTTATGTCATTTATAAAATCATTTTCATAAATTCATTTTGCATAATTCAGTTATCAATGAGGTTAATAATGAAAAAGCTAATTCTACAGGCAATACTTATTATTACTTCTCTTTGTTATGCACAACATTTGAAATCACCCGAAGAATTTCTTGGATTTAAAGTAGGTGAAGATTATAAAATTGCAAATTATGAAACAATTCAAAGTTACTTCAAACATCTTGCTCAATTTTCAAATAAAATAATTTATCAGGAAATCGGGAAAACTTCTCTTAGACGAGATATGTTTATGGCTGTAATAAGTTCAGAAGAAAATATTAAAAATGTAAATAAGTATAGAGCAATTATCAAAAAACTTTCTGACCCCAGAAAAATTAATGATGAAGAAGCTAAGTTACTTGCTAAAGAAGGAAAAATCATTATTCTGGTAACATGTAATATTCATTCTACAGAAATTGCATCTTCACAGATGTCAATGGAATTAGCATATAATCTAATTACTTCTAAATCGCAACCAGAAATTATTAATGCATTGAATAATGTGATTTTTATTTTAATGCCTTCAATAAATCCAGATGGTACATCAATGATTGTTGATTGGTATTACAAAAATTTGAATACCGAATACGATGGAGCACAAATGCCATGGTTGTATCATGTGTACTCGGGACACGATAATAATCGTGATTGGTTTATGTTTAATTTACCTGAAACAAGAAATGTAATTAAAGTAGCTTATCATGATTGGATTCCACAAATATGGCTCGATGAACATCAGATGGGAAGTAATGGTGCAAGATTATTTTTAGTACCATACAGAGATCCTATAAATCCAAATGTTAATCCATTAATCTGGAGATGGCAAAGTGTTATAGGAAGTCTAACAGCAACTTATCTTGAAAAACTTGGTTTTAATGGAATAATCAGTCATGCATTATTCGAAGCATGGTGGGAAGGTCCTGCAAGTGATTGTGGATTGTGGCATAATCAAATAGCATTGCTATCCGAAATGGCAAGTTGCAATATTGCAAGTCCAATTTATATTGACCCATCTGAAGTAAAAGTTACAAATGAAATAACTACTTACGATGTAAGAATAAATTACCCTAATCCATGGCGTGGTGGATGGTGGAGATTAAGAGATATTGTTAATTATGAATTAGCATTAACAGAAGCACTTATTAAAATATCTTCGGATTATAAAGAAGAATTGTTACTTAATTTTTATAATATGGCAAAAACAGCAATCGAGAAAGGGAAAACAGAAAAACCTTTTGCATATATAATCCCGCGTGAACAAAATGATCCTGTTACAACATCAAAAATGATAGAAATTCTTCAGCTCGGTGGCGTTGAAGTTAATTTTGTTGATAAAGAATTTCGTATCGATAATGTTATTTATCCTGCAAATAGTTATGTAATTTATTTAGCTCAACCAAATGGTAGATATGTTAAAGATTTATTTGAAGAACAAAATTATCCTGATCTAAGAAAATCAAAAAATGAAAATCCTATTGTACCTTATGATGTAGCTGGATGGACACTCCCTTATTTAATGGGAGTGAAATTCTATCAAGTAGATAAACCTTTTGAAATTAATTCTCAAATAATAACTGAACCATTATATCAAGTAGGAAAGATTAATGGAAAACAGGGGAAATATTTTATTGCAAGAGCTGGACTTAATGTAAATTCAACATTAATAAATCGACTGCATAAAAATAATATACCAGTTTACTGGAATGTTGAAAAATTATTAATAAATGGAAATACTTATAATCAAGGCTCTGTAGTTGTTGAGATATCTGAAAAGTCAAAAGAAATAATAGAAAAAGCTGCAAATAACTTACACATACAATTTGATATTGTAGATAATATTGCTAAAGAAAAATTAAAAGAGATTAAAAAAGTTAATGTTGCATTATATCAACCATGGACAGCAAATATGGACGAAGGCTGGACAAGATTATTACTCGAGAATTATGAATTCAATTTTGTTACAATTCATAATAAAGATTTTAAGGATAAGAATCTCAAACAGAAGTATGATGTAATTATTATTCCAGATATGACTGGAGAAGTAATAAAAAATGGAAAACCAGGTGGAGAAGCAGCAAGATTTTATAGACCCAAACCACCAGAATATGATAGTGGGATTGGGAAAGTTGGTCTGGAAAATTTAAAGAAATTTGTAGAAAATGATGGTGGCTATTTAATAACTCTGGGAGAAGCTTGCAATTTTGCAATCGAAGATTTGCAATTGCGTGTAACAAATGTACTTAAAAATCTTAAAAGTAATGAATTCTTTTGCCCTGGCTCATTATTGAAAATTCAAGTAGATAATTCAAATCCAATCGGTTTTGGTTTGGAAGAAGAAACTGTTGCATATGTTAGTGATAATATTGCATTTAATACAACAATACCATTTGGTGTTTATGATAGAAATATTGTTGTACGTTTTCCTGATAAAGATTTATTGAAATCTGGCTTTTTACTTGGTGAAGAAAATTTATATAAAAAAGCAGCAATTGTAGATTTAAAACAGAAGAAAGGTCATGTAATTTTAATGGGGATAAAAGTGCAGAATCGCCATTGGACTTTTGGTACATTTAAATTACTTTTTAATGCAATACACTCAGCAGGACTTCGATCATAAATTTTTTATAATTAGAAAAATATTCGAAAGGACATTGAATGAAGAGTAAAAATATTCAATTAATTGTTTTAGCAATTATTTTTTGTTTAACAGGAACTTTAATAATTACTGATACTTTCCTTGTAACTAAAAGTGATTATAAAATTTATCCCGTTGATTATGTTTTCATGGTAGTTATAAATATTTTGTTCTGGTATTCTTTTGCTTATTTATTCAATTATGCTATTAACTATTTTATCTGGGGGAAAATATTTAAAATCACAGTCGGTAAAATTAATCTGGAGTGGATTAAAGAAATAGTCTCTTCGCTTATATATACTGTTGCAACTGCAATTTTAATAAAAAATATTTTCTGGATTCAATTAAATCTATTCTGGTTTATAGTCTATTTATTACTGTTTCTTGTAATCATTGCATTAAGACCTAAATTACTTTCTGTCTTTCCAAAAGAAGCATTTGCTCGTGTTAAACCTTTTAATGTCGGTGATTGGATTTCTATAAAAAATAGAGATGGTAATGTTTTGTTGCTTGGAAAAGTACAAAATATTTCTCGTGGCTTTGTATTGATGAAAAATGAAAATAATAATCTTGTCTTTATACCTATGAGTTTTTTTGCTAATTCAATTATAGAGAATTATACATCAGATAACGACTATTCAAAATTCAGCACTAAAATTTGCATTGATCACAGTGTTCCAGTCGAGAGAGTAAAAAGAATTTTGTTATCTGCACTTGAACAAATATTTCAGGAGTATAAAATTACAGATGCACCTGAACCGCAGGTATTGATAAACGATGTGAATGAAAACGGAATTGTTTATGAATTAATTTACTGGATAAAACAGTGGACAGAAGTAAATCCAAAAGAATTTAATGATGTGATATTAAATACTTCATTGAAAAATCTTTATTATGCTGGTATATATCCAGCATATAGAAAGAGTGATATTTATATCGGGAATTATCAATACAAATATTATAATGTAAATTCTGTTGAAGACCGTAAGAAAATACTTAAAAATATTGACTTATTTAGCTTGCTGAAAGAAGATGAACTAAATTCAATAGCAACGAATGTGTATATAAGAACATTTAGAAAAAATGATGTAATTATTGAAGAAGGTAAAGAAGGTGATTCGATGTTTATACTTGTTGAAGGTTTATTAAATGTTTTTGTTAAAAACAATGAAGGTCTTGATGTTTATGTTGGAAATATTTCTGCTGGAGATTTCTTTGGTGAGATGTCTTTATTTACAGGTGAACCACGTTCTGCAACAATTAGAGCCAGAACAGATTGTTTGATATTTGAGATTGATAAAGAAATTATTTCTCCCATCATTCATAATAGAAATCAACTTGTTGAAGAATTTGGAAGAGTAATTGCAGAACGTCAGGCAATTAATATAGACAGAATAGCTGCATCACAAATACATGAAAAGTCGTTAATAAGAGAAATTGTGGATAGAATTAAGAGATTCTTTAACCTTTAGAAAATATTAAATAATAGATTTTAAGTTACACAGTAATAACGCCATCTTTTATTTCATAAACATAATCTCCAAATTCTATAAGTTGTGGATTGTGTGTAACAATTAAAAATGTTAAACCTAAGTTCTTATTTAATTCAACAAACAGGTTGTGAATTATTTCGCCATTTTGAGAATCAAGATTACCTGTTGGTTCATCTGCAAAAATAATTGATGGATTATTTGCAAGAGCTCTTGCAATAGCAACTCTCTGTTGTTCTCCACCAGATAATTCAGAAGGTTTATGATGCATTCTGTCTTTAAGTCCAACTAATTCAAGAAGTTCTTCTGCACGTTTATTTGCTTGTTTTAATGTTGTTCCATTTATCATCATAGGAATTGCAACATTTTCAAGAGCATCAAATTCTGGTAATAGATGATGAAACTGAAATACAAAGCCAATATTTTTATTTCTAAAAGATGATAATTTATCGTCACTCATCTTAAAAATATCTATTCCTTTAATTTTAACTTCGCCACTATCTGGCAAATCAAGTCCACTTAAAATGTGGAGTAAAGTACTTTTACCAGCTCCCGAAGCACCAACTATTAAAGTGATTTTATGTTCTACAATGTTTAAAGAAATTCCTTTAAGTATCTCTAATTTTTTTTCTTTTGTTTTATAAAATGACTTTCTGATGTCTTTTGCTTCGATGATGTAATTATTCATTTCATTCATATTTTATTGAGTCAATTATTATTGTATTTGCTGCTCTTTTTGCTGGATAGAGTGAAGCAATAAATGAAAGAAACATCGACATTAAACTCACAGCTATAACATCTGTAAATTTAATCTTAACAGGCATAGCATTAATAATATATTTTTCTGGATCTAATGGATAAAAATTATATTTAATCTGAAGGTAACAAATTAAGAGTCCAATTGTTAATCCTAAGATTGTACCAATTATTCCTACTAAAATTCCTTCGAACATGAAAATTTTTAAAATCGATTTTTTCTCCAGTCCAATTGAACGAAGTATTCCAATATCTTTCTTTTTCTCCAAGACGGTCATTGTTAAAGAAGCAAAAATATTAAAAGTGGCAACAGCAATTATTAAACTCAGCAATATGTATGCTGACCATCGCTCGATCGTCATTACACTATAAAGGTCTTTATGAAGATCGTACCATGTATTGATAGAAAATAAATTAGCATGCAAAATATTCTGAAGTTCCTTTTTTACTTTTTCTGAGTTCTCAATTTTGTCTAATCGAATTTCGTAACCTGTATAATTATTTTTCAAACCAAATAATCTTTGAGCAGATTTCAATGAAGTAAAAGCATAAGAAACATCATAGTCTCGATTATTTGTTTCGAATAAACCAGTAATTATAAATTTTCTTGTTAATGGTATTGTAAAAGTTGTTATTGTTTTTTCAATATTATAAGCAGAAGTAACATAAATTGTATCACCAATTCGTGCTGAAAGTCGCAATGCAAGTGGTAAACTTAAAATTATTTTATCTTCGTTTGACTTACTTTCAAGATCGAATTTACCGCTAATAATTTTTGTTGGAATCCCCCATTTTTCATTTTTTAATGAAGCTGGAATTCCTTTTACAGTAACTATTTCATAACTTCTTTTATTTAATATAATAGTCTTACCTTCTGCATAGGGATAAAAAGTTTTAATACTTGAAATATTCTTAAGAGATGATTCTAATTCATTAATTTTTGAAAATCCTTTTTCATCAATAACAGAAATACGAATATGTGGATCAAAACTTATCAGTATTGATGTAACCAGTGAACCAAATCCATTGAAAACAGAAAGAACTATAATTAATGCAGCTACACCAATTGCAATCCCTAATGTTGATAGAAAAGAGATTATTGTAATTAAATTTAATTTATGCTTTGCTCTTAAATATCTTTTTGCTATAAATAATTCTACCATACTTTAATCAAATCTTATTGCTGAAATTGGTTGAACTTTTGTTGCAATGTAAGCTGGAAGTAATGAAGCTATGAAAGATATCAATATAGTAATCGTAGAGACAAGTAAATAATTATCAATCGAAATGTACAGTGGTACTTTAGTAACAAAATAAATTTTTTCTGGAAGAGAAATTACATTAAATTTTTCTTGAATAATAGTCAGTATGTAAGCCAGTAAATTTCCAAGTAGTAATCCTGATATTGTTAAATATGCACCATGAATTAGAAATATTTTTAGAATTAATTTTCTATTTGCACCAAGAGAACGAAGAATTCCTATTACATTGGTTCTTTCAAGTATAATCATTAATAATGTACCTACAATATTAAATACAGCAACAAAAATTATTAAGCCAAGAATAATTGGAATTGGTTCTTTTTGAAGTTCAAGCCATGTAAATATGTTTTGATGAATATTAAAAACAGTTTGAACATAATAAGGATAACCAAGATAATCCTGAAGTTTATCAGAAATCATATTTATTTTTGAAATATCATTTAGTTTAATATTGTATCCAGAAATTTCATTTTTCATTCCGAATAATTCCTGAGCAGTAGAAAAATCAACATATGCATTCATATCATCATATTCTGCCATTCCACTTTCATAAATTCCTTTTACAGTAAATTGCATTATTGAAGGTGGATTATCTTGTGTTGGAATTTGATCATGTTTTAATGAGAATATAGTTACTCTATCACCAGGTTTTACGAAGAGTTTTTCTGCCAATTTTTTTCCGAGTATTATTTCATTGTTACTCAAATTTATATCGCCATCAATGATGTATTTTTTTAGAGTGATATCGAGTGATTCCCTTTTTAATCCATTTATTGTAATTCCATCTGTAAATTTTTTCGATTTAATAATAGCTAATTTTGAAATGAATGGATGAATTATTTTAATCTGTGGAAAGTCACGAAGAATATATCTCTCAACATCAATTAAGTCAGGTAAATTTCGTTTTCCAAAAGAAGAAACTTTGATATGATAATTTAGATTAATGATTTTCTCTGAAACTACTTTTTGAAATCCATCGAGTATAGTCAATGCGATTATAACTACACATACGCCAATAGCAATTCCAGAGATTGTTATCAATGATATTGTAGAAATAAATCGAGAATCTTTTTTTGACTTAAGGTACTTTCTTGCCACATAGAATGAGATAAACATAAGACTTAAGTAATAAGTTATTACAAAAATAGGGATAAATGAAATTATAAACTTAATAAAGAATCTGTGAATAAAAATTAAATTTAATTTTCAATTGATAAATAAAAGTAATAAATACAGATCTACATGTTTATTAAATTGACATTTCTTTTCTAAAACTATATTTTTGAAAGCCAAATTATTGAATATAAGTAATTGTTTTTTTGAATTGATAGACGGGGAGTAGCTCAGCCCGGCTAGAGCGCTTGGTTTGGGACCAAGAAGTCGCAGGTTCGAATCCTGTCTCCCCGACCAGATTTGTTCTTTAATTTATTGTAAAGCTACTTGCTCATCATTTTGAAAAATTTTAAAATGCGCCAGTAGCTCAATAGGATAGAGCATCAGCCTTCTAAGCTGAGGGTTAGTGGTTCGAGTCCACTCTGGCGTACCAATCAACCATTATTGTGAATAATAAAAAGTTTAAATGGTGAGCATAGCTCAGTTGGTTAGAGCATCTGGTTGTGGCCCAGAAGGTCATGGGTTCAAGTCCCATTGCTCACCCTCCATTAAATTTTTGGCCCCATCGTCTAACGGTTAGGACATCACTCTTTCAAGGTGAAAATACGGGTTCGATTCCCGTTGGGGTCACAATACCACTCTAAGTAATTCCCCCCAAAAAAAATTATTTACTCTTTCAAGGTGAAAATACGGGTTCTCCCAAAGGGATTCCTATGGAAGATTCCCGTTGGGGTCACCATATCTGAATCTCATAATAATTCCAAGATAAAATAAATCACTCTTTCAAGGTGAAAATAGGGTTCTCCCGAAGGGATTCCTATGGAAGATTCCCGTTGGGGTCACAATACCACTCTAAGTAATTCCCCCAAAAAAATTATTTACTCTTTCAAGGTGAAAAGTACGGGTTCTCCCAGTGGGAGATCTCCCAAAGGAATTCCTAGACATTCCCATTGGGGTTATATAAAAAATTTAATTTTTGTAGAATTAATCACCTATCGAAATGCCTATTAAATCAATTTTTAGATTGGCTTTCTATAAGTAAAATCGTAGAAACTTTTTATTTTGAAAAACAACCTTTCTGCCAGTAGATAATTTTTGTAAACTCGAATTTATTCAATAACATTAATTCAACTTATGCTATAATGTAGTCGATTTTGTTATTTCTCATTTTATATATTAAATATTAAAAAAAATAGTTTTACTTATGAATGAAGTAATAGCTAATAAAGATGAATATAAAACATCTCGTAAAATTTCTAAGAGAATTTTCCCATCACTTTATTTTTATTTCAAACACTTAATTCCAATTGTCTATCGTTGTAACCGTCTTGCCGTAAAAGGAATTTATGATGATGAGGAATGGATTGCATCATCACTTGATATAATGAGAGGACTTGAGAAAAGTGGAATTAACTTTCACATAACGGGCATGAATAATTTAAAGGCAGTTGAAGGTCCCGTTGTTTTTGTATCTAATCACATGAGTATTTTAGAGACTTTTATTTTTCCGTCTATTATTCATCCAGTAAAGAAAATTGTATTTGTAATGAAAGAAGAGTTAGTAAGGTTTCCAGTATTTGGTCCAGTGTCTGCTGCAAGAGATCCAATTTTAGTTTCGAGAAATAATCCAAGAGAAGATTTGATGGCTGTATTAAATCAGGGTAGTGAAAGATTAGCCAGAGGTAAATCCGTTGTAATTTTTCCACAGAGAACAAGAACTCAGTTTTTAAATCCTTCATCATTTAATACACTGGGAATAAAATTAGCCAGACGAAATAATGTTCCAATAATTCCTGTAGCTCTGGTAACAGATGCATGGAGCAATGGAAAATATTTAAAAGATTTTGGGAAAATAGATCCAAAAAGAGAAGTAAAAATTTGTTTTGGTGAACCAATTAAAATTTCTGGCAATGGAAGTGAAGAACATCAAAAAGTAATTGATTTTATAAAAAGTAAATTTGTTGAATGGGGTAGAAACGAATTAATAAGAGAATAATTATTCTTGTTATTTAGCATAATTAAAAAACATAGTAATAGATTCGAGTTATTTAATATTTAGTAAGTATTATAAAACTGCACATCTGAATTTTTATATCCTTTCATATTTAATCACTCTCAAAACTTAACATTTCCTTAACATATCCTTAATAATGAGTTAATATTCATATTCTATGTTTGAGTATGGTAATTAAAGAGGAGGAGAAATTGAAAAAGTTTATTACCAACACAAGCATTCAGTTAATAATAACATTGATTTTTATTCTTACAATAAATTTTCCCAATTATTCTCAGAGTAAAATAAAAGGTTCAATAGGCGGTAAAATTGTTGATGCATCAACGGGAGAACCAATAATTGGAGCTAACATAATTATAGTAAATACAAACTTTGGTGCTGCAAGTGATATTGATGGCAATTATTTAATATCAAATTTAGAACCAGGCACATATGAAATACTAGCAAGTTATATATCCTACACTAAAACCAGAATACAGAATGTAATAGTAAAGAGTGGTGAAAAAACAATAATTAATATTGCATTAACACCAGAAGCAATAAATGTTGACGAAGTTGTAGTAACTGGCAAATTACAAACTTCTTATGAAGCAGCATTACTTAATCTTCAAAAAAATTCTGTTTCGATTAGTGATGGTATAAGTGCAGAACAAATAAAAAAATCTCCTGATGCAACTTCGAGTGATGCTCTCAGAAGAATTACAGGCGTATCAATAATTGATAATAAATTTGTTTTTATTCGTGGAACCAGTGAAAGATATAGTGATGCGATGCTTAATAATTCTTCTTTATCGAGTACAGAACCCGATAAAAAATCATTTGCATTTGATATTATTCCATCAAACTTACTTGATAATACAATAATTTATAAAACTTATACACCAGATAAACCTGGGAATTTTACAGGAGGACTTGTTAATCTTAATACAATTGATTTTCCAGATAAATTAAAGTTCAATATTACACTTACAACTTCTTATACAAATAACATTTCACTTTCTGAGTTTAAAAGTTATAAAGGTGGCTCTTTAGATTTTCTTGGTATTGATGATGGTACAAGAAGTATTCCTTCAACAATACCTGCAGATTTGAGTAAAGGTAATTACTCGGCGGAACAAACAATTCAATTTGCAAAATCATTACCAAATAATTGGTCAACTATAAATAGAACTGCTCCATTAAATAGTGGTTTTATGATATCTCTTGGTGATGGAATTAATCTTTTTGGACCACGCTTTGGTTTTATTACTGCTCTTACATATAAAAATAATTTCAATAAAATTCATCTTGAAAGAAGTGAATATGAATCGAGTGGCGAACCAAGATTTAATTATGCAGGAGAACAAAATACTTACTCAACTTTATGGGGTGGTTTGTTAAACCTGAGTTATAAATTTTCTGATAATCATAAATTTAGTTTTAAAAATACATATAGTCATTCATCCGATGATGAGGTTGCAGAATTAAAAGGAGCACAATATACCGATTCTGGAACGGAACAAGTGTTAACTTCTCTTAGATTTACTTCGCGCGAAGTTTATATTGGACAATTATCTGCAGAACATTTCTTTGCAGATCTAAATAAACTACATATTCAATGGAATTTATATTATTCGTCTTCAAATCGAGATGAACCAGATTATAGAAGAGTAATTTATGCTCGAGATTTAGGAAGTAATAATAAATACGCTGCATTACTGGGACCACAGGTTAATTTGAAAAATGGTGGAAGATTTTATTCAAACCTCGATGAAACTACAAAAGGTTTTAATACGGATTTTTCCATACCTCTTAATTCTTTAAAACTTAAGTTTGGTGTTAGTGTTGAAAATAAGTTTAGAGATTTTAGATCAAGATTAATAGGAACTATAATTAATGCACCCGGTAATGGTTTTACTGATTTTAATTTGTTGTATTTACCAATCAATGAAATATTCTCTCCTGAAAATTATCGTAAAAATGGTTTTTCAATTCAAGAATATTTAAATGGTACAAATAATTATAAAGCAAACCAGAAATACTTTGCCTCATATTTAATGTTAGACCATAGTTTTAACTTATTTGAGAGAGAACTTAAAATTATTTTAGGGGCAAGATTAGAAAATTCAATTCAGGAAATTAATTCAAGAGATATTTCTGATCAGAAAGATTTGTTTATACAATTAAAAAATGTTGATATTCTTCCTTCTATAAATTTTATATATAAAATTACTGACGAGACAAATCTTAGATTAACAGCAACACAAACTGTAAACAGACCTGAATTGCGAGAACTGGCACCTTTTGCATATTTTGATTTTTATACTCAAACATCTGTTCGTGGCAATTCTAATTTACGCAGAGCTTTAATAAGAAATTATGATCTTAGACTTGATACCTATCCTGATGTTGGTGAGTTACTGTCAATTGGAATTTTTTATAAAGATATTAAAGATGCAATAGAACAGGTTGTTGTTACTGGTAGTGCACTTGGTTCAGAAAGAACTTTTATGAATGCAGATATTGCTAAGATTTATGGACTCGAACTTGAAGAAAGATTTTCACTTTCACATATAAGTAAGTTTTTATCTGGGTTTTCAATCAATTCAAATCTTACATTTATAAAATCATCTGTTACAGTAAAAGGTTCAGAATCAACAATTGCAAGAAAAGGGAGACCACTTCAAGGGCAATCTCCATACGTTGTAAATGTTGGTCTGGTTTATAACTCTCAAGAAATGGGTACCACAATAAGCATCTTATATAACCGCATAGGTGAAAGAATAATTGAAGTAGCAACGGATTATGAAGACGACATTGTAGAAAAACCACGTGATATGATTGATATTGTTATAAATAAAGTGATAACAGATAATATAGAATTAAAATTTACTGCTAAAGATATACTCTCAAAAAATAAAGTTTTTATGCAGGGAAATAAAAATGCAAGATTAGACAGTAACAACTCATCTATATCATTTAATATATCTTATAAATTATAAAGGAGGAAAAAATGTTAAAACATATTTTCGGTTTGTTTTTAGTATTAATTTTATCAGTTACATCATTATTTGCACAACTTTCTTCTTATGACGAAGTATTAGAAGGAAATATAAATGCCGATAAAATTCTGGATGCAAATAAAAAATATTTATTAAGAGGTTTCGTAAATGTAAATGAACCTGCAACATTAACAATACCAGCAGGCACAATTATTTATGGAGAAAAATCTTCTAAGGGTACTTTAATTATAAATCGAGGGGCAAAAATTATTGCAATTGGTACACCAGAAAAACCAATTGTTTTTACAAGTCAGGAACCACCAGGTAATAGAGCATCGGGTGATTGGGGTGGAATAATAATAGCAGGCAAGGCTAAAATAAATGTTCCTGGCGGTACGGCTGTTATTGAGGGGGGTACTGGCACGGTTTATGGCGGGGGCGATAATCCGAACGACGACGATAGTAGTGGAGTATTGCGTTATGTAAGAATTGAATTCCCTGGTGTTGCTTACTTACCAGATAATGAAATCAATGGTTTGACACTTGCAGCAGTTGGTCGTAAAACTGTAATAGAATATGTGCAGGTTAGCTATTCAGGAGATGATTCTTTTGAATGGTTTGGGGGAACAGTAAATGCTAAGTACTTAATTGCTTATAAAGGCGTGGATGATGAGTTCGATACAGATTTTGGTTTTAGAGGTAAACTACAGTTTTTACTTGGTTTGAGAGACCCCAACATTGCTGATATAAGTGGTAGCAATGGATTTGAATCTGATAACGACGGAACAGGAACATTGAATGAACCAAGAACTCAACCATTATTTTCAAATGTTACTCTTATTGGACCATTGTCAGATCCTAATTTTAGTGCATTCAATCCAAATTTTAAACGTGGCTTACATTTAAGAAGATCTTCTCTTACTTCACTTTATAATTCAATAGTTATGGGTTATCCAGTTGGTCTCTTGCTTGATGGACAAAATACAGTACAGGGGGCAATTAATAATCAATTACAAATTAGAAATACAATAATTGCAGGAGCACAAACAGGAAAAAATTTGACTACCAATGTTTCTGATTTTGATGTAGTAAGCTGGTTTAATAATCCTGATTTCGGGAATAAAGTTTTTGATAATAGTTCCGATGTTCTTTTGACAGATCCTTTTAATTTGAATTCTCCTAATCCAGTACCATTACAAAATTCTCCAGCTGTTAATGCTGCAAGCTTTGTAAATGAAAGACTACAGGATAATTTCTTCACAAATGTTTCTTACATTGGTGCATTTAATCCAAATGGTGAAAGATGGGATATGAGCTGGACAAATTACGATCCTCAAAATACAGACTATTCACAACCCAACGATATAAAAGATGAGCAGACTATTCCAACTGGTTTTGAACTTTATCAGAATTATCCAAATCCTTTTAATCCTTCAACTACAATTTCATTTACATTACATAAGTCAACATTTGTAAAATTATCAATATATAATGTTCTTGGACAGGAAGTAGCTAATCTTATTAATGAATTTAAAAATCAAGGCACTTATAATATTAAATGGCAACCTGAAAATATTCCTTCGGGAATTTATTATTACACATTGAAAGCCGATGGATATACTATCTCGAAGAAAATGGTGCTTGTAAAATAAGTCTCTCTCCTCTCTCTCAACCCACAGGCGTCTCGTTTCAAACCCGACGAGACGCCTTTTTTATATCTAAAATTTAACATTTTCTTAACATTATAATTATTAATTAGAAAGAATAATTTCTTTAATATTGTTTATTCTAATTTTCTTTTATATAGGGGAGAGAGAGAAGAGATGAAATTTTTTTATACTCCAATAATTATGTTCTTTTTTCCTTTATCTATTATAATTCAAGCCCAAAATCTACCAAAGTTTAGTGGATTAATGTTTGGCGATTACTTTTATAATCTTAGACATCACTCATCTTCAGAAGAAGGAATGAACGCATTTCAATTTAGAAGAATTTTTGTAACTGCTGATTATTTGATATCTGAAAAATTTAATTCAAGATTTAGAATCGAAGCAGATAATATTTCAAATGCTAATTCAAAGAATAATAAAATGAATGTCTGGGTTAAAGATGCATATCTGGAATGGATCGACATTTTTAATGGTTCGAATTTATTTATAGGTGTTTCACCAACTCCAGCTTTTGAAGTTTCTACTAATATCTGGAGCAATCGATTTATTGAAAAAACTATTCTGGATTATAACAGTATAGTTTCGAGTAGAGATATGGGAATTGATCTTAAAGGGAATTTAATGGATAATGGAAAAATTAAATACTGGATTAAAATCGGTAATAATGCTAATAGCGGACCAGAAAGTAATAAGCAAAAAAGATTTTATGGATTACTGGAATTTTATCCATCAAAAAATTTAATTTTTACTACTTATGGCGACTTTACAACAATTTCATCTGTATATGATAATGTTTCAATGACAAACAAAAATACTAATAGCTATGTTCTTGCTCTGTTTTGTAACTTCAAATGCAAAAATTTATCTACCGGGATTGAGTCATTTTTAAGAAATTCAAAAAATGCTTATCGAGAATCTGAGCTATATGAGTTAACAGATTTTAAAACTTATGGTATCTCGTTATGGGCATATTATAATTTAACAAATAAATTTAACCTTATAGGAAGATATGATTATTATGATCCAAATTCACAAATTAATAATGATGATAATGAACTAATAATTTTAGCTATTGATTATAAACCAAATACAAGAGTACACATTTCTCCAAATGTTCAGATTAAAACATACAAGAACGAAGGGAAAAATGATGTAATACCTCGAATAACATTTTTCTGGCAATTTTGAAAAAAATAAAACAGGAGTATAAAATGAAAGTTAGAGTCAAAGCAATTTTAATTGTTTTACTTATATTATTAACTACAGCTTTAGTAAAAGCACAGGTTCAATTAAATGCAGCTGGTGCAACATTCCCTTACGTTATTTATTCTAAATGGTTTGATGAATTTAAGAAACAAACTGGAGTACAAATTAATTATCAATCGATAGGAAGTGGTGGGGGAATTAAACAGGTTATTGAAGGTACGGTTGATTTTGGTGCAAGTGATGGACCAATGAGCGATGAACAATTAAAAGAAGTAAAACAAAAAAGAGGAACAGAAATTATCCATATCCCAACAGTTTTAGGTGCTGTTGTAGTTTGCTATAATTTACCAGGAATTAATAAACCTATAAAATTAGATGGTGCTACTATAGCAGATATATTTTTAGGGAAAATTTATATGTGGAATGATAAAAGAATTGCTGCATTAAATCCCGATCTTAAACTTCCTAATAAAAGTATTATAGTAGCTCATCGCTCAGATGGAAGTGGAACTACATATATTTTTACTAATTATTTATCAAAAGTTAGTAATGAATGGGCTAAAAAAGTGGGTTATAATACGTCTGTTAATTGGCCAGTTGGATTGGGTGGAAAAGGAAACGAAGGTGTTAGCGGTATTATAAAGCAAACTGAAGGGGCAATTGGTTATGTCGAGTTAGCTTATGCAGTTAAAAATAAATTACCTTATGCATTAATTAAAAATAAAGCTGGCAATTTTATAGAAGCAAATTTTAAAACAGTAACAGCTGCATCAGATGGTGCAAGTAAAAATATGCCCGATGATTTAAGAGCTATGATAACAAATGCAGATGGTAAAGACTCTTATCCAATTTCTGGCTTTACTTGGTTATTGGTTTACAAGGATATGAAAGATCAAAGAAAAGCAGAAGCATTGGTTAAATTTTTAAAATGGGCAATGCAAAAGGGTCAATCATTTGCAGAAGATTTATATTATGCACCATTACCTAAATCTATTATTAAATTGAACGAAAAGAAAATTAATTCTCTTACTGTAAATGGAAAACAAATTGTTGTGAAATAAAAATGAAAGAACTATTCGAAAAAGAATCTTATTCTTTGATAAACAATAAACTCAAAAAAAATAGTTTTAATCTTAAAAACAGTAAGAGAATTAATCTTGGAGATTTTATTTACGAAAAATTAACTCTCATTTTTGCAATTATTGTTTTTATGCTTACGGTTTTTATGGGTTATGAAATGTATATTAACTCCAGACTTTCAATATCAAAATTTGGATGGAAATTTTTAACAGAAACAACTTGGGATCCAGTTGCAGAAATTTATGGTGCACTTCCCTCAATATATGGTACATTAGTTTCATCTTTTCTTGCTCTTTTAATTGCTGTACCTTTGAGTATAGGTGTAGCTATTTATTTATCAGAACTGGCTCCTGACTGGTTAGAAAAGCCTTTATCTTTCCTTGTAGAATTATTAGCGGGTATTCCAAGTATTGTTTATGGTTTATGGGGAGTGTTTGTTCTTGTGCCATGGTTACGTTCTGAAGTTCAACCATTTTTATTTGAACATCTTGGATTTCTTCCGTTTTTTAGAGGACCAATGTATGGTTTTAGTATTCTTGCAGCTGCAATAATTTTATCAATAATGGTTCTTCCAATTATTACATCAATTTCAAGAGATATAATGAAGTCTGTTCCCTCTATTCAAAAAGAAGCTGCTCTTGCACTTGGTGCAACAAAATGGGAAGCAACTAAAATAGTTCTTATGAATTCTAAATCTGGAATGTTAGGTGCAACAATGCTTGGACTCGGAAGAGCAATTGGTGAAACTATGGCTGTAACAATGGTTATTGGTAATAGACCATTAATATCATCATCATTATTTGATCCTGCTTATACAATGGCAAGTATAATTGCTAACGAGTTTACTGAAGCAACCTCTGATTTGTATTTAAGTGCTTTGATTGAATTAGCTTTAATTCTTTTTTTTATTACAATTATTATTAATGCTGCAGCACGTATGTTAGTATGGAGTCTGGAGAGAAAATGGAAAAAATCATAAGAAGTTATAAAAGAAAATTAATATATCGAAAGGCGATTAGTTTTTTTGTAATGAGTTTGACTTTTATTGCAGCTTTATTTGCAATTGTACCACTTGTATTTATTTTTTATTACACTGTTTCAAAAGGTATTACACATCTGAATCTTGAATTTTTCATCTCCATGCCTAAACCAGTTGGTGAATCTGGCGGTGGAATGGCAAATGCTATTGTGGGTACATTGATTTTGGTTGGAATTGGTGGAGTGATAGGATTACCTATAGGAATTATGAGTGGAATATATCTTGCAGAATTTGGTAACAATAAGTTTGGTACAGTATTAAGATTTTTAACTGATGTTTTAAGCGGTATTCCATCTATCGTAGTGGGTGTGGTGGCTTATACACTGGTTGTGATTCCTATGAAACATTTTTCAGCTCTTGCTGGTGGTGTAGCACTGGCTATACTAATGATACCAACAATTACAAGAACTACAGAAGAAATGATAAAATTAGTTCCACATAGTTATAGAGAAGCTGGTCTTGGTCTTGGAATTCCTAAATGGAAAACTTCTTTATTTATAATTTTAAGAACAGCATGGAAAGGAATTGCTACTGGAATATTACTTGCATTATCTCGAGCAGCAGGCGAAACAGCTCCTCTTCTTTTTACTGCTTTAGGTAATAGATTCTGGTCAACAAATATTTTTCAACCAATTGCTTCTTTAACTGTTTATATTTATGATTATGCACGTGCACCTTTTGAAGACTGGAATGAACAGGCTTGGACTGCCGCTCTCGTTTTAATTTTGTTGATTTCTATTTTTAGTGTAATTTTTAGAGTTATAACAAAATCAAAATATAAAGCTAATTAATGATGATAGAAACTAATGAAATATCGCAAATATTATCGACTTATAAAATTTCTCAAAAGAAATTTGAAGAAATTATAAAAATAGAAAAACTCTCTGCTTACTTTGGAGAAATAAAAGCTCTTGATGAAATCTCTCTGTCAATTCCTAAAAATAATGTTACTGCAATAATTGGTCCATCTGGATGTGGAAAATCAACATTTCTAAGATGCTTGAATAAAATGCATCAAGAAATTGGTGGTACTACTTCAGGGAAAATTTATTATAAAGGAATCGATCTTGATGAAATTGATCCCGTAATTTTAAGAAGAAATATTGGAATGGTTTTTCAAAAACCAAATCCTTTTCCTACAATGTCAATTATAAACAATGTAGTTGCAGGTTTAAGATACAATGGTATAAGAGATAAAAAATTATTAAATGAAATAGCCGAAGTATATTTGAAAAAAGTTGGACTATGGAATGAAGTGAAAGATAATCTTAATCGTTCAGGTGCGAGCTTATCAGGTGGACAACAACAAAGGTTATGTATTGCCAGAACTCTTGCTGTTAACCCAGATGTAATTTTAATGGATGAACCAACCAGTGCACTTGATCCAATTGCAACTATAAAAATTGAAGATCTTATTTATGAGTTAAAAAAAGATTATACAATAATTATTGTAACTCATAATATGCAACAGGCAGCACGAATTAGTGATTATACTGCGTTTTTCTATTTGGGTAGATTAATAGAATTTTCTGATACAAAAAAGATATTTACTAATCCAGATCATAAACAAACAGAAGAATATATATCAGGAAGATTTGGATGAGCGTTGATAACTATAAAATAAAAGTAAATAACCTGAATCTATATTATGGAAAGCTTAAAGCTTTGAATAACGTATCAATTAATATAAAAGAAAAAAAAGTTACTGCTTTAATTGGACCATCAGGCTGTGGTAAATCTACATTTCTGAGATGTTTGAATAGAATGAACGATTTAATAGAAAATGTCAAAATAGAAGGTGATGTAATTATTGATGAAAAAAATATTTACAAAGATAGAATCGATGTTGTTGAACTTAGAAAAAGAATAGGAATGATATTTCAAAAGTCAAATCCATTCCCAATGTCAATTTATGATAATGTTGCATATGGACCTAAAATAAATGGTATTCGAAATAAAGACAAATTAGATGAAATTGTAGAAAATAGTTTACGAAAAGCAGCATTGTGGGACGAAGTTAAAGATAATCTTAAAAAAAGTGGTCTTTCTTTAAGTGGTGGACAACAACAAAGACTCTGTATTGCACGTGCTCTTGCTGTTGAACCTGAAATTCTTTTAATGGACGAACCAGCAAGTGCTCTTGATCCAATCTCTACTACTAAAATTGAAGACTTAATTTTTGAATTGAAGGAAAATTATACAATTGTTATTGTTACACATAATATGCAACAGGCTTCAAGAGTGAGTGATTATACTGCATTTTTTTATATGGGAAATCTTATTGAATATGGAGAAACTGTAAAAATTTTTACTGCTCCAGAAAAAAAACAAACAGATGATTATATTCGTGGAAGATTTGGTTAATTTATAATTTAAGAAAAGGAGTTTATTATGCAACAACATTTTATGAACGAGATTGAAAGCTTGAAAACAAATTTAATAAGAATGGCTTCGCTTGTTGATGAACAGGTTGAAAGAGTGATTAATGCACTTGAAACTGGTAATGTTGAAATGTGTAAGGGTATTAAAGCAAAAGATATTGAAATTGATGCTTATGATAACTTAATTCAGGTGCAATGCGAAAATTTACTTGCACTGTTTCAACCAGTTGCTGCAGATTTGAGATTTATTATATCTGCAATGATGATTAATAATCAACTTGAGCGATGTGGTGATATTGCAGTTAATATTGCTCAACGAATAAAAAAGACGAAAGATTATAATTCATTAATAATAGAATCTCAAATAAATGAAATGGGAAAACAAGCAAGATTAATGCTTAAACAGGCAATTGATTCATTTATTTACGGTGATAGCCAGCTTGCAGAGAATGTAATTAAAAATGATGAAATTGTAGATAACTTAAATAAACAGGCATTTAAATTATTAGTCTCAAAAATGCAAGCAGACCCAAACTTGATTGAACCTGCAGCTCATCTTATTGTATTAACTCGCCATATAGAAAGATTAGCCGACCATGCAACAAACATTGCTGAAGATCTGGTCTTTTATGTCGAAGCAAAAATTGTAACTCATCAAAAGAAACTTCAAAAGCTCGAGAAAAAAAGTGAAGACTAATTTATTTAATATTATATCTCAAGTTTCTTATATAAATAAATATTTTAGTTGATTTTTTAAAAATTGATTAACTTATTCATTAAAATTTACCCTCCAATCGCATAAAATTTAAATAAAAAATTTCTTTGCTTTAGATTTTACTTTTTTTATATTTAACATAAATTCAAAGAAACTTTAATGGGTATTGTCAAACCTGAAAGACTGAGAACAGGAGATGTAATTGGAATTATTTCTCCTGCCTCTTCACCAGACGATTTGTCAAAGATTGACAAAGGAGTTTCTTACCTTGAAAAATTAGGTTACAGAGTTGAAGTTGGAAAAAATGTAGGCAAACAAAGAGGTTATTTAGCTGGCACTGACGAAGAAAGATTATCTGATCTTCATGAAATGTTTAAAAATAAAAATATTAAAGCAATTTTTACTCTACGTGGTGGTTATGGTTCTACTCGCCTTCTTAACAAAATAGATTATAAAATTATTCGGAATAATCCTAAAATTTTTGTTGGTCATAGCGATATTAATGCTTTACAATTAGCATTTTATACAAAATGTGAATTAATTACTTTTTCAGGTCCAATGGTTGCAGTTGATTTTCAGGATGAGATAGATCCTTTTACAGAAGAATTTTTCTGGAGAGTAATAACATCAAATAAAAAAATTGGAAAAATTCAAAATCCAAAAGGTGAAAAATTTTTTGTATTGTCTAAAGGAAAAACACAGGGAAAAATATTAGGGGGCAATCTTACTTTACTTACTTCGTTAATGGGTACTGAATATTTTCCACAATTAAAAGGTTCAATTTTAGTATTAGAAGATATTAATGAGGAACCTTATAGAATAGATAGGATGTTAAATCAACTAAAACTTGCTAAAGTTTTTGAACAAATTAGTGGTGTCATATTAGGTGATTTCATTAACTGTTATGAACATGATCCAGATAAGAAAACTTTAACTCTTAACGAAGTGATTCTGGATTATTTTGGTAAGATGAAAATGCCTGTTTTATACAATGTCAGGTATGGTCATGTAAAAGAAAAAATAACTTTCCCATTTGGAGTTAAATGCTCACTTAATTCTTCTAATAGTTCTATTGAAATTCTTGATAGTGCTGTTAAATAAAACCTCATAAAACTTTGCTTAGAATTTAGAATAAGCATTAAATCCCTTTCTCTTTTTTAAGAAAAATATTCAATAAAGCTAAATTTTATTACATTTTTTGATTATTTGTAACTGGTATATTTATTGTTCAAAGACATTAATAAAAAGGTGGGCATATGGAATTTATAAATGAAGATTATATTTTCTCTTTATTAAAAGATGAAAGTCTAAAAGAAAAAGAATTACAGAAAGATATTATTCAAAAGGCAAAAGAAGCTAAGGGATTAACACTCAGAGAAAGTGCCGCACTACTGAATATTGAAGATAAAGAACTTCTTGAAGAATTATTCTATACAGCAAAAGAAGTTAAAGAAAAAATCTATGGAAGTCGCCTTGTCCTTTTTGCACCATTATATGTAACAAATGCATGTGTAAATAATTGTTTATACTGTGCTTTTCGAAGAGATAATAAAGAGCTTAAAAGAAAAACATTATCAATTGAAGAAATAAAAGGTGAAACGGAATTCTTGGTTAAACAGGGTCATAAAAGAATTTTGCTTGTTGCAGGTGAAAGTTTGAAAAATTCTTCTCTTGATTACATTGGTGAAGCTATTAGAACTATGTACGAGGTTCATATTAATGGAGGTAATATTAGAAGAATTAATGTTAATGTTGCACCTTTATCAATTGATGGTTTCAAAACACTAAAAAGTTTTGGTATTGGTACTTATCAGTGTTTTCAAGAAACTTATCATTACGAAACTTATGTAAAAATGCATCCTGATGGACCTAAAAAAGATTTTGCATGGAGACTTTATGCAATGGATAGAGCTCTACAAGCAGGTATTGATGATGTAGGAATTGGAGCATTGTTTGGTCTAACGGATTATAAATTTGAAACTCTCGCTATGTTAAGTCATGCTTTTAATCTTGATGAAAAATATGGAATTGGTCCACATACAATTTCTGTCCCACGACTCGAACCAGCTCTGAATGCACCAGTTTCTCATAAACCACCTTTTGCTGTTGATGATTTATCATTTAAAAAAATAGTTGCAGTTTTAAGACTTGCAGTTCCCTATACTGGAATTATTCTATCTACAAGAGAAAGACCTGAACTTAGACGCGAATTATTTAGTTTAGGTGTTTCACAAATTAGTGCTGGAAGTAGAACATCACCGGGGGCTTACCGGGAATCTCAGGAAAGTTTAAATGAATATGAAATGCAACAGTTCCAGCTTGGTGATCATCGTTCGCTTGATGAAGTTGTAAGAGATTGTTGCCAGCTTGGATTTTTGCCAAGCTTTTGTACTGCTTGCTATCGTTCTCAAAGAACAGGCGATAGATTTATGGAATTTGCTAAATCTGGAACAATTCATTTTATGTGTTCACCTAATGCTCTTTCGACTTTTAAAGAATATATTATTGATTATGCATCTGAAGAAACAAAAAAAATTGCTAATGATTTCATTCAAAAAGAAATAGAAAAATTAGATGGACCTACGAAAACAAAAGCCATTAAAATGATCGAAAGAGTTGATGCTGGCGAGAGAGATGTTTACTTCTAAAATATTTTACAATTAAGCTAATAAAAATGAATCTTGAGAAAATTTTATATAAAGATGAATTGTCTAAAGAGGAAATTATTTTTCTTCTTAATCTATCAGATGAAAGAGATTTACAAAAACTCTTTAATAGAGCTGATGAGGTAAGAGCAAAATATTGTGGCGACGAGGTTCATCTTCGAGGCATTATAGATTTTTCAAATTATTGTGAACAAAATTGCCTTTATTGTGGATTAAGAGCAGACAATACTAAACTCCAGCGTTATCGAATGTCTCCAGAAGAAATTATTGAAACTGCTAAACAAATTATTAATTCCGGAATTTTTACAATCGTTTTACAATCTGGAGAAGATAATTATTACGACACTGATTTAATTGCATATATAATTTATTCTATTAAACAAATAGCAGATGTGGCTATTACTTTAAGTCTGGGAGAAAGAGGTTTTGATGAATATCAAACCTGGAGAATAGCAGGTGCCGATCGATATTTATTGAAACATGAAACTGCAAATCCAAAACTTTATTCAATCTATCATTTGCATCAACAATTGAATGAAAGAATTGCCCATTTGAAGTTTCTCAAGAAACTTGGTTATCAGGTTGGTTCTGGAAATATGATTGGTCTGCCAATGCAAACAATAGAAGATATTGCAGATGATATTTTATTGTGTAAAGAACTTGATCTGGATATGGCTGCTTTTGGTCCTTTTATTCCTTCTCCATTCACTCCTTATCGTAATAAAAAACCAGCAAGTGTTGAATTAACATTAAAAACAATGGCAGTGGCAAGAATAGTTTTAAAATCAGTCCATATACCAGCTACTACAGCTCTTGCTACAATTGATGAAGATGGAAGAATTAAAGGATTAAAAGCAGGTGCCAATGTTGTAATGCCAGATTTTACACCATTTCCTTATAGAGAACAATATCAAATTTATGCTAATAGAAAGTGCATGTCGGATGATCCTAAATCCTGTCGCTCTTGTTTACAACTTCAAATTGAATCAATAGGTAGAAAAATATCCACATCCAGAGGCGATTCATTAAAAATGCATTTAAATAGCTAATGCTCTCGATAATTTAATTGCATTATCTCCTTCATAAAGATGTTTTTAACCTATAAATTTTGATTGTATATTTATCTTAAGAATTTATAATATTTATGAGGTGTTTATGAAAGTGAAGTTATATCTACCAGTATTGGCATTATTATTTTTAATTAACTGTACACAAAAAAGTGATAAAGAATATTTTGATAAAATAATGTTAAGTATAAAAGAAAAAAAATATACCGAAGCTTTAAGTGAAATGGAAAAGTTATTAGAAAAATATCCTGAAAGTAAATTATCTCCACAGGCAATTTATGAAATAGCGAAATTGTATCACTCGAATTTAATTCCCAATTTAGGTAAAGAAGAATCATTAAGAAAAGCTATTGATTGCTATAAAAAAATATTCAGTAATTATAAAAATTTTCCTGAAGCAGAAAGAGCTTTGTTTGTTACTGGTTTTATTTTTGCCAATGAGTTGAATAAACTTGATTCAGCAAAATATTATTATGAATTGTTTCTGAAAAATTTCAATAATAGTGAACTAACAAACTCTGTTAAACTTGAACTTGAAAATTTAGGTAAATCTCCCGAAGAAATTTTAACAAAAAAGATGAATTCAAATGCTAAAAAAAACTGATATTAAATCATTTCTTGATCCTTCTATTATTGCCAAAATAGAAAATCTTGAATTAAGAGCTCGAATGATAGTTGAAGGTTTTATGATAGGTTTACATAGAAGTCCATATCATGGATTTAGTGTTGAATTTAGCGAGCATAGACCTTATATGCAGGGAGATTCACTTAAAAATCTTGACTGGAAAGTATATGCTAAAAGAGAAAAATTTTTTATTAAACAGTATGAAGAAGAAACAAACTTAATTTGCCATATTTTTCTTGATGCAAGTAATTCTATGAATTTTAAATACAACGCACAGGTTACTAAACTTGAATATGCAATTACTCTTGCTGCTGCATTGAGTTATATAATGATTAATCAGCAAGATGCAGTTGGACTTGCAACTTATTCAGATCATGTGCATTCTTTTCTTCCACCAAAATCTAATAATGTTTATTTAAAAACTTTATTTCTTGAATTGTTGAAAGTAAATCCTTCTGGTAAAACATTAACTTCGAAATGTATCGATCCTTTAGTCAATAAAATTAATAAAAGAGGTTTGACAATTATAATCTCGGACTTTTTTGATTTTACTCAACCACAGCAGGATAATATTAAGACTGACATGTTTGATTCGATAATGAAAACACTTAAGCATATTCATTATAAAAAAAATGAAGTTATTGTTTTTCAAATTCTTGATCCAGTTGAAAAGAATTTTAATTTTGATAGAGATTCTATTTTTGTTGATATCGAAACAGGCGAAGAAATTACTACTCAACCATATTTTATTCAAAAAGCATATCAGGAATCAATGCAAGAATTTATTAATCGATTTAAGACAGAATGTTTAAATTATGGTATTGAATATAATCTTCTTGAAACCACAACTCCATTCGATAAAGCATTGTTAAGTTATTTTTCAAAAAGATCAAAATTATTTTAATATTCTCTTATACTTTTTGTGTTTTGTAGAATAAGTTCTAATTATTGATATTATATTTGAACCATAAATTAGGAGAAAAATTTATGGCTGTTAAAGCTGGATTTGTTTCAATAATTGGTAAGCCAAATGTAGGTAAATCTACATTAATGAATGCACTTATTGGAGAAAAATTATCAATTACAACAAGTAAGCCACAAACAACAAGAAAAAAAATTATTGGAATACTTTCAACAGAAAATTATCAGATAATTTTTCAGGATACACCTGGTATATTAAATCCAGAATATTTGTTACAGGAAAGAATGCTTGAATATGTAGTTTCGGCAGCAAAAGATGCAGATTTGATTTTGTTTATGATCGATGTGCATAATGACCCAACTGGTGAAAAAACTTTATCGGACGAAAAAGTTTTTGAAATTCTTAAAGACAAAAAAATCAAGAAAATTCTTTTAATAAATAAAGTGGATTTAGTTAGTCAACAAGTCGTAGAGAATTTAATTAATTCATTGAGCGAAAAAAAATTCTTTGAAAAAATCATTCCGATTTCTGCTACAGAAGGTTATAATCTTCAAAATGTTATTGATACTATAGTGGAATATTTACCTGAACATCCCAAGTATTATCCAGATGATCAATTAAGTGATGAAAATGAAAGATTTTTTGTATCAGAAATAATTCGTGAAAAAATATTTGAAATGTATCATGAAGAAGTTCCTTATAGTACTGAAGTTGTTGTAGAAGAATTTAAAGAAAGAAGTAAAGGGAAAGATTATATTCGAGCAGTAATTATTGTTGAAAAAGATTCTCAAAAACCAATTATAATTGGTAAAGATGGTGAATTAATAAAGAAATTGGGAAAACTATCACGTGAATCGATTGAGAGATTTTTGCAAAGAGAAGTTTATCTGGAATTATTTGTTAAAGTTAGAGAAAAGTGGCGTTCGAAACCTAATCTTCTTAAAGCTTTTGGATATGTCCCACCAGAAGAATAATTGTGGTTATATCATCAATTAAAATCATAAAAACAAAATGAATGATTCAAGCAGAAAAAAATCCATACACTTTTTAGGAGAAGGTGCACTTTTATTAATGACTGTTATCTGGGGAGGTACTTTTGTAATTGTGAAAGAATCTCTAAGTGATATTTCAACAATGCTTTTTATTACTATCCGCTTTAGTATTGCTTCATTGATTGTTTTTCTAATATTGTTAATCAAAAAGAGAGAGATTAATAAGAATGCTTTTATGGGAGGAATATTTCTTGGTCTCTTTCTTTTTTTAGGTTTTCTATTTCAAACAATTGGTCTTAAATATACAACTGCTACAAAGTCTGGATTCATTACAGGTTCTCTTGTAGTTATGGTTCCTTTCTTGCAATTAATAATTGAAAAAAAAATTCCAACAAAAGGTGCAATGATTGGAACTATATTGGTTTTTACTGGAATATTATTCTTATCAAGTAGCGGGAGTTCTATAAACAATTTTATATCAGAATTTGGAAATTCATTTAATATTGGAGATGCTCTTACTTTAATTTGTGCTCTGTTCTTTGCACTTCATGTTGTTTACATGGATATAATTTCGCCGAAGCATGATTTCTGGATTTTATTTTTTAGTCAACTAATTACAGTATCATTTTTTGCTTTAATGATGTCTATCTTTTTTCATTTTTCTTCTCTTGAATTGTTAACAATAAAATTAACTCCAAATTTGTGGACTGGAATTCTTTATACTTCTTTACTTGCTACGTGTGTTAATTTTGGTTTACAAACGAAATTTCAAAAAGTGGTTAGTCCAACAAAAGCAGGTATTATATATTCATTTGAACCTGTATTTGCAGCATTATTTGCATTCTTTTTACTGAAGGAAAAATTCAGTAATTTTGTTTTGTTAGGTAGTGCTTTAATTTTTTCTGGATTGATTGTTTCTGAAATTTTTGATTCTGTCTATTTAAACTTTTTCAATAACAAGAATGGAAAACATTAAGAGAGCAGAAATAATTGTAAATGGACTTGTTCAGGGTGTTGGTTTTAGATATTTTATTTATCGACATGCACAAAATCTTGGACTTAAGGGTTATACTAAAAATCTTTATACAGGAGAAGTTTATACAGTTGTTGAAGGAGAGCCTCATTTAATTGAAGAATTATATAATAGAATTAAAGTAGGACCTATATCTGCAGATGTTAAAAACGCTTCGATTAAATGGAGCGAAGCAAAAAACGAATTTAAAACTTTTGAGATACGATATTGAATCAACAATTTAGAATTGGTTTTGGTTATGATGTTCACCCGTTTTCACGAGATCGAATTCTCGTACTGGGTGGCATTGTTATTCCTTATGAAACAGGCTTAGAAGGTCATTCTGATGCAGATGTTTTACTTCATGCAATATGTGATGCAATGCTTGGTGCTCTTGCACTTGGAGATATTGGTAAACATTTTCCAAATTCAAGCGAAGAGTATAGAAATATTGATAGCAAAATTTTACTTGAAAGAACTTATGATTTAATACAAAAAAATGGTTACATCCTTGGGAATTTAGATGCTACACTTGTAATTGAAAAACCTAAAGTTGCACCCTTTATAAAATTAATGATAAAAGAAATTGCTTCTGTATTGAAGGCTGAAGAAAGTCAAATATCAATAAAAGCAACAACTTCAGAGAAACTTGGTTTCGTTGGTCGAGAAGAAGGGGCAGCTGCTTTTGCTGTAGTTTTACTCACGAAAAAAGAAATTTAATGCTCGAAGATATAATCTCTTACATAAGCACTCTTGACCCATCTTTAATTTATTTAGCTCTCTTCTTTTTTGGCTTTATTGAAAATATTGTTCCACCTTTACCGAGTGATTTTGTTGTTGTGCTGGGGGCAACTTTAGTTGCTAATTCTACTTTAAGTTTTTTACCAATTCTTTTAATTACAAGTGTTGGAAGTGGACTTGGATTTATTGTGATGTATTTTATTGGTAAAAATTTGGGCGATAAATTAATTCGAACTGGTAAAATCAAATTTATTAAAGCTGAATATCTTGAAAAAGCAGATTTGTGGTTTCATAAATATGGTTATAATCTGATTTTAATAAATCGTTTCTTACCAGGTACAAGAGCTGTAATTAGCTTCTTTTCTGGATTTCATAGATTAAAAAAATTAAGAACTTTTATCTATGCAATTGTAAGTTCTTTTTTATGGAATACATTATTAATTATACTTGGAATATTTTTGGGTAATAACATCGATCTAATTGATAAATACTTGACTACTTACTCAGATATAGCATTATTAATTACTCTTGCTGTAGTAGCTTATTTTGTGATTAGATATTTTTTTAAAAGGAAAAAGAAGGGATGAGAATAACTAAATTATTTCTTCCATTAACTCCAGAACAAAAGAGAGCTAAAAAAAAAGAACTATTACTGGGTGTTATTAGTGGTGTTTTGCTTGGAATTTCATTTCCACCAATTCCTTTACCAGTTTTAATTTTTTTTGCCTTAATCCCATATTTATATGTAATTGAAAAGAAAGAAGAACTCAGTTCAATTAATAGATTTACATATTTCACAATTTTTATCTTTTCTTTAATTACTCTTTATTGGGTAGGAAGCTGGACAAAAGAAGCAGATCCTTTTTTAATGATTTCAGGTGTGTTATTAATTTTTGTAAATCCAGCTCTGTTTATCATACCATCAACTTTATATTATTTTTCTAAAAAAGCATTTAATGAAAAAGTTGCTTTATTTATTTTTCCATTTTTCTGGGTTTCGTTCGAATATGCTTATAGCTTAACTGAGTTACGCTTTCCTTGGCTTACACTTGCAAATTCATTATCATATTTTAACTGGTACATTCAGATTGCAGATATAATTGGAGCATATGGAATTTCTTTGCTGATATTTTATATCAATATTTTTCTTTATTTGTTTATAAAAAATTTTTCTACAGAAAAAAAGAGAAGTTTAAGATTTGCATTTATAGCTTTTTTACTTTTTTTAATACCTATTGTTTATGGAATGTATAAAACTTTTTCTTATACTTATTCTTCAAAGAGAATTAAAGTTGGTCTAATTCAACCGAATTTAAATCCATGGAATAAATGGGAAGAAGGAAATTTAGAAGAGCAATTAAATTTATATTTAAGACTTTCTCAAAATGCAGTTAATAAAGGAGCTAAATTAATTGTATGGCCTGAATCTGCATTGCCAGTTTATTTACTATCGGGTAATTATCCACATGAAGTTGAAAGAATTCATCAATTCATAGATTCAAATAATGTTTTTTTAATGACTGGAATGCCAGATATAAATTTCTATTTTGATTTATCGAAAGCTCCTAAAGATGCTAAAAGAACAAGAAGCGGAGATGTAGCTTATACTTCATATAATTCAATTTTACTTTTTTCACCATTTTCAAGTAATGTTCAAAAATATGGCAAAATGAAATTAGTCCCATTTGGTGAAAAAGTTCCATTTGTTGAATACTTACCATTTTTAGGTGATTTAATAAAATGGCAGGTAGGAATTTCGAGCTGGAATGTAGGGAAAGAACAAACCATTTTTAATTTACTGAATTCTAAAATAGCTGGTGTAGTGTGCTTTGAATCCATCTATTCAGATTTTGTTGCAAACTTTGTAAAAAAGGGAGCTGAACTTTTAGTTGTTGTAACAAATGATAGCTGGTATGGATATTCAAGTGGACCTTTTCAACATAAAGAATTTGCAGCTTTAAGAGCGATTGAAAACAGAAGAACTGTTATTAGAGCAGCTAATGGTGGAATAAGCTGTATTATTGATCCATTAGGTAGAACAATTTCAGAAACAAAACTTTATACAAAAGATGTTTTAATAGGTTTTGCAGAATTAAGAAAAGAGAAAACTTTTTTTACACAATATCCATTGATAATACCAATATTCTCTTCTTCAATATCAATTATTAATATTATGTTATTTTGTTTCAAAAAAATAATCAGGAATAAAACAAAATGAAAAAATTTATTGATTTACGAAGCGATACAGTTACAAAACCTTCTGAAGCAATGAGAAAAGCAATGTATGATGCAGAAGTGGGAGATGATGTTTATAAAGAAGATCCAACTGCAAATGAACTGGAAAGATATGCAGCAGAGTTATTGGGAAAAGAAGCTGCTCTTTTTGTTCCAAGTGGTGTAATGGGAAATCAAATTTGTTTGAATGTTTTAACACAACCAGGCGACGAAGTAATTTGCGAAAAAGATGCTCACATATTTCAGTACGAATCTGGTTCTCCAGCTGCATTAAGTGGAATTCAATTAAGCTTAATCGAAGGAAATAAAAAAGGAATATTTACAGCTGAACAAGTTGAACCTCTTATTAGACCGACAAGTGCATATTATATGGCAAGAACAAAAGTAATTGAGATTGAAAATACTCACAACAGAGCAGGTGGAACGATTAATCCAATTGAAAATATAAAATCCATTTCAGAGCTTGCCAAAAAATATAATTTATACATGCATCTGGATGGTGCAAGAATTTGGAATGCTTCGGTCGAAACAGGAATAAGTCCTGCTGAATATTCTTCTTATTTCGATACTGTTTCTTGTTGCTTATCAAAAGGTTTAGGTGCACCTATCGGTTCAATTATAGCTGGCTCTAAAGAATTTATTAAAGAAGCTTTTCGTGTTCGAAAGGCATGGGGTGGGGGAATGCGTCAAGTTGGTATAATTGCTGCAGCAGGTTTATATGCTCTAAAAAATAATATTCAAAGACTGAAAGAAGATCATCAAAAAGCAAAACAACTTGCATATAATTTATCACAGATTAAAAATGTTAATATCGATTTAGAACTCGTAGAAACTAATATCGTAATATTTTCTTTGAAAAATATGAGTGTTGATAATTTTCTATTGAAAGCAAAGGAACATAGTTTATTATTGGGCACAGGAAAAGTTGGTATGTTAAGAGCAGTTACTCATATGGATGTAACAATGGAAGATATTGAACAGGCATCGAAAATAATAGAAAGAATTCTTAATGAATAATTTATTTGAAATTATTTTTTAATCGTTCATTTTATTGTAACAGTATACTTTCTTTTATTGTTCTTTATAAGTAACATTAATAATATGAAATTGTTTTATGTAATATTACATTTTTCTAAAAAGTAAAAAATATAATTACTGCAAATGTAACTGTAATAAAAACTAATTTTGAAATTACTGCTGGATATCTCACTTTCAAATAACCCCAGCCTTTAGCTATTAAGACCATCAAAATTGCCAGTAATAATGTTATTATTAAGCATTGAATAATGTTAAGTTTTGATTCGAATAAGTCGATTAAACTTTTTCCATCCAAGATTTTTATATAAAGTAATTTTAAATGAAGCCAGTAAACAAGAAGTGATTCTCTACTTACCTCAAGTATGAATGTTTGATTATCCTTAACTTGTTCTAAATAATGCCAGCATAAACGAAGTAAAATGAAAATAATTCCGAGTCTCTGCAAAAAGAAAAAGAAATTTGGTTTAACATTAACTAATGATTGTGGGAATAAATAATTTAAAAACATTATACCAGTAATAAAAAATATTAAGCCAGCCGCAGATAAATTATTAACAAACTTTAATTCTCCAATTTTATTTTTTGCTTCAACATAATATTTACCTGTTAATGCTCCAGTGAAAATAAATGCAAACCATGGGAAAATTGGAAAAAGTGAACCATGTTGACGATTAAAATAATTTGCTATACCTAACGGGAAAATTTTTGTAAAATCTATCTTCCAGGCAATTGGTGAATAAGCAAGAATGAATAAATCGATTAATATCAGTGTTACATAATAAACCTTATCTGATTTTATTATTATCCTCAGTAATAATAATATAATTAGACCTACAGCAATACATTGGAGAATATCAACACGTAATAATTCTTTGATCATGTGTGGATAAGAAGGATTAGAAATTTTTTTTAATGATAAATAGGATGCATGCAGTAAATAACCAGCAATAAATATTAATATAAGTCGACCAAGCTTCTTCCAGAATTTTTTACCAAATTTTCTTAGTTCATCTAACCCCTTTTGAAGTGAAAGAACAAAGACCATTCCTGAAGTGAAAGTAAATGCAGGAGCAACAAGACCATTAATATAATTCAATAATTCAAACCAGCGATATGATTTAATCTCTGGAACTAAAAATGAATTGACAACATGCACCTCGATCATAACGAGCAGTGCAATACCTTTTAATAAATCAATAAATAGTGCTCTGTTCGATTGACTCAAAATAAATCCAGAAAATTTAATATAAGAAAGATAATTATTTTTAAAATTAATATGCTTTATGAGGTATAATATTATTGTTTTTATAATTGTAAAAAATTATTAGTTTTTACTGGATTATATGAGGTCTTTATGAATCTTGTATTTGATATTGAAACTGCGTCATTTGATTTTGATACACTTACAGAATCGCAACAAGAATATATACTGCGATATGCTGAGCGTGAAAAGGACGATTCTAAAAGAGAAGAAAAAATAGAAGATGCTATAAGATATTTAAGTTTATATCCATATACTGCAAAAATTATCGTTATTGGAATGTTGAATACTGAAACAGAAAATACTCTTGTATTATATGAAAGCGAAGAGAAAGAAGAATGGCGATCAGAAGAAAAAAAGACTATTTATAAATCAATGAATGAAAAAGAAATGATAAATTACTTTTGGGAATGTGTTAAAAAAGTTGATAAGGTTATTACATTTAATGGAAAAAATTTTGATATACCTTTTGTTATGATAAGATCTGCAATACTAAAGATAAAACCTTCTATAAACTTACTAAAAAATAAATATGATTCTTCTAAACACATAGACTTACTTGAGCAACTAACATTTTTTGGCTCAACAAGAAAATTTAATCTTGATTTCTACTGCCACGCATTTGGAATTGAATCTCCTAAATCTAAAGGTGTTACAGGAATGGAAGTAAAAGAATTATATAAAGCAGGAAGAATAAAAGATATTGCTATTTATTGTGGTGATGATGTTCGAGCTACTTATGGACTTTATAAAATATGGAATGAGTTTTTAAATTTTACATAAACTTTATTAAGTAAATGAAATTTAATTACGACAAATATTTTTATTTGAGAAATTTAAAAATCAGTCTCACACTTAGTTTAATTGTAGTCATACTTACTTTTTTAATTTTACCAAAAGAATTAATCAAAAAGAAAAGCATACCGATATATTCAGAACCAGTAATAAAATTAATAGAAATACCACCAACAAATATCTCAACTAAATCTGAATCTAAACCCATTGAGCCAGGGATAAATTTAAATGTAGATGATCCTGAATTTTTACCAGATATTGTAAGTGAAGATAAAATTACAACTGGAAATCAATTAACATACAATAATGAACAGATTATTAATAATTCAGAAAATATTGAAAATGATATTATAATGCCTCAGCAAATATTAGAAATATTACCATCTATTGATTCAAAAACAAAAGGCACAATAAAATTAGAACTCTTGATAGATGAAAAAGGGATGGTTAAAGAATATAAAGTAATAAGCAATACAATAAAATCGAAAGATAAAATTTCTGAAGTAATTGATGCAGTGTTAAAATCTCGATGGCAACCACTTACAAAAAACAACAAACAAATTGAATATCGAATTGAAAAAACCTATCAATTTAATTAAGAGCATCGACTAAAACTGGATTCAAATATATTTTTTATAAATAATTTCTGTGAAGCATAAAACTTTTTTATTGAAATAATAGAATATTTCCTTTAACTTTTACTGCACATTAAGGAGGGAAAATGGATTTTTCAAAAATAATCCATTTCCTCGAGCAAAATATTTCCTCCCTGTCCAATGCCTTCTATGAACAAGTTAAACAATCTGAATATATGCAAACATATAAACAGTTCGATAAAAATGAGGTTATTAAGAGAGCAGAAAAAGTTTTTTTACATCTTATAGATTGGTTGAAAGCTGGTTCATCGAACATAGAAGCTGAAAAATATTTTGAACAAATAGGTGCAGAAAGATTTAGAGAAGGATTTCCTCTTACAGAAGTAAATTATGCACTCTTACTACAAAAAAAGTATTCTGGAGCTTTGTTGCCTGGAAAGAAGACTTATTTGAAGAAATGGATTTTTTTAAAACCATTGAACATATAACATTATTAAATAATTTCTTTGATCTTGGGAGCTTTTATATAATCAAAGGATATGTTAATGAATTAATTAACAAAATAGATGAATCATCAAAATATTCTAAAGAAGAAATTAAAAAATTCCTGGTCAAATAGTTCTTTAAATTATCCTATCCTTTCTGCAATATCACAAACAAATAAAATAGGAGGGATGTATGAATGTTAAAAAGTTAATTATTGCTTTTGTTGTTGTATTTATTGTACTTGAACTCACTAATTTATTAATTCACAATGTAATATTAGCCTCAACATATGCAAAGGAAGAGATTTCAAAAGTATTTCGTCCAGAATCAGAAATTCAGGCAAAAATATGGATTGGATTAGTAGTAGATTTAATCTGGTCGTTCTTTTTTGTATTCATATTTGTTAAGGGTTACGAAAATAAAGGTTGGCTTGAAGGCTTAAGATATGGTATTTATATAGGTCTGTTTATGAGTCTTCCAGCTGCATATTATCAATATATGGTTTATCCACTCCCTTACTATTTAACATTCCAGTGGTTTATTTATGGATTTATTCAATATGTTATTCTTGGAATTATAACAGCATTAATTTATAAGAGCAAAGAGAAACCTGCCGAAGCAACAACTGCATGAATTAAAAGGGTGCATCTAATGCACCCTTTTCTATTTCAAAAAATTAAATTAAAGTTGTATTTGAAAAATTAATGAAAATATATGTATTCAATTGTAGGTGTAATTTTATCTGGTGGACAAAGTGAGCGAATGGGCTCGAAGAAAGCTTTGCTCAAATTTGATGACAAAACATTGATTGAAATAATTTATGAAAGAATAAAATCTATATTTGATAAAATTGTTATAAGTACAAATAATCCCGAAGATTTTGAGTTTTTATCTTTAGATAAGATTAAAGATATCTATCCTAACTTAGGACCTTTGTCTGGTGTTCATTCATCGCTTTCACAGGTTGAATCCGATAGAGTTTTTATAATGTCTTGCGATACACCTTTTATTACAACCAGTTTAATTAATCACCTGCTTAATGTAAAAACCGATGAGTTTATAATTGTTCCAAAGGCTGAAGGAGTTGTTCATCATTCAATTGGAATTTATTCTAAAGAAATATTACCACTTGCAGAAAAGATTTTGAGTGCTAATTATGTTGCTAAAAAGATATATGAAGAGAAAAAGCCATTCTATTTTAGCATGAGAAATTTTATTGAAAGAGCTGGAGCTGAAATTGTAGATGTAGAAAAAGAAAAATTTTATTTTCACGATTTGTTTTTCAATATGAATACTCCCGAAGATTACGAATATGTAAAAGAAAAATTGTTCTGATTGTGAAATTAACCAGAAAAAAATTCCTAAAATATTTTTATAAAATTCTTTTACTCCCAATCTTCTTGATAACATACCTTTCTATTGAAAAACAAAGAAATATGATTGGTAAAAAAAGTAGAATCTTACCTTCAATTATAAATGATGGGGTTAATTTTTATGATGATATCATAATTATTAAAAGAAATGAAACTATAAAAGTATTTTCTTCAAAATGTACTCATCTTGGATGTAAAATTACTAACATTGAATCAGGTAAATTTGTTTGTAAATGTCATGGTTCAAAATTTAATGAAGATGGTAAAGTAATTGAAGGACCTGCGAGAAAAGATTTAGTGGAACTGAAAATTAATTTTGATAAATCAAAGCAACAATTAGTAGTTTATGAATAAGGATAACAATTACATAAAAATTTTTAATGTTTCATTTGGTCAAATTGCTTATGCTTCCTTTTTAATTTGTGTTGTATCTGGAATTTTTGTTGCCTTACCTTATGATGTTTCAAAACCTTTTGAATCAATATCAAAATTTTTATTAGTTAATGAGAATGCAAAATTAATTCGTAGCATTCACTACTGGAGTGCACAATTCTTTCTGGTTTTTACATTATTTCATTTTTGGGATCATTTAAGATTATCTACTGAAAAAAATGTAACATCTGGAATGTGGATCAGGTTAATTCTCTCAATCTTAATCGTGATCTTCTTGATGCTGAGCGGATTCATATTGAAAGGAGATGAAGAAAGTATCTTTGCTCAAAATATATTTTCAGAGTTGATTAATACTATTCCTTTAATTGGTGAATCAATTTCATTTTTTCTTCTGGGCACATCAGAAAATTTTCAGACGATTTATTTACATCACATTGCTACTGCTACAATATTATTACTCTTTTTCATTATCGAGCATGCTAAAATTATAACTCCTTCAAATAAGGCTTTTTATATCACTTTGCCTTTAATACTTTTTGTGTCTTCTCTTTTATCCCCAAATTTACATGATAAGTATTTCTCTATTGTTAAAGGACCATGGTATTTAGTTGGTGTTCAGGAGATATTACATTGGTTGATTTATCCATCAATTTTTTTACTTATACTTTTAGTTATACTAATACTTTTGTATTTATTATGGCATTTCAAAAAATCCAGAGCAAAGAGAGTAAAAAAGTTTTTGTTTGTGTTATTTGTACTTTATACAATAATGACTGTTATAGGCTTTTATCTTAGAAATGAAAATTGGGAATTCTGTTATCCATGGCAATTCAATCCATATAAAAACGCATTTAGTACTGTATTTGATGTTAAGAATTTGTTTACTCAATCAAATCATAATATAAAATTAATTTCAGGCAGATACGAAGGATGCTTGAGTTGTCATGAAAATGTAAAAGGATTATCACCTTCACATGATCCAGAAGCAATAGGTTGTGTTTCCTGTCATCTTGGAAATCCATTTACGCTTAATAAAAATCAAGCTCATTCAAATATGATTTTAATACCAGGGAATTTGTCTGATGCTAAAATTACATGTGGTAGAAGTCAATGTCATTCTCAAATTGTTGAAAGAGTTAATAAATCATTAATGAACACGATGAGTGGTGTTGTGAGTGTGGATAAGTTTGTATTTGATGAAATTAATTCTCTGGATGAAATATTTAAAATACAGGAATTGAAATATTCACCAGCTGATACTCATCTTAGAAATTTATGTGCATCATGTCATCTATCAAATGAAAAAAATGAGTTAGGTAGTATAAATCAACTTTCAAGAGGTGGAGGATGTAATGCCTGTCATCTTTATTATTCAAAAGAGGCAGAGAGTTCATTACAAAATTATAAAGTTGCAAAATTTAATAAAGACTATAAATTATCAAAGCTTCATCCTGATATAAAATTACCTGATTCAAATAATTATTGTTTCGGATGTCATTCACGCTCTGGCAGAATATCAACAAACTATGAAGGCTGGCATGAAACTGAGTTGAATAGTTTTGATTCAACAAATCAAAATTATAGACAATTAGATGATGGACGAATTTTCGTAAAGACAATTCCAGATATTCATTATAAAAAAGGCATGTTGTGTATTGATTGTCATATCTCTTCTGAAATTATGGGAGATGGAAATGTTTATTCTCATAAAGAACAACAGGTGAAAATACAGTGTATTGATTGTCACATTAAAGATAAACCAGTAACAAAATCATTAAGACAATTTGATTATGAATCGAAAAAGATTGCTGAAATTAGAAAACTTGCTCTGGATGAGAGAGATTATTTAATTGTTCATAAATCGGGTGAGCCATTAATAAATACTTTTCTTGAAAATAATGAAGCTTATTTAATTAAAAAGAGAACTCTGGAAATAGAAAAAATTAAAAAACCTTTATCGGTTTGTTTTAAAGATAATGCTCATAAAAATTTAAGTTGTAATACATGTCATACTTCATGGTCTCCGCAATGTACTGGATGTCACACAGAATTTAATAAAAATAGTTTTCGATTTGATTTATTATCTAATGAAGAAATGAAAGGTGAATGGATTGAACACGCACAAAATTTTATTGCAGATTATCCAGCTCTGGGAGTAAAAGTTGATAAGGATAAAAAAGTAATTGATAACTTTGTTCCTGGAATGATTTTAACGATTGATAAAGATAAATCGAATATAAAAGATAAAATAATATTTAAGAGACTCTATGCACCTGCATTTTCGCATACTATAAGAAGAGAATCAAGAAGTTGTAAATCATGTCATCTAAATCCATCAGCCTTAGGATATGGTAGGGGAAAATTAGAATATAAGATAATAAAAAAAGGGAACTGGATTTTTACTCCTGAATATCCATTGTCGAAATATGATGGATTACCAATGGATGCATGGATAGGATTTTTGCAAGAACCAAAAGGGAATAATACTACTCGTAACAACATGAGACCTTTTACTTTAGAAGAACAAAAAAAGATTCTGGAAGTAGGAGCTTGTTTAATGTGTCACGCAGAAAATTCTGAAGTTATGAAGCAAGCATTAGTTAATTATGAAAGTATTAAAAAAAGGCTTTCAGATAAATGTATAATACCAGATTAAGATTAAAAAACACTCCATTTCAATAGACCATCAATCTTCTTTTTCCCAACAATTAAATAAAAATTAGTTGTTTTCTTAAAAACGAAAATTATCTCGGGGCAACTTTAATAAATTAAGCAAAAAACGATATTAATAAATGGCAATAAAGTTGATATTTATAAATATCAACTTTAATAAGAATAATAAATGTTAAATACATTAGAAAACGACGAACCAATATTTCCAATAAGTACTGCTGCTAAGTTATTAAATATTTCCATTCATACTTTAAGAATGTATGAAAGGGAGGGACTTATTATTCCATATAAAAAAGAATCCAATCAAAGACTTTACTCAAAATCTGATATTGAGAGACTTGAATGTATTCGCAAAGCAATTAATGAATTTAAGATAAGTATTAATGGAATTAAAGCTTTGTATTCATTAATACCTTGCTGGGAAATTGTAAAATGTTCACAAAAAGATAGAAAAAATTGTAAAGCTTATAATAATCATAGTGAGCCTTGCTGGAATTATGAACATAGGAAAAACATATGTGAAAAAAGAGATTGTCGTAATTGTGATGTGTATAAAAAGTACAATCAATGTGGTGAAATAAAAGAATTAATAAAGTCTATTTCGAGGTAAGAATGAATTCAATATCAAGAAGAAAATTCTTGAAGATCACAGGTTTCACTGTTGGAGCTGCAGCAGCATCAACTGCACTGAATCCCATAATAAAAGGTGCAAAAGAAATTAATAATAAAAAAGCAAAAGGAATTCAAAAAATTCCTACTTACTGTGATATATGCTTCTGGAAGTGTGGAGCTATAGCTTATGTAAAAGATGGTCAATTATGGAAAATAGAAGGGAATCCCAGAGATCCACTCAGCAAAGGAAGATTATGTCCTCGTGGTACAGGTGGTATTGGTGCTCATTTCGATCCAGATAGATTAAGAGCTCCACTTATAAGAACAAAAAGTAGAGGTCAGGAACATTGGAAAGAAGTAACATGGGATGAAGCTCTCGATTTTATTGCAAATAAAATGAAAAAGATAAAAGAAAATTATGGTGCAGAGTCCATTGCTTCTTTTTCTCATGGTATTGGAGGTAATTTTCTTAAACATATGCTCAAAGCATTTGGTGCTATAAATTTTGCTGCTCCTTCTTTTGCTCAATGTAGAGGACCAAGAGATGTAGGTTTTGAATTAACATTTGGAGATTCAATTGGTTCACCTGAGAGAACAGATATCGAAAATTCAAAATGTATTGTATTGATTGGTTCTCATCTTGGTGAGAACATGCATAATTCACAGGTTCAGGAATTTGCAACTGCAGTTCAAAATGATGCAACTATAATTGTAGTTGATCCAAGATTTTCAGTAGCAGCATCAAAAGCTAAATATTATCTACCTATAAAACCAGGGACAGATATTGCACTCTTACTTGCATGGATGAATGTGATTGTTACAGAAAAACTTTATGATGAAGATTATGTAAAAAAATATGGATTTGGTTTTGAACAATTCGTCTCTGAAATTTCTCAATATACTCCTGAATGGGCTTATCCTGAAACAGGAATTAAACCAGATTTAATTCGTACTACAGCCAGAACTATGGCAATGTATAAACCTGCAACTTTAATTCATCCTGGAAGACATGCAACCTGGTATGGAGATGATACTCAAAGAAGTCGTGCAATTGCATTGCTGAATGCATTAATGGGAAATTGGGGAAGAAAAGGAGGATTTTATTTTCCAGTTAGTTACTCTTTACCACCTTATCCTTATCCACCTTATCCAACTCCAACAAAAGATAAATTGGATAATCCAGATAAAAAATATCCATTCGCATCAGAAGAAATTACAACTGGAATTAGAGAGGCTACAATTACTGGTAAACCGTATTCTATCAAAGGATGGTTTGTTTATGCTACTAATTTAATTCATGCATTACCAAATGAAGAAGAAACAATAAAAGCAATACAAAATTTAGATCTTCTTGTTGTTATTGATGTAATACCAAGTGAGATTGCAGGCTGGGCAGATGTTGTACTTCCTGAATCTGTCTATTTAGAAAGACATGATGATCTTCATACATCTGCATTTAAAGAACCTTTTGTTGGAATTCGTCAACCAGTTGTAGAACCTCCTGCAGATCAAAAACCAAATTGGTGGATTGCAAAAAAATTAGCAGACAAGCTTGGACTATCACATTATTTCCCATGGAATGATATAGAAGAATATTTTGATTATCGACTTAAAGCAGCAGGTTTAAGTTTGGCAGAATTAAAAAAAGAAGGAATTATTAACGGTCCAAAACAACCTATTTATATTGAAGATGGGATAGAACCAGAATTTGCAACTCCATCTGGAAAGATAGAATTTTATTCGCTTCAACTATTGCAAGCAGGATTCGATCCTGTTCCAAAATATAGAAGACCGGAAGAACCACCAGCTGGTTATTATAGATTACTTTTTGGTAGAGCTCCGGTTCATTCGTTTTCTCGAACACAATCAAATCCAATTCTTATGGATATGATGGAAGAAAATGAAGTCTGGATAAATTCTGATATTGCTCAAAGATGGGGATTAAAATCTGGTCAATATATTCGTTTGAAAAATCAAGATGGAATTCTAAGCAATAAAGTGAAAGTAAAAGCAACAGAAAGAATTCGACCTGATTGTGTTTATATGGTACACGGATTTGGTCATAATTCAAGAATGTTGAAAAGAGCTTATCAAAAAGGGGCAAGCGATGCTCAGTTAATAACAAAATATAATACAGATCCATTAATGGGAGGAACTGGTATGAATGTTAATTTTGTAACTTTTGAAGTTGAGGTGTAATTATGGCACGTTATGGAATGGTTATCGATACAAAAAAATGTGTTGGTTGTATGGATTGTGTTGTAGCTTGTAAAACAGAAAATAATGTTCCAGAAGGATATAATCGTGATTGGATTGTATATGTAACAGAAGGGAAATTTCCTGATGTTCATCTGGAAATTCAGTCACAAAGATGCAATCATTGTGATAATACACCATGTGTATCCTGCTGTCCTACAGGTGCAAGTCATGTTCATGATGTAGGTAAAGTTGTTCTTGTGGATCATAATATGTGTATTGGATGCAAAGCCTGTCTTGCTGCATGTCCATACGATGCAAGATTTATTCATCCCGATGGCTATGCTGATAAATGTACTTTTTGCATTCATCGAGTCGAAAAAGGTGAGTTACCTGCATGTGTTTCAGTATGCCCAACTCATTGTATGTATTTTGGTGATTTAGATGATCCAAATAGTGAAGTAAGTCAATTACTTGCTTCACGAAAATATCATACTTTATTGCCTGAAGCGGGAACATCACCAAGAATTTTTTATTTGATATAAACTATTGAGGTAGCAATGCAAGAATTAACAACAACTCGACATAATCCTCAAATTGATCCTTTCACTCATGTGTGGGGATGGGAAATTCCAGTTTACTTGTTTCTTGGTGGTATGGTTGCAGGAATGATGATTATTTCGGGCTACTTTTTATTCAGTAAAAGATATAAAGAAACTACATGTGCATGCTATACTTTACCATTAATAAGTTTAATTCTGCTCAGTGCTGGAATGTTTTCGTTGTTTTTAGATTTAGAGCATAAACTTTATTTCTGGAGATTGTATACTACTTTCAGAATTAAATCTCCAATGTCCTGGGGTGCATGGATTTTAATTCTTGTTTATCCTGTTATAATTGCAAATTTCTTAATGGGACCACCTGATTTTATTGTAAGAAAATTTCCGAAGATTAATTTAATTACTACTTTCATTAATGAAAGACCAAGATTAATTCAAAACATTGGTATTGCAAATATGTTGCTTGGTGGATCTCTTGGAATTTATACAGGAATTTTATTGAGTACGATGGGATCTCGTCCATTATGGAATAGTTCGATTTTATCAATATTATTTTTAGTATCTGGTTTATCTACAGCTGCTGCTTTTGTTCATATGATTGCAAAAAATGTTTTTGAACGTGAATTACTTGCAAAAGCTGATAATGGATTTTTGATAATAGAACTTTTTGTGATAATGCTTTTACTTGTTGGTTTGTCAACTTCATCTGCTGTTCATATATCAGCTGCAAAACTTTTAATTAGTGGAGAGTATGCACCTCAATTCTGGACTTTTGTTATTGGTACAGGAATTATTATCCCATTAATAATTCAATTACTTGCTGTAAATCATAAAATTAAACATACTCCAGTTGCTCCAATTCTTGTAATTCTTGGTGGATTGATTCTCAGATTTATAATTGTTTATGCTGGACAGTATAGTCATTACTTTAATGCTCATTTCAATTAATAATTATGGAGAATAAAATGTCTTCGTTATCAGGTATATTTTCAAAAGAGAATGTCAAAGAAGAAAAAGTATTTCAACCTGAACCATATTCGAATCCTTATCTTGTTGGTGTAGGGTTGGGATTAGTGCTGCTTGCAGCTTTTGTTATCATGGGTCGTGGATTAGGAGCTTCTGGTGCTGCATCTACTGTTGTAGCAGTCACTGTTTCAAAAGTGGCTCCTGAACATGCATCAAAAAATAATTTTTATAAGGAATATCTAACTGATGGAACTACAAATCCATTGAAAGATTGGCTTGTATTTGAAGTTATCGGAGTTGCTGTGGGTGGATTTTTGTCTGGAACTTTAGCACATAGAATTAAAAGAACAATTGAAAAAGGACCTAACATTTCTAATCGTATGAGACTTATTTATGCATTCACAGGAGGAGCAATTATGGGATTTGGTGCCAAGCTTGCAAGAGGCTGTACAAGTGGTCAAGCCCTAACAGGTGGTGCATTACTTAATCTTGGAAGCTGGGCGTTTATGTTTGCTGTTTTTGCTGGTGGATATTTAACTGCATACTTTTTCAGGAGGCAATGGTTATGATGCCATATTATAAATTCGATTACTTTAGTTTCGATTTTAGTTTAGTTGTAGCTTTTATAATTGGAATTGGTTTTGGCTTTGCATTAGAACGTGGTGGATTTGGAAACGCAAGAATTCTTGCAGCTCAATTTTATTTTTACAATATGCGTGTGCTTAAAGTTATGTTTACAGCTATTATTACTGCGATGCTTGGACTTTTTTATTTTTCATGGATTGGCTGGTTAGATTTATCTCTGATTTATTTAACAGATACTTATATTCTTCCTCAAATAATTGGTGGATTATTACTGGGAATTGGTTTTGTTATTGGTGGATATTGTCCAGGGACTTCTGTTGTTTCTGCTTCTACTGGCAGGTATGATGGTATGATGTATTTAGCAGGAATGTTTTTTGGAATTTTTGTTTTTGGTGAAATATTTCCTTTAATAGAAAGTTTTTATAATTCTACTCCAATGGGAAGAATTACATTACCAGAATTTCTTGGTTTATCTCATGGTATGATAGTTTTTTTAGTTGTGCTGATGGCTTTAGGTGCTTTTGCAGCAGCAGAATGGAGCGAGAAAGTTATGACTAAAAAATTGGGGAGAGAAAAAGAATGAAATGTCCAGTCGAAAAATTATCATTGAATAAAAGATTAGCATTAATTACTCTCCTTTTAGGAATAATAGCTTTATTTATTGGAAATCCGAATAATAAAAATACAATTAAAGTTAATGCAAAAGAATTAGCATTATCAACAATAAAAGATCAGGATAAAATTTCTGTTTTACAATTAGCTGAATGGATTATAGAAGGCAGATCAGATTTTACTTTGGTTGATTTAAGAAACGAAAAATTATTTAATAAATATTCAATTCCAAGTGCTGTAAATATTCCAGTTGAAAATCTTCTTGATTCGGATTTAATGAGAAATGAAAAAATTCTTTTGTTTGGAGATGACGATATCACTTCTGCACAGGCATGGTTTATTTTAAAGAGTGCAAATTATAAAAATGTGTATATTCTAAAAGGTGGATTGAATGAATGGAAAGATAAAATTCTGTATCCCAAACTTTCAGAAAATGCAACTGCAGAAGAGAAAAATAATTTTGAAAAAGTAAAACAAATAAGTTTACATTTTGGTGGAACACCACAAATTGTTAGTGGAACAACAACTAATGTAATTCAAAATGTTCAAACACCTTCTGCACCAAAGATAGTGCAGCCTCCCGCTGGTAATCTTAAAAACGTTCCTAAGAAAAAAAGGGAAGGATGCTAATATATAATAAAAGCTGTCTTAAAAATTTTAAGACAGCTTTTTCATTAATTGAAAAGTTATTCTTTGGAATATTTAATTATTTTTTGATGATATCTATAATTGATTGAAAAGCTGAGTCAATATTAATTCCACCTTCTCCTTCGAATGTACAAATTTTTGGATTTCCAGGACAAAGAAGATCGCAATAATTTTTATCTGGTAAAATTATTTTATTTTCATTGCCAAGTGGTCCCCATAATTGTGGAGAACATGCAGTAAGTGGACAAAACATCGATACAGTTTTTACTTTTAATGCTGCACATATATGCATTGGTCCTGTACTTGATGAAAATAATAAATCCAATGTTGCAAAATTAAGTATTGACTCTCTCAAAGTTTTATTAATGTTAGGATATAAAACAGATTCGATATTCAATAACTCCACAGGTGGTTTATTATCAGTTAAAACAATTTGAATATCATTGTCTTGTGACAATTTCATGATTAATTCTTTATAGCTTTGTGGAGTCCAGTTGGGAGCAGAGTTCCCATTTGTAGTGTGTATCCCAATTAAGAATTTTTTCCCACTCAGATAGTTTTTTCTTAATTCTTCTACTTTTTTCTTTTCAATTTCTGTTAGGAATATTTCTGTTTCAAGATTTTTGGTTTCGATGCCAATCTTTCTTGCTAAGTCCATGCAATAATCAGCTTCGTGTCGTAATGGTATATATTTATTTCTTGAAACATAATGAGTAAATGTAATGAATTGAAAAAATTTGTGACCAACACCAACTCTATAAGGAATGCCTGCAAAGAATAACATATAATTTATTCTTTCATTGGGAAGTAACATTAAAGCATGAGTGAATTTATATTTTCTAATTTCATCTACTTTTCTCCAGAAAGTTTCTGAACCATCATAGTCATCAATTAAAATTATTTTATCAACATGTGGATTATTAAGATAAACATCACTTGTGTATTTTCTAAGCATTACAGCAATAAAACTATCTGGATAAAATTTTTTTAGTTCACGGGGTATGGGAGTAGATAGAATAACATCACCTATTCGATCGGGTCTAACAATTAAGATTCTTTTTTGTTTGTTCATATTAAAAATTTATCTTTAATTCTTTTATATTCTTCTTGCCAGTTGAGTTCTTTAGCAGCAATTATGCAATTATTTTTTAATGTATTAATTATATCTCGATTATTCTGCCAGTGTTTAATAATCGGGACTATTGATTCTCCCTTCTCGATATCAACAACTTTTCCCACATTATAATCTTCAACAATTTTTTTCATTTGTGGTAAATTACTTACTATAACAGGCAAGCCAGCCATAATGTATTCAAAAAGTTTATTTGGGAGAGCATGATAATAGCTTATACTTATATTTTCAATTAATGCTAAACCTACATCTGCACCAGCTGTATATTTTATCAATTCATTTTGTTCATAAACTCCAGCGAATATTACTTTTTCACTTACACCTATTTCATTAGCTAATTTGATAAATTTATTTTTTTGTTCACCTTCTCCTAAAATGATTAGATATGTATTATCTAATTCTTTGAGAGCATTTATTATAATTGGAATTCCTCGTCCTTCAAGCAATACTCCTTGATATAAAAGTAAGAATGAATTTTCTGGTAAATTAAATTTTTTTCTGAAGTCAAATATCTCTTTGGGTTGTTGATAAAGGGGAATGTTTCTTATTACCAGTGTATTATTGATTTTGTAAAAATCTTCAAGAAATTTTGAATCCATCTCTCCAGTAGTAAGAACCAGATCTACTTTCTTAATAAAAAATTTTTCAATTATTCTTATGATTGATTGTAAAATTGGTTTATTACGTAAACCTCCAATGTATGCATATAATTCTCGACTATTGTAATAAACTTTTGCTCTTTTAAATTTTCCAATTAATACAACAAATGGTAAGGTATAAAAATCTTCAGCAAAGTAGATCTCTGCTTTAGTTTTGATTAGTTCACGGATTAAGATTGTTGCAAAATGCAGATAAAAGAATAAAGTGATTCTACCTTTATGAAGCTTAAATACTTTTATATCATCTGTAAAGATATTTTGTTTTTTAATAAACCAATCGAACGATATAACAGAAACTTTACAACCATCTTCTGTTAATGAATTTTTGAGATTAACTATTCGAGAATCGTTAAAAGCATTCCCAAGAAATGCGATGCAAATATTTTTATTTTGCATTGAGTATTATAATTTGATATAAAGAGTATTACGCATTATAGTTTTAGCATCAAATTTTTCTTTGAATTCTATAAGGCTCATACTTGGCGTCATTGGATTTTCTGCTTTTGTATCCTGAGAAACTCCAATATCAACATAACGAAATCCTCGTTCAGTTGAATCTTTTACAACTTCATACATTACTCGTTGAATTGGTTTATATTCAGCATATTCATACAATAACATATTATAAAAACATAATGCAACATATTGATTTGGATAAAACATTAAAGATCCACCAATTGGTATATCATTATAATAAACCATAAAGAGTTTTAATCTATCTGGAAGTAGTTCTTTTAGTCGTAAAAGATCTTCATAACTATGAGTTGGTTTAACATTATGTCGTGCTTTGTTTTTTAGAAGTATTGGATAGAATTCATCGTATCGTTCGTTAACTTCTACACGAAGTTTGAAATCTCTGAATGTTTTACGAATATTTCTTCGAATTGTAGGAGAAAATCTTTCCAGAATATCCCGATCCTTATCAAGTTTTATTGCACTTGAAATATAATGAATCTTGTATTTGAAACCCTGCCATAACATTGCAAAATCGAGACTTTGATTTGGATACCTTTCATAAATCATAGGTGCTGCAGTTAATACAAATTCTTTAATTCCATTTTTTCTTCCATAATCAAGAAGTGTTGACACAATTTCCATAGCTTTTGCAAAAGTTATATCTTTAGTAACAATTGAACCATAACTTGCACCTACTGGTGATTCAAATGTTCCATCAATTATAGAGCCTGGCAATACAGCAACAATATTTCCTTTGTCAAGAAATATTAAGTGGTCAAATTTAAATTTTCCTGGTGTGTGATAATCAAGAAATCTTTGTAGATGAAACATTGTTCCATTGTTCGATTCAAGAACAAATTTGTCCCACTTTTCTTTCCATTCTTCTGTATATCTAATAATTTCCATTTTGTTTAATATTATTAATGATTAAAATGTATATGTGAAAGTAATAATATGTGAATCTCCCAGAGAATATTTATATGGAACATATGCATAATCTAAATTAATTCCTTTGAATAAAATTCCAAACCCTGCAGTTATATTTTTTGAATCATACCCTGTTATATATCCACCTCTTAGAGCTAAAATTTCGTAGTAATTAATTTCAATTCCAAAATGGAAATGAGAAGAATTATCATCAATATAGCTTTGAAAACCAGCTAAAGTATTAATGTCTAAATTATAATCAACTAAATTGATATTGTAAGTTGCACCAAGTCTCAAATCTTTAGGCAATTTTGTTGGTTCAGTTCTCAATTGTTTCATTGAGCCAATATTACGAAATGATATTCCAGCATTTAAGTTTTTAATTAAATCTTTATAGCTTAATCCAAAATCGAAACCAAATCCAGTTGCATCGTCAGAGAAAAGGCTTTCATAAATATATTTGAATGATACGCCAGCAAAAATATTTTGATAAATTTTAAAACCAGTTGTTAAGTTACCATAAAAATAATGAGCATCAAATTTTGAGTCTGCTTCGCCAGGTTTAGTTCTGATTTCGATATCAGAAATATTTGTTGTATTTATTCCAAACATAAGTGGAATTTTAAATAATATAATGCTTCCTGTAAACAATTCAGATTTTAAATCATTGAACAAAGTATTGTGTGTAAAAGAAAGTCTATTTTTTGGTTCGAATGCAATTACAGAAGGATTGTAAATTCCATTATTCAAATCATTTGATGATATCATTCCAAAATCGCCCATTGAAATATTTCTTGCACCAGAACCAATTTTTAAGAAAGATAATCCCGTAGTAATATTCTGTGCGTAAATGATTGAACTAATAAGTAATATAAATAATGTCTTTTTCATAACCATCAGAAATTAATATTAATGCCAATTATGTGTTGATCACTTGAAGAATAAGGTTCGATTACAAAAGCATAATCAATACCAAATTTCATATCTTTTATTTCATAAAAATAAGAAAAGCCAAAAGAAGGTCGCATAGGTGTTTCAGTATTTGATAAATTAAATCTATCTAAACCACAACGTAAGTATAAATCACGAATAATATTATATTCAATTCCACCTCTTAAGTAATTTGTATTAGCATTACTACTTTCAAGTTCAATTGCTGCTATAATATCTGGTTTAAGAATTTTATATGAAGCACCAAATTTTTTTAGTAAAGGAAATTTGTTTTTAGTTGTATTTCCATTTTGTCCATAAATGCTTCCAGTATCCCACTTATAAGCACTATTTAAATCTGAAACAACAATTGAAAAATTTAAATTATCATTGACTGAATATAATGCTCCTATATCCACTCCTAAGGCAGTTGAAATAATGTCTTTATATAATCTATAGTAATAAAATTTGAATGCAATTCCCAGAGCAAACTTTTTTGAAAACTTATTTGATAGTGAAATAAAAAATTGTGTTTCCATAGTTGAAATGTTGTCGAAGATTTCACCTTCATTGTCTCGTAGATCTATATTCGATACTCCAGCAATAATAAAGCCTGAGCTTATGCCTGCAACAGATTTAGATTGTTGATGTTCATTGGTTGATGATTCTTTTTTGAATTCGAATTTTCTTGTAAAGTTGATGAAGCTCAGAGTTCTATCCAGAGAAAGAAAAGAATATGATGTTTGAAATGAATTATTTTCCTGGAATACAGATAGAGCTGGATTATAATATGAAACCAGATTACCTGTTTTAACAGCTGACATTGCATTTCCCATTCCCATTCCACGTGCACCAAATCCCATTCTGCTAAATGCACCTGGCATACTATTGATAGGAGAGTATTGAGTTTGTGAAATGATGATAGATGTAAATATCAATGATATTAAAAATATTTTTTTCAATATAATACCGTGATTTGTTATTACATTAATACAATTATTTTACCAAATAATGGTTCGTTTGAATCGATATCAATTCTATAAAAATAAACTCCATTTGGAACAATCTTTCCATTTTCGTCTTTTCCATCCCAGAACTCAATTTGTTCACCTTTTAAAGTTTTGTTTACATTTTGAATTAGAGTTCTTACCAAATTCATTCCAAAATCAAAAATTCTTATAGTAACATTAGCACTTTTTTCAATTTTATATTTTATTCTAACAACTTCCTCATCAGGAGAAAATGGATTTGGGAAAGCATAAGAATCATTTGAAGTATTCAATTTTTTTGATGAAAGAAATACTTTCCATTCACCATCCCAGTTATTGTTGATATCTGTAAATTTAACCAGACCATCAAGTGTACCAATCCAGATATCTGTAACAGATTCTTTTTGTTTAACCTTTACTGCTCTATATCTTTGATTTTTGATATTAATAGGAAGACCAGTTTTACTATCAATTATTTCTTGAACAGCAAGCCAGGATTTGCCTGAATTGTTAGATCGAAACAAACCATTTTCGGTTGCAGCAAAAATATCAGCGTGTGTATAATTGTTTGCATCTCCGTAGTATTTAAAATCAATATCTAAAATCTTTTCGTTTGTAAGAAAAGTTTTCCAGGTTTTGCCACCATCATTTGAAGAACTTAATGCATAATATTCATCTAAACCTTCGGCTTTCCACGTAGCAGCCCAGATAGAATTATCAAACTTATTGTGTTGAATTGAAAGAATAAAATTACCACTTATAGGTTGTTCTTGATTTGTATGATTAAATTTAATCCAGCTTATACCACCATCAGTACTTTTATTAATACCACCAGCAGTACCAACATAAATTGTTGTATCATCAACTGTTAATAAAGAGAATGCTCTATGATTCAAATAAGATTCTTTACCAAATTTACCTGCAACAGGTTGAAGTGAAAATTTTAAAGTATCAGTTGGTTTAATTGAATCCAGATTATCTGGTGGAAGAACAACTCGTTGCCAGGTTTTTCCCATATCAGTTGATTTTCTCAATCCACCTGCAAAGCAAACAATCCAGATTGTGTTTTTTGTGAATGCAATATCATAAACAAAATTTTGTTGTGGAACAGTAACAGGAAGAGCACGAATTTTATTGATTCCATAAGTGATAATAGAATCGCTAGGATCATCAACTGGTTGTTTAATGTTGTTCCAGGTTTTACCAAAATCTGTTGAATAGTGAAGTCCTGTTCCAGTAGGAACACTTGAGCCTGCTATATTATCCATCTTCCACGTAGCTGCCCATACTGTTCCATTATAATATCCTATAGCCGAAACACCATCTTCACCAAAATCTTTATGTCGATAAAAATTAATCCAGGTATTTCCATAATCTGTAGATTTACTCAAACCTTTTGATGTTGCAATCCAGATTGTATCTTCTACAAATAAAATTCGTTCAATTGAGTTACTTGCTGGAAAATCATTAATTGTTTCTGAATCACTTGTAAAAGAAAAACTTTTAGGTAAGTTTTGTGAAAAAAGATTTATTGTCAGACTACCAAAAAATAATACAATTAACAATCTTTTCATTTAATATCTCTTTTTCTAATTCAGAATTAAATAGTGTATTGCTTTATTACTGATTAATCCACCTTTATCTTTAGCATAGAATTCAAATCTCCATTGACCAGCAGGTTGACCAGAAGGGAAAGTAAGAAATACTGAATAAGTGCCATCTTTAGCCACAGTATCTCCATTTATTGATGTATTACCATCATCAAATAAAGGAAATTGAGAAATTCCTTGACTGTTTACCATTTTTGTACCGTCGGGTTTATAAAGTTCATAATAAACAGAAGAAATATCGTTTAAGCCATTGGAATCCTGTACTTTAATCATTAATGTTATTCTCTGTCCATAAGTCGCAGTAGAAGGTACAATAATTTCATTAATTACTGGTGGTAAATTAATTTGCGTGTTAGAGTAATTAAAACTATGAACAGCAACTTTTAGTGATTTATCCTGTGAATATGAAGTTTTGTTTTGTAGATAATATTCGATTAAATATTTACCACTGGGAAAATTTTTGCTCATAGGAATGAGTGCAGTAAAAATATTATCACCTTTTACTTTATCGCCAGATAAAAATAAATCGCCTTCGTCTGACATAAAAATTTGTTCGTGAATAGTTGAAGAACCATCTAAGGAAGTTACTTTTAACCAAACATTGTCAACTGAATTTGTGTTTTTAAATTTGATTGATGTAGCAAATGCAGAGTCGGAACTAAAATAAGTAAATTCATCTGGAGCTTCGATATATTCTACATAAGTGTTAGATAATTTTTGATCAACGATATTATCTGGTATTTCATCGCAGGCAAGTATTGAAATTAATAGAACAACAAATGATATTTTTATTTTATTCACGTATAAGACTTTTATCAATGATTGAAATGTTTTTGTGAAATGATTTAATAAAGGAAAAATCATAGAAAACTTGCCTTTATGATTTAAAAGTTTCGTTAATTTTAGTAGTAGCAATTTTTTCTATAATTTTTCCTTTTATTATTAAAACAAATTTAGACAAAGCTTAATAACAATGTCAAGTTGATTTATAATGAAATAATAAAAGGTGTAGGTGAAAATGAAAGAATAAAAATTGCAATTGCGATATAGCCAAGAATCATTCTTTTATTATCAAGTTTTTCAAAATAGGGAACGGGGGGATGTTTAATTTTAATAACAAAAAATAAGATCAATGCCCAGAAGAGCCATCCACTCCAGCCAAACTCAAAAGGTAATCCAAACAAACTGCTTATTATACCACCTGCACCTAATATCATTAATATAATCATTGATATTCCAGCTATAGCTTCGTGTATTTTTCCACCAAACATTGAATAAATTATATGACCACCATCGAGCTGACCAACTGGAATTAAATTCATTGCAGTGACAAATAATCCAAACCAGCCAACACATAAATAAGGATAGTGATAAACTTCTGACATTGGAGGAATAAAATCTCCAGGTTTAGTAAATAAATATTTTAGTATTTCAAAAATTAGTGTACTTCCGAATTCAAGATTAATTGTGTCTTTTCCATATTCAGGTGAAAAATAATCTGGATGAATTGTAAGTATATAATCAACAGGAGGTAAATGAGTAAATCCATAAATTAGAACTATAATGCATGCAATAAATCCAGATATTGGTCCAGCTACACCAATATCGAACATTGCTTTATTATTTGGTGTAATAGATTTTGTTCTTATTACAGCTCCCATTGTTCCAAAATTAAAGAAGCCTGGTATTGGAGGAAAAGGAATGAAATAAGGAAGTGTTGCTTTAACTCTGTGATACTTTGCAGCAAAATAGTGACCAAATTCGTGACAGGCGAGAACAAAAATAATTGATATAGCATAAGGCAAACCTTTTGTGAAGTCTGTTATCTCATATGGTCCAATTTTTCCTGTTGTCCATTCTAAACCTGCAATAATCGTTGTTAAAAAAGTGATGATTAAAAGAATAAGATGAATTAAATATGAACTTTTATTTTCTTTAGGAGTGTAGTAATCTCTAATTTCTGCTGAAAAGTTTTCGTCCATTTTTATAAGTCCAGATTTATTCCTAATGCAAAATATTTTTTATTAATATCAAAGTATTCGCCATGTACATTTTTACCTGAATAGAAATTTAAATAAGCACTTAAACCTTTTTCAAATGGTTTACCAAATTTAATTCCTGCCGAAAAAGAATGATTTGTTGAATAATTATTTATATGAATAATTTTAAGATCATAAGCGATAAAGGGATTTAAATTATTCCATGAAATTTTTTTTATAAAGTAATCGAATCCAAGTTGATAATTATCTTTTTTTATATAATCAGGGTCTACATGAAAAATATATGTAAAACCAGCATAAACTCTAAGCGAATTAAAAGAATAAAAAGGAACAATTTCAATAAATTCTCTGCTATAAACACGAGGATTTAAATTATCACGCCATTTATTGTTAGAACCATCATAATGTCCATCCACAAAATGAGCACTGATGTGACTTAATCTAAATCTTACTCCAAATTTGTCTTCTCTCATTTTTTTTGTGTAACCAAAATTTAAACCAAATAGATAATCAATAGCATCAACAGGGAAATGAAAATTTTTTTCACTCCTTAAGAGTGAATAGGTAAATAAATCAGCACCAAGTGAATAAGTTGTTTCACCATTCTGAAATTGAATAATATCCATTGAATTTCCAATATCCAATCTAAGTTCGTTTTTCGATAATTGAAAAAGAAAACCAAGTTTTGGTTCCAGAATATTCGCAGTTAATGGCTGGATATTTAGCTTGTCTGGAAATATTTCAATTGTTTTTTGAGATAAAAGTTGTAAAGGAAATATTAATGAAAGCAGAACTATAATTTTAAGTTTCATAATCATTTACTTATAAAAGTTGATAAGTAATTGTTTTAATATTCTCTCCCTTTCCATTTTACTTTGGGGTTAATAAATACTATAAAGGGAAGAATGATAACATAGATAATAAAATAAATTTCAAATGCTAAGAAGTGCTTAAATTTTAATTTTAGATTTAATTTCTTATAAACAGGGTAAATAAAAAAGTAATCAATAAAAATTTTGAAAAAGCATAAATATAATGCAGTGAAAGAAAAAAGAAATGGTGTAAGTATCATTGAAACATGAGTAATATATCCCCATAACATTATCAGATAACCAATTATATCACTTTCAATTCCACCAACGCCCCATCTTTTTTTCTGCCAGTAAAGAGTTTTTAAATCTGGACATGGTTTTGATGTTACAAGTGCTCCAGCATCAAGTGGATAAATTATTTTATATTTTTTTAATCTATTAATTGCCATTAGCAAATTAAAATCTTCTGTTACAGAAAATGGTAAACTTTCGTATCCACCTACTTCGTCGTAAGCACTTTTTCTGTAGGACATATTATTGCCAATACAGCTTAATGGTTTTCCAAGATTCAATGCACCTGATGCAACAGTTAATAAAAAAATAAAATCAATAGCCTGCATACCTGCAAAAGCATTATAATCTTGTTGAGTGGTAAAACCACCAACTAATCCAACATCTTTTTGATAATATGAAACAAGAGTTTTTGCCCATGTAGGGGATACAATACAATCTGCATCTGTTGTAAGAATAATTTCTCCTTTTGCTATTTTAATTGCATTGGCGAGTGCATTGGTTTTTCCTTTAAGTGAACCAATTTGTTTGCTGGGAACAATTAATTTAAACTTGGGTTTGTCTTTAATAAAATTTTCAATGATTTCACCTGTTCTATCGGTTGAGTGATCATTGATTATTATAATTTCTATTTTATTTGAAGGATAGATTAGATTATCAAGAGATTTAAGACAATCGAGAATATTATTTTCTTCGTTACGAGCTGCTACAACTACAGTTATATTGGGAAGTAGTTCATCTTTTATTTTAGGGTATTTTTTCCCTACACCAATAGTAAATATTATTAGTTGAATAAAATATAGAGATAATGCTATAAGAAATATTATTTCAAACATATAAATTTTATTTACATTGACTATCAAATATAATTAATTATACATCATGAATTAAAGAATTTTATAAAAAGAAATCTATGGATGAAAAAATTCAACCATTAAAAAGATTTGGACAAAATTATATATTTGATAAAAATATAATTCAAAAAATAATTGATGAATTTAATCCGCAAAGTGAAGATTTAGTTCTGGAAATTGGACCTGGAAGGGGTGCTTTAACATCTGAATTAATTGGTAAAACAAAAAAATTTATAGCTGTAGAAATTGATAAAAGAATCGTAAAAAAATTAGCAGAGAAATTTCCTGAGCTTGAAATTATCAACGAAGATTTTTTGAAAATTAAACTGGAAAGTTTTGTTGAGTCTAATAATAAACTAAGAATTATTGGTAACATTCCCTATAACATAACTTCGCCAATTTTATTTAAGTTAATTGACGAAAGAAAATTTGTAAGTGATGCACTATTGATGGTTCAATATGAAGTGGCTAAAAGAATTATTGCTAAAGAAGGCACAAAAGATTACAGCTTATTAAGTGTGCTTTTGAATTTTTTTGCTCAAACAGAATTTTGTTTTAAAATTTCTCCAAATGTGTTTTATCCAAAACCTAAAGTTTATTCTGCATTAATTAAAATTAGATTTTATGACTCATTACAGGAAGATGTTGATGAGAAATTATTTATAAGTGTAGTAAAAGCCGCTTTTGGAAATAGAAGAAAGACTTTAAAAAATTCATTAAGTAATAGTATATTTCGCACCATAATTTCAAGGAGTTCATCTGATTCAATATCTCATCTGCTTTCTAAACGAGCAGAAGATTTATCTATAAAAGACTTTGTTGAGTTATATAAGTATATAGAAAAAAATTTATAGAATAATTCACTAAAAATATTGTTCATGAAAGACTCTCATAAAGTTAAGCTGAATATTACGCCCACAGATTTCATTGTGGTTCTTTTTTGTTTATTCTTATCAGCTCTTAATATTATCTACATCGGAAAAATAAATCACTGGAAAGGAAATTTAGTTATCAACATTTTGATCATTTCATATGTTATTTTTATTTCTTACAAAGATCGGAAAGGGAATAGCATTGTCTGGAAACATTTTCATTACTGGTATCTTGTTCCGCTTATATTAATTTTCTTTAAAGAACTTTATTATATCATCGATCCTATACGTGGAGTTATTTATGATGATATTCTTATCAAAATAGATAGAATGATTTTCAAAACAGATCCCACTTATGAATTATACAAGATTGCCAATCCTTATTTAACCGAATTACTTCAAATTGCATATTCCACTTTTTTCTTTCTGCCAATTATACTTGGAGTGGATTTTATACTTACAGGAAAATTTAAAGAGCTTGATTATTCTGTTTTTATTATCGTTTATGGTTTTATACTTTCATACATAGGTTATATTTTAGTGCCAGCCATAGGTCCAAGATTTACACTACATAATTTTGATAGTAAAGAAATTGAATTACCAGGAATATTTCTAACAAACTTTTTAAGAGAAGTAATCAACTTGGGAGAATCAATTCCAAAGGGGGCTATAGATCCTGCAAAATTCGTACAGAGAGATGTTTTTCCAAGTGGACATACACAAATGACTTTGCTTGTTATGATTCTTTCTATAAAATTCAAAAGTAGAATGAAATATTTTTTTATTGTTGATGGAATACTATTAATCTTTGCAACTGTTTATTTGAGATATCACTATGTAGTTGATTTAATTGGTGGTTTTATTTTTATGCTACTTACATTATGGAGCGGAAAATATATATATAACTGGTGGATTAGTGTAAGTGAGGGTTTTAGAGAGAATAGTTGGTTTTAATAATCGAGATTATTAAGATGGATTCATTTCAAAAGAAAAATAAAGTTAAAAGAATATTTGATGCAATTTCTCATCGATATGATTTCTTAAATCACCTTTTGAGTTTTGGAGTTGATTACTACTGGCGTAAAAAAGCAATAAAGCTAAGCAGATTAAATTCAGAATCGATTCTTCTGGATGTAGCTTGTGGTACTGGCGATTTTGCAATTAAAGCTAAAGAATCTGGAGTTAAAAATATCTTTGGAGCAGATTTTTCTATCAATATGTTAAAACTTTTTAAAGAAAAAGCTAAGTGGAGTCATGGAAGATTGGTTCAATGTAGTGCTGAAAATTTACCATTTAAGGAAGGTACTTTTACTAATATAATTGTAGCTTTTGGTGTGCGTAATTTTTATGATATAAGAGAAAGTTTTATTTCATTTTATAGAACATTAAAATCAAATGGATGTCTTACAATTTTAGAATTTAGTCTTCCTTCTAATCCTGTTATCAAAAAAATTTATCTTTTTTATTTTAATAATCTTCTTCCATTTATCGGTAAAATTATTTCTAAAGACAAAGAAGCTTACAGGTATTTACCAGAATCCGTTGGTGATTTTGAAAATAAAATTGATTTAGTAAAACTTTTGAAAGATTGTGGTTTTAATAATATAGAAAAATACTATCTCACATTTCGATTGGTACAGGTTGTAATAGCTACTAAATAAAGTCAATTACTCTTTTACTCTTTCAACATATTCACCAGTTCGAGTATCAATTTTTATTTTATCACCTTCATTAATAAAAAGCGGTACATTTACAACTGCTCCAGTTTCAAGTGTTGCAGGTTTGAGTACATTTGATACTGTATCACCTTTAACACCTGGTTCTGTTTGTGTTACTTCAAGTGTAACAAATATTGGAAGTTCTATAGCAACAATACGGGTATCATCAAATAATATATCAATTACAGTATTTTCTTTTAAGAATTTTTGTCCTTCACCAATTAAGTCTGGTGAAATATTCATTTGTTCAAAAGTTTCATTATCCATAACAACATAATCTGCACCATCTCTATAAAGGTATTGAAATTGTCTTCTTTCAACTCTTACTTCGTCAACAGATTCACCAGCACGAAATCTATTTTCAAGAACACGACCTGTCTTCATATTTTTGAGTTTTGTTCGTACAAATGCACGCCAGTTACCAGGGTTAACGTGTTGAAATTCTACAATTGTCCATAATTCGTTATTCCATCTAATAACCATTCCTGGTCTGAAGTCTGATGTTGTTGCCATTAGTTTCTCCTTATACTTAAAAATGCGGCACAAAAATAGTTAATTAGAAAATTATTTTCATTATTAATTCATATTCTTGTTGTAAATCCCAGCGTTTCCATAATTTCTTTTGCTTTATCTGCAGCATCTTTTGTTTCAAATGATATTCTAAAAGTTCCACCAGTACCTTCACGAATTTTAAGCAATTCTATGTCTTTAATATTAATTCCAGCATGAAATAATGCAGTAGTAATTTTGCTTAAAACACCAGGTTCATCTTTAACGAATACAAATATATCATGAAGAGGGGATAAAAATCCTTTTGTGTTTTTGGGAATTTCATCTCGTTTATTTCTTGCACTTTCAAATTTTTGAGCAATCTTTTTAAGGTCGTTTTTAATAATTGATTTTTTAATTTCTTCTAAGTCAAATATAAAATTATCAATTGCTTGAAGAATGTTTTTATTGTTGAGTTTAATTATAGATTCCCATATTGTAAAATCACTCGAAGCAATTCTTGTCATATCTCTAAAGCCACCTGCTGCATAGTCAAAGAAATTTATATCACCATCTTTTAATGCAGCAGAATTAATTAACGAGACAGCTACTAATTGAGGTAGATGACTTACAGCAGCCACAATAATATCGTGTATTTTGGGATTTAGAAAAGTTATTCTTGCACCAATTTGATGAATTATATCTGTAAACTTCTGGATAAATAAAAAGTCTTGTGCATTATCACTTAAAATATAAATACAATTTTCAAAGAGTGTGGATTCGGAATTTTCATAACCACTTTTTTCTTTTCCAGTCATTGGATGACCACCGATATAAAATCCTTTTGAGTTATTTTCCTGCCATATCTGATGAAATATTTCTTTTACTCCACACACATCTGTTATAATTTGATTCTCTTTTAATTTTGGTAATAGTTGCTTAAAAGTTTCAATTGATGTTTCAACCGGAAAGCACAGGAATATCAAATCTGAATCAAGGGCTTCGTTAATGGAATTTAATTGGCTATCAATAACCTGGTCTTCTGTAGCAAGTCGAAGAATATTTGGTCGATCATAAGCCGAAATATAAAAACCGGGATTTACTCTTTTAAGAGCTTTTGCTAGAGAACCACCAATTAATCCTAAACCAAGTATTGATATTTTTTTTATTTCCAATTATAGATCCCTGCCTATTGCTTGTGCAATTAATTTTAATTCTTTCATAAGATTTAAAAAAGTTTCTGGATACAATGCCTGTGGACCATCAGATAATGCATTTTCCGGATCATCATGAATTTCAATCATTAATCCATCGGCACCTGCAGCTACGGCAGCTCGAGCCATTGGAGGTACCTGATCTCTCATTCCTGTTGCATGAGATGGATCGGCTATAACAGGTAAATGACTTTTTTTATGAACAACAGGTATTGCAGATAAATCAAATGTATTTCTTGTATAATTTTCAAATGTTCTGATGCCTCTTTCGCATAACATTACATTATTATTTCCACCACTCAAAATGTATTCTGCAGACATTAACCATTCTTCTATTGTAGCTGCAATTCCTCTTTTTAACATAACAGGTTTATTTACATTTCCTAATTCTTTTAGTAATGGGAAGTTCTGCATATTTCTTGCACCAACCTGAAATATATCAGTATAAGGTTCAATCAATTCGATGTGACTGATTTGCATTACTTCGGTAATTACAAGAAGATTGTATTCATCAGCTGCTGCTCTCATTAATTTGAGTCCCTCTTCGCCCAGACCTTGAAAAGAGTATGGGGAAGTTCTTGGTTTAAATGCACCTCCTCTAAGTATTTTTGCACCAGATTCTGCTACTATTTTTGCAAGTCTAAATATTTGATCTTCACTTTCAACTGAACAGGGACCAGCCATCATCACAACTTTATTACCACCAATCTCAATATCTTTTATTTTTATGATTGTATTTTCTTCTTTAAAACTTCTACTTGCTAATTTATATGGTGTGGTTATTCGATATACTTCTTCCACACCATCAAGTATACTGATGTTTCTAATATCAAAATTTGGTTTGACACCGATTGCACCTAAAATTGTTCTTTCGGCTCCAACCGATTTGTGTACCTGAAAGCCATATGCTTCAAGATGTTTTATAACATTTTCAATTTGTTCTGGTGTTGCATGTTTTTCGAGAATTACTACCACTTTTTAACTCCTTTCTAATTATGAAATTTTTTTTCACCTGCTTTTATTTCAATTGGTATAAAATCTTCTTTTGTTGGAATTGCACATGAATAATTTGAATTATATGCACAATATGGATTATAAGCTAAATTAAAATCAACAGTATAAATATAATCTGGATTTTCTTGTTTCTCAAAATCAAGATATCTTCCTACGCCATAAGATTCTTTGTTTGTGGTTTTATCTGTAAACCAGATTGTGTAATATTTATCGCCGTTTTTAGAATAACTTTCATAAACATTTATTTTATAATTATTACTTTTATAATTGATAATTACATATCCATATCTTACAGCTTTTCTTGGTTCACCTTTTGTTCCAAATATCGTGATTGTATCTTTGGTTGAATATTCATACAATTTACTTTTGAAAACAAAATCTGGATTAACATCAAAATAATTCAACTCATGGAATTCTATTTTCCCTTTATAATTAAAAGGCGATGAAGGATCATCTCTCATAAAAATATTTTTTTCTTTGCGAATTTTTTCAATTTCTTTTATATAATCTAATTCTGCCTGTGTATATTTTCTTTCACATGAAACCAGAGCTAAAACTATTAATACTGAATGCAACATTTTTTTCGTATTAATCTTTTTTCTCATCTATTTTCTTTTTTAGTTCGTTTAATTTATTAAGTGCTTCGAGAGGAGTTATTTTTTCTATTTGAATATCAGAAAGCTCCTTTCTTAATTCTTCATCTTTCATTTCAAATAAATTTATTTGATAACTATCCTGATATTTCATTTTGGCAAGCTTGGCTTTTTTAACTTCGTATGGAGTTAATTCTTTGCTTTCAAGATTTTCTAAAATTTGTTTTGCTCTTTTTGTTACAAACTCAGGTAATCCTGCCATCTGTGCAACCTGAATTCCATAACTGTGATCAGCACTTCCTGGAGTTACTTTGTGTAGAAATATAACTTTGTCTCCATATTCGCGAACTTCAACTTTATAGTTTTTTATTCTTGGAAACAATTGAGCCATTTCATTTAGTTCATGATAATGAGTAGCAAAAAGTGTTTTTGCATTAATATCAGGATGATCGTGAAGATATTCTGTAATTGCCCAGGCTATTGAAATTCCATCGAATGTGCTTGTACCTCTTCCAATTTCATCAAGTAAAATTAAACTTTTGCTGGTAGCATTGTTCAGTATGTTTGCTGCTTCTTGCATTTCTACAAGGAATGTACTTTCGCCAGAAGCAATATTATCACTTGCACCTACGCGTGTGAAGATTCTATCTACAAGACCAATTCTTGCTTCTTTAGCAGGAACAAAAGAACCAATTTGTGCAAGCAATACTATTAATCCAATCTGACGAAGATAAACTGATTTACCAGACATGTTTGGTCCAGTTAAAATTATAATTTGATTTTCCGAAGTAGAAAGTTTACAGCTATTTGGTGTGAATTTTTCTCCTGGTGGTAAAATTCTTTCAACTACAGGATGTCTACCATCTATAATTTCAATTACATCAGATTCATCAATTATTGGTTTAACATAATTATAATCATCAGCACAATCTGCTAACGACTGAAAACAATCGAGCATGGCAATTAATTGTGCATTTTCCTGAATTTCTTCTACTGCAGAAGCAGCTGCCTGTCTTATCTGCTCAAACAATTCATATTCAAGTTTTGAGATGTTTTCCTGTGCATGCAAAACTTTTTCTTCATACTCTTTAAGTTCGGGAGTAATATATCTTTCACAATTAACAAGTGTTTGTTTACGTATATAATTATCTGGGACTTTATCTTTATTTGCGTGACTAATTTCAATGTAGTATCCAAATACTTTATTGTAACTTACTTTAAGTGATGGAATTTTTGTTCTTTCTCTTTCGGTTTTCTGTAAGTTTGAAATCCAATCTTTTGCATTAGTTGATATTTGTCTTAATTCATCAAGCTCGGGATTGTATCCATTTCGAATAATTCCACCTTCTGATATTGTTGCTGGTGGATCATCAACAATTGCTTTTTCAATCTTTTCAACCAACCATTCAAGACTGTTCAATCTATTGTTAATTGTTCTTAAGGTTTCTGCTTTTGTTTGATCTAATAGTTGTTTTATTAAAGGAATTTTTTTTAGTGATGTTTTAAGATTTATCATCTCTCTTGGATTAATTCTCCCTGTGCAAACCTTCGAAATCAATCTTTCTAAATCACCAATTTCCTTTAATTCTTCTTGAAGATTTTTTCTAAGTACTTTGTTATTAAAAAATTCTTCAACACATTCCTGACGTTTAAGAATTGGCTCAAGTTTAAGCAGAGGAGCAGTAATCCATTTCTTTAGCAATCTTCCCCCCATAGCAGTTTGTGTTCTATCGAGTATAGAAATTAGTGAACCTTCTCTTTCTCCTTCTTGCATTGTAAACAAAATTTCAAGATTGCGTTTAGTTGAATAATCGAGAATCATGTAATCAGATGGATTGTAACGTTTTATTTTACTTATATGGGGAAGATTTGCTTTCTGAGTTTCTCTTAAATAATTCAGAGCTGCTCCCGATGCTGAAATGGCTGCAGTCATATTTTCAATGCCAAAACCTTTCAATGTTTTTATATTGAAGTGATTCATTAAAAGTTCGGAACAATAATCATGATCAAAAATCCAGTCATCCAATTTTGTTATTCTTGCACCTGGAGCAAATTTATTGATTAATGGTTCTAATTCTTGTTTGGATTTTTTTGAAATTAAAATTTCAGATGGATTGATAAGTCCAAATTGATTACTCAATTCAGATTTTTTTACTTCGTATGTTTGAAATTCTCCAGTAGAGATATCACAAAATGCCAGTCCACAAATATCATGTTCAATATAAATTGAAAGAAGATAATTATTTTTTTTATGATCAAGTAATTTATCTGAAAAAGCAACACCTGGAGTTACAACTTCTATTACATCTCGTTTTACAATGCCTTTAGCAAATTTTGGATCTTCCAGTTGTTCACAAACTGCAACACGATAACCTGCACGGACCAGTTTTGGTAAGTATGTATCTAAAGCGTGGTGGGGAAATCCAGCAAGCGGCACATTTTCTGCAGCTCCATTTGATCGTTTTGTTAGTGTAATTCCTAAAACTTTCGAAGCAATTTTTGCATCTTCTTCAAATGTTTCGAAGAAATCTCCTACTCTGAAAAGCAAAATTGTATCTGGATACTTTTCTTTAATCCTTGTATACTGTGTCATTAATGGCGTAATAGACATAGAAAAAGTAAATTTTTTTTAAAAAAAATATACTATAATGTATAACTAATCACAATTTGTACAGGTTTCTTAATCCTGTTGAATTTAAATATAATCACATTTTTACGATAATAAATAAAATATGGAAAAGATAACGTGCTCAAATATTCTTTAATGAGATTACTTAATTAGTTATATTGTAAAAAGAAAAGTAATTATTTTGATAATGAAGAAAGAATTAACTCAAATTAAATGCAAATACTACTCTGATGAATTTTTTTCACAAAGAGTTTTTCCAAAATATGAATTTCATATTGCGAAGGAAATTAGAAAAAAGTATGAATTTAGTGATGAAATATTTTCTATAACAGGAAATGTAATATTTGTTGATTTTCAATCAGTTAGATTATTTGTTCACAAAATAAATTCAAAAAGAAAATTAGAAGATCATATACAGGCAGGGAAATTAAATGCATCTGCTTTAATTGATGAGATTTATCATTATTTATGCAGACAATATGAATTTCATGTAAATCCAGGTGTCTATCAAAGAGCATTAGATTATCTCCAGAATGAATTAGGAGAAAAAGAACTCAATAAGATTTTGTTTGAATTTGTGGATTTATTCCCACCATTAAATGTTTTCAAAAACGAAATAAATGTAATTGATTATCTGAATTCTTACACTGAAGGTAAATCGAATCTGGAAATTACTCTCGAAGAATTAATTCTTCTCTACTTTGCTAATCTTAATCCAGCTAATAAAAATATTATTGAATTATTTGATGAAAATTATTTCTCGAACAGACATTTATACAAAAAAATCATTTCTGCACTTGAATCTTTCTTTGTTAATGAAAAAAAGTTTGGTATAGATAATCAGGATCTATTTACATTTTTTAAAACTCCAATTCTTGTTGCCCCAGATAATGTTGAAGCTCAACTTGACTTTATAAGAGAAAAATGGGGAGTTCTTCTTGATGAAAAATTCATCCAGAAAATATTAAGAAGTAAAGATTTTATAAAAGAAGAATATGGTCCTGTAATTGGTGGTGGACCTCCACCATTAATTCCTCCTCAATATAAAAGTAAAATTAGTGATGCAGATTTGTTAACACTTGGTAAATCTGCTTATAAATATGCTTATGATATTACAAAAGATTATGAAGAACCAGAGCAATTTACTCTGGATACTGACTGGATGCCTAATGTTATTATGATTGCTAAGAATACATATGTATGGCTTGATCAATTATCGAAAAAGTATCAACGAGAAATTAGAAGATTGGATCAAATTCCAGATGAAGAACTTGAACAACTTTCTCGCTGGGGATTCAATGCATTATGGCTTATTGGTATCTGGGAAAGAAGCAGTGCTTCCAGAAAAATAAAACATTTAATGGGAAATATTGATGCAACTGCTTCTGCATATTCTATTTATGACTATCAAATAGCTAATGATTTAGGTGGAGAAGAAGCATTTCAAAATTTGAGCAGCCGTGCTAAAAAATTTGGTATTCGACTTGCAAGCGATATGGTACCAAATCATACTGGAATTTTTTCAAAATGGATTGTTGAACATCCTGAATATTTTATCCAGACAAAACAACCTCCCTTTCCTAATTACACTTTTTCTGGTCCTGATTTATCTGATGATCCTTCAATTCAAATAAGAATAGAAGATGGATATTGGACTCGAACCGATGCAGCAGTAGTTTTTGAAAGAATTGATAATCGAACAGGAGAACGAATTTATATTTATCATGGTAATGATGGTACAAAAATGCCATGGAACGATACTGCTCAATTAAATATGTTATTACCAGAAGTACGTGAAGCAGTAATACAAAAAATTTTTGATGTAGCACGAAAGTTTCCAATTATTAGATTTGATGCTGCAATGACTTTAACAAAAAGACATTTTTCTCGTCTCTGGTATCCTGAACCTGGAACTGGTGGCGATATCCCTTCACGTACAGATTTTTCGATGACAAAAGAAGAATTTGATAAATTATTTCCTGTTGAATTCTGGCGTGAAGTTGTTGACCGTATAAATGCAGAACTTCCAGATACTCTTTTACTTGCAGAAGCTTTCTGGCTTCTCGAAGGATATTTTGTTCGTTCACTTGGTATGCATCGTGTTTATAATTCTGCTTTCATGAATATGCTAATGCGAGAAGAAAATGAAAAGTTTAGAGATTTAATTACTAATACTCTTGAATTCGAACCAGAAATCCTTAAACGATATGTTAATTTTATGAGTAATCCAGACGAAGAAACTGCAATAAAACAATTTGGTACAGATGATAAATATTTTGGCGTTTGTACTCTTATGGTTACTTTACCTGGATTGCCATTGTTTGCTCATGGTCAGATTGAAGGTTTTATTGAAAAATATGGTATGGAATATCAAAAAGCTTATTATCACGAAACTCCAAATCAGTACTTAATCGAACGACATCAGAAAGAAATTTTCCCGCTGATGAAAAAGCGTTACTTGTTTAGTAATATAGAAAATTTCTGGTTCTACGATTTTATTGACAACTTCGGTCATATCAACGAAAATGTTTTTGCTTTTTCAAATTATGTGAATGAAGAAAGAGTTATTGTTATTTACAATAATAAGTTTGAAAATACTGCTGGTAAGATCTTTCGCTCGACACCTAAATTAATTTCTGTAAATAATAAAAAAGAAATATATACGAAAACTTTAGCATCGGCACTTAACTTAAAACGATCAAAAGAATATTATTATATCTACAGAGATCATGTTACCAATCTCGAATATCTGCGTTCTGGATTCGATTTTGAAATAGAAGGTTTATATGTTGAACTTGGTGCATTTAAATATGCTGTTTATCTTGATTTCAGAGAAGTTTATGATGAATATGGTGATTGGGAAAAATTATACAGAAGATTGAAAGGTGTGGGAGTTCCAAATGTTGCTCGAGCTTTAATTGAAATGAAACTTGAACCAATTCATATTGCTTTCGAAAATATGTTCGACGATGAAATCTTGAATAACTTTATTAAAGCATGCGTTTCAGGCGATAACGAAAAACTTCAAGAATCAATAAGAATAAAGTTTATTGATAAAAAATATTATAGACTATTAAATATTATTAATTCTCATCTGAATCTAAATCAGGATATTAAACCGATACTTAAAAATTTTGATAAAGAAATATTTGCGTTACAAAAGCTAAATCAAATATTGGACTTATTTTTCCCTGTTGAAGAAATTCCTGTTAATTTAGAGTTGCATAAAGCAATTATTACAAATAAAGAAAGAAACTACAGAGAAGATTCAATAATTTTTGTTTTGTGGCTGATAGTATCAAATATTAGCTTACTATTTGAAGATGAAGGTGATGTTAATAAAAAGAATTATATTAATAAAATTTTACTCGATACTCCGATCAGAAATGTTTTGAAAAAATTAGGTCGTGGTGAATATGATATTTATCGTTCCATGCTCTTGATTAATATCTTACAGGAAATTTATTCAGGAGTAATTGAACTATTTTGTATAAGAAAAACCGATTATGAAGAAAGTTATTCTACAAGAATTGAACTCGGTTGTATCGAGAAATTATTACAAAATGAGAATGTAAAATTATTTATTGGCGTAAATGAATACGAAAATATAATTTATTACAGCAAAGAAAATTTTGAAGAACTTCTTGATTGGTTATTAACGCTTTCTATTCTTGAAAATTTAATTTTAATTTTACTTGAAAAAAATCCACAAACAAAAGATGATTTTGAAAAATTGTATCCCGAAATTGTTGAATTGATAAAACATGCGTATCAGAAGTATCAAAAAATTAAAAAACTTTCTGATGATTCTGGTTATAAATTAATGACCTTTATTGATAGCTTAAAAGAAATTTCAATTTCCAGTAGCAATTAAGTATAAAATATTAAAATAATTTGTTATCAAATTATATGTAATTGGAATGTAATTACTATTGAATTATTTGATTTAAATAATTGTTAACAAAATTAGGAAACAAAAGATGATATCAAAAAAAATATTGGGGGCTGTAACTATTGCAACAGTTGCTCTAATTGTGTCATCCTGTTGCTCATGTAAAAAAATTGGTGGAGAAGATAATGTGGTAAATGGATATATTACTGTTGTTGGTAACGAACCATTTGCTAAATTAGCAATCAAAACCATTGAAGATAAAATATTTATTTTAGAGTGTGATGAAGAACTCGAAAAAGAGCTATTAAAGCAACAGGGAAATTATTATTCAATTAAATTCAGCGAAAGTAAAATAGAAATGGATATCCCTGTTTTAAAAGTTATAAGTGCCATTCAAATCGAAAGAGAAAAGAAGGATGAAAGTAAATGAAAAAAATCATTATTCTATGGATAATTTTTTGTGGAATGGTTGTCTATCCACAAGAACTAATTTTGCAAAAACCAGTAAACAAAGATAATTCTAAAAGTTATCCTATTGATCCAAGACCACTGCTTGAAAATTTTAATAGAATAAATGGAATAGATTTAAATCAACCTGTTCAAGAAGAAAATGTTTTAAGAAAAACTACTGCTTGGAATTTTAAAGTTGGCGATACAAAAAAATGGTATGCATCAGATTTTTCATCAAATCAGTTTTATCAAGTTTCATCAACCTGTCGTGCTGTGGGGAATTTTAGTTATATTTTTGTAGAAGATGCTCTGTGGAATAAAAATATTGATGCTGAATCCGTTCAAAAGATTTTGGAGGCATTTGAGCAAAAAACTCCAGCTAATTCTTCTAAAGGAATATATCAAACAAATGTAGAAACATTTGGGAATCCTCCAAATGTTGATGGTGACTCCAAAATCATAATTCTAGTGCTTGATATAAAAGATGGTTACTCAGGAAGTGGAGGTTATGTAGCTGGTTATTTTCATGCTTATCATGAATATACAACAACTCAATATCCAAATAGTAACAAAGCGGAGATTTATTTCCTTGATGGAGTTCAGAACAATTTTGAAACTAATGATGGAGTTGAAACTGCACTCAGTACAACTGCTCACGAATTTCAACACATGATACACTGGAATTATATTCAAGGTGACGAAACATTTTTTGACGAAGCATGGTCTTTAATTGCAGAGGTTATAAATGGCTATCCATTATATAACCAGAGTTATTATGCTAATGAACCGTATAACTATCTTTATGGATGGAGACGTGATGATCAAACTGCTGTATTAGCAGATTATTCTCGTGCTGCAAGGTTTGCACTTTATTTAAAAGAAATGTTTGGTACACAAATATTTAAAAAATATCTTGAAGGTAAAATAAAAGCAGCAAATGGATTGCAATATGCTTTAACTCAATTAGGATATAATAAAAAATTTGTTGATGTTTTAGAAGATTGGTACATAGCAAATTATCTTAACAATAAAAACGTGAATCCTTCCTGGGGTTATAGTTATCCCGATTTACCCAAAATGAAATCTATAATTAATTATAACCCTAATGTGAGTGCTACAAAGAATGTCTTCAAATATGGTGTTCAATATATTACTTTTGTTAACGGTAAAGAACTCAATATAACTTTTAAAAATTTAGGAAATAATCTGAAAGCAAAGGCAATTAAGATTGGTAAAAATTCTGCCAAGGTTGAGAACATAGATTTCAATACTGATTATTTCTTCTCGGATTTTGGAACAACATACGATGAAATTACATTTGCTATTTATATGATTGATGAGAGTGAATCAAAGACAGGTCCATTTAATTTTACTTACGAAGCTACTGGAATATTTGAAAATAGACCTATCGAAATTGCTTATGATTACACAGAACCAGTAGGAGTATATAAATTATCAGTTGGAGATACAGTTGCTGTTGTTTTTAATGGAATTCAAGGAACAAAACTGGATTCTTTTAGAGTTGCTCTAAGAAATATGGTACCTATGCAAGGTGGTATATGGACTTCAACTAATCAGAAAATACTGGCAACTAAATTATTAGGAGTTACGGTAGCAGGTAAAACTACTCCAGCTGTAATCAATGGAAATGCAACTTATCCCTATGAACAACCTTATCCAAACTGGGTTACTGTAGATCTAAGGTCATATAATATTGAAACAAGTTCAAATTTCGCAATTGCATTTGTTATAGATGGTGTTTATGAAAGTTCTAGTTCACCAACTAATAGGGTAATGCATACGAATATACCCGGTTCTTCACCTTACCATAGTTATACATATTTAAATGAACCATCAGGTGGTAAAGAACCAGGATGGTATTATATTGGTGATGGAACAACAATTTCGTTATATCTAATTCGTGCATACGTTAGTTATATAATCTCAGATAATAAAGAAGTTGTTGAGTTAGTTCCAGCTTCGTTTGCACTTGAACAAAATTATCCCAATCCTTTCAACCCTTCAACTATTATATCTTATCAAATTCCAGAGATGAGTAAAGTGCAATTAATTATTTATGATGCAATTGGAAAAGAAGTAAGAAAATTAGTAGATGAAATAAAACCAGCTGGCAAATACCAGATTACATGGGATGGGAAAGATAATTCTGGTAATAGAGTTTCAAGTGGTGTTTACTTCTATAAAATTATTGCAGGGAATTTTGTTCAAACCAAAAAAATGATATTGATAAAGTAACGAAAATAATTACTTTCACTAAATTGAGAAGCACAAGGTTACTTTAGCTTTGTGCTTTTTAATAATACTTTTAGAACACAAAGAGGGGTATTCTATTTAATTGTTAGTTTATAAAATTTATTTTTTAATTTAGTTAGTAAATTCAAAGTTTGTGTTATACTTGATACTTACTTAATACTTCTTCATATTCGTATAAAAATATTTTCACTTCAATGTTAAAATCGCTTCTCATAAAAGACTATGCCTTAATCGAAAATATTGAGATCGAATTTGGAAAAGGTCTCAATATAATAACCGGTGAAACCGGTGCGGGTAAATCTATTTTAATAGATGCGATGAGTTTATTGCTTGGCGAAAGAGCATCAAGTGATGTGATTCGTAAAGGAGCAGATAAATCAATTGTCGAAGGAATTTTTGAAATTTCTAATAATAAAAAAGTTAAGAAAATACTCGATGAAAATGAGATAGAAGCAAATGATGATTTAATAGTAAGAAGAGAAATTACAGCAAAAGGAACAAATCGATGTTTTCTTAACGACACACCTGTTACATTAAATGTTATAAAAGAAATTGGAGATTTATTGGTCGATTTGCATGGACAACATGATCATCAATCATTGTTAAAAACCGAATATCATATTGAAATGCTTGATGAGTTTGCTAATTTAAATGAATACCTTGAAGAGTATAAAAACAATTTATCGATACTTTATCAGCTACAAAAAGAATTAAATGAATTGCTTGAAAAGGAAGCATTATTGAGAGAGAAAAAAGACTTATATGAATTTCAAATTAAGGAAATTGATTCTGTTTCACCCAGAATAGATGAAGAGGAAGAACTTGAAAATGAACTTCAAGTACTCGAAAATTCAGAAAAACTTTTATCATTATCGAATGAAATTTATGGCGAATTATATGAAAGTGAAAATTCAATATATGACCAGCTATCAAAAGTAAAGAATAAGCTGCTTGAACTATCAAAAATTGATAGGACTTTTTTAGAAAAATTACAAGAATTTGAATCTGCAGTTGTAATATTAAATGAAATATCAGAATACCTTAGAAATTATAGGAATAGAATTGATTTAGATCCTGCTCATCTTGAGAGTATTAGAGAAAGAATGGGAGTGCTTAATTTGCTTAAGAAAAAATATGGAGGGACTATAAAATCAGTTTTAGAACACCGTGAAAAGATTGGAAAAGAAGTAGATCTTGCAGAAAATTTTACAGTAAGGATTCAAGAACTTCAGAATGAAATAGATGATTTAAGAAAAGTATGCGGTGATATTGCAAAGAATATTTCACATAAACGAAAAGAAGTATCAAAAATAGTTGAAAGAGAAGTTGAAAATGTATTAAAAACTCTTGGTATAAGTGATCCCAGATTTGAAGTCAAAATTAATAACGAAATAACTGAATTAGAAAATTATATTATAATCGATAATAAAAAATATCGATATAATGAAAGAGGCATTGATTTTGTTGAATTCTATATTTCAACAAATGCAGGAGAAGATACAAAACCATTAGTCAAAGTTGCATCTGGTGGTGAAATATCTCGAATTATGTTAGCATTAAAATCTGTTCTGGCTAAGTCAGATAAATTACCCATTCTGATTTTTGACGAAATTGATACAGGAGTAAGTGGTAGAATTGCACAAAAGGTTGGTAAAGCTCTTAAATCTTTAGCTGCGTATCATCAAATTATTGCTATAACACACCTTCCTCAAATTGCCAGCGTTTCAGATTATCATTATGCTGTCGAAAAGAAAAAGTTTGGAGACCGTGTAGTAAGTTCAATTAAGTTATTGAATGAACAGGAAAGAATTCGTGAAATTGCAAAATTAATAAGCGGAGAAAAAATTACAGAAGCAGCATTAGCAGGGGCTCGAGAATTAATGTCCCAGAAATCAAATTAGTGCTTTTGAACACACAGAGAGAAAAATTTCAGTTTTTTTCTTTTTATCTATTAAATGTATTATTAACTTCGTAACATCAATAAATAATCTGGAGCTTCTTATGAAGAAAGTAACATTATTTGTCATACTTTTATTGCTTACTCAATTCAATCTTAAAGCACAAAGTCTCGAAGAAACATTATCGAATTTATCATCCACAGTTGGAAAAGCTTATGTCTCTCCAATTATTTCAGCATTCGGTTCAAATCTTAATTCTGGGTGGGTTTCAAAATTACCACCTGCGGATTTTCTGGGTTTCCACATTGATCTAAAAGTAATTGCTATGGGTTCATTTTTTTCAAGTGATGTAAAACGATTCAATGCAGCAGGAGATTTTTATTTTTCTGAATATCAGGTGGAGCAAATTCTTGCTCATTCAAATATAACTCCTTCCACTATTGGTTTACAAAATTATAATTACTTAAAGAGCGAAATAGTAAAAACAAAATTCAATGTAAACTTTTCGGGTCCTACAATAGTTGGTAGTAAAAATGAATATTTAAGAATAAGATTTCCTGGAAAAACCATCCAGGCAGGTGACCAGCAATATACAGTAAATCCATATGAAATTACACTTAATGAAGTTAATGGCTTTTTAGATGGAATTCCTGCTTTTCCGACAGGTGCAGTTCAATTGACTGTGGGAACTATTGCTGGCACATATGTATCTTTTCGTTATTTACCAAGCGTAAATGTTGAAGATATGGGAAAATTTAGTTTCTGGGGTGCTGGCTTAATTCATAATCCTGGAATATGGTTCAAGAATCCATTACCACTCGATATTGCTTTAGCATTTTTTACTCAAAAATTAAAAGTTGGAAACATTTTTGAAAGCGAAGCAACACAATATGGAGTATATGCAGGTAAAACAATAGGTTCTATTGTTTCCATTTCTCCTTATGCAGGATTTACTTTTGAAAATTCAAAAACCACAGTAAAATATGATTATCAATCAAATGAAACAGTTAATGGAGTACCTGTTCCTCCAACCCAGGTAAAATTTGAAGCAGAAGGAGATAATAATTCTGCTTTTACTGTGGGACTTAATATTAAACTTGTTGCCATTAATATTAATGCTGATTATAAATTTTCTAAAACCAAAACTGCAAGTGTAGGTGTGTCATTAGGATTTTGATAAATAATTTTTTAAGATCTGGTGTTTTAAGTTATGATTGATACTTCGATTTATATTCATATACCATTCTGCGATCATAAATGTATCTATTGTGATTTTTATTCAATTATAACTCTAAAAAATTTAGAAGAATATTTAAATGCATTAAAAAAAGAGATAGATTTTTTTGCCGATAGATATTCTGATAATAGAAAAATAATTTCAATTTATTTTGGCGGTGGAACCCCCTCTTTGATTGAACCAGATTTAATTAGAACAATTATTGAAAAAATTTCAAAAAGGTTTTTCTTATCCTCCGATATTGAGATTACATTAGAAACCAATCCAGGAACAGTAAACAAAGATAAATTAAAAACTTTCAAAGAGATTGGAATAAATAGATTAAGCATTGGTGTTCAATCATTTAAAGACGAAGAATTAAAATTTCTTACAAGAATTCATAATTCACATACTGCCATTAAAACAGTTCTTGATGCATATGAAAATGGTTTTAAGAATATTAGTATAGATTTAATATTTAATTTGCCCAAACAAACTAAAGAAATCTGGCAGAGAAATTTAGAAATTGCAATAAATCTACCAATTACTCACATTTCAGCTTATAGCTTGATTCTGGAAAAAGGAACAATATTAAATAAAATGGTTCTCGATGGAAAAATCGAAATTCAGGATGAAGATTATGATGCAGACCTTTATGAATATACAATTGACTTTTTGAATCAAAATGGATTCAATCAATATGAAGTTTCAAATTTTGCAAAACCTGGTTTTGAATCTATTCATAATAATTCCTACTGGAGTTATAAAGATTATTTGGGATTTGGCACTTCATCTCATTCATTTGTTGATGGAAAAAGATGGTGGAATTATTCAAGTTTAAGTTTTTATATAAAATCTATAAACGATAAAGGAAATGCAGTAATTGGAGAAGAAATTCTTACAAAAGAACAGATGATTGATGAGTTTGTAATGTTATCTCTCCGAAGTCAGGGTTTAAGTATAAGTAATTTTTATGAAAAATTCGGGAATAATTGGCTAAAAGAGAGAGAATTAAAAATTGAAAAATTAATTTTTGATGGTTTTATAATCAGAGAAGAAGATAAAATTAAATTAACAAAAAAAGGTTATGCATTGTGTGACGAAATAATTAAAATTTTATTATAAAACCATCAATGGATTATTAGTCAAAAATTTGCTAATTCACACAATTATTTATAGATTTGTGGTGTCTAATTTCGCCCCTCGTGGGCGATTTTTGTTTGTATAAAATGAAAAATCTTAAATTAATCGAAAAATTTGAAGAAATAATAGCATCCGAAGGATTTCTGCTAATTGACACAATAATTCGAGGTGACGATAAACTTCGGATAATTGAAATATTTATAGACGGCGAAAGGGCTGTTACGACTGACGATTGTATGAGAATAAGTAGATTGATTGAAAAAGCAATTGATGAAAGTAATTTATTTAAAAACTATCGCCTCGATGTTTCTTCTCCTGGTGTAGATAGACCATTAAAATATCTTGTTCAATATGGCAAACATATTAACAGGAATTTTGAAGTTAACTACAAGGATAAAGATTCAGTAAAAAAAATTACAGGCAAATTAATTCGAATTGATGGGAACCAATTGTATTTTCAGAATAAGAATAATGAAATAAAAATAAATTTTGAAGATATAACAAAAGCAAAAGTATTAATTAGTTTTTGATGGGGAGGTAAATAAATGAACCTTGAAATAGTTGAATCATTCGCACAAATGGTGCGTGAAAAAAGTGTCGATAAAGATGTTCTTGCAGGAATAATCGAAGAAATATTCGGTCTGCTTGTTAAAAAGAAATATGGACCAGATGCAAGATATGATGTTGTTGTTAATATGGATAAGGGAGATATAGAAATTTTTCTTGAAAGAACAATAGTAGAAAAAGTTACAGACCCAAGTACTCAAATAAGTATAGAAGAAGTAAATGCTCGAGGAAATGAAGAGGGTCTGGAAGTAGGTGAAGACTATGTTGAAAAAATCGAACTTTCTCAATTTGGAAGAAGATTAATTAATCTCGCACGTCAAAACCTGAATCAAAAAATTCGTGAGATTGAAAAAGAAATTGTTTATAATGAATATCGTAATATGATAGGCGAAATTGTTGTTGGAGATATTTATCAGGTGAGACGTAATGATGTACTTATAAATCATAATAAAAATGAATTAATACTACCTCGCTCAGAACAAATTCCACATGAAAAATATAAAAAAGGGGAAACAATCAGGGCAGTTGTTAAAGAAGTTAAGAAAACTCCTAATGGTCCAGTTATAATTGTTTCTCGTGCTGATAATATGTTTTTGAAGAGACTATTCGAAATTGAAATACCAGAAATTTATGATGGCATAATTGAAATTAAAGGTATAGCTCGTGAGCCAGGTGAAAGAGCAAAAGTGGCTGTAGAATCTCAAGACGCCAGAATCGATGCTGTTGGTGCTTGCGTTGGTATGAAAGGCGTAAGAATTCATGCTATAGTCCGTGAATTGAATAATGAAAATATTGATGTTATAAATTATTCTGATGATCCTGTTGTGTTTATTCAAAGATGCCTTGCACCAGCTAAACTAAAACAAATTGAAATTGACGAAGATGCAAAAAAATGTGTTGTAACTGCTGAAAGTGATCAGATTTCAATGATAGTTGGAAGAGGAGGAGTAAATATTCGCCTTGCAATGAAATTAACTGGTTATGATATTGAAGTTATTCGTCTCGAAAAACAACTTGATGAATATGAAGAAGATATTGAATTACCAGAATTACGCGAAGAACTTGGAAGTGATATTGTTGATATTTTAATTTCTCATCGATTTGAAACTGCAGTTGAAGTATTGAAAGCTGGAGTCGACAAATTAAAACAACTGGAAGGTATTGGAGAAGAAAAAGCAAAAGAAATAATTCAAATTCTTGAAAACCAATTTGAAGAAGAAGATTAAAATAAATAGGTTTTAGCTTCTTTTGAATTATACAAAAAATTAGGTAATCAAATGCCAGATATAGTAAAAGAAAAAAAAATACGAATTTACAAGTTTGCAGCAGAGTATAATCTTTCGACAGATACTATTATAGAATTTCTTCAGAAAAAAGGTTATGAGGTTAAATCTCATATGACCCTTTTAACTGAAGAAATGGAAAATGATATACGCGCTCATTTTAAAAAAGATATTGAAAAAGCTGAAAAACATTATAAAAAAATATCGGAATTCCAGAAAAAAAGAATTGAAGTCGAACCCGAACATCCTATAGAAACTAAACCAGAAGAAAAAATAATTGAAGATAAGTCTGTAGAAAAGCAAGAAGAATCTAAAGTAGAAGAAAAATCCGTCGAAGTTGATAAAGAAGAAGCTAAAATCGTACAAGTATCCGAAGAGATCAAACAACAAACCGAAGAGACACTTGTTACAGAAACACAGCAACCAGTAGAAGAAAAAAATCGCGACGAAGAAGCTGAAACATTCAGAACAGAAACCGAACTTGAATTAGAAGCAAAGAAAAAAGGTTTAACTATAGTTGGTAAAATCGATCTTGAAAAGAAAGAAAAAGCAGAAGTAACAAAACAACCCGAAGCAGTTACTCAGGAAGTTGCTGAAGAAGAAGAAACTAAAAAGAAAAAGAAGAAAAAGAAAAAAATTCTAAAAGCTAAAAAGAAAGGAAAGGTTGGAGAAGAAGGAGTAGATGAGGTTGTTTCTAAAAAGAAGAGAAAAATAAAAAGACTTGAAATTGATAAACGCGAAGTAGAAGAAGCAATCAAAAGAACAATGCTTAGTCTCGATGAATCTGCATTAAGTGAGCGAGCTTTAATTAGAAAGAAAAAGAGAAAAGAAAAACAGGAACAGCAAGAAAGATTGCTTGAACAAAAACAACTTGAACAAAAGAAAATAAAAGTTACAGAATTTATTGCAGTTGGCGAACTTGCTAATTTGATGGGAGTACCAGTTAGTGAAGTAATACAAAAATGTATTAATCTTGGATTGATGGTTTCAATAAATCAAAGATTGGATGTTGAAACAATTACACTTATTGCAGCCGACTTTGGTTATGAAATAGAATTGCAGGATGAATATAAAGCAGATATTGATGCAGATATTCCTGATCCAGAAGATAAATTAAAACCTCGTCCCCCTGTTGTAACAATTATGGGACATGTTGATCATGGTAAAACTTCATTACTGGATTTTATTAGAAATACAAATGTAGTAGCAGGCGAGGCTGGTGGAATAACACAACATATTGGTGCTTATAAAGTTGTACTCGATAATGGTAAAGAAATTACATTTCTTGATACTCCAGGTCACGAAGCATTTACGGCTATGCGAGCACGTGGTGCTAAGGTAACAGATATTGTTGTACTTGTCGTTGCAGCAGACGATGCTGTAATGCCACAAACTGTTGAAGCTATAAATCATGCTCAAGCTGCAAATGTACCTATTATTGTTGCCATTAATAAAATTGATAAACCTAATGCTAACGTTGAAAAAATAAAACAACAATTGGCAGAAAGAAATGTTCTGGTTGAAGATTGGGGAGGCAAATATCAATGTGTTGAAATATCTGCTAAATTAGGAAAGAATGTTGACCTGCTTCTCGAAAAAATTATTCTCGAAGCTGAAATGCTTGAATTAAAAGCAAATCCAGATAGATTAGCTCGAGGTACAATTATCGAAGCTCAATTAGATAAAGGAAGAGGTATAACTGCAACAGTATTGGTTCAAAAAGGAACATTAAAAATTGGTGACCCCTTTATTGCAGGTATTGTTTACGGAAGAGTTCGTGCAATGTTTGATGAAAGAGGCAATAAAGTTATGAGTGCTGGTCCTTCAACTCCAGTTTTAGTATTAGGATTTGAAGCTGCACCACAAGCTGGTGATATTTTTATTGTTGTTGAATCGGAACGAGAGGCTCGCGAAATTAGTATTAAACGTCAACAACTTAAAAGAGAACAGGATCAACGTCAGGTTAGACTAATTACTCTTGATGAAATTGCCAATCAAATTAGTCGAGGTGGAGTTAAAGAATTACCCATTATTGTTAAAGGTGATGTGGATGGTTCGGTAGAAGCTCTATCCGATGCTCTTATGAAATTATCTAATGATGAAGTTAATGTACGAGTAATTCATAAAGGAGTTGGTGCAATTTCAGAAGGGGATGTTCTTTTAGCAGCTGCATCCCGTGCTATTATCATAGGTTTTCATGTGAGACCAAATTCTAATGCAAGAAAATTAGCAGAAACAGAAAAAGTTGAAATTAGATTATACAATATTATTTATGATGCTATCAATGCTGTTAAATCTGCTTTAGAAGGAATGCTTTCACCAGTTATATCAGAAGAATTGGTTGGTACTGCAGAAGTACGCCAGATCTTTAAAGTACCAAAAGTTGGTACAGTAGCAGGATGCTATGTTCAGGATGGTAAAATTATTCGAAATAATAAAATTCGACTCATTCGCGATGGAATCGTAATTTATGAAGGTCAACTCGAATCCCTGAAAAGATTTAAAGATGATGTACGCGAAGTAGAAAAAGGTTTTGAGTGTGGTATGAGTATAGCAAACTTTAATGATATAAAAGTAGGCGATATTATTGAATCTTATAAAATTGTTGAAACAAAGAAAAAGTTAGAATAATGCCATCGTACAGAATAGAAAGAGTTGCAAGCTTAATTAAAGAAGAACTGAGTTTGATTTTTCTACATAAAATTCAAGATCCTAAACTCAGTATTATTACTGTTACCAATATTAAAGTAAGTCCCGACTTACGACATACAAAAGTTTATCTTTCTGTTTACGATAAAAATAAACGTAAAGAAGTTCTTGAAAAAGTAAATGAATTAAAAGGCTGGATTCGTACACAACTTGCAGGTAGAATTCAGATAAGATTTGTACCAGAACTGGATTTCTATATTGATGATACGTTAGATTATGTTGAAAAGATTGAAGGAATTATAAAAAAGATTCATGAAAGTGATAACAAAAAAAATATCGAATGATTATGTCCCTAACTTTCAGGAAGGAGAAATTATTCTTATTAATAAACCATTAAAAAAGACTTCTTTTGATGTTGTTCATAAAATTAGAAAAGCAGTTAATGTAAAAAAAGTGGGACATGCTGGAACACTCGACCCAATGGCAACAGGATTGTTAATTGTATGTACGGGAAAGAAAACCAAGGAGATTACAACTTTATCAAAATTAAATAAAACTTATTCTGGAATAATCTCATTAGGTAAAACAACACCATCTTTTGACCTGGAAACAGATTTTGATTCCGAAAAAGATTTTGATTATGTAACTGAAGATATGATCTATAAAGTGCGTGATACTTTTCTGGGTTTAATAGAACAAATTCCACCAATGTATTCTGCAATTAAAAAAAATGGAAAAGCACTTTATAAATTAGCACGCAAAGGTATTGAAGTAGAAAGAGAACCAAGAAAAATTTTTATATATAAATTTGATATTAATAAAATTGATTTACCCGATATTTATTTTGAAATTACATGTTCTTCGGGTACTTATATTCGAGTTATAGCAAAAGACTTTGGTGATAAACTTGGTTGTGGTGCTTATTTGAAAGCTTTACGAAGAACTCAGATTGGTGATTATTGCATCGAAGATGCATTCGAAATAAATGAATTCTTTGATTACTTAAAATCACTTTCTTTTTCTGTAAATTGAAAGATGTATTAAATGAAAGTTTATAAAGATATATCAGAATTTAAAAAAGATAAAATAACAGCAATTACTGTTGGAAGTTTTGATGGATTACATATTGGACATCAAAAAATTTTAAAAAAGTTATTAGAAATTACCAATCAAATTAATGGAACAAGTGTTCTTTTAACTTTTGATCCGCATCCAAGAATGGTAATTTCAAAAAATTTTGATTTTAAAATTCTAACAACTCTTGAAGAGAAAATATCTTTACTTGAAAAATATGGCATCGAAAATCTTATTATACAGAATTTTACAAAAGAGTTTTCGAATATATCATCAGATGATTTTATTAAAAAAATTCTGGTTGACAAAATTGGTATATCTCATATAATAATTGGACATGATCATAAATTTGGTAAAGATAGATTGGGAGACGAAAAGAAATTAAAAGAATTAGGCGACATTTATAATTTTAATGTAACATCTGTTGAAGCTGAAATTATAGATGGACAGATTGTAAGTAGTACAAAAATTCGAAAAGCTTTAATGGAAGGTGATATAGAAAAAGTTAATTTGTTTCTGGGAAGAAATTACTCTATTATTGGTAAAGTTGTTGAAGGAGCTAAACGTGGAAAAATGCTTGGTTTTCCAACTGCAAACATACAACTAAATGATTCTAATAAAGCTATACCTGCAGGAGGAGTTTATGCTGTTAATGTAAAGCTAAGAGATCAAAATTATTCTGGAATAATGAACATTGGAAAAAGACCAACTTTTGAAAGTAATAATCATACAGTACTCGAAGTAAATCTTTTTGATTTTAATGATAATATTTACAATGAAATAATTCAGGTTGATTTTATTAAAAGAATTCGTGATGAGAAAAAATTTGAATCAAAAGATGAATTGATAAATCAAATTAAATATGATATACAAAAAGCAAAAGAAATCTTAACTAATTAATCCTGGTTAATTCTGGGATTATATTATTAAACAAAATAAAGGAGTAAAACATGTCAATTTCAAAAGAAAGGAAACTTGAACTAATTAAAAAATATGGTAAGAACGAAAAAGATAGTGGTACACCAGAAGTTCAGATAGCAATTTTAACTGAACGAATCAATAATCTTACAGCTCACTTCGAAGCTCACAAGAAAGATCATGCATCCCGAAGAGGATTAATGCAAATGGTGGGAAAAAGAAGAAGATTACTTGATTATCTAATGAAGAAAGATATTGAAAGATATCGTAATATAATTAAAGAACTAAACATCAGAAAATAGAGGTTTTAAAACCATGGTATATACAAAAGAAGTACAAATTGGCAAGCACAAATTGATATTTGAAACAGGTAAATTAGCCAAACAGGCTAATGGTGCCGTCATGGTTCGCTATGGCGATACAATGGTGCTTGTAACTGCAGTAATGGGTGATGTTAGAGATGATATAGACTTTTTCCCTCTTAATGTTGAATATCGCGAAAAATCATTTGCTGCCGGAAAAATTCCCGGAGGTTTTATAAAACGCGAAGGGAAACCGAGTGAAAAAGAAATTTTAAGTGCAAGATTAATTGATAGACCTATTCGACCATTGTTCCCGGATAACTTTTTTAACGATACTCAAATTGTTGCCTTTGTTTATTCATTCGACAATGAAAATGATGCTGATGTAATTGCTGCTTGCGGTGCTTCGGCTGCATTGGTGATTTCTGATATTCCATTTCTTGAACCAATTGGTGAAGTGAGAGTTGGTAGAATTAATGGTGAATTCATTATTAACCCAACTTTACAACAAATTGAAGAAAGTGATCTCGAATTGGTTGTTGCTGGTACGGAAAGCTCGATTATGATGGTAGAAGGTGAAGCAAAGGAAATTAGTGAAGAAGATATGCTTAATGCACTAAAATTTGCTCATGTCGAAATTAAAAAAATTGTTCAGGCTCAAAAAGAATTGAGAGAACTTTGTGGCAAACCTAAATTGGAAGTTCCACCAAAAGTAATTGACGAAAATCTTCTTAAAGATGTTAAAGAATTAGCATATGATAAAATAAAAGCTGTAGTTGCAACTGTTTTATCGAAAGAAGAACGCTCGAATAAAAATAAAGAGATCGAAGAAGAAGTATTAAATGCCCTTGCTGAAAAATATCCTGAACAGGAAAAAGTAATAAAAGAGATTCTTCATGATATCGAAAAAGAATTGATGCGTAAGAGAATTCTTCAAGAAGGTATACGACTTGATGGAAGAAAAACTAATGAGATAAGACCTATATCAATTGAACTTGGATTATTACCTCGTCCTCATGGTTCTGCTTTGTTTACTCGCGGAGAAACACAAAGCTTAACTACATTAACACTAGGTACAAAACAGGACGAACAAATTATTGATGGTCTTCAAGCAGAATTTAGAAAAAGATTTATACTTCATTATAACTTTCCTTCTTTTAGCGTTGGCGAAGTTGGTAAATATTCAGGTGTTGGAAGAAGGGAAGTTGGTCATGGTAATCTTGCAGAACGTTCTCTAAAAAATGTTATTCCATCAGAAGATAAATTTCCATACATGATTCGCCTTAACTCCGATATCCTTGAATCAAATGGTTCATCTTCTATGGCTACTGTTTGTGCTGGTTCTTTAGCTCTTATGGATGGTGGAGTTCCTATTAAAACTGCTATTGCTGGAATTGCAATGGGACTTGTAAAAGAAGGTGATCAATATGCAATACTTTCTGATATTTTAGGCAACGAAGATCATTTAGGCGATATGGATTTTAAAGTTGCAGGTTCCGAAAAAGGAATTACTGGATTTCAAATGGATATTAAAATTCAGGGTATTTCTTATGAGATTATGGAAAAAGCATTACAACAGGCAAAAGAAGGTAGATTGCATATTCTTAAAATTATGAATCAAGCAATTTCGGAACCACGACCTCATATTTCTATTTATGCACCTACACTTCTTTCAACAAAAATTCCTACAGATAAAATTGGTGCTGTTATTGGTCCAGGTGGAAAGATTATCCAAAAAATTCAAAAAGATTATAATGTAGAAATTGTTATTGATGAAGATGGAACGGTTAATATTTCTGGTCAGGATGCTAAACAGGCAAGAGAAGCAAAAGAATATATAAAATGGTTAACCGCTGAACCTGAAGTGGGTAAAAATTATAATGGTAAAGTTGTTCGTGTTGCAGACTTTGGTGCCTTTGTAGAAATTTTACCAGGTGTTCAAGGATTATTACACATTTCACAAATCGATAATAAAAAAATTGAAAAAGTATCGGATGTTTTAAAGGAAGGTGATACAATCAGAGTTAAACTTCTTAGCATTGATGGAAATAAATATTCTTTATCACGAAAAGCATTATTAAAAGAAAAAGAAGATTCAAATTCAGAAGAAAAATGATTCACAAATAATTAACATAACACATCCTTGTTTTTTGAAGGAAAGATTTTGAATATTATTGAACTATTTTGATTTGTTAGATGAAAATTGGAAATGTTGATATTGGCAAAAAACTTTTTCTTGCACCAATGGCAGAAATTACAGATTCATCCTTCAGAAGAATTTGTAAAGAGCATGGTGCAGGTTTTACTTTTACTCAAATGGTTAGTGCTGCAGGAGTTATTAAAAATAACTTTTTTACACTTCGAAATCTTTCCTTCCATAAATCCGAAAAACCAATTGGCGTTCAATTGCTCGGGAATGATCCTGTAATAATTGGCGATGCTGTAAAAGAAATTTCCAGTTTTAAACCTGATTTAATTGATTTAAACTGTGGTTGTCCTGTTCAAAAGGTTACTGCTAATTTTATGGGTGCTGCTTTACTGGACGATCCAAATGTAATTGGGAAACTTGTATTAAGTATGGTAAAATCATCAAATGGAATTCCAATCTCTGTAAAAATTCGGCTGGGTAGAAATAAAAAAAATATAAATGTTATTGATGTTGCAAAAGCAGTCGAAGATAATGGAGGTTCTTTGATCTTTATTCATGCCAGAACAAGAGATGAAAAATATGATACAGAACCCCACTGGCAGTGGATAAAAAAAGTCAAAGAAACTGTAAAAATACCTGTTGTAGGCAATGGTTCCCTTTTTTATCCCGATGATATTAAAAAAATGATTGATGAGACAAATTGCGATTCTGCTATGATTGCACGTGGAGCAATTGGAAATCCATTCATCTTTGAAAGATATAATTCAATTATAGAAACAGGAATTGATCCAGGAGAACCTTCTGTTGAATACATAAAAAATGTTTTATTAAGACAAATAAATTTGCTTGAAGAAGAATATGGTGAATATAATTGTCTTGATAAAGTAAAGAAAAATATTATCTGGTATTTCAGAAATTTTGAAGGAATTCAAATATTGATGGAAAAAGTTTTTTCCCAAAAAGATCTGGCTTCATTAAAATTATTAGTTGATGAACATGTAGAGAAAATTCAGTCTAATTTTTATAAAATTCAGGATAGTGATTATATAAATTCAAAATTCAAGAAAAAAGTATTATTCTGGTTAGAAAATGATTATGAAGAGATACAATAAATAAAGAGTTTTAGATGAATAAAGAAATTATAATTAGTTCTTCCACAACACAGAATAGAGTAGCAATCACCGAAGATGGAAGCCTTGTCGATTTTTTTGTTGAAAACCCAGAAAAACAAAGAATGGTTGGCGATATCTATCTTGGAAGAGTTGCAAGAGTTTTACCTGGAATTAGAGCAGCTTTCATCGATATTGGTTTGAAACATGATGCATTTCTGCACTTCTCAGATATTGGAGAACGCACAGAAGCTCTCCAGGGTATTTTTGATGATGACGAACCCGATGACGATGATGATAGTAACCAACCAGAAAATAATGGTTTCTCTTCGGTAGTAACAGAATCGCAATTAGATGAAAATAAAAAAGATGTAAAAACTATTGTTAGAGAACGTACTATCCCAAAATTGAAAAAAGGACAGGAAATTCTTGTCCAAATTCTTAAAGAACCTGTAAAAGATAAAGGTGTTCGTGTTACTTCTTCTGTATCTATCCCGGGTAGATTTTGTGTGCTCCTTCCAATGGATAATAAAATTGGTGTGTCAAAAAAGATTACAGATATTCGAGAAAGAAAAAGATTAAGAAGAATTGCAAGAAGTATTATTCCAGAAAATTGCGGTCTTATTATTCGTACTGCTGCTAAAGATCAGGACGAAGAAACTCTTGCCGGTGATTTAAAATATCTTGTGAAGATATGGGAAGATATTCAAGAAGATGCTAAAAAACTTGAACCCCCGGCAATTCTTTATAAAGATTTGAGTACTACAATCAGTGTTATACGGGATCTATTCACTCCAGATGTTTCAAAAGTATTTGTTGATTCAAAAAAATTATGGAAAGAAATTCGTAATTATGTACAATTTGTTCAGCCTTCTCTTCTTGATAGAATTGAACTTTATAAAGGTGAAGAGCCAATATTCGAAGCATTTAAAATTGAAGAACAAATAAAAACATTAATGGGACGCAAAGTTCCTTTGCCCAGTGGTGGTCATATAGTAATTGAACATACAGAAGCTATGACTGTAATTGATGTTAATAGTGGAAGATATGCTGCTAAAAAAGAACAGGAACTTAATTCGCTTAAAACAGATCTGGAAGCTGCACGCGAAATTGTTCGACAATTAAGATTACGTGATATTGGTGGTTTGATTGTAGTAGATTTCATAGATCTCGAAGATGAAAAAAACAGAAAAAAAATTTATGATGAACTAAAAAAAGAATTTAAAAAAGATCGTGCAAAAACTGCATTACTTCCAATGACCGAATTTGGATTAATGCAAATAACAAGAGAAAGAGTAAGAGAAAATATAGTACAATCACTAACAGAAGTTTGTCCTTATTGTCAAGGAACAGGTTTATTAACTAAAAAATCCAATGTTATTCACGAAATAGAAAAATGGCTTCAAAGATATAGATTAGAGGGAAAACATAAATTTCTCAAGCTTATAGTGCATCCTTCTCTGGGCGAAAAATTAAAAGAAGGATTTATTTCAACACTTACTAAAATTCAATTTAAATATTTCGTTCGTTTGAAATTAGTAAAAGATGAAAAAATGGATCCATCATCTTTCAGAATAGTTGTTTCAAGAACTGGAGAAGATATTACAGAAAACTTTGCATAAACTTTTATATAATACATTTTCGATGAAAAATTATTTAATAATATGTAAATAAAGATTATTTACTGTTAATCAATTTTAGTAATTTTTCGATAAGAATATTTTAAATATTTGTATGGGAGATAAGAGATGAAATTTTTTATAGATTCAGCAAACATTAATCATATTAAAGAAGCAGCTTCTTATGGTTTATTAGATGGTGTAACTACAAATCCAACACTTGTAGCTAAAGAAGGAAAAAATTTTAGAGAATTATTAGAAGAAATTGTAAAAATTGTTGACGGTCCAATTAGTGCAGAAGTAATTGCTACAGATTATGAAGGTATTCTTAAAGAAGCAAGAGAACTTTCTAAAATTCATAGAAATATTGTTGTAAAAATTCCTTTAATTAAAGAAGGAATAAAAGCAGTTAAAACACTCTCTTCCGAAGGAATAAAAACTAATGTAACATTGTGTTTTTCTCCTTCTCAAGCAATCCTTGCAGCAAAAGCAGGTGCAACTTATGTAAGTCCTTTTGTTGGTAGACTGGATGATATCAGTCACGAAGGAATGGCTTTAATTGCTCAGATTATTCAAATCTATAAAAATTATGATTTTAAAACTGAAGTTATAGTTGCAAGTATACGACATCCTTTACATGTTGTAGAAGCTGCAATGATGGGAGCTCACATTGCTACAATGCCTTTCGATGTTATTGAAAAACTTTTTAAACATCCATTAACAGATATTGGCTTAGAAAAATTTTTGTCAGACTGGAAAAAACTTAATCAATCATAAATATGAAAAAAACAAAATTCTATTCCATTCATGAAAAACTTGGAGCCAGGATAGTAGAGTTTGCCGGGTTCTATATGCCTATTCAATATTCATCTATTATTGCCGAACATAAAGCTGTTCGTTCAGCTGTTGGAGTTTTTGATGTATCTCATATGGGAGAAATATTTGTTCGCGGAAAAAATGCTCTGGACTTTGTTCAACATATAACAATTAATGATGCTTCAATTTTAAAAAATGGTAGAGTTCAATATTCTGCTATGTGTTATCCAGATGGTGGAATTGTTGATGATTTACTCGTTTACAAATTAAACGATGATGAATTTATGTTTGTTGTTAATGCATCGAATAAAGATAAAGATTATCAATGGATGATTAGCAATAATATTTTTGATGTGGAAATTACTGATGAGAGCGATGATTATTCTTTACTTGCTGTTCAGGGACCAAAATCAAAAGATGTAATTCAAAAAATTTGTGATAGACCACTTGATCTGGAATATTACCACTTCTTTTTTGCTAAAGTTGCTGGTGTCAATATGATTGTTTCTCGAACAGGATATACCGGAGAACTGGGTTTTGAGTTGTATTTTAAAGGTGATGAAAATACAGCAACAAAAGTATGGAATGAATTATTTGAAGCAGGGAAATATGAAAATATTACACCTGCTGGATTAGGAGCAAGAGATTCTTTAAGATTGGAAATGGGATATTGTTTATATGGAAATGATATTAACGAAACTACAAATCCTCTTGAAGCTAATCTTGGCTGGATTACAAAACTCAAAAAGAATTCTTTTATTGGAAAAGAATCTCTTTTGAAGATAAAAGAAGAAGGATTAAAAAGAAAATTAGTCCCGTTAATTTCAGAAGAAAAAGCATTTCCACGTCATGGTTACGATTTAGTTGCAGATGGTAAAAAAGTTGGAGAGATTACAAGTGGTACTGTGAGCCCGATACTTGAAAAAGCAATTGCACTTGGTTATGTTTCTATTGATTATGCAAAAGAAGGAACTCAAATTAACTTTTTAATTAGAGGAAAAGAAATACCTGCATATATTACTAAATTACCATTTGTGAAGAACTAATATGAAAATCAATGTATTGTTTTCAAACATATTTTTAGATGAACTTTATTTTACTGGTAAAACTACAGTAATTATTGATGTATTAAGAGCATCCTCAGTTATTACAACTGCATTATCTAATGGTGCTCGAGAAATCGTTCCAGTAAGTACATTAGATTTTGCAATGAAAATTTCGAGCGATGCATTTAAAAGTCAAACATTACTTTGTGGTGAAAGAAATACCAGAATGGTCGAAGGATTTAATCTTGGGAATTCACCACTTGAATATAAACCTGAGATAGTTGCTGGTAAATCAATAATTTTATATACCACGAATGGTAGTAAAAGTATTGTAAAAGCAAAATTCTCGGAAAATTTATTTATTGGATGTTTTCTTAATTTACCTGCATTAGCTCGGCATTTAATGAATCTCAATCTTGATTTTGAAATAGTATGTGCCGGTACAAATGGATTATTTAATCTGGAAGATGCAGTTTGTGCGGGTATGTTAATAAATGAAATTCAAACTCAATTATCAGACATTCAGCTTTCAGATTCAGCAGTAGCAAGTGTAATTTTAAGCAAACAACTAAATAAAAATTTATATAGCTTTTTATGCGAAACAGAACATGGAAAATTATTGATTGAAAATGGATTCCTTGATGATATAATTGAGTGTTCGAAATATGGTATTACAGATGTAATTCCTTATTTTGTATCTGGTGCAATTAAGAGACTATAAAAATTCAATCTGAAGAGAATGTCTAATAAAAAGAGTAAATCTGTTAATAGCGATAAGGAATTTTTTGTTATCTCTCCCAAGAAAAAGAAAAAAATTCTGGGTATACTATTTATAGTATTTGCTCTTCTAATTTTTTTAAGTATACTTTCTTATTCACGCTATGACGATGCTTTTTTTTCTTATCGATTCACAGACCTGTTTAATATCTTCTTTGCAAATCCTGAATTAAAAGAGAAAGCAGCTAACACACATAATTGGCTTGGAATTTTTGGTGCATACATTTCTAACTTTTTTATTCATGCAACACTTGGGTATTTCTCTTTAATTTTTCCTGTAATTCTTTTTATATGGGGATATACAATATTAAGAAGTAATGATTTCAAATTAGCTATCTATTTTACCAATTTTTTTCTGGTAATTGGAATTCTACTATCTTCATTCTTTGGAGTTCTTCGCAATGCAAAAGAATTTAAATTATTAAAAGATTATTATGAATTATCTGGAAATGTTGGTGATTATATTGGAATTGCCTTCAGTAATTTAATGGGCGGTTTAGGCAGTATTATATTTTTATCAGCTGGTATATTGATAACTTTAATAATCTCATTTGATGTGCGATTCAGTCCATTACTTGATTTTTTAAAAAGTTTCTTTGAAAAGGAAATTAAAGAAAAAGAAGAACTCGAAGAAATTTCTGATAATACAATTAAAATAAAAAGTGTTAATGCAGAAGTAATTTATGATGATAAAGAATTAGATAATGATGCTGAACTGGATAAACAGAAGAAAACTGAAACTAAAATAAGAATTATTAAGAAAGATGATGAAACAAAAATTTATGAGCCAGAAGAATTTCCAGCAAAACATAAGAAGAGTGAAATACAAAAAGTTGAAAAACCTAAAGTTGAAGAAGAACTTATAAAAATAGATAAAGAAAAAGAAGCTGAACTTCCTGATCAATGGAATGAAGAAATTGATTATACACCTCCCAGTTTAGATTTATTAATTACACCAGACGACGAAGAATTTAAAATTCACGAAAGTGAATTAAAAAGAAATGCTCAGCTCTTAAAAGAAAAGCTTTCACTTTTTGATATCGAAATAGAAGACATTACAGTTACACCCGGTCCAGTTGTAACTCTTTATGAAATTGTACCTGCACCTGGAGTAAAAATTAGCAGAATTGTTAGTCTTGAACATGATATTGCTCTGGCTCTTGCTGCACGAGGAATTAGAATTATAGCACCAATACCTGGTAAAAGTGCAATAGGTGTAGAAATTCCAAATGCCGAAGCATCTTTAGTCCGTGCAAAATCTGTGATTAGCAAATTGAAAGATACAAAAGCTGAACTTCCACTTGCACTTGGCAAAACAATATCTGGCGAAGTTTATATAACTGATTTAGCAAAGATGCCTCATTTGCTTATCGCTGGTTCGACTGGTTCTGGTAAAAGTGTTGGTATTAATATGATTATTCACAGTTTAATTTATTCGAAACATCCTTCTGATGTTAAGTTTGTAATATTTGACCCCAAAAAAATTGAACTGTCTTTCTATAGAAAATTAAGCAGACATTTCTTAGCAGTATCACCTGATCTGGAAGAAGAAATTATAACAACACCAACGAATGCATTGCTTGCTCTCAAAGCAGTTGAATATGAAATGGAAAAACGTTACGATAAACTTGCTAAAGCAGGTGTAAGAAATATTGTTGACTACAATAGAAAAGTTTTAAATCCTAAAACTCGTCCACACGATACAGAAGAGATTAAACATCACAAATTACCATATATTATAGTTATAATTGATGAACTTGCAGATTTGATGATGACTTCTGGAAAAGAAGTTGAAGAACCAATTGCTCGTTTAGCACAACTTGCACGAGCTGTAGGTATTCATTTGATCCTTGCAACACAAAGACCTTCTGTAAATGTTATAACAGGTGTGATCAAAGCTAATTTTAGTGCAAGAATTGCTTATCAAGTTGCAACAAAAATTGATTCCAGAACTATTCTCGATATGAATGGTGCTGAGCAATTACTTGGTAGTGGTGATATGTTATTTTTACCAGCGGGTATGCCAAAACCAATTCGTATTCAAAATGCATTTATTACTACCGAAGAAATTGAAAGAGTAACTAATTTTATCTATCAACAAAAAGGATATTCTAAGAGATATTTTCTTCCTTCTATTTATGAAAAAAAGAAAGCTGAAATGAATAATTTCTTATCTGACCTGGATCCAATGTTCGAAGAAGCAGCAAGAATTGTTGTTCGTCATCAACAGGGGTCGGTGTCGTTATTGCAGAGAAAACTTAAATTAGGTTATTCCCGCGCGGCAAGAATAATAGATCAACTTGAACAGGCAGGTATAGTTGGACCAGCCGAAGGAAGCAAAGCCCGCGAAGTAATTGTCGAAAACGAAGAACAACTCGAAACAATATTAAGATCGCTATGAAGCAGATTATTATTCTGTTATTAACAGCAAATATTTTATTTGCTCAAATTGGAACTGAAACATTAAGAAAAATTCAGAATAAGTTTAATACTATATCAGATTTTACCGCAAGTTTTATTCAGTATGATTGCACATCTTCAATGAAAAACTCATCTGCTATTCAGGGAAAGATTTTGTATAAGAAGAAAAATAAATTTATAGTGGAGTTGAAAAATCAAGTAATAATTTCGAATGGAGAAATTATCTGGAATTATAATAAGAAACAAAAACAAGTAATTATAAGTAATTTAAATGATGAACCTAATACATATTCAATTGAAAAGATTATTTATAATTATCCATCGTTATGTAACATCAGGTATTTGAAAAAAGAACTTGATGAAGATGTTATTGAATTATTACCTAAAGAAGGAATGCTTGATATAAAAAACATAAAAATATGGAAGGATAAGAATGATTTTATTTCAAAATTAGAGATTACTGATATAGGAGATATGTGTTATAGAATTCATTTTAAAGACATTTTAATCAATCAGAATATAACTGATTCAAAATTTACTTTTAATCCTCCAAAAGGAATTCACATTGTTGATCTCCGTTAAAAATAAAAATTGGTTTAAAATATTTACTGGCTACATATTACCTTTTTTACTTACAATTATTTTTTTAATTCTTGCTTTCAGAGGTATCGATCTCAAAAAATCATTTAAACTTATTATTAACACGTCGGTTGTTTGGTTAATTTTTTACATAATAATATTTTACTTCTCCCATTACATTCGTGCATTACGATGGAAATTAATGATTAAATCGGTTAAAGCAGATACTTCTTCTTTAAATTTATTTGGTGCTGTTATGATTGGATATGGTATTAACTGTGTTATTCCTCGCTTCGGAGAAATTTATAGAGGCTTATTTCTTGGCAAATGGGAAAAATTATCTCGCTCTACTATGATAGGAACTATTATAGTTGAAAGAGTAATTGATATTATTTCTTTTGGTTTAGCAACATTTTTGAGTGTCTTATTTTATACTGGTGATCTATTTAATAGAATTAACTGGCTCAAACCTACTTTGATAGTTGGATTTTTTGTTGTATCTATAATTATAACCTTACTTGTATTAATTGTGAAATACGAACAAGGGTTAACTTCTAAGTTATTCAGGTTGCTAAATAAAATTAATCCGAATTTATCAAATAAGTTTTCTGAAATATTATCAACTCTTATTGATGGATTATCCAGTATTAAAGGAGGTAAAAATATTTTTAATATTATTAGTCTTACCGTCATTATGTTTTTACTTTATGCATTTAATACATATGTGGGATTTTTGATGCTTAAAATGCATCTTATACAAAATGTAGATTTGAAAATGGCTTGGGTTTTTATGGCTATCAGTGCTTTTGGTACTTTGATTCCAACACCAGGTGGTACAGGTTCATATCATATTATCTCAATTTTTATTCTATCAAGATTATATAAATTCAATTATGAAATTAGTGCCGCATATGCAATTTTAACTCATTTTATTCAGTATTTTGTATTTGTTGTGTCAATGCCAGTTTTAATTTATATCATCAATAGATTAAGAGTAAAAAGAGGTGAACCAAAAGAAAATTTTGTTTCGGTTTTTAATCCTAATTCAGGTGATAAATGAGAAAAATATTAGTTTTATTTTTTGCGTTCCCTCTTATTATAATCGCACAATGGGATTTTAGTATATCTATGGGATTGGATTATAAGTCTACTCCCTCATATCGTGATTATATCAATTCTAATTTTTCACAATATGGTAAAAAATTATCTTCTTTTTCGAGTGCTATAAACTTTGGAAGCGAGATTAATTACAGAATAGCTGATAATACTCAATTTGGTATTGAAATAAGTTATTTGATTGATTCTTATAATGTAAATATAGGAATGAGTGGCCTTTATGAAATTTCATATTCTTTTTTAAGACCTTCTATAACAACTTATTATGTTATAAGCGGTGCAGGATATAAATTCAAATTCGGAGGTGGTTTAGGGCCACGTTTTGTGTTATTAACTGAAAATAATATTGTAAAAGTTAATTATACTGCTAAAGGTTTTGGATTACTTTTGAAAGCAGAAGGAAATACATTATTGAGTGATAATCTCTATGCAGTTATTGGATTCGATTTAAGATATGATTTTATTTCTGAGCTAAAAGATGAAAAGTCGAACAATAAAATAATAAATTACTATAATGGCAAACCTGTTAATATGACTTCTCTTTCTGCAGGAATTAAACTTGGTATAGCATACATTTTTTAAGGAGTTTTTATGAGTTTTATTGAAGCTATTATTCTTGGTATTATTCAGGGTCTTACTGAATTTTTACCAATTAGTAGTACGGGACACCTTACTGTAGCTGGTAAAATTATGAATCTTATTTCTGAATCTAATCCACAAGTATGGACTGCTTTTATTGCTGTAATTCAATTAGGTACTATGATTGCAGTCTTAATATATTTTCGAATTGATATAAAAAATATAATTAGAGATTTTTTAAAAGATAATTTATGGAGAAGGAAAAATTTTTTTGAACAATCATTTAATGCTAAGATGGGATGGTATGTTATAATTGCAACCATACCTGTTGTAGTGATTGGATTGAGTTTTAAAGATATAATTGAAGGAACTTTAACAAAAAATTTATATGTAATTTCAGCAAGCTTAATTTTGTTAGCTTTAATACTCGGTATAGCAGAAAAAACAGGAAAGTTTAAAAGAGATATGAATGAAATTAAATGGTTTGATGCATTAATAATAGGAATTGCTCAATCATTTGCATTAGTACCAGGATCTTCACGTTCGGGAACTACAATTACTGCAGGTTTATTTCTTGGATTGAATAGAGAAACTGCTGCACGTTTTTCTTTTTTAATGAGTATTCCTGCTGTTTTTGCAAGTGGTTTACTGGAATTTTATGAAACACTCAAATATCTGGAATCTATTTCTATTATTAATTTATTAATTGCTACTATTACTTCTGCATTGATTGGTTATTTATCAATTGAATTTTTATTAAAGTATCTAAGAAAAAGAACTACTTTTATTTTTATTGTGTATAGAATTTTAGCTGGCTTTTTAATTTTGTTATTAATTGGTTTTAAAATATTACAACCATAGGTGATATATGAAATATTTTAGGATGTTTTTACTTGGTATAATTTCATTAATGATATTAAACTGCACTTCTAATAATCAAAAGCAACCTGAAACTAAAAATGAAGCTAAAGATAATATTGAAGAAATGATAACTTTGAAACCAGATGAGAAATTGATTGCCGTAATGAAAACAAATATGGGAACAATAGAACTTCAACTATTCCCGAACGAAGCACCTAAAACAGTAAAAAACTTTGTGGGTTTATCTCTCAAAGGATTTTATGATGGAGTGATATTTCACAGAGTAATCAAGAATTTTATGATTCAAGGGGGTGATCCTACAGGTACTGGAATGGGTGGTGCAAGCATTTATGGTGGTCCTTTCGAAGATGAATTTTCTGTTTCTTTAAGACATGATTCTCCAGGCATACTATCTATGGCAAATGCAGGTCCAAATACAAATCAAAGTCAATTTTTTATAACTGTTGTTCCTACACCATGGCTTGATCTTAAACATACAATTTTTGGTAAGGTTATTAATGGAATGGATGTAGTTAATTCAATAAATTCAGTCCCTACAGATAAAAATGATAGACCTCTTCAGAATGTTGTTATTGAAAAAATTATAATAGAAAAACGCAGATAAAACATGCGACTTGAATTTTTTTCTACACGATGGGGATTGGTTTTATCAACACTTGGAATTGCAGTAGGTACAGGAAATATATGGAGATTTTCTCGAATTGTTGCTCAAAATGGTGGTGGTTCTTTTTTAATTCCATGGATTATATTTTTATTTATCTGGTCTATTCCATTAATCATTTCTGAATTTGCTCTCGGAAAATTTACAAGAAAAGCACCAATTGGAGCAATTGCAAATATATCCAGTAACAAATTTACATGGATGGGAGCTTTTATTGCTTTTGTATCTACTGCTATAATGTTTTATTATTCTGTTATTACTGGCTGGTGTATAAAATATTTAATTTTGTCTTTATCTGGGGATTTACTTACATCTAATACAATTCAAACATGGTATGACTTTTCATCTGGTCTAAATCCACTATTATACCATTTTATTGCAATGTTGATTGGTTCATTAGTAGTCTATAAAGGAATTGTAAAAGGAATCGAAAAGGTTAGTAGAGTTCTTGTAACCTTACTTGTAATTATACTTTTTATATTATTTGTAAGAGCTGTAACATTACCTAATGCTTTTGAAGGAATTAAATATTTTTTTACACCTCAACTTGAATACTTAACAGATTATAAAGTATGGCTAAGTGCATTAACACAAAATGCATGGGATACAGGTGCTGGTTGGGGATTAGTTTTAACATATGCAACATATATGAAACAAAAAGAAGATATTGCTTTGAATGCTACTTTAATAGGATTTGGAAATAATTCTATTTCATTATTGGCTGGAATAATAATTTTTTCTACAGTATTTGCTCTGGGCTCAAATGATGCAATTCAACAAATTTCACAATCAGGTCCTGCAAATACTGGTCTTACTTTTATTGTATTGCCTCAGTTATTTTCTAAAATTTCTGAAACAATGTTAATTAATATAATCTTTGCGTCATTATTCTTTCTTGCATTATCTTTTGCTGCTATTACTTCTTTAATTTCTATGATTGAACTGGCTGTGAAATCTTTAATAGATTTTGGTTTTCAGAGAAATAAAGCTACACTTTTTGTTGCAATAGGTGGATTTGCTTTTGGGATTCCATCTGCAATTAATATAAATTTTCTAATAAATCAAGATTGGGTTTGGGGAGTAGGATTAATATTAAGCGGTGCATTCATTGCTTTTTCAATAATAAAATATGGAATCGATGAATTAAGAGAAAATGTTATTAATGGGATTGGGAGTGATATAAAAATTGGTAAATGGTATAACGTTATTATGAAATATTTTATACCTATTCAAGCAATTTTGCTATTATCCTGGTGGTTATTATCTTCTACTTCCTGGGATAAAGAATGGTGGAATCCATTTCATAAAGAAAATTTAGGAACTTGTGTATTTCAATGGGCAATTGTGTTAGCCTTACTGATTGTATTCAATAAGAAAATATCAAATAAAATATTATAATATGATAACGTTTATTACTGGAATAATAACAATTATTATAATCTGGGGAGGATTTATTTTTTTTATAATAAAAGCTATAAATTTCGAAAAGAAAAAAATGATTGAAGATGGCAAAAAAAATAATTCCATCAACTAATGAATTATTAAAAAATTTAAAAACAGAGAAGTTTTTACCAGTTTATTTTATTTGTGGTGAAGATGATTATACTATCGAACAAACAGTTAACTCAATTATAAAAGCTGCAAAACCTTTTATTAAATCTGACTTTGATATTGAAGTTATTGAATCTGATCGGGGACAAAATTTTTCTCAAATTATTGATATTGCTCTGGCATTTCCTTTCGGTGGAGGGAAAAAGTTAATAGTTGTCAAGAATTTTGAACGAGTGAGTGATAAAAAAACATTACAAGAATATTTAAAATCTCCTGCTGAATTTACAATACTTGTATTAATAAATAGATCTAAAATTAATGATTACACAAAAGAACCGTTTTCATCATTATTACAAAAAGGATATTTATTTGAGACTAAATCAGAAACAGGAGAAGAACTTGTTGACTGGTTAGTAAATAGAGCAAAAGAATTTAATTTAGAAATAGCACGTGAAGATTTAATTGGTTTAATTGAAATAGTTGGTGAAGATAAAAGCTTACTTGAAAGTCAACTTAAAAAAATTTCAGATTATAACATTAATAAAACAGTTACTTTTAATGAAATAAAAGAACTTATTTCAGTTACAAAGAAATTCTCCATTTTCGATTTACAGGAGGCAATAGGTAGAGGAGATAAATCAAAAGCCATTGAAATTGGAGTTAATCTACTGGACAATGGAGAAGAAATAGTAGCCATAATAAATATGCTTGCAAAATTTATTTTGACAATTGCTCAAATTACTGAAATGGTTAAAACAAATGTTAACGATAATGAAGCTGCAAATAAACTTCGAGTAAGCTGGTATTATTACATAAATTGTAAAAAAGCCAATTATTTATTTTCTGAAAAAAGACTATTAAACGCTTCGCGAGCTCTTCTCGAAGCCGATGAAGCTGTAAAAACTACTGCTACAGATTCTAAAACAATTTTGATTATGCTGATTACGAAAATGTTAAGTTAATGTTGAAAAATATTTCCATAATAACTAAAATTATGCACCTTATTTTTGAAACAATCTTAATAATGGATGGGTATAATTGCCGAACAATCAAAATTTAACTGAATTATCGGACGAAGAACTAATTAAAAAGTTTCAAGAAACTAATGAACTTGAAGCTTATGAAATATTAGTTCGCAGGTATAAGGATCCTTTGATGAACTTTGTGTATAGATTTGTTGGCGATAGAGATGTTTGTACAGATATAGTTCAAGATACGATGATTAAATTTTATCTTAATAAAGATTCTTATCGTGAGTTTGCTAAGTTTTCTACTTGGATTTATACAATAGCTGGTAACCTTGCAAAAAATGAACTTAAAAGAAGAAAAAGAAGAAATATTATTTCTTTAGGTCCAACTGAAGATGAAAAACAAATACAGGTTGAAGATAAATCATTTGTTTCGCCAGATCGAGCAGCAGATAGCAATATTAAACATGACATGATTCAACGTGCACTAATGAAAATTAAACCTGTTTATAGAGAAATGGTGATTTTAAGAGATATACAGGGACTTTCATACGAAGAAATTGCTGAAATTACAAAAGTATCTTTGGGAACAGTTAAATCGAGAATAAATAGAGGAAGAACTCAACTACAGAAATTATTAAAAAATATATACAAAGAGTAAGCCTATGGAAATAAACGGTTACAATGATGATGAACTTAAATTTATCAAACTATTAAAGGATTTAAAAGAACTCCCGAAAATTAAAGCCGAAGATAATTTTGAATACAATCTAATGATTCGTATTCAAAATGGTAACTTCGGTAACTTAGAGGAAGAATTTAAACCACGCTATGGCATTATTAAATTTATTATACCATCTGCAATAGTTTCAATAATAATTTTATTTATCCTGTTTTTCCCAACCAATGAACAGGTAATAGATAATCCTTTAATGTCTGATCCCCCAAAAATATCTGAAAAAGAAAATATAGATAACTCTCAGATTTTTTCTTCTAATGTTGAACAGATTACTACGCCTAAACTGAAAGTAAAAAAGGGGGAAATTCAATCTGGGAGTACAAGTAAAAAATCAAATACATCTACAAATCCTGCAATTAAATATCCAATTAATCAAACCCGTTCAGTTTCTTTAGATGAATATATTTCGGGAGAAAATGCTCGTGTAAATAATTTACAGCGAGGAACAGTTGTTAGTAGCGGAGAAGAAGTTTTTGAATTTGATAGATTTCTTATGCCTCAACAACTTGATAAAGAGTCTATTGAAAAATATCGAAGAATGATTGATTCAATTAAAAAAGCAGAAGCAAAAAGAGATTCAATCAGAAGATCAAGATATAATAGATAGTAGAAATTTATAAATTTGTTTTTTTATTCATACATACTTAATTTTGTAACTCAAATTATTTAGGAAAATTAGAAGAAATGAAAAAAGGTATTCATCCAACTTATAGAAGATGCGAAGTAACGTGTGTATGTGGAAATTCATTTGTTACACGTTCTACAGTAAGCAGTATAAAACTTGAAATTTGCTCTGAATGTCATCCCTTCTTTACAGGCAAACAAAAAATTGTGGATTCTACTGGTAGAGTAGAAAAATTCAGAAAGAAATACGGATTGAAAGAAGCTTAAAATTTTTTAGAAGTTTCAGGGCTGTTTTTAAACAGCCCTTTATTATTTTAAACCTACCTTAAAAATAATAACTGCGAGTTTTAATAATGGATAAGTTAGATTATACAGAATTATCTGGTATGAATTTGTATCAGGGTGTAAGAGGTCATGCCGTAAAGATTTTGAATCGCGTTGATAGAACAGATGCTTATCTTGATAAATTGTTAGAAATAGAATTAAAAAATTCTAACCTGAGTGGAGTTGATAAAGCATTGTTATTTGAAATTGTTCATGGTGTAATGCGATGGATGGGAAGATTAGATTGGATATTAACTGGATTTTATAAAGGACAATTTTCAAAAAGTGTTTCAGATGTAAAAAATGCACTTCGCGTTGCTCTTTATCAAATCCTTTTTTTAGATAAAATACCAGATTATGCTGCTGTTAACGAAGCTGTGGAATTCATAAAAAAACTTCAGGGACAAAAATATGCCGATATTGCTAATGCTGTACTCAGAAATATAATCAGGAATAAAGATTCTATTCGTTACCCCGATCCAGAAGAAGACTTGATTGGATATTTGAGTGCATATTATTCACATCCAGCATGGATGGTTAAAAGATGGTTTAAAAGATTTGGTAAAGAAGAAACTGAAAAACTCTTAATAGCTAATAATAGTAAGCCAGTTCTTTCTTTAAGAGTAAACAATTTAGTTACAAGTTTAGATGAATTAAAATCACTCCTGGATTCGGTAGAACTTAAGTATACTATAAGTAAATATTTACCAGAATTTATTAGACTTAATAAATTAACCAATATTACTGATTGGGAATATTTTCAGAAAGGATTTTTTTCTGTTCAGGATGAAAGTAGTGGACTGCCCGTAAAATTATTAGATGTTAAACCTGGAATGAGAGTTCTTGATTTATGTGCAGCACCTGGTGGTAAAACAGCTTTTATTGCAGATATAATGAATAATCAGGGTGAAATAATTGCTATAGATAGATATGAAAGTAGATTAAAAATCCTGGAAAAAAACCTCACAAGATTAAAAGTTACTAATGTGAAAACTCTTGCAATAAATGCACTTGATTTTAATGATAATGAGGGTTTTGATAGGGTTTTAGTTGACGCTCCTTGTTCTGGATTAGGTACGCTTACAAAAAAGCCAGATTTAAAGTGGAAAAAAGACTTGGGAGATATTAGAAAAATTATTAATATTCAATATGAATTGTTAAAAAAAGGTTCATCAATGCTTAAAGTGGGAGGATCACTGGTCTATAGTACATGTACAATAGAACCTGAAGAGAATTTTGAAATCATAAAAAGATTTTTAGCAGAAAATCCAAATTTTACACTTGTAGATGCTTCTGAAATATTTCCCAAAGAACTTTTAGATGAAAATGGTTGTGTTCAAACATATCCTCATATTCATGGTATTGATGGTTCGTTTGCTGCTAAGATTATTCGTTTAGTTTAATATATAGAGAAATTATATGGCTTCCGAAGCCTTAAAAAAATTTGCTGAGGAACTAAAATCTCTAAGAGAAGAAAAAGGTTTTACATTACAGCAAATTTCAAATCATACTAAAATTGATATTAAATTTCTTCAAATGATTGAAGATGGTAATTTTAATTTTCTTCCCGAAATTTATGTAAAAGCTTTTATTAAAGAATATGCTCAAACTATGGATTTGGATGTAAATGTTATTGTAGAAAAATATAATTCAGCAAAAAAAGAAGTTGATTCGAATGTTAGTTCTTATGAAAAAGAAAAATCATATTCTGAAAAAATATCAACAAGTAAGAAAAAAGAATCTTTGATAATTGATGATACTTACGATAAAGATTATAATGCAAATGAGTATTTATCTTTTATTTCGGATGTTGTTGTAAAGAAGAAAATAGGTCCTAAATTAAAATATTATATTATAGGTGGAGTAGTATTAATTTTCTTATTGCTTATATATCTTATATTCATAAATTCTGGTTCTTCTATTATTGAGGAAAATCCATATAAAGATATTACTACAGATAGATATAAACCCGATACATCATCTGTAACTCAATTATTCAAAAATTCTGATAGTCTTACTCTATTAATTACTCCTGTAAAAAATGTCTGGTTAAAAGTTTTGTGTGATAAAAAAGAAGTTTATCAACAGATGGCTCCTGCAAACCAGTTATTAAATTTTAAGGCTTCAAAAGAATTTTATGTTGTTGTGGGAAATGCTGGTTATGTAAAAATGAATTTGAATGGTAAACCATTATCTCAAGCAGGAAACATGGGTGAAATAAGAAGATATTATATTTCAAACGATACTGTCAAGAGTTTTTTAGTCCCAATTCAAAAAAATGATGAAAAAAAATCCTCAACAGAGAATTGAAGAATTAAGAAAATTAATTAATGAGCACGATTACAGGTATTATGTGCTCGCTGAACCTATAATTAGCGACTATGAATACGATCAACTTGTTAATGAACTGATTCAATTAGAAAAAGAAAATCCACACTTAATTACTCCAGATTCCCCTACACAAAGAGTAGGTTCAGACCTTACAAATGTATTTAATCCTGTTGTTCATAAAATACCTATGTTGAGTCTTTCTAATACTTATAGCGAAGAAGAAATGTATGAATTTGATAGAAGAGTAAAAGAAGGATTACCACGAGGAGAAAAAGTTGAATATGTTTGCGAATTAAAAATAGATGGTGTCTCTGTAAGTTTAAGATATAAAAATGGAATATTAGTTACAGCAGCTACCAGAGGGGATGGTACTACAGGCGAAGAAATTACCAACAATGTTAAAACTATTAGAAGTGTTCCTCTTTCACTAAGAAAACCTTCATCACTAAAATTGAATCTTGATGACATTGAGGTTCGTGGCGAAATTTATATGGAAATTGAAGCATTTAAAAAAATTAATGAAGAAAGAGAATTAAATGGTGAAAAAACTTTTGCAAATCCAAGAAATCTTACAGCTGGTACAATAAAATTACTGGAACCTCAACTTGTTGCTAAAAGACCACTCAAAATATTTGTTTATTATTTGTATTCTGAAACCGATGAATTAAGTACTCATTTTGAAAATCTTAAAATATTATCTGAGATAGGATTTCGAGTTAACCCGAATTATAGACTTTGTAAAAATATCGAAGAGGTGATGGATTTTTGTAATGAGTGGGAAGAAAAAAGAGATAAATTACCATATGAAATTGATGGTGTAGTTGTAAAAGTTAATTCATTAAAACAACAAAGAATACTCGGTAATATTGCAAAATCTCCACGCTGGGCTGTTGCTTATAAATTTAAAGCTAAACAAGCAAAAACAAGATTAAAAAAAATTATCTGGCAGGTCGGTCGCACAGGTACATTAACACCCGTAGCAGAACTTGAACCTGTTTTTCTTGCTGGTTCTACTATAAGTCGTGCAACTTTGCATAATATCGATGAGATAAGACGAAAAGACATAAGAGAAAATGATATTGTTGTAATTGAAAAAGGTGGCGATGTAATTCCTAAAGTTGTTGAAGTAGATTTATCACAAAGACCAAAAGATTCACAGGTTGTAAAACTTCCTTCGAAGTGTCCAGTATGTAACTCAAATTTATTCAGACCAGAAAATGAAGTTGCAATTTATTGTGAAAATAATTTGTGTCCTGCACAAGTTAAAGGAAGAATTGAGCATTTTGCTTCTCGTGGTGCTATGGATATTACTGGATTGGGAGAAGCTTTAATTAATCTTTTTGTTGACCGTGGATTTCTAAAAGATTATTCTGACATTTATCAATTAAAAGAACATAGAGAAGAATTAATTAAGATAGAGAGACTCGGTGAAAAAAGCGTGGATAATTTACTGGCAGCAATCGAAAAAAGTAAAGAGAAACCTTTTGATAGAGTTTTATTTGCAATAGGAATAAGATATGTTGGTGCTGGTGTAGCAAAAAAGTTAGCCGATCATTTTAAATCTATTGATGCTTTAATTAATGCCAGCGAAGAAGAAATTGAATCCATTCATGAAATTGGTCCAAGTATTAGCAAAAGTGTTAAAAGATTTTTCAGTGATAAAAATAATCTTAAATTGATTGAAAAACTTAAAAAAGCAGGATTAAAATTTAAGATAGATGAAATAAGAATTACTTCTGATAAATTAAAAGGTAAATCTTTTGTGTTAACTGGTACTTTATCTTCAATGTCGAGAGAAGAAGCAAAAGAAAAAATTATTTCACTCGGTGGACATGTACTTTCGGCAGTAAGTAAAAATACAGATTATGTGGTTGTTGGTGATAATCCTGGTTCAAAGTTTGACAAAGCTAAAAAGCTTGGTATAACAATTCTTACCGAAGAAGATTTTCTTAAAATGATTGAATAGAAAATTATGTTTGAAAATATAAAAAGAAAATTAGCTCATTATTTGTTATCAAAAAAATTTCTAAAAAATGGTAGTAATCCAATATTATTTAATAAGATTATTACTAATTCTAAAAGTTTTTTTGTTATCCTTCCAGAAGAAGAAAGTGATTTAAGCCATTCGTTAGATTTAATTAAGTTTTTATTAATACATAAAAAAGATGTTACAGTTTTTTTGCAGGAATACAGATATAATTTTTTTCCAATGAAGGATAAAATTCATTTTATAACTTATTCGCAACAGGATATATCTCGATTAAATTTACCTTCTAAAAATTTGCTAAATAAGTTATTTAATACTAAATATGATATTGTAATTGATTTGAATAGAGTTGAGAATACTTTTTTTAGTGCAGTAGCTAATATTGTTAGTTCAAAAGTTAGGATTAGCTTTAAAAAGGAAAATTCAGAATCATATTATAATTTATTATATTTTGATAATAATAATGAGTCAGAATTAGTATTTAGAAATTTTCTAAATTTTGTACGAATGTTTTAGTTAAATATTCTTTATAATATTTCATTGAATTTGTAGATTTCAATAGTAAAATTTAAGAGCAGGATAAAATGAGCGACAATATTAATTACGAATTAAAAAAAATAGGTAATACTGCTATATTCAAATTAAATGAAAAAAGATTTGATGCTTCCATTGCTGGATTTGTAAAAGGAGAATTTACAATTCTACTTCATAGCAGTGATATAAATAAATTAATCATAGATTTATCGGAAGTTGATTATTGTGATAGCTCGGGATTAAGTGCAATACTACTGGCTTACCGTATTCTTCAAACACGAGATGGAATGATTCGTTTAGCTAATCCTACAAAAAATGTAAAAACACTTATTGAAATTTCACAACTTGATAGGGTATTAAAAATTTGTAATTCAGTTGATGAAGCTTTGATAGATTTAGAAGAAATTTCAGAATAATTCAATCCCTTTGTAAATTCAATTAATTTTGTCAGGCTATCTCCTATAGCGATTAATATTGAGACTATGTCGTTCTAAAAAAAATGATAAAAACAGAAGAAGAAATACTAAGAAACTTGAAGCTTGTTGTTTTAGATCTCGATGGGACAATCCTCGATAACGAAAATAATATTAGTAAAGAAACAATCAATCTTATAACAAAATTAAAAGATAAAGGACTTAAATTTACAATTGCTTCTGCAAGATATTTATCCTCCTTTTTAGATTATATAAAATTACTCAATATAGATTTACCAGTAATATGTCTTGATGGTTCGGTTATAATAAATCCTATTACAGGGGAATATATTAATGAATTGTTTATTCCTGCTAAGTATGTTTTACGCTCTATAAAAATGTCCGAAAAATACTCTCTAAATTTTCTTCTATTTTGTAAAGATGGAATTTATTATAACAAAAATAGTTATGTTATAGAATCATTGTTACATAAATATGGAACAGAATATAAATTGATTAATTTCATTAATAACTGTGTTAATGAAACATATGAAGTTATAATAACAGGTAATGAGTTTGAAAACTTAAAAAAAGTAAAGAGAAAAATGATTTTCCCATACACATATGGCATTCAAGCATCAATTTACAAATCAAGAAAAGATAATGGGAATAATTTTTTAGAAATAAAAAAAATTGGAGTAAATAAAGGGATGGCACTTAAAAAACTTTGTAATTATCTGGATATAAAAATTAAAAATACTGCTGTAGTTGGCGATTGGTATAATGATATTTCACTTTTTAATACAAATGCTTTCAAGGTTGCAATGGCTAATGCAGTCCCAGAAATAAAAAAATTAGCTGATATTACTACAACAAAAAGTAATAACGAAGATGGTATTAATGAATTTTTGAATTTGTTATTGGAATTAAAATCTTAATGAAAAGGAATTTGGAAAATATTTTGAAAGAAAATATAAGAGTTAAGTTACTGATTGTATTTATTACCATAACACTTATGGTATTAATGTTTCCTAAAGGTGAATCAATTGAATCAGAAGTAACCGTTGGTTCTATCTGGATTAAAGATGATTTAATTGCTTCAAGAACTTTTGAAGTGCTAAAAGATCCTGCAGTTTATGAAAAAGAAAAACAAGATGCGATTTCAAAAATACTACCAATTTTTGTTCGTGATAATAAGGCATCTGAGAAATTTTTAGACTCTATCAATAAATTCAATAAAAAATTAAATGAACTACTTCAAAGAGATATATTACAAAATAAAAATTCATCAAAAGAAATATTCTTAAGTGAAAGCTCATACAATACTCTTTTAACATTAAAAAAAAATCCTTCAAGGTTTACAGGCTTAAAAGTAAAATCATTAAATCTAATTTTACAGAATGTTGTAATTCTGCTCGGAAGAATATATCAACGAGGATTACTGAATTATGACTATAAAGAAATTGAAAAAGATAGCATTACATTTAGAGAAGGGAAATATGAAAAAAATCTACCTAAAACATTTTATTTCGATAGACAATCAGTTAATGAATTTATTAATACTTATTTAGAAACAAACATCGGGAGTAATAAAGAAGTAAACGAATCTCTTTTTGAATATATTACTCATTTTCTCACTCCTAATATTATTTATAGTTATGATTTAACTAAAGCTGCAAAAGAAAATGCAAAAGAAAAAATTCCACGAAATATTGGAATTGTAAATGAGAACGAAAGAATAGTTGCAAAACATGATAGAATTACTCCAGAAATTAAATTAAAAATAGATTCATACAGAATAGCAAAAGGTGAAGAAACAAGTACTTTGAATAAAGCTGCACAAGAACTGGGGAAATTTATTCATATATCCATTGTAGCACTTCCTTTTATACTTTATATATATTTGTTCAGGAAGAAAATCTATAATGATAATTTAAAAATTCTTCTTATTGCAATTATATTTTTAATTGTAAGTTTTATTACATTTCTCATTTATCAAATTAATGCTTCAATTCAACTTGAATTGCTTGTGCTGGTACCAGTAGCATCCATGCTATTGACAATAATATTTGATTCAAGAGTTGGTTTTTATGGTACTGTTACTATTTCATTAATAGTAGCTGGATTGAGAGGTAATGATTATGTTTTTGCGGTTATGAATATTGTAGCAGGAGGTTTAGCTGCTTATACAGTTAGAGATATAAAAAATAGAACACAAATATTTCGTTCTTTTTTATATATACTTATTGGTTATCTGATAAGTATAATTGCGTTTGGATTAGAAAGGTATGATTCTTTTAATAAAATGATTGTGACAATTGCATTTGCAGCTTCGAATGCACTTATAAGTCCAGTGTTTACATATGGCTTAATAATTTTTATTGAGAGAATTTTTAAAATAACAACAGATTTAACTCTTCTTGAATTAACGGACTTTAATCATCCCTTACTAAAGGAATTAGCAAAATCAGCACCAGGTACTTTTAATCATTCTATGTTAATGGGAACTATGGTAGAAACTGCTGCCGAAGCAATAGGTGCTAATCCAATCCTGGCAAGAGTAGGAGCTTATTATCACGATATTGGTAAAATACTCAATCCATCGAGCTTTATAGAAAATCAATTGCACGACGAAAATATACATGAAAAGATTCAACCTGAAGAAAGTGTAAAATTAATTTTAGATCATGTTGAAAAAGGGATTGAACTTGCTAAAAAATATGATCTGCCAGATGAAATTATAAACTTTATTCCAATGCATCACGGAACAATGATTATAACTTATTTCTATGAAAAAGCTAAAGAAATTAATGGTGAAGAAAATGTAGATGTAAATGATTTCCGATACAAAGGTCCAAAGCCAAATACAAAAGAAACCGCTCTTGTTATGCTTGCAGATGCCTGTGAATCTACAGTAAGATCATTAACCAATCCTGAACCTCAAAAAATTGAAAATGTAATTAATAATTTAATTAAAGCTAGAATTGATGATGGTCAATTAAATGATGCACCAATAACATTTAATGATATTAAATTAATTAAAGAAGCTTTTCAAAATATTCTTATTGGACAGCGTCATAAAAGAATTCGATATCCAAATCAAGATGAGTTGGAAGTAAGAAAAGATGAAGAAAATTAATTATGGAACAATTCTTAAAAGAATACCTCACAATTTTACGATTCGAAAAAAATCTTTCCAGTAACTCAATTAAATCTTATGAAACTGATTTAAGGAAATTATTTAATTACCTGGAGTCTAAAAATGTAAAGGATCTAAATGATGTTACTGCTGAGTTAATTTCTGAATACTTTGACCTACAACGTAAATATGGTATTGATGCAGCTACTGTTGCACGTTATATGTCTTCGATTAAGGGATTCTGGCAATATCTTGAATCTTCAAAATATATAGAGAAAAATCCAACTGAAAAATTGTATTCTGTAAAAAAATCCAGAAAACTCCCATCTGTGCTTACGTTCGAAGAAATTGAAAAAATCCTCCAATCAGCAAAGGCAGATAATTTACTTGGCATTAGAGATAGAGCAATAATTGAATTATTATATTCCTCAGGCTTGAGAGTATCTGAATTAATCAACTTAAAAATTACTGATTTGTTTTTCGACGAAGAAGTAATTCGTGTTTTAGGAAAAGGTTCTAAAGAAAGACTTGTTCCCGTTGGTCAAAGTGCTATTTACTGGATTAATGAATATTTGAAAACAACCAGACCAATAATTGAAAAAAAAACAAAAAGTCAAAACTATGTTTTTCTGAATAAAAGGGGGACTAAACTATCAAGAATGGGTATATGGAAAATTATTAATTTCTATGCTAAAGAAGCAGGAATTAAAAAGGAAATTCATCCACATACATTCAGACATTCCTTTGCAACTCATCTAATAGAACGAGGAGCTGATTTAAGAGCTGTTCAAGAAATGCTTGGTCATGCTGATATTTCCACTACACAAATCTATACTCATATTGATCGTGAATATATTAAACAGGTTCATCGAGATCATCATCCACGTGGTTAAAAAATGAAAAAATTTTTAGTGGCAATAATAGCTGTTTATTTACTATTGATTTCTTCCGGGTGCAATAATAAAAATGAAGAACAATCTAAGTTTACTTATTCAATCTTCCTTGCTGAATTTAAAACATTAACAAAAGCTTATAATTATAGAAATAAACTGGATAAAAATTTAATTGATAGTATTACAATCAGAAATATTTCACCAGATAGATATTTAATCCTTTATGGTAAATATAATTCGTCTTTTGATGCAGGCTATCGAGCCTATGATTTATTTAAGAAGGGATTGATAAAAAATTATAAAATCTATTATAAAGATGAATATGTAAAAGATTTATTTGCCAATGTATTATTTATTGCAAACTACTCTGGAAGACCTTCAATTTATAATTTTAACTTAGTAAATAAACAAACAAGACCATTATGGACTCGCTGGGGTAGAAAAGTTCTTACTTTAAATTATTCTAAAAATAAAACTGAAGCATTTATAATTACAGCAAAAAATTATAATGTTCGAAATTCAATACCATATATTAATGATATTGGTTTGCTTTACTATGATGGTTTAAAAGGAGAATTTCAGGAAGTTTATACTTTTGGTGATGGAATTCAAATTTATAGTTACTGGGAAACAGAAGATACATTTAAAGTAAATATTACTTTTTCAGATTCTTTAAAGCCGGAGATATTGATTCAAAAAATTTATTCATTTGATATTACGGGTATCTTAACTAATATTCAGCAAAGATATTTTAATTTACAAAAAGATGGATTCCCAAAACCTCCTAAAATAAAACCAGTGGTTATTTCACCTAAAGGTCGATTTCAAATTAGAAATATTAAAGAAATTGAAAAAGAATATATTTACCTTCGTGATGTTATTCATAACTCAGAGATACTTATTTTTGAAAGTAAAGGTGAATTAAAAAGTATTAAATGGACTGATGATGAAAAATATTGTATGATTATAGCAGCAGATGATATTACTAATAACTCAGGTAAGATTATAATTGTTGATACAAATAAAATGCAAATAAGAAATATTTATAAAGGTCCTTTAAATCAGAATTTATTAGTTCATGGAAACTTTCTATTTTTTGAAGAAGAAATTGGTACAACTAAACAAATTACGATATATGATTTTAATACTAATTCAATATATTATAGAATTCAATTTTATGATGGTTGTGGTTTAAATAATTTATAGTATACAATGAAAACATATTTTAGAATTCTTAAATACGTAAAACCATTCTGGAAATATCTTGCTGCTTCAATAATTTTTACAATATTTTCTGCATTACTTGATGGAGCATCAATATACCTTTCAATACCTCTGCTCGATACTTTATTTCAGCAAAAGGGAGTATCTACTGGAAATCAGATTGATAGTATTTCTAACTTGAGTCATAAAACAGGAAATTGGATTTCCCAATTTGCAAATGAAATAGCAACGAATTTTAAAGCATTCATATTTAGTGGCTCAACTTCTGAAGTACTTTTAAAAATATGCTTTTTAATTGTTATCACATTTTTAGGAAAAAATCTTTTTGGGTATCTTCAAGCATATTTTCTTGCACATGTAGAACAGGGGATGATTCGAAATTTAAGAAACGAGGCATATCAACATTTACATAAACTACCAATGAGTTTTTTTAAGAATGAAAAGACTGGCAATTTAATTTCTAGAATTATGAATGATGTTAATGCTGTTAATGCAAGTGTATCAGCAGTGTTTTTAAATTTAATAAGAGAACCATTAAAGATAATTGTCTTTCTTAGTATTGCTCTGGCTATTAGCTGGAGATTAACTTTATTTTCACTTGTTGTATTACCTTTTTCACTGGTAGTAATTAGTTATATTGGATTACTTGTAAGAAAACAGAGTGGATTGCTTCAATCTAAAATTGCAGATTTAACAAACAGTATTCACGAAGCAATAACAGGTGTTAAAATTGTTAAAGCTTTTGGAATGGAAGATTATGAAAACAAAAAATTCTTTAAGGAAACACAAAACTTTTTTAAACTTTCTTTGAAAATTACAAGAATAAGAAATATTGCAAGTCCCACAACAGAATTTTTAAGTGTAATTGTTGGAGTGGTAATAATTTATTTTGGGGCACAACTTGTACTTATCGAAAAATCTATAACAGCAAGTCAATTTATTGGATTTTTATTTGCTATATTTCAACTAATGCCACCTATTAAAGAATTAAGCAGTGTGAATAATCGAATTCAGGAATCAAGTGCAGCTGCAGATAGAATTTTTGAGATTATTGATATCGAACCCAGTATAAAAAATATTGATAACCCGGTATCTATTAACCAATTTAATAGAGATATTGAATTTGAACATGTTTATTTCAAATACGATGGTACTGATGAATATGTTTTGAATGATATTAATTTTAAGGTGGAAAAAGGAAAGATAATTGCACTTGTTGGAAGTAGTGGAGCAGGCAAAACAACTCTTGTAGATTTAATCCCGAGATTTTATGATCCTACAAAAGGTAGAATATTGATAGATGGTATTGATATAAAAAATATTCGTATTGAAGATTTAAGAAAATTAATTGGGGTTGTAACCCAGGAAATAATTTTATTTAATGAATCTGTTAGAAATAATATCGCTTATGGATTAACAAATTGTTCTGAAGAAAAAATAATTGAAGCAGCTAAAGCAGCAAATGCGCATAATTTTATAATGGAGCTTCCTCAAAAATACGATACTATTATTGGCGAAAAAGGAACAAAACTTTCTGGGGGACAACGACAGAGAATAGCTATAGCTCGCGCTCTCCTGAAAAATCCTCCTATAATGATCTTTGATGAAGCAACATCTGCACTTGATAATGAATCAGAAGCTTTGGTTCAGGAAGCTATTGAAAGACTTATGAAAGATAGAACTGTTTTTGTTATTGCACATCGTCTTAGCACAATTAGAAACGCAGATAGAATTCTTGTTATCGAAAAAGGGAAAATTGTTCAGGATGGTAAACACGATGAATTACTTGGTGAAGAAAATAGTATTTACAAAAAACTTTACGATTTGCAATTTAGAGATATTGATTGAATTTCGTCACAATAAGAAAAAATAAAGTGAAATTATCTTCAATTATTATAGCAAGAGATGAAGAACAAAATATTAGTAGGTGTATCGAAAGCCAGTTAAATATTATTGATGATATTTTAGTTTTAGTAGATTCTAGAACAAAAGATAATACTTATCAAATTGTTACTTCTTATCCAGATGTAAGATCAGAAATTGTAGAGTGGAAAGGATTTGGTCCAACTAAAAATTATGCAATATCTAAAACAAAATATGAATGGGTTTTGTGGATAGATGCCGATGAAGAATTATCAAAAGAATTAGCCAATGATTTGCTTAGCTTTAAAAATTCTACTCCAGAATTTAATTCATATTTTATTCCTAGAAAATCATATTTTCTTGGTAAATGGATAAAACATTGTGGATGGTACCCGGACTATGTTTTGAGATTATTCAATAAAAACTTCTCATATATAAGCGAAAATCCAGTTCACGAAAAATTAATAGTTAAAGGTGAATCAGGTTATTTACAACATCCATTGATTCACTATACATACCCCGATATAACTCATTATTTAAATAAATTAAATAATTATACTTCTCTTGCTGCCGAAGAAATAATTAAGAATAATAAGAAAGTAACTTTAATAGATATATTATTAAGACCAGCATTTATTTTTATTAAAATGTATATTTTAAAATTGGGATTCCTGGATGGATTGCATGGACTAATTTTATCTCTTTATTCATCATTTTATGTGTTTACTAAGTATTGTAAAGTTTGGGAGATAAAGAAATCCGGGAGAAATTTAAAAGAGGAATAATATGATACTTGGAATAATTCCAAATATTACAAAAACAGATATCTTGAAAACTATTGAAGTCATAGTTGAAGAATTACAAAAATACAATCTAGGATTTTTTATTTGTGATTCAATGCTTAAAAAGAAAAATGAGTTTAGTGAAAAACTTAATAACTGCAGTTTTCTTCCTTTGAAGGAATTAATTAATAAATCAGATATAATAATTTCCATTGGTGGAGATGGAACAATGCTCAATACTGCATACGAAGTTAGAAATGATAATAAACCGATTATTGGAGTAAATTTAGGTAAATTAGGTTTTCTCGCAGAGTTTGATGTTGAAAGCTTTAAAAATTTTATTCCTGATATAATATCTAAAAACTACACAATTGAAAATAGAATTGCATTAATAGGAAATGTGAATAATAAAGAGGAATTATATGCAATAAATGATATTGTAATTGATAAAGGTTCATGGGCTAAAATGATTGAAATTACTATTAAAATTGATGATGATTATGTATCTACTTTTTCTGCAGATGGAATTATAATAGCAACTCCAACTGGTTCAACAGGGTACTCACTTTCTACTGGAGGTCCTATAATTACTCCAAAATCAAATGTAATAACATTAAGTCCCATTGCTCCTCATACTTTAACAATGAGACCCCTTGTTATATCCAGCAATCAAAAAATTACAATAATCGCACAATCACAATTTGGAAAGATTCATATAAGCTGTGATGGGCAACGCAGTAATATTTATGATTCTCCTTCTTATATATTTGTTGAAAAAAGTAAGAAAGATATTCAATTAGCACATTCAAATAATACTAGTTACTTTGAGATATTACGTAATAAACTTTTCTGGGGACTGGATATTCGTAAGTTTAAAAATCATCAATGAATATTATAGTTTTATATATAGCATAACATTTCTGTTATTAATACCAATAATGAAAATATTTTTTTGTCATAATAAGTATTTCATAATTAATCTGGTTTGAAGAATATTGAAGATTAAATATATTAGCAAGAGTACGGTTGAATTACATTTTTACTAATTGTAGGAGTTATTAATAATTGCTGGGGATATTTTATAATAGCAAATAACATCGGAGGATTCATGTTACAGGCAATATGTTTGTTTGAGGATTCAGATTATAAAAATTTATTGCCACTTGTTTACTTTCGACCAGTATTTGATTTAAGATGTGGAATTATGAAATTAATTGATAAGGTCAAACTTCATTATCCAGATTACTCATTTATTCTTCATTGTAGAGAATATTTAAATGACTCTGTCAAAATGAAATATTCAAATTTTATTGTAAATGAAATTCCAGAAACTGTTAATAGGTGTTTATTTGTCAATTCTCGAGTAATAGTAAATGATTACTTTAAAAATCAAGTAGTGGTAAATGGTGAAGATGTTGCGTATATACATAACGACACGGTAGTTGCTGCAATTGTTAGCGGAAAAAATCTGGATATGATTAAAAAAATTATGAAGAATGTTTTTACAAATGAAGCATTTGCTAATATTAAAAAACAAGAAATAAATGTCACTATTTTAAAATATCCGTGGGATTTTGTTAATATTAATGGTTCTCAAATAGTAGAAGATTTTGGATTGATTGTTAATAAAAATGATTCTATGATACGTGGAAAAATTTATGATGGAGCTTATCTTCTTAATAAAGATAATATTTTTATTGATGAAGGTGTAAAAATTAAACCAGGAGTTGTACTTGATGCCGAAGAAGGTCCAATTTATATTGGTAAAAATGTTCAGATATTACCGAATGCAGTAATAGAAGGACCTTGTTTTATTGGAGATAACTCGGTTATTAAAATAGGAGCAAAGATTTATGAAAACACAAGTATTGGCGAAGTGTGTAAAATAGGTGGAGAGGTTGAAGCTTCTATAATTCATTCTTATACTAATAAGCAACATGATGGCTTTTTAGGACATTCATATTTGGGTCAATGGATAAATTTAGGTGCTGATACAAATAATAGCGATTTAAAAAATAATTATGGAACAGTGAAGGTAATTATTAATGATGAGCAAGTTGATAGTGATTCTATATTTGTTGGTTTAATAATGGGAGATCATTCAAAATGTTCAATTAATACTATGTTTAATACTGGAACTGTAGTAGGAGTATCATGCAATATTTTTGGAGCTGGTTTTCCTCCTAAATATATTCCATCATTCTCCTGGGGCGGGAGTGAGTCTCTTACAACTTATGAAATAGATAAATCAATTGACGTTGCCAGAAAAGTAATGAAGAGAAGAAATATTGAATTTACAGCTGTTGATGAAAAATTATTTAGAGAAGTATTTAAGCTTACAGAAAATGAAAGAAAGAAAAGGGGAATGTGATTAGCAAAAAGGGGGAATCATGAGATTAATAATTCAAGATAATTATGAATTGGTTTCAAAATGGGCTGCATTTTATGTTGCTCATAGAATTTTAGAATTTAATCCGTCTCCTTCAAAACCTTTTGTGTTAGGATTACCAACTGGTTCTTCGCCACTTGGAATGTATAAAGAACTAATTGAGCTTTATAAATCAGGGAAAATATCATTTAAAAATGTGGTAACATTTAATATGGGTGAATATGTTGGATTACCAGAAGATCATCCTCAAAGTTATCATTACTACATGTGGAATAATTTCTTTAAACATATTGATATTCCTAAAGAAAATGTAAATATACTTAATGGTAATGCAAAAGATTTAGAGCTGGAATGTGAAAATTATGAAAAGAAAATTTTAAGCTATGGTGGTATTAAACTATTTGTTGGCGGTATAGGACCTGATGGTCATATTGCATTTAATGAACCAGGGTCTTCTTTAAGTTCAAGAACAAGAATTAAAACATTAACGCAGGATACAATAATTGCCAATTCTCGTTTTTTTGATAATGATGTAAGTAAAGTACCTAAGAGAGCTTTAACAGTTGGTGTTAAAACAGTTTTGGATGCAGAAGAAGTTATGATTATAGTTAGCGGTCATAATAAAGCAAGAGCGTTGGCAAAAGTAGTGGAAGAGGGAGTTAATCATATGTGGACAGTAAGTGCATTACAACTTCATCCTAAGGGAATTATAGTTTGTGATTATGCAGCAACATGGGAATTAAAAGTAGGTACTGTAGAATATTTTAAAGATATTGAAAGACCAAATCTTGACCCATATTCATTACTCAAATAACTTATATAAATTTCAAGCTTGTTATATTTTATATTTTTCTAACTATTATTTATTGTTTCACTTGTTTCAAGTTGTGGAATTTCAATAGTAGTTATATGTTTATAATTTTTTGGTTTTTTTGAATTACCATTTTTCTTATGAGAAATTTCTATTGGTATTTGAGGTTCTTCTTTAATAATTGCAGATTCATGTTTTGCTTCTCGATAAATATAAATTTCATTTTTATAGTTTCTCATAACAATTCTATCTTCATCACGATGTAAAATATATTGTGGTAGGACTGGTATTTTGCCTCCACCTCCAGGTGCATCGATAACAAAGTGAGGTATAGCCAATCCACTTATATTTCCACGAAGCTTGAACATAATTTCTAATCCTTTTTCAAGAGATGTTCTAAAATGATTAGCTCCTCTCGTTTCGTCTGCCATGAATAAATAATATGGTCTAACTCTTATTTTGAGCAATTTAAGAAATAGTTCTTTTAATACTTCTGCATCATCATTTACACCTTTCATCAATACTGCCTGATTATTTACAGGAATTCCTGCATCAACTAACATTTCGCAAGCTTTTGTACTTTCAGGTGTTATTTCCCATGGATGATTAAAATGAGTATTAACATAAATTGGATGATATTTTTTTAACATTTCTACAAGTTTGGGAGTAATTCTGTGTGGAAGTACACAAGGCATGCGTGTACCCAGGCGAATTATTTCTATATGTGGAATCTGTCTTAATCTCTTTAATATTTTTTCTAACATAGTATCTGTTAACATAAGAGGATCTCCGCCAGACATAATTACATCTCTTATCTCTGTATGTTCTTCGAGATATTTAAATGCAGATTCAAGTTGTTTCATGGAAATTTTTTCTGAGTTACCAACTTTTCTTTTTCTTGTACAAAATCTACAATACATCCCGCATTGACTTGTTGTTAGGAATAGAGCACGGTCTGGATATCTGTGTGTAATATTTGGTACAGGGCTCATGGCATCTTCTTGCAGCGGGTCTTCGTATCCAGAAATGTCTTCTAGTTCTTTTACATCTGGAACACATTGTAACCATATTGGATCTCCTGGGTATCTAATTAAGCTCAGGTAGTAGGGATTAATTCTTGCCTGGAAGAACCCATCGAGTTCTTCAGCTACTTTTCTATCTAACTTGAATTTTTCTACAAGTTGATCTACTGAGTGGATACTATCCCTTATCATTTGCTGCCAGAGTTCCATATTTATGCCCTTTATATTATTTTATGTATTTACCAAATATTATGAGATTATCATTTATTGTGTAAAAATCTTTTATCTCTGCAAGTATTGAATATTTATTTCTCAAATAAAAGTTTCTTGTACTTGCATAGCTTTCTTTTGAAGATGTTTCTGCTAATATCCATCTTCCTTTTTTTTCTTGAACAAATTTTTCCGCATGATTAAGTAATTGTTTCCCAATCCCTTTGTTTTGATGTTGTGGATCAACAACAATCCAGTATAAATCGTATACACCATCTGTAAGTGCTCTCTTCCCGATGCAATAATATCCAATAATGTCATTCTCATTTTCGTAGACATATATGTTATAATAATCCTGGTCTTTATTAGAAATAGCTTCATCAATTAATTCAACAGCAACTTTTTTTTCTTCATCATTAAAATTTTCTATTTGAGCTATCAAATCAACTAATCTGTTTCTATCATCACATTGCAACTTGCGTATCATAATTCTGCCTTTGTAATGCAAAATTTGTTATTCTGTATAAAACTTCTTCATAACTAATTCCAGCTGCAGCAGCAGAACGAATAAAACCCGCATCTGGTGAAATATCAGGATTGGGATTAACTTCAATAACATACGGAATATTATTTTTGTTCAATCTAATGTCTACTCTGGCGTAATCTCTGCATTCAAGTGCATCGAATGCTTTTTTTGCTATTGCTTCAATTTTTTCTTTTAAAGATTTTTCCAGCTCTGCAGGGCATTTAGGAATTGTATGTTTATAATAAATACTTTCGGGTGACCATTTTGCTTCGTAAGTTATAATCTTTGGTAAATGTTCAGGTAAACTTTCAAAACAAATTTCTGAAATAGGTAATATCTCATCACCTAAAATTGCTACGTTTAATTCTCTACCTTCAATATATTCTTCTATTAAAACATCTTGATTGAAATTTTCAAAAAGGTATTCAAGTTGTTTTTTCAAATTCCTGTAATTACTTATAACAGAAAATTCTGAAATGCCAATGCTGGCATCTTCTCGTAAAAGCTTTGTTATCACAGGATATTTTAATTTTAATTCCGTTGACGAAGGAATTCTTTTTAATTGTGCAATATAATAACGTGGTGTTTTAATTCTATGTGATTTTAAGATTTGTTTGGTACGTACTTTATCAAGACAATTAGCTAAACAAATAGCATTATTCCCTGTGTATGGAATTCCGAGTATATCATATAAACCTGCTATATAACTTTCGAGATTAGAATTACCTTCAATAGATTCAACGAAGTTAATTATTACATCAGGAGAATATGACAATATTTTTTTAATAAATGTTTTTATATCACTATTTACAGAGAGTGTATTAACTTCTAAATATTTTTTGCTTAATATTTTCTTTATGTTATCAATTTGGTTTAAAAAATTGTGTTCAGAGAGATCGATATTTTCTTTTTCATTATTTATTTCTTTCCCAAGGTAATTATTATAGTATCTTATTGGTTCATTGTAGCATATTAATATTTTCCGTTCGAAGTTCATACCAAGTTATATCTTTTAATTGCAGAAAATAAAACTTTATTTATCATTTCTTCGTACGATAGTCCAGCTGCTCGAGCAGCTTTAGGGAAACATGAATTATCATCAGGATCTGGTAAAATGCCCGGAAGTGGATTTACTTCGAGTACATTTGGTATACCATTTTCATCAAGTCTTATATCAATTCTACTCCAATCTTTACATCTAAGAACTTTATAAGTTTTAAGAGCAATACTTTTAATTTTTTCTTCTAGTGCATTGTCAATTTCTGCTGGACAGGAAAATATTTTAAGAGGCTTATCTCTAGTATCGACAATCCATTTGGCTTCGTAAGAATATATAGGTATTAAATCTTCTGGTAATTCATTAAAATTAATTTCAACAATTGGAAGAACTTCGGTTTCAGAATCATTTCCTATTAAAGCAACTGTAAATTCTCTACCAGGCAAAAATTCTTCAATTAAGAAAGGTTGCTTGTATATTTCAAAATTGTAAACCAACTTTTCTTTTAAATCATCGATATTCTGAATGAATGAAGAATTAAAGATGCCTTTACTGGAACCTTCGCCTACTGGTTTAATAATTACAGGGAATTTTAGATGAAAGTTTTCTAAATCATTAAGTGTTTCTGCTAACAGGAATTTTGCAGTTGGTATTTTATAGTAAGATAAAATTTCTTTAGTGCGAGCTTTATCTAAACATGTTGTAAGTGTAAGTGGATCAGAACCTGTATATGGTATTTGTAACATATCTAACATTGCAGGAATTTGTGCTTCTCTACTAATTCCATTTGCACCTTCAGCAATGTTAAAAACAATATCTGGTCTGTGTTTCTTAAATTTTTCAAATGCATCTTCATTGGCTTCGATCATTATAACATCATTAAAAAGTTCTAGAGCTTCTTTAACAGCATTAATTGTTTCGATTGTATCCCATTCAGCATACTTATCTAAAAAAATTTCTTTTGTATTCTTTTGAAGAGAGAGAGATTTGCCTTCGAAAGAATTTTCTTCTTCCGGTTTTATATTATATGTAAGTGCTACTTTAAACTTTCTATTTAGTATAAAAGAACTAATACAAAATCCTTCTATTTGTTTGTTACCAATATAGTCATTTAAAAATTTTTTTCAAGAAGTTATTATAAAATTTTGTTGAGAAAAATTTTTTTGTGTTATGCTATTTGAGATAGAAGAAGATTGTTGTGATAATTTTCTTTAAGAACTTTTTTAATAATAAAATTTTTTTCCAGGTTTAATTTTGGATCTTCTTTAATAATATTAAAAGCAATTTCTTTTGCATCATAAAGTATGTCAACATCTTCTGAGATGTCTGAATATTTTAAATCTGGTAATCCACTTTGTTTAGTACCAAATATATCTCCAGGACCTCTTAACTTTAAATCTATTTCTGATAATTCAAAACCATTATTACATCTAACCATGGAATTTAATCTTATTATTGTTTTACTTTTTTCTATTTGTGCAGGAGATAAATATTCGAAATTAATGTTAAGCATATTTGAATTAGTAATGAATTCATCTTTCGTTACTAAGATACAATATGCTTGCTTATCACTTCTTCCAACTCTTCCTCTCAATTGATGAAGCTGTGATAATCCAAATCTAAATGCATCATTAATTACAATTATATTTGCATCTGGTATATCAATTCCAACTTCGATTACAGTTGTTGAAACAAGAACATCGTATTTTTTAGCAGCAAAGTCTAACATAATTTTTTCTTTTTCCTGCCATTTCATTCGTCCATGAATTAAAGCTAATCGTAAATCTTTGAGATGGGTTTCTTTTAAGCTATTGTAATAAGTTTCTGCGGCTTTTAATTCCATCTTTTCTGAGTCTTCTATTAATGGATAAACTAAAAATGTTTGATAACCTTCTTTAGCTTTAGCTTGAATGAATTTATATATCTCAGGCAATTTGCTTTCTCCACGCAATACTGTCTTAATTGGTTTTCTATTAGCAGGCATTTCATCGATTGTAGAAACATCCAGATCTCCATATAGTGTTAACGACAAAGTTCTGGGGATTGGAGTAGCAGTCATAATCAACACATCTGGATTTATACCTTTCTTGATTAATTCTGATCTTTGAATTACACCAAATCGATGTTGTTCATCAATTACTACTAAACCTACTTTGTGAAAATCAACATTCTCTTCAATTAAAGCGTGTGTTCCAATAATAATTTGTGCATCTCCATTTTTTATTTCTTTAAGAATTTTTTCTCGTTCATATTTTTTTTGTCCACCAATTAGAAGACTGACTTTTATATTTAAGTCTTTAATTAACCTTGAAATATTTTTAAAATGTTGATCGGCTAATATTTCTGTTGGAGCCATTAAAATTGCCTGATAACCATTTGTAACAACAATTAACATTGCAATTAAAGCTACAATTGTTTTTCCACTTCCTACATCACCTTGTAATAATCTATTCATTGGTTTAGAACTTTCTAAATCTTTTCTTATTTCGTGTAATACTTTTAATTGAGCTTTTGTTAATTGAAAGGGAAGTGAATTTAAAAATTTTTTTATTGGTTCTGGCTTTACAATAATTTTATAATTTTTCTTCTTGCTTTCTACAAGGCTTTTTCTTAATGCAACAAGACATTCAAAATAGAAAAGTTCTTCGAATTTTAATCTACGTTTGGCGGCTGTTAGTGAATCGTTATCAGAGGGGAAGTGAATGTTTTTTATGGCTTCGTTGAGTGGTAATATTTTTTTTTCTTTTAAGATATACTGTGGTAAAGTTTCTTCTACAAGATCAGAAAATTTTTCAACGGCTTGATGAATAATTTTTCTTAAACTAAAATCACCCAGATTTTTTTCTCTTAATTCTTTTGGTACTCTGTAAAATGGAATAATTTTACCGGTGTGTAAAAATTCTAAAGATTCATTTTTTGATATTCTATCAAAGTCAGGGTGTACAAACTGAAGATTTCCATATTTGGTAAGTACAGGTTTAGCTGAAATAGCAAAGTAATCTCCTTCGTTGAATATTTCAGTAAAATATTTTATTCCCTGAAACCATACACATTCGAAAATTCCTGTGGAATCTTTCATTCTAACTTTGAATATATTTTTTTTACCGTAATGAATTAATTCTTTATTAATAACTTCACCTATGATTGTAACTTCGCCTTGATAACCATTGCGTACGTATTGAACAATTTTTATACAATTTAAGATATTTGAACGGTCGAGATATTTTGAAGGGAAATAAAAAAGTAAATCCTTGATTGTATTGATTCCGATTTTAGAAAAAGCTTCGGCTCGTTTTGGCCCAACCGATTTTAAATATTGAACTGATGTAGAAAGATTTTCTGACATTCAAGAATTTTTTTCATAAAAATAATAAATAAAATCGAAAAGTATTTTTTGAAAGGTGTATATTAAATATTACTCGTTTTCGGCTTTCATATCACGAGTCATAAGTTCATATGTAACTTTTATTGGGTCGAGTTCTTCAAAGAGAATTTTATAAACAGCAGTGCAAATAGGTGTTTCGATATTGTGTTTAATTGAAAGTTGATAAACTGATTTACTTGTTTCAACTCCTTCGGCAACCATTTTCATATTTTTAAGAATATCTTTTAGTTTTTTGCCCATTCCAATTTGTTCACCTACATATCTATTACGACTATGTTTACTCATGCATGTTACTATTAAGTCTCCCATTCCAGAAAGACCAGAAAAAGTTTCCGGTCTGGCACCAAGCGCAATACCAAGTCGAGAAATTTCAGCAATTCCACGTGTCATTATTGCTGCTTTTGTATTATCCCCAAACTTTGCTCCATCGACAATACCCGCACCAATAGCTATTACATTTTTGAGAGCACCACCGTATTCTACTCCAAGTATATCGGTAGATGAATAAACTCTGAAATAAGATGTAATAAAAGTCGATTGAATTTCTTTTGCGGTGTCGATATCAGAAGATGCAGCTACTACTGCTGTTGGAATTTTTCTGCTTACTTCTTCTGCATGACTTGGACCGGAGAGAACACCAATTTGCGAAGGAGATATTTTTTTAATTTCATCAAGGATAATTTGTGAAACTGTTTTAAGTGAATCTTTTTCAATTCCTTTAGCTACATTAACAAAAGTTGTATTTCTAAAATTGAAATCTTTCATTTGAACAAGAACACTTCTCAAATACTGAGTTGGTATAGCAAGTACTATAAAATGTTTATTGTTACAGCTATCTTCAAGTGAGTGTGTTATTTTTATTTCATCAGGGATTTTTATACCAGGTAAGTATATTTTGTTTTCACGAGTTTTATCAAGTACATTAGCATAATGCTTTTTATATTCCCATAGGGTAACATCATGACCATTATGATAAAGAAGAATAGCCAGGGTTGTACCCCAGCCACCAGCACCTAAAACAGATACACGCATTACTAACTTATTTATGTTTTCTTAATGAAATACGATTTTCATTTCCTTTAATTAGGCGGTCAATATTTTTTCGATGTGTGAAAATTACTAATAAAGATAATGCAATTATGAAGGGTAAAATTGTATTATAGCCCGGTATATGTACACCAAAAATATTTTCTCGAACTATTAATATTATAGGAACAGATACTGCTGCTGTTAAAGAACCTAAAGAAACATAACGGGATAAATAAACAACAATTAAAAATATTCCTAATGCTAATAACATGTCGACTGTGATTATTGTAATTAAAAATCCCAGAGCAGTTGCAATACCTTTACCACCTTTGAATCCAGCAAATACAGTCCAGATGTGACCAATTACTGCTGCGACTCCACATATTATCTGGATTAATGTGAAATCATCAAAAGGTGTTATATTATTAAATGGAATATTATCCAAATACATTCTTGCGATTATTACAACTACAAATGCACCTTTAAGTGCATCGAGAATTATTGTTAGAAGTCCCCACTTCCAGCCAAGTACTCTAAATACATTAGTACCGCCGGCATTTTTGCTACCGTAATTTCTAATATCAATTCCTTTTACAAGTTTGCTTATAATTATACTTGTTGGAATTGAACCAACGATATATGAAAGTACTGTTACAAAAATTAGATTTAACATTTTTCCTTTAAAATTTTTGTGTAAATTAGATAAAAACTATCAGATTAACAATTAAAATATTATTAACGTTCAAAATTGACTTATTAGTTTTTCAAATAATTTCAAATCATCATCTGTAGTAATCTTAAAGTTCATTGATGAACCTTCTACAATTTTAATTCTATAACCAGCATTGTGGATTAACATTGATTCGTCTGTACCTATAAAATTCTCTTTTTCTGCTTTTTCCATTGCATGTAAAAAAATTTTATATTGAAATACTTGGGGAGTTTGAACATAATAAGTATCTGATCTGTCAATATAATACTCTATTAAATCAGTTCCTTTAATAAGAGTATCTTTTGCTTTAATAGCAGTAATAGCACTCCCAAAATTTTTTGCAGCATTAATTACGTTTTCGAGAATTGATTCTTTTAAAAGTGGTCGTACAGCATCGTGAACTAAAATTAAGTCATCATCATTTGCTTTTATTGACTTAACAGCATTAAAAACAGAGAACTGTCTTTCTAATCCACCTTCTACAATGTTAGTGATTTTAGTAAAAGAATATTTCTGTTTTATTTCGTTTAGTAATGAGAAATATTCATGTTGAGCTGCAATAATTATTTCATCTATTAAATGTGATTTTTGGAAAATGTGGAGAGTATAAGTAATTAATTCTTTCCCATTGAATAATAAATATTGTTTTGGGATTTCTGAGTTTATTCTTTTTCCTTTCCCACCAGCTGGTATTATAGCAAAAGTCTTCATATATATGTAAATAATTCCATTTAAAAATGATTAAATCCGGGGAATAATTAGAGAATTAACATAGCATCGCCATAGCTAAGGAATCGATAATTTTCTTTAATTGCTTTTTTATAAGCCTTCATTATAAAATCATAACCAGCGAAGGCAGCAGCAAGCATCAGTAAAGTTGATTCAGGAGCATGAAAATTGGTAATTAACTTTTTAGTAATTTTAAAATCATAAGGTGGGAAAATAAACTTATCTGTCCATCCTGCATTTGGTTTTGAAAAACCATCTGCTGTTACACTGCTTTCTAGAGCACGACAGGTACTTGTACCAACGACAAATATATTTTTCTTTTCTTGCATTGCTTTATTAATTACGTTTGCTGTTTCTTCAGGTATTTCATAATATTCTGAATCCATTCTGTGTTTTGTCAAGTCTTCTACTTCTACTGGTCTAAATGTACCAAGACCTATATGAAGTATAACAGGAACAAATTTAACACCTTTCTTTTCAATTTTTTTTACGAGCTGTGGAGTAAAATGTAATCCAGCAGTTGGTGCAGCAACTGCACCGTCAACTTCTGCAAATATTGTTTGATAATATTCTCTATCCTGTTCTGTTGGTTCACGTTTGATATATGGGGGAAGTGGTGTAGTTCCAATTTTTTCAATTGCTTTGTAAATATCTCCAGCATCTTCATTGAATCTTACTGTTCTTCCTCGCGATGTTGTATTGTCGATTACTTCACACCAGAGATTATCGTTAAAATAAATTCTATTTCCTATTCTAACTTTTCTTGCGGGATCAACTATAACATCCCAGATTTTTTCTTCTTTATTTAATTCGCGTAGAACAAAAACCTCAATCTTTGCGTTTGTTCTTTCTTTCTTTCCTATTAATCGAGCTTGCATAACTTTAGTTTTATTAACTACAACAACATCGCCTTTATCCATATAGTCTACGATATCAGAAAAAATTCTATTCTCTATTTCTCCAGTTGCTCTGTTTAATACCATTAATTTTGCTTTATCTCGCGGAGAAACAGGAAACTTAGCAATTGCTGTTTTAGGTAAGTTATATTTGAAATCTGATAGCTTCATTTATACTCCTCTTTAATCCCTAATTAACAAGTTTAATTAAAAGCAGCGTAGATTAAAACTACGCTGCTTAAAGTTTCAGATAATATTTATCTTTTTTTAGATGATTTTTTAGCTGGTTTTGCATTAGCTTTTTTTTCTTTAACAACAGCCTGTGCTGCTGCTAATCGAGCAATTGGAACTCTAAATGGTGAACAGCTTACATAGTCTAAACCAATTTTATGACAGAATTCAACTGATTTTGGTTCCCCACCATGTTCACCACAGATTCCAATTTTTAAATCGGGTCTTGTTGCTCTACCACCTTCTACAGCAATTTTCATTAATGTACCTATACCTTCTTGATCAATTGATTGGAAAGGATCTTCAGGAAGAATTTTCTTTTCAAGATAATCTGGTAAGAAACCACCAATATCATCACGAGAAAATCCAAAGCCCATTTGTGTAAGGTCGTTAGTACCGAATGAGAAAAATTGAGCGTATTCTGCAATTTTATTAGCAGTTAAAGCTGCTCTTGGAATTTCAATCATAGTACCGGTTAAATGTGGTATTTTCTTTAATCCAAATTTCTCACATACTTCTGCATGAACTTTATTAATTATGTCATATTGGTGTTTTAATTCTTTTACGTCACAAACAACAGGAATCATAATTTCAGGGAATGGCTTTTTACCTTCTTGAATTAATTCAGCAGCTGCTTCGAATATAGCTCTTACCTGCATTTCTGTAATTTCAGGATATGTAATTCCGAGACGAACACCACGATGACCCATCATCGGGTTGTTTTCGTGTAATGAATCAGCACGAGCATTTAGTTCATCGAGAGTAATACCCAGACTTTCTGCTAATTTAGCTCTTTCATCCTGACGGTTTGGAACAAATTCATGTAATGGTGGATCAAGTGTTCTGATTGTAACACCATAGCCATCCATAGCTTCAAGTGTACCTTTAATATCATTTTTAACAAATGGGAATAATTCATCCAGAGCTTTTCTTCTTTCTTCTTCTGTTTTAGATACAATCATTTTACGCAGAATAAATAGCGGTTGTTCCGAATTTTTACCATAAAACATATGTTCTGTTCTAAATAAACCTATACCTTCTGCACCAAAAGCTCTTGCTTTAGCAGCATCTTCAGGTGTATCTGCATTAGTTCTTACTTTTAATTTTCTTACCTGATCACATAATTTCATAAAAGCCTGGAAATCTGGATTTTCTTCTGCAGCTTTAACCATTGGAAGTTCGCCTAAATAAACAACTCCTTTTGATCCATTGAGTGTTAACCAGTCACCTTCTTTTACAACATGACCATCAACTGTAAAATATTTTTCGCTATAATTTATTTTAATTGCACCTGCACCAACTATACAACATTTACCCCAGCCACGTGCAACGAGAGCAGCATGAGAGGTCATTCCACCTCTTGCGGTAAGAATTGCCTGAGCAGCTCTCATTCCTTCAATATCTTCTGGATTTGTTTCTTCTCTAACAAGTATAACTTTTTTACCCTGTTTAGCCCATGCTACAGCATCGGAAGCACTAAATACTACCTGACCGCTTGCACCACCAGGACCAGCAGGCAAACCTTTTGCAATTGCAGTTGCACTTAATTCTGCTTTAGGATCAATTATTGGGTGAAGTAATTCATCTAACTGTGATGGATTTACTCTTAAAATAGCTTCTTCTTTTGTAATTAATTTTTCTTTATACATATCCAGAGCAATTTTTACTGCAGCAGGACCATTTCTTTTTCCAACACGACACTGAAGCATATAGAGCTTACCTTCCTGAATTGTAAATTCAATATCAAGCATATCACGGTAATGCTTTTCTAAAATTTTTTGTATTCTATTTAGTTCTTTATAAGTTTTTGGCATTGCTTTTTCTAATGAAGGCAGATGTGCATTATGTTCAGATTTTCCAATTTCATTAATTGGGTTTGGTGTTCTGATACCAGCAACAACATCTTCGCCCTGAGCATTAGGAAGCCATTCACCGTAGAAATATTTTTCACCAGTAGCTGGATTACGTGTAAATGCTACTCCAGTAGCCGATGTATCGCCCATATTACCAAATACCATGGATTGAACATTAACAGCTGTTCCCCAATCATCAGGTATACCTTCAAGTCTTCTATAAGCTACAGCACGTTTTCCCATCCAGCTCTGGAATACAGCTCCAATAGCTCCCCATAATTGTTCCATAGGATCTTCCGGGAAAGGTTTTCCTAAAACTTCGAGAACTTTTGCTTTATAAATTTCAACCAGTTCTTTTAAGTCATCAGCAGTTAATTCTGTATCGTTTTTGTATCCCTTTGCTTCTTTCATTTTGTGAAGTTCTGCTTCTAATTGCTGACGAATTCCTTTTCCTTCTTCGGGTTCAATACCAGCTGCTTTTTCCATTACAACATCAGAATACATTTGAATAAGTCGACGATGAGAATCGTATACAAAGCGGGGATTATTTGTTTTTTTAATCAGTCCTTCTCTTGTTTCGTTGTTTAATCCTACATTTAATATAGTTTCCATCATACCTGGCATCGAAGCTCGTGCACCAGAACGAACAGAAACGAGTAAAGGATTATTCTTATCACCAAATTTTGCACCCATTTCTTTTTCAACTTTGGCGAGTGCTTCTTTAACTTGTTTTTCTAACTCTTTTGGATACTTTTTATTGTTTTTGTAATATGCAGTACAAACTTCGGTAGTAATAGTGAAACCTGCGGGAACAGGCAATCCAATATTAACCATTTCAGCAAGGTTTGCACCTTTACCACCTAATAATTCTTTCATATCTGCTGTACCTTCGGCTTTTTTACCACCGAAATAATAAACATACTTTGGCGTTTTAGATTTTGCCATTGCATTACCTCCAATTAATTAAGTTAACGATTCTTTAGTTAAGTTTTTATTATTATATATGTTAAGTATTAAATTTTCGAATACTTCTTGATTTTCAAGTTTCATTTCTATTTTTAAGTAATAAATGTCAATATCATCAAGTTCTTTTGAAAATTTTGTTAGTTTAACTGCATCTTTTTGTGTAGTTAAAACAGAATATGCATTTGTATCATAAAATTTTTTTCTAATACTTTGTATTTCTCTTAATGTATAATTCTTATGGTCTGGAAAAAGCATTTTGTTAGTAATATCAATATTATTGTTTTCAAGTATACTTAAAAAAGAATATGGTTTTGCTATTCCACAAACAACAAGGCTTTTTTGTCCTCTAAATTCTTCAAGAGTAAATTCTTTATGTGTTTTAACATCAAAAATTCCTGCTGGTATATAATATCCATAAAAAATTTTTTTGTTATTAAAGTATTTTAACAATTTTTCTGGTAATTCTGTTTTATCTGCAAATTTTCTATTGATTATAATTAAATCTGCACGATTAATAGATTCAAAAGGTTCTCGCATTAAACCTAATGGAAGTAATCTTTGTTCAGTTTGTTCAATTTTATTTAAAAATCGTTGATCAAATATAAGAATATCAAGATCACGATATAGCCAGCGATGTTGAAATGCATCATCAAGAATAATTGTTTTTACATTGGTATCTTCAATTAACCTTTTTGCACCTAAAACTCTCCTTTCTGATACTGCTGCTGGTAAATTCGTTTCGTTTGCAATAAGATACATTTCGTCTCCACACTGGTCTACTGTTGTTTTTATTTTTTTACCATCGGATACTAATAAATATCCACGAGAACTTCTTCGATAACCTCTGCTTAAAATTCCTGTACTAATATTATTTTTCTTCATTAGTTCTGCAAGAAATATTACAGTTGGAGTTTTACCAGAACCACCAACTGTTAAATTTCCGACAGAAATTATAAAAGCATTTACTTTTGTTATTGTAAATATTCCTTTGTCAAAACAAAGATTTCTAATTTTAATTATAAATGCATATATAAATGTAAACGGTGATAATATTATTCTTATTAACTTAAGCAAAGCTTTCTAACATCCTCTTGTAAATTATTTAGTTTATTTTCACAGTCCTGTATCAATCTTGATGTTTCATCATAAGTAAGAGTATTGCTAATATAAATTGGTTCAGAATAGAGAACATTAATTTTACTAAATGGTAGTGGTATTTCAAATTTATCCCAGCTTTTCAAATTAATTTTTTTATTACTACAAATTCCAGTAAGAATTAATGGTACTTGAGTTTTTTTTGCAGCCACAACAGCACCTGCTTTCATTTTATAGATTGGACCTGTTGGTCCATCGGGAGTTATAACAAGATTATTTTTTTGTTTTAATAATTCCACAATATTTTCCATTGCTTCGTTTCCACCAATATGACTTGAACCACGTATAACTTTGTAACCCCATTTTTTTAATACATGGGCTAATAGTTCACCATCTTTACTTCTACTTACAAGTGCAGCACAATTTAAATTTCTATGTAAATACCATCCAATCATCATATAACCATGCCAGAATGCAACAATAAAATTTTGTTTTCTCAATATTAAATCATTAATAATTTCTCTTTTATGAATTTTTATTTTACAGGTTTTCAAAAGAATATTAACAGCAATATCTGCAATGTAAAATCCAATTTTTCTAAGTACTTTTTTTTGAAAATTACTAAGCTTCATTTAGAACCGAATAAATAATTCTTGCTGCTTTTTCAGAAGCACCGTCTTCGCCTAATAATAATTTAACACGAGATAATTTTTCTTTTATTTCTTTATACTTTAATTCATTAGAAAGAATGTTATAACAGGTTAAGTAAAGATTTTTTGAATTCATTTCTTTTTGAATAAGTTCATCTATAACTTTTTCGCCAAGTAAGATATTTACCATAGCAATTGAATCAATTTTAACAAAAATTTTTCCGAGCCAGTATGTTAAAGCATTGGTTGAATAAACGACAACAAAAGGAAGTTTAAAGTAACCAGCTTCAAGTGTTGAAGTTCCAGACTTTATGATACCAAAATATGAATGTTTGAAAAGATCGTAAGTATAACCTTTTATAATTTTATAATTTTTAATATCACTTAAATCCTTAAAAATATTTTCGTTGATATTATCTGCACAAGCAACTACAATCTGTAGATTAAAATTTGTTGCTAATTGATCTGCTGCTTTAATTAACTCAGGAAATATTTTTTTAATTTCATGTTTTCTGCTTCCAGGAAGAAGTAGTAATATTTCTTTTTCTTTATCAAGTGAAAATTTTTCAAAGAGTTCATCCTTTGATAAGTAATTGTAGTTTTTAATGTGCTCAATCAATGGATGACCAACATATGAAGTATCAATAGATTTTTCCTTGTACAATTTTTCTTCGAATGCAAATACTACAATCATTTTATCAATTAATTTTTTGATTTTATTTATTCTTTTTTTTCCCCATGCCCATACCTGTGGAGAAATGTAGTAAATAATTTTTCTTCCCAGTTTTTTTAGTTTTTTTGCAATTCTCAGATTAAATCCAGGATAATCTATCAAAACGATGGTCATAATATTTTCTGAAAGAACATAATCAATTAATTTTTTTTGAACATAACTGATAAAAGGTAAATGTCTTATAATTTCAGTAAATCCAAGAAATGCCATTTTTTTAATATGAAAAAGTGCATGTAATCCAGCATCGATCATTTTATCTCCACCAATACCAAAAAATTCAATTGATGAATCAAGCTCTTTTAATTTTTTTATTAAAGCAGCACCGTGCAAATCGCCAGATGCTTCACCTGCTATTATCATTATTTTCTTGTTCAATTTGTAACCACAAAAAGTATGATTAATAGTAATATAGTAAAAGAAATTGCCTGTAATGTTCTTCGCTCTGATTTTAAACCAGCTTTAATATTAAAAGGTGGTTGTTCAATTTCTGGATTTTTATATTTAGTAAAAGTAGGAATCCATCTTGGAACAGAATTAAAATAATGTTCGTATTGCTTGCCAAATTTTTTTTGTAAGAAAGCTTCTTCTTCTTTAATAATTGTTTGATATTGCCATAAGAAAAACAGTATTGCAATTATAAGCAAGTATGGATATAAAGCCATAGACATTACACCAATTCCAGTATAAATTAAAATATTACCAAAGTATAATGGATTACGAACGTAAGCATATGGACCTGAAACAACTAAAAAAGTTCCGCCTACCTGTCCAGTAGTTCTGGTTTCGCTACCTGCATAAGATACACCCCATAGACGGAAAAATTCGCCAATAAGAACAAAGATAAAACCTGTAATTAAACTTATTAATGTAGCCTTTTGAAAAATTACCATTAAAATCAAAAATGGTATGGGCGTATAACTACGATACTTAAAAATTTTTTTTGCTATTTCTGCCAATTTATTACCCTTGTATATATATTTCTCTTCTTTTTAGTTCTGCTTGATATCTTTTCTTTAATCTTTTTCGTTGTTTTAATTCTTCAAGTCGTTTTATTACATCATTAAAATCTGAATAGGGGAAATAAGTTATTCTATTTATTTCGCAATATTTTAATAATGATTTTTTAGCAAAAATAAAATCGCAGTATTGTGCAGGACAAACATCTGAATATCCATCTCCTATGTAAATGCTGAATTCGTCATCACCACTGTAATTTAGAACGTGATTTCTTTTACAATTAGCACATCTTGTACATTCTTCGTCTGTATAAGGAAAAACTGGGATTAAATTGCCATTGTTGTCAAAAGTTAGTTTGTTGCAATAGACCTGTATATAAGATAAATCTTCTTTTTCAAGAATTTTATTTATGTAATAATCAAGACCATCGCTAAGTATTCTTAATTCATAATTATTTTCTTTGCAATAATTAATAAAATGTTTGAATGAAGGATCGATCTCAGAATTTAATAGGAATTCATCAAATTTTTGTAAATCTAAATTCTTAATTGTATTACAAAGCATTTGCCAGGATTGACGTGCGTTAATTTTTTCATTAATCCAATCGTTAACAATTTCTTTTGCTTTTTGAGCATCACCAAATTTTAAAAACATCAATTCCCCAATATCCTCTTTTGTAATTGTTCCATCAAAGTCTACAAATATTTTAAATTGTCTTTCTATCATATTAATCCTGATATTCTGGTATTTCTTCGAATCTTACACCTACAAGTTTTGAAATTCCTTCTTCCTGCATTGTTACACCGTACATTGTTTCTGCAGCTTCCATAGTTCTTTTGTTATGTGTTACTATGATAAATTGTGTGTCTTTGCTAAATTCTTTTAGAAGTTTAGTAAATCTATCAATATTTGCATCATCTAAAGGAGCATCAACTTCATCAAGAATACAGAATGGACTTGGTTTAACAAGATAAATAGCAAATAAAAGAGCAGTTGCTGTTAAAGTTTTTTCTCCTCCAGATAATAATTCAATTGAAGTCGGTCTTTTTCCTTTTGGTTTAGCTATTATTTCAATTTTAGCTTCCAGAGGATCAACATTTTCTTCGAGTGTTAAGTCAGCTTCGTCTCCAGGATTAAAAAGTGTTTGAAAGATTTTTATGAAATTTTTTCTGATTTGCTCAAAAGTATCAAGAAATAGTTTTTGTGCAGTTTCATTTATTTCGTGAATTGTTTTAATTAAATCTTTTTCGGATTCAATCAGATCGTCTCGTTGTTGATGTAAGAAATCAAGTCGCTTTTTCTCTTCTTCATATTCTGAATAAGCAAGTAAATTTACAGGACCAAGACTTTTTAGTTTTTCTTTTAGTCTATTAACTTCTTGAGAAGTTTCTTCGTAATTGAAAGTTTGTAAATCATCAAATTGTTTTAATTCAAGATCAATTGAATAATTTTCTTTTATATGTTGTTGAATACTTTCGATTTTATAATTTATTTCATTTTCTTTTATTTCAAGTGAATGAATTTTGTCGGAAACTTCCTGTCTTTTATTTCTAAGTTCTCTTAATTGATTTTCATATTTTGAAGCTTCGTTTTTTAAACTCGATAAGTTAGTTTCAATTTTTGTTTCTTCTTCTTCAAGTCTATTTTTAAGTTGCAATACATTTTCGAGTTCAGTTTTTAAACTCTCCAGAGTATTTTTTAGTGTTTCACTTTCTGATTTATTATTTATTAAATCGTTCTGTCTTTTTTCTATTCCTTTAAGAGTATTGGTGATTTCATTTTCATTATGATTAATTGTGTTTAATATATTTTTAATTCTACCATTCAGTCTTTCTAATTCAAGTTTGTGCTCGTTAAACAAATTAAGTATAGAAGAATATTCTTCTTCGAAAGTTTGAAGTTCTTTTTCGTGTGCAATTATTTGATTATCAATTTCATTGCGTTTATCGTAAAGAATATTTAATGATTTTTTTTCTTCTTCAAGTTGATTATCAAGTTCATTTGATTTTTCTGCTAATTCCTGAATTTCCTTTCGAGCCAGATCAATTTCTTCATCAGATTTTTTCTTTTCATATTCAAGTTGAGAAATTTGTTTTTCGATGTTAGAAATATCATTTGCAATTAATTTTTCTCTATCACTTAAATTTTTAAGATCAATTGCAGCAATTTTTTCTTCTAATGTGGAAATTTCTTTTTTTAAAGACTCGAGATTGGTTTCGTGAACGGGAAATTCTTTTTTAAGATTTTCAAGTAATTGTTTTCTTCCAAATATTGTTTCATCTTCTTTAGGGAGAGATCCTGCTTCTATTATGCCATTATTTAGTATTAAATCGCCATCTAATGTTACAAAATTGAAGTCAGGATATTTCTTGAAAAGTGTAATAGCATTTTTAAAATCACTAATTATTGCAAAAGAAGAGAGAAGTTGTTCAAAGAAATATTTCCATTCATCTGAAGTTTCCACAAAATTGTTAGCCCAACCAATAAATGAATTTTCTTTTTCGAGCTTTTTTATTTTTTTCTTCAGATTGTATTTGTTTATTCTATCGAGTAAAGTTAATTTCTTATTAAAATCACTTTTTAATAAAATAAAAGATGCCTTGCCAAGTTCGTTATTCTTTAGAAATTCTACAGCGTTTTGTAAATCAGTAATTTCATTAATTAATAAATTATTTAGTGCTGTTTTAAGTGCAGCTTCGAGTGCAAATCGATATTTTTCCTGTGTATTGCCAGCATCGGCGAAAATGTTTTTTTCTTTATCAGACCAGTTTTTGCTTTCGAGTAAAACTTTTGTTCCACTCGAAAGTCCTTCGAGATTTGTTATGAGTGTTTGTAAGAAGTTAATTTTTTCTTTTAAGCTAAACAAAAATGTTTTTTGTTCAATTTCTTTTTCTTTTAGTTCATTAAGTTCTTTTTCTAATCTTTCTTTTTCTTTCTGGTTTTGTGCAAGTTGAAAACCTGTTTGATTTAATCTATTTTCTGCTTCAGCTTTTTCGTTTGATAGTTCTTCTATGAATCCAACTGTTTTTGCAATTCTATTTGTGATATTAAGAATTTTATTATTGAGTTTTTCGATTCTTTCGTTGTAGTTATTTATTTCTTTATTTAATGTGTTTACAAGATTTTCCTTAATAGAAATTTCTTTAATAAGAGAAAATCTTTCCTGGTTAAGTTGTTTTAGTGCCTGTCTTTTTTCATCAAGTAAAATCTTTTTTTGTGAAATTATTTGCTCATAATTATTAACATCCAGTTTTTTTGTTTCAAGATTCTTTTCGAATTCTACTAACTCGAGCTTGGATTGTTCATTAGCTGTTTTATATTTTTCAATGTTTTCTTTAAGCTCTTCGATTTCTTGTTCTATTCTAATTTTATTATTTGAAAGCGAGTTCAATTTTTCTTCTGAAACAGAAAATGATTTTTGCAATTGATATTGTTGATTGGAAACCTCAGAAATTTCAACTCTTTTTTTATGTAATTCAGATTCTATTGAATTAATCTGATTGCGATAAACTATTAATTCATTTTCAATTGTTCTTATTTCTTTATCAATTTCTTCTTTTTGCGATATTAAGGAAGATATTTCATTTATAAGATTTTGTTTTTTTTCGTGAAAGAGTGCAAACTCTCTTTCAGCTAAATTTAATTCTTTATCTCTTAAAACTGATTGAATCTGAGTAAATTGATCTGCTCGTTTAGCCTGTCGTTCCAGTGATCTTACATTTTTTTCAACTTCGGAGACAATATCATTAACACGTGTTAAATCGGCTTTTATATCATCCAGTTTTTTTAATGATAATCTTCTTCTTAATTTGTATTTGTTTACACCTGCTGCTTCTTCAAATAATTTTCTTCTCTCATCAGCTTTGCTACTTAAAATGGTTTCGATCATTTTTAATTCAATGACTGAATAAGCATTAGTCCCAATGCCAGTATCCATAAATAGATTTGTAATATCTTTGAGACGACAAATATTTTTATTCAGAAGATATTCACTTTCACCAGAACGAAATATTCTTCTTGTTATAGTAATTTCAGAATATTCAGATGGCAGAATACCTTTATCGTTAACCAGAGTAAGAGAAACTTCAGCCATACCCATTGGTTTTTTTTCTCTCGTCCCGTTAAAAATTACATTTTCCATTTTATCACTTCGTAACGTTGTGGTTTTTTGTTCTCCCAATACCCATCGAATAGCATCAACTATATTAGTTTTACCACAACCATTAGGTCCAACTATTCCAGTAATTCCACGATTAAAGTTTATAACTGTTCTATTTGCAAATGACTTAAAGCCAAATATTTCTAATTTTGATAGGAACAAGTTCTTTCCTCTTTAATGTAACATCTGAGCGTATTGGTTAATTGAATTTTTTATAAAATAAATAGTTGATTCTGTATATTGATAGTATAGTATAATAATACCTGCTATAACTATAATTAATGAAAAGCTATAGAAATAAACCTTACCAGAATTAACTTCGAATAGAACACTAATTCCTTTAAACAGTCTTTGAATTATCCATAACATAATCAACACAATAAATATAAAGATGTATGCATTAAAATTGTTTAATAGCAATATTCTATAAAGAATTAATTCACCTGGTATAATCAATACTAAAGGGAAGAATGACCATATAACACTATAAAAAATACTCGGGAAATCAATTTTTGTTTTAATGAAAATATTAGCAGATTTTATAATTATGCTGAGTATAAGAATTTTAATTAAAAAAAGTAATAAAAGATAAATGAAACAAGCCTCAGGATGCCAAGCAAGATAACTGATAGAGTTAATTAACCAACTGTTACCAAAAGCTAATAAAATTTTTTCTAAAAGTATGTTTGATCTTAGATAGTATAAAATTATTGTAAAAAGTAAAGAAATTGAACCAGCAACAATGAACATTAAAATGATTGTGTATAAGCTTGAAAGAATTCTATGATCTCTTAAGTCTGCAAAAAAATTATAAGGTCGAAATAATGCTCTTGTGCAATCTTCTTTAAAGCGTTTTCTTGAATTAATTAATATTGCTAAAATTAATGAGAGTCCAAGTGCAATAAAAATAAAGAATGATTTATTCTCACTTTTACCAATACCTATTGGAATAGTAACTTTTTGTTTATTGTTTTGTATTGATTCAACTAAACGAAATGAGATGGAATTTAAATTATTTCTATTGTGTAAAAGTCCGAAATTATAATATTCATTGTATCCTCCATACAATGAATAAATATTGGCTGGATAGTTGAATAAACCATTAATAAAATATCCGCTTAATTTTGTGTTTGAAATATTTTCAAGAAATAGTTCAAAGTATTTTGCCTGTGCTTCTGTAGAATTTTTTATGAGATAACCTGATGAATTACCAACATAATTAGGATAGATAACTTCGCTAATGAAATATTTTTCAGGATTATTATTTACTCTATCGATAATCATTTCAAGTTTTTCAACTGGATAAGAATATAATTCCAGTCCATAAAAATTTAAGTCTGCAAAATTATAACCAGGAATTCCAACAAAAGAAGCATAAGTAAAAATACTTTTATCAATATTGTTCAATAGTTTTTTAATAAACCTTTGTGTTACATAAGAATCTGCCAGGTAAGAACTTCCTAAACCAATTAAAATTGCATTGGAGTAATTTCTATATTGATGAATTAACTCTTTTAATTTGTTTTGTGCTCTTATTTGAAATTCATTATCAAGTAATATTTCTTCTGGAGCTGAATTAAGTGGTAATTCGATTAAAGCAAATAGTCCAATTTGCTGACAAAATTTTAATGCAAAAGGATTGGGATATGACTTAGCAAATCTAACAGAATTGAAACCACTCTTTTTTATTAACAATAAATCGTTTATAATTCTATCTTGCAAAGGTGTTTTTGTATAAATGCTTTCATCTAAGTAATAAGTTGTTCCTTTAAATGAAAATGGTTGATTATTCAGCAACAAAGTATTGTCGCTTTTGAAATTAAAAATTCCTGTTTCTTGTGTAATTTCGTCAATTAGCTGATTACCTGAATATAAACTTACCTTAAAGATATAAAGATTAGGAGTTTCGGGAGACCAGAGAACAGGATTTTGTATTGTGAAATAAAATTTCCTTTTTATTTCTTTATTATCATTTAAAGTAAACACAAAATTTTGTGAATTTCCTAAAAAGTTTTTTGGTTGTACATTAATTTCAATATGTAAGTCTTCGATGTTTTCAGATTGTTTTTTGAGTAAATCATAATTTTTAATAATCGATTCAAATGTAACAAATGCATAATTTTGTTTTTCAGGAAATGAGAAATAAAAATTAGATTCATCAATAAAAGTATTGGGAATAAATTTTAAATAGACACTCCTTAAAATTCCTGCTGATGTTCGTGGTAATAAATAACCTGATTTTAATGGAATAGTTGTAGAATTATCATAGTCAAAAGTAACTTTTAGTGTTATTTTATTTTTAGAATCTGGTTTTATAATGTCTTTAGGAATTTCGATTTCGAAGGGGATTTCTGATCCGTATTTTCTAAATATATTGTATTTATTGAAGCTTATTTCAACAGAGTTGTTAATTCCTAAAAAGCATAGTTTTATGACATTATTTTGGTACTCGTTTTTAGAAATGTAAAAATATTTTTCAAAAATTAATGTAGTTGCACCTTCAAAAGAACAGGGGAGTGAAGTATTAATTTTTTTTTCTGGATTATCTTCTTCGTAAACTTTCCAGTTCTGATTAAATAAAATAATTTTTCTAGTGGAAGGTTCAAAATAGCAGGTATCATCAATTGAATTAAAAACAAGAGATTTAATCTTAATTTCTGAGATTAAATTTGAGTAAAAAAGAAAGATTAAGATAAAGAATAAAAATTTGGGTTTTAAATTCATTTTCTATAAAAATATAGTAATATATCTTTCAAATATATAAAAAATGAGAGGGCTTATCAATTTGGCAGGGGGAACAAAAAAGTCCGCTATTGAGCGGACTCTATAATTTTAATAAAAGATTCAGCATTCAAACAGGCTCCTCCCACCAGAGCACCATCAATATCCGGTTGCGACATTAAATCTTTTGAGTTTTCTGGTTTTACACTGCCGCCATATTGAATAATTAACTTTTCAGCAAATTCTTTTGAATAAAGATTTGCAATTAAATCTCTAATAAACTTATGAACTTCTTCTGCTTGTTCGGGGGTAGCATTTCTACCTGTTCCTATAGCCCAGACAGGTTCGTATGCAATAATTAGGTTTGAAAGTTCTTGCTCAGATAAATTGGCTAAACCTTCACGAATTTGAGTTTCCACAACATTAAATGTTTTTCCTGCTTCTCTTTCTTCAAGAGTTTCACCAATACAAAAGATAGGATTTAATCCATTTGATATAGCTGCTTTAATTTTTTTATTAATTAATTGATTCGACTCCATAAAAATGGTTCTTCGTTCGGAATGTCCTAAAATTACATATTCACAACCAACGCTTTTTAACATTAAAGGTGAAATTTCACCAGTAAAAGCACCGCTTTTTTCAAAATACATATTTTGTGCTCCTAATTTTATAGGAGTCTCCTTAATTAAAGCATAAGCTGTTTCAAGTGAAGTAAAAGGAGGGCAGATTATAACTTTAACATTAATATTTTTTTGATTTAAGCCCTTTTTAATTTCATTAATAAGTGTAACTGAAGAATTAATATCATTATTCATTTTCCAGTTACCGGCAACTACTTTTGTACGCATATTTTTTTCTCTACTTATTTATTAAATACGGAATTTTCAATTAACTGCTTCTACACGGCGTATGCCCGGTACCTCTCTTATTAGAACGCGTTCGACACCAGCTCTTAAAGTCATAAGAGACATTGGACAATCAACACAGGCACCGGTTAATTTAACTTCGACAATACCTTCAGGCGTAACTTTCACTAATTCAACATCTCCACCATCTGCTTTAAGATAAGGTCGAATTGTCTCTAAAGCTTTCTCAACCTTTTCTTTCAGTATATTATTTTGCAAATCTTCATTCATAATAACCTCTTTTAATTTCCTAAAACTATTTCAATTTTAGGAGTACTGGTTGATAAATTATTTATGCTTATTTGTGCTGCAAGATTTTTACTTATTTCAATAATTTTTTTTGCTTCTTCTGAATCAGGTTCTGCGTATACAATTGGTTTACCAGAATCTCCACCAATTCGAATATTTGGGTTGATTGGTATTTGTCCAAGTAGTGGGACAGAAAGTTCTCTGGATAATTTTTCTCCACCACCATTTCCAAATATATCATATCGTTTTCCTGTATCTGGAGCTATAAAATAACTCATATTTTCAATTATACCAAGTATTGGAACATTAACACGTTGAAACATTCGCATTGCTTTTTTGACATCAATTAATGAAACATCTTGTGGTGTTGTAACTACAATTGCTCCAGTTAAAGGAATTGATTGAACAAGAGTTAATTGTATATCACCAGTTCCCGGAGGTAAATCAAAAATTAAATAATCTAATTCATCCCAGAATACATCTGTCATAAATTGTTTGATTGCACCACTTGCCATTGGTCCACGCCAGATAACTGGTGTATCCTCGTCAATGAGAAAACCAATAGAAATAACTTTTATACCATAACTATCGAGAGGTAACATTTTTCCGGTTTTTGTATCCTGGTAAATTTGTGGTTTGCTTGGAATTCCAAGCATCATTGGTATGCTTGGACCATAGATGTCTGCATCTATAAGTCCTACCTTGCTTCCTAATTTAGAGAGAGCAATTGCAATATTAGCAGCGACAGTACTTTTTCCTACCCCACCTTTCCCGCTGGCAACAGCTATTGTGTTTTTTACATCTGGTAGAATTGAGTTTTTTGTTTTCTCAAATTTTGTGCTGACATTGGAAGTTAAATTCACATTAATATTTTCAATTTCAGGAAAAGCTTTTTTGATTTCATTGATACAATCATCTTTAATTTTATCTTTAAGTGGGCAGGCAGGTGTGGTAAGCTGAATTTCTAAGAATACATTTTTTCCTTCTAATTTTATGTCTTTTACAAAATTCAAACTTACAATATCCCTCTTTAAATCCGGATCTATTACGTTTTTTAAGGCAGCTTTTATATTATCTATGTTAAGTTGCATAAATTCTCCATTATTTTAAAAGTAAAAATAATAATTTCTTTTCTTTCTACCTATTAAACGATGAACAACAAGATTATGTTCAATTTATGGTATCGAGTAATAAGTTAATTATATTAAAATTCATAGTTAAATATGCTTGATAATTAAGTTAAGAATACTTAACTTTATAATTAATTAAGAAGATAAAATTATGACTACAATTTCAAAAGAAAACTATTTGAAACTTATTTATATACATACCATAGATAAAAATACTGGTGCTGCTACCTCAAGAATTGCTAAAAGATTATCAATTACAAATTCTGCTATTAGCGGAATGGCAAAAAAATTAGCTAAAGAAGGTTTGATTACATATACTAAATACAAAGGAATGCAACTAACAAAAGAGGGTAAAAAAGCAGCATTAAAAGTTGTCAGAAAACATAGATTATGGGAGTCATTTTTATTAGAGGTATTAAAAATACCCTGGAGTGAAGTACATAAAGAAGCAGAACTACTCGAACACAATACTTCTGATTCTTTAATTGATAAAATTGATGAATACTTGGGTTATCCAGAAATAGATCCACATGGTCATCCTATTCCTAAAAAGGATGGAACATTACCAAAGCTTCCAAAATTAATTTGTATGAATCAATGTGAAGTTGGTAATATTTATGAATTATCACAAGTTGATGATACTGATGAACGACTTATAAAATATCTATCGAAAATAGGACTTTTTATAAATGTACCATTTGAGGTTTCCGATATAGTATCGTATGATAAGTCTTTAATCGTTAAGTTTTCAAACAAGACAGTTACGATCAGTGATAAAGTGGCAAGAAATATAATGGTTAAACCAGTTAAGAAGGCGAGGTGAAAATGAATCTGATTTTTTTATCTGGAATACTTGTTCTGATTATTGCTTTTTTTATGTTAAAAAAATATCTCTCAAAATTAAATGATATGAAGAAGTATAGAGAGAAAGTATTATTTGAAGATGCTCTTAAGTACATGTTTGATTGTGAATTTAAACTAAGCGAATGTACAATTGATAGTTTAAAAGAAACCTTATTAATTAATGAAGAGACAGCCAGACAGCTGATATATAAATTAGAAAAATTAGGTCTTGTGACTGAGCAAAATAATATAGTTCGATTAACAGATTTGGGAAGAGAAAATGCTCTAAAGATAGTTCGTATACATAGATTATTAGAAAGATATCTGGCTGAAAAAACAAATATAAAAGAAACTGAATGGCATCGAATAGCAGAAGAAAAAGAGCATGAAATTGATATTGAAGATGCAAATAAAATTTCCATTGAACTTGGTAATCCATTATTAGATCCTCATGGCGATCCAATACCAAATGAAAAGGGAAATATTCACTTCAGGAAACAAATATTCCTTGATGAATTAGATGAAGGGAAATATGCTCAAATATTGCACATAGAAGATGAACCAGATGAAATTTTTTCAGTGATTAATTCGCATAAGATTTATCCAGATATGAAATTGAAGATTATTAAAAAATTCAAAGATGAAATTATTATTGAAGTAGAAGGAAGAGAAATTAAGTTATCTACAGAAGTAGCAAAAAATATAAGCGTCAAAGAGATAGAAGAAAGTAATTACTCGAAAATAAATGTAAAACCTCTTTCTTCATTAAAAACAGGAGAGATTGCAGAGGTTAACTATTTATCTAAAGCTCTGCGTGGAGAACAAAGAAGAAGACTGCTTGATTTGGGTATAGTGCCGGGCACAAAAATAAAACCAGTGTTAGAAAGTATTGGAAAAGAACCAGTAGCATACGAAGTAAGAGGAACATTAATAGCTCTCAGAAAAAATCAGGCTGAAAACATATTTGTTAAAGAAATAAAATGAAAAATAATGTAAATCAAAATAGTGAAAACCAACCTGTTCATAATCTGAATCATCTTGTAAGACTCGGAATTGATATGACAGATTATGACTTTGTTGTTGCTTTAGCCGGGAATCCTAATACTGGCAAAAGTACTGTTTTTAATAGTCTTACTGGACTTAAACAACATACAGGTAACTGGCCTGGTAAAACTGTTGGTAGAACAGAAGGTGGTTTTATTTATAACAATAAGAGATTCAAAATAGTCGATTTACCTGGAACGTATTCTTTACTTTCTACAAGTGTTGATGAAGAAATTGCTCGGGATTTTATATTGTTTGGCAAACCTGATGTAACTATAATTGTAGTCGATTCAACAAGACTGGAAAGAAATCTAAATCTTGTACTTCAAATTCTTGAAATTACCGATAGAGCTGTTTTATGTTTGAATCTTATTGACGAAGCAAAAAGGCATAAAATATTAATCAATGATAAATTACTTTCACAGAAATTAGGAATCCCTGTTGTTCCAACAGCTGCAAGAGAAAAAATTGGAATTCAAGAATTATTAAAAGCAGTATATGAAGTTGCAACTGGAAGTTTTAAATGTCAGCCATTCAGAGTTACCGAAGACTTCAAAGAATTAGCGTTTGCAGTTGAAGAGCTTGATAAAAAAATCCAGAAAATTTTTCCTGATTTAAATAATACAAGATGGATTGCCTTACGTTTACTCGAAGGGGATCAAAGAATTATTGATGCTATTCGTTCAGGTGAAATTGGGTCATTAAAATTATCAAATAATAAATAGGATACTGGTTATGGAAAATAATATCGATAGAGAAAACCTGATTGAAACTGCAGAAAAATTAAGATGGGAAATAGGGGAAGGTGTTCACGATTTAATTATTAAATCAATTTATAAAAATGCTGAAGAAATTACTCAAGAAGTTGTTTTTAAATTAGAGAAAAACCAAAAATTTGATTTTGATCGTTTTATAGATAAAATAGTTACTAATAAATGGACTGGTTTACCTATAATGTTATTACTCCTTTCTTTGGTATTCTGGTTAACTATAGTAGGAGCTAATTATCCTTCGAGTTTTTTATCTTCAATTTTGATTGATAAGTTACATCCTGTTTTAGGAGAGACCGCACTCGCATTACATTTCCCGTGGTGGTTAAAAGGAGTATTGATTGATGGAGCTTATCTTTCAATGGCATGGGTTGTTAGTGTTATGTTACCACCAATGGCTATATTTTTCCCATTATTTACATTACTCGAAGATTTTGGATATTTACCAAGAGTTGCATTTAATATGGATAGCATTTATAAAAAAGTAGGTGCACATGGTAAACAAGCATTAACAATGAGTATGGGTTTTGGTTGTAATGCTGCTGGTGTTATTGCTGCAAGAATTATCGATAGCCCGCGTGAAAGATTAATAGCAATAATAACAAATAATTTTTCTATATGTAATGGAAGATGGCCTACACAAATTTTAATAGCTACAATTTTTATTGGTAGTTTAGCTCCACCATATTTGGCTGGTTTTATTTCTGCAGCTGCAGTTCTGGGAATTGCAGTTCTGGGAATAATATTGAGTCTTGTTGTTTCATGGCTTTTATCAAATACAGTATTAAAGGGGGAAGTATCAGCATTTAGTCTTGAATTACCACCTTATCGCCCACCAAAGATATTGCAGATTCTATATACTTCACTTATTGATAGAACAATTTTTGTTTTATGGCGTGCAGTTGTTTTTGCTTTACCTGCTGGTGCTGTAATCTGGCTTGTTGCAAATATTAATATAAATAATGTTAGTATGGCAGAACACTTTATTAAGTTTGTTGATCCTGCTGCAATGATTATTGGATTAAATGGAGTCATTATTCTTGCATATGTAATAGCTATACCAGCTAATGAAATTGTAATACCTACAATATTAATGTTAACAGTGTTGACAACTAAAATTACTGGAGTGGGAGCGGGAACTGGAGTGATGTTTGAAATGGAGAATATCTCAGATGTTGCAGTGCTTTTGAAAACAGGAGGATGGACAACACTAACAGGAATTAATTTAATGTTATTTAGTTTGCTTCATAATCCATGTTCTACAACAATATTTACAATTTATAAAGAAACAAATAGCTGGAAATGGACATTGATTTCAACATTTCTACCAATAATGCTGGGAATTCTGGTTTGTTTTATTGTAACTAGATTGTGGTTTATTTTTTAATTGGAAGTAATAAAAAGAGAATATGATTTTTATTTATTATTAATTTTAGATGCAAGAGATTTTTTATAATTGTTATTCACTAATTGCATCATATATTCTTGATGATCCACAAGAGATTCATTATAAACTGGATGATTGAAAACATATTTCCCTGTTGGTAATAATATTCTTGCTTTTACATTATCTTTTAAGCAAGTATCTAAAATATGTTCTTTTAAAAATGCTTTGTGCTCGGGATCTTTAATAGGGAATGTAATTTCAACTCTACGATCTAAATTCCTCTGCATTAAGTCTGCACTACTTAAATAAATTTCTTCATTACCATTATTATAGAAATAATAGATTCTACTATGCTCTAAAAATCTTCCGACTATGCTTATTACTCTAATATTTTCACTTAATCCTGGTACTTGAGGGATAAGACAACAAATTCCTCTAACAATTAAATCAATTTTTACACCCTGTCGCGAGGCTTCATAAAGAGAAGCAATTAGCACAGGATCAACAAGTGAATTAAGTTTGAATATCAAGTGCCCTTTACCATAAGTTTTTACATTTTTTATTTCTCGTTCAATTAACTCTAAGAAAGTTTGTCTTTTATTTATAGGAGCAACAGATAATTTTCTATATTCTTTTTGCTCTGAATAACCAGTTAAATAATTAAAAATTTCTGAAACATCAGCACATATTTCTTCATCGGTAGTAAAAAGTCCAATATCAGTGTAAACTTTGGCAGTATCAATATTATAATTTCCTGTGCTTAAATGGACATAGCGTTTTACACCTTCAGCTTCTCTTCTTACCACAAGTGTCATTTTTGCATGAGTTTTTAGTCCTACTAAACCATAAACTACATGAACACCTGCTTTTTCAAGTTCGCGTGCCCAATAAATATTGTTTTCTTCGTCGAATCTTGCTTTAAGTTCAACCAGCACGGCAACCTGTTTTTTTCTTTCAGCTGCTTCAATTAAATACTTTACGATGGGAGAATTTTGACCAACTCTATATAGTGTTTGTTTTATGGCTAATACATCTGGATCTCGAGATGCTTCTTTGATAAAATCAACAACAGGCGTAAATGATTCGTATGGATGTATAATTAAAATATCTTTATTGCTAATAAGTGAAAAAATATTTTCATCTTCATCAAATATTGGAGGAGTTACAGGATAGAACGGTTTATCTTTCAGATGAGGGAGAGCTAAGTCGTAGAGTAACATAACATCACTTAGTCCTAAAGGACCATCGATGATGTGCAAATCATCACGAGTTATTTCCAGATTTTCTATGAGAGTATCAATCATATAATCAGGCATTTGCTTTTCAACTTCTAATCTGACTACTGAACCAAATTTTCTTTGTCTTATATTTTCTTCTATAAGCTCGAGTAAATCGTCTGCTTCATCCTCTTGAATTTCAAGATCAGTATTTCTTGTAATTCTAAATAGATATGCTTCGAGTACTTCTAAACCGGGAAATAACATGTTAAGATTTGATTTTATTAATTCTCCGATCCAGACGAATTTAATTTTACCATTATTATTTCTTGAATCATGTTTGATAAGTTTGTCCACCCGTAATAGTCTGGGTAAAATGCTTGGTACTTTCACTCTTGCAAAATGTTTTTCACCAGTAGGCTTTTTAATTAAAATGGCCAAGCTTAAGCTAAGATTAGAAATATATGGGAAAGGTCTTCCTGGATCGAAAGCAAGTGGAGTTAAAATAGGATAAATTTCCTTTATAAAATAATTATTCAATCCCTCTCTTTCTTCTTTTGAAAGCTCATCAAGTTTACATATGTAGATTTTATTTTTTTTTAACTCAGGTATAATATAGTTATTCCAGTAAAGATAAATTTGTTGAAGCATTGGTCTTAATGTATTTTCAATTTGATGGAGTTGTTCTATAGGAGTTAATCCATCAATAGAAGTTTCAAAAACTTTAGCTCTAATTTGTTCTTTGAGACCAGAAACACGTATCATATAAAATTCATCAAGATTAGAGAAGAAAATAGAGATAAATTTAACTTTTTCTAATAGTGGTAAATTTGGATTTAATGCTTCTTCAAGCACTCTTCGATTAAATTCCAGCCAGCTCAAATCGCGATTAAAATAATATTGTGGTTTGAAATATTTTTGTAAATAATCTTTTGTTAGTTTCATAAATAGAAATAGAATTTTTAATTGAATATAATGCTTTTTATTTTCAATTACTTATAATTCTTATTAAATACTTTGTTTCAATTAATAATTATTATTTTAATTTTTTAGCAGATGAATAATTCTCAAGGTCGTAGTTAATTTCTCTATTAGGCATAGGTAATCTTTTAATGTTTACTTTTGCTTTAGCAAAAAACTCTTCGGCTAATGTATCATGGTAATCCGAAAAAATTACAATTTCCTTAATACCAGCAGCTATTAGGGCTTTAGCACAATTAGTACAAGGCATATTTGTTATATAGGCAGTTGCCCCCTGTGTACTAACACCATGTAAAGCACATTGAAGTAGTGCATTCATTTCTGCATGAATGGTTCTCACACAATGATTATCAACAATCATACAACCTACATCTTCACAGTGATCATCTCCAGGAATTGAACCATTATATCCGGTTGAAAGGATTTGTTTATCTTTAACAATTACACAGCCACAATGCATACGAGGACAGGTAGCACGTTCGGAAACAAGCATTGCTACTTTCAGGAAATATTCATCCCATGATGGTCTTTTTTTATTTGAATTAGCCATTATTGTTCTCCAGAATTTAAAATTTGATAATTAGATTTAAAAAATAATGCTGATAAGTTTAAAAAAAAACTGGTATGGCTGAGGGCGACACCATACCAGTTCGATATGCTTTTATTAGGAGGGTTACCGACACTCAGGAACGAGGGCAATTCCTTTGTGTCGAGGGATTTTCCTATGCAAATATAAATAATCATTTACAAATTGCAAAGGAAAAATTTATCTCTTTAAAAAAATTATTTAAAATGTTAATAATTTTTTAAAAGTGGAAAATTAAAAAAACAATTGATTTATATTTCACTTTTACTTCGATTCAATATTATCTTAAAAGTAGTTCCTTTATTAGGAATTGATTCTTTAACAAAGATTTTTCCTTTATGATAATTTTCTATAATTCTTTTTGATAGACTTAAACCCAAACCCCAACCTCTTTTTTTAGTTGAATAGCCAGGCTTAAAAATTTCCTTTTTCTTGTTTTGCTCTATACCTTTTCCGGTATCTGAGATTTCAATGTGTACTAACTTTTTTGTAGTATAAATATTAAAGTCTATTTTACCATCTTTATTTTCAATAGCATCGAGTGCATTTTTTATTAAATTTTCTATAACCCATTCAAATAACTCAGGATTAATTTTTGCTTTTACTTCTTTATCGCCATGAATCGATAAAACAATATTTTTTCCTAATTGTGGAATTCTTCTTTCAAAATAATGAATAACTTTTAAAATAATTTCGTAAGGTGATTCATCTTTTAAATCTGCCTGTGAACCTATTTTTGAAAATCTGGTTGTAATTTTATTTAATCTATTAAGGTCATTTTTAATTTCTTCTGCAATGTCAAAAACTTTATCTGGATTATCGTAATTCATTCTTAATATTTCATTCCAGCCTAATAAACTTGAAATAGGTGTTCCTAATTGATGTGCAGTTTCTTTAGCCATTCCTACCCATATACTGCTTTGTTCATTTTTTCTTATGTAATTAAAACTTGAGTATGCAATAATTAAAAAGAAGATGGCAAACAAAATTTGAAGATATGGATAATATTTTAACTTCTCTATTATTTCTGAATCGCCATAATATAAATATTGAATTACTTTTCCATCTGGTGTTTTGACACTTATAGGAGGATGTTTACTTTTAAGTTCTTCTAATTTCTCATTTAATATTTTTTTAATCTGTGTTTTTGATAAGCCTTTTTTTATTTCAATATTTTTATATCCTATCCCGACTTCACTTGAAATAAGCTGATGGTTTTGGTCAGTTAATATTAAGGGGAAATCAATTCTTTGAATAATATTTTGAAATATAAAAGTAAGATCAGTTTCCATTGTTGTAGTGCTTGTAATGTATTCGAGACTTTTAGCATAAAGTTCTACAATTTCTTTTTCTCTTTTCTGAAGTTTATTTACAAGTGTTTGAGTGTAATACCAGGTGCCGAGTGCTATTAAAGATCCAATAATTAGCAGTAATAATTTTAATGTAAAAGCAAAAGAGCTTTTAAAAAATTTCATATTGATATTTTATTAAGAATATTTTCTGGGAGATAATAGTGAAAATGCAATTATAGTTCAATAGTTTGTTGTCTGCTTGGTCCAACCGAAATAATGCTAATTTCGAAGCCGCTCTGTTCTGATATAAAAGAGAGATAATTTTTGGCTTCGTCTGGTAAATCTTCATAACGTGTAATACTGGAAATGTCTTTTTTCCATCCAGGTAATGTTTCGTATATAGGTTTAACTTTCATGAGCTGGTTAACATCTGTAGGGAAGGATTTTAATCGTTTCCCATTAATTTCATAACCAATACAAACTTTAATTTCATCAAGGTAACTGAGTACATCAAGTTTTGTAATTGCGGCTCTTTCTATTCCATTAATCATTCTTGAATAATTTACAAGAAAAGCATCGTACCAACCACAACGTCTTGGTCTTCCAGTAGTTGCACCGTATTCAAGTCCAGTTTTTCTTAATCTTTCCCCTTCTTCGCCTGTTAATTCAGTTGGGAAAGGACCAAGTCCTACTCTTGTTGTATAAGCCTTAACAATTCCAATTACAGACATAATTTTAGTAGGAGGTAAACCAGTACCGGTACATGCACCACCTGATGTTGGATTGGAAGATGTAACATAAGGATAAGTTCCAAAATCGACATCTAACAAAGTACCCTGTGCACCTTCCAGTAATATTGATTTACCTTCAGCAATTGCATTATTCAAATAAGATGGAACATCAGTAATATACTGATCAATTTTTTTATCGAATTCAAGGTATTCTTTAATAATTTGATTAACATCTAATTCTTCGTGATTATATACTTTTTTCAATAAATTATTTTTTTCTTCAATATTAAATTTTATTTTCTCTTCAAGAACTGCTTTGTCTAACAGGTCAACTATTTTTATCCCTTTTCTTGCATATTTGTCAATATAGCAGGGACCAATGCCTCTTCCTGTAGTTCCTATTTTTCCGGCTCCACTTTCACTTATTGAATCAAGTAATTTATGATATGGCATTATCAGATGTGCATTATGGCTTATAAATAATCTTCCTTTAATACTGATGCCATTATTTTCTAAAAACTCTATCTCTTCCAGTAGTGCTTTTGGATCAATTACAACACCATTCCCTATAACACATATAACATTTTCCCTTAAAATTCCCGATGGAATTAGATGAAGGATATATTGTTTATCCCCAATTTTAACTGTATGACCAGCATTAGCTCCGCCCTGATATCGTACGACTATATCATATTTTTCTGAAAGTAAATCTACAATCTTACCTTTTCCTTCGTCGCCCCATTGACTTCCAACTACTACAGTAACACTCATTTTTCTTTAACTCCAGTATAATATTTCAAAGGAAGGATAAAATTACATCAGTTGAATTCAAATCCTATTATTGATTACTGAAACTTTTGACAGCTTCTTCAACAGATGTATAATGCTCAAATATTGTTATTAATTTTGTAATAACAAGGAGACTTTCAATTTTCTCTGTGGCATTAGCTAATTTTAAAGTTCCTCCTCCATTTTTCATTGTTGTATAACCACTGATTAACATTCCCAATCCAGAACTATTCATAAATTTACAATCGGCTAAATCAACAACTACATTTTTCTTCCCCTCATCTAATAGTTTATGTAATAGGTTACTAAATTCCTGAGCTTCAGGACCACCCATTACATTTCCTTTGAGTTCAATTACTACTGCTCCATATTTTTCATAAGTTTTTATTTTCATAATTACTCCTGGTATTAATTTTTTATTCTATATTTTGATAAAATTATTATTAAAATCTTTGCTGGGTATTATAAAAAATAAATTATATATATTGGTAGTTAAGTTATTGAATACTATTGTAAAAATAAAATATTTTTACTTTCAATGATAGAGCTTATTAAAATTTTTTTAATATAACATTATTATTTATTTATCGTCTAAAAGTATGACTTTAGAACAAAATAATGAAAAACTTGAAAATACTGCTGTTGAAAATGAAGATTTTGATCTGATAAAAAGTTTTATTGATGGCGACGAATCAACTTTTAGAACTCTTGTAATTAAACATAGAGATAAAGTGAGAAATTTAATTTTTATTACACTTGGTGATACCGAAGGGATTGATGATATTTCTCAGGATGTTTTTATAAGTGTCTATCATAAATTACGTGAGTTTAGATTTGAATCTAAATTTACAACATGGTTATATCGAATAACAATTAATAAGTGCAGAGATTATTTACGTAAAAAAAAGGTTAGAAGTATTTTTGTTCCATTAAGTGATTCCGATAGGGAATATTCATCTGGTACTTTTTCAGAAAATATTGATATTCCACAATTAGTGCGAAAGGCAATTGATAAATTACCAGAAAAATTAAAAATACCTCTCATTCTCAGAGATATTGATGGACTTAGTTATAAAGAAATAGCTGATCAACTTGGTACTGATGTTGGCGTAATTAAATCAAGAATATTTAGAGCACGAGAAAGTTTAAGAATAATTTTAGAACCATTTCAAAAAGAATTAAGATTTTGATATGAATTCTGAATTGAATGAAAAAAATATTGTTAAGAAATATTTACCAGTAACCCCAATTATTTTACTAACTTTAATACTGATACTAATATTTCGTTATAACAAAGAAAAAGTTGGAAACTTAATAGAAGAAGGGAAAAAAGACTTAGTTTCGTTTTATATGGATAATCTTTATCCAATTTTTTCAAAATCGCAGATTACTACCGAAGATATTTTCAATTTTGCTTTATTCAATACAATCCCTATCGATAAAAATAAAGATAAAGTACTTTTAATTACAGAAGACGATAAAAATAAAACAGTATTTGAAATAAAGACTCTACCTTTTAATAAAAATACTGAAAATTATGAACGATTTATTAAAGACCTTGGAATTAACAAAAAAGAAAAAGAAGATATCGATTCAATACTGAATTCGTATAAGAACGATATTACTGTTTCAATATTGGCAAACGATAAAAACACACTGGCTATAAATCCAAAATTAATAGATTTACAAAAAGTTGTTGCTGCCGATTTAATAAATTATTTATTGAAACTAAACCGAGTTAATCTCGAAAAAATATTTAATCATGATATTCGGAATAAAATTAATATAACTGAATTTATTTCTAAAATTAGAAAAAGACCTTACAAAGAATATATTTTTATAACCCCCGATTCAATCTTTAAAAAATCTTTTGTACCCGATACATCAAAGCTTTATTTAAGTGGAGATATTAGATTTCCACAACTCGGGAATCAACATAGTAAAGAAATAAGTGTTGAATTAAATTTTGATATGAATGAACATAAATTGAAAAAATTATCTTCCATTGTTGATTCAAATAAAATAATAATTAATATCCCGATTGAACTAAAGAACATGATTCCAGACTTTAATGAAAATGTCGAAGTGCAAATGAAAGAATTAGATATAGCCTTAAAAAAACTTAATGAACAATTAAATATTAAAATTAAGAGTCATGAAAGGAAAGAAGAAACAAAAAAAATAAAAGAGTTTAAATTCATAAACCCCGTCGATATTATAAATAAACAATCAAAAGCATTTGAAAAAACAAAAGATTGGGAAGAGTTCGGTAAAAAAATAGATTCGATGGTAAAACAATTTGAAAACGATTATTCAGATTCTATTAATAAAAAATTTAGAAAGTAATTAAAAAAGTGATCAACTAATTTCAGTATAATTATGTATACTATAAGTAAATTGAATTCAAAAATATATTTAGCTAATAAATTAGAGAATACGATTATTATATCGATATTACTTGTAGTTTATAAACTTGTTATACCCATCAACACTTCTTTAATTCCATTTATAATAAATGAACTGCTGGTTTTTGGTGTTCTTTATTTTCTTTTCAATTATGTGAATACAATAGTAGAAACTAAAAAGGAAACTCCACTTTCTTTAGTATTAAATACTGGAATTTTAGGAGCACTCATATTCTTTGTTATTTCTGTATCAAATGCACTTCTCGGGAAAAGCGTGCAGGATAGTGTTCAATCAAATTTTTTCAATTCATTAATATTTATAGCCATTGATTTTGTTTTTGTAATTGTTGCTATCTATATTTTTTCAACATTCAGAACATTATTTTTTTTGAGACAGGTTAAAGATCAATCAATTTACTTCAATACCATGCTGGCATTTTTTTCTTTAACTTTTATTTCGGATCTAAATCCTGTAAATGCATCTTATGATTATATTCACGATGCTTTTTATGTTGTTTCAATAGTTTTGATTTGCTTGAATTCCTTAAAAGTTTCCTGGATTGCATTTCTTACTAAAAAGCAAAAGGTCTATTTATTAGTTATATCAATTATTCTTTCAATTCTTTTTGGACTTAACTTTTCTTTACTTACAGAAAACGCACCAGCAAAAATTTTACTTTTTAATTTTTCATCTGGATTTTATTCCATTTATAGTTTAGTTATGATTTATGGTATGATTTATTTTGGAATAATATTTTTTACCACTTTGTTTCACTTACCTACAGCTGCAGCATTCGATAGAAAATCTGAAGAAGTTTCTTCACTTATGGATTTGACGAAATTAATTACACAGGTTTTTGACTTTAAAGAACTTGCAGATACAATTACTTCAATAACTACAAAAGTATGTAACTCGTATTCTGCCTGGCTGATTACTATAAAAGAAAATAATTATGAATTAAATTCAGTTAAAAATATTGCTTATGTTGATGCAGATAACATTACAAAAGTAACGCTTCAAAAGATTAAACTTATTGATGATGTTCAAATACTGGATTATAGTTATTTAAATCAATTATTTCAGGAAACTCCAATTGAATATAAATCCATTGCAATTGCACCTCTAAAAGTACATGGAAATATAAATGGTTATTTATTTGCTGCAAGAAAACACGAAATAAATTTTGACGAAGAAGATAAACGTTCAATCCAAGCATTTGCATATTATGCTGCTGTTGCACTTGAGAATGCTAAGTTAATTGCTCAATCAATTGAAAAAGAAAGATTAGAAAAAGAACTTGATGTAGCAAGAGATGTTCAAAGAAAAATTCTTCCTCATAAAATTCCTTCATCAAGTGAGTTGGAAATATCTGCATTATTTATACCAGCATTCGAAGTAGGTGGAGATTATTATGACTTTTTTGAACTTGATGAGAATAACCTTGGTTTTGCTGTTGCAGATGTTTCTGGTAAAGGAATAACTGCTGCATTTATTATGGCAGAGATTAAAGGAATTTTTGAATCATTATCGAAAATAATTTTTGAACCAAGAGAAATGTTAATAAAAATAAATGATATTCTTAAAAAAAGTCTTGATAAAAAAAGTTTTATTACTGCTGTTTATGGAATAATAGACAAAAAAAATGGTATTCTGAATTTTGTAAGAGCAGGGCATCCTCCTGCAATTTATTGTTCACAAAATAAGACTGAAAGATTACTTCCATCAGGTATTGGACTTGGACTTGACTATGCAAATGTATTTGGAAATACTTTAAAAGAAATGCAAATTAAGCTTAAAGATGGAGATATTGTTGCATTTTACTCGGATGGTATACCAGAAGCTAAGAATGCAGAATATAAAGATTATGGCTATGATAGATTTGAAAGTATAATTCAAAAAAATTGTTGTAAATCTATTGATGAAATATCAAACGAAATTATAAAAGACTTAACATTGTTCTCAAAAGATAATACACAACACGATGATATTACTCTTGTACTTTTCAGGTGGAACTCAAATAAAAAATAATATCTTGATTTAAAATCAAGAAAAAAATTGGAGAAGTAAATGGCAGATTTTAATGTAAATCTTAGACGATTTGAATCCGTCAGCATAATTGATGTTAAAGGTTATCTTGATGCACATACAGCACCAATGCTGGAAAGTGTTTTCAATAAGCTTTTAGAAGAAAAGAATTTTCGCGTTGTTGTTAACTTTAATGAACTAAATTATATAAGCAGTGCAGGTCTTGGTGTTTTTATGGCATATATTGAAACCATGCGTCAGAATAATGGTGATATAAAATTTACTAATCTTAAAGACAATGTATATAATATCTTTGATTTACTTGGATTTCCACTATTGTATGAATTTTATAAAGACGAAAAAGAAGCAATAAAAAAATTTATAGATCAGGAAAAGTCTTGAATCAATTGAAAAAAAATTTTGAAAAAATACTTGTTGTAGAGAGTACTACAGAGAATCTATCGAAGGTAAGGGAATTTACAAAAAATGCAGCAGTAGAATGTAAATTCTCTGAAGATACTATTGAAAAAATAGTATTAGCAGTAGACGAAGCATGTACAAATATTATTAAGCACGCCTATAATTATTCTCCTGATGGAATTATTAACATTTCTATAAAAGTAAATAATGGGAAATTTATTGTAACAATAATAGATCACGGAAAAACTTTTAATCCAGATACTATTCCAGAGCCTGACGTAAGAGAATATTACAAACAAAAAAAAGTTGGTGGTTTGGGAATGTATCTTATGAAAAAATTAATGGACGAAGTAATTTATTCTACTCTCGGGGATAATAAAAATCAGGTGGTTTTGGTTAAATCGCTTGAAAATTAAGAAATGCAAAAATTAGATAATACTACAGCCTTAAGAAATCTTTCAGCCCTTATAGACTTTAGTAATCTTATAAACTCAAGTCTTGATTTAGATTTTACATTAAATAATATCCTGCTTACATGCCTTGGTAAATTTCATACTACAAAAGGAATAATAGCACTGGTTAATGATTCATTGATTTTAGAAGTTAAAGCATCAAAAGGTGTATCGGAAAATGTAATAAAATCTTTTCCAGCTCTAAAAGTCGAAGAAATTTATAACAAACAAGAATTTAATGAATATCTAATTTCTAATAGTTTTGAAATTTTACAAACAATAAATTCTTCTGCAGGTGTAAAAGGAATTTTAATATTAGGTAAAAAGTTTACTAATCTTCCTTATGATGAAAGCGATAAAGAATTTTTAAAAACAATCCTTAATGTAGGAGCTACTGCTATTGAAAATTCTCTTATTGTAAATAAACTCAAAAGTGTAAATAGGGAATTAGATACCAAAGTTAATCAACTAAAATCTCTTTTTGATTTAAGTAAAGAATTCAGTGGAATACTTCAACCAGATAAAATTGGGAAACTTTTAGTTTATACGTTGATTGGTCATCTGCTTGTATCGAATTATGCTGTTATAGTTTGTGAAAAAGATAATTATACTTTTCTTGAAAGTAGCTTTAATGAAAATAACTTAAAAACTTTTTTGAATGAATGTCTGGCAAATAAATTTGATAAACCAGTTCTTTCAAATGAATTAAAGAAAAATTATTCTACAATTTATAATGCTGGTATTGAATTAATTGTACCAATGCAAATAAAAGGTGAAACTAAAGGATTAATATTACTTGGTAAAAGAAAAAATAATCTGCCATATTCACAAACAGATATCGAATTTATTTCTTCACTTGGTAGTTTAGCAATTCTCTCGATTGAAAATGCTAAACTATTTAAAGAGATGCTCGAAAAACAAAGAATGGAAAGAGACCTTGAGACAGCTCGAAATATTCAGAAGAATCTTTTACCAAAAACAATTCCTGAACTATCAAATTTAAGTTTAGTGGCTTATAATATTTCTGCAAAAATTGTTGGTGGAGATTATTATGACATTGTTAAACTGGATGATGACAATGTTCTTATAGCCATAGCAGATGTATCTGGGAAGGGAGTATCTGCATCACTTTTAATGGCAAATTTACAGGCATTTTTAAAATCTATTTGTAAACAAAAACTTCCTTTGAACGAAGCAACTAATTTGATTAATGACTTAGTTGTAGAAAATACAATGATGGGAAATTTTATAACATTTTTCTGGTGTATTTTTAAGAATTCAACCAAACAATTAACCTATGTTAATGCAGGTCATAATCCACCTTTGTTGATAAGAAATTCAACAATTACAAAATTAAAGAAAGGGGGAATGATTCTTGGTTTTCTTCCCACTACAGTTACATACGTTTCCGAAACCATTCAACTTGAAAGTGATGATGTAATTGTTATGTTTACAGATGGTATAACCGAAGCGATGAATAAAAATTTTGAAGAATATACCGACGAACGACTTGAAAAATTAGTTTTAGAAAATTCCAAAGATGAACCTGAAAGTATTTTAGAAAAAATTAAAGAAAGTGTAAATGAATTTATAGGTGGTGCAGAACAGAATGATGATATAACCTGTCTTATAATGAAAGTTAGATAAAAAAAGAGACGCCGTAAAGACGTCTCTAATCAGGGGGGATTAAAATTCAATTTTACGATTAGTTCTATTTGCTACTTCGAGCACAAAAGCACTCGCCACAAAAATTGAAGAATAAGTTCCAGTTATCATACCAATAAACAAAGCGAAAGCAAAACCTCGTAAAACTTCGCCACCAAATATTAATAGTATAATTATGGTTAGTATTGTTGTAAATCCAGTTATGAGAGTTCTGCTCATTGTTTTGTTTATAGCACGATTCATATTTTCTTCTAAAGACAGAGATTTATGCAATTTCATTTGCTCACGTACTCTATCGAATACAATTACAGTGTCATTAATAGAATAACCAACTAATGTAAGAAATGCAGCTACAACACTTACTGTGATTTCTAAATTTAATCCAGGTATTACTCCATATAACACTGCAAATAATCCAAGTGTAATAAGAATATCGTGGAATAGTGCAATTACAGCACCCAATGCGAATGTAAATTTAAATCTAAAACCCAAGTAAATTAAAATAACAATTAATGATAACATCACTGCGATTACGGCATCGGTCTTTAATTCCTTACCAACCTTTGGTCCAACTTTGTCTTCTTTAAGTACATTAAATGGATTATCTTTGAATTTTTCAGCAAGATTTTCTTTTATCCAGTCAGAAATACCAAGACGAACAATTATTGCTGTGTTAGATTGTTCTTCAGAAACTTTTACAGTTTGAAAACCTGCTTCAAATAATTTATTATTTATAATTTCTGCAGACTGATTATCCGGGAAGTTATATGTAATAGAATTTTGAGTAGAATCAATGATTTTTTTATTAACACCGGGCAAAGTATTTGCAATTATTGTTTCAATTCTTGATTTTACTTTTGGTATTACATTCGATGGTAATTCCTGCAACTCAGTTCTTAATAATATACCGGTTGATCCACCAAATGTTTTGACTTCAACATTTCCAAGACCAATTTTATCAATTTCATTTCTTATTTTTGCAATGTCTATTGGTTTTTCGAATTGAATTGCTACTTCTGTACCACCTTTAAAATCGATACCAAATTGAAGTCCACGAAAAAGAATATTGAGTAAACCAATCAATAATATTGCAGAAGAAACAACATAGAATGTTGTTCTTTTACTCATGAAGTTAATATTTAAATTCTCGAATAGGCGCATCTATTTAAGTTCTCCTTTATTAACCAACATTAATTTTGTATCCCTTTGATAGCATATAATCAAATATCATACGAACTAATACTAACGCAGAGAATAAACTTGTAATAATACCAATCATAAGTGTTAATGCGAACCCCTGAACTGGACCACTACCAAATTGATATAGAATGATACCAGTAAAGAAAGTAGTAATATTTGAGTCGAAAATAGCTGAAAATGAATGTTTAAATCCGGCATCAACTGCAGCCCTATCAGTTTTTCCTGTTGCTAATTCTTCTCTTATCCTTTCATATATAATAACATTTGCATCGACTGCCATACCCATTGTTAATACAATTCCAGCAATACCAGGTAATGTTAATGTAGCCTGGAAACCAGCAAGAACACCAAGTATTAGTAGCACAGTAACAATTAAACCGAGGTCTGCTATAGTACCGGCTTTTTTATAATAAAATGCCATAAAGAGTGCAACGAGGAGATATCCAAATAAAACAGAATTAGAACCTTGTTTAATAGAATCCTGACCCAGTGAAGGACCAACGCTTCTTTGTTCGATAATATCAACTGGAGCAGGAAGTGCACCAGCTTTTAATACAATTTCAAGAAGTTTTGCTTCATCAAGATTTGGAATTCCACTAATCTGTGAATTTCCTGAAGGTATTTTATTTTGAATTACAGGAGCTGAATAAACGACTCCATCGAGTACAATAGCGCATCTTTTTCCGATGTTTGAACCGGTAATTCTTGCCCATTCTCTGGCACCTTCAGAATTCATTTGCATGGTAACAATAGGAGCTGATGTTGTAGGGTCTATATTAGATTGAGCATCTACAATTACGCCGCCTGTTAATTCTGGATTTTTGTTTAAAATGTATAATCTATAATAATTGGCTCCATCAGGACCTTTTTCTGGCCTTGCATCATAAAGAAATTCAATATTATCGGGAATAACTTTTTTAACTTCGGGTCTTTCAAGATATGCATTTAATTTTTGTCGATCAGTTTCTTTTACAAATGCATCTGGTATTCTTCCCTGAGGATCAATTAATCTTGCAATTGCAAAAAATGGATGTTCTTTTGCAAATTGTTCTTCTGTTAAGTTTTGTTGTTTAGCGGTATCTGCTTTTGCAGTTTTTGTAGTATCTAAGGAAATTGTATCACCTCTAAGTGAAGCTGCCAAAACTTCATCAATGCGTTTCATAATTGGTATAGCAATATCTGCATCTTTTACCAATCTAAATTCGAGTAATGCTCTTCCTTGTAGTAATCTTTTGGCTTCTTCTTCGCGTGCAATACCCGGGAGTTCAATTACAATTCTTCTTGAGCCCTGTTTTTGAATATTAGGTTCAGAAACTCCATATTGATCAACTCTATTACGAATAATTTCAATTGCTCGTGTAACAGCATCTGCTTCTTGTTCTAATAATCGAGAAATTATTTTATCGTCGTCTTCACGTATTGAACCAAAATATCTACTCAAACGAATTCCTTTTTCAGACATTTTACGAGCAAGAATTGAGACAACATTTTCATCAGAAATTTTTGATTCTGCTTCTGCTTCTTTTAAGATTTCATTGAATTGATCATCAGGGTCTTTAGCTAATTTTTCAAGGAGTTTGGCAGTATTAACTTCCATTACGAGATACATACCACCTTGCAGATCAAGACCAAGCTTAACTCTTTTCTCACGAGCTGCACGATAGTCTGGATTATTAGATAAAATACTATCTCTTTTATTGTTAATGAATTCTTTAATTTGAATTGCTGATAAATCAGGATTGCTCTTTTTTAAACTGTCTTCTAAAGTACTAAGTTGTTTGGTAACAATTTGATTATTACGATAATCTTTGTAGGTAGGAATTAAAAGGTAGACAGAAAGAGCAATAAAACCTAAAACCAGCAATAGCCTGAATCTTATCTCTTTCATTCCGTATCTTAATTTTAGTTTGTGAATTAGTTAGTTGGAAACAATAAAAAGCCGGTATTGAACCGGCTTAAATTTATTCTCTTACAACCCAAGCTTTAACAGTAGCTGTAACTTGCTGATGTAGTTTTATTGATACACTATAAATACCGAGTGATTTAATTGGTTCGGTAATTTCAATTTTGCGTTTATCTAAGTCGAATCCTTTTTCTTTTAGTGCATCAGCAATCATCTGATTAGTTACAGTACCAAAAATTTTATCTTCTTCACCAACCTTTACAGGAATGGTAATCGATACTTTTTCAAGCTCTGCTGCTAAAGCCTGGGCAGCTTGTAGTTCTTTAGCTTCTTTTTTAAGAATTTGTCTTTTTTCTTCTTCTAATGCTCGTATATTGCCTTTTGTAGCCTGATAAGCTATTTGGCGAGGAATAAGATAATTCCTTGCATAACCATCTTTAACAGTTACTATATCACCAACTTTACCAAGCTGTTCAAAGTTTTTTCTTAAAATTACTTTCATTATAGTCTCCTTTTACTTAACAGCTTCTGCAACGAAAGGTAGAATTGCAAGGTGACGAGCTCTTTTTATTGCTCTGACTAACTGACGATGTTGTTTAGCACTTAATCCAGTAATACGGCGGGGAATTATCTTCCCCTGATCCGTAATAAATTTCTGGAGTTGCTTGGCATCTTTGTAGTCGATATAACCTTCAATAATTCTTTTTATTTTTTTTGTACTTTTCATTTTTTACTCTAAATTGTCTTATTTGTTATCTTTCATCAGATCAGATTCTTCATCGGTCAAGAATTTGTCGAATGAATTATCTTCATAATCTGAATCATCACTCTCAGCAACAACGTCGTTATTCTCTCCATTGTTCTGTGATTTATTAAATTTGTTCAGAAATTGAATTCTCTTTGCTTTGATTTCAACAATTGTTCTGTTTTTTCCATCTTCTGTTTTAAATGTTCTACTTTGTAATTCACCATCAATTAAAACAGCACTGCCTTTCTTGAGGCGATCTCTACAACTATCAGCTAATTTGTTCCATGCAACAACCCCTACATAGCAAACATCTTCTTGCCATTGGTTGTTGCTGTCTTTGTATCTTCTATTAGCTGCTATGTGGAAATTAACTACAGGTGTGTTATTTGATGTTTGTCTGAATACAGGATCTTTTGTTAAGTTTCCTGCTACTATTACACTGTTTAGTTCTGGCATCTTTAATTCAGCCATCGTAACCTCCATGCTTAACTTAGTTTGTTATTCGATACTTTCGTTATTTGAATTTATAACTTCTTCTGAAGATTGCTCTTCAGATTTGGAAGCTTCTTTTTGTTTTTTAATTGCTTCTAATGCAAACTTATCTAATGTTACTGTTAAATAGCGTATTATATTTTCATCTAATCTGTAATTTCTTTCAAGTATACTGATTAGATTTGTAGGTGCATTAAAACGGAAAATTACATAATATCCGCTCTTTGCTTTTTGAATAGGATAAGCCAAACGCTTACGGCCCCATCTGTCAATATCAAATATTTCACCACCGTGTGTGGTGATAAATTCCTGCAACCGTGAAATGGTTGCTTCAATTTGTTCGTCTTCAAGTGCTGCATTTAATATTACAACACTTTCATAACTTTTTGTACGCATTATTTTTCACCTCCCTTTGGACTTAAAGGCCCCTTCTTATTTATTAGAAGGAGCAGGGTTTTTAATTAAATTAGGTCTCAAAAATAAAATTATTTTACAAGCCTTGCAATATAATTTATTATTGCATTTTAGTTTAGTTAAAATATAAAGAAATTAATAAATTTTGAAATATTTCATAAAATCTTCTTGTTTGTAACACTATAGTAATCAGACATTAATTTATAACCACCCAAAGTAAATTTTTCTATAAGTTCTACAGAAAAGTTTATACTGTTATTAATTTCTTGAAATTCATCTTCTGTAAATTCACTTAAGACATAGTCTGCCATTTCATCTTTCTTGAAATCTTTTCCTATACCAAATCTTAAGCGGGGGAATTGATTGCTTTGAAGATAATTAATTATTGATTTTATCCCATTGTGTCCACCATCGCTACCTGTTTTTCTTAATCTAATTTTACCTAAATCAAGATTTACATCATCGACTACAACTAAAAGATTTTCCATTTCTACTTTGTTTTCGGATAAAAATTCTTGAACTGCAATGCCACTCAAGTTCATATAAGTAGTAGGTTTTATCAAAAAAAACGTGGAAGATCCGGTCGTACCTTCCACATAATAATAACTAGATTTTTTTTTAAAGTGAAGATTGTGTTTTTCAGCGAATCTATCCAGTATTATAAACCCAATGTTATGTCTTGTCAATTCATATTTTTTGCCGGGATTGCCCAGGCCTACAACCGAATACAAGACTTAATTATTCCTCTTTTTCAACTTTACCTTTAGCAATTACTTCGGGTTCTTTTTGAGTTTCTTCACTCTCTACAGGCTGTTCAACTTCAACAGCAGCTCTTTGATGTATAACAGATGCTATAATAACATCTTCATGGTGAAGTATTCTTATATTTTCAAGCTTTAGATCTTTAACATGAATAGATTCACCAATTTTTAAATTTGATATATCAACAACAATATGTTCTGGAATATTATTGGGAAGACATTCAATTTTAAGTCTATGCATTTGATGTTGCAATAAACCACCCTCTTTAATACCAATTGCGGTTCCCTGAATAACAACAGGTACTTCTAATTCTATTTTTTGATCTAGAGAGATTCCCATAAAATCACAGTGTATTATTCTGTCGGTTACAGGATCAAGTTGATAATCTTTTAATATTGTTTTTATTGGTTCAGAATCATCAATTGTTAAATTAACAATGTGTGTTTCTGAAGTATAAACAAGAGGTCTTAATGATAATTCTGGAACATAAATTGGAACTGGCTCAGTTCCTTTGGAATAATAAATACCCGGAACATTTCCTGCTTTTCTTAATTTATTAACCACACTTTTTGTTGATATGGTTCTTCTTTTTGCTTTAATACTTATTTCTAACATTTTAATTAACTCCTAATTATACTTAACTAAATTTTATCTTTATCTATATCAAAAAGCGAACTTATTGATTGATTTCTATTAGACCTAATTATGGCTTCGGCTAATAGCGAAGAAGCAGATTTTACAACTATTTTTTTTGATTTTTCTTTTAATGGAATACTATCTGTAACATACAATTTTGTAATTGGTGATTGATCTATTTTTTCTATTGCATCTCCTGATAATAGTGGATGTGTAATTGCTCCATAAATTTCTTTTGCTCCATTTTCTTTTAATTTTTCAACAGCTTTAACTATTGTACCACCTGTATCGATTAAATCATCAACAATCAATACGTTTTTACCATCGACATCACCAATTAAATTCATTTCTGCAACTTCGTTATGTTTTGCTCTCTTTTTATCTATTACAACTAAACCTGCATTTAATCTATTTGCATAAGAACGAGCCAGTTTTATTCCACCAACATCAGGTGATGCAACTACAAGATTTTTGATTTTACCTTTAAATAAAGGTGTAAAAATTGGTGACGCATAAAGATGATCAAATGGAATATCAAAAAATCCCTGTATTTGAGCTGCATGTAAATCCATAGTAATTACTCTATCTGCACCCGCCACAGTAATTAAGTTAGCAACTAACTTTGCAGAAATTGATACTCTTGGTTGATCTTTGCGATCCTGTCGTGCATAACCAAAATATGGAAGAACAGCAGTAACACGCTTTGCTGATGCTCTTTTAGCAGCATCGAGCATTATTAATAATTCCATTAAATTCTCTGCTGGCGGTTGCGTGGGTTGAACAATGTATACATCCTGGCCACGTACATTATCAATAAATTTTGTCCAGATTTCACCATCATTAAATCTTTTAATATAAACTTTTCCTTCTGGTAATTTAAGGTACTTGCAAATTTTTTTTGTTAATTCTGGATTTGCACTACCAGAGAAAATTAATGGTTCTGTTTCCAACTTAAATTTATTATATGTTTTTAAAAATTGCTGCGAAATATAAGTAAATCAAAAAGGTTAGTCAAACCTGTGATTTTAGCTTACATATTTAAATTTATTTAACTTTTTTAGTAAATAAAAATGTAATTACTATTACAAGTACAAATAATGCAGCTATGTAAACCCATAAAGGAGTCTCTTTTAACTTAAATGGCCTGTATGTTGCAGTTATATATTTTCCCGTACCAATTTCATCTAAGGTATATTTCCATGTTAATTTATTTCGCGAAATTTCTGTAGCATTATGATCGAGTATTTGTCCAGGTAAGTAGTAAATAAATGTCATAGAAAAATTTTTACTTTCAAATCCAAACCCTGTTGCAATTGGTTTGATGAATTGTGAAAATATCTTTGTATTCTTTTCACCATCTTTTATAGATAACTTTGAATCCTTAAATACAGGAGTAGAATTAAGTGAATCGAGACTATTAAATTCAAGTTCAACTTTAGCATGTATTGTACTATCTTCATAATCTCTATAAACTTCTACATTTTTAATAGAACTATATTGAGAAGAAAATTCTTTATAAACTGAATCTTGATTAAAAAGCCCTAATTGTTCAACGATGATTGAATCTCTTGGATTGGTCCACTTCATCCAGTAATGAATAAACATATTACCGCTACCATCTTTTTTTATTGTGGTTACCTGCATATAATTTAGGCAACCACTTAAAATCAATAAAAATATTAATGAGAATTTTATTTTCATAAATCGATTAAATTTTGTTGTTTAATATGCAAAAAATGTAATTAATAAACTTGATGTATTTAATGAAAACTCTAATTATTTTTGTAAATTAAATTTACTTTTTTTAGAAAAAATAATGTGATGGAGGTTAGTAATGCCAACTTATGATTATAAATGTTTAGACTGTGGTTATATTTTCGAAGAATTTCAGAATATGACAGATTCCCCGTTAACTGTATGTCCAAAATGTAAAGGGCAATTAAAGAGGTTAATAGGAGCAGGTGCTGGACCAATTTTTAAAGGCACCGGTTTTTATCATACAGATTATAAAATGAAGAATAATAACACTTCTAATAATTCAGGGAAGAAGTAGATAAGAAAAATGAACACAGGTGATGTAAACATTAATAAGTTGTTAATCACCTGTGTTCAAATTTTATTTATTAGAATAAATTTATTCTCTCCCTAAATTTGAATATTCTTAAAAGTCCATACCTATTGAGATATAATATCTTGGAGTAGAAAATTTATCTAAATTCCATTTCCAGGCAATATCAATTTTCCATAAGAATAACATATATATTCTGAAACCAAAACCAGTTCCAATTAATAAATCTTGAGTTATTAAACTATTTTCTTGATTTCTGCCAAAAAGTTTTAATTTTTGTGTATTATTCCAGGCAGAACCTGCATCGAGAAATGCTACACCGAGTATATTCTGAAATAGAAGAGGGAGTGGACCTGTAACTAAATATCTAATTAAAGGCATACGAAGTTCTAAGTTAAGCAATGAATATTTAGTTCCAATTTGTTCAGCATAATCGTAACCACGCAAAGGCATAGCAGGAGATAAAAATGCAAAATCAGATGCATTTTGAATTGGAATGTCCTGTGTAGCAAAACTTCTATTAATCCAGTTTTCTGTTCCACCAATAAAAAATCTCTGTGGATTTGCACCTCCAGAATATCCTCCAGATAATCTTACAGCAAATGAATAATCAAAGAAGAAACGATAATATTTTCTATAGTCATAATTTATTGAATAAAAGCTCTGTTGCTTTCGAGATAATCCGGGATCTCCAAACACAGTTAAGTTATATCGTGTTCCTTCGATTGGAGATGTATATCCATCAAGAGTATTATCGTGTACAAAACTTAAAGCAGGGACAAGATAAGTTGATTTATCTATAGGTTCAAAAATGTTATCAAGATTTTCTGCTGTTACACTCATAAGACTTAAAGAACCGTCGAGTCGATAAAATCTATTAAATGGATAACTAAAAGAAGTTACTAAGCCAAAATTTCTGAAACGATATAAATCGTATCCAAAGAATGAAGTTCTGTATAAAAATCTTGCAGTATGAAATCCTTCTATTCCAAAGTCTAATCTTTTTTCGAGATAATAATAAGCTAATCCGTAATCACTATTTTTAATGTCAATTTGTAAACTGGTAATTCCAATTAATCTATGATTACCCAGTATATCACTAAATGCAAGTATTGTTGTTCCCTGTAAACCATAGAGAGTGCTATATCCAGCATTAGCATAAATTAAATCAGGTGAAAAATTTACTTTGTATCGATTAACAAGGAAGTTTCCTTTTTCATCTAACTTTTCGGTGAAGAGTTGATTCCGTTTTGCTATTCTTGCACTGTCACTTTCTTCATCTGTTGCTCCAAATATATAACGACTATAATCTGTTTTTGTAGAATCTTTTTGATCTTCTTTATGACCAATATATTGTCCAACAAAAAATTTTCTTCCTTCAATACTGGTAGAATCAGCTTTTTCTTCTGATTCTGTTCTTGAAGCAATTTTTATTGAATCAATTTTTGTCGTATCTTTTTCAGAAGTAAACAGAGCAGGTGTTGTATCTTTTTTTGTTTTTAGCAAAGTCATATATTTTGTTGGCTCCAGTGAATCTGCAATAGGATTCATTTCAAATGGATTATTTAACATAAAAATGTTATAGCCAAGTTTGTATAAAGCAGTAAAAACAAGTTTCTTTCCATCATAAGTAATTGAAGGTTGACTAATTTCGCTTAACGAATTTGTAATAGGGAATGCTTTTATTTCTGTAAGTGATTTATTATCTGGTGAATTTAAAATCTCTATTGACTTTTTGTAAATATTGTTTATTCCATTTTGATCTGAAATAAATAAAATTTCTTTACCATCTGGAGATACTACAGGAAATCTTTCATTGCTTAGTTGCCAGTCGGTTATTCTTGTAATTACTCTGGTTTCAACATCAATTGCATAAAGATCTAATTGTTTATAATTGTGGTTGCTCATAAGAAAGTCTGAATTCAGCAACGATGGATTAGTGATATCTCCTCTATCTGAAGCGAATATGATTTTTTTTGAATCTGGAGTCCATACTGGATCGGTATCGCTAAAAATATCGTTTGTAATATTTATTAGTTCATTTGTTTTGAAATTGTATATGTAGATATCTGATTGGATTGAGTTATGTGCATTAAATACTAATTTATCGCCATCGCGTGACCAGTCAACTGATTCAATGCCATCGAATTTAAATGGTAAATCGTAACTTTCTTGATTATTTGTATTTATGATTGTTATTACATCGTAGCCAGCTTTTTTAGTTGAAAGTGCAATTCTAATATTATCTGGAGACCATGTAATTAATGGATGAAGAACAGTTAATTCTTCAAAGTCTGTAGTTTTACCACTTTCAACAATTTTTTTAATAACTTTACCAGTTATTGCATCCATTATATAAACATCAAGAAAAATATCTCTATCTGAAATAAATGCAATTTTATCTCCCTGTGGTGAAATTGCGGGACTTGTATTATAAAAGCCATAAGATTTTTTGTTGTCAGTTAATCTTTTTGCAAATTCATCTGGATCCTGATACTTTGCAATATCTGGCCAGTATTCCTTTTTAAGGCTTTTTTTCCATCGTTCATTTAATTCTTCGAAGTCTATTCCAATTGAAGATTTTAGAGCAGATTCAAGTGAACCGAGTCCCTGAATTTTATTAATAAGTTCACCTAATTTTTGTCGTCCATAAGTATCCGCGATATATTTAAAAACAGATTGACCTCCGCGATAGCCAAGATATCCAGTTAATTGATTAATATCTGGAAGAGATTCGCTAATAATTGCATTTCGAATAAACATGTCAGTATAAGTTTCCCAGCCCTGCGAAAAATATTCTGCGCTTCCTTCCATAAACCAGTGGGGAAGTTGTAATGTTATTCCTTTAGAAATTACATTCTGAATTGATCCACCAAAGTACATATCCTGCATAACAGCATGAACAAGTTCGTGATGAATAACATGTCTAAATTTTTCATAAGAACCTTCGAAAGGGAAGACAACTCGATTTTTAAATGGTTCGGTAAATCCACCAACACCCTGACCAAGATATTCATCGGTTATATTGGTTTCTTGAAAATCATTATGTGAGTTGTATACTACAAGAATTATTCTATTATTAATTTCGTAATTAAAATCCTGTTGAAGTTTAAGAAGAGCATCTTCTGCCACAGCAGCAGTAAATTCAGCAATTCTTTCGCCACCTTTTGCAAAGTATATATCAAAATGTTTAGTTTGAATATAAAACCATTCATGATTTTTATATTGAACTCTGTTCTGCCCAAATTGTGCAAAAAGTGAGCAGGTTATAATTAAGTTAGTCACAATTAAAAGAATAAACTTTTGCATATTTACCTCGCTTATTATAAAAGCTGAGTAATTAATTGATCAGAGCAAAATCGATTTCTCTTTTTTCTTCGTCTACACGAATTAATTTTACATTTACTTTATCTCCAAGGCGAATTCTACGACCTGTTCTTTTACCAAATATTGAATAATTTTTTTCATCGAATACATAATAATCATCTTCCATATCACGATATCTTATTAAACCTTCTGCAAGTGTTTGACTGAGTTCAACAAAAATTCCAAAATTAGTAATTCCAGATACAATTCCCTGAAATCTTTCACCAACTTTACCTTTGAGAAATTCAATTTGTTTCAGTTTAACAGATAATCTTTCTGCATCAACTGCTGTTCTTTCACGTTCGGATGCATGTTGACAAATTTTTTCCAATTCTTCAATATTATATTTTTTCTCCATTTTGTTTTCTAAGAAATTGTAAATAAGATTGTGAACAATTAAATCAGGGAATCTTCTAATTGGCGAAGTAAAATGTGTATAATACTTAAAACCGAGTCCATAATGTCCAATATTTTTTGTTGAATAAATTGCCTTTGCCATAGAACGAATAGCTACTTCGTTTACAACTGCTTCTTCTTCTGTACCTTTAACACTATCAAGTAATTTCTGAAATTCTTTAGATTTATTTGAACTATTAGGATCAAAAGAATATCCCAGAGAACGAACGAATCTTGCAAATTCATCAATTTTTTCTTTATCAGGTTGATCATGTACACGGTATACAAAAGGATATTCCTCAGCTCCTTTTTTAGGCTTAACATGTGTAGCAATTATTTGATTTGCCAATAACATAAGCTCTTCAATTAAATTATGGCTTTCTCCGACTTTCTTTATATTTATTTCTATAGGTTTTCCATTTTTATCCAGTTTAAAGACAACTTCAGGGCTAAAAAAGTTTATACTGCCTTTCTTTATTCTTTTTTCTCTTAAAATTTTTGCAATTTTATTTAATAGAGAAATTTGTTCGTAAAATTCACCTTTACCTTCGTCAATAATTTTCTGGACTTCATCGTAGGTAAATCTTCGCTTACTATTTATAATTGATTTTTTAATTTCATAATTAACAACCTTGCCAGATTGAGTAACTTCGGCAAAAACAGAGAAAGTTAGTCTATCTCTTCCAGGAATAAGTGAGCAAATTTGATTTGATAATTTTTCGGGAAGCATTGGAATAACTTTTCCAACAAGATAAACACTTGTCCCTCGTTTTAGAGCTTCTTTATATGTTGCAGAATTTTCTTTAACATAGTGACTTACATCTGCAATATGAATTCCGAGTAACAAATTTCCATTATCTAATTTTTCAACCGATACAGCATCATCAAAATCTTTAGCATCTTCGGGATCAATTGTAAAAACTATTTTATCTCTTAAATCAATTCGTTTTTTAATTTCAGATTGTGGTATTTCCTCAGAAATTTTTTCAACTTCTTTTAAGACAGATTCTGGAAATTTATATGGAAGTTCAAATTCGCGAGCAATGGATGCTATTTCAACATCAAAAGTACCTGCTTTACCAAGAACTTCTATTATTTTTCCTTCTGGATTTAATTCGGGAGATACCCATTTGATATTACCAACAACAACTTTGTCTCCAGATTTAGCACCATTTAAATTTTTTGATGAAATGTAAATATCTCTATGAATTTTTTTATCATCAGGAATAACAAAATAAAATGAATTACTTTTTTGAAGTATTCCAGTTATTTCTTTTCTACTTCGTTCAATTACATTTACAATTGTACCTTCGATGTTTTTTCCTTTTCTTTTTTGGAAAAGTTTTACTTCGACAAGATCACCATCGAAGGCTGTATTAAGATTTTTCCCTGCAATAAAGACATCTTTGATGTTTTGATTTTTTAAAACAACAAAGCCATAGTCTCCTCGAGAAATTATCTGTAAAACGCCAATTAATTTCTCGGTACCATATCGATTAAGCTGATAATACTTACCGTATTTTTCGAGATATCCTTCTTCTGTTAAATTATGTAAATAATGTTTTAGCTCGGCATATTGAAAGTTATCGTAAATGCCGAGTCTTTCAGCTAAATCTTTTGTTTTGATTTTGAGAAATGGATTACTTTTAAAGAATGACTTAATTTTTTTCTTCATTAGAATAATAACCTATATTTTAGTGCTAATTCATTTATTTTTTCTTCAAGGCTATATTTTTGAACAACAGGATCTTTCCTTTCTAAACGAATTAAGAAATTAGGATTAAACGGATATTCAATTTTAATATTAGCTTTGTTAATGTTTTGAAATACTTCTGTTGTACCACCAATGCTATAGCGAAGATTTTGAATTCTTCCCGAGAAACTAAATTTTGTATATTCTCCAATTCTTGTTATTTGTATGTTATTAACCAGATCACCCACAGCTGAGTTCACAAAACTTGTAAGCATTGCACCTAAGAACGAAGTTGCAGTACTTTGAACATCTGTAATTAAACCTGCTGTTTCTGCTCTATCCTGTGCTGTTAAGTCGTCCTTAAACTTTCCCAGTAGAATAAAAGAAAATGCATCTGAATAATCGTAACGATTATCCTTTATATTGTTTTGAATATTTCTTGTTCCAACATAAACTCCAATGCTTTCAGGATTGTTTGCTAAATTTTTACCAATTTCAGAAAGTGGTCCTTTAATATTAATTTTTACAGCAACTTCTTGAGCTGTGGCATTTGCGTCTCTTGGATTAAGATAATCGCTTATGTAAGTTGCAACTATATCGAGATACGGATTTGTAATATTGCTTTCGAATCTTATTACCCCTTCGGCATTAAATGTTTTAAAGAATTCGAGCTTAGAACCTTGCATTAACTGGAAAAATCCCTGAGCACGAGTAATCCCATCAATATATTCATACTTTAATTCACCTGTGGTTTCTACAAACAACTTTTGATTTGCTGCCTGTGACAGAATAAATAACATTTGAGCAGTATCTTCTATTTTAATTGTTAAATCATAATCAAACTTAAGTTCTTTTTCTTTTAATTTATCATTTTGTTTTTTAATACTTTTTTCGGCTTCAAGTATTTCGGCAAATCGAAGTAGTTCTTTATCAATTTTTGTGGAGTCGACTACATAAGTAATGTTTAAATTATTGTTCGTAGCCTGATAATTATCACTGCTTACTGTATAAATAAGATTAGTATTTTTAAGTAAAACGTTTCCTTTCAAAAATAATCTATTGTCTTTTAAGGTCACAGTCCATTGTGGATTCGTTTCAATAACAAGATCGCCATAAATTTGTGGACTGCTGGATTTAGAAAGTTGACTTAATATTGCAAGTTTTCCTATTAAGTTTATTGATACATCTTTTATTTCAAAGCCTTCATATAAAATTTTTCCCGAGCCAAGAATATCACCACCGTATTTTGTACCTCCAGCATTTGATAGAGATAAACTATCCACTGTAATTTCATTTTTGTTGAATGTTAATTTTAAACCACAACGATAAGGTAGATTATTATTTATTGATACAAGATATCCATCCAGTAAATTTAAATAACCAGCAAATCTTGGTTCGTCAAGTTTACCATTAATATCTACATCAGCAACTAAGTGACCTCTCTGTTCTTTAATAAATGGAATAAGATTTCCAAGCGAGCTCAAATTGAAGTTCTCTGATTTTATTTTAATATCTATTTCTTCATCTTTTATGATTCTATCTTTGACTGAACCAAAACTTAAGTTTATCGGTACTGTCCCACTTATTGTTATTAATGGTTGATTATAATTATAAGTTGAATCTAAGAATCTTAAATCTGTGTCGATTACTTTATTTTCATAATTTAATATTCCAGAAAGATAACCTAATTTTCTTTGAGCATATGAAATATCGTTCACCTTTATATTTGCTGATATTCTTGGATTATTAAATTCGCCATTTACTGATACATTTATATCACAATCTGCTTTCAGGAAAGGATTTATTGTGCCAAATAAATAATTACTCAGAACTTTACCAGAAATGTTATTTGCATTTAATCTTAGATTTTGTTTACCAGTGGATTCAATAATTCCACTTAATGATATTAAAGAAGTATCATATTTTAGAACAAAGCTATTAATTTTAAAGTAGTTTGGATTAAAGTTTATTTTAATTGTATCAGGATTTTTCCATAACATATTTTTGTAGTCGATAGATAAATTGCTCAATAGAAGTTGTTGTTCTACGGGAGATAATAAAATATAACCTTCTGCAGATGTTTTTGCAGAATTTTCTACTGCTGCATAAATATTAAAAAATAATTTGCTTTGATTGAATACAAAATCCAGTTCTATATTTTCAATGTTGCCACCATTATAAAATCTTTTACCAGTTAGAGAAGTTGTTCCAAATAATTTATTGAATGATAGGGAATTATTATTTCTCGTGAAATTTATGTCTGTTATTAAATCTGAGATATAAATTGTTTCGCCATTCTGCATTAGTACAAAATAATCGATATCGAGAGAAGTATTGATTGAAAAATTTGATGATTCATTTTTAATAAAACCTTTTCCTGAACCAACAATATCTAATCGTTCATTGTTCAGTATCGAAGCTATTAAGCTAAAGTCTTTCAATTTAAAATTGAAGTCGAACGCAAGATCTTTTTTTGCAATATCAGGAATTGTTGTTACTAAAGTATCTTCTTTAGTTTCTTTTGAAATAATAGCTAAAGGATTCAGTTGCTTTAATTTATCAGAAATAATTTTTGAAATAGTATTTGATTCGTAAGAAAGAAGATTTATGGCATCACTTAATAGAAAATCGCCTTCAATATTAAAGTCTATAAAATCTGAAACAATATTTATTGTTCTATGATTATTTTCTTTTTTTAGTATTAAATCAATGTTTGAGAATTTTATATCTGTATTTCTAAATTTTGATGAATCAATACCAAATGAAAATGTACCAATTATGCTATCGGGATTGATATGCTGTCCTTCAGCACTGAAATAGAAATTAAGATTGCTTTTGTCTTTATCTTCTTTTGTGAATTCAGATAAGTTAAGGTGTTTTAAGCTTCCTACAATACTATAAATGGGGATTGAATCATTTTTAAAATCTATGTCACCTAAAAAGATTGCTTCTGTTGATTTTGAATATCCTTCAATATCTAAATTGATATTTTTATTTTCTGCTTTAGCTGTTGCAGTAAATTTATCGATCGGGATTTCGTTAATTATAGAATTTTCAATTGTTAATTTAAAATCTGTTTTTAAGTCAGCAGGTTTTACACCTATTCCATTTACATCACCATAAGCATTGAGAAGAGTACTATAACCAATTAATGGTTCTAAATTTATTTCGTTTGTCTGGAATTTAATATTATATGAAATTGGTTGCTCTTTTAAATTAAGTGAACAATCAAAAATTAATTTTCCATTTTCTATGTTTCCACTAAACTTAGCATTAAAATTTGTTGGTTCACCATTAAATTCAATATTGACAGAAGAGACGGAGAGTTTAGCAAATTCAGGAAGTTTTAATTCTGGTAGTAAGGCTATAGCATCTTTGTAATTTATGTCTGTATCAATAATCTTAGCATCTATAAAAAGATTTTCTGGATTGTTAAGGTTGAGCATTCTTCCTTTTAATTCAATATGAGAATCACGATAATCGAGTACAAGTTTTTGAATATTAAAATCACCGAATTTACCACTGGCATTTAATTTTAAAGAAGGAGAGCCTTTTAGGATTTTAGTGCTTTCAATAAACGAAGATAAATCTGTGAAACTGAACTGTTTTATATTAAGATCAATTTGTATTGGACAATTTTTAAAACCTTCTAAATTAGTGTTTTCAAGAATATTTAAACTATCGAGTTTAGCATCTAATTGAATATTGCTGCTATCGGTTTCGAGTACAAAGTTGGAGACACTTGCAAAATTTTTAGTGATGGCAAAATTTCCAGAAATATTTTTTAGTGTAAAGTGATTAAGATTTGGTTTGAATGAGAATTTATTCAATAATATTAGGAAGTCAGAATTTTTAATATCAATAAATGCTTGAGCTGATAAATTCAAATTCGTGATTCTAATGTCATTGTAATTTAGAGTGTTATAAAATTTTTCTGATCTTATATTTTCAAAAGACTGTTTAACAAAATTTATGTTTTTTAATTGTAGATCGTTTACCTGAATAAAGAAGGGGAATTTAGATTTTGTGGTATCTTCTGGTTTAGGTTTAAGTAATTTTTCGTAATTCCATAATCCATTTTCATCTTGCAGAAAATTAATTTTTAGATTTTCAAGAGAGATTTTTCTTACATAGATTTTTTTTAGAATAAGTTGAAGGGGACTTGTTTTAATCTCAATATTCTTTGCATAAAGAAGAGTATCGTTCTCGGTTAACAGGGATGTATTTCTCAAGAAAAGGGAAGTGAGAATTGTTCCTTCAATTTTTTCGATATTAATTTTACCATTAATTTCTTTATTAACAAGTTCAATTACTTTTTTTCTAAAAAGTTCACGAAAAGTTCTTGTTTGTGAAAAACCAATAAAGATGATTAATAAACACACAATTCCCAGAAAAATGCCAATAAAGACATTTATAATTTTTCTGAATAGAGAGCGTTTTCTTTTTGGTTTTACTAATTCATCTATCATTTATCTTTAAATCTCTCAAGAATAGTATTAATTATATTTGTTGTTGATTGAAAGTTAACGAATTCAATTGTTTCGACTCTACCGCCTGCAGCAATTACAATATCACTTCCAACAATTTTATCTTTAGACCAATCAGCACCTTTAACTAAAACATCAGGCACTAATTTTTTAATAACTTCATAAGGAGTTTCTTCTTCAAATATTGTGACATAATCAACGGCTTTCAGGTTTGAAATAATAAATGCTCTTTCGTTTTGTGGTACGATTGGTCTTTTTTCTCCTTTAATTTTTTTCATCGATAAATCTGAATTAATTGCAACAAATAGAACATCGCCAAGAGCTTTTGCTTTATTCAAATAATCAATGTGACCAGCGTGTAAAATATCAAAACAACCATTTGTAAAAACAACAATTTTGTTTTGTTTTTTTAATTCACTTCTTATGGTTAGAAGTTCATCAATGGATTTAATTCTTTCCATTATTAATCTCTTCGATTACTTCATTAAATAATTTGTCAATTGAAATAGGAACGATTCCTACTTCTTCGCAAACGAGTCCACCAGCAAAATTAGCTAAATAAGCTGCATCATAAATTTTTGCACCAGCAGCCAGAGCAATAGTTAATGTTGAAATTACAGTATCACCTGCTCCAGATACATCGGCAACTTTTCTTGCCTTTGTAGGAATTTTTCTTTCAATCTGTCCGTTTTCAAATAAAGCAACGCCTTCTTCTCCTAATGTAAGTAAAACATACTTTGCTTTTAATTTTTCCATTAAAATATTTCCTGCTTTAGTTACATCTTCAGGAGTTTTTATTTTTATGCCAAGTACATCTTCAGTTTCTTTTCTATTAGGTTTAAAGACAGTAACATTTTTATAGGAAAAGAAATTATTGAATTTAGGATCAACAGTAATAATTTTTTTTGATTCATTTGCAATAGAAATTATTTGCTCTATTAATCTGGCTGTTAGAACACCTTTATTGTAATCTTCCAGAATAATTGCATCAATTTGTTTAATATTTTTTTTAAGTATCTCTATAATTTTATTTTCAATTCTGGAATTGATAGGAGTTGTATCTTCTTTATCAATTCTTACAATATGTTGATTATTTGCAATTACTCTTGTTTTTGTAGTTGTTGGTCTTGTTTTATCAATTATTATAAATCGATTATTGATTTTTGCCTGCGACATTAAATCAAGCAAGTTTTTTCCGTTATGATCATTACCTATTACACCAATAGGAAGAGGAATTCCACCAAGCTTTAAAATGTTATGAGCTACATTCATTGCACCACCAAATCTTGAAAATTCATTATCAACTGCTACAATTGGTACTGGAGCTTCTGGTGAAATTCTACTTACTTCGCCCCAGTAATAACAATCGAGCATCATATCTCCAATAATTGCAATTTTTTTATTATAAAATTTTTTCTTGAGTTTGTTTAATTGTTTTAATGTAGTGTTCAACATTTTATTATCTCCATTGTGCAAGTTGATTAAAGAAATTTATTTTTATTAGACCATTTTCTGAACCAAGCCACAAGTAGGTGCCATCAAAAAAAATTTTGTTTATTGTTTTAGGAATTCTTTCATCGTTTATTGGAATAATTTTATTATTAATTCTATTTATTAATACAAGTCCACGACCATATAATTCTTTTGTTTCTTTTCCAAATTGATAAAGAGAGACCCAGATATAATTGCCTGTTCTTTCAAGATCATAAATTCCATTAGCTGGTAATCCATTAGTATTGTCAAATCTAATCCATTCATTTTTACGATTATACCTGAATAAACCACCGAGATTGAATTCAGGTCTTTCAGCAGTAATAAATTCATCGAGACCAATCCAGATGAAATTTCTTTCCAGTAATATTGTTGAAATAGAAACTTGCTCACCTTCTCCATTGAAGTAATTATAACGATTGTCGTAAAATGTAATTGCATCAGGACTGTTCAAATCTTTTGATTTATCATACTTATGCAAACCAGCTTCTGTTCCGAACCATACAATACTATCACCATCAACAAGAATTGTTTTTATTGTATTTGTTTTTTCGTTATTGTTAATCTTTAAATTATAGTCTGTAAATCTTTTAGTTTTCAAATCATATTTTGTTAGATACTGAAATCTTCCTATCCATACAACATTTTCATATTTGTCATAAGCAATCGAACGAATCCAGTTTGAAAGTTGACCACCAAGAGCAAATTTTCTTTTTGTCCAGAAGTTTCTATTTTTATCATAAATAAAAAGACCATCAATTGAGCCTGCCCATACATAATCTTCGTTAGCAGTTATGCAATAAAAAAAGTCGTGTTGTAAATTTCCTTTTAGTGTTGAGTACTGTTCCCATTTATCTTGTGATGGAATATATCTAAATATACCAGATCCATTTGTAGCAATCCAGATATCCTTACCATCACTGCAGATATCCATTACCGAAGAACCTTTTAAATAAAAATCGTATTCACTAAGTGATTGTGAAAAGAGTAATGAACTAAAAATTAATACGATTACAAAAATATTTTTCATAGCAATAAGTATTCAATTATTTTCAAATTGAAAAATAATATTAAGATTGTTCTGATGGAAATTCAATGAAGCAATTATTTTAGGATTGACAAATTTATTTCAGATTTATCAAATTCAATATCCCATACTTTCTTAAAGCCATTTATCAAGCATTCAGAAAGTTTAATATAATCAACCTGTTTTCCAGTAATTGTTTCTACTTCAATTGTTTTTTGAGATATTTCATTTTTTAGTTGAGTTCTGGTAGTTTCATCAGTATTAATGTAATCAACTAAATTTCTGTGATATTTTCCGCATAATAACGAACCATGCTGAAGAATTACGTTGTTTAATTTTCTCTGAGCACTGCCAATTAATTTTCTGCCATTAAATTTAACTTCGTTTTTAGCAGAACTTCCAAAACAAATAATTCCAGATGGTTGATTCAGTAGTTTGAGAAAATCTGGTTGATTATTTTCTAATTCAAGGTTATGAAAAACAGGATGATAAAGTTTTAATCCTTCAATCAAGGCGAAGGAAATTTTTTGATAAACTTCTTTTGCACTATTAATTCTGGAAAAAGGGAGAATAACAGAATAAGTAATTTCTTCTGCATGAAGAATTGCCCGTCCACCAGTTGGTCTTTTTACTACATCAATTCCATCTTTCTCAGCTTTTTGAAGATTAATATCTTCGAATTTTTGATGAGCTCCAAGTGAAATACAATATGGTTTCCATTTATATAGTCTAAGATAAGCTTCATTATCTTTACAAATTTTTGCAAGCTCCAGATCAAATTGCATGTTGTATTGACCTGGAGCTTCTAAGAATTCTATCAGAAACCATTTCATCTTCGTACTACACCGCGTTCAGAAGATTCAATAAATTTTATTATATTTTTGACGAGTGGATGTTCGGAGTATTTTTCTTTTAATTTTTGAAGTGCAGCAGAATGATTTAAACCAGAGTTATAAAATATTCTATATGCTTCTTTTAATGTATTAATATCTTCGCTTGAAAAATTTCTGCGTTTAAGTCCAACAGTATTTAAGCCCATAAATCTTGCGGGATATCCACTTACGAGTGAATAGGGAGGAATATCTGTTCCAACCATTCCACCACCACCAACCATAGCATGTTGACCAATTTTACAGAATTGATGAACCGCCCCCTGTCCACCAATTATAACTACATCTTCAATTTGAACATGACCGGCAATTTGAGTTGCATTTGAAATTATCACCTTATTTCCAATTACACAATCATGTGCAACATGAACATAAGCCATCAGTAAACAATTATTTCCTATCACAGTTTTTCCGGTAGCAGCAGTTCCTTTATGAAGAGTTGCAAATTCTCTTATTACTGTATCATCTCCAATATAAAGGTAAGTTTCTTCATTTGCATATTTTAAATCCTGTGGCAGGTTGGAAACAGAGGCTCCCTGAAATATTTTTACACGACTCCCAATTCTGGCACCATTATAAACAACTACATGTGGACCAATAATACAATCATTACCAATTTCAACATCATCATGAATGATTGTGTATGGACCAATTTCAATGTTATCGCCTAATTTTGCTTTTGGACTAACAATTGCGGTTGAATGAATTTTATTCATATCAATAGTATTTAGTTCTGAGGTTTATTTTCTTTATCTACAATTGCACCCATAAATTCTGCTTCGGCTACAACATTTCCATCAACATAAGCAGTTCCTTTGATGGAAAAGTATTTTGTTTTTTTAGAAATTATTTCTGCTTCAAGAATTAATTGATCACCTGGTACAACAGGTTTTCTAAATTTTGCATTGTTAATGCTCATAAAATATACGAGATGGTTTGCTGGATCAATGAATGAATTTAAAACTAATATTCCACTTACTTGAGCCATAGCTTCAATAATAAGAACTCCGGGCATTATTGGTTGTCCAGGGAAATGACCAGGGAAAAATGGTTCATTAATTGTAACACATTTTACACCTACAACTTTTTTATCCAGTTCAAGATCAATAATTTTATCGACGAGCAGAAATGGATAACGATGTGGTAAAATTCTTTGTATGGCATTTGCATCAAAAACAACGCCTTCTTTTTTAACATGTTGATATTTTTTAACAAGTTTTTTCTGTTGATAAAGAGTTCTAATTTTTTTTGCAAATTCTACATTTGCTTTGTGTCCTGGACGAGCTGCAAGTATTTGTGCTTTAATAGGAACTCCAATTAAAGCTAAATCGCCAAGCATATCAAGTAATTTATGTCTTACAGGTTCATTTTTGAATCGTAAAACATTATTACTTAAAAATCCTTCATGAGTCACAGAAATATCATCTGCAAGGTTAAGTTTTTCTTTTAATCTTTTTAATCCTTCTTCGTCAATTTCATGGTCAACAATTACTACAGCATTATTGATATTTCCACCTTTAATTAATCCCTGATCGGCAAGCATTTCAACTTCGCTTAAAAAGCAAAAAGTTCGTGCAGGTGCAAATTCGGTAACAAATTCTTTTTCGAGATTAAATAAACCAGTGTGTTGACTTCCGAGAGCAGGATTTTGATAATCCACCATAATTGTTATTCTATAGTCATTTAATGGAAGTGCTACAATATCAATTTTTTTTTCTTCATCGTGATACATAACAGTCTGATCAATAACAAGATAATCTTTAGGACTATTTTGTGTAACAAAGCCTGCTTCGAGTAATTTTTCGACAAAAGGCATTGCACTTCCATCGCCTACAGGTGGTTCAATTCCATCTATTTCAATTATAATATTATCTATTTGTAAGCCTGCAATTGCAGCGAGTACATGTTCGACTGTATGAACTTTTGCTTCGCCAATGCCGAGTGTTGTTCCACGAGATAGATCTACAACATAATCGACATTAGCAGGAATCTCTGGGCTACCTCCCAGGTCGACTCTGATAAATTTTATACCATAATTTTCTGGAGCAGGTTTAAATGTAATAGTACATGATGTACCTGTATGTAAACCAGTACCTGATAATGAAACTGGTTTAGCTATTGTTCTTTGTAATTCTAACATTAATTACCCTTTTTTTCTGTTAATTCTAAAATTTTACTTTCCAAAGATGCAATTTTTTCTTCTAATTTTTTAATTCTTTCTAAGTAAGAAGGTAAATTTCTTACGTGGGCTTCTAATCTTAATTGAGTTGACATTTCTTCGGCAGGTGAACCTCTATATTTTCCAGGTTTCTTAATTGATTTTGAAACACCAGCTTGAGCACCGATAATTGTTCCATCTGCAATTTCAATGTGACCAACAAAACCAGATTGACCAGCAATCATACAATGTTTTCCAATTTTTGTACTGCCAGAAATTCCAGCCTGAGCTGCAATGGCTGTGTGTTCACCAATAACGACATTATGTGCTACCTGAACAAGGTTATCTATTTTAACACCTTTTTTAATTAATGTTGATCCAAGTGCTGCACGATCAATTGAAACATTAGAACCTATTTCAACATCATCTTCAATAACCACATTTCCAATTTGTGGAACTTTTTCATATTCACCTCTATCGTTTAAAACATAACCAAATCCATCTGAACCTATACAAGTGTTTGAATGAATTATCACATTATTTCCAACCACACAATTTTCTCGTATTGTTACGTTAGGATAGATTAAAGTATTTGAGCCAATTTTAACATTGTCCATTATTACAGTATTATGAAAGATTATAGTGTTATCTCCAATCTCACAGTTTTCTGATATTACAACATTTTTACCTATTGCAACATTTTTTCCAATTTTTGCAGTTGGATGAATTGAAGCAGTAGAATCGATGCCAATCAAATTTAAATTTGGTTTTAAAAATGTATTAATAATTTTTTGAAAAGCTACATTAGGATTTTTAACTTCAATATAACTTATATCGGTTCTTGTCTTTTTAAATTCTGGACTTATAATTACAGCTGATGCTTTAGTGGTTTCGAGATATTTTTCGTAAGCAGGGAGATAGAGAAATGTAAGATCACCTTCTTTTGCTTCTTCGATTTTTGCAATGTTAGAAATTTCGAGTTCAGGATTTCCAATAACAACACCGCCGACAAAGTCGGCGGCATCTTTCAATTTAATTTTCATAGAAACTCACTTTAATTTTTCTAAAACTAAATTTGTGACATCATATTCTTCTTTTGCATAGAGAAACATAATATCACCACTTCTATCAAAAATAAAATCATAATTATTTTCTTTTGCAACTTCCTGAATTGCATTAAAGATTCTATTGAGAATCGGTTTATTTAATTCTTCCTGTTTTTGAAATAATTCTCCTCTTACACCAAATTTTTCCTGTCTGAATTTTGATATCTGATCTTCGAGTTGAACGAGTTCCTTTTCAATTTCGACACGTCTTTGTTCACTTAAGATTAATTTTCTTTTTTCATAATCATCATACTTGGCTTTCCAGTCTTTTTCTAATTTACTTAATTCTTCCTGCCATTCTTTAATCATAGCATCTAATTTTTTTTGTGCATCCTGATATTCAGGAAGCTGTTTCATAATTGCATCGCTATCCACATAACCAATCTTTAATTGAGCAAAAGAAACTGTTGTAAGAAGAAAGCCTATTAATATGAGTTTTTTCATTTTTAAATTCCGTTTTATTTTCCTCTTTTAAGACGATCAAGTACTTTGAATGTTATATCAAAAGATGGATCGGCATAAAGTACAACAACATCACCAGCTTTGTCGAGCACAAAGTTCATTCCTTCTTCTTTTGCTATATCTTCAATTGCTTTGAATATTTTTTGTTTAACTGGAGTCATTAATTGTTCCTGTTTTACAAAATATTCCCCATTTGGTTGAGCGAATTTTTGTTCTCTATATTGCTGTAATTTTTGTTCTTTCTCAATTATTTTTTGTTGTGCTTCACGTTGTTTTTCCTGAGTCATAGTTTGAGCTTGTTTTTGATATTCGGCATAAGCATTCTGTAAATCTGCTGCCATACTATCGGCTTCTTTTCTCCATTTTGATACCATTGCTTCAAGGTCACTTTTAGCTTTAATAGCTTCTGGATATTGTGCTAAAATAATTTCTGAATCAACATAACCTATTTTTAATGGATTTGTTTGTTGAGTTTGAGCAAAGACTGTTGCAGTCAAGAAAACAGATAATATTATTACTTTTTTCACGTTAACCTCTTTATTAATTTAAGTTAAAAACCTTTTCCAAACTGGAAATGGAATATCCATTGTGGATCTTTTCCGTCAACACTTTTACGGTCGAATCCGTATCCATAATCAAATCCAAGTAATCCAATTGGATTAATTAAAACTCTTGCACCAACACCAACTGATCTTTTTAAATCAAAGAAATTTGCCTGTTTAATATCAAAATAAACATTACCTGCTTCTGCAAATGCTAATAAATATATGGGAATTGGTTCTAATGCTAAAGCTCCTCTTAATTCAAATGTGTATTTAACCATAACACGACTTCCAATAACATTACCACCTGCATCAACAATTCCTAAACTTCTATCTTCATAACCACGTAAAGGAACTGTAGCAATAATCATCCCATTTCCACCCATGTAGTAGAAATCGAATGGATCAATTTTTTTGAAATCACCAAGATTATGAATATAACCAAGATTGGTATTTGCATAGAGTACAATTCTATTCGTATTGAATAAAGCCTTATACCAGTCAGTTGTTAAATCGAATTTATAATAATCTACATTACCTGGCAATAATGGTCCACCAGAAAATTCTGCATTAAAAGCAAATTTAGAACCACGAGAAGGGAATATTGGATTATCGATGTCTGTTCTTGTAATAGCTGTGCCAATTGTGTATTGTCTTGTAAGTCCTTCTATGTAAAATCCTCCACCATCAATTATATCGTTATACTGAAATCTAAATGATCCCTGAACATAAAAGTAATCATCTGGCCAGGTTAATCTTCGACCAAGTCTAAATGAAATACCGGATTTTCTCATATCATAAACATATCGTTGTCGAGTATCGAATAAATCGAATCCAATAGATGTGGGAGTATCCATTAACCATGGTTCGGTAAAACCAAGTGAAAATGTTCTATAATAATTTCCTACTCCAAATTGCCAGTTGAAATTTAGAATTTGTCCACCACCCATTTGAAATGGTTCAGTAATTGAAAAATTTGTTAATGTAAAACCAATTGCACCACTAAATCCAAATGCTCCACTGTATCCAACCGAAGCGTTTAAATAATCACTCGATTTTTCTTCTACTTTATATATTAAATTAACTGTACTATCATTTACAGGTCTATAATCAATGCCAGATTTATAAAGACTTTCCGAGTTAAAATATTGGAGATTGGCAAGTTGTTGTAAACTTCTTATTATCAATCCACGACTGAAATAATATCCAGGCACAGTAAATAATTCTCTTCTAATTACTTTATCTTTGGTTTTTGTATTTCCCTGAATATCGACTTTACCAATTTTAAATCTATTTCCTTCGTTTATTTTTATAATAATATCAATTGAGTCATCTGAAACTTTTTGTTCTTTTGCTTCGAGTGAAAAAGCCAGATATCCATTATCTTGATAAAGTGAAGAAACATCGGATTGTTTTTCGTTATAATGAAGATTTTGATTAAATCTTTCGTAGTTATATATATCTCCTTTTTTGAAGTTTAGTCTTTCAGAAAGAACTTCATCGGAATAAACAGTGTTTCCTTCCCATACGATATTTCTTACTTTATATTGATTTCCTTCGTAAACATCAATAATTAAATCGACAAATTTTTTATCTTCTGAATAGATCAAAGTATCACGTAGAATTACAAAATCTCTATAACCGTTTTTCAAATAAAATTTTTGTAGAAGTTCTTTATCTTTTTCGAATTTATCTTTTTTAAAGTTAGCAGACGACCAGAACTTCCACCATTTTTTTTCTTTTGTATCATTAAATTCACTTTTGAGATCGTCATCATCGTAAGCAATATTACCATTAAATTCGATTTTTCTGATTTTTACTTCTTCACCTTCTTGAATATCGAGAATTACAAGAACTCTTTCTTTAATTCTCTCAATTGAACTAAATGATATTGCTTTTTTTAATTCATAAGTTGTTTGATATTCATCAGAAAAATCTTTTTCGTTTCTCCATGTAACTGTTATTTCGTCTTCAGATGTATCGGCTTTAAGAAATGTATAATATTTAGGTGTGATTTTCGCATTGAGATAACCTTCTTCGGTATATAAATCTTTAATTTTCTGGATTATTCTTGCTACTTCTTGTGGCTTGAGAGTTTGTCCCCTTACAATAGTAATTTCTTTATTGATTTTATCTGTGCTTACTTCGTCATTTCCTTTAATAACAAATTGTTCGAGACGGGGATATTCTTTAATTTTTATTTGAAGAAAAATTCCATCATCAATTTTTTTTTCGATTATTAACTGAATATCTTCAAAAATTCCAAGTTTCCACAATCTTTGAATTGCATTGTTTGTTTGATCGCTTGGTATTGAAATTTCGTCACCAACTTTTAGTCCTGTGTTTGCAATAATTGTCTGAGCATCAGCAGTTTTATTACCAGTAACATTAATTCCAAGAATTTTATAAGTAGATTTTTGAAATTGTGGAAAAGTAGAAGTTGATAAAGCTATAAAGTAAATAAGTAAAAAGTAAATAAAAGTAATTTTTAAAGAAGGTTTTTGCATTTTAATTTTTCTTAAAGTTTTTTGATAGTTGTTCGCTTACTAAACCAAATCTTCGTTCTCTTTTCTGATAATCTTTAATTGCATCGAGTAATTGTTTACATCTAAAATCTGGCCATAGAGTATCTGTTACATAAATTTCTGAATATGCAATTTGCCATAAAAGAAAATTACTAATTCTAAATTCACCTCCACTTCTTATCAATAAATCTGGATTAGGTAAACCAGCTGTAGTGAGATTATTTGAAATTAATTCTTCATTAATTGCATCAATAGAAATTTTACCAGTTAGAACCTGTGCACTTATATTTTTGACTGCTTCAACAAGTTCCCATCTTCCACCATAACTTAGAGCTAAGTTTAAAATCATCTTAGAATTATTAGCAGTTTTTGCAATTGCACTATCGAGTTCTTTTTGAACTATTTCAGGTAGTGAATTTTTGTCGCCAATTGTTGTTAACTTAATATTATTTTTATTGAGTTCATCAGTTTCTTTTTTTAGACTTCTCACAATAAGTTTCATTAAAGTAGAAACTTCTTCTTTTGGACGTTTCCAGTTTTCGGTTGAAAATGTATATAGAGTTAAAACTTTCACTCCAAGTGCAACACAAGATTCTACAATTAAGCGAACCGTCTCAACTCCACGTTTGTGACCGGCAACTCGAGGTAAATTTCTTTTTTTAGCCCATCTACCATTTCCATCCATTATAATTGCAATATGATTCGGAATATTTCCTTTGGCTTTAACCTCTTCAATGGCTTTCTTTTCTTTGTCTGTTAATACTTTCAATTTTGCTTTTATTTTTTAGGCTTGAAAAAATACTTCCCCATGCAGTAAATGTCAAGAAATTGGAAAGAAAGTTTACTGTTAATTTATTGAATTTAATGCGAGTGTCAAACATCATTTTAAAAATATGTATTCATGTAGAATGATTTATATAAAAATTTTTGATTTAATGAAATAGAAAAAATGAATTTATAAATTTGTAAATCTGTTATTACATAAAAAACTTAAAGGAATATAATTATGGCATTCGAAGAAACATGGCGATGGTTTGGACCAAACGATCCATTTTCTTTAAAAGAAATAAAACAAACTGGAGCTAAGGGAATTGTTACTGCATTACATCATATTCCGATAGGAGAAGTATGGTCTGTAGATGAAATTATTAAAAGAAAGAAAATGATAGAAGAAGAAAAATTAAAATGGTCAGTTGTAGAAAGTGTTCCAGTTCACGAAGATATAAAAAAGAGAAAAGGTAACTATAAGTTATATATAGAAAATTATAAAGAGACAATTAGAAACTTAAGTAAATGTGGCATTGATATAGTTTGTTATAATTTTATGCCAGTACTTGATTGGTCGAGAACAGATTTAGAAACAGTTTTTGATGATGGTTCAATCACAACAAAATTTGAAACAAAAGCATTTGCAGCATTCGACTTATTTATTTTAAAAAGAAAAGATGCAGAAAAAGATTATACTGAAAAACAAATTGAAGAAGCAAAACAATATTTTAATAGCTTGAGTGATTTTCAAAAAGAAAAATTAGTTAATACAATATTATTTGGACTTCCTGGCTCATGGGAAACTTATACTCTGGAAGAATTCAAAAAATCACTTGAAGATTATAAAGATATTAATAAAAATGATTTAAGAAATAACCTGATCTATTTTTTAAATGAAGTTATTCCTGTTGCAGAAGAGTCGAATGTTTTTATGGTAATTCATCCCGATGATCCACCACGTTCATTACTCGGTTTACCAAGAATTGTTAGCACAAAGGAAGATATTGAAATTATTTTGAGTTCAGTTAATTCTTATAATAATGGTTTGACTTTGTGTACAGGATCGCTCGGTGCTGGATATGAAAATAATGTTGTTGAAATTGCAAATGCTTTTTCTGATAGAATTAATTTTCTTCACCTGCGTAATGTTATTAGAGATTCTCAAGGCAACTTTATGGAAGCAGATCATCTTAATGGTGACATTGATCTTTATAATGTTATTAAATTACTTTTAATTGAACAAAAGAGAAGAATTCAACAGGGAAGAAAAGATGTTCGAATGCCCATGCGTCCAGACCATGGTAGATTGATGATACCAGATATGAATAAAAAAGGAATTTATCCAGGTTATTCTTTATTTGGTAGAATGAGAGCACTTGCTGAACTTCGTGGACTTGAATTAGGAATTATTCATTCATTAGGAATTGAGTAAAATTATAAGTTCACTTTAATAATTTTCATGAACATTTCTTCTTTGAATATTCCATCCCTTTTTATTTTTAATAGATGAATTAGGTTAACTATTTTTTTATTTTCATATAACCAATTAAAAATGGTGGGTTATAAAATGAAAATAGTTTTAAAGTTTTTATTGTTTTTTGTTGTTTCAATTATTTATTCTCAAAATTATAGACCTTCAGAAGAAAATTTAGCTAATCGAGAATGGTTTCAGAATGCGAAATTTGGGATGTTTATTCATTGGGGAGTTTATAGTGTACTTGGAGATGGAGAATGGGTTATGCAGCAGAAAAAAATTGATAAAAAAACTTATGAACGTCTTGCTGGTTTTTTTAATCCAGTTGAATTTAATCCACAAGAGTGGGTTTCAATAGCAAAGAATGCTGGAATGAAATATATTACTATTACTACAAGACATCACGATGGATTTTCGATGTTTTATACAAAACAATCTGACTGGAATATTGTGGATAAAACTCCATATAAAAAAGATATAATAAAATTACTTGCAGAAGAATGTGAAAAACAAGGGATCAAATTATTCTTTTATTATTCTCTGGTTGATTGGTATCACGATGATTATTTCCCACGTGGAATGACAGGACAATATAGTGGTAGACCGGATACTGGCAACTGGAATAATTATATAAATTTTATGAAAGCTCAGCTTACAGAATTATTAACTAATTATGGAAGTGTTGCAGGAATCTGGTTTGATGGACTATGGGATAAAAAGAATGCGGACTGGAAATTAAAAGAGATATATGAATTAATTCATAAATTACAACCAGCTTGTTTAATCGGTAATAATCATCATCTTGCACCAATTGAAGGAGAAGATTTTCAAATGTTCGAAAAAGATTTGCCTGGTAGAAATACTTCTGGCTTTAGTGGTGAAGCTGAGATTGGTAGACTTCCACTGGAGACCTGTGAAACAATTAATAATTCATGGGGCTTTAATTTACTTGATAAAAATTTTAAATCTGTAAAAGAACTAATACAATATTTAGTAAAAGCTGCAGGAAATAATGCAAACTTTTTATTAAACGTTGGACCAATGCCTAATGGAAAAATTCAACCAGAATTTGTCTCTCGATTAAAAGAAATTGGTGATTGGTTGAATAGATATGGAGAATCAATTTATGGAACACGTGGTGGTCCTGTACCACAAAAATCATGGGGTGTTACAACACAGAAAGATTCTAAAGTTTATATTCATATTCTGAACTATGAAAATCAAAACTTGTTACTACCAGATTTTGGGAAGAAGATAAAAAATATTTATTTGTTTGATGGAACAAAACTAAATTATAAACAGGATTCTTTTGGTATTGCAATAAAAATTCCAGAAGAAAAAATTGATCCTGTTGATACAATAATAATTGCTGAATATTAGGGTTTTATTTCAATTAGATTTTAATTCATCATTGAAGGATAATTTTTTTAAGAGTGATATTTGTTATTTGTATAAAGTTATTGATAAGAAATGTTATAATAGTTCTTTTGAGAATTTCAAATTGGTAATTATATATTAAAGTGAACTTTAATTTATATGAATGATATTTTGAATATTCTGATATATAAAAAATCGCCGGAGTTATAAAAGGAATTTAGCTCCGGCGAATTTATCAATGTAGCACAGACTATTAGTCTGTGATGTATAAAAATTGTGCTTATTTATTTCAGTAAAATCATCTTTCGTGTAATTGATTGATTTTCTGTTTCCAGTCTATAAAAATATGTTCCACTTGGTAAGCCCGAGCCATTAAAAGATACAACATATAAACCAGGACTTTTTTCAGCATCTACAAGGACTGCAATTTTATTACCAAGCAAATCATAAATAGTTAATTTTACGTGAGATTTTTTATCAATCGAATATGAAATTTTTGTGCTCGGGTTAAAGGGATTGGGATAATTTTGCATCAGAGAAAACGTGTGTTTTAAAAATGGATTTTCTTCAATATTTGTAATCGGAGAAGAGACATCCTGCCATGATGTTCCAAGTCGAATTTCATCAACAGCCATTGTCATTCCTACACCTTCGCCTCCAAAGTGAACAACAATTCTGTTGAAACCATTTGGCAGTTTCCAGTTACCTCTTGCATCTGCAATATTAGTATCTGGTTCTCCACCATTCGGATCTGGACTAACCCATAAATGAACTCTTGCTGTGGAGTCTCCTGACATTTGCATACGAGCAACAAGCCATTGTGGTCCATCCTTTGTCATATAGGGTGAATGACCTTCATCGTTATAAGTTGCAATACCTATCCAGTCATTTCCCCATTCATGACCAATACCAGCTAATTCTTTTGTACTATCATAAACACTTACTAATGCCCAACCATTATCAGTAAATCTTTCAAGTTGGTAAGCACAACTTATCCAGTATACTACACCTGCTTTTTGTGGCCATCTTTGTGCAAGATATCTCCCATATCTTTGATAACCCCATGCTGTTGAATTTGCACCTTTTATATGATGTCCAGTATTATAAATAGGGAAATTAATTTTGTCGTTATAAGTAAAACCTGTATCAGTTACAAGAAAAACATTATAGTTTAAAGCCCATGAAGAATCAAAAAGAACCCATGGACCGCCCCATCCATCTTCAGCTTTACCTTGGTTGTCAAGGTAAGTCCCAACTGGATAAGTAAATGATTCTCTAACTGAGTTTTGAGCAAGTAATTGTGTGGATATTAAAATAAGAATAAAAAATTGTAAGTACTTAAATAAGTTCATGGGTGCCTCCATTTTAATTGATATTTTTTTGAATTCCACAAACATTCCCGCAAACCTTTGCAGAATGTTATATATTTTTTTTATATAATAACAATAGACTAATTTTATTTCAATTTATATACCTAATTGATTTTCTTCATTAGCATAAGGGATGTATGCCTGATGGAATGATTTATATATAAAATTGATATATTTTTTTTATATGATTATATCAAATTGATAATTTAATTTTTTTGTTTCTATTAAATTAATAATCTGTTTTTGTGTTATTGCCACTTTTTTATAAAGATTATTTCAAAATAGATTTATAAAAAAACAAAAATAAAAGAAGGTCCTTATATTGCTTCTCTTAAGTATTGATACATAATTCAATAATGTAATTCTTTTTTATAGGTTAATAAAGATATTATCATGTTATAAGAAAGTTATAAACATTTTAATCTATATCAATATTTGAGTATAAAATGTTTTTGATAATAATTTTAATCTTCCAAAATTTTTATGAATTGATAAACTATAATGAGTATAATTTTTAAAGAATTTTTTGTCTCAAAAAAATATTTATTAGGATGTTTGATTTTAGAATAATAATAAGATATTTTTGTAAATTGAAATAGCATTAAACCGTTTTAATTGTACAATTGTGAAATAGGAATTTTAAATGAAAAGAATTACTATAGTTGATGTTGCCAAAAAAGCTGGTGTATCGAAAGGGACAGTATCTGCCGTTATCAATGGTAAGAACACAGTAAAGCCAGAGACACGTGATCATATTTTAAAAGTAATGAAAGAAATGAATTTTAGACCGAAAGGTGTTGCAAGGAATTTAAAGAATGGAGTACAGGATAAAAGTATTGGAATTATAATCAAAGATTTAAATTATCCTTTTTATACTGCAATAGCATCAGGTGTTAAGGAATATGCTAATAGTAAAGGATATTCTGTTATTATAACAAGTTCAGAAAACGATCACGAAAGCGAAAAGAAATTCTCTCATTTATTTTCAACTAAAGATATTAAAGGAGCAATTATTGCTCCAATTGTAGAAGGCACAGCAGAAATTGAACATTTGTTTAATCTAAAGATGCTTAATTTCCCATTTGTTTTACTTGAAGATGTAAAAGGTATTCAAGCAAATGTAGTTGCAATCGATAATTTGAAAGCAATTAAAAATGCAGTTAAGTATCTTATAGATAGTGGACATACAAAAATTGTTCACTTTGCTGGTCCTCCTCAGTCATCCCATACTCAAGAAAGAATTGAAGGATTCAGACATGCTTTTAGTGAAAGTACACTTGTTTTCCATCCAGATATGATAGTTCCAGTAGGAAGTGATTACGAAGAAAGTTTTAAACGAACAATTGAATATTTTAGCAATAAAAGTAGAGAAGATTATCCAACAGCAATTGTATGTTTTAATGATTTACAGGCACTTTCAGTAATACTCGCATTGAAAGAATTAAATATAAAAGTACCGGACGATATTTCAATTATTGGAAATGATGACATCTTTTATGCTAAAATTTATCCTGTCCCTTTAACAACTATTAGAGCACCACAGAGAGAAATAGGTAGAAAAGCAGCTGAAATATTAATTCGGAATATTGAATCAAATACACTCCTTCCGGTTGAAAAGGTTGTTCTCGAAACAGAATTAATAATTAGAGAATCAACTAAAGTTTTAAACAAAAACTAAAATCATAATCCAGACTTCTGCTTTTAAGGTGAGTAAAATTATTTTACTCACCAGATCATTTCCCAATCTTTAAATATCAACGCTTTTCAATTTTTCATGTTGACAATTAGAAAAAATGTTTCTTATATTTAATCGGTTTAATAAATATTGAACTGATAAAATAAAAAATATTTTTTACTACATTAAATCTTATTTAGAAAAATAAAATTTAATAAGATTGAAAATTTATAACGGTAATAGACTGATTAAAAGAAAGAATCAAATTCTTCAATAAATTAAAAATCTCTTAAATAAATTCTGAGGTTAAAAGTGCAAACAACTCAAGAAAAACTTTCCTTAAAAGAAAAAATAGGTTACAGTCTTGGAGATACTGCTTCAAATTTGTATTTCCAGACATTCATGCTTTTCTTAATGTACTTTTACACTGATGTATTTGGACTTCCTGCAGCAGCTGTTGGAACAATGTTTTTAATTACGAGAATATGGGATACTGTTAATGATCCGATTATGGGGACTATTGCAGATCGTACAAATACAAGATGGGGTAAATTTAGACCTTACTTAATATGGGCATCTATTCCATTTGGAATTATGGGTGTTCTAACTTTTACAACTCCTAACTTTGATATAACCGGGAAATTAATTTATGCTTATGTAACTTATAACTTTTTAATGATGGCATATACAGCAGTTAATGTTCCTTATTCAGCACTTATGGGTGTTATTACTCCTAATTCTCTTGAAAGAACAGAATTATCTTCTTTTAGATTTGTTGCTGCTTTTGTTGGAGGCTTAATTGTTCAGGCTTCAACAATGTCATTAGTAAAATATTTTGGAAAGGGAAATGATGCACTTGGATGGCAATGGGCTATGGGTTGTCTTTCTGTTCTTGCTGTTATATTATTTTTAATTACTTTCTTAACAACCAAAGAAAGAGTTTATCCTCCTAAAGAACAAAAAAGTAATTTTAAGCAGGACTTGAAAGATTTAATTCATAATAAGCCCTGGTTATTAATTGCTGGTGCAACTGTATTCCAGTTATTATATGTTGTAATTCGTAATTCTTCGATAATGTATTATTTCAAATATTATGTGAAAAACCAACATTTAAATATTTTCTTCTGGAAAGGAGAACTTTCTTTTGATGTTTTAGCTTCTTCATTTATGCTTTCAGGAACTATAATCACAATCTTAGGTGCAATTCTAACTAAATGGTTTGCCAAGAGATTTGATAAGAAAAATACTTATGCAGGTGCTTTAATAATCAGCTCGGTATTTTGTGCTTTATTTTATATTCTAAAACCACAGGATGTTCTAATAATCTACTTATTAAATCTTATCATCTCGTTTGCTCTGGGTCCAGTTTCAGTTCTACAATGGGCTATGTATACCGATACAGCTGATTACTCTGAATGGAAAAATGGTAGACGTGCAACAGGATTGGTGATGGCTGCATCTTTATTTTCTCTTAAACTTGGTCTAACACTTGGTGGTGCAATAGTTGGCTGGCTTTTAGCTTATTATGGATTTGTCGCAAATCAGGAACAAACATTAGAGACAATCACTGGGATTAAATTGTTAATGAGTTTCTATCCAGCTATTACTGGTTTGATAGGTGGTTTGTTAATGATGATGTATCCTCTTAATAATAAAATGATGGAAAAAATTGAAGCAGAACTTGCTGCAAGAAGAACAAGTTAGATTTAATTTTAATTCGGTTATTAAATTAAAGCAAATAATTTTATGAGTATAAAAAAGCTAATTCTAATAAGATAATTTTCTTAGTCCGGATATGGGGAACTTGGTTTAAATAAAAATGGTGCCTCCATTTCAAGTTCCCCATTTTTTTATGAATTAGAATTCGGGGTATTTTATGAAACTCAAAATTTATTTATCAATTCTTTTATTGACTTTTTTTCTTTACTCATCAAAACTTCACACACTATTTGCACAAGAAAATTCTAAAGGAGCATTTTTTACAAATAAATATCCGAACCTGTTTGTTGATTTATTGCATAAAAGTGAATTAGAAGTAAAAGCAAAAATTGATAATGCATTTCAACAATTATTCTATGGTGATGATAAAAATCAACGTGTGTATTATCCTGTTGAAAATGATATGGCATATATAGAAGATATTCTTCATAATGATGTTAGAACAGAAGGAATGTCATACGGAATGATGATAGCTGTGCAGCTGAATAAAAAAGAAGAGTTTGATAGATTATGGAAATGGGCAAAAACATTTATGCAACATAAATCTGGACAACGAAAAGATTATTTTGCATGGCACTGTAAAACAAATGGAGAAATAATTGATTCAAATTCTGCTTCGGATGGCGAAGAATGGTTTGTAACAGCTTTGCTTTTGGCTTCTGCAAGATGGGGTGATGGAGAAGGAATTTTCAATTATAAATCTGAAGCTTTGAAAATATTAAATGCTATGCTCACTAAAATTGATTCTTCAGATAGTAGAAAAGTTGTTACAAACATGTTTAATAAAAAAGTAAAACAAGTTGTTTTTGTTCCTGCAGGCGAAGCTGATGATTTTACAGATCCCTCTTATCATGTTCCTCATTTTTATGAACTATGGGCAATCTACGACAATAAAAACAGAGATTTCTGGTGCGACGTTGCTAAAGTTAGTAGAGATTTTTTAAAAAAAGCAGTTCATCCCGAAACTGGATTAGCACCAGACTATTCAAAGTTCGATGGTACACCATTTAATCCATGGGGTGGTGGTAATAATAATTTTCAATACGATGCATGGCGTGTTGCAATGAATATTGCTACTGATTATTTATGGTTTGCTAAAGATAAATGGGCAGTAGAACAATCAAATAGATTACTGAATTTTTTCTATTCCAAAGGTATTAAAGAATATCCTGATTTATATACATTGGATGGAAAGCCATTGTCGAATAATAGAAGTACTGGATTAATATCTATGAACGCAGTTGCTGCACTTGCTTCAACTAATGATAATAGAAAAGAATTTGTAGAAGAACTCTGGAATTTACCTGTACCAGAAGGACAGGGAAGATATTATGATGGTATGCTTTATCTATTAGCATTATTGCAGGTAAGTGGAAATTTTCAAATTTATATTCCTGATGATCTTAAAAAAAATATTTGTAAATGAAGGATTAAAAAATGAAATCTATTACTAAAACTTTTTTAATACTTTTTTTAATCACAATAAAACTTCTTCCTCAAAATAATTACATTACCACTAAAAAATCTGAAGCATCCTTTACAATATCATCGAATAAAAAATCTGCTCCAATAATTTATAGTTCGCAAGATTTTCCAGGTGTAATTAGAGTAGTAAAACATTTACAGGAAGATATTTATAAAGTAACAGGTATAAAACCAGAAATTTTTGAAGATAAAATTCCAGACTCAGACGAAATTATAATTGCTGGAACAATAGGTAAAAATCCATTTATTGATAAACTTGTTGATGCAAAAATTATAGATGAAAAAGAATTAAAAGGAAAATGGGAAAAATTTATTATTCAAACAGTTGATGGAAATTTATTTGATGTCAAGAAAATCCTGATTATTGCTGGAAGTGATAAGCGTGGTACTATTTATGGCTTATATGATTTAGCAGAACAAATTGGTGTTTCACCATGGTACTGGTGGGCAGATGTACCGATTAAAAAGAAATCAAACATTTATTTTAAAGCGGGTAAGTATACATTAGGTGAACCAAAAATCAAATATCGTGGCATTTTTATTAATGATGAAGCTCCTGCTTTAACTGATTGGGCTTACGAAAAGTTTGGCGGATTTAATTCAAAGTTTTATGAAAAAGTTTTTGAATTAATTCTTAGACTTAAAGGTAATTTCCTCTGGCCTGCAATGTGGGGGAAATCATTTTTTGTCGATGACACACTCAATCCAAAATTAGCTGATGAATATGGAATTGTAATAAGTACATCGCATCACGAGCCAATGATGCGTGCTCATGTTGAATGGTCTAAATTTGGTAAAGGTCCATGGAATTATGAAAAAAATGATAGCGTGCTCAGAGAATTCTGGCGAGAAGGAATTAAAAGAAATAAATCTTATGAAAGTATAGTTACAATTGGAATGCGTGGTGATGGCGATGAACCAATGAGTGAAGAATCTAATATTGCTTTACTTGAAAGAATTGTTAATGATCAGAGAAAAATTTTAAAAGAAGTTACAGGTAAAAATCCAGAAGAAATTCCTCAAGTATGGGCTCTATATAAAGAAGTTCAGGATTATTATGAAAAGGGAATGAAAGTTCCAGATGATGTTACATTGCTTTTATGTGATGATAACTGGGGCAATATTCGAAAGTTGCCTGATCTAAAAGAAAAACCTCGTAAGGGTGGATATGGCATTTACTATCATTACGATTATGTGGGTGGACCAAGAAATTATAAGTGGTTAAATACAAACCAAATTGAAAGAGTCTGGGAACAAATGCATCTTGCATACGAATATGGTGCAAGACAAATATGGGTTGTTAATGTTGGTGATATTAAACCTATGGAATTTCCTATTAGCTTTTTCCTTGATTATGCATGGAATCCAGAAGCAATCCCGCTTGAAAAATTATCTACTTATTCTGTTAACTGGGCTGCAAAACAATTTGGTGAAAAATTCTCAAATGATATTGGTTACATTTTAAATAAGTATACAAAATTTAATTCCAGAAGAAAACCTGAATTACTTTCTCCAGAAACTTATAGTCTTATAAATTATAGAGAGTTTGAAACAATTGTAAATGATTACAATGATTTATTACTAAAAGCAAAAAATATTTATGAAAAAATCCCTGCTGAATATAAAGATGCTTATTATCAACTTGTTCTTCATCCTGTTGAAGCTTCTGCAAATCTAAATGAACTTTATTATGTAGTTGCAAAAAACAGATTATATGCAAAACAGGGAAGAGTTTTAACCAATAAACTTGCAGAATATGCAAAAAAGTTATTTGAGAAAGATTCATTAATAACAGAAAAATATCATAAACTCGGAAATGGAAAATGGAATCACATGATGTCTCAAACTCATATCGGTTATACTTACTGGCAACAACCTGATAAAAATTACATGCCTTCTGTAGAAATAATAGATGTACCTGATAAAGCTGAAATGGGTTTAGTTGTAGAAGGATCTGAAATTTGCTATCCCAAAGGAAACGAAGAAGCTACTTTACCTGAATTTGATGTTTTCAATAAACAAAAATACTACATCGAAATTTTTAACAAAGGCAAATTGCCGTTTGATTATTCTGTTAGTACAAAAGATTCTTATATTAAAGTAAATGAGCTAAAAGGAAGAATTGAAACAGAAAAAAGAATTTGGGTTTCTATTGACTGGAATAAAGCTCCTGCAGGAAAAAGTAGTTCAAAAATTTATGTTGAAGGGAATGGAAAGAAGATAATCATTAATGTATCAATTAATAATATATCTATTCCTGAAATTTCTAATGAACATTGTTTTATTGAAAGTAATGGATATGTATCAATAGAATCTAAACATTTCTCGAATGCTATTAATAAAGATAATATTGAATGGATTGTAATCCCAAATCTTGGTAGAACTTCATCTGGCATTTCAATTAAACCTGGTACTTCGCCAAGACAGCAATTAAGTGAAGATAGCCCTCACTTAGAATATAATGTTTATCTTTTTACCACTGGTGAAGTAAAAGTTAATTTATATTTTTCTCCAACACTGAATTTTACTCACAATTCTGATGGAATCCACTATGCAGTTTCTTTTGATAACGACGAGCCAAAAGTATTTAATTTAACATCAAATCCCAATCCACCAGATTTGAATCGTGATCCTGTGTGGAATAGATGGGTAGCAGATAATATTAACATACAAACTTCTGTACATAAAATTAAAAACTCTGGAAAACATACATTAAAAATCTGGATGATAGATCCCGGTATTGTTTTACAAAAAATTGTTATTGATACAGGTGGTTTAAAACAAAGTTACCTCGGACCACCTGAAAGTTTTAATAGCAAAATAAGAAAATGATGTTCTGGATTTTAAAAATGAGTTAATCCTGGTTTTACAGTGAAAAAAATCTCTTGATTAAATAAATATAAGGGAAGCTTAAATGAGAAATATTATTTTGTATTTATTGTTGATATTATCATTAAATAGAACATTAGCTCAAGAAAAATTTTTCAATCCAATTCTCGCAGGATTTTATCCAGATCCAAGTATTTGTAGAGTTGGTGAAGATTATTATCTGGTTAATTCTACATTTGCATATTTTCCTGGTATTCCTGTTTTTCAAAGTAAAGATCTTGTAAACTGGAAATTAATTGGACATGTGCTTGATAGACCTGAACAGGCAAACTTAAATGGGCTTGGCGTATCAAGGGGAGTTTTTGCACCTGCTATTCGTTATCACAATGGAATATTTTATGTAACATGTACACTTGTCGATGCAGGTGGTAATTTTATAGTTACTGCAAAAAATCCTGCTGGACCCTGGTCAAATCCTGTATGGATTCCAGAAATAAATGGAATTGATCCTTCGTTATTTTTCGATGATGATGGTAAAGCATATATAATTTATAACAGTGTAGCTCCAGATAATAAACCTCTTTATGATGGTCATCGAACAATTAGAATGTATGAATTTGATATTGAGAATTTGAAAGTTATAGGAGAAGAAAAAATACTTGTTAACGGTGGAACAGATATAACTAAAAAACCTGTATGGATTGAAGGTCCACATATTTTCAAAAAAGATGGTTATTATTATTTAATCTGTGCAGAAGGAGGAACAGCTGAACAGCATTCAGAAGTTGTTTTTAGAAGTTTGAAAGTTGATGGTCCTTATATTTCTTATGATAAAAATCCAATTTTAACTCAACGTCATCTTAATCCTAAAAGAGATTATCCTGTTACATCAACTGGACACGCAGATTTTGTTGAAACACAAAATGGAGATTGGTGGGCTGTATTTTTAGGTTGTCGACCATATAAACCATATGAAGAAAATTTTTTTAACACAGGAAGAGAAACATTTTTAGCACCAGTAAAATGGATTGATGGCTGGCCTGTAATTAATCCTGATTTTGAAGAGGTTCAATACACTTATCCATATCCTTTAAAACCATTTAAAGAATTTGCACATCGAAAATATGGAGGTAACTTTACTATTTATGATGATTTTAATAATTCGGAATTAGCAAAAGACTGGATCTTCTTAAGAACTCCACTTGAAAAATGGTATAAGATTGAGAATGGTAAATTGATTATTAATCTAAGAACTGAAACTTGTTCTGGTAAATCAAATCCAAGTTTTATAGCACATCGTCAGCAACATCAAAATTGTTCTGCAATTGTAAAAATGAGTTTTAATGCAAAATCAGAAAATGAAAAAGCAGGTTTAATAATTTTTCAAAATGAAAATCATTTTTATTATTTATGTAAATCAATTAAAGATAACAGAGAAGTTATTCAACTTTATAAATCTACAAACAACAAAAATATGGATTTGATAAAAGAAAATGTACTGGACAAAAGATATATGAATAATGATATTATTCTAAAAATTGATGCAAAAGGGAAAGATTATTCTTTTTATTATGGATTTGACAAAGATAAATTAAATCTACTCGAAGATAATGTTGATGGAACATTTTTAAGTACAAAGGTGGCAGGTGGATTTGTTGGTTCAGTATTTGGTTTATATGCAACTTCACTTGGGAAACCAAGTAATTCCAGAGTTATTTATGATTGGTTTGAATATAAAGGCAATGATGAAATTTATAAGTAATATTAAATAACATTGATAACAACAAAAAATCAGGAAATAACATTTTAGTATCATTCAGTGAGTAAAAATATTTAATTGTTTATCTCAAATTTCTGGAAAGTATAAACTAAGCTTGAATAGTGGAGATAATTTTAAAGATGCTGACTATTTATTTTATTGATGTATTTCTTAAAACAAAATAATGATATTAATTTGTGAATTGAGGTAAAAAATGGAAGAGTTAATTAATCGTATAACACTTTGCACTGAAAGGGGGAAAGTTAATTTATCATCTCCTTATCCACCTGATATGAAAGGACAGGAAGGTGCAGACGAATTAACATTGAAAGCCTTAGAAGCAGGTCTTCAACCATTTGAAATTCTCGATGCATGCAATGTAGGAATGAAAAGAATAGGAGATAAGTTTAGTCGTAACGAAGTTTTTGTACCTGAATTACTTATGGCTGCAAAAGCAATGCAGGCAGTTATGAATCATCTAAAACCATATTTTCAAAAAGGCATAGTAGAGAAAAAAGGGAAATTCATTATTGGAACAGTTGCTGGTGACTTACATGATATTGGTAAGAATCTTGTAAGCATGGTTGTTGAAGGGAATGGTTATGATGTGATTGATCTCGGCGTTGATGTTAAACCAGTAAAATTTCTTGATGTGATAAAACAAAATCCAGATTCTGTTGTTGGTCTTAGTGCATTACTTACAACTACAATGCAAAATATGGCACTTACAGTTAAAGAAATTAAACAACATTTCCCTGATATTAAAATAATTGTGGGTGGTGCACCATTAACAGAAGCAGCAGCAGAAAAAATGGGAGCAGATGCATACGGACCTAATCCACAAAGTGCAGTCGACTTTTTGGAAAGTTTGAGATGTAATTAATTTTTGTAGAATTAATAGAATTGTGATTTAGATGATGAAAAAATATCATATTTGTTGGAGAATTTAATGAAAACACTAATTGAATTATTAAAAGAAAATAAAATACTTATATCTGATGGGGCATGGGGAACTTTTCTCCAGAGTAAAGGATTGCAACCAGGTGAATGTCCAGAGTTATGGAATATAACACATCGTGATGTTGTATTTGAAATAGCAAAGAGTTATGTAGATGCTGGTGCAGATATGATTTTAACAAATAGTTTTGGTGCTAATCCAATCAAGTTAAAACATTATGGTCTGGAATCAAAAACTGCTGAACTTAATTTTGCTGCAGCATCAATTTCAAGAGAAGCAGCAGGTGATAATCATTATGTGCTTGGTTCTATTGGTCCAACTGGTATTTTATTAATGATGGGAGAAATTTCGGAAGATGAAATTTATGAGGGATTTAAGATTCAAGCTACTGCTCTTAAAGCTGGAGGTGCTGATGCAATATTAATCGAAACTATGTCTGATATCGACGAAGCTAAATTAGCAGTAAAAGCCGCAAAAGAAAATACAAACCTGACAGTAATCTGTACATTTACATTTGAAAAAACATTGACTGGTGAATATAGAACAATGATGGGTGTCTCTCCAACTGAAATGACAATAGCACTTAAAGAAGCTGGAGTAGATATTATTGGAACTAATTGTGGTAATGGTTTCGATCAGATGATTGAGATTGTTCAGGAAATAAGAACTGTAGATAATTCAATCCCGATTTTGGTTCATGCTAATGCTGGTAAACCAATTTTTAAAGATGGTATTACTGTTTTTCCCGAAACTCCTGATTTCATGGCTTCTAAAGTTCAACTATTAATTGAAAGCGGTGCTAATATTATTGGTGGATGTTGTGGAACAACTCCTGCTCATATTTCAGCTATTGCTAATGTAGTCAGGAATATTAAATGATTAAAGAAAATGAAATCGATTATAATACTTATGAATTGAATATAAGTCCAGAATTAATTCATATAGAGAAAAATCGAATTATTGAGATACTTGGATATAATTCATTACCAGAGCATTTTGATTTAATGCTCGATAATGTTCTAAGTGACATTAAAAAAAAATTAAACATTAGAGCAGGCTATAAAATAATTGATGATTATAAATTATTAGATAATAAAGAGGGCTTCTTTATTTCCAGAACTTTTTTTAAAACTGGTAAAATTGTTACAACACAATTAGGTAAAATAGAAAGTGTAGCTGTTTTTATTTTAACAGCAGGATTTGAAATAGATAAATGGATTAAAGAACTAAATGAAAAAGGAGAAACTCTATTAAGTTATCTGGTAGATATAACTGCTTCAGAAGCAACAGAAAAGATTGCAGATGTTCTGCATGATTATATTAAAAGTAAAATGAAAAACTTTGGATTAAATGTAACCAATCGCTATAGTCCCGGATATTGTAATTGGGATGTTTCTGAGCAGCAAAAGTTATTTTCACTTCTTCCCCGGAATTTTTGTGGAGTAAAATTAACTGAATCTTCACTAATGATTCCTGTTAAATCAATAAGTGGAATAATTGGAATTGGAAAAAAAGCAAAGTGGAAAAATTATTTATGTGATAAATGTGGAATTAGTGATTGCACTTATAGAAAGATAATATCAAGGAATAAATCTAAAAAACATATTGACTGATCACTAATAATAAAAATTTATGGAGAAATAAAATGACAGATCAACAATGGGAAAAATTAAAAAGAATTATCAATGGCGAAATCTTTGATCCTTTACCAATGGCATTTATAATTGATAGTCCATGGCTACCAAATTGGTATGGCATTAAAATTATTGAATACTTTTCGAGTGAAGAACTCTGGTTTAAAGCAAACTTAAAAGCAATTAATAATTTCCCGGATGTAATTTTTCTGCCTGGCTTCTGGTCAGAATTTGGAATGTGTACAGAACCATCGGCATTTGGTGTAAAATGCACTTTCCCTCCAGATGAATTTCCATTTGCTCACAAAATAATTCGTTCAACAGATGATATTGATTCGCTTGAACAACCAAATCCCGAAACTGATGGATTATTACCATTAGTTTTAAATCGATTAAAAATTATGCAGCCCAGAATCGAAGATGCTGGACATAAAATTAGATTTGCTGTAGCACGTGGTCCACTAAATATCGCCAGCTATTTAATGGGCACTACTGAATTCCTTACAACAATAATGATGCAACCGGATAAAGCTCACCTGCTTTTAAGAAAAATCACAGATTATCTTAAAGATTGGCTTCAACTTCAAATGAAAACTTTTCCAACTATTGATGGAATTTTTTTGCTCGACGATATTATTGGATTTATGGGAGAAAATGAATTCAAAGAATTTGGTCTTCCTTATTTTAAAGAATTATTTAGTCTAAATGTTTCTGTAAAATTTTTACATAATGATGCACCATGTAAAGTCTCTGCTCCTTTTTTGCCCGAGATGGGAATCAATCTTTTTAATATGGGTTTCGATGTTACATTAAACGAATTAAAAGAACTTACTCAAAATAAAATTACACTTGTTGGAAATATTCCCCCAAGAGATGTACTTGCAAATGGTACTCAGGAAGATATTAAAAAAGCTACCGAGGATTTAATAAATTCTTTAAAAGATCGTTCGAGAATAATTTTATCGTGTGGTGGAGGAATGCCTCCTGGTGTTTCAACAGACAATATTCTTACTTTTATCGAAACAGTCAAAAATTTTATTAATGGATAGAATTTAGTTTAATCTAAATAAATGGTATAAGTTTATTATTAATGAATTCTAAAAGGTCAGCATTATTAAATAAAAATTCTGGTCAATAAATGAAAACTTTTATTAAGATAATATTTTTAGTGAATATCATTATCTCGAATTTATTGTTAGCACAGTTACAGAGAGATATTGTACAAGGGAACTTAATTCAATTTAATGATAATGGCTTATGGTGTTGGTTTCAGGATGAAAGATGTGTAGTTGATACTATTAATAAAAAAATAATTCTTGGAAGTGTTGCAAATCCCTCAGGTTTTGGCGGTAATTCAAGAAGTAGCTCAATTGAAGCTGTAATCTTTGATAATAATTTTAGAATCCCTGTTCGCTATTTTTTAGCAAAGTTAAGTAATGATGATCATAATGCCCCGGCATTTTTAATTACTGCTGAAGGAAATTATATTGCAATGTATTCCGACCATTATGATAAGTATAAAAATCGTTATAGAATTTTTAATGGTAAAATATGGTCTCCAGAACAGGCATACGATTGGACAAAAAGACCTGGTGGAACAGACTATACAATAGCCTATAATAACTTATATTATCTTTCTGATGAAAAAAGAATATACAATTTTTCAAGAGCAAATCATCGTACCCCTAATTTTATTATTTTTGATGATAATGGAACAACATGGTTATGGGGAGGTCAATTAACTACTAATTCAAGTAATTCTTATAATAAAGGTTATTATAAATACTGGAGTAATGGAAAGGATAGAATAGATTTTATTTTTACAGAACAACATCCAAGAGATACATTAACAAGTATATATCATGGTTACATCAAAGATGGTAAAGCATTTAAATCAGATGGTACACTTGTAGATGAAAATATTTATGATACTACATTTATTCCAGCATACTGGCATTTTACAAAAGTATTTGAGAACGGGACTAAAATTGGTAATAATACATTTTATCGTTGTTGGCAGTCGGATCTGGTTAGATATAAAGATGGTACAATTGCAGCAATTATTACTGCAAGAATGAATCAAAGCGTAAGTTATGGATATCCAGATAATCAAGTAAATCCTGAACATGCTTTTATCTATTGCAGGTATGATGGTAATAATTGGTCTTACACATTTTTAGATAAAGCTGGTTTGAAATTTTATGATTCTGAAGCAGATTATGTTGGACTTGGAGCTCTTTGTCCTGATGATCCCAATATAATTTTTATTTCATCTCCTTATGATCCTCGTGATACTACAATTAAATTAAATGTACGAGAAATATTTAAAGGTGTTACAAGTGATAATGGAATAACCTGGGAATGGACACCAATAACTCAAAATTCATCAAGAGATAATATTAGACCCATTGTTCCTGCCTGGAATAATAATAACTTAGCCTTAATATGGTGCCGTGGCACATATACTTCAGCTCAAAATTATGATGCTGTTATTGTTGGAATAATTGAAAATAAAGATGAAATTTTATCTAAAAAGTTTTATGTGGATGCTTCAATTAATAATACTACATTTGAAGATGGTTCTCCATTTATTATTACAGGACCAGATTCTAATCCAGGACAAGCAGATAACAAATGGCATTTTCGAACTGATTATGGCAATGATAATTCCATATTTACATCTTCTGAATTGGGAGGAGAAAATGCACAAATGCTCAAGACTGAAATTACAGTTTCTAAAAAAGGGATTTATGATGTATGGATTAATTTCTGGGCAAATCCTTCTGCAGATTGGAGAATAAAAGCAGGATTATCGAAGAATAATATGTGGACTTATCGTCATATTGCTTCTCACACTGTAAATAAAGATGAATACAATAATAATATAATTGTTAATCAAGATAATTTATATTTATATCAAGCATATTTGGGAAGATTAGATGTTAAAGATAGCTTATCATTTTATGTATATATTGATGATGATGCAACTAAAATAGGTTCAAGTTCAACATTAACTGGTGATATAACAAGAACATGGTATGATGGAATTAGTTATGCAAAAGTTGAATTGAAAAATCCTGTATATATTGCAAATGAAAATACTGTACCACATGAATTTGTTCTAAATCAAAATTACCCTAATCCATTTAATCCAATTACAACAATAAGCTATCAAATTCCAGAAGGGGGCTTTGTTATATTAAAAATTTATGATGTACTTGGAAGAGAAATATCAACACTTGTTAATCAATTTCAAAATGCTGGCAATTACTATATAAACTTTGATGGAAGTAATCTAACTTCAGGTGTTTATTTTTATAAGTTAAGCGTAAATTCTCAACATTCTTCAACGAAGAAAATGATATTATTACGTTAATTACATAAAGGTAAAATATGAGAATTTTAAAAATTTTTTTATTGGTAATATATTTTTTGTTGTTCATTAATTTTGTTACAATTGCTCAGATTATTAATTCAAAAGGAATTATTGTAGAAATAATAGCAGGGGGATTTCAGTTTGTTGAGGGACCTGTATGGAAAGATGGAAGTTTATTGTTCAGCGATATACCAGCTAATACAGTTTATAAATGGGCTCCTGATTCGGGCATTAAAATTTTTTTAAGACCTTCAGGAAATTCTAATGGATTGGCATTGGACAAAAATGGAAATTTATTATTAGCTCAACATGGATTAAGACAGGTTGCAAGATTAGAAAAAGATGGTAAATTAACTTCACTTGCAACACATTATGATGGTAAAAGATTGAATAGTCCAAACGATATTGCTTTGAAATCAGACGGTTCAATTTTCTTTACTGATCCTCCTTATGGAATTAATTCCAGTCAGGAAGAACTTCATTTTTATGGAATTTATCGAATTAGTCCACAGGGTAATTTACAATTGCTTGATAAAACTTTATCTCGACCAAATGGAATTGCTTTTTCTCCTGATGAAAAAAAATTATATGTAAGTGATTCAGAAGCAAGAACTATTTATGAATGGGATGTGGTTGATGATTCAATGATTACAAACAAAAAGAAGTTTGCTTATATGCCTCCTCAAGGTTATGCAGATGGAATGAAAGTAGATAAATATGGTTTTATATTTGCTTCTGGACCAACTGGTATATGGATTTTTAGTCCAGATGGAAGTGTAATTGATACAATTCCTATCCCTGGTCAAACCACAAATTGTTGTTTTGGTGAAGACGGAAAAACTCTATTTGTAACATCAGGTAATTCAGTTTATAGAGTAAAAAATATTTATACTGATATTAGAGATAAAGAAAAAATCCCACAAAAGTCATTTCGTCTAAACTATAATTATCCTAATCCTTTTAATTCTACAACAATAATTTCATATTCTATTGATGAACCTACTTACGTTAAACTTACTTTGTTTGATGAATTGGGTTGTAAAGTTCGTACGCTTGTTGATGCATATCAAAATCCTGATAATTATAGAATTTTATTTAATGCCGAAAATCTTTCAAGCGGTGTATATTTTTATCAATTACTTACTGGTAACAAATATATTGATACCAAAAAAATGATTTTATTGAGATAAGAATGAGTATCTACAAGAAAATATTTTTGTTTGTTTTATCATTTACATTAATTCATTCTGTTTGTTCAGGTAAAGAAAAGATTAATAGATATGAATTAGTTCATCGCCATATCCCTATCAATACAAAATTAGATTCGCTTTCACCTTTTACAGTTGGGAATGGTAAATTCGCTTTTACTGTTGACTTCACTGGTCTACAATCTTTTCCTGAATATTATGAAAAAGGAATTCCTTTGTGCACACAATCTGAATGGGGATGGCACTCTCTTCCTGATGAGTTTAATTATAAACTCGAAGATACATTTGAATATTATGATTATTATGGTAGAAAAATTCCTTTTGCATCAAATCAAAATTCAAAAGCTGCTGAATGGTTGAGAGCAAATCCACACAGACTTAATTTAGCAAGAATCGGCTTGAAGATTTTTAATGATGACTCTACAGAAATCAGTATTAATCATATAAAAAATATTTTACAGAAAGAAGATATATGGGAAGGGATAATTAAAAGTTCTTTTGATATAAATAATAAAAAAGTATTTGTCAAAACTGCTGTACATCCAGAACTTGATTTAATTGCGGTGAGCATTCAATCAGATTTAATACAGGAAAGAAGAGTGGCTATTGAATTCAGTTTCCCTTATGGTTCTACACAGTGGGGCAAAAATGCATCTGATTGGGAAAGCAATGATAAACATTCTTCGGATATAATTTATCACGATTCGAATTATGTTATTATAAAAAGAACTTTAGATACAACAAATTATTTTGTTACAATTAAGTTTAGCGGGGCAAAATTAAATCAAAAATCTAAACATACTTTTTTGTTGAGTGTTGAACCTGCAGAAAAATTTGAATTCAGTGTGTTGTTTTCTAAAAATCAAAGTGATTTAAAGTTACCTGATATAAATGAAACTTTTAATGCATCAAAAATTCACTGGAAAAATTTCTGGGAAACAGGCGGAGCAATCGATTTTTCAGAATGCACAGATGAATTTGCAAATGAACTGGAAAGAAGAATTATCTTATCTCGATATTTAACTGCAATTCAATGTGGGGGTAAATATCCACCTCAGGAAACTGGTCTAACTTTTAATAGCTGGTATGGAAAATTTCATCTTGAAATGGCGTGGTGGCATCTGGTGCATTTTGTATTATGGGGTAAACCAGAATTTCTCGAAGATAAGATGGATTGGTACAAACAGATATTACCACTTGCTAAAAAAAATTCTTTGTTACAGGGATTCAAAGGTGCTAAGTTTCCCAAAATGGTTTCTCCAGATGGAAGAGAAAGTCCATCAAAAGTTGGAGTGTTTTTAATCTGGCAACAACCTCATATTATTTATTTTGCAGAACTCTTATATCAATATTACAGGAATGATTCTATACTTCATAAATATAAAGATTTAGTTTTTGAAACAGCAGATTTTCTTTCTTCTTTTGCTCACTGGGATGAGAAAAATAAAAGATATGTTCTGGGTCCACCTTTAATACCTGCACAGGAAATATATAAACCTGCAACAACATACAATCCTGCTTTTGAATTATCATACTGGAAATTTGGATTAAAAACTGCATTAGAATGGAAAAAACGCCTAAGGTTATCAATTGATAAAAACTGGAAACATGTTTTAGAAAATTTATCTGAAATTCCTCTAAAAGATAGTTTATATCAAAATGCAGAAAATGCATTAAACACTTTTGAAGATGTGAAAAATTGTAAAGACCATCCAACTTTACTTGCCCCATTGGGTATGATTCCTGATGAATCAATAAATAAATCAATTATGAGAAAGACACTCAAAAAAGTTTTAGAGTTATGGGATTGGGAAAGCACATGGGGATGGGATTATCCAATGATGGCAATGACAGCTGCAAGAATTGGTGAGCCAGAATTAGCCATTAAATGTTTGAAGATGAGTGTGAAGAAAAATACATATTTAAATAATGGTCACAATTATCAGGATGAAAGATTGCCTATTTATCTACCAGGTAATGGTGGATTGTTAACTGCTGTTGCCATGATGGCTTCAGGCTGGAATAAAAATAAAATTTTTGCTCCTGGTTTTCCCAAAAACGGTAAATGGAAAATAAAGGTCGAAGGAATTATGCCCCTACTTTAAAAAAAATAAAGGGATTTAATAATGAAAAATCACAAAGGTTTTACTCGTAGAGATTTTATTAAAACTGTTGGTATTACTTCAACAGGATTAATGTTAACTCAATTATATCCAAAAAAATTATTTGCTTTTCCTTCCTTTAAGATGTTTGATTATAAAGCAAAGGTAGCAATTACCAGAGCTAATAATTATGAACGAAATTTTATTAAACAAAAAGTGCAATATTTATTTGAACAACTCGATGGAATTAAAGATTTATTTTATAATGGGAAAAGAGTTGCAATTAAAATAAATCTTACAGGTGGTTCAGGCTCTGCTTATAGTTCGAGATTGAAAGGGACTGATATACGTGAAGCAATGTGGACACATCCTGAAGTAATGCGAGCAGTAATTGAGTTAATAATTGATAGTGGAGTTAATCCAAAAGATATCTTTATAGTAGAAGCTTTATGGGATGATAGTTCATTCAACAATTTTGGTTATAAAGATATAAAAGATAATCTTGGCGTTAATTTTATTAACCTGAATAAACCTGAACCGTATTCAGATTTTGCTGAACTACCTGTTGGTGATAATAAATTTTATTATAGCTCTTTTAAATCCAACAGAATTTTAAGTGAAGTTGATTTATTTGTTTCTATACCAAAATTAAAACATCATTTCGAAGCTGGTTACACGGGAGCAATTAAAAATCATGTTGGAATTGTTCCAAAACAACTTTATGAATTACCTAATGATAGGTCAAGAAGAGGTGCTTTGCATCAAGAAGGAGGACCTTCAAATACTCATCTGCCAAAATCAATAAGTGATTTATTAATCGCACGACCAATTCATTTATCTGTAATTGATGGAATTAAAAATGCTATTGGTGGCGAAGGTGTCTGGAATCCCACATTTGAACCTGCTGAGTATAATGTTTTAATAGCTGGAAAAGATGCAGTTGCAACAGATAGCGTGGGTGCTTTTGTGATGGGACGAGATCCATCGAAATCAAAGTTACAATTGCCTGCAGGTGGAGAATGCGATAACTACCTTTATATGTTAAATCAAAAAGGTTATGGAATAAATAATCTTAATGAAATTGATATTGTAGGTGATGGAAAAGATTTAATTACTTCTCTTAAAGAAGAAGTAAATATTTCTTTACCTGATGAATATCAACTGATGCAAAATTTTCCCAATCCATTTAATCCTTCCACAAGAATTGGTTTTTATATTCCAAAAAATGAATTTGTTGATTTAAGAGTTTATGACATAACAGGAAGAGAGATTAAAAAAATTATTAATAAAGAAATTTCTGCTGGTTATCATGAGATTGTTTTTGATGCAGATAATTTATCTTCTGGAATTTATTTCTATAGAATTACCACACAAAATTTTTATGATGCAAAAAAGATGATTCTACAGAAATAAAAAAGTATACATCTGCTTTTCTTCATATCAAAAACAATTGCTGGATTAAATATGAAAGGGAAAATTTTATTTCATTATCTCGAAAAAGCTTATAATGAAAAGAAAAGATTAATTGCCCCTTTGTTAGGATTTCCTGCATTAAAATTAATTAACTCAACAATTAAACTTGCTCAACAAAATTATTATGAACATTATAAAGCTTTAAAATCAATTGCAGAAACTTTCCAGCCTGATGCAATTTTTCCATTGATGGATTTATCTGTTGAAGCTAATGCACTTGGTAGATACACATTATTTCCAGTTGATGACTCAGCAACTGTAGTAACAGAAGAAATAACAAATGATGAACTGGAAAAGATGAAAGAAATTGATATACGATATGATTCACGTCTACTTGGTTATGTTGAAACTATAAAACTTATGAGAATAAATTTTTCTAATAAAATTCTAATTGGTGCATATGTTACTGGTCCTTATACGCTTGCAGGACTCCTTTTAGGGGCGAGTAATGCAGCAACTCTTTCAATAACCAATCCTGATTATCTTAAACAAGTTTGCGAAATAGTTACTGAAAAGATTCTCAATTATGTAAAACTTCTAATTAACGCTGGAGCACAAATTATTTGCGTTCTGGAACCAAGTGCTGTAATGCTTGGGCCAGAGCAGTTTAATTTATTTTCAAAAAATTATGTTAATAAAATTTGTAATCTTTGCATCGATACAGAAATTTCAGTGGTTTATCATATCTGTGGAAATTCAATGCATTTAATTGATAAAATGTGTGAGTCTGGAGTTGATGCATTAAGTCTGGATTCAAAAGAAGCTGGTGTAGATTTAGTTGCAGTTGCTAAAAAAGTTCCTGAGAATATTATAATTATTGGAAATATTTGTCCCACAGGAAATATCCTTATTGGCAAACCAGAAGATGTGTGTAATGAAGTTAATAATCTTTTGATTCAAATGAATCCATATAAAAATTTTATTTTAAGTACAGGTTGCGATTTACCAAAAGAAGTTCCTGTTGAGAATATAAAAGCATTTATAGAAGCAGGTAGGAATTTCAAAATAGAATATTGAATGGTTTTGTGTTTTAATAGTTTTGTTATTTTGTAAATTGAGTCTTAATGGTTTGGAATCTGAGGGAATGATATATAAATATCAAATCATCAATTAATATATAACAAAAGGAAGCAGAGTTATCTTTTCTCTGCTTCCTTAAAAATTATTCAGAACTAATTAATTACCATTCTTCTTTTTCCTGTAATGATTTTAAATCAGGTTTTGTTTGAACGATTTTTAATGATTCTTCATATAATTTATTCAGGTCACCTAAATTTACTTCTGATCCTTTGCGAATAAAGATAGGAATTTTGTAAAGAGGAGTATTAACATCTATGAATTGTCCACCTTTATAAATTTTTTCTGGATTCCATGCATCGATCCATTCTTCGCCAGCAGGTAAATAAACTTTTTGAGAAGATTGATTTTTCTTCCATATAGCAGATACGAGAATATCAGAGCCATATAAATATGTTTGCCATTCTTCCCAAGATTGTTTTTGTTCTGGATAAATTAAAAATAATGGTCTTACAATAGGAATTCCTTCTTTATGAGCTAATTGAGCAGCTTTAAATGAATAATCAACCAGCATAACATGAATTTTTGAATATAATCTCCATATAGCAAGAATTTCAGTATCGTAATGAGGTTCCTTTTTCATATCCCATAATCCACGATCTTCAGTTGGACCAACTTCCATAATTGGTGAGAAGCAACTAAATGCAAGCCATCGAGCAAGGACTTCGCGATCTAAATCTCCTTGCCAGTATCCACCAGTATCTGAACCCCATATTGGAAAACCAATTATTGAAGCACGTTGTTGAGCAATGATTGCACATCTTAAACCTTCAGGTGGCGAACCAATATCTCCACCCCAGAATGCACTATACTTTGAACTACCTGTATATCCAGCTCTTGGGAATAATATAAAATCATCACCATGAATTTTTTTTGCAATATCATGAGTAGCTTTTACGTATTGAACAACATAATCATTACGATTTTCTCTTGCTGTTCTGCCATCAAATACTTTGATGTTCATAGATTCTGGAACAATTTCTTCTCCACGATCAAGTTTAAATCCTTTTACACCCTGTTTTAAAACTTTAGCAAGACCATTTTCCTGCCACCATTTTACCGCATCTGGATTTGTGAAATCAATTAGAACTCTTTTAGTATTAATTTTTGGAGGAAGCTCATATCCTTTAACTTTTGCTTCTTCTGCCATTTTACCATGAATCCATGGAGCTATCCACAGTAAAAATTTTATATCTTTTTTATTGAGCCATTTTATCATTGCTTCTGCATTTGGAAATCTTGTTGTGTCCCATTCAAAATCTTCATAACCTTCTTCACCTTTTGCCCATGGTCTATCAACCCAATAAACTCCAAGTGGTATATCTAAAGCTTTCATCATTAATATATCTTCAACAACCATACTGTTGTATGGAGCTGTAACTTCTGTGCTATCGAAATATTTTTTCAAATTGGTATGATTATCTTTCCATCTATAAGGCATAAATGCCCACTTAGGAGGTAAAATTGGAGGTCCAGCATGCAATGTATGTGCTTTTACTAAATCGAGAGGATTTTTTGCAGTATAAATAATGAAACTGAGTGCTGGTCCCTCAAATTCAATTTGTACATAATTTTCAGCTTCTTTACAAAAATCATATCGTCCAGGCCACGTTCCTTCTACAAATAATCCATATCCATTTGAAGAAATATAAAATGGAGTATAAAGTGAAAGAGTTGGTTTAATTATCATTTCAACTGTTTGTCCACGAAGATTCAATGCTTCTGTAATACCTTTTCGCCATGATTCTTTTTGATTTCCATCTACAACTCGTTCAAATAAACCAGTAAAATATTCATCGTTTGTAGCATTAAGATTAAAGCCCCATTTTATTATGTTAATTGAATTACTTTTATCATTATCTAACATTGAAAGTTTGATTTTAAAACTGTTATTCTCTTTTTTAATGTAGAATAAAATATTTTGATTGTTTAAAGACCAAACAGCTTTTAGTGAATTTTCTTCCTCTTCAATTTTTACTGGTTTGCCCCGTAACCATGTTTTTCCTGCAGGTGTTTCAAAGAATATACTTCCTTTGCCAATAGTTTCATTAGGAAAGATTTTTAAATTATTTTTTAATTCTTGACTGATAATTTCAATAACTACATCATCATTAATACCAGTTGTGTAGATTTTACAAAAATTGTTTTTATCTTTTCCTGAAGTGATGATTGTTATTAGAAATATTATTGATAATAATTTCTTCATCCGACAACTTCCTTGTAATTAATTAAGAAAATTATTGTAATGAATTTTTAGTGATTATTTGATTTATGAATTATTTCTAAATTAACTTATAATTGGTTATTTGTTAAGAATGCTAATAAGCCATACTTTGATAAAATTGAATAAAGAGTGATAATTATTCTGATTGATCTGTATAAATTCATCATTAGCATTTTCTGCAATTGAATAATCCTAAGAATTAAATAATTTTTAGTTGATCAATAAACTTATAGTTCTAAAATTTGGTAATCTTTTATATTGTAGTGTTGTAAAGCTTTGTTTAATAAGGATTCTCTTATAACAAAAATTAAATTCATCGAAGTAGAATTCTTCAAAATGATTTTTATTGATTTATCCAGTCCTTTCCCTTGCAGCTCAAGTAATCCAATTTCGTCAATCACTAACCACTCATAATTTTTATCTGATGTGTTTATAAGTTTTTCATTTGCCCATTTAAATGCTTCTTGATTGAATTTATATTTTCCAACTTTAATAGTATTGAAATCATCATCACTTCCAAGTAACATTAAAGTTCTGGAAGATATATGATAAAAACATCTCTTACCATCTACCACAGGCTGTAAAATTCCATCAATGCTTTTTTGATTTAAAGCCCAATTCATCAGTCGAGTTGTTTTACCAGTTTTACTCAATCCAGTTATGATATAAATCTTGTTCTTCATCTATTTCTGCAGATAATAATAGAGCTGTTGTATCTGAAAGAAATTTTATTATTCTAAAAATTCCAATTTCACCTTTAGACATAAACCATGCATAATTAATCAGTCTTTTTATACTCGGGAATAGAACGATTATTTTGTTAATTTCTGGTGCATGATCGAATTTATTTTTTTCTAAAAACTTGCTGAATCTTTTCTGAATATATGGTGAAATAATTGAAAACCATACAAATGTGATAATAACTGAACGAATTAACATCATCAAAATTTCATACGAACGATATAGTCCTAATTCTTTCGAGTAATAAGATAAAATCATATATAAAATTGAGAATGCAATAATTGCCATTCCACTGGGTTTTTTCCACCATCTTTTTTTCTTTTTTTTCAGATTTAATTTGAATGCATCCATTTTATAATAAAAAGAAGAATGCAATGGATATACTATGTCTGTTCTACTTTCAATCCATTCAGGTATTTTTACAACTTTAGAACCAATATAAATTCCAGCAATCATATGAATTATTATATAAAACATAACTGAAAATATACTCAGGCTGAAAGGATAAAGATATCTTTCAACACCAATTTGATTAAATATATAATGGGTAAATGAATCGAGTGCCTCCCAGAATGTAAATCCAAATAATATTGTTAAAACAAGTACTCTTTGAACAGCAGAAAATGTTTCTGAAAAAAAACCAAGTAATATACTACTGACTTTTATGTTCTTTATATGCTTAAAGAAAATGTATCCCATCATTCCCTGTAATGCAATAGCAAAATAGGAACTTAAAGAACTATATGGACTTACAACAGCTTTTACAAGGATAACAAGTAATGTTGAGTGAAGAATTTCATTTTTATTTTCTGAGTATCTGCCTATTAATGAAATAAATATAGTAGCTGCACCACTTAGAAGAAGACCAGCGAAAGGAACTTTTAGTATGCCGAGTATTCCTCCAAAGACTGCCTCGCTAAAAGCCCAGAGTGCGGTAAATCTTTTTGTATCAATATATAGTGTGTTGTGAAATTGTAATGTGTTTTCTTTCAAAAATTATTTTCCTCCTTTTTTAATCTAATTAAATCAACAATTCAACTAAGTTTTGTAATTGTAGCTGGAAAAACCAATTGTAGTGTATCAATAATTGTAAACTCGATATTTTCTTTTTTAATTTTGGCTTTAGAAGCTTTATAAACTCGAGCATGATTTGTATCTTCTATTCTTGCACCAGCTGAAATTGCAAGTTTAATCGGGATTTTAGTTTTCTTGTTTAGATGCGAGTTATAAACACTACCAAAGTTTTCATAAGCACCAGCAATTTCAGGAAATTCTTTTAAAAATTTTTCAAACCGTTTTGAGAGTTTAGCCATTTTCTTATCCCTCTATTTTTATTATGAAAATTAAGGTTATATATCCGCATCTTCAATAAAAATTTTGCTTAAGAAATATTTTTATTGATTTTTTTCAAAATTTTATAATAGTCATATCATTTTATTTCATATTTTTGTATAAAAAATTTAAAGGCTTTATGAAAATACTTGTTACAGGCGGTGCAGGTTATATTGGTTCTCATTTCGTAAAATTTCTATATGAAAATAATTATGAACCAATAGTTATCGATAATTTATTTCGAGGGCACAAAGAAGCTATACCTACAAATATTCCACTTGAGATTGTGGATTTATTAGACTACGAAAAATTATTAACAGTAATTAAAAAACATAAACCAGAAGCAGTTGTTCATTTTGCTGCTTTAGCGTATGTTGGTGAATCAGTAGAAAATCCACAACTTTATTATTTAAATAATGTTGTTGGAAGTTATAATCTGATAAGAGCTGTGACAGAATCTGACATAAAAAAATTTGTTTTTTCATCTACATGTTCTATTTATGGAAATCCATTAATTATTCCAATTTCAGAAAAAGAATCTTCAAAACCAATTAATCCATATGCTAACACAAAATTGATAATAGAAACAATGCTAAAAGATTTTGATAATGCATATGGACTTAAATTTGTTGCTCTAAGATATTTTAATGCTGCAGGAGCTCATCAAGATGGTGAAATAGGAGAGAGTCATAATCCTGAAACACATTTAATCCCGCTTGTTCTTTACACTGCAATGGGAAAAAGAGATAAATTATTTGTATATGGAAATGATTATGATACTCAAGATGGTACATGCATAAGAGATTATATTCATGTGATGGATCTTGCAGATGCACACTTAAAAGCATTACAGTATTTAAATGATGGAAATGATTCAACAATAATTAATCTTGGAACAGGTAAAGGAAATTCTGTACTTGAGATAATTAAAAAATCAGAACAAATAACCGGTCGAAAAATTCCTTATGAAATTACAGGTAGACGAGCTGGAGATCCAGCAATACTTGTTGCTGATAATAAAAAAGCTAAAGAAGTACTGGCATGGTCTCCCAAGTATTCAATTGAAGAAATTATTGAGTCTGCCTGGAAATGGCATCTTAATCAAAAGTATTAAGAGGAATAATTGTTAGTTGAGAAAACTTTTATAGATGGTTTATTAATTATTAAGCCCGATGTCTATTTTGACGAAAGAGGATTTTTTTTCGAATCATTTAATCAAAAAAGATATTTTGAAGCAGGCATTGATTTTAATTTTGTTCAGGATAATATTTCAAAATCAAAAAAAGGAACAATCAGAGGGTTACATTATCAGGTAGGGGATTTTGCACAGGGGAAACTCTGTTATGTTATTGCAGGTAAAGTTCTTGATGTAGCAGTTGATATTCGTTTTGGTTCACCAACTTTCGGGAAATATTTTTCCTGTGAACTTAGTGAAGAAAATAAAATTCAATTATGGATACCACCAGGCTTTGCACATGGTTTTTCTGTTTTGTCTGATGATACAATTTTTTATTACAAATGTACAGCACTTTATAGCAAAGAACATGAAAGAAGTATCTTATTTAACGATGAACATTTAAATATTGATTGGAAAGTTGAAAATCCTATAGTTTCTAAGAAAGACTTAGCAGCTAAAAGATTTAAAGATATAGACAAAGATTTTTTTTATTGAGAGATTTGAGGGTCTTTTCCACTAATGATAATGTAAATTATTCATATCCATTAAACTAAATACAAAATGGTTTTTTAATTATAATCCTGACTTAAGTACAAAATAAAATTTTAAAAAAATTAGAGAGGGAAAAATGGAATTAGCAGTAATTGGAACAGGTTATGTTGGATTGGTAAGTGGAACTTGTTTTGCAGAAATGGGGAATAGAGTAATTTGTGTTGATAACAACAAAGAAAAACTTGAGAAGCTTAACAAAAGAATTGTCCCAATTTATGAACCTGGATTAGAAATTTTATTTCATCGTAATATCGATAAGCAAAGATTGATTTTTACAGATGATTTGAAAAAAGCCGTTCTGGAATCCGAGATTATTTTTTTGTGCTTGCCCACACCACAAGATGATGATGGTTCAGCAGATTTGAAATATGTATTTGGTGTAGCAGAAGAAATTGGCAAAATTTTGCAGGAAGCAAAAACTGATGAGTTTAAGATTATCGTGAATAAAAGCACAGTGCCAGTTGGTACTTCTAAAGAAATAACAAAAATTTTACAAAAATATGATATTAAAAATTTTGAAGTAGTTTCTAATCCTGAATTTTTAAGAGAAGGATTTGCTGTAGAAGATTTTATGAAGCCAGATAGAATTGTAATTGGAGCAAGAAGTAAAAAAGTTTTTGAAAAACTTCATGAACTTTATGAACCATTTGTTCGTCAGGGAAATCCAATTTATGATATGGACCCAGAGAGTGCTGAAGTAACAAAGTATGCAGCAAATTCATATTTAGCAATGCGTATAACTTATATGAACGAGATAGCTAATTTTTGTGAATCTGTTGGAGCTAATGTAGATATGGTTCGTAAAGCAATGGGGGCTGACACAAGAATTGGAAAAAGATTTTTGTTTCCTGGTATTGGTTATGGTGGCTCTTGTTTTCCTAAAGATGTAAAAGCATTGATTAAAACTTCAGAAGAATCTGGTTCGCCAATAAAAATTCTTAAAGTTGTTGATGAAGTTAATAACTCTCAAAAATTAATTCTCGTGAAAAAAATTCTTCAACATTTTAATAATGATATAAAAGGAAAAATATTTGCTGTGTGGGGATTAGCATTCAAGCCTAATACAGATGATATGCGAGAAGCTCCATCGATTACAATTATTAAAAAATTAGTTGAGCTTGGTGCAAAAGTTAAAGGTTACGACCCGGCAGCAAAAGAAAATGCAAAATATTATCTCGGTGAAATTTTTGAATATGTTGATGAACAATACGAAGCCTTAAAAGATGCTGATGCACTTTTAATATTGACTGAATGGAATGAATTTCGTAATCCAGATTATGATAAAATTAAATCTTTATTAAAATCAAAACTGATTTTTGATGGCAGAAATATATTCGACCTTCATAAAATGGAAGAACTTGGTTTTATTTATTATAGCATTGGTAGAAAAACAATAGGCTTATAAAATTTATTTTAAGGGGTATTTAAAATTCGTTCATAATACTCAATATACTTTGGCACAATTATATTTTTGTCGAAATATTTTACTGCTCTTTCACGTGAATTTTTAGAGAATATTTTGTATTTCTTTTCATTAGTTAATAAATCAATTACATACTTTGCCATTCTATCGATATCACCAATTTCTGCTATATAACCAGTTTCGTTATGAATTATTAATTCGGGTAAACCACCAACAGAAGAACTGACAACTGGAATTCCACATGCCATTGCTTCGAGTGCTGATAAGCCAAAACTTTCTGACTGTGAAGGCATTAAAAAAATATCTGCTGCATTTAATATTTCTGGTAGTGCATCTTGCTTGCCAAGAAAAATTACATCTTTTTGTAAATCTAATTCTCTTGTAAGTCTTTCACATTCAGATCTATCAGGTCCATCACCAATAAGAACTAATTTTGCAGGTACTTCTTTTTTAACCTTTTGAAGAATTCTTATTGTATCGGGAACTCTTTTAACTGCTCTGAAATTTGATGTATGTACCAGAATTTTTTCGCCATGAGTTGCAAATTTTTCGTGATAAGGTTTATCATCTAATGGCTTGAATTTTTCTGTGTCAATAAAATTGTAAATTACTTCGATATCTCTATTGACATTAAAATTTGTTAGAGTTTTTTCCTTCAAAAATCTTGATACAGCTGTAACACCATCACTTTCTTCAATACTAAATTTTACAAGTGGCATAAAAGAAGGTTCTAAACCCATTAATGTTATATCAGTTCCATGAAGTGTTGTAATAAATTTTATGTCTTTATTTGTTTTTTTACGAATTTGTTTTGCAAGATATGCACTTACTGCATGCGGTATTGCATAATGAACATGCATTAAATCAAGTTTTTCATATTCAATTACTTCCAGCATTTTACTGGTAAGAGAAAGTCCATAGAGAGAATGTTCGAATAATGGATAACTTGCAATTTCAACTTCGTGGAAAAATATATTTTCTACAAAACGATTTAACCTTTGTGGCATAGCATAACTAATAAAGTGCACCTGATGCCCCATTGAGGCAAGTGCTAATCCTAACTCAGTTGCAACAACTCCACTTCCACCATAAGTTGGATAGCATGTTATTCCGATTCTCATATAAATTTATCCTTTTGAATCAACATTATTATTTTTGAATATAACATGAAATTATTATTCTATAGTTCATAATATAAAATTTTAATATGAATATTTTATTAATTGGTCATTCAATTATTGACCACTACAAAATAGAAAATATTGAATTAATAAAACCAGGTGGAATCTATTATTCTGCTGCCGGGATGCTATATATAAAAAATAATGAAGATAATCTCTTTTTGCTAACCGGGATTAACAAGAATAGTTATAATTTATTTGAAAAAGTTTATTCAAAATTAAATCTTACTTTGTCTACTGAACTGGATAATATGCCAGAAGTAAGTTTGAAAATATATGAACATCAAGAGAGAGATGAATTTTATAAAAATATTTCTTCTCCTCTTTCACTTGATAAAATTAATGACTGGAATTTATTTAATGGAATATTAATAAATATGATAACTGGTTTTGATATTTCACTTGACCAACTTAAATATATCAGAAAAAATTTTAATGGCTTAATTTACCTGGATATTCATACACTATCGCGTGGTGTTGATGAGAACTTGAAAAGAAATTTTAGATTAATTCCACAAGCAGAAGAATGGCTTTCGAACATCGATATTGTTCAATGTAATGAAAATGAATTAAAGACACTTTTTAATTATGAAGATGACTATATGATTATCAAAAAAGTAATGACATTAAAACCTGAATTACTTGTCTTAACTAAGGGTATGAATGGTGCTGAAGTTTATTTCAAAGATAATCACCAAATTGGTAAATATTCTATACAGGCAGAAAAAGTTGTTGTTAAAAATAAAGTAGGATGTGGTGATATTTTTGGGTCAGTCTTCTTTTATTTATATCTTAGGACACACGACATAATGAATTCTTTAAAAATAGCAAATAAAATTGCAGCACTTTCAGTTTCATCAGTCAACATTGAAGATTGGTTAAAGCTATGTTAGGTGGTAACTTGATTAAAACCAGAATTCTTATTATTGGTTCAAATGGAATGCTTGGACAAAGGTTAACAACTTATTTTTCTAATAACAACTATGAATTAATGTGTGCTTCTATAGAACCTAAATCATTTTTTCCTGATGTTAATTATAAATGTGTTGATATAACACAAAAAAACAAAGTGCGAGAATTAATTCTTGATTTCTTTCCAGATTTTGTAATAAATGCTGCAGGCTATACAAATGTAGATAAAGCTGAAAAAGAAAGAGAACTTGCCTGGAAAATAAATGTTACTGGAGTTGAAAATATTGCTCTTTATTCATGGACAGTTGATGCACACTTAATTCATATCTCAACAGATTATATTTTTGATGGTAAAAAAGGACCCTATACAGAAAACGATAAACCATGTCCACTCAGTTATTATGGTAGAACAAAATTAGCTGGTGAAAATTCAATTAGAACCAGTGGTGTTAATTACACAATTATTAGAACGAATGTTTTATATGGACCAGCAAAGTTTGGTAAACCAGACTTTGTTAGATGGGTTATAAATTCTTTACGCAATGGAGAAAAGATAAAAATTGTTACAGACCAATTTAATAATCCAACTTATTTAGATGACATAGTGAGTGCTATTGATAAAATTATTTTATATAGGAAAGAAGGAATCTACAATATTGCAGGTACAGAAATTTTATCTCGTTACGATTTTACAATGAGAATTGCAGATTTTTTTGGCTTAAATAAAAAATTAATTGAACCAGTTCTTACAAAGGATTTGAATCAATCTGCACCTCGCCCATTAAAATCAGGATTAATTATCCTTAAGGCAATGACCGAATTAGATTTTAAGCCACACACAATCGAAGAAACTTTTGAACTTATGAAAGAAGAATTAAACCTTTAAGGTAAATTGAAATTGATGTAAATAAAAGGTAGTTTTATTTGAGTATTATTGAGGGTAAAATGAAAAAATTTATTTTAATAATATCTTTGATTTTTTCAGTGAATTTATCCCCCCAATCATTTAATGTTAGTAATTATAAAAACTTTCTTAAAGAACATTCCAACATGAAAGCAAGTGAATTGCTTTCTCTTTATAACGCAGGTCTATTTAAATATGAAATAAACTACGATATATCCAGTGCAAAATATCTCGATTCCGTTATAATTAAATTCAAGTTAACTGAAGATGAAATATCATTATTGAAGAAAAATGGTTTTGTTGTAACTGAAAGGATTAGTTTTAATGATTTTATAGACATGTATTTAGATATTTATCACAAAGATTTGCCAGTGTTAATTACAACAGATGCCATTTTGAATGCTTTTCATAAATCTTATGATGCAATACTTAAAAAAGTTGAAGTCGAATTTTTGATTCCTAAATTGAAAGAATTATTAAAGAATATGCATAATTCTGTAGTAGATTTAAAAAACATTTATGAGAGTTCTGAACTTGATATAATGATTAAAGATGTTGATTTATACTTATCAGTAGCAAGAGAATTATTAGGTGATAATTACCCGTTACATTTTTATGAAAATAAAAATAAAATTGATGAGCTATTAAATCTTATTGAAAACCAGAATATAGAATCGTATTCCTTATTTAGTTCAAGAAGTCGAAAAATTGATTTTTCACAATTTAAAGTTAGGGGTCATTATGATGATGAACGATTTCCTCAGCTGGCAAATTATTTTAAAACAATGACCTGGCTGGGAAGAACAGAATTTTATTTAATAGCACCTGAGTCCGAAGAAAATATAAATTATTCAATTATTGATGAACAACGACAGATTATTGATTCATATTTTTTATTAAAACTTATCGAAATTTCTAATTCAATTAATCTTTATGAAGAAATTGAAAATACTATTAAAACTTTTGTAGGAGAACAAGATAATGTTGAACTATATCAATTGCGAGAATTATTTCAAGAGTTAAATATAAATTCTGCATCACAATTACTCGATACACTAATTATAAAAGAGTTTCAAGAATTATTGTTGACGAAAAATTACTCTGACCAGAAAATATTATCACAAATATTGAATAGCAACCCTTTGAATCCCGAGATAATTAAACCAGCTTCAGCTTTTTTATTATTTGGACAAAGGTTTGTAATTGATTCTTATATTACAAACAATGTCACATTTGATAGAATTATTTTTAATGGTAAAAAAGTACTTCGTATGCTTCCTTCTTTGCTTGACATAATGTTTGCGCTTGGTAATTCTGCTGCTGCTCAATTGCTTAGAAAAGAGCTTGAGTTATATAATTATTCATCAAACTTAGCTTCGTTAAGATATTTAATCGATTCCTATGATAATAATTTCTGGAAAAATTCAATATATAACCTATGGTTGAATGCAATCAGAACTTTGAATCCACCTTATGAGAGAAGTGTTTATCCAGAATTTATGCAAACAGCTGCTTGGTGGCAGCAAAAGTTGAATACTCAACTTGCTTCGTGGACCGAATTAAGACACGATAATTTATTATACGCAAAACAGTCTTATACAGGTAATGTAATTTGCTCTTATCCTTATGGTTTTGTAGAACCAATTCCTGAATTTTATTCTTCAATGAAATTAATTTCTGCTGAGACACTTAGTAAATTGAATTCTTTATCCTTATCTGATGCTTCACTTAAAGATTATTTTGAAAATTTCTCTAATGTAATGGATACCTTAAAAACATTGGCAGAAAAAGAATTACATAAAATGCCATTTAATAATTTTGAAACTAATTTCTTAAAACGTGTTGTTTATGATATTCCTCTTTGTGGAACTACTTTAACAGGTTGGTATTATGATCTAATTTATAAAAGCCAATACAGTAATTATGAAAATAAAATAGATTTCGTAGTAGCTGATTATCATACAAGTCCTAGTGATGAAGCTGGTAACGTTGTAGGATGGATAAAACATTCTGGTACTGGTAAAAGAAATTTAATAATACTCGTTGCAGAACACCCAGATAAAGGTATGATTGCTTTTGCAGGTCCTGTTAATTCATATTATGAAATAACAACAAATAATTTTTATAGAATTACAGATAATGATTGGATAAATAACTATTTAAAATCATCATCTCGTCCAGATTGGGTTAATATCTATCTTGCAGATATAAATGGTAATATTAAACAGGAAGGAATAAATCTTATAACAGGTATTAAAGATAAAAATCAAACTTACTTAAAAATTCCTCAAGAAATATTTATTCAAAATTTTCCTAACCCTTTTAATAATTCTACGGTGATTAATTTTGTTATTCCTTCAAAATATGGGAGAGTATATGTAGAGCTTAATATATATACGATAAATGGGGAAAAAATAAAACAGTTATTAAACGAAGAACTTCGACCCGGGAGTTATTTTATAAGCTGGGATGGGAAAAGTGAAAGTGGTTTATTTGTTTCAAGTGGAACATATTTTTATGAAATAAAAGCTGGTCAAATGAAGAAAATTGGTAAAATGATATTAATGAAATAAATCTTGTTCTTTAAATGATTGATGGGCACTAACATAATAAATATCTCGAAAAATTCTTAATCTTTATTGAGAATTAAATATAAAGTAGTAAATTTGTAAACCTAATAACTCAATCCTTACATCATCCTTCAAAAAGGAGGTGCCCATGCTGAGCATGCTAATCAGCCCCGAAATCAAAGAATTAATTCAAAATAGACAATTCCTTGATCTTAAAGAAATTTTAATGGATTGGACACCAACTGACATCGCAGATTTAATCTTAACTCTTAGTGAAGACGAGAGAGTTTTATTGTTCAGACTTTTACCTAAAGAATTAGCTGCAGATGTATTTGAATACCTGGATTATGATACACAAATCGAATTAATTCGTTCAATGAGTCATGAAAAGATTTCAGAATTATTGAACGAAATGTCGCCAGACGACCGTACTGCACTATTTGAAGAAATGCCCCCGAATGTTGTTAAACAGATGTTAAATTATCTCTCTTTCGAAGAAAGAAAAATTGCTCAACAATTGCTTGGCTATCCTGAAAATAGTGTCGGTCGTTTAATGACTCCGGATTATATTGCTATTAAAGATTACTGGACTGTTCAGGATACATTAGATTATATTCGTAAATATGGTCAGGATAAAGAAACTCTTAATATTCTCTTTGTGATTGATGATTTTGGTAGATTAATAGATGATATACGAATCCGTGAAATTTTACTTGCCTCTCCAGAAACTAAAATTATTGAATTAATGGATGGTAATTTTGTTTCGCTAAGTGTTACAGATGACCAGGAATATGCAATCGAATTATTTAAGAAATATGACAGAGTTGCATTACCTGTTACAGATAGTACAGGAATTTTAGTAGGCATTGTAACAGTTGATGATGTTCTTGATATTGCAGAAGAAGAAACCACAGAAGATATTCATAAAATCGCAGCAGTACAGGTACTTGAAGAACCATATCCAAATACATCAATTTTTCAAATGATAAAGAAAAGAGCAGGTTGGTTAAGTATTTTATTTATAAGTGAAATGTTTACTGCTACAGCTATGGGATATTTTGAACATGAAATTGCTAGAGCAGTAGTGCTTGCATTATTTGTACCATTAATTATATCTAGTGGTGGTAATTCAGGTTCTCAGGCGTCTACATTGATAATTCGTTCACTTGCTCTCAACGAAATTAGTCTTAAAGATTGGTTTTATGTTTTTAGAAGAGAAATTTTAACTGGGCTATCACTGGGAATAATTTTAGCAATTATTGGATTTTTAAGAATCTCACTCTGGCAATTTACTGGGCATGTATATGGGGAACACTGGTTCCTGATTGGTATTACTGTAGCATCAGCATTGATTGGAGTTGTATGTTGGGGTACTTTAATGGGTTCGATGCTACCTTTATTATTAAAAAAGTTGGGATTTGATCCTGCAACTTCATCTGCTCCTTTTGTTGCTACACTCGTTGATGTGACAGGAATAATAATTTATTTTTCTATTGCTTCAATAATTTTACGAGGTACTTTGCTTTAATCTTTTTTATTCAAAACTTTTTCGCCAGCTACGCATTAAAAATCCTGTTATTATTAATGCTATTCCAATTAATGCTATTTTAATGTACGATTCTGAATAATAATAAAAACCACCTATAGCAACAGGTACATTTTGCATTTCTACAGAAGTAAAACCCTCGCCCCTTGCTATTTCAACTTTATATTGAAAATGTAGAAGAGCATAACTTAAAATTACACTCCCCTGTACAAAACAAACTATATCAACTAATGCAAAGATTATTGTACTCATAAATTTTTTCATTTATTAACCCTCTTGAGTTTTTGATATTAATAAGATATTAAAATTATTTTTTATTCAATAATTATTTATTTATACTTATCAATATTTATACAAAATGAGCAAAGAGAACTTTTATATCATTTTACAAATTAGATTTTTCTTATATTTGTTAATAATTATTAAATAATAGTGAGAAAAAATTGGCAAAAGAGAAAGTACTTGTTACTTCTGCACTTCCATATGCTAATGGAAATATTCATCTTGGTCATTTAAGTGGTGCTTATTTACCTGCAGATATTTATGTACGTTATAAAAGACTTAATGGTGATGATGTAATTTACATTTGTGGTTCAGATGAACATGGAGTGCCCATCACAATAACTGCAGATAAAGAAAAAGTTCATCCAAAAGTTGTTATTGATAGATATCATGAACTAAATAAAAAAGCTTTTGAAAAATTTGGGATGAGCTTCGATATTTATTCAAGAACAAGCCTTCCAATTCATCATAAAACAGGACAGGAATTTTTTAAGTGTTATTATGATAATGGTTTGTTAATCGAAAAAAAATCAATGCAGTTTTATGATGAAAAAGTAAAAATGTTCTTACCAGATAGATATGTAGAAGGTACATGTCCTCGATGTGGATATGAAGAAGCAAGAAGTGATGAATGCGAAAAATGTGGCTCTCTTTATGAACCATCTGAACTTAAAAATCCAAAAAGTAAAATTAGTGGCGAAACACCTGTATTAAAAGAAACTTCACACTGGTATTTCCCATTAGGCAAGTATCAAGCAAGATTAGAAAAATATATTGATGAGATGAATAAAAAATATGGATGGAAGGATAATGTACTTCAATACTGTAAAGGATGGTTTACAGAGGGCTTGAAAGATAGAGCAGTAACACGGGACTTAGATTGGGGAATAAAAGTTCCTCTCGAAAATGCTGAAGGAAAAGTTCTTTATGTCTGGTTCGAAGCAGTTCTTGGTTATATTTCTGCTACAAAAGATCTATCTGAAAAAAGAAATGATCCGGATTTATGGAGAAGATACTGGCAGGATCCAAATACAAAATATATTGCATTTATTGGAAAAGATAATGTTGTTTTTCACACAATAATTTTTCCTGCAATGCTAATGGCTTGGAATGACTTTAACGAAGATAAATATGTATTACCACAGAATGTTCCAGCAAATGAATTTTTGAATTTTGAAGGGAAAAAGTTTTCAAAATCTCGTGGATGGGGAATTGATGTTATCGATTTCCTTGAAATTTTTCCTCCAGATCCACTTCGTTATACACTCGCTGCTAATCTGCCAGAAAATAAAGATACAGATTTTTACTGGAAGGAATTTCAAGCAAGAAATAATGGAGAACTTGCAGATATACTCGGTAATTTCATCAATAGAACTTTTACCTTTGCATTCAAACATTTTGATGGTAAAGTGCCGCAACTTTATTCATTAGAAGAAATTGATAAAAATATGATTGAACTTCTTGAGTCATATCCAAAAAAAGTTGGTAATTTAATTGAGCATTTTAAAATTAAAGATGCAGTTTTTGAAATGATGAATCTTGCACGAGCCGCAAATAAATATTTTAACGACTCTGAACCCTGGATTACAATCAAAAAAAATCCAGAAAAATGTAGTACAACAATTAACATCTGTTTGAACACAATTTATACACTTGCCGAATTATTTGAACCTGTAATTCCATTTACATCCGAAAAGATTTTTAATATGCTTAATGCAAAAAAATGTGAATGGGAACAATCAGGTAAATTAAATCTAAAAGAAGGACATAAACTCAATCAACCTGAAATATTATTTAATAAAATTGAAGATAAAGTTATTGAAGAACAGATTAATAAACTTGGCGTTGTAGGTGAACAAACCCAACAGGATGAAGAAATTACTATCGAAGAGTTCAAGCGGATTAAACTAAAAGTAGCAAAAATAATTTCTGCAGAAAAAGTTAATAAAAGTGAAAAGCTACTTAAACTTCAACTCGACTTAGGAAATGAGAAAAGACAGGTAGTTGCTGGAATTGCTAAGAGTTATAATCCAGAAGAATTAATTGGAAAAAATGTTCTTATCGTTGCTAATTTGAAACCTGCTAAGTTGTTTGGACTCGATTCTCAAGGGATGATACTTGCAGTTGATTCCGAAGAAGGGAAAGTAAAAATTATTGAGATTGATAACTCAGTTAAACCTGGCACTCTCGCAAAGTAATTGCATGACATTATCTATTTGAACAAATCAATTTTCTCATTTATGAAGAATAAAAGAGTTGCAACAAGAAATAAAACAATCTTTTTATCAGATGATGAATTAAAAAAGTTTTCAAAAAAGTTAATTAAATTGAATAATAAAGCCGAGCTAAGTGATATTTTGAATAAAACTATTTGTCAGGATTTATTTACAGTTTTAGATTATTTGCCAGATGCGTTTGTTGACTTATTAATAGTAGATCCCCCATACAATCTGAATAAATCTTTTAATTCAATAAAGTTTAAGGAACAATCAATTTTTGATTACTCAGAATGGATTGAGAAATTTATTATTAAATTGAAAAGAACATTAAAACCAACTGCTTCAATTTATTTTTGTGGTGACTGGCATACCTCAATTTCAATACCTCTGGCTTTAGAAAAACATTTTATCATTAGAAATAGAATTACTTGGGAGAGAGAAAAAGGAAGAGGTGCAAAATCTAACTGGAAAAATAGTTCAGAAGATATCTGGTTTTGTACAGTTTCAAATAAATATACATTTAATGTAGATGCAGTTAAATTAATGAAAAAAGTTATTGCACCTTATCGAGATGAGAATGGTAAACCAAAGGATTGGTCTGATTCATTGAATGGTAAATATAGATTGACGCATCCATCAAATATATGGACAGATATTTCTATTCCATTCTGGTCGATGCCTGAAAATACTATTCATCCAACTCAAAAACCTGAAAAGTTAATTGCTAAAATTATTTTAGCAAGTTCTAACGAAAATGATATAATATTGGATCCTTTTTTAGGTTCAGGAACTACTTCAGTTGTTGCAAAAAAACTTGGAAGAAATTATGTGGGCATTGAAAAAGATAAATACTTTGCAGCACTTGCAGAAAAAAGACTTTACCTTGCAGATGAAAATAAAAAAATTCAAGGATTTGAATACGGTGTTTTCTGGGAAAGAAATACTAAACCATTTCCTTTAGAATAAGAAACTTTTTATAGATTTTAGCATTACAATAAAATAAAATTATAATCATTGAGGAGGATTCTGGTATGCATTACAAAAAGATATTTCTGATAATCCCTGCTATTATATTTTTGATTACTTCCTGTGCAACCGAACATTCAAAAATTGTAGTTGCTGAATTTGGTAAAAACAAAATCTATATGGATGAATTTGAAAAAGCGTATGCTAAAAATTCAGGTGGCTACGAAAAAGCAAAAGTAGATTCTATTTCCAATTATAAAAAATTTTTAGACCTTTATGTTAACTACAGAATGAAACTTCGTGATGCTTTTGTAAGAGGTTATCATACAGACGAAGATCTTCAAAAAGAATTAAAAGATTATAAAGTTAATATAGGTACAATGTTTTTCTTGAATAATGAACTTATTAAACCAGCAGTAAATCAACTTTATGAACGAAGAAAATATGAGTATCATGCTGCTCATATTATGCTAAGACCAGATACCTCAATGAATGAAGAACAAACTATTAATTTAGGCAATGAATTAATTAATAGAATATTGAATGGAGAAAGTTTTGAAAAATTAGCTAAAGAATATTCAAAAGATAACTATTCAAAAAATAGAGGGGGAGATGTTGGATTTGTAACAGCTGGTGAAATTACAATTCCAGAATTTGAAGATGCAATCTATTCTACAGAACCCGGCTCAATTTATCCCAAATTGCTAAAATCAAATTTTGCATATCACATAATAAAAGTAATTGAAAAAGTACCAAGAAGATATATGATTAGAGCACAACATATTCTTGCCAGCTTTAAAGATTCTCTTGGTAATGTAGACTCAGCAAAAGCATATCAGAAAATTCTTGAAGTCGAAAATAAAATTAAACAAGGTGAAGACTTTGGTAAACTTGCTGAACAATATTCAGATGATAAATACAGTGCAAAGAGGAATGGTGATCTTGGTTTTTTCCAGCGCCATCGTATGGTTCCGGAATTTGAATATGCAGCATTTAAACTGAAAGTAGGAGAAATATCACCAATAGTGAAAACTGATTATGGATATCATATAATTAAAGTTACAGAAGAAAAAGAATTACCATCTTTTGAAGAAAGTAAAAATGAACTCGAAGAAATGTATAAAAATACTCGTTATAAAAAGGATCTGATGAAATTAAAACAAGATTTACTTAAAAATGCAACATTGCAGACTAATAAAGAATTTTTAGAAAAAATTATTTCATACTCAGACTCATTAAAAAATATTAATGAGTATTTTGGGAGTAAATTTCAAAATGAATTAGGTAAGGAGGTTATATTTACAGTTGATAACGATAAAGTAATTATAGATTCACTGTTTAATTACATTAAGAATAAGGGAGAATATATATTTAAAAAACTTAATGAAAGTTTGTTAACAGAAGCTATTAATGATTATGCTGGAGAAATATTAATTAGAAAGAAAGCACTCGAATACGATAAAGTCAATCCAGAATTTGCTTCATTAATAAAAGATTATGAAAATGGAATTTATCTCTTTAAAATTCTCGAAGAAGAAGTCTGGTCGAAAGTAAAAGTTGATAGCATTATGGCAAAAGATTATTATGAAAAGAATAAGAATAATTTTAGATGGAAAGATAGAGTATCATATAAGTTTATTAGCGTTAACAATGATTCTCTTGCTCAGGTATTATATTCACTTGCAACAAGTGGATTGGAATTTGATTCTCTGATTGCAAAATATAAATCTCAAGTTAAAAGTAATAAAAGTGAACTGGTTGAGGTAGGAACTAATGAATTAGCTGACGAAGCTAATAAACTTCAAAATATTGGAGAAGTGACCAAACCATTTAAAAGTGGTAGTAACTGGTATATAATACAACTTACAAAAAAAGAACCTGCACGAATAAAAACTTTTGAAGAAGTACGGAACGAAATAATGGGAATTCTGCAAGAACAAGAAAGTAAACGTCTTGAAGAAGTTTATATTAATAAATTAAAGAAGTTATATAAACCAGAATATAATTATGAAGCACTTAATCAAGCTTTCAAGCAATAATCTGTTAATTCTTTTTTTTCTTTTTCTATTCTTTTATGGATGTTCAAAGAAAGAAGAATTACCGAACGAAATAGTTAGAATTAATGGTAATGTTCTTACTGAAGACGATTTAAAAATTGCTCTGGGAGAAAAAGCAAACAATGCGAAATTAAGAGAACAGTATATTAACGAATGGATAGAAAAAGAAATATTATTTCAAAAAGCAATAGAAGAAGGTATAACTAAAGATAAAGAATATAATTCAATACTCGAAAGAACTAAAAAGGAACTGGCTGCAGCATTTCTTATTGAGAAAATATTATCTGAAAACCCGATATCTTTAACAGAAGATGAACTGAGAAATTACTATGAATCTGTTGTAGAAGATTTTAGATTAGTTGACGATTTGTATCGTATAAATATTATCTATTTTAATAACTTCGATGAAGCAGTAAAATTTAGAAAAATTTTATTAGAAAGTGATTGGAATAAAGCCTTAAATGCATTTAAAGGTGCTACGTCAATAATCAGTTATGAAACAGGCAATTTGTATTCTGGATATCAATTGCAGCCTGTTCCATTAACAAGAATAATTTCATTTATGTTACCTAACGAAGTAAGTGTGGTTATTGAAATAGAAAAAAATAAATATGCTGTAGTTCAATTAATTGAAAAATTGGAAAAAGGAATTATACCTCCTTTCGAGATAGTTAAAGAAAAAGTAAAAGAACAATTTAAGACATTGAAGAAAAAAGAGTTTATACAGAATTATATTCAAGAATTAATTTCAGACTATGAAATTGAAATAAAAAGGTATTGAGTATGAGAAAAATTATTATCATGATTTTTATCTGCATTTCAATTAATGCTCAACAGGTACTCGATAAAATTGTTGCAGTGGTTGATAAAGAAATAATTTTAAAATCTGAACTTGACTTTCGTGCATCATACGAAGCTGCACAAAGAAATATACCTGCACCAGATTCAGCTATGCTAAGAAATATTTTAATGCAAATGATAGAAGAAAAACTTTTGTATGCACAGGCAGAACTCGATTCTATTGTTGTTACTGATGAGCAGGTGAAAAGTCAACTTGATTATCAAATAAATTATTTTATACAACAATATGGTTCACAAGAAAAACTGGAACAGATTTATGGAATGCCAGTTGAAAAAATAAAACGAGCATTAAGAGAAGATACACGTAAAAATATAATGGCTCAAATGCTTCAACAAAAAAAGTTTGGAGAGATTCAGATATCTCGAAAAGAAGTTGAAGATTTCTTTGAATTGTATAAAGATTCACTTGGGATTGTTCCAGAGAAATATGAAATTGCACATATCTTTCTAAACCCCAAAACAGGTGAAAGAGCAAGAAAGAAGGCAATTGAACTTGCAAATAAATTACTGGATTCACTTAAAAAAGGGGCAGATTTTTCTGAACTTGCTAAAAAATATTCTGATGATCCCGGTAGCGCATCTCAGGGAGGTGATTTAGGTTTTGTTAAACGTGGTGTATTCTATCCAGAATTTGAAGCTGCAGCATTTTCTTTAGCTCCAAATCAATTATCTGGCATTGTTGAGTCTCCTGTTGGATTCCACATTATTCAAATGCTCGAAAGAAGAGGTGAATCGATTCATACCAGACATATCTTAATCAAAATGAAATCTGATGACGAATCTGACCTTCAAGCAATTGAATTCTTGAATGATTTGAGAGATAGTATACTTTCAGGCAAAAATACTTTTGAATATTATGCAAAGAAGTATAGTGATGATAAGGAAACAGCAAAGTTTGGGGGACTACTTGGAACTTTTGAAGCAAATCAACTTGATAAATCAATTATGGATCAGATTTATAAAATGAAAGAAGGAGATATTAGTTTTCCTAAACGTATGGAAATTGATAGAAATAATTATGGCTATCATATTTTTAAATTAATTAAAAGAATACCACAGCACAGAGCCAATCTTGAACTCGATTATGATGAAATTAAAAAGTTAGCAGAATATTATAAGAAACAAAAACTCTATAAAAACTGGATGAATGAATTAAAAGAAAAAATTTATTGGGAAATAAGATTATAAAGGACCTAAAAGTGATTAACAAAAATATAAGCGATATCGAAATTGTAGAAAAATTATCTCATTCTTTCAAAGAAATTAAAAAGGAAATCTCGAAGGTTATTGTTGGACAGGATGAAATAATTGATAACTTAATTGTAAGTCTGTTATCTAGAGGACACTGTCTATTAATTGGTGTACCTGGATTGGCTAAAACTCTTTTAATCAAAACACTTGCAGAAGTTCTCGACTTAAAGTTTAGCCGTATTCAATTTACACCTGATTTGATGCCAAGTGATATTACAGGTACAGAAATTATTGAAGAAGATGCAATTACTAAAAAGCGAGATTTTAAATTTATTAAAGGACCCGTCTTTGCAAATATCATATTGGCAGATGAGATTAATAGAACACCTCCTAAAACTCAATCTGCATTATTAGAAGCAATGCAGGAACACAGAGTAACAGCTGCCGGAATCACGTATAAACTTGAAGAACCATTTTTTGTTCTGGCAACTCAAAATCCTATTGAACAGGAAGGAACTTATCCTTTACCCGAAGCTCAACTGGATCGATTTATGTTCAGCCTCTGGCTTGACTATCCATCTTTTGACGAAGAGATAAAAATTATTAAACAAACTACAAGTGATTATAAACCTGAATTAAAAAAAATACTTAGTGCTAATGATATAATATTTTTCCAGGATTTTATTGCTAAAGTACCGGTTGCAGATAATGTAATTGAATATGCTGTGAAATTTGTTAAATCAACCAGACCCGCAGATGGAACTTTGAAATTTATTAAAGATTGGATAAGCTGGGGTGCAGGTCCACGTGCATCTCAATATTTAATACTCGCTGCAAAAACAAAAGCAGTAATTGATGGAAGATATACACCATCAATAGAAGATGTAAGAAATTTTCTAATTCCTGTTCTTCGCCATAGATTAATTCCTAATTTTTCTGCGCAAGCCGAAGGAATTGATTCAGTTGAAATTATTGAAAAACTAAAATCGAATATTGAATAAATAAAGCACGATATAAGAAAGCTGAAATTTTATATTGTTATTTATTACCGAGTAGATTAAAATTATAATTTTGTGTACTGATTATCTTATCTTTCTTAAAAAATGTTTTGTTTTCAAACATTAAATAACAATTTTACTTAATTATGATATTCTTTAAACACTATTTTTTTCATGAATTAAAATAAACCTATCCAGTATCTTAAATTGTAGGATCAAATTTTTGCATTAGGAAAATTTTATTTATATAATTTCTTGCATAAGAATAATTAAGATTTTTTACAGAACTCATAAATTAATTAACATAATCAGTAATTAAATAATTTATAATTATGCATAATTATGTATAATATTTAAAAAAACATTTTATAAAGTTTGATATTTATTGCAAAGCCGCAAAATATTTTTTATCTTCGCAAAAAATTTTGGGAGAAATATGAAAGCAGAATGCCCTGTATGTGGTGCAATGATTGAATTAAAAGAAGGGACAATTGTTGGTGAGTTACTCGAATGTCCTGATTGTGGAACTGAACTTGAAGTTGTTTCTCTAAACCCGCCTACATTAAAAGAAGCACCTCAAGAAGAAGAAGATTGGGGAGAATAATTGGTCTGGGTATTAGATTCAACTTTAAGAGAAGGGGAACAAACCCCTGGGGTTTATTTTGATAAGCACATCAAGCTCGCTATAGCAAATCTTTTAGATGAGATTGGCGTTGATATTATCGAAGCCGGTCATCCCATGGTTACACCCGAAATTCATGCAGCTGTAAAAGCCATAGCACAGAAAAATTTTAATGCTATTGTTGGTGCTCATTCCAGATCCTTAAAACAAGATGTTGATCTTGCTCTTGAATGCGGGGTAAAGTTTATAGGTGTGTTTTATTGTGTTTCTGATGAAAGATTAAATAATGTCTTTAAAAAAGATTTGGATGAAGCAATTAAACAAATTACAGATATAATCAAATATGCAAAGTCTCAGAAGCCAGATTTATTAATTCGTTATACACCTGAAGATACTGTAAGATCGCAATTCGATAATGTTGTTAAAGCATCTGTAGCTGCTGTTGAAGCAGGTGCAGACATTATTAGTGTGGCAGACACAACTGGCTTTATGATACCCGGTAAGAGAAGTATGTATGATTATATATCAAGATTGAAAGAAGAATTTAATAAACGAAATTTAAATCCTAAAGTTGCTGTACATTGCCATAACGATAGAGGCTTAGCATTAGCAAATGCTCTTGATGCATATCGTGCTGGAGTAGATATTATTGATGCAACTGCTCTTGGTCTTGGTGAAAGAGCAGGTATTGTTGATCTTGCTCAACTATTAGTTGTTCTATCTGTGGATTTTGGGGAAAATAGATGGAATCTCCCTAAATTGATAGAACTCTATGATCTTGTAAGTAAACATTCTGGAATTCCAATCCCTTCTAATTTCCCGATTACTGGTAAGAATGCATTTACACATTGTGCTGGTGTACACACTCATGCTGCTTCTATTAATCCAATGCATTATGAAAGCTTGAACCCTGCAGTCGTAGGAAGAGAAAGAAGTTTTGCTTTAGATCATATGTCTGGTATTGCATCTTTAAGGTATGCTCTGAAATTGATTGGTGAATCAGAACTCGATGAAACAATTCAGTTTGATATTTTGCAGGAAGTAAAATCCGTTGGTCAACGTGGACGAACTGTTGATCTTACCGAGCTTAAACACATCGTCGATGCTGTTAAACATCATCAAACCTATAAACAAGACTGATTTATTAATAGCTCTTATAAATTTAATCAGGAGAAGAAAAAATGAAAATAGGATTGCTTCATTCATTATTAAGAAAAGATGAAAAGTTATTAATCGATGAATTTAATGCAATAAAAGGTGTAGAATTAGTAATGATTGATGACCGTGAAATAACTTTCACACTCGGCAAAGATAAATTTGACATTGATGTTCTTGTAGAAAGATGCATCAATCATTCACGAGCACTTCATGGCTTGAGACTTTTTGAAGCAGCAGGTGTTAAATGTGTAAATTCATATAGTGTTGCAACTATTTGTGGTGATAAACTTTTAACTTCTATAGCCTTGGCAGAGCATAACGTCCCACAACCTGAAGTTAGAGTAGCTTTTACAGAAGAATCTGCTCTTAAGGCAATTGAAGAAATGGGTTATCCAGTAGTTCTTAAACCAGCTGTTGGATCATGGGGTAGATTACTATCCAAAATAAATGATCGTGATGCTGCAGAAGCTATACTTGAACATAAAACTATTCTTGGCTCTTATCATCATTCAATCTTTTATATTCAGAAATATGTTGAAAAGAAAGGTAGAGATATTCGTAGCTTTGTTGTTGGTGATGAATGCATTGCTGCAATTTATAGAAATTCTCCTCACTGGATAACAAACACTGCAAGAGGTGGAATTGCTACTAATTGTCCTGTTACTGATGAATTGCGAGATATTTCATTAAGAGCTGCTAAAGCTGTTGGTGGAGGTATTGTTGCTATCGATATTTTTGAAACAGAAAATGGATTGATGGTAAATGAAGTTAATTATACTATGGAATATAAAAATAGTATCCATACCACAGGTGTTAATATTCCTAAAAAAATGGTTGAATATATTTTGAGAGTTGCAGAGGAGAAGTAAATGGAAAAAATTAAAGTATCAATTGTAGGTGCTTCTGGCTATACTGGTGGTGAATTATTAAGATTACTCCTATTTCATCCTTTTGTTGAAATTAAACAAGTAACATCAGAAAGTAATACAGGCAAATTTGTTCACAAAATTCATCCTAATTTACGTAAATCAACAACTCTTAAATTTAATTCTATAAATGAACTTGAGGAATGTGATTTATTATTCCTTTGTCTACCTCATAATAGTTCTCAAAATAAAATTGATTCTTTCAAAAAAATTGCTCCAAGAATTATTGATTTAAGTGCAGATTTTAGATTAAAAGATCCTGCTGAATATGAAAAATGGTATGGTCATAAACATGCTCGCCCAGATTTATTAAATGAATTTGTTTATGGTATTCCTGAACTTCACCGCGAAGAAATGAAAAAATCTAATTATATCTCAAGTGCTGGATGTAATGCAACTGCAAGTATACTTGGTTTATATCCATTGTATAAAAATGGTTTGGTTGAAGAAGATAGAACAGTGATTGAAGTAAAAGTTGGTTCAAGTGAAGGTGGTAATAAAGTAAACGAAGGCTCTCATCATCCTGAAAGAAGTGGAGTTGTAAGATCATACATGCCAACTCAACATAGACATACAGCTGAAATTTTACAGGAGTTATCTTTTGGTAAAAAAATTCAGATTCATTTTTCTGCTACTGCAATTGATATTGTAAGAGGATTACTTGCAACATGCCACGTTTTTCTTAAAGAAAATTTAAATGAAAAAGATATCTGGAAAATTTATCGCGAAGCTTACGGTAATGAACCATTTATTCGTATTGTTAAAGAAAGTGAAGGAATTTATCGCTATCCTGAGCCCAAATTATTAATTGGTACTAATTATTGTGATATTGGATTTAAAAAAGATGAATTTTCAAATCGTTTAGTTGTAATAAGTGCTATTGATAATTTAATGAAGGGAGCTGCAGGACAGGCTTTACAGGCATTTAATATTATGTTTGGTTTTGATGAAAAAACTGGACTTGAATTTCCAGGTCTTCATCCAATTTAATTTATTGTTATTCATAATAACTATAACTTTTCTGGCTTAAAATGTGTCGATTACTTTATGTAAATTCAAGTGAAGAATTTAGTGTAGAAGAATATCTTACAAAGTTTGCTGAAATTTCTAAAAGAAGTAAAGAATATCAGGGACACGGCTGGGGTTGTGCATTTTTACAAAATGGAAACTGGAAGTTTTATAAAAATATAAAACCAATATGGGAAGATAACTTAAATCAATTTGGTAAAACAAAAAGATTAATTGCTCATGCTCGCAGTGCTTTTAGAGATGAAGGCATTGTTGTAGAAAACAATATGCCATTCTATGATGATAAGTATATTTTTATTTTTAATGGCGAATTACGTGGTGTTAAAATAAAAGAAGAAGGAAGAATTGGTGCAGAAAAAATTTTTAATTATATAAAACGTTTTGATAAAGGAAATATAAAAGATGCAATTAATAAAGGAACTGATATAATTAAAAAGAAATCATCTTATGTAAGAGCAATGAATTTTATAATCGCAGATAATAATTATGCTTATGTTTATTCATTTTTCAATGAAGACCCTGATTATTTTACTATGCATAAAAAAATTCTGGATAATACAATTTTAGTCTGTTCAGAAAAATTTATAGATGAAAAAGACTGGCAACCAATACCAAATAAATCATTAATGGAGTTCAAATGTATTTGATTAAAATTGGTGGAGGAAAAGAGATTAATCTGAAAGGAATTATATCCGATCTTGCATCTTTGAATGAAAAATTAATAATCGTTCATGGTGCAAATGCATTGAGAGATGAATTAGCACAAAAATTAAATATTCAGAAAAAAGTTGTAACATCGCTATCTGGTTACGATTCTGTATTGAGTAACGAAGAGACAATTGATTTAATGATGATGGCTTATGCTGGATTAAAAAATAAAAGGATCGTTGAATTATGTCAGCAAAATGGAATAAATGCTGTTGGACTATCTGGACTCGATGGAAAAATTATTGTTGGAAAAAGAAATAGTGGAATCAAAGTTCGTGAAGGTGGAAAAACTCTATTACTTCGCGATTTTTCTGGAAAACCTAAATCTGTAAATAAACATTTATTGAATTTGTTACTTGAAAATGGATATACACCAGTTTTAAGTGTCCCTTTAATAGATGAAAATAATTTTGCAATAAACTCAGAAAATGATGACATAGTTGCACTCTTACAAAGCGAATTTAAAGCAGAAAAAATTATTTCATTAATAGAAGCTCCAGGATTTTTACTCGATAAAAATGATGAAAATTCATTGGTATCTAAATTATCTAAAGAAGAACTTGAAGCTATGGAACAAAAAGTTGAAGGCAGAATGAAAAGAAAAATTCTGGCACTCAGAAAATTATTTGAAAATGGAAATACTACAGTCATTATATCTGATGGGCGAACCGAACATCCTGTTCTGGATGCTCTAAATGGAAAAGGAACAATTATTTCATAGAAATGAGGTTTATATGACAGATTATAAAACGCTTCAGCAACAATATGAATTAGAAGTTTATCCAATGCGTGATGTTGTCTTTGTTAAAGGGAAAGATGCACGCTTATGGGATGATCAGGGGAATGAATATATTGATATGGCAGCAGGTATTAGTGTTGCTAATGTTGGTCACTGTAATGATAAAGTTGTTGATGCTATCTCTAAACAAGCATCTACACTTATTACATGTGCTAATACTTTTTATAATGATAAAAGGGCTTTATTCTTAGAAAAACTTTTTAGTATTGCACCAAAAAATTTGAAGAAAGCATTTCTAACAAATTCTGGTACTGAAGCAATAGAAGGTGCAATTAAGTTTGCAAGATTTACAACAAAGAAGACAAAATTCATAGCTGCAATGAAAGGTTTTCATGGACGCACTATGGGTGCTTTGAGTGCTACATACAAAAGTGAATATCGAGAAGGATTTGAACCATTAGTGCCAGGTTTTACTTTTGTACCTTATAATAATTTTGAAAAACTCTCTGAAGCTGTTGATGATGATACTGCAGGAATTATTCTTGAATTGGTGCAGGGCGAAGGTGGAATAAATATTGGCAAAAAAGAATATTTTCAAAATGTAAGAAAGTTATGTGATGAGAAAGGAATTATTTTAATTATTGATGAAATTCAAACAGGTTTTTGTAGAACAGGAAAAATGTTTGCAATAGAACATTTTGATATCGAAGCAGATATTATGACTCTTGCAAAGTCAATTGCAGGTGGATTTCCTATGGGTGCAGTTTTATGTTCAGATAAAATTAAAATAGAAAAAAGCAAACACGGTTCTACATTTGGAGGTAATCCATTAGCATGTGCTGCAGGAATTGCTGCAATAGATTTTATGCTCGAAAATAAATTATGGGAACAAGCTGAACAAAAGGGGAATTACTTTAAAGAAAAATTAAGTAAATATCCTTTATCAAAAGTTAGAGAAATTCGTCAGATAGGTTTAATGATTGGCATTGAACTTAAAGAAAAGTCGCAGCCTGTTATTGTTGAATTATTAAAAAAAGGTATTGTAACATTGCCTGGTGGTACTACAGTGTTAAGATTACTTCCACCTTTAGTTATAAGTTACGAAGATTTAGATATTGCAATTGAGAGAATAGCAGAGGTTCTCAATTAATTAAAAAATTATTTCAATTAAGAATTTCATTTTATTAAAGTTAATTTTCCATAAAAACTAAAAATGATTTCTTTATGTATTTCAAAGTTAATGCTTTTTTTGTTTGAGGAAGGCTTTTATAAATTAGTGTTGCAATCAGTATAAATTTTGTATTATAAAAGTAAAAACCTTGCTATCATAAATAATCTTTTACTCAATTTATTTTGTTTAATTATATATCACTTCTTAATATCTCTTTTGCATTATAAATCTAATTAGATTATTTTTCATTTATAAAAAAGTAAAAAATGTAATTATGATATTAGATTATATACCTATTTTTCTTGTATTGATTTTTTCTGGAATAGTTGGTGGAGCAATTATTCTATCATCCAGAATATTTGGGCCATATCGTCCAAATAAAGTAAAATTAATGCCTTATGAAAGCGGAAAAGATCCCGTTGGTACAACTCACGAAAGAATTTCTGTTAAATATTACCTTGTAGCTATGTTGTTCATTATTTTTGATATAGAAGTAATTTTTGTTTATCCATGGGCAGTCCAGTTTAAATCTCTTTACAATCAGTATGGAATTTTTGCTTTCTTTCCAATGTTTGTTTTTTTAATAGTACTTGAGTTAGGATTTTTTTACATTTTGATGAAAGGGGCACTAAAATGGGATTAGAAGCAAAATTAAACAGTGATGGTTTCATTACTACTACAATTGATGCTGTTATTGCATGGGCACGTAAAAGTTCTGTTTGGCCAATGCCAATGGGTATCTCTTGTTGTGCTATTGAATTGATTGCAGCAGCCGATCCAAAATATGATCTTGCACGTTTTGGTTCAGAAGTTATGAGATTTACACCACGTCAATGTGATTTGATGATAGTTGCAGGAACAGTAACTTATAAAATGGCTCAGGTTGTAAGAAGAATTTATGATCAAATGCCAGAGCCTAAATGGGTTATTGCTATGGGTGCCTGTACATCTACAGGTGGAATGTATCGCTCTTATAATGTTGTTCAGGGAATTGATCAATTTTTACCTATAGATGCTTATGTTGCAGGTTGCCCTCCACGACCAGAAAATTTGATTAATGCTATAATGACTATTCAGCAAAAAATTTCTAAAACTAAAGCAAGAGATTTTCAGGATAAACCTCTTTTAGAAACTATTGATAAATAAATATGGCTTTTAAAGATCTTATCATCGAGAAAATCAAAAAGCAATTCGAAAAGTCAATTGAAGAAGTAAAAGAATTTCGAGGTGATTTATCAATAACAATTGCGAAAGATAAAATTGTAGAACTTGCAAGATTTTTAAGAGATGATGATGAACTTTGTTTTGAAACCTGTCTTGATGTAACAGCAATTGACTGGGCAACAAGAAAAAATAGGTTTACAGTTGTTTATCATGTTTATTCATTCAAAAATAATTTTACACTCAGAATAAAAGCTAATATAGATGGCGAACCACCTCAAATCGAAACCGTATCATCTATATGGCCAGGTGCTAACTGGTACGAAAGAGAAACTTATGATATGTATGGAATTGTTTTTCTAAATCATCCTGATTTAAGAAGAATGTATATGCCAGAAGGTTTTGAATATTATCCTTTAAGAAAAGATTTTCCTCTTTTAGGTATACCTGGATCATTACCATTACCAGATAAGTTAGAATAATTATGGAAAATAAAAAGAACGTCTACTCCGACGAAAAATTATTAAAAAAATTGCTCGAAGATAAAAATATCACCATCGAAGATGCATTAGAAAATGAGATGGTGATAAACATGGGGCCGCAACATCCAGCAACTCATGGAGTTTTAAGATTAGTATTAAGATTAGATGGTGAAACAGTTTTAAGTGTTATTCCAGAACTCGGTTATCTACATCGTGGTTATGAAAAGATGGCAGAAAACATGAGCTATATTGAATATATACCTCATACAGATAGACTTGATTATACTGCTACTATGTGTAATAATGTGGCTTATGTTTTAGCTGTAGAAAAATTACTTGGAATAGAAGCTCCTAAAAGAGCACAATATATTAGAATGATGGTTGCTGAACTTTCTCGTATTGCTGCTCACATGGTAGCAATTGGTACTTATGCAATGGATGTGGGTGCTGTTACAATGGTTATGTGGACTTTCCGGGAACGAGAAAAAATTCAAAATATTTTCGATAGACTGGCTGGTGCAAGATTTACTACAAGCTATACAAGAATTGGTGGTGTTGCAAATGATGCAGATGATGTTACTCTGAAAATGGTTCGTGATTTTCTTGATCAACATCAATCAGCTCTTGATGAAATGGATAAACTACTTCTAAGAAATAAAATTTTTATTAATCGATTAGATGGAATTGGTATTCTTCCAAAAGAAGATGCTATTAAACTTGGAATAACTGGACCAAATCTACGTGCATCTGGTGTCGAGTACGATGTTCGTAGAGCAAAACCATATTTATTTTATGATGAAATTGATTTTAATATTCCTACTCAATCAGAAGGAGATTGTCTTGCTCGATATTATCAGAGAGGTGAAGAGGTAAGAGAAAGTGTAAAAATTTTATACCAGATTCTTGATAAAATGCCTGGGGGAGAAGTCCTTGCAAATGTTCCAAAACATGTACTTCCACATAAAACTGAAATTTATACTAAAATGGAAGAATTAATTCACGATTTTATGTTGATTAATTATGGCATTAATCCTCCTGAAGGTGATGTGTTTTTCTCAGCAGAAAATCCAAAAGGTGAATTGGGTTTTTATATTGTAAGCAATGGAACAGGCTATCCCTGGAAATTAAAAATACGTTCACCATCATTCTGCAATTTGCAGGCATTGCCTGTCGTTTGTAAAGGTGCAATGATTTCTGATGTTATTGCCATCATCGGAAGTTTAGATCCTGTTATGGGAGAAGCAGACAAATAAATTTTTGTAATGTAATTAAAGAGTGTAGTATGAGTTTTAAGTTTACAGAAGAAAATCTAAAAAAAATTGAAGAAGCACGAAAAAAATATCCTACTTCATTAGCTGCTGTAATGCCAACACTTTATATAGCTCAGGAACAAAATGGTTATATATCAAATGAAGTAATTGATGAAATTGCTGAAGTACTTGGAATTGATAAAGTAGATATTCTGAGTGTTGTTACTTTTTATACTATGTATCATACAAAACCAGTAGGTAAGTATCACATTCAAGTTTGTACAAATGTTTCATGTATGTTACGTGGTGCGTATGATATATGGGATTTAATTAGAAATAAACTTGGAATATATAATATGGAAGTAACCCCTGATGGAAAATTTTCAATCGAGGAAGTTGAATGCATGGGTGCTTGTGGTTATGCTCCTATGATTGCAATTAATGAAGATTATTATGAAAATCTTACATTAGAAAAAGTCGAAGAGATATTAAATTCACTTTTAAATAATGAGTAATAAATGGAAAGAATAGTATTACCTGATATACCAAACCTGAATCATATTGAAGTTTATTTGTCAAATGGTGGTTTCGAAGCCGCAAAGAAAGCTTTTTCTCAAACACCTGAAGATATTATTGATCAGGTTAAAAAATCTGGTTTGCGTGGTAGAGGTGGTGCTGCATTTTTAACGGGTTTGAAATGGAGTTTTATGCCCAGGACTACAGATAAACCAAAATACCTCTGTATAAATGGGGATGAAAGCGAACCGGGCTCATTTAAGGATAGACAAATTTTTGAATATAATCCATTTCAATTAATTGAAGGAATTATTATTACTTGCTATGCTATCGGTGCACAAACTGCTTATCTATACATTAGAGGTGAATATCATAAGTGGATTAAATTAATGCAAAAGGCAATTGATACCGCTTATGAAAAAGGTTTTCTTGGCGAACGAATGAAAGAAACTTTTAATACAGATTTTTATTGCAATCTTTATATTCATAAAGGAGCTGGGGCTTATATTTGTGGAGAAGAATCAGCTCTGATGAATTCAATAGAAGGATTGAGAGGATATCCAAGAGTTAAACCGCCATTTCCTGCACAACGTGGTCTGTGGGGTTGTCCAACTACAATTAATAATGTTGAAACTATAACTAATGTTCCTCCAATTATCTTAAAAGGATGGGAATGGTTCTCAAAAATTGGTGAACCAAAACATCCAGGTACACTTTTATATGGTGTGAGTGGTCATGTAAATAAACCTGGAGTTTATGAATTACCAACTGGTATTTTATTAACAGATTTAATTTATAACTATGCTGGTGGAATTCCAGGAAATAAAAAAATAAAATGTGTAATTCCCGGTGGAACTTCGATGCCACCATTAAGAGGCGATCAGCTCGAAGGTGTAAGAATGGATGCTGAATCACTTAAACAAGCAGGTTCAGCAATTGGTACTGCTGGAGTTATTGTTATGGATGAAGATACTAATTTATTAAAAGTGTTATTAAGAATTACTCGTTTTTATCATCATGAAAGTTGTGGCCAATGTACTCCTTGTCGCGAAGGGACTGGATGGATGGAAAAAATTTTACATAGAATTGCTGAAGGGAATGGCACTTCAAAAGATCTGGATTTATTAATTAGTGTTGCAAATAATATTGAAGGAAATACAATTTGTGCTCTTGGTGATGCGGCAGCCTGGCCAGTAAAATTTATGATTCAACGCTTTCGTGATGAATTTGAAAAATATGTAAAACCTGATATTAAAATTACAATACCAAATAAAGTTCATTCATTAAGAAATACTAAATTACCACTTAATTAATAAACGAATAATTATGGGGAAAGTATTAATTCTCTATTATTCGAATGAAGGACATACAAAAAAGATGGCAGAGTATGTCTGCGAAGGTGCAAAGGAAGTTCCTGATACAGAAGTGCGTATTAAATCAGTAAACGAAGCTAATCGTGATGATATTTTCTGGTGTGATGGACTGGCATTGGGTTCACCGACTTATCTTGGTACTGTTGCAGCTGAAATGAAAAAATTCTGGGAATCATTATTACCAGATTGGCAAAAGTTAGATGGAAAAATTGGATGTGCTTTTAGCTCACAAGGAGGATGGGGCGGAGGAGCAGAATTAACATGTCAAACTCTATTAAATATTTTAATAAATTATGGATTTCTTGTCTTTGGTGTAACAGATTATTCAGGTAAACAATTTACTGCTCATTATGGTGTAACTCAAGCTGGCGAACCAAGACAGGATAAGGAAATTGAAGCATGTCGTAGACTTGGAAAAAGATTAGCAGAGTGGGTTGCTGTTTTTGTTGATGGTAGAAAAGATTTACATCCTCTCAATAATTTGTATAAAAGAAATCCCTGGGATTAAATTTTCACTTCCTAATTAAAAATTTTTCACATTTCCATTCAAAAATATTTTTCTAATTCGATAATAGACTTGGAATTACTGTTTTTTATTATTGGAGGAAAAATGCTTAAAAAGTTTCATGATCTAAAAATTATTAATAAGATTATTATTCTGTTTATTATTGTTGTTATAATAACCGGGATTAATGCTTACCTTGTCTATATGAATTTAAACAGAGAAGAAAAAGTTATTCATAATATGGGATATAATATCTTACCGGGTGTACATTCATTAATTACACTTTATCAAGCAGAAACTTCGGTGTTAGCAGGTGAAAGAGGAGTTTTGAATTATGACTTAAAAAATGAAACTGTAAGAAAGTCGATTTATGAGTCCATTCCAGCAGCATTTAAAAGAGCAGAAGATGCGTGGAAAATTTATGAATCTTTAGAAAAATCTGAAGAAGAACAAAAAATATGGCAGAAGTTTGTAAATGATTGGAATGTTTGGAAAGATGCTCATGAATCTGTTATTAATACTTTAAAAAAGATTGATAATTTAAGATCTCAAAATGTAGATGAAAATAGTCCAGAAATTTTAGCATTACGTCAGGAAGCAAGTAATTTATCCATAAAAGCACTGGAAAGATTTGATATTGCAAAGATGAATCTAAAAGAACTTGTAAGAATAAATGAAGAAAGAGCAAAAAGTTATACAGAATCAACACTTAATGAAGTCTCAACTGCTAAGTCAAGAACATTAATATTCATTTTGATCTCTTCTGTAATTGTATTTTCTTTTATTCCAATTATAAAGAAAACAATTGTTGAACCTATTAATACTCTGGATAAAGAGGCAAAAAAAATAATAGAAGGCAACTATGATATAACGATTAGTAATAAAGATCGTAAGGATGAAATTGGTGATTTAAATAAATCATTTGAAATAATGATTAATAAAATTCAGGATGAAATTGCACGAGCAACAAGTTTTCAAATTGGTGTGAATGGTGCATTCTTTATTGTTGATAAAGATTTAAATCTTAGATTTATAAATCAAGCAGCCTGTGATATAATAGGTCTTGAAAAGACACCAGAAGAAATTATTGGTAAAATGAAAGTTAAAGAAGTTTTTGGAACGGACTCAGTTAGTAGAAGAGCAATTGAAGGTATATTCTTAAAAGGAGAGAAAATTTCTTTAAGAAATAGAAGAGGTGAAGAATTTCCGGTTTTAGTTCAATCTGGACCAATTTATAATAGTAAAAAAGAATTTGATGGAAGTTTTGTATTCTTTACTGATCTTAGAGAAATTGAGGAAAAAAATAAAGAATATTTAAGAGAGCAAATCAAACCAATTGCAGAAATAATTGAACGATTGGCTAATGGAGATTTTACACAGGAATTAGAATTAAAATCTGATGATGTTTTGTATGAATTAGGATTGAAGATTAATAAAATGATAGTTGAATTAAGAAATGCTTTGGGAAATGTAAAAGAAGCAATCCAGTCAACAGCAAGTGCTGCAGAACAAATATCATCATCATCAGAAGAAATGGCAGCAGGAGCACAGGAACAAAATTTACAGGTCAATGAAATATCTCGTTCAATTGAGCATATGACAAAAGCAATAATAGAAATGTCAAAAAATATAACTGAAGTTGCTCAAATGTCGCAAAAATCCAGTCAGGCTGCAAAAGAAGGAACTGAAAAAACACAAAATACTAAAGAAGGAATGAATAAGATAGTAAATGCTTCTCAGGAAGCTGCCGATATCATTGCATCACTTGCAAATAAAACAGATCAGATTGGGGAAATAACTAAAGTAATAGATGATATAGCAAATCAAACAAATCTTCTTGCATTAAATGCTGCAATTGAAGCTGCAAGAGCCGGTGAGCAGGGTCGTGGTTTTGCAGTTGTTGCAGATGAAGTAAGAAAACTTGCCGAAAGAACTACTAAAGCTACTAAAGAAATTGCAGAGACAATTAAATCAATTCAATCCGAAGTTAAAGAAGCAGATAAATCGATGTCGAATGCTAAATCTTCTGTTTATGATGGAATGAAATTAACAGAAGAAATTGATACTGTATTGCAAGAAATTTATAAGTCAGCTAAAAATGTTTCTGAATTAATTGATAATATTGTTGCAGCAAGTCAACAACAATCAATAGCTGCGGATGAAATAAGTAAAAATATAGAAAACATTGCCAGTGTTTCTGAACAGAGTACTACAAGTACAGGACAAATAGCCAGTGCTGCTAATAATCTTGCACAATTGACAAATCACTTAGAAGAATTATTTAATAGATTTAATATTGGTGAGAATTTATTAACTTCTACAAAAAGAGCTTTTATGCTTGAGAGTTTAAATGTATAAATATTGTAAACATACCTTGAAGGAGAAATTTAAAACTTTTCTTTCGAGGTATGTTTACTTTTCAATTAACTCTACATTAAACATTAATTCATTGCCGTCTCTTAAAACAGTAATCTCAACTATATCACCAGCTTTATAACTTGATAATGCATACATAAAATCATAAATGTTATTAATCTTTTTCGAACCAAATTTAATTATTATATCACCACCTTTTAAGCCAGCTTTTTCAGCAGGTCCACCTTCGGTAACGCCAGAAATTTTATAACCTTCTCCGTTATAACCAAATTCTGGAATCGTACCTACTGTTACTCTTGAACGAGCAGTGTTGCGATTAAGTTGTTCAACTTTTACAAAGTCAGGTTTAATTTCACTGGATTGAATTTCGTTTGCTATGTCAAATACAAATTTTAGAATTTCTGCTTCCCCTTCATAATTAATTTTATCTGGGTCATCGCTGGGTTTGTGATAGTCCGAATGTATTCCAGTAAAGAAGAATAGAACAGGAATATTTTTATTTAAAAATGCTTGATGATCACTACCACCAGAACCTGCATCGCTGAGAGATAATTCAAAACCATATTTGTTATATTTTTTTAGCAACTCTTTCCAGATTGAAGATGTTCCAGCTCCAATAATAGTAAGTTTTTTTATTGAATCTAATCTCCCAATCATATCCATATTCAACATTGCAATTATATTTTCTTTTGGTATGGGTAAATTATTTGTGAAGTATGTAGAACCAAGAATTCCTAATTCTTCTCCAGAGAATGCAATAAATATTATACTTCTTTTCAAATGTTCTTTCTGTGAGCAAAATTTTTCTGCAAGTTCAAGTAAACCACTTGTTCCAGAAGCATTGTCATCAGCTCCATTGTGAATTTGTTTATCTTTACCTTTGTAAAGTGATGAAGAAAGTAGTTGATCAATTCCCAGATGGTCATAATGAGCACCTATTACAATATATTCATTCTTTAATAATGAATCATTCCCTTCTAAATAACCTGCTACATTTCTTGCAGTATTTTCTATTTCTTTAATCTCTGTACTTAATGATATTTTTATGTTACTCAACTCAAATGAATTAGGTATTTTTTGTTTATCTATTTGTTCCTGAATTTTTTGAAATTCAAAACCTTCTCTTTCCAGAATATTGTTTATAATATCTCTTTTGATTTGAATAACAGGGAAATCTTTTATAGCTGGTGCACCATCATATTGAAGTTTAATGAAATTATCTTCTTTTTCAGATAAAATTCCATTAACAAATATTACTCCTATTGCACCATTTTCTTTGGCAGTTAAAGCTTTATATCTAAGTGAAGAATAATTATCAAATTCAGATTGACTGCTATCATGCTCAGGATGTCCACGCATAATAAGAACAATTTTATTTTTTACATCCAGTCCTTCGTAATCATTATAATTTAATTTTGGAGCAGATATACCATAGCCTGCAAATACAAGATTTGATTCTTTCTTGGCTTTCCCGGAAAAAGGTGCTGTTATAAAATCTTTTTTTGGAATTAACTTAATTTCTTTATTCTTTATTTTAATTGTAACATTGTTGTTTTTTGTTAATTCAATTTTTTCTATAAATTGAAATTCCTGGAAATAGGAGTTTTTGAATAAAGGCTTTAATCCATAAGTAGAAAATTGCTCTTTTATATAATTGCCAGCCTTCTTTTCTTCTTTAGTTCCTGAAAATCTTCCTTTCATTTCATCAGAAGCTAAGTAAAATAAGTGTGCTTTAATATCTTCAGGAGATATTTCTGAATTGAGCCAATTCTTTTGTGCTAAAAGAGATGCGGAAAGAATAAATGTTAAAAATAGGAATGAAAATTTTTTCATATCGTTTTTCTAAGATTTATAAAAAAATTATTGGGGTACATGAACTAAAAAATATTCTTTTGCAGTTTTTCCAATTGTAGAAGCCTGTTCAATTGTCATATGGAGTTCGGTTGTAGATTCATCGTGAGCTCCTGCTTCTATTATTGCTAAATCTGATCCTTTAGCCATTTTTACAAGATTTTCACAAAATGCAGTATCGCCACCATAACAAATTGATTTAGAATCATAGAAAAATTTAAAACCGAGTGAAGGAACACTTACATATTTTCCATCTGGACTAATTTCTCTATGGTTAACTTTGAATGGTTTGATTTTTACTGAGTGTCGTGTAAATAATTTTTCGTCATTAATAGGTTTTAGAATTATTTCGTATGAAAGTTCTTTTTTATAAACTTTCAGGAATGCTTTATAAATACTTTCAATTTCAATACAACCTTTAGGATAATAAATTGAAAGAGGTTGTCTTCTTCTTAAAACAGATAAATATGTTAAAAGTGACCATACACCACCAACGTGATCATGGTGACCATGACTTATGAATATATCCGAAACTCTTAATATAGTTTCTGCCCCTACATCTTGATTTAGATCTCTTAGAATTCCATCCCCGGGATCAATAATAAAAGTAGTTTTGCTTGTAGTAAGCAAAATGCCTGTAGATACATTAGGAATTGAACTATAAATTTTTATAAAGAAATCATCTTTTCGCCAGACGAGGGGATATTTATGCAAATTAGTTTGAGTCATAATGATTTATACAATTATTTGTGCTATTATTCCACCAATTAGAAATGCACTGATCCATGTTCCAATCCATATTGAAAGACCTTCTTTCCATCCCCTTTCTTTTAACATAACAACAAACGATGCAATGCAAGGTACAAATAAAGTTATAGTAATTATTGCTACTGTAATCTGCATGGCATTTAAATTTAGATCAAAAAGTCCAGCTGCACCAAAATCTCTTCTAACCATTCCCATTACAAAAGCATTAGCAGCTTCTTTTGGAAGTTTCAACCAATAAACTGTAAGTGGTGCTAATAAATTTTGCCATACAGTTAATAAACCAGTAATTTCCATTAAGCCTATTCCAAGTGCCCCAACAAAAAACCAGAATCCTGCTTCTTTCATAAAACCATAACTACGATAAAAAGTTTTTTTGAAAACATTACTAAGTCTTGGAAATCTCATCATGGGCAAGTCAATTAAAAGTGGGGAGCTTTCACCTGGTATTAATTTATTTAGAATAGTTGAAAGTAATATTAAAACAGTTCCAATAACAGATACATAAATTAGAAGTGGTGTAATACCAGCACCGCTTAATAATACAGTAATTACTGCTAACTGAGCTGAACAGGGAATAACGAATTGAAGTATCGCAGTTACTATTGATTTTTCTCTTTCACTTCCAAGTAATCTTGTTGTTATATTTGCCATTGTAATGCAACCAAATCCAAGTATAATTGGAATTACTGCTTTCCCATTCAATCCAATTTTATTAAATGTTCTATCGAGCATTGTTGCTAATCTTGGTAAATAACCACTATCTTCCAGAAATGCCATAACAAAGTAGAATCCAATAACCAGAGGTAAAAGAAGAAAGAGCAGATAAGTTGTAGTCATTGTGATAATACCAAATTCACCAAATAATAATCTTAAGACAGGATTATAGAAATGGAAATTTGTTTCCGTATTAGTAGAGTTTGATAAATTTTTAAATTCATTTCGTAATACATAATTTTTGTGCATACCTTCAGGGAAGTAAAAACTCTTTGTATTTATTTTTTCTCCGTTATTGTTTAGGATATCTACAGTGATTTTACAATTAGAATAATCAGCTATAAAAGATTTTAAATTATATTCGAAATATCGTTTACCAAGCGTATTTTCAGTAAAATTCACAACTCTTTGCGATATAAAATCTCCAATAAATAAGTAAACAAGAAAAAGCATTACAGCCAGGATTGGAATGCCAGTTTTAGGATTAAGTGATAATCTTCCTAAATGACTGAATATCTCTCCCTTTTTTGAATCTTCATATTCTACCTGATCTACTATATCATTAACTCTATTTCTTCTACTTATATAAATTTTTTCTCGTGATTCGTGTGTATCGATTTTAATATTATATTTTTGTGCAGTATCTTCATCTCCTTCTAAGATTAAAAGGGCTTCGTCTTGTGGTATTGATTTTTCTATTAGCTGTTGTAATAATGGATAAAGCTCAAGCTGTTGATTTCCTGTTCTTGCTTTTTCAATTGCATAATCGATTTTATCAAAGCCATATTTTGATACTGCTGCTGTTTCAATTACTTCGACACCAAGAAGTTTGGAAAGCAGATTAGTATTTATTTTGATTTTTCTTTTTTTCAACTCATCAGAAAAATTTAGAAGTACAGAGACTTTTTTTCCCATATCAATTAACTGAAGTGTAAGGAAAAGATCTCTTTCAAGATGTAATGCATTAACAACATTTAAAATAATATCTGCTGAAAGGATTATTTCTTTTGCTACTTTTTCTTCGTCATTAAAAGATGAAACTCCATATATGCCAGGTGTATCGTAAATCTCTTTATCTTTATAATTACTTTTATTAATTGAGATTGTTGTTCCAGGATAATTAGATACATCTACATACATTCCACTCATATAGTTAAATACACAGGATTTACCAACATTTGGATTTCCAACTAAAACAACTTTCTTTCTATGTGTTTTTGTTGAATGATTATATGTTAATTGTTCTTGTGAACTTATATATTCTGGTTTATCATATTTCATAGCTTTTACTCTAAGATAATTTTAATTTTTTTAGCTAAATCATAACCAATTGCTATTTCCTGTCTATTTTTTTTAACTACAATTGTACCACCAGGTAATCTTTCAGAACATAAAACAGAATCTCCTTCAGAAATACCAAGCCGAATAAATTGAGCTTTTAATTTTCCTGGTGGTAAATTTACTATGGTTACTCTATTTCCTTTTTTTGCTTTATCAAGTGTCATTTTTATTATCTATTCTGTGTTTGCAATTTATGTTTGTGCATTTACCAAAAATATTGAAAGAATGTCCACTGGGTTCGAATCCTAATTTAGCAGAAATTTCTTTTACAATAATTTCTATTGTTGGTTCAGAAAATTCTACTATTTTACCACAGGTTGTACATATTAAATGGTCATGACTTTTTTTGCCATATTTTGCTTCGTAACGTGTTTTGTTCTCACCGAAATTTCTTTTGGAAAGTAAATTACATGCTGCCAGAAGTTCGAGTGTATTATAAACAGTAGCTCTCGAAACATTCGAATTATTATTTTTCATTTTCAGAAATAACTCATCTGCACCAAAATGACCATCATACTCTAAGGCATAGTCCAGTACTTCGAACCTTTCTGGCGTAATTCTGTGGTTCTCTTTTTTTAGAAATTTTCGAAATTCTTCATGTGCCGAGTTGTGATCAATGTTCATTTGTCTATAATTTAGATTAAGTCTACATAAACATACAAAGAGAGTGGAAATTTAGCAAGTTTTAAAAATATTTCTTTAATTTTTTTTGGTAAAAGAGTAGGAATGAAACTTAAATTGTTCAATTTCTGTTAACTTTTGTAAATAAACATTATGATATTTTTTAAATTTAACTTACATTTTAGTCGAATACTATTAAATAAAATTTGCAATTAAAAAAAGGAGAAAAACATGGCACTGAAAATAGGAGACATCGCACCGAATTTCACACTAAAAAACTTTAATAATGAATCTTTTTCACTTTCAGATTATAGAGGCAAAAAAAATGTAGTTATTTTATTTTTCCCTGCAGTAGGAACATCTGTTTGTGAAAAAGAATTGTGTTCTACAAGAGACAGTATGAAAGATTATGAAAATTTAGATGCACAGGTTTTTGCAATAAGTGTTGATGGTCCTTTTGCCCAAAAATTATGGGCAGAGAAGCATCAATTTAATTTTCCTTTATTGAGTGATTTTAATAAAGAGGTCTCTCAGTTATATGGAGCATTTTATGATGTTTGGCTTCCAGATAAATTTAATCTCAAAGGGGTATCAAAAAGAGCTGCATTTGTTGTTGATAAAAATGGTGTTATTCAATATGCTGAAGTTTTAGAAAATGCAGGAGAAGAACCAAACTATGAGGCAATTAAGAATACACTGAAAAATTTATCTTAAGATTTATCTGTAGAAGAAGTTATTGGAGTAACAATGCTTGAGGTAGGTAAAAAAGCACCTTCATTTTCTTTACCAGATTCCAATGGGAAAAAAGTATCACTTAAAGATTTCTTGGGACAGAAACTTATCTTATACTTTTATCCCAAAGATATGACAAGTGGATGCACAAAAGAAGCATGTGATTTCAGAGATAATTTCCCTAATTTTGAAAAGCTTAATGTGCAAGTAATAGGAATTAGTCCAGATTCGGTTGCTTCACATAAAAAGTTTGTGGAAAAATATAATTTACCTTTTATATTACTTAGTGATGAAAAGAAAGAAGTTGTTCAAAAATATGGTGTCTGGAAAGAAAAATCTTTATATGGGAAAAAATATATGGGTGTTGAACGGACTACATTTATTATTGATGAAAATGGGAAGATAATGCATATCTTTCCAAAAGTTAAAGTGAATGGACACGTTGAAGAAATATTAAAAATATTAGGATAGTAACAGTAATGATTTATTTAACCAGAAGAGAAGTATTTAGTGCTTCTCATAGAATTTATAATCCAGAACTTTCTGACGAAGAAAATTTTAAGCTTTATGGCAAATGCAGTAATCCTAATGGACACGGGCATAATTATGAAATTGAAGTTACTGTAGCTGGCGAAGTTAATCCAGAAACAGGTTATGTAATTGATCTCAATCACTTAAAAGAAATTATTCGTGAATATGTTATAGAAAAATTAGATCACAAAAATTTAAATGTAGATGTCGATTTTTTAAAAGGTAAAATACCAACTGCAGAAAATATATTGATTGCAATATGGGAACAACTAAAAGATAAAATTCCTGATGGTAAGTTATATTCTATTAAACTTTATGAAACAGAAAATAATTATGTAGAATATCGAGGAGAATAAAATTGAATCACGAATTAGTTGAAGAAAGCATAAGGACATTACTTACCGAAATTGGTGAAGATATAAATAGACCAGGATTATTAAGAACTCCCCACAGGGTAGCAAAAGCTTATGAGTTCTTAACACAGGGATATCATAAAAATGTTGAAGAAATTCTAAATGGTGCAATCTTTGAAGAAAAATATGATGAAATGGTTATGGTTAAGGATATCGATTTTTATAGTATGTGTGAACATCATCTTTTACCTTTTTTTGGGAAAGCACATATTGCATATATCCCTGATGGTAAAATAATTGGCTTAAGTAAACTTCCAAGAATTGTTGATGTATTTGCAAGGCGACTCCAGGTTCAGGAGCGAATGACACAGGAAATTGCTGATACTATTGATAAATATCTTGCACCAAAAGGTGTAGCAGTTGTAATCGAAGCATATCATATGTGTATGATGATGCGAGGTGTTCAAAAGCAAAATTCAATTACAACTACAAGTGCAATGCATGGTGTTTTTGCTGAAGATACAAGAACACGTGCAGAATTTTTAAACTTAATAGCTCAAAAAAGAATATAATGAATCTAAAAAAAGCAATCTGGATTACCGGGGCAAGTTCTGGTATAGGAAAAGCTTTAACACTTGAATTTGCTCGCAATGGTGAAATTGTAATTGCTACTTCTCGTAGAGTTAATTTAATTGAAAATTACAAACAAGAATTTGGTGATAATTCATTAAATATTATACCAGAAGAAGTAAATTTAGCTGACTTAAATTCAATAGAGAATTTTTATAATAAATATTCCGGGAAATACTTTTTTAATACCTTAATTAACAATGCAGGCATTTCATCATTCAAAAATGCTTTGGATGATTCCCTTGAAGATATTAAAAAGATTATAGAAGTTAATTTACTTGGAGCTATTTACTCAATTAAAAAAGTTCTTCCTAAGATGATCGAGATGAATAATGGAACTATAATAAATATTCTTTCTGTAGTTACACAAAAAATATTTTCCGGAAGCAGTGCATATTCAGCAGCAAAATCTGGATTATTGGCATATTCAAATTCATTACGAGAAGAAGTAAGAAAAAATAATATAAGAGTAATTAATGTAATTCCCGGTGCTACAAAAACTCCAATCTGGGATAGTAAAGTTCTGGAAAAATATTCACACAGAATGATGTCTCCAGAAGATATTGCAAAATTAATTTATCAGATTTATTCTATTAAGAACAACATAGTAACAGAAGAAATAGTAATAAGACCTATTGAAGGAGATTTAAATTAAAAAGCCCTGCATTAGCAGGGCTCTTTTTTTAACGACAACCTTTCATTCTTTGTCTATCAAAAATTTTGTTTTTAATTATCACTTTCTTGCCAAATCCAGCACCATAAGCCCAATGTTTTGCCCAGATTTCTTTTTGTTCGTCATTTAATATTTTATAAACAGCAAGCCAGTGATTAATTGAAGCAGTTCTAATATCAGATAATAATTTATTATTAGCCTGTACAAGGTCTAAAAGTTTTTTCTCATCGATCTTATTCTGCAACATCATATTTTTAATATCGAGTCTATTCTTTTGTATTTGTGCTCTTAAATCAATCATTTTTTTCTGATGTTCATTTTGCAAATTTGAAAATTGTTTCTTCTGTTCATCTGTTAAATTAAGCTTATTAATTAATCTTTCACGCATTAATCCTTTATGAATTTGCATTCCACCTGGCAGAGAAAATTCAATTACTGATTCATCAGTATCAATAGGATTATCAATAAATTCTTCTTCGCTTTCAACAAATTCATGATCAAAATCTTCATCAATGTTTTCAAAAGGTAAAGGTTGTGAATAACTTCTTATTGCAAAAAGAAAAAATAATACAACTGAAAGATATGTTAACTTTTTCATAACTACTTCTCCTTATTTGATTGGATAATCTTTTTACACGACTTTGACATCAGTTCTTATTAACCTGGTTTAATTATTTTTAATTGTTGGAAACATTTTATTAAAGATTATTTTTAAACCTTATTAAAAATATAATTGTCTATAAATTTGAACTAAAGGTATAAATGAGTTTAGATAACGATTTTGAACTTGTTCGTAAATTTAATGCAGGTGATGAATCTGCATTTAACGAGATTGTTCGAAAGTATCAAAAAAAGATTTACTGGCATGCCAGGCAAATGCTTGGAGACCATTTAGATGCAGATGAAGTAACACAGGAAGTATTAATTGTATTGTATAAAAAGTTAAAGACTTTTAATTTCAGATCATCACTTTTTACATGGATTTATAGAATTGTAACTACCAGGAGTTTGAATCAAATAAAAAGAAACCAATTAAAAAAATATATACCTTTTGAAAATACTAATGAATCTGAATTAACAGAGAAAAAAGATATAATTGATGATATTATTAATAAAGAAAAGTTGGAAAGATTAAATAAAATATTGCAAAAGATTCCACCAAAACAACGACAAATTTTTATACTCAGAAATTTTGAACAACTTTCTTACGAAGAAATATCCAAGATTACAGGTAAAAGTATTGGCGGTTTAAAAGCAAATTATTTTCATGCATTGAAAAAAGTGCTGGAGTATGCAAATGAAAAAGAATAAAGAATTGATTTTAAGATACTTAGCCGATTTAATGGACGAAAAAGAGAAGTTGGAATTTGAAAACCAATTAAAAGTATCTGAAGAATTAAAAAATGAATTTGATGAAATATCAAATATACTGGAGAACTTTCCAAAACCTGAAGAAATAAAACTTGACGAAAGATATTTTAATACTTTGTTACCAAAAGTTTATCAAAAAGTATCATCTGTTAATAAACATTTAATAAGAAGAATTGCTTATGTAATACCTGTAATAATAACTTTGCTTGTATATTTATTCTATCATAATTCTTCAGAAAATTTTGATGAACAATTACAATCACTAACACAGGAAATGATTTCATATTACAATGATTCTGAAAATCCAGAATATATTGAAGACATAACGGATGAACAGATGATTAAATTACAGGATGTAAATAATTTTGATGCAGCTTATCTTGAAGAATTAAAAATTCCAGGAGAATATGTTCAAAAATATATTCCTGGTATATATGAAGAATCACAATTTCTGCATAATTTTACTGATGATGAAATATATTTAATCTATAATAACTTAGATAAGTTTAATATTACACAGGTGAATAAATGAAAAAGTTAGTATACATACTATTTGTATTTTTTATAACTTATAATTTTATAAACGCACAGGAAGGGAAAGGAATATTTGAAAAGAGAATGTTTCATGATAAAAAAGCATTGAAAAAATTAGAGCTATTAGAAAAGTCGAAATTAATCGAATTATTAGATTTAGACGAAGAGACTTCTATAAAATTTTTTGCTCGAAGGAATGAACATTTAAAGAAGATGAGAGATATATTTGATGAGAGAGAGAAACTAATTAAAGATTTAAAAAACAGTATAGAAAATAATAAAGGCAGTGATAGTTATTATAAAGAGCAATTAAGTAAATTATTAAGCTTTGATGATAAGATGAACAACGAACGAGAAAATTATTATAATTCATTATCAGCAATTTTAACTCCCAAACAGATTGCAAAATTAGCTGTATTTGAATTTATGTTTAGAAGGGAATTGACGCATACAATTATTAAGAGAATTCCGAAAGAATAAACTATGTTCCGAAAGTTTCTATTGCATTTTTTTTCTGTGCAGTATATCTTGCAACACCAAATTTGCGGAAGTGGTGAAATTGGTATACACGCTACTTTGAGGGGGTAGTGCCCGTAAGGGCGTGCGGGTTCGAGTCCCGCCTTCCGCACAAATTATTTAATAAAAGGATATAATATGATTAAAAAAACATTATTAATTTTCCCTCTATTAATTTTATTTGTATCAGTTATACTCCCACAAGAAATGCCACCTGAAGCAGCTAAAGCTTATAATGAGGGAAATCAGTTTCTTAAATCTGGTAATTATGATGAAGCAGTAAAAAAATATAAAGAAGCACTTAATCACTCAAAAGATTATAGAATCTATTATCAACTGGGTGTAACATTAAAGAAACAAAATAAACTTGACGAAGCCGAAGCTGCCTTTAAATCTTCTATTGAAAGCAATCCTAATTTTGATTTAGCATATAATGGTTTGGGAGGAACATATTTCCAGGCTGGTAAATATCAGGAGGCAGTAGAAAGCTTTAAAAAGTTTGAGCAATTGACAAAACAAAAAGCTATTAAGGAACAGGCACAATTAAATATTGCTCGTTCGTATGTAAAACTGGCAGAAGCAAATAAAAAAGATGGCAACTATCAAAAAGCAATAGAAAATTTAAATGAGGCTATCAAATATAATAAGCTTGATGCTGCATATGTATTATTAGCTACAACTTATTACGAAAATGGCGATTACGATAAAGCTATTGAAAATGCAGATATTGTCATAAATATGAAAACAACAAAACTTAAAGGGGCAGCTTATTATTATAAAGGTCTTGCATTCAAACAAAAAAATGATATCACAAAAGCAAAAGAAAATTTTGAACTTGCCAAACGAGATCCACAATATAAGCGATTAGTTGAATATGAATTAAAACTCCTTAAATAAAATTAGCCCTCGTTAAGAGGGCTTTTTAATATTCTCTTTCATTTATTCCCTTTTTATATTTTTTTAGAATAAAATTAGAACTTTCTATAAATTATTTTTTATAAATACATAAATTTTTGATAAGAGATTAAATCATAATTATGCGTAGAATATTAATAGTTTTTTTCTCCCTAATTTTACTTAATCTTCAAGCTGCATCAAATGAAGATTTGTTTTATAAAGCACTTAAGTTTTATGATAAGAAAGAGTATGCTAATGCTTTTAAGATTTTTGAAAAATATTATTTAGATGATAACACTAACGAGATAAAAAGGCTTACTTCTAAATTCTATGCTGGTGATTGCCTTTTAAAGATGAAACAATTCGATGCAGCTGCCATTACATTTGAATCACTTTTAAATGATGAACTAATTATCTCCTACTTACGTGAAGAAACTTTATATAAGTTAGGTGAAATATATTTTAAAATTGGTAGCTATAGAAAATGCAGGGAAAGATTATTAACATTAACAATAACTTATCCACAAACAAAATTTAAAGGCTCTGCATATTACTGGATTGCAGAATCTTTTGCTGCAGAAAAAAGATATCTTGAAGCAGAAGAATATTTTCAAAAAGCAATTGAATATGATAGTAGTAATGAATTTATTGTGAATACTATTTATTCATTTGGTCAGCTTTATGAAAATATGGGAAATTATAGAAAGGCAGTTGATTATTATGATCAATTATTATCATATTACAAGACAGATACTCTTGCACCAAAAGCACAATTTAGAATAGGGATATCATATTTCAATCTAAAAGAATATGATAGTGCTATTCTGGAACTAACAAATCCTCTGATTAAAAATTTATCAAAGGATGATTTAATTCAAGCAAAATATTATCTGGCAAACTCATATCTTCGTCTTAAAGATTATCAAAATGCAATTTCGATTTTAAATGAACTTTCAAAAGAAAACTTATCATTAGAATTAACGAGAAAAATTAATTATAACATTGCCTGGGCTAAATTCCAGCTTAATGATTATGAAAATGCATTCAAAATATTTTCACAATTATCTGAACCAGAAATTGATACGATTTCTATAAATGCTTACTTCTGGAGCGGTGAATGTAAAAGATACTTGGGCGATATAAAAACAGCAGATGAAATTTATAAGAAGTTTTTAGAAAAATATCCATCGCATCCTTTAGCTTCGAAGGCACAATTGGGTAAAGGGACTGTCTATTTTACTTCAAATCAATCAAAGGAAGCTGAATCATCTTTAATAAATGCTACTGTGCTTGGTGATAATGCTACAAAGTGTAGAGCTTATACATTACTTGGCGAAATGAAATTAAATGCAAATAATTACATCGAAGCAAAAAATTATTTTACTTCAGCATTGAAATATTTTACGAATGACATCCAGCTTGCTAATCGTGCTAAACTTGGACTTGCTATAAGTGAATTTTATCTCAATAATTTTAATGCTGCTTTGATATATCTCGAAGAATTATTTAAAAAGTATAATGATTTTGAAAATGACAAAGTTAATTTTTATCTGGCAGAAACTTATTTTGCAAAAAAAGAATATGCTGCATCATTAAAGCATTATAATAAAATCAATTCTTCAAATAATTTGATAATTAAGCAAACATTGTTAGGTAAAGCATATGCATATTTTAACTTAAAAGATTTTGCTAATGCCGTCTACTTCTTTAACGATTATGTGAATAAATATCGTAACGATAAAAATATAAATGAAATAAAACTAAGACTTGCTGATAGCTACTATGCACTTAAGAATTTTGAAAAAGCAAGTATGATTTACAGTCAGTTATTCTCAAGTAATAAAACTTTTCTTGAAAATGATCAGGCTTATTATCAATACTGTCAATCATTGTATAAAGCAGGTAAAATTAATGATGCTATAAAGGAATTTTCTAATCTTCAGAAAAGATTTCCAAATTCAAAATACTCGGATGTTTCTCAATATGTTGTTGGATGGATATATTTTCAACAAGGTAATTTTTATAAAGCAATTGCAAATTATTTTCATTTAATCGAAAAATTTCCTAAATCAGATTTAATTCCTGTAGCATACTATTCAATAGGAGATTCATATTATAATCTTGGTAATTACGATTCAGCAATTGTTTTTTATAATAAAGTTCTTGATGAATTCCCTTATACACAATATGTAATAGATGCTGTAAATGGAATTCAATATTCTTATATAGCTAAAGATCAACCTGTTGAAGCAATAAATTTTATTGATCATTTTATTAAGCAAAATCCAAATTTAAAACTGAGCGATCAAATTTATTTTAAGAAAGGAGATATTTACTACAGCATCAATGATTTTAATAATGCTATAAGTTCATATAGAGATTTTATACAATTGTATCCCAAGAGTGAACTTGTTCCGAATGCTTATTTCTGGATAGCTAAAAGTTTTGCTAATATGAAAAAAGATAATGAAGCAATTGAAAATTTCAACAAAGTTCTGGAAATCTCAAAGAAATCTGATATTGGAATTTCTGCTACAATTGAACTTGCAAATATTTATTCGAATAAAAAGCAATATTCTTCTGCTATAAAAGTACTTAATTCTTCAATTGATGCTGCTCCAACATCCAATCGTGTCCCTGAGCTTTTATATTTAAGAGGAGTAGCTGAAGCAAAGAATGGAGATCTTCAATCTGCTTACTCAACATTTGAACAGATTATTACATATTATGAAGGAAATATATTTGCAGCTAAATCAAAAGTTGAATTGGGAATTCTTGAACTACAAAGAAATAATTACGAAAATGCAATTCAATTATTAAAAGAAGCAGCTGAAAATAGAATTGATGATATTGGTGCACAGGCTCAATATTATTATGGACTGGCATTGTTTAATCAAAATAAATTTGAAGAAGCCATTACTGCATTTGTGAGAGTTAGATCAATTTTTTCTGCTTATGATGAGTGGTATACAAAAGCATTACTTAGACTTGGAGATTGCTATGTAAAATTAAATGATAAAAAACTTGCTCGTGAAATGTATAGAGCAGTTCTTATTAGACATCCAAAAGGTGAATTCGCAGTAGAAGCTAATAAAAAGTTGAAACAACTATGAAAAAATTTTTATTCATTTTGTTAATTGCTAATATCTGTTTATTTGCTCAATCTGAACAGAAAAGTGTTGAACTGCCTGATTTTGTAATATTGGGTAGACAACGAATTGATGTTCCAACAATCAGTAAAAACAAACCAGAATTAGTTGGAATTGTATCCGAAGATTTTTTATTACCTAAATATTCTCCTGAAGAATTACCATTACTTATCTCCAATTTTCCTAAACCTGTTATTCCAGTAATTGATGATCTTGATAATTCATTCTTTGGAAATGTGAATTTTGGATTAGGTAGATATACTTATCCATTGGGTGAATTAAATCTTAACAAAATGCTAAATTATTATTTATTGCATGTTAAAGTTTGGGGAACTAATATTAAAGAATACATCCCATTTGCAGGTTATAACGTTTCGGGTATTAGTATTGACAATAATTTTTTTGTAAGCACAAATTCAAATTTACTTCCAGGTAGCGAAATAAAATTAAATGGAATATATACAAGAGATTCATATCATTTCTTTGGTTCAAATTCCCCTGATTCTATACGTAATACAGGTAAAAGCTCATTTAATTTTTCTTTTACTAATAATTATAATAAATGGGTTAATGCTGGTATTAATCTTAAAGCAAACTTCCTGAATATCAGAGAGAATAATTTCAAAGAAAAATTATTATTTGGTTCTGGTTATTTTGAATCAAGAATACAAAGATTCTTAATTGGTGGAAACTTTATCTATCAAAAGCAAATTCTTACAAATAATTTAAGTGGGATTGATAGCTATAACAATTATTTAGTTGAAGGGTATTCAAAAATTAATGCACTAAAAAATATTATTCTTAAATTAGGAGTAAGTTATTCAAGTACAGATAATGATAATTTTATTTCTCCTTTTGCATCTGCAAATATTAAGATTAATAATGAACTTGCTTTTAATGTTGAATTTAATCCGCATTCGGAATTTTTAACTATATCAAATTTTTTGGAACGAAATCTTTATATAACTACTAATGATTCTTTAGATAATGTCTTTATGAAAGTTCCAATCGATCTTAATGCATCTTTAAAATATGAATATAAAAATCAAATGATACTAAAAATATGGAGTGCATATAAATCAATTAAAAACTATCCATATTTTGAAGATAATAAGCAAAAAGGATTTTTCAATGTTTATACGCAAGATAATATACAATCATATGAACTTGGAACTGATATTTTATTAAATTCTTCAATATATGGTTTTATTGATGCGACTTTTAGGCTTAGCAGTATTAAAAATGAGGATAATAAATATATTCCTTACAAACCACTTTATAATTTTAATATTACTTATGGCTATAACTTTCCGATTAATATCGGGATCAATATAAAATATAATTTTATGAAGCATTATTATGCTGATTTGAATAACAGTAAATTAATTCCTGATTACCACAATCTATCATTTGGAATAAATTATAATATTAGTAATTTGTCTTTCAAAGCAGACTTTCATAATATTTTGAATAGAAGTAATTTTGTATTTGACGGATATCAAGAAAAACTCTTTGATATAATTTTAGGAGTTGAATATCGCTGGCAATAATAATGAAAAGTGAAGATGACTATTAGTGATTTGCAAACAAAAATAGCTGAAGCATTGGGTGTTTCTGTTTCTGAGAAGGAATTAGCATATGAAATTTTTATTTCCAGAATAGCAAGTCTATTAACTAATGAACTGACTATTAAAATACCTGGCATTGGTTTCTTTCAATTAAAAAAAAGCACACAACAGCATAAACCAGAAATTATTTATATACCATTGCAAGAGAATTATTTTACTGATGTAAAAAATACCTACATAGAGCTTGAAGTTCCTGATAGTTTATCATTTAAAAATAATGATGAAAATTTAGAAGATATATTTAGTATAGGAGTGGGAAAACCTTATATCCCTTTAGAAGAAAAAGTTGATAATAATATTGAAGCTTCATTTTTATCTTTAAGAAAATCTATAGAAGAAAGAGTAGAAGAAATTATTTCGGAAGCAGAGAATATTCCAGGATTGAATTTAATTGAAGAATATGAGAAACATTCCGAAAGTGAACCAGAAATATCAACTCAAGAAAAACTTTCTGAACTTACATCGGATCTACAGTTTGAAGAAAAATTAACTGAAGTAAAAGAAGATATCCTGGCAGAAAGTATTACAAAGAGTATTCTTGAAGATGAAAGGAGCAATTCTGTAACAGAAAAAATAGATGAAAGTAAAGATGAAAATTTAGAATTAACACCTACAGATTTACTACAGGATTATAAGTTTGATAACAAAAGTGAAGATGAAAAATCGATTTCGCAGGAAGTATCCAGTAAAGAAACAAGTGATGATACTGAGAATAATGAAATAGAAATTGAACTCGGTAAACACAGAAAGACAATTGATGATGAAATATTTTATGATTCTGAAATCAATTCAATAAACACAAATCATGATGTAATCGACGATGATAGAAAACCTAAATCTGATTATGATGAAATTATTGATTCTTATCTTGGCCTGAAAAAGAAAACTCCACAAAAAATTGAGTGGAATTGGGGAGATGAACTTCGAGAAGAACTTGAATCTTATTCTAATGAATATTATTCTGATAAAAAATTGATGAAAGAACCAGTAGATTTTAAAAGAAAAGAGATTGAAAACGAAAAAGTTGATGATATATTAAAGACAACAAGACCAGTATCATCGAAACTATTTGAAGAATTAGAAAGTACTATTAAAAAGGAAATAGAAAAAGTAACAAAAGAAATATCAGATTCAGAAAAACCAATTAATCGAACTAAATATGAATTTGTTGAAGTAGAAAATGAAGATAAACACTTAGATAAAATTACTCATCGAACTTTTGATGAAGAAGAAGAGAAAAGATATTATTCACGTGAGTATGGTAACAAAGAAAACTACTTTGGTAAAACATTTATAATTTTGTTTTTATCTTTTGTAATATTGAGTGGTTTAATTGTTTATCTATTTTTACCAAATAAAAATGCAAATAATTCTTTAATAACATCTAAACAAAATGTTGATAGCTCAAATAAATCAGAAGAATTAGTTACTGCATTACCAGAAACGGATTTATCTAAAACAGAAATTGTAGTACCTGAAGAGAACGATTTCCCAAGAGTTCCAGTTTTACCATCTACTAAAAAAAATGAACAGGAAGTTTCGACGTATACATCAGAAATATTAGAAACTACAGACAAAAGTTTATACAGAAATATATTAAATGATACCAGAATAAATAAGAATATCTATTTTGATGGTAAGAGTTATAATGTACAGGTTTCTTCCTGGAGAAACAGATTAAAAGCAGAACAAGAAGTTAAAAGATTACGCAACGAAGGTTACGATGCTTTTGTTTTAATAGCTAATCTTCCTGAAAAAGGTGGCATATGGTATCGTGTTAGAATTGGTTCATTTAAATCACTTGACGAAGCAAAAGAATTTTCTTCTAAAAATAATTATTAATAAAACGGAAGGTAACTATGGATTTACTCTCAATTTTTCTTAAAGGCGGATGGGTAATGTATTTTATCCTTCTTTGCTCAATAATTGCTGTAGCTGTAGTAATTGAAAAATTTATAGTTCTTCGAAAAGCAAAAATAAATGTGCCAGCTTTTCTGATTAAAATTAGAACATTATTAAAGAAGAAAGATATTGAAGGTGCTATAAATTTTTGTATGCAAGAAAGAACTCCAGTTTCAAATATTGTTCGAAAGGGACTCAGGAAATTTAGATTTGGACATCAAAGAGTCGTAGAAGCTATAGAGAGTGCAGGGAGACAAGAAATTGGTAAGCTCGAAAAAGGACTTTCTACTTTAGCAACTATTTCGGGCATAGCTCCATTACTTGGTTTTTTGGGCACAGTTACCGGTATGATAAATGCATTTATGAAAATACAGGAACTTCAAGGTTCAGTGAGTCCAGCTGATTTAGCTGGAGGTATTTGGGAAGCATTAATAACAACAGCATTTGGTTTAATTGTTGGAATTCCTGCACTGGCGTTTTATAATTATTTTGTTAATGCTATAAACAAATTAGTAATGGATATCGAACTTATTACAAATGATATTATAGATGTTCTGGATGATACATCTAAACATGGTAGCACCGAAGAAGATGAGGAAGAAATTAATTTATAGGAGTTTATAATGAAATTTGAAACATCAAATAAACCATTAAGTATTTTTGCTTATTCTTCTTTAACTGATATTGTAATGTTACTTTTAATATTTTTCTTACTAACTTCTCAATTTGTTATTCAAACAGGGGTAAAGGTTAAATTACCCGGTGCTAAGAATAATGAACAAATTGCTCCGGCTAAAATGATTGTTACAATAACTGAACAGGGTAGAATATTTTTAGGTAGTGAAGAAATCGGTATTGATAAACTTGCTGGTAAACTTGAATTAACAAAACGAACAACCAGAGAAAATAATTTAATAATACGAGCAGATAAATCTGTAAAAATCGATTTAATAATTCGAGTAATTGATGCAGCTAAAGGTATTGGTATCGATAGATTTACAATAGAAACAGAAAAAGAAACATTCTGATATGAATAAAAATCCAAGAAATATTTCATATATTATTTCAATAATTCTACATGCAATACTAATCGTGGTTTTTGCATTTATTAATTTTTCTACTGGATTGGGTGAAGAGGAATACGTTACAATTGGTTTTGGAAGTGGAATAAGTGCTGGAACTTCTGGTCCACCGGGGCAGGATATTGGAACACTTCAGCAACAACCAAAACAAGAACCATTAAAAAAAGACGAACAACAAAAAGTTGAATTACCAAAAGCTCGAACATATGATGAAGAAAACGTAATAACAAAAACTGATAAGAAAAATCAAAAAGATTTAGCTAAAGAAAAAATAAGATCGCTAAATAATAATCAACAAAAATCCGGAGGTACAGAAAACTCAGGTCAAGGAATTGGAGGATTTGGTTTTGAACTTGATTTTGGTGGTAAAGGGATACGCAAAATTTATAGTTACATTTTACCAGAATATCCAGAAGGAGTATCAAAAGAAATTGATGTTAAATTAAAGTTTACTATTTTACCTGATGGAACAGTTGGAAAAATATTTCCTTTAATAAAAGCAGATGCACGTTTAGAAATGGCTGCTATCAATTCTTTAAGACAATGGAGATTTGAGCCACTACCACCTAATGCTAAACAAGTTGAACAAACAGCAATTATTACATTTCCTTATCGTCTTCAATAGATTCATCTTTATAATAAAAGCGATAGAAAAAGAATTCTGCAATTGAAAGTAATGTAAGCGAAATTGTATCTGCATTAAAATGTATGCCTAAACCTTTTTCGTCAAAAAATATTTTAACAACAGTTGTACTAATTGACCAGCCTACAGAAAAAAGAATGATTATTAAAGCCACATTGATCAAACCAGCACTTAAAGATTCTTCCTGCCATTTTTTTGTGAATATATAAGTAATAAAAATTAGATGTGCTGCTAAAATTATTGCTGAGATCATTTTATTCTACTGTTTATTATTTGTGCACTTATTAAACCGCCAATAATACCAAAAATTGTATTTATGATAAAATTATTGATTATTATAGAAAGAGTGTAAATAAAAGAAAATCCATATTGAATAATTTCATCTCTAACAATTTGTAATAAACTTATTACCTGAGTTTTTACATTTTCATCAAAAGGGAAATTATTAATCATTCTCTGCAACTCGGGAAGCATTTCAACAATATCATTATTCTTTGTGATGAAAGTAATGATTATGTCAAACATTGTCCCAAACAATGCTGCATAAATACCAGTCATTAAGCCAATCATAAAAGCGTGCTTGGTACGTACAATACCAAAATTTTTTGTTGCTTTCCTATCTAATAGAATGGCAACATATGATGCTATTGGTATTATTAAACAACAGGTAAAACTTTTTATGAAAGGTACGACCTGTAATACTCCAGCTCCAAATCCTGCTACGAATGAGGAAAGATATTTTTTCATTTGTTAATAGATTCACTAAAAAGATTTATCAAACTTTTGTAAAAATATAAAAATAGAATTGAACCAAAAAATAGACCTGTAAAAAAAGCTAAAGTTCTGGAATAATTGTACAAATGAATTGTTGTTGATAGTGCATCTGTAACTAATAGAATTAATGCTAAATAAAAATATCTTTTATTAACAGAAGGAATCTTTTTTGTAAAAAGCAAAACAAATGAAATGATTAGTGATCCTGCATAAATTCCAGTACATCTTGAACATACGAGTAAATTGCCGCAACTAAGCTCAATTAATTTTTTAGAATCCTGATGGCATACTAAAGAATAAGTTTTTTTAATAAATGGATAATAAGAAATTAGGAATGGGAAAAATCTAATTAAACATTCATATAAAAATCCAATGCACCATATAAGTGTGATTAAAAATAATATCAGTCTAATAGTTAATTTCAAATTATTATTAATCGTTTATTAATTGAAATACATAAATAGTTTTTGGGGTAAGTATATATAGATTGTTTTTAAAAATTAAACAGTCAGTAATAAGTTCTTCAAGCAGGGGATTGAATGTTTTAAAGTCAAAATCAATAAAGTTATTTGTAATTAAAGAGTAATAGATTTTATTATCGCTACAAAATGTTACTCCCCAGTTTGTTGCATTAATATTATTAGGCTTTTCTTTCAGTTGTAATTTTGAAATTCCATTCCCAAATATATCATATATTAAAAGTAAATTATCATCAATAACCAGAATTTTATTATCTGTTATTGCAAAAGTTTTGGGATTCTTAAGAGCATATTCTCCAAATTCATTACTACCTATTTCAATAAGAAAATTTCCAGCCGATGTAAATTTCAGTATTCTTGAATTATCGGAATCTATTAAAAAAATATCACCTTGATTTGATACTACTACTCCAACTGGATATCTAAATTTGTAAAGTTCATTATCGAATGAATTAGAAGAAAGTGAAGAGATATAGTTTAGATCTTTATCAAAGATTTGTATTCTATCGTTGTACTTATCTGCAATATAAACATTTAAAGTCGTTGAGAAAATATCAATCGGGAAGTCAAATGAATTATTGTCAAAACCATAGCCACCGATTGTTTTTAGAATATTGCCAAGAGTATCTAATTTAATTATTTCATTTGTTGAAGCATCTGTTACATAAATAAAGCCTGCTGGATTAATACTAAAAGATATAGCAGAAGTAAAAGATCCAATTTGTTTTAGAAGCGAAAAAGATTGAGCATAAATTTTTACATTTAAGGAAATAAGGTTAGCTATAAGTAAAATTAACATGTAATAAGTTATTCCCCTGATTTTGGATAAATTGTTCATCGGGAATCTATAAAGTAATTTATTTGTCATTTTTTATTTTGTTATTAAAAAATAAAAATTAATATTCGATTATGAATTATGAAAATATATAATTGATTACAGGCACAAATTATGCAAGATTTTTCTTAATTAAAATAAGTTTATTTATTAAATTTAATTAAATCAATGTGGAATTATAGCCGAGGGGAAGATGAAACAAATCATATTTATATTAATTGCTATAATAGTAGTTCTTTCTTCCTGTAAGTTAAAAGAGGAAGGTGATCTTACAGGACCAGATGGGCAGGATGTTACTACCCAATTAAAAGTTTTATCCCCTAACGGAGGCGAATCAATTATAGAAGGAAGTTCTTTTGAAATAAAATGGAGCGGGAAAACCAATTCACTTATTAAAATTTTATATTCAGTAGATAATGGCTTAAACTGGACTATGATTGCTGACAGTTTGAAAAATCTCGGCATTTATATGTGGTTTCCTGTTCCAAGTATAATATCAACACAGTGCAAAATTAGAGTTGCAACAGTTGATGGAACTACGGCAGATGAAAGTGATGATGTATTTAGTATTATAAGAAGTACAAATGAAAGTTTGAAAATTACATCTCCAAATGGTGGCGAAGAATGGGAAGCAGGTAGTTCAAAAGAAATTAAATGGTTTAGTACTGGAATTGATTCAGTTGTAATAGAGTATACTACTGATAATGGGAATCACTGGAATTTAATTGCAGTCGATAGAAAAAATACAGGAATATATTATTGGGAACCAATTCCAAATACACCTTCAACATTAGCTAAAGTTAGAATCAAAGATGCAAAAGATGGAATCCCTTCGGCAGAAAGTGAAAAACCATTTAATATTTTACCAGAACCTAAAATAGCTGTAAAAATGCCTAATGGTAATGAGGTCTGGCTTGCAGGCTCATCACAAAAAATTGAGTGGGAATCAGAAAATATTGAGAATGTAAAAATTGCATACACTACAAATAATGGCTATAACTGGAATACTATAGTTGAATCTTATCCAAGTATTGGTTTCTATGAATGGAAAGAAGTCCCAAATGTAAATTCAAAATTATGTAAAATAAGAGTTTATGATGCTAAAGATGGCGAACCCTGGGATGTTTCCGATAATACTTTTGAAATAACAACTCAACTTACACAGGTAATAAGAATTATTAGTCCAAATGGTGGAGAAACCTGGCAGGCTGGAACTTCGCAAAGTATTTCCTGGTCTTCTGTTGGTATAAAAAAAGTTAAAATAGAATATTCATCAAATAATGGTTTAACCTGGAATGAAATTGTAAATAATCTAACAAATTCAGGAGCATATGAATGGAACGTCCCAAATACATTATCTACACAATGCCTTGTTAGAATTAGTGATGCAGAAGATGGCGAACCAGTGGCACAAAGTGAAAAAGTATTTAAGATAGTTCCGAAACCAGAAATTAAAGTTATATATCCTAATGGTGGAGAAAACTGGGTAGCTGGGGTGGTTGATACAATAAAATGGGAATCAATTGGAGTAGAAAATGTTACTATAATGGTTTCTGCAAATAATGGAATCACCTGGGATAAAATTGTAGATAAGACACCTTCTAATGGGATGTATGTTACAAGTTTTACAACTCCATCAAATCAATATAAAATAAGGATTTTCGATTACGAAAAAGGCTCACCCATTGATGAAAGTGATGGAACATTTACAGTTCTACCAGAACCCAGAATAACAGTATTAACACCAAATGGAAATGAAGAATGGTATGCTGGTTCAAGTGATAATATAAAATGGACATCTACAAATATTGAATATGTAAAAATAGAATATACAACTAATAATGGAGCAGTGTGGAATACAATTGTAAGTAGAACAGAAAGTGATGGAGTTTATAGCTGGAGTTCAATACCAAATGTGAGTTCGTTGCTATGCAAAGTGAGAATTAGTGATGCAGATGATGGAATTCCAGCAGATGTTTCAGATGAAGTATTTACAATAATTAATAAAGGGAATCAATTAATTAAAGTTACCAGTCCAAATGGAGGAGAAAGTTTAATAGCAGGTTCATCATACAGTATAAAGTGGGAGGCAGCAGGAATAAATGATGTTAAAATTGAATATACAACAAACAATGGAATTTCATGGAATACAATTGTAAATAGTACATCAAGCACAGGATTTTATAATTGGTCAATAATTCCAAATACTGCATCGACAAATTGTAAGATAAGAATTAGTGATGCATCGGATGGATTCCCATCTGATGAAAGTGATAATTTCTTTGTAATCGAGCCTGAACCAAGAGTTAAAGTATTGGAACCCAATGGAGGTGAAAGCTGGCATTATGGAACACCTGAAGAAATTAGGTGGGAATCAGAGAATATAAAAAATGTTAAAATAGAGTATACAACAGATGGAGGAGGTAGCTGGACAACAATTGTAAATGGTATACCGAGTACAGGTTCATATATATGGAGAGATATACCAAATATAAATTCAAATCAATGCAAAATAAAGATTAGCGATGCGGATGATGGAATACCTTATGATTTGTCTGATAATAATTTCCAGATTTCAAATCTTGTAATCCAATCGATAAGAGTAATATCACCAAATGGTGGAGAAGTATGGCAAGCTGGAACTTCAAAAAATATAACATGGGATTCAAAAGGAATAAATAATGTTAATATTGAGTATACAGTTAATAATGGTTTAAGCTGGATACCAATAGCACAAAATATTTCAAGTTCAGGTTCATATGAATGGAATCCAGTACCTGCAGTTAATTCTACTCAATGTAAAGTTAGAGTAAGAGATGCTGAGGATAATGAGCCTTCTGATGAAAGTAATGGTACATTTACAATTCAACCGAGTCAAACAATTGAAGTGGTATATCCATATTCTGGAGTTGAAATAATATCTGGTGAGAAATTCAAAATAAAGTGGAAATCAACAGGAATTGAATTTGTTAAGATCGAATTTAATCCATATAACTCTACCAATGATTATGATTGGAAAGTATTGGTTGATAGTGTAGCAGGAGTTGACGAAGGAAATGGAATTCGTTCATACGAAGCAAGCTTTTCAATTGTATCGGATAATTATGTAATTAGAATTAGTGATGCTGTGGATAGTTCACCTATGGATTATTCTGATGGTGTATTTAAAGTTAAACCTGCTCCTACAATAAAAATATTAGTACCTAATGGTGGAGAACAATGGCTCGTAAGTAAAGCCGGAGTTCCAACATCGGATGTGCAAAATTATCATCCATATGAAATTAGATGGAATGCTAATAATATTCAAAAAGTAAAAATAGAATGGTCCACTAATGGTGGTGGTTCTTGGTATGTTGTTCCTGGTGCTTCGAGTACAGAAAATGATGGAATATTTGTATGGGCTCCAGGTCATCAGGATCAAGTTAAACCTGATAGTTCTGATAATTGTAAAATTAGAATCTCTTCAGCAGATCCAGGCATAACAGCTTTAGATGAATCTGATGATTATTTCTCAATTCATTCAAGTAGAAAAATTAGAATTGAATATCCAAATGGTGGTCAATACTTTTATTTGACTCAAGATGAAATGACAGATCCAAAACCATCTGAACACTGGCCAATGTTAATTACATGGACAAGCTATGCAATATCTGGAAATGTGAATATTTATTACAGTATACAAAATGGTGCAGAAGGTACTTGGTATCCAATTGTAACAAATTATCCTTCTACTGGTGCTTATGGTTGGGATTTTGTATTTGGTTCAGTAAAAGTAACATTACCATCTACACAATTAAGAATTAAAATTGTCGATTCTTCTAATTCAAAAATATGGGATGTAAACGATAACCCAGTTAATATAAATATAATTAAGTAATTCACTATGATATAAAAAATCAATTGAGAGATTTTGGTTCGTTAAATAAACTTAGTTAATTTTGTAATACAAAATTTGCCCCGTGGTGTAATTGGCAACACGTCTGACTCTGGATCAGAAGTCTCCAGGTTCGAGCCCTGGCGGGGCAGCAATTAAAAAATCTATTTACTTACAAATCAAAAAGCCTTCTATTTTGTTTGTTAAAAAATTTCTGGAGATAATATGAATACACGTCAATTAGGTAAAAATGGTCCTTTTATTACTACTATTGGTTTTGGTGCATGGGCTATTGGAGGTCCATGGCAATACGGTTGGGGAAAAGTGGATGATGAGGAATCTATAAAAGCAATTCATACAGCATTAGATAAAGGAATTAACTGGATAGATACTGCTGCCGTTTATGGATTTGGTCATTCGGAAGAAGTTGTTGGGAAAGCAATAAAAGGAATTCGTGAAGAAGTATTTATTGCAACAAAATGTGGAATGATCAACGATGGTAAAGGTAATGCAGTTGTAAACTTAAAACCAGATAGTATTAGAAAAGAAATTGAAGATAGTTTGAGAAGATTACAAACAGACTATATCGATTTATATCAATTTCACTGGCCTGATCCAAATACTCCTGTTGAAGATTCTTGGGGAACTATGATTCAATTACAGGAGGAAGGTAAAGTAAGATATATTGGTGTTTGTAATTTTGATGTACCTTTACTTGAAAGATGTATGAAAATTAAACATGTACAATCGCTTCAGCCACCATATAGTTTATTGCGTAGAGATATCGAAAAAGAAATATTACCTTATTGTTTGAAAAATGAAATTGGAGTTGTTGTTTATAGCCCAATGCAAGCTGGTTTACTTACAGGTAAATTTGATATGAGTAAAGTTGCAGAAGACGATTGGCGAAGAAAAAATAGAATGTTCCAGGAACCATTTCTTTCAAAAGCACTCGAATTTGTAGAAAAACTTAGACCAATTGCTGCAAAAGCAAATAAAACAGTAGGAAATCTTGCTGTTGCATGGGTTCTAAGAAATAAAGCAGTAACTGCAGCAATTGTTGGAGCTAGAAATAGTCAGCAGGTACTTGAAAATATTAATGCAGATGATTATCAATTAGATGAAGAAGATGTAAATAAAATCTCAGCATTGCTGGAAGAAATGGGATTATAAAATTTTTTTATAATTGATATTAGAGATTTGTAATTCTATTTTTGAATTGTAAATATTAAATCAAAATTGTTGTTGAATTTTTTTAAACTTTGTGGTAGAATAAAACAATATCTTAATGTAATTAAGTTTTTTATGGCGCATTCGTCTAGTGGCTTAGGACGCCGCTCCGACAATGTCGGGACGGAGATCACGGGTTCTCCCAAAGGGATTCCAATGGAAGAATCCCGTATGCGCTTGGTAATAAGAGACTTGTAAAATGTTTTATGCATATATATTAAAGAGTAAAAAAGACGGGACTTATTATTACGGTTCGACCAATAATCTACAGAAAAGAATAAAGTACCACAATGCAGGGAAGATACGGTATACGAAGGGTCATATGCCATATGAAATACATTATTATGAAATGTATGAAACAAGAAAAGAAGCAATGCGGAGAGAAAAATATTTTAAGACGGTAGAAGGATATCGTTGGCTAAAAGAGAATAAAATTATTTAATTTGTTTTTTAATAAATGGCGCATTCGTCTAGTGGCTTAGGACGCCGCCCTCTCAAGGCGGAGATCACGGGTTCGAATCCCGTATGCGCTACCAATTATTTTCATTATTATGAATAATCTTGCAGAAGATAAAAAACGTATTGCTAAAATTATCAATATTCTATTAAAAGAATATCCAGAACCTAAAACAGCACTTAATTATTCTAATCCATTTCAATTATTAATTGCTACAATTCTTTCTGCACAATGTACTGATGAAAGAGTAAATTTGGTCACAAAAGATTTATTTAAAAAATATAAGAAACCACAGGACTTTTTATCAATTCCTCCCGAAGAGTTAGAAAAAGATATTTATTCAACTGGCTTTTATAAACAAAAAGCTAAAAGCATAATAAAATGTTGTACTGCACTTGTAGATAAATATAATGGTAAAGTTCCTGATAACTTTGAAGAACTTTGTAAACTACCAGGAGTTGGCAGAAAAACTGCATCTGTAGTAGCAGGTAATGCATTTAATATTCCTTCAATTGCAGTAGATACACATGTAACAAGATTAACAAATTTACTGGGTTTTGTTAATACATCAGATCCACTTAAAATTGAACTAAGATTAAGAGAGTTACTCCCTGAAAAATACTGGATTGCTTCTTCAAATCTTTTAATACTACATGGAAGAAAAGTTTGTATTGCTCGTAGACCTAAATGCGAACAGTGTGTAATTTGTAAATATTGTCCTTCATGTAAACTAACAACTAATTAAATTAATTTTATGAATAACGATCAAATGCATAATCGAGATTATTGTTTATCATTATTAAAAGAATACACAAAAAGCGAAGCATTAATTAAACATGCTCTGGCAGTTGAATCATGTGTACGTGCATATGCAGAAAAATTTGGTGAAGATGTTGAATATTGGGGCAATGTAGCTTTGTTGCATGACTTTGATTACGAAAAATATCCAACTGCAGAAGAGCATCCTTATAAAGGTGCTGAAATATTAAGTCAACTTGGTTTTGAAAAAGAATTTATTGAATCAATTATGTCACATGCAGAATATACTAATATTCCTCGCAATACATTGCTTAAAAAAGTTTTATTTGCATGTGATGAATTAGCAGGATTTTTAACTGCTGTTGCTTATGTAAGACCTTCGAAAACTATAGATGAAGTTGAAGTTAAATCTGTTATCAAAAAAATGAAAGATAAGGCTTTTGCTCGTGCAGTTAGCAGAGAAGATATTATCAAAGGAGCTCAAGAACTGGGAATCCCTCTCGAAGAACATATTCAATTCTGTATTAATGCAATGAAAAAGATTAAAGATAAATTAGGCTTATAAACTGCTTATTGAATGTTTTACTTGACAAGTAGTGTTTATTTTCTCTAAATTTGGTCTCAAAATTTGCGGAGAGATATTATAGAGAATTTTTTTACTGCTGTTGAACAATTTTGTTTATTATTAAATGTTATTAAATACTAAGTTAATTGTGATGAAAAAAAAATTCTCTATAATATTTCTCTTTTGTGTTTTAAATACTGTGGCTTTTTCTCAGGATATTAGAATTCTTTCTTCAAGTACCTCTTCACTAATATTTGAATATACTCCAGTAATATCTGATACTAATTTCTTTCAAATAAATAATGAAAAATTTATAAACATCACAATTCCTCATACTTATTTATCTAAGTTAGATCAGGGTATTGAATTACCAGTAAGAGAAGTAAACATTGGTGTCCCTTCTGAATTTGGAAATTCTATAAAAATTATTTCAGCAGAATTTACAGAGTTTGATGGTATATATATTTCTAAAAAAGATTCAGCAATTTCACTAATAAATAATTACAAAAATTTTACTTTAGAAAATGAATTAGTAACATTTGGTGAGTATGGATTAATTAGAAATCTTCCTGTGCAAAGTTTAATTATTTATCCAATTCAAATAGATTACCAGAAAAAAGTTACAAGAGTTTACAGGAAAATTGTTGTAAGCATCGATTTTAATAAACTAACTGAAAACAGAGAATTAATAAAAGATGATTTTCTTAGATATGCAGTTTTAAACTGGGATGTAGCTAAATATTGGGGATTGCCTAAAAAGTTTTATAAAACTGCAGGACCTATACTTGGCAGTGGTCAATGGTATCGTTTCGAAGTGTTAGAAGAAGGAATCTATAAAATTGACAGAAATTTTCTTCAGAGTTTAGGGATTGATGTTAATTCAGTAGATCCAAGAACAATACAGATTTTTAGTATTTGTGGTTATGCTTTACCAGAAAACTATATGAATCAAAGTAATATTGGATTTAATGAAATTGCTATTTTTATAGAAGGTGAGAACGATGGTAAATTTGATCAATCAGATTACATTTTATTTTATGGAAGAAATACAGAAGCATGGGAATATAATTCTTCAATGAGAAAGATTGTTAGAGTTAAGCATCCATATACAAAAAAAAGTTATTACTGGTTAACTTTTGGTAAGACAAACGGAAAAAGAATTAGTAAAAAAAATTCATTGAGCATCCCCAATGCTTATCAACAGCAATTTACTTTATCATATAAAAGTTATGATAAAGATAGCATAAAAGTTGGTCCTTCTGGTAGAGAATATTTTGGTGACGAATTTAGCGGTACAAGAAATAGTCGAAATTACTTAACCACATTAAATGGAATATTACCTAACTCGAAAATTAATTATAATTTTAGATTGATAAATACATCTACAGCAAATGTCTTTTATACTGTAAGTGAGAGTAATAAAATTATTTATAATGGAATGATTCCAAGAATATATGATTATTATTATGGAAGAGCAGATGCAGGGATTGCTTCTTATGAAGGAAATCTTGCAGACGAAAGAAGCAATCTTAAATTTACTCTGGGAACAACTTCAAGTGGTGTGAAAGTTTATCTTGATTATTTTGAAATTGAATATAAAAGAAAATTAGAAGCTGTTGGAGATTATTTATTATTCTTTTCAAAAGATACTTCAAGTATAATTGAATATAGAATAACAAATTTTTCTAATAGTAATATTTTAGTTTTTGATGTAACTGATAGCTGGGATGTTAAATTAATTGATGGAGCTACAATAAGTGGCGGGGAAATAAAATTTCAAGCCAGTGAGACAGCAAACAAAGTATCAAAATATATTGCAGTAAATCCAAGTGTATTTAAAACACCACAAAATGGAACAAGTATAACAACTGTGGATGTGAAAAGTAATATTTCAGGGAGTGAACTAATTGTTATTTCGAATAAATATTTCCGCAATCAAGTTGAAAGATATGTAAATTATCGAATGACTCAATCACCAAATAAAATAAATACATCAGCTTTTTATGTGGATGATATTATGAATGAATTTGCTGGTGGAATGTTAGATCCAACTGCAATTAGAAATTTTCTTAAATATGCTTATGATAACTGGCAAACTAAACCTTTATATGTATTGTTGTTTGGAGATGGCGATTATGATTATCTTAATACAATAAAAGAATCAACAGATAAAAACTTTGTCCCAACTTATCAAACTGTTGAATCGCTTGATGAGATAGCATCTTATGTTTCTGATGATTATTATGCTCGTGTATCCGGGAATGATAAAAAGGCAGATTTAGTAATGGGTAGATTACCTGTCCAATCAGAAAGCGAGGCAGATGCTGTAATCAACAAAATTATTGAATACGAAAATAACCTCGAAAAAGGTATTTGGCGATCTACAATAACACTTGTAGCAGATGATGGACCACAGGCAGTTGGAAGGGATGATGGTGATATGCATACAAGACAATCTGAGTATCTATCATTAAATATTATTCCAAAATATTTTTATCATAATAAAATATATCTGGCAGCTTATCCAACAGTTTACACTGGTTTGGGTAGAAGAAAACCTGATGTTAATAAAGCAATTATAAATTCTGTAAATAATGGTACATTGATTTTGAACTGGATTGGTCATGGTAATCCAAATACATGGGCTCATGAATATGTATTTGAAAAAGTATCCACTATACCACAATTAAAAAATAAAAATTATTTCTTTTTAACAGCTGCTACTTGCGACTTTGGTAAATATGATGATCCAAATGAACAGAGTTCTACTGAAATTATGATTGCAATGCCAAATAGTGGTGCAATTGGAGCTTTTACTGCTGCAAGGGTTGTTTATGCAGATCAAAATGCTGAAATTAATAATACATTTTATACTAATCTTTTCACTCGTGTTGATGAGAATAAATTACCAGTTAGAATTGGAATAGCATACTTCCTGACCAAACAAATACGTACACAAATGAACGATGAGAAATTTCATCTATTTTGTGATCCTACGATTAGACTGGATGAACCTGTTTTAAATACTTCAATAGATTCAATTAATGGGAAATCATTAAATACTTATGTTCAAATTAATGCACTTGGCGAAGTAAGAATTGAAGGGACTGTAAGAAATTCTAAGAATGAACCAATGAATTATAATGGTGAAGCAATTATAAGTGTCTATGATTCAGATAGACAAATTGAATTTACTGAAATGAATTATACAGTAACTATGCCTGGTGGATTAATCTATCGAGGAAGAACTACAGTTAATGACGGGAAATTTCAAACTGAGTTTGTTGTACCTAAAGATATTTCTTATGAAAATAAAAATGGTAAAATAACGGCATATATTTTTAATGACGAAGTTGATGGAATTGGATATACAAGCAATATAATTGTTGGAGGAACTAATCCTTATGCAATTAATGATGGTAAGGGACCAGAAATTGAGATCTTTTTTGATGATGAGAATTATGATAATTCCTACCTTGTCAATCCAGATTTTACTTTGATAGTAAAACTTAAAGATCAAACAGGAATTAATACAACAGGAACTGGAATTGGACACAAACTTGAAGGAATAATCAACGATGATGAAAACAATGCTATTGATTTTACAAATTATTTTATTGGAGATTTGAACTCGGCTGGTAAATCAGGCGTGATAAAATACAAATTTACTTCATTTCAGCCAGGTGATTATAAAATTAAAATTAAAGCCTGGGATGTGTTTAATAATTTTTCTTCCGAAGAAGCTTATTTTACTGTTTTATCTCCAGAAACTGGATTAAGTATTCGAGATATTTATAATTTCCCTAATCCTTTTTCTTCGAATACAACTTTTACATTTCAGCAGAATATTGCAGCTCCAATTAATGTTAAAATAAAAATTTATACAGTTGCAGGAAGATTAATAAAAGAAATAGAAGAAAGAAATATAAACGATAAATTTGTAAGAATTGATTGGGATGGCAGGGACGAAGATGGTAATTTAATTGCAAATGGAACATATCTTTACAAAGTAATTGTAGAATCTGAAGATGGCAAATTTAAGAGTAGTGCACTTGGGAAACTGGCAATTATCAGATAAATAAATTTTATATTTTAAGTCAGAAAAATTTTTTAGTTAATATTTTACAAAATATATTTAATCAGGAGGCAAGAATGAAAAGAATATTGATGTTGATGATATCGTTATTAATGATTTGGAGTTATGGAAACATCAAAGCACAAGGTGAAGCTGCTTTACCATTTTTATTGATTGCACCAGATTCAAGAGCAGGTGGAATTGGTGAATCAGGGACAGGTTTAGCTGATAATTCTGCTGCAATCTTCTGGAATCCTGCAGGAATTGCTTTCTTAACAGGAGCTGAAGTTAGTTTTACTCATAGCAATTGGTTACCAGAATTTCATCTTGATTTATTTTATGACTATGCTACTTTTCGTAAATATATCGAAGATATAAGTGGTAGCATTACTGCAAGTATTACTTATATGAACTATGGAGAATTTGTTCGTACACTTTCAAATTCACCTGAGCCTGTAGGTACTTTTAGATCTTATGATGCAGCTTTGACTGTAGGTTATGCTACAAAATTAAGTAATGATTGGGGTTTGGGTTTAAATTTTAGATTAATTCATAGCCGCCTTGCAGATAAACCAACAGAAGCCGAACAGGGGAAAGGTGTTGCTACTACTGTTAGTTTTGATATTGGAACTATGTGGCGTCCCGAACATCTTAACTTACCTTTTATAGGTGATATGGGAAATCGTTTTAGTCTTGGTATAAATCTCAGTAATATTGGTCCAAAAATTTATTATATAGATCAAGCTCAAGCAGATCCTATTCCAACTAACTTTCGACTTGGATTGGCAACAAGGTTATTCCAGGATGATTTTAATTCATTAACTCTTACTCTTGATTTTAGTAAGTTGCTTGTTGATAAAGGTCAAGCTTTCAGAGGTCAGGTTGATACTACAAATACTGTTAAGAAAAAGAGAAAAGATTTTTACGAAGCAATATTTACTGCCTGGGCAGATCAATCATTAGGTGAAGAAATTCGTGATATCAACACATCTGCTGGATTAGAATACTGGTATGGTCAGCCTGGTGATTTTATGTTTGCTTTACGTGCTGGATTTTTCTATGAAGATCCAGCTTTTGGAAATAGAAAGTTTGTAACTCTTGGTGCGGGTATTCGATATGATCTTTATGGCTTTGATTTTAGTTATTTAACAACCGATGTATTTAAGAATGGTGAAAATCATCCACTCAATAATACCTTGAGATTTACTTTATTAATTGGCTGGGGTGCTGTCCCACAAAAACAATTAGGATTTCCTCGAGGAATTTAATTCCCTATGAAAAAAATAATTTTATTTTCTTTTTTAATAGGATTGGGCAGCTTATCTGCCCAATCTTTTAATCTTACGACAAATAATTTTTCTGGTAAAGCAAAGTTTCTTAATTCATCGGATACATTGAGAATTCTTGCAGTTCTTGTTGAGTTCAAAGAAGATAATGATCCAAATACTTTTGGTAACGGAAAATTTGGTTCAATTTATTCAAAGGATTATGGTGATACAATCTTAGATCCATATCCACACGATGTAAGATATTTTGAAAATCATCTCGAGTTTGCCAAGAATTATTTTAAAAAAGTTTCTAAGGGCAAATTAAATATTTCATATACTGTATTACCTGAAATAGTTACTGTTTCTCAAATTATGAGAAATTATTCTCCACCACCAAATAACTTAGATGATTTATCGAATCTTGCAAAATTTGCTCAGGAAGTCTGGCATAAAGCTGATTCTATTTATGCAGATTTTGATTTTTCAAAGTATGATCTATTTACAATCTTTCACGCTGGTGTAGGAAGTGCATATTATCCCAATGGAAGATTGGGAATTGAAAGAGATTTGCCTTCTGTTTATTTGAGCGAAGAAAAATTAAAATCAATTCTGGGAAATAATTTTAATGGATTTAAAACCAGTAATTATTTAATTAAAAACACAATTATACTTCCTACAACAGAATCAAAAGAAATAGAATCATTCGGAGAAAAGATTTTATTTCAAATGTCGATTAATGGTTTAATAGTTGGTAACATTGCAAGTTATTTAGGATTACCAGATTTATTTGATACAAAAACTGGTGTTACTGCTATTGATAGATTTGGTTTAATGGATGGGAATGCTTTATTTGCATTCAATGGAATTTTTCCACCTGAACCTTCTGCTTGGGAAAAAATTTATCTTGGCTGGATACAACCTGTTGTAATTGATAAAGTTGATAAAAAAATAAATTTAGTTGCTCAACTGGCTGCTCAACTAAACGATACAACTGTTGTTAAAATCCCTATAAATTCTACTGAATATTATTTAATAGAAAATAGACAGCGTGATGTAAATAAAGATGGTGTGAATGTAACTTATAAAATTGGAAATACTATTCACACATTTCATGTTGATAAAGATAAACCAAGATTTAATTTTAGTAACGTTGACACATTGGCTGGTGTAGTTGTGGATGTTGACGAATTTGACTGGGCTTTGCCTGGTAATGGGATCGTGATATGGCATATCGATGAAAAAATAATTAATGAAAAAATTTCTATAAATCAAATTAATGCTGATATTAAAAACAGAGGTGTAGATGTAGAAGAAGCTGATGGAATTCAAGATATTGGTGAACATTTTACTTCGATTCTTGGAGATTTTTATGGAATTGGTAGTGAAGAAGATTTCTGGTTTGCGGGCAATAAAGCAAAATTATATAAAAACAAATTTGGACCTGATACAAAACCAGATACAAAATCAAACAGTGGAGCTCACAGTTTAATTACTATCGAAAATTTTTCTGCTTCCGATAACAAAATGTCTTTTGAAATTAAATTTGGAGATAATTTTGTAAAGCCCGTGTATTCTAATTTTATTGATTTATCTAACATAAAGGCTTTAAGCGTTCCAGCTGGAAATTATAATTACTATTATATTCTAAATGGAAATGATTTAATTGTATTTACTCGAAATGGGGAACTTTTAAATAAATATGATAATTTCAGTCAGAAAAGTATTGCATCAATCAATTATAATGGATACGATTATATCTTTGGTTCATCTGGGAATAAATTAAATTATTTGATAAAAAATCTTACGGACGAATTTTTTAAAAGTATTGACTTATCGATTGAAATAACCTCTCCAATTTTAATTTCAATTGAAGATAATCAACCTGTTGCATATGCAGGTACTTCTAATGGTTCGATATTAAAAATTTATATCCAATCATTGCAAAGTGATAAAGAAATAAAATATGAAGTTATTAATATCGCAGATGAAGAAATTCTTCAAATCAGTAAACCATTGATTAATAATAAAAATTATTTTTCATTAATTACCAGTTCAGCTTTTTATGATTCAGATAATTTTAAATTAGTGTTGCCATATAAACCATTGAGAATAGCACTACTTAATGACCAGACAAATTCAACTATTACGAATATTGTTTTATCAGAACAGAATCATTTTTATGTAATTAATAATGGAATTGTTAGTAAGGAATTTACCATTAATTCAGAAAAACAAATTAATTCTTTTTCATTGTTTGGAAATTCACAAAATGGAGAAGGGACAATATTAATTACTAATGGTAATCGAATAGAAGCATACAATCTAAATGGAGTACTATTAGATAATTATCCTATTACCGAGCCGAATGGAGAAGATTTTTTATTTGTACCATTAACTACAGATTTAAATAGCGATGGAATTATTGATATTGTTACTGTTTCAAAAAAGGGAAATCTTTATGTCTTTAATTCTGAGACTGGAAAAGTTATTGATCCTTTTCCCATTTCTATAGGTAGTGAAATAGTTGCTACACCAGTGATATTTGATTTTTTACCTCTCTCAATGTCACCAATATCATTACAATCAATTATTTTAATTGATAAAAAAAAATATATGATTCAATGGATAATAGGATTGGCTAATAGTTTAAAATCTAAAAGCTGGAATAGTGAATTCTCAAATTCAACTAACAATTCATCTATGGAGTATTCAAAAATTAATTCGAACGATAATAGATTTTTCCCGGAAGAAAAAGTTTATAACTGGCCAAATCCAGTTTATAACGATGAAACATTTATTCGTTTTTATGTTTTAGAAAATTCAGAATTTAAGGTAAGGATATTTGATTTAGCAGGAGATTTAGTTGATGAACTGAGTGGTTTTGCAAATGGTGGTTATGATAACGAAATTAAATGGAATGTTAAAAATGTATCGAGTGGTATTTATTATGCAAACATTGAAGTCAAATCGTCTTCAGGAAAATTTGCAAGTAGAGTTATAAAAATCGCAGTGGTCAAATAATCTAACACAAATCATAATTACAGATGAAAAAATTTTTATACACAATACTTTTTATACCTATTCTTATTTATGCACAATTTAATGAATACGAACCGGAATATGAATGGTTAACAATTAAAGGTGAGCATGTATTTGTACATTATCATCCAGAAGCAGAAAGAACAGCAAAAACTGTTTTAAAAATTGCAGAAGAAGTATGGGAACCAATTACTTCTCTTTATGAATATGAACCAGAACCAGTTCATTTTGTAATTAAAGATATAGATGATTATTCGAATGGAGCTACATATTTCTTTGATAATAAAATTGAAATATGGGCTTCTGCACTCGATTTTGATTTAAGAGGCACTCATAACTGGCTTCGAAATGTAATATCTCATGAGTTTACTCATATGGTACAAATACAATCAGCAATGAAATTAGGTAGAAAAATTCCTGCAATTTATTTTCAATTTATGAATTATGAGAAAAAAAGAAGGCCTGATATACTCTATGGATTTCCTAATTTTATTGCTTCGTATCCAATTGCTACAGTAAATGTACCGGCCTGGTTTGCAGAAGGAACTGCACAATATATGAGAAAAGAATTTGGTTATGATGACTGGGATACTCATCGCGATATGATTTTGAGATGTTATGCACTCGATAATAAGTTGCTAACCTGGAACCAAATGGGAGTTTTTGATAAAACAAGTTTAGGAAACGAATCAGTCTATAATTCTGGATTTGCACTTGTACGTTATATCTCACAAAAATATGGTGAAGACAAAATTCAAAAAATTTCTCGTCTTCTTGGTAAACTTTCTAACTTTACTATTGATGCTGCAATTAAAGATGTTTTAGGTATTACTGGCGAAGATTTGTATAATGAATGGACAGAATTTATTAAAAAAGATTATCGTGATAGAATAGCAGATGTAATTAATAATAAAATTGAAGGAGAAATTATTACTCCTGTTGGTTTCGGTAATTTTTATCCTGTTTTTATTGATAATACTAAAATTGCATACATATCAAACAAAGAAAACGACTACTTTGGCCTCTCCTCAATTTATTTGCTTGATCTGAAAACAAAAAAAGAAAAATTACTTGTGCCTCAGGTTCGTTCTACTATATCTAAAATTCCTGGTGAGAATAAATTAGTATATGCAAAGTTGAGTGACGATAATCCAAGATGGAATAATATTCATGATTTATATGTCTATGATATGAATACTGGTAAAAGTAAAAGACTTACTTTTGGATTAAGAGCAAACAATCCCAGTGTTTCTCCTGATGGGGAAAAAATTGTTTTCTTATTTCAAAGAGATGGAACAACCAATATAGGTATTGTTAATATTGATGGGAAAGGTTTTAAACAACTCACATTGTTTAATAGTGGCGAACAGGTTTATAATCCAAAATTTTCTCCAGATGGTAGTTTTATCGTTTTTGGCTATTCATTAAAAAACACAAGAGAAATTGCAAAAGTTAATATTGATGGATCTGATTTTTCGATATTAATTCACAATGGTTACGATAATCGAGATGCTGTATTTGATAACGAAGGGAATTTAATATTTTCATCTGATGAAACTGGAATCTTTAACTTATACAAAATGAATTTGTCTACAAAAGAAATTCATCGAATTACTAATGTTGTAGGTGGAGCTTTTCAACCAGCAATAGATAACTCAGGAAATATTGTTTATTCAGGTTATACATCTGATGGATTTAAGATTTTTTATTTATCAAAAGAAGATCAGAAAAAAGTTGATGAATCAAAAAAATATGTCTGGAGAAATAATCCTCCTCTTTCCAAAGATCAACCAAAAGGTGATTTAGATAAAGATAAAATTTATCATCTAATAAACTATGATGATACAAAATTATTGAATGCAGAATCAAAAAAATATTCAGGTTATTTTTCTCGTGTTAGTATAATTCCATTTATTCGTTATGATAATTATACAACATCAAATAATGCAATTGATAGAATTAAACCTGGCATTTACATAGCATCGAGTGATTACTTAAATAGATTCAGCTTTTTTGCAGGGGGAGCAATAAACAAACTTTTTGAGCGAGATTTATTTTTATCTTTTGAGTATAGAGATAAACTACCAATCCTTTTTAAGTTAGGTTTAAGACCAGAAGCTGGCGTTGAACTTTATAGCGTAAGTAGAAAAGCTAATACTTTGATAATCTTTGATTCGCTCGATGCTTCTTACAATACACGTACAGATGTAACTTATAATTTGTTTGAAAGTGATTTCTTTTTACGACATAAAATTATTACAGAAGGAAATAATCTTGAATTTAGATTTATATTTAGCAGCTATACTGCAACTCTTAGTAGTTTTATTTTTCCGAATTCTACATTGTTGTATCCAACAACAAATGATACTTATTTTATTGGAAAAGATTTTCAAGTCAAATATGTTCACGAAGCAATTAAACCTACAATTGATTCGGATATAAACCCTGTGGGTAGAAAAATTGAATTAAAATATGATTATGAATTTAATCGATATAATCCTGATGGTAAGTATAATGTTGAAGATGGGATTTTAAAACCAGTCTATGATAATTTTAATTTTCATCGAATCGAACTTAACTGGAAAGAATATATAGAAATATTAAAAGATCATACACTTACAGCACAATTGAGAGCTGGAACAATCTTGGGACCAACTGTTCCAGACTTTTTTGATTTTTATCTTGGTGGATTAATTGGAATGAAAAGTTATCCATTTTATTCGATTAGCGGGAATGAACTTGGATGGATTAATTTAACTTATCGATTCCCATTATTTAAAAATATCGATAAAAGAATTGGACACCTTTACATTGATAAAATTTATATGTCAGTATATGGAGATCTTGGGAATGCATGGAATGGTAAAATTCCTTCGATTAAAAATTTCAAGAAAGGAGCTGGTATAGAATTGAGAATAAAAATGAATTCATTTTATTTATTCCCGACAAGTTTATTCTTCAATGCTGCTTATTCATTTGATAAATATTCCAGGAAAATTTTAGGTGAAAATGTTACTTATGGTAAAGAATGGAATTTTTATGGTGGTATATTATTCGATTTTAATTTTTAAGTAAAGAGGTAAAAAATGAAAAAACTAATTTTATTTTTTGTTTTAAGCATAACACAATTAATTGCTCAAAAAAATGAATTAACAGGCATTTTAAAACTGGATTCTCAAATTTCATTTGAAAATTCTTTCAATAATAAATTCACTCCTTCAGGAGGAATAGAAAAGAAATCTCCATTAGTTGGTGCAGCTTTGTCTTTTGCTCTACCTGGTGCAGGACAATTTTATTCAAAAAGTTATGTAAAAAGTGTTATTTATTTTGCAATTGAAGCCACAGCAATAACAGTTGGATTAATTTATGATAAAAAAGGTGACGATCAAACAAATTATTTCCAGAACTTTGCAAATCAACACTGGAGTGTAAATCGTTATGCACTCTGGACAATAACAAATGCTACAAAAATTAATCCAGATATAAATATAAATAATTATAAAGTTTTTAATTCAGATGGTACTGTTAACTGGGTTGAGCTAAATAAGCTTGAAAGTGCAATTGGGAATTACTATTCACATCATTTAGCTCCTTTCGGAGATCAACAATATTATGAAATGATTGGTAAGTATCCTCAATTTAATGTTGGCTGGGATGACTTTGGTGATGAAAATACACCATTTAATTACGGCGATCCTTTAACACCTAATTTTATTTACTATTCTAAAGAAAGAGGTAAAGCTAATGACTTTTATAATATAGCTTATAAAGCCGTTTTAATTATTATTACAAATCATATTATTAGTGCTCTTGATGCAGCCTGGAGTGCAAGCAGATATAATAAAAGATTACAAGTATCTGCAGAATTAAAAAGATATGAAATTGGATATAGAACATTCTATTATCCACAATTAAATTTGCAATATAAATTTTAAAGTAAACTATGAAAGAGCCAGTTGTAGTTATTGTAGGAAGACCTAATGTAGGTAAATCGACTTTGTTTAATAGATTGACTAAAACAAAAAAGTCGATTGTTGATGACGTTGCAGGTGTGACTCGTGATAGAATTTATGGCGATGTTGAATGGAATGGTAGACATTTTAGATTGATTGATACAGGAGGTTTTGTACCAAATTCAGAGGATTTGTTTGAAGCCGCAATTCGTGAACAAATTAAAATTGCACTCGATGAATCTGATGTAATTTTATTTGTTGTTGATGGAAAAAGTGGGCTAACACCACTTGATAGAGAGATTGCTAATTTAATTCGTCGATCTCCAAAGCCATATTACTTGCTGGTAAATAAAGCAGATGCTCCAGAAATGGAATCGCATAAAAATGATTTTTATTCACTGGGTATTGAAAAAGTTTTTGATATATCTGCTTTGAATGGTAGAAATCTTGGAGATTTTTTAGATGATTTATTAAAACATTTACCTCCACCTCAAGAAATAGAAGAACCAGATTATAGATTGCGTCTTGCAATTATTGGTAAACCAAATGTAGGAAAATCTTCTTTAGTAAATGCTTTGCTTGGTTATGATAGAACTATTGTTACAGATATTCCTGGAACTACAAGAGATAGCATCGATTCTGTCTTAAAATATTATGGTCAGGAAATTGTGCTGGTTGATACTGCAGGTTTGAGAAGAAAATCAAGAATCAAAGAAAATATAGAATTTTTTGCAAATGTTAGAACTTATCGTGCTCTATGGGATTGTGATGTTGCTATTTTACTTTTAGATGCTGAACTCGGTCTTGAGCATCAAGACCAAAAGATTATTCAAGAAGCTGTTAGAAGAAGAAAAGGTTTAATAATTGCGATAAATAAATGGGATTTAATCGAAAAAGATACTAATACTGCAAAAAGATACGAAGATGCAATTCGTGCAAAAATGAAAACTGTTGACTATGCTCCAATAATAACAATCTCTGCTTTAACAAAACAAAGAATTTTTAAATTGATTGACCTCGCATTAAAAATTCATGAAGAAAGAAAAAAGAAAATACCTACAAGTCAATTAAATGAAGTATTACTTCCAGAAATTCAAAACACTCCTCCTCCTGCAACTCCTACAGGTAAAGAAATAAAGATAAAATACATTACTCAAGTGGGAAAACATTATCCAATATTTTTATTCTTTGCAAATCAGCACAAATATATTCCTGAATCTTATAAAAGATTTCTTGAAAGATTGATTCGTCAACATTTCGGCTTCGAAGGAGTACCAATAACAATTTCATTCAAAGAAAAATAAGTAATAATATTTCTTATCTAAACATTTTTACCATTCAGAAAGAAATTAATTATATTTCAGTTAAAATTATAAAATATTGATGTTCCCAAAACCAAATAAGATATTAGTTGTAGGGGGAAACGCTGCTGGTCCAGCTGCAGCAGCAAAAGCAAAAAGAACTTCCCCTGAATCTGATGTGATAATGTTTGAAGCAGGAGAATTTATTTCTACCGGTACATGTGAATTACCTTATGTCTTATCAAATGAAATTAAGGATTGGAAAGAAATTATTTTTTTTGATCAGCACACTTTTGAAAAAGAAAAAGGGGTTAAAGTTTATTTAAATCATTATGTTGAAAAAATAGATAGAACAAAAAGAACAATTACTGTTCTTAATAAATTATCAAATCATCGATACGAAGAACAATATGATAAATTAATCCTTGCTACAGGTTCTATTGCAAAATATATTCCTTCTTTACCAAAAAATTTGCAAAATGTATTTACTCTAAAAAATGTTAAAGATTACCTTGCTATAAAAAATTTTATTGAGAACAATCATGTAAGAAAAATTCTGATTATAGGAGGTGGGTATATAGGACTCGAAGCTTCAGAAGCATTTCATAAATTAGGTTTTGATGTTACAATTCTCGAAAAAGAAAGCTTACCAATGCCTTCTTCAGATATTGAAATCAGTCATTTGATAAAAGAAATTCTCGAAAAAAATAAAATTAATTTTCTGGGTGATGCACATGATGTGAAGTATAAAATAAGTGACGGGAAATTAAAAGCAATTACATATAAAGGCTGGGAATTTGATTTTGATTTAATTTTAATTGCAATTGGATTTGGACCAAATAATTTTTTAGCTGTTTCTTCTTCGCTTCAGGTTGGTAAATATGGTGGAATAAAAGTAGACCAAAAACTTAAGACAACAGATTTTAATATTTATGCTGCAGGAGATTGTATAGAGATTAAAAATAAAATAACAAATAAAGATGATTATATACCACTTGCAACCATAGCATATAATTCTGGACATATTGCTGGCGAAAATGCAGCTGGTGGAAATGCATACATTAAACCTGTTATAAAAAATGCAGCAGTAAAAGTATTTGATAAATATTTAGCTTATGTTGGAATTAATTCTGTAGAAGCAAAGGAAAATAAATTTAAATTTGAGTCGATTTCTGCAACAGCAAATAACTTGGTTCATGTTATGCCAGATTCACAAAAAGTTTTTGGTAAAATAATTTATGAAAAATATACACAAAAGATTTTGGGAGCATTTTTCCTTGGTGGTAAAGAAGTTTCTGGCTATGCAGATTTAATTTCATCATTTATTAATAACAATATAAAAGTAAGTGAATTGTCGAATATTAGTTTCAATTATACACCACCACTTTCTCCATTTATTAATTTAATGACAATTCTCGGTAAAAAACTCAATAAGGACTCATTATGAAAAATTTAATTATAGTAGATAATCCACTTATAAAAAGAGATGTTACAATCTTGCGTGATAAAAATACTCAACCTGCTGAGTTCAGATATGCTTTGAGTCGTATTTCATTTTCACTTGCAATTGAGATTTCTAAAAATTTTGAGCTGGAAGAATATGAAGTGGAAACACCTCTTGAAAAAACAAAAGGTTATAAATTAAAGTATCAAATTGTTTTAGTCCCTGTACTCAGAGCAGGATTAAGTATGATAGAATCTTTTTTACAAATAATTCCCGAAGCAAAAGTAGGACACATAGGATTACAAAGAGATGAAAAGACTTTGAAACCTGTAGATTATTATTATAAAACACCAAACAATCTTCATCAGTCTATTACAATACTTCTTGATCCTATGCTTGCCACAGGTGGAAGTGCAGCAGCTTCGTTCAATTTTTTAAAGAAAAATGGAGCTGGAAAATGTTTCTTAGCTTGTTTAATTTCTGCTCCAGAAGGCATTGAAAAAATGAATAATGAACATCCAGATATACTTATTTATACTGCAGCTTTAGATCGGAAACTAAATGATAATGGATACATTCTGCCTGGACTTGGAGATGCTGGAGATAGAACTTTTGGTACTTTCTAATTGAACTAAATTTATGTTTTTTTGTATAAGATTTTGAAAAATAACTTTTATGTATAAGGAATGGAAACCTCCGTTAAAATAAAACATGAACGAATGTTAGATGAATTACTTGCTGTATGTAGAAATAATTTACATTCTGTTGATGAAAATCTAATTCGTAAAGCCTTTCAATTTAGTTATGAATGTCATAAAAATGATTTCAGGGCATCTGGAGAGCCATATTTTAACCATCCATACGAAGTTGCAATGATTATTGCTAAAGAAATTCCTCTCGATGATATTTCTGTAGTGAGTGCTTTACTTCATGATGTAGTTGAAGATTCAGATATTAAGCTCGAATTCATTGCTAAAGAATTTGGTCCCGATGTAGCAGAAATTGTTGATGGCGTTACAAAAATGGGTGGTATATTCAAAGAACAAGAAATTCAGAAAACTGAAGATCAGAAAAAAGCAGAAAATTATAGAAAATTACTTTTATCGATGATAAAAGATGTGCGAGTAATACTTGTTAAATTTGCAGATAGACTTCATAATATGCGCACTCTGGAATTTGTATCACCTCAAAAACAATTAAGAATCGCAAAAGAAACTCAGGAAATTTATGCACCGCTTGCTCATCGTTTTGGATTGGGAGCAATTAAATGGGAACTCGAAGATCTTGCTTTCAAATATTTAAATAGAGAAGCTTATAATAGTTTAGCAAAAAAAATTAATGATACTCGAAAAGAACGAGAAGCATTTATTAATAAAGTTATTAAACCAATCGAAGAAAGACTTAAAGCAGAAAATCTCAAATTCGAAATTAGTGGTCGCCCCAAACATCTATTCAGCATTTATCGTAAAATGATTAAACAAAATTTACCTTTCGAACAGATTTATGATATACTGGCTATTAGAATAATTTTGGAAACTGAAGATAAAAATCAATGTTATCTTGCTTATGGAATAGTTACAGAATTGTTTAAGCCAATCCCGGACCGATTTAAAGATTTTATTTCAGTCCCTAAAAAAAATAATTACCAGTCACTTCATACTACTGTAATTGGACCAGAAGGGAAATTAGTTGAAATACAAATTCGAACAAGAAAAATGCACGAAATTGCTGAGCGTGGAGTTGCTGCTCACTGGAAATATAAAGAAGAAATCACAACAACAGATAAAGAACTTGAAGAATGGGTAAGTTGGGTTCGAGATATTTTTGAAAATGCATCTAAAGATGAAGCCACAAAAGAAATTTTAACAAGTTTTAAACTGAATTTGTATCAAGACGAAATATATGTATTTACACCTAAAGGTGAGTTAAAGCGTTTACCTATTAATTCTACTCCTGTTGACTTTGCTTATGAAATTCATAGTAATATTGGTGACCAATGTATTGGAGCAAAAGTTAATGGAAAAATTGTACCTCTTGATACAAAGTTACATAGTGGTGATATGGTCGAAATTATTACTTCGAAAAATCAACATCCTAATAAAAGCTGGTTGCAATTTGTTCAAACACAAAAAGCAAGAAACCATATAAGAAAATATCTTAATAAAGAAGAAGAAAAATTAGTTGAAGCAGGCAAAGAAATATTAGATAAAAAATTAAAAAAACTGAAGCTATCGCTTACTCCTGATGAAATAGTTAAAATATCACGCAAACATAAATTTGATAATATTAGAAGTTTTTATAAGGCAATAGCAGAAAATAAAGTTAACCTTGATGAAATTTTCAAACCTCAAGAAGAAGTTGAACAAAAACAAAGCATTGAATTACCATTTGATAAATTTGCAGACATTGCAAGATTTACAGCAGGTGGTGTTGTTGTTGAAGGTGAACAAAAAGGATTGGCAATTAGTTACGCTAAATGTTGCAATCCAATTCCAGGAGATCCAATAATAGGTTATGTAACAATTGGCGAAGGAATTAAAATACATCGTAAAAATTGTAGAAATTTAATTGATAAACTTAAAGCTGGTGATGATAGATTGGTTCCAGTAACCTGGCCAAAAGCAGATGGTTCTTATTTTATTGCTGGACTTATTATTAAAGGCGAAGATGTACCTGGAATATTAAAAGATATTTCTAATTGCATTACAAATTATGAGAATACAAATATAAAGTCAGTCAATATGAGTGCAGAAGATTCGATATTTAAAGGAACAATAACTGTGTACGTTAAAAATCTGGATCATTTAAATAAATTAATTGAAAGACTAAAAAAAATAAATGGAGTATATTCAGTAGAAAGATTTGACTCTAATAAACATTAGAAAAGAGATTATGAATCAAAATAACGAAGAAAGAATTCTTGCAATTGATTATGGCGAAAAGAGAATAGGATTAGCTATTACAGATCCATTAAATATTTTTGCATATCCACTTATAACATTAGAAAATAATAAAAGTATTTTTGGTGAATTAAAAAAAATAATTGAACAATATAATGTAAAGAAAATTATCATTGGCAATCCTTTGAAAGAAAATGGGAAACAATCACAAATATTTCCAAACATAATTAAACTAAAAGAAGAAATAGAAAAAATTTTTAATCTACCTGTTGAATTGGTTGATGAAAGATATTCATCACTAATAGCAAAGCAAAGAATAATTGAATCTGTGCCATCAAAGAAAAAAAGGAGAGACAAAGGATTATTAGATAAAAATTCTGCAGCAGTAATACTTGAAGATTACTTAAGAGAAATTTCAAATAAAAAATAAATGAAATTGACATTTTTCACTATAAAAACTATTTTGAACATAAAAATTAACCAATATTGGGAGCAAATTTATGTCACTTGATGCACTTGGAATGATCGAAACCAAAGGATTAGTCGGGGCAATTGAAGCCGCCGATGCTATGGTAAAAGCAGCAAAAGTAGAATTAATCGGTAAAGAAACAATCGGTGGTGGATATGTTACCGTTATGGTTCGTGGTGATGTAGGAGCAGTTAAAGCTGCAACCGATGCTGGAGCAGCTGCAGCTCAAAGAGTAGGTGAATTGGTTTCGGTTCATGTAATTCCACGTCCTCATTCTGATGTTGAAATGATTCTTCCGAAACGACCTAAATAATTTTTTATAATATGGAATTAGCACTCGGTTTAATAGAAACCAAAGGCTTAATTGGTGCAATCGAAGCTGCTGATGCAATGGTTAAAACTGCAAATGTGCAGTTGGTTAGCAAAGAAAAAATTTCTGCAGGACTGGTTACTGTAAAAGTAATTGGAGAAGTGGCAGCAGTTAAAGCAGCAGTAGAAGCAGGAGCAGCTGCAGCTCAAAGAGTTAGCCAATTAATTTCTGCACATGTAATACCAAGACCAGATGATCAACTGGATAACTTAATTTTTAATGATAAAATTGTTACTACTGAAAAGAATGATAATATTGCACCAAATAATAATTTAAATAATCCTACATTTTTTGATGAACAACAAATTTCCACTGATGAGCTATCTCCAAAAAAGCAAAAAAAAGAAGTAAATTCTAAAAAAGAAAAACATACTGAATACAATTCACATCTAAATAAATTGAAAACAGAAGCTTTAAAAGAATTAACAAACAACCTTCCTGAAACTGATGGCAAAGAAGCTGATGTATTAACAGAAATCCCACCTGAAGAAGAGCTTTCAAAACTAAATGTGCACAAGTTACGTCATCTTGCCAGAAGTTTTAAAAACTTCCCGATTAAAGGAAGAGAAATTTCACGAGCAAACAGGGATCAATTAATAAATTATTTTAATCAACTCAGATAACAAAATTTGGATGAACAGATTTTATAACTCCACACAATAGTGGAGTTTTTTTTATATTTTTATGTATATGAAGAACAAAATTATTCCTATAGTATTTATAATTCTTTTCTCATTAATATTATGGGGATCGGTCTCCCTTTCAGATTATTATGTCGAAACAATTACTGTCCCGATCGAAATTGTTGATTTACCAGAAAATTATACTCCAAGTTATTTATCAAATAATGAAGTATTACTAAAATTAAAAGCAAGAGGCTGGGAATTAGCAAAATTAACTCTGACCAGTAATAATACGTTTAAGGTATCAGTCCATCATAAAATTGGTAAATATAAAGTTAACTTGAGAGATGAATTAGAAAATAATATCTGGCTTTCATCTTTAGTGACTGTCCTTGAAATTAATCCACCTGTCATTTCGATAGAAATTGATAAGACTGTAACAAAAAAAGTACGTATAAAGCCTAATATTAAAATAAATTTTGCAAAAGATTATGCACTGGTTTCTGATATTATAATTACTCCCGCAGAAATTGAAGTTTCTGGACCAGCCAGTATATTGCAATTTATTAATGAAGTTGAAACAGATTCCGTAGTTTTTAATAATGTCAGTGAGAAAATTATTTCAGAAGTTAATTTAAAAAGTATTGAAGGAGTTACATTTTCGGTTACAAAGTGTAAAGTAGAATTTGATGTCCAAAAAATAGTTGAAAGAGCTTTTGATGATTTATTTGTCGAGGTAAGAAATGTTCCTAATTCGAAACAATTAATTTTATATCCACCTAAAGTTAGCATTGTTTTAAGAGGAGGTATTAACAAACTTGGAAGACTTACGAATGATAGTTTAAAAGTATATGTAGATTACTGGGATGCAGTAATGAGCGAAGAAAATGTAATTCAACCAAAAATTGAAATACCAGATTATACTGAACTGCTGGATGTTAAACCTAATAAACTTGAGTTCATAATAAAACAATTTTAAATATGTTTATAACATTTGAAGGATTAGATTTTTGTGGTAAATCCACACAGGTAAAACTTCTTGAAAATTATCTGAAAGAAAAAAAACATAATGTTATAGTAATACGAGAACCTGGCGGCACAACTATTTCAGAACAGATAAGAAATGTTTTACTTGATAAATTAAATGATAAAATGCAAAATGAAACAGAATTATTACTCTTTGCTGCAAGTCGTGCACAACTGGTTCGTGAAATTATATTACCTGCACTTGAAAAAAAATATTATGTGATTTCAGATAGATATCATGATTCGTCAATTGCTTATCAGGGATTTGGAAGAAATATGCAGATTGAATTTGTAATTCAACTTCAAAAATTTGTAATAAATAATGCAATCCCCGATATTACTTTTTTCATTGACATACCTGTTGATGAAGTATTGAAAAGAATGTCGAAGGTTAAAAATATAGATTTAGATAGAATAGAAACATCCCCAAATGGAATTGATTCAGAAAAAATTAATTTTTATGAAAGAGTAAGAAAAGGTTATTTATATCTTTGTGAAAAAGAAAAAAGAATAAAAAAAATTAATGGCTTATTGACTATCGAAGAGATACATAATATTATAATTAATCATATTGAAAATTTTAATTAAGTTTTGAAAGGAGTACTATGATGAGGAATAAAATATTATTTGCTGGAATGTTTATTCTAATATTTTCTGGTTTTGTAAGATATGATTCTGATTTTTATTTCGAGATAAATAAAAGCATCGATATCTTTGGTAGAGTCTATAAAGAAGTAGCAATTAATTATGTCGATCCAATTAATCCAAAAGAATTTATGTTAGCTGGAATTACAGGGATGCTGGAGTCATTGGATCCGTATACAAATTTTATTGATGATGTTCATCAGAAAGATATTGACATAATAACAAAAGGTAAATATGGAGGTATTGGAGCAACAGTAGGTCTAAGAAATGAAAATGTTACGATTGTAGATTTAATTGAAGGATACTCAGCTCAAAGACAGGGATTAAGAATTGGTGATGTAATTATTAAAGTGGATGATACACCAGTTAATAAAGATAATTATGAATCACTGAGTAATTTATTAAAAGGTGAACCAGGTACTACAGTTAAACTAACAATCAAAAGAGAAGGAGTAAACGAAGAATTAATATTCAATTTAATTAGAGAAGAAATTGAAGTAAAAAATCTGTCGTTTTATGGATTTGTTCCTGAGAATTCCAATAATGTTTATCTAAAATTAAGTGGTTTTTCAAGAAGTGCAGGAGAAGAAGTTAAAAAAGCTTTACTGGAATTAAAATCGAAAAAAAATATTGAATCAATAATTCTGGATTTGAGAGGTAATCCAGGAGGTTTACTTGATGCTGCAATTGATGTGTGTGAAAAATTTTTACAGAAAGGGGCATTAATAGTAACTGTAAAAGGGAGGGATAGTTCCAGTATAAAAAAATATTATTCTAATGAAGAACCAATTGCAGCAAATCCAAAATTAGCTGTGTTAATTGATGAAGGTTCTGCATCTGCATCCGAAATTGTTGCTGGTGCAATTCAAGATCATGATAGAGCTGTTATAGTTGGAACTAATTCTTTTGGCAAAGGATTGGTTCAAACAGTTATTCCACTTTCATATAATACTTCTTTGAAAATTACTACTGCAAGATATTTTACTCCAAGTGGACGATGTATTCAAAAAGTTAATTACTCTGAAAAAAATAAAGTACTTCTGCAAAATACTGTTCAATTTCAGAATGAATTTAAAACTGATAATAAAAGAAAAGTTTTTTCGGCAGGTGGAATTACACCAGATTCGATAGTTTATAATAAATCAAAATCAAAATTAATTCAGAGATTGCTTGCTGATGGAATGTTCTTCAGATTTGCAACTCATCTTTATAATAAAAAGCCTATAAATAATTTAAACGTAATTTCAGATAGCTACTTAATTCAAGAATTTAAGAATTATTTAAAAGATCAAAGATTCCAGTTTGTATCCCCAATCGAAAAAATGATTGAACAACTCAAACAATATGCAAGAGAAGAAGGATTAGGAGAGAATTTTGTAGAACAATTAAATAAAACACTCGATAAAATATCAGAGAACAACTTTATCGAAATTGATAGGTTTAAAGATGAAATTGTAAGTTTAATTAAAGAAGAATTAGCAGCAAGAACTGTTGGTAGAATAGGCAGGATTCTTGAATCATTAAAATATGATAAACAATTTGAAGTTGCTCTTTCTATTCTCAATAATTCACAACTCTATAATAAATTACTGAATGCCAATGTTCATTGATATTTTATTACTTGTCATCATATCAGCCTTTGCAGGATTATTAGGTTCATTAGTTGGGATTGGTGGTGGAATTATTATAGTTCCAGCTTTAACACTCATTTATAAAGTTCCAGTCCACAATGCAATTGCTGCAAGTCTAATATCTGTTATTGCAACATCAATAGCAGGTGCTAATAAATATGTAGAGCAAGAAATTACTAATATTAAATTAGGAATGTTTCTTGAGATATCGACTACTCTAGGAGCATTGTTAGGTGCACTTTTAGCTCTTGTGTTGCACGGCTGGATATTAAGTATAATATTTGGACTGCTGGTTTTTACGATGGCTATTTATTCTTATATAACTCGTGCAGCTGATGATTCTAATAATTTTAATACTGAGTTTAATACCGAAGACAAATTAGAAAAATTAATATCAATAAAAGATTCTTTTTATGATTTAGCATTGAATAAAAAAGTAGAATATGCAGTTCATAAACCATTAAGTGGTAGTTTTGTATCTTTATTAGCGGGCGTTGGCTCTGGATTACTAGGAATTGGAGGAGGTATAATAAAAGTTGCTGCAATGAATAGTTTAATGAAAGTACCAATGAAAGTCTCTGTAGCAACAAGCAAATTTATGATTGGAGTTACAGCAGCAACAAGTTCCACATTGTATTTTTTGAGTGGGGCAGTTGATTCGCATTATGTTGCACCTGTAGCAATAGGAACAATAGCGGGGGCAACTTTTGGAAGCAGTATAATGAATAAATTCAAGAGTAGATTTATAAAGCTTTTGTTTACAGCTGTAGCAGGTTATCTATCGATTAGAATGATTTTAAAAGGATTATCTGATGGAATGAATCTTAACATCTTTTAGAGATTATTTTATGGAAAATGCTCAATTAAATAAAACCGTATCAAGAATACTTTCTACTGGAATTTATTTGACTATATTTTTTTATGTAGCTGGACTATTGCTAATGCTCTTAAAATATGATAACTTTAATGCGGTTCAAGAAAATAAGATTCATAATTTTATTGAATTTATTCAAAATATCCTGAGGCTAGAACCAGAACCATTTTTATATTCAGGCACCATTACTTTAATAATGACTCCAATTCTGAGAGTTTTTATTTCAGTAATTTATTTCTATAAAAATAGGGATATAAAATTTTTTTATATAACATTAATTGTTTCAGTAATTTTAATTATTAGCATATTAATGGGAATATTTTTTTCATTAAAATTAGGATAGGAACAATAAAATGAGGGCATTCAAATTATTTACAAATATTAATCCATTATACATAAAATGCCCGGAATGTAAATCGGCATTAACACTTCATAGTTCTCATTCAAGAAATATGAAAGAACAAATTATAAAGAGATTGACTTTTTTTAAGATTTATAGATGTAAAGAATGTGGCTGGCGTGGTTATCTTTCAACTTATAGATTTACAAAAGATTCATTAAAAGTTTTGTTGCTCTATGGTTTAATTGTTTTATTATCAGCTTATATAATTCGTTATTTAATTATGAGGTTTGTTCCCTGATAAGGATAATTTAATTAACGATATAAAAATAATAAATCTTTAGCAAGCTCTGTTATCCCTGAATATTTACTAAGATAATGAATTTTAATTCTCTGCCTGTTTTTGCTTAACCAGCTTAAAGAAATTTTCATTTTTTCAAGATCTGCCGGTGTAACTTCATCAAAAAGATTTTTGGTACCTTCAAAATAATCTTCTAATTTTTCATCAAATAAACTTTTTTCATCAATTATAAAATTTCTAATATAAAGTTTTCCTTCAAGCATTAGAATATAATCGTTGTGCTTTGTCCCGGCAATTTCAATCAATACCTTTGCTTTATTTATGGGTTCTGAGAGTATCGAGGCTTTATGTAATTGATTCAAGATCGAATTGATTGTATCTCGTGTGGCAGCTGCTTCTTCATATTTTTTTTGTTCACTATACTGCTTCATTTTTCTTAAAAGTCTATCGATGGCAGATTGATTATGTCCACTTAAAAAATCATTCACCAGATTTAATTCGTTTTCATATTTATCTTTGATATCATAAACACAAGGGGCAAGACATCTTTCAATTTCACTTAAATAACATTTTTTCTTTTTATTGAAATCTTTATCGGTGCATTCTCTGAGTAAAAAAGTCTTATCAATTATTTCTTTAATTGAATTAGCAATATCTCTATTTGGATAGGGTCCATAGTAATCATTACCATCAAAATCGAAAGTGGATACAACTTCAACTTTAGGGTATTCATGGTTATTAGTAATTCGAATAAAGTAATTATTGGAATACCTTTTTAATAATGTGTTTAAATTTGGTTTATACTTTTTAATCAATTCGGCTTCTGCAAGAAGAGCTGTTAATTCTGTATTTGTTTTTTGAAAATCTATTCGGTGAGCTTTTCTAATAATTTCTTTTGTTTTACGGGGAACATTATTTAAAAAGTAATTGCTAATTCTCTGCTTAAGTGATTTTGCTTTCCCAATATAAATTATTTCATCTTTTGAATTCTTAAAGAAATAAACTCCTGGAGAATCTGGGATTGATGCATAATCACTTGCTAATTTCTTTTTGATAATTTTGAAAGGTTTGGATGCAGGAATATTTTGAAAATTTATGATATCAGCAACAGTATCTGCATTATGATCGTTTCGTAGATATGGAAACATTTTTAAGAATATCTTTGCAGTTGCTAAGGCATCTCCCAACCCTCGATGAATATTTTTATGACGGATTTTAAAATGTCGGGTTAAACTGCCAAGAGATTTACTTGGTAACTCAGGGAATAATCTCTTTGCAAGTTTTAATGTACATACAGTATAATTGTTTAGCATTTCCAGATTTGCATTTGCACATTCATTTCTTAAAAAGGAATAATCAAAATTTAGATGATGTGCTACTAAAATAGAATCACCTACAAATTCCTTTATTTTATAATATACTTCTTCAAAGTATGGAGCATTTGAAACATCCGAGTTTGTTATTCCAGTCATTAATGTTATAAAATATGGGACTGGTCTTCCAGGATTTATAAATGATTGAAAAGTATCTATAATTTTCCCTTTACTTATTTTCACTATACCAATTTCTATTACTTTATCTAATGATGGAGAAGTTCCTGTTGTTTCAAAATCAAATACACAATAATCAGCTTTTTCGAATGGGATTTCTTTTAAATCCATAGTTATAATTTTTTTATTGACAAATTTAATAAACACTTATTTAATTAGAGATTATAACAAGAATAAAACAAAATAATTAATGAATCGATATTAATTCTTACAAAATTTTTTTTCTTTATTTACATAGTAATTTCGTTATTCTTTCCATTTTCAATATATTTCTTATTAAAAGTTTTAGATATGGATATAAACATACTTTTTATTGGAGATATAGTAGGTCAACCAGGATTAAACATAGTAAACATGTGGCTCCCATCATTACAAAAAAAGTATAGAGCTGATGTTACTATTGTTAATGGTGAAAATGTATCTGATGGTAAAGGTTGCACCGAAAAAGAAGCCAAAATTCTTTTTGAACTTGGTGTGAATGTTATTACTGGTGGGAATCATACCTGGGATAAACATCAATCTCAAGAATTTCTTAAAAAAGATCCAAGAGTTTTACGACCACTCAATTATCCAAAAGGAACTTTTGGGAATGGATATTTTATATTAGAAACTCCAAAAGGAAAAGTGGGAGTAATTAATTTGCAAGGAAGAGCATTTATGGCTGCAATTGATTGCCCATTTAGAACAAGTGATTGGATAATTCCTAAAATTAAGCAGGAAACAAATGTAATAATTATAGATTTTCATGCCGAAGCTACAGCAGAAAAAGTTGCTCTTGTTAATTATTTAGATGGAAAAGTTTCCGCTATTATTGGTACTCATACTCACGTGCAAACAGCAGACGAAAGAATCTTTCCTAAAGGAACTGGTTATATTACTGATTGTGGAATGACAGGTCCTTATGATTCTGTTATTGGTATGAAAACAGATGCGGCAATAAATCGGTTTCTGTATCAAACTCCTCAAAAATACCAGCCGGCTGTTGATAATGTTCACTTATGTGGAGTTTTTTTAAGGATTGATTCTAATAATGGTAGAACAAAAGAAATAGAAAGAATTTTTTTCCCGGATTTTGAAAAAAAAGTTGAGCGATAAAATGGCTATATTAATCGATGGTAAAAAAATCTCAGAAGAAATTAAAAAAGAATTAAAATTAAAAATACAGGAAGTAAAAGATAAAACTGGTAAAGTACCTGGTCTTGTAGCTATACTTGTTGGTGATAATCCAGCTTCTCAATTATATGTTTCATCTAAAAGTAAAGCTTGCAATGAAATAGGTATGAATTCTAAAGTAGAAAAACTATCATCTAATATTAGTGAAGAAGATTTAATAAATATTGTAAATCAATATAACCATGATGATAATTATCATGGAATTTTAGTTCAATTACCTCTGCCTGGACATATTAGTGAGCAGAAAATCATAGAAACAATTTTACCTTCGAAAGATGTTGATGGTTTTCATCCTGTTAATGTTGGTAATCTTGTAATAGGTAACGATACTTTTTATCCTTGTACTCCTTATGGCATAGTTGAATTACTTAAAAGATATTCAATTGAAACAAAAGGTAAACATGTTGTTGTAGTTGGCAGAAGCAATATTGTAGGTAAACCTATTGCCAATATGTTATTACAAAAGAAAGATGGAGCGAATGCAATTGTAACAATTTGTCATTCAGCTGCAAAAGATTTAAACAGATATACAAAAGATGCAGATATTTTAATTGCTGCAATTGGTAAAGAAAATTTTATAACATCTGATATGGTGAAAGAAGGAGTGGTAGTGATTGATGTTGGGATTAATAGAATAGAAGATAAAAATTCGAAAAAGGGTTACAGAATAGTTGGTGATGTAAAATTTGATGAAGTAGAAAAAGTAGCATCATATATTACTCCCGTTCCAGGTGGTGTTGGACCAATGACAATAGCTATGCTTTTGAAAAATACTTTTTTAGCTTTTATAAAATCTTTAGAAAAAAACTATGGATACATCATTAATTGAAAAAATAATTTCTCAAGTGTTAATAGAAAAAGCTTTACAGGACTTTTATTGTAAAGAAGGAACCTGTGCTGGTTGGGAAAGAAATGTAATCGATCAGCCAACTGCAGTTAAAAATATAATCGAAAATGGAGCAGAAAGAATTGCAGCAGGTCCAGGCATTGGTGATGAATTGACAAATCGAGATATTGCAAAGATGATTGATCATACGCTATTAAAACCAGAAGCTACTCCAGATGAAATTAAAAAATTATGTGAAGAAGCTAAAACTTATGGATTTGCTTCTGTATGTGTTAATCCATGTTATGTAACATTATGCAGAGATTTATTAAAAAATTCTGATGTAAAAGTCTGTACTGTAGTTGGTTTCCCTTTGGGAGCAACAACAACAGAGGTAAAAAGATTTGAAGCTGAACAGGCACTTCAAAATGGTGCACAGGAAATTGATATGGTGATTAATGTTGGAATGCTTAAACAAAAAGAGTATCAATATGTTTTTAATGATATTAATCAAGTTGTATTGGTTACTAAAAAGCATAAAGGAATATGCAAGGTAATTATTGAAACTGCTCTATTAACTGATGAAGAAAAAGTAATTGCGTGCTTGATAAGCAAAGAAGCAAAAGCAGATTTCGTAAAAACTTCTACTGGCTTTAGTAAAGGAGGTGCAACCGCCAGCGATGTTGCTTTAATGAAATATGTTGTTGGTTCTTCTGTGGGTGTAAAAGCTTCTGGAGGAATAAGAACAGCAGAAGATGCTCGTTTGATGATTAAAAGTGGTGCAGATAGAATAGGAGCAAGTGCAAGTGTTAAAATAGTAAAAGGTGAATCTCAATCAGGTGGTTACTAGTGGTTTTAGATTTAATTGTTACAAAAACTGATGACGGATTTACAGCCGAAATACCTTCTTTAAAAGGTTGCGAAAGCTGGGCTCACATCGAAGAAGAAGCTATAAACAAAACCATTGAACTTTTTAAATTCTATATTCAGGCAGAATCAAATCTAAAATTAAAAATTGATAAAGCTCGAAAAGAAGGGAATAAAATTGTGTATAAAATTATATTCGATAAGAATCAATGAAAAGATTCAGAACACCTGAGAGACTAAAAAAAATTACAGCAGCTGCTACTGCAAGACAATTTTCATTAAGAGTTGTAATTGAAAATATTCATGATGCACATAATGTTAGTGCAATTTTTAGAACATGTGATGCAGTAGGTGTACCTAAGATTACTTTATTATATACAAAAGAAACTTTCCCTAAAATAAGTAAAGTTACTTCAGCTTCGGCAAATAAATGGATTGATATAGAGAAATTTGATAATGTTAATGAGTGTATTCAATCATTAAAAAATGAAGGTTTTACAATTTATGCAAGCTATCTTGATAAAAGTGCTAAAAATTTGTATGAAATAGACTTTACAAAAAAAATTGCATTGGTTTTTGGTAATGAACATCGTGGTATATCTGACGAATTAAAAATGCTTGCTGATGAATTGTTTTATATCCCAATGCGTGGAATGGTTCAAAGTTTGAATGTATCTGTAGCTGCAGCTGTTACATTATATGAGTGTCAACGTCAAAGAACTTTAGCTGGTATGTATGAGAAATCTGAATTAAACGAGAATGAACTTAATGAATTAATAGATAAATGGTGTCAAAAATGATTCAGAATTTTCATTATGTAGAAAATCTTTATGGTCAATTGTATCTACCAGGAGATAAATCAATATCTCATAGAGCAATAATGTTCTCTTCTATGGCAGAGGGGAAATCGATTGTTAAAAATTGTTCTAATGCTGATGATGTTAAGTCTACTATATCATGTTTTAAAAAGCTTGGTGTTCAATTTAAATATGATGAAGATAAAATTATTATTGAAGGAAGAGGATTTAAAAATTTCTTAAAGCCAGATGGTGAATTATATGCTGGTAATTCAGGTACTACAGCAAGATTATTAAGTGGATTATTATGTGCACAGAGTTTTGAATCAATAATTACTGGTGACGAATCACTTTCCAAAAGACCAATGATGAGAGTTGTAGAACCACTCAATTCTATGGGAGCAGATATAATTGCATCAGAGAAAGGAACATTACCACTGATAATCAAGCCTTCAAACAAATTACATCCTATTAATTATAAAATGAAAGTTGCAAGTGCTCAGGTTAAAAGTGCAATTATATTATCAGCTCTTCATCTTGAGGATGAATCGATAATTATAGAGCCAGTTCCTACAAGAAATCATACAGAAAAATTACTTGGACTTAAAACTGAAATATCAGATGAAGGGACAAAAATTTTTGTATCCAAGAAAAATTATCCAACTTGTATTGATATTACTGTACCTGCAGATATATCAACAGCAGCATTTTTTATTGTACTGGGTTTGCTATCTAAAGATTCAAATATTCTTATTGAAAATGTTTCTCTTAACGAAACGAGAACTGGTATCCTTAGTGTATTGAAATCAATGGGTGGCAAAATTTTTATCGAAAATGAATTAATTGAAAATGGAGAAAAGAAAGGTGATATAAGAATTATGAGCAGTGATTTAAAGAATGTTGATATTCCTGTTGAATTGATCCCAAATATAATTGATGAAATTCCAGTTCTTTCAATTGCTGGAGTATTTGCAGATGGGAAATTTAAAATAACAAATGCTAAGGAACTTAGAGTAAAAGAATCTGATCGCATAAAAGCTTTGTGTACTAATTTTAAAAATGCTGGCTTGAATGTTAACGAATTTGAGGATGGATTTGAAGTATATGGAAAAGTAAATGTAAAAAAGCCTGTATTTGAAAGTTATGGTGATCATAGAATTGCAATGGCTTTTGCAGTTATGTCAATGCTGCTTGAAGAAGGAGGTGATATAAATAATTTTGAGTGCGTATCTGTATCTAATCCAGAATTTTTAAATCAATTGGCAGCATTAGGCTATAATTCTAAAATCTGATGCTCAAATTTGTTAATTGCTAATTCGTTATAAATCCATTTTAGAATATCAAAACCATATTTATTTGCAAAATATATAAAGTTTAGTTCTCTTTCCTGTAAGTTATTATTTGGGTAAATAATATTTCGCACTTTTGTAATCTGGCGTATAGTTATTTCGTGTTTACTTTTTTCTAATTCCTGTGCTTTATTTTTCAAGTAAGATAAATTTTCTTCCATTCTGATCTTGGTTTTATTTGTTATATCGGATAATGATTTATCAACTTTAACTAAATTTTCTCTTAATAGTGACATTAATTGTTCAAGATTATTCAGTGTATCTTCAAATAATTTATTTATATCGATGTTAGAATTTTGATTTACGATTTTTGTTATCAGTTCATCTTCGCTTGTAAAAAGATTGATAAAATCCAAGTTATATTTTTCAAGAACTGTTTTAATATTTTTTTCTACAATTGTAGCAGAAGCACGTGGATAAATAATTGGTGGAATAATATTATAAATTTTATAAAGTGGTGTTAGCTGTGCAAAATAGCTAATCTCCGATGGCCCGGCTACATAAAATGCAGTAGGGAATAGATAATCCTGGCATATTGGTCTAAGTAAAACATTTGGACTGAATTTTTCAGGATTTTGGTTGAGTTGATTTAATAATTCTTCTTTTGTGAATCTTTTTCTTCTCCCTTTTAATCGATATTCATCGTCAACAGGTTCAATTAATAATCTCTCATTATTATCTATATAAAATAAATTAATAGGTTTAACTTTTACCTGAGCGTGATAAATTTCTTCGAGTTCAGCACTCCTATCTACAAGTTCTAAAGTATGATTTCTGTAGTTTATAATTTCTTCTGAAAAAATTGGTGATAATAATTTTTTTATCTCTGGTTCAAGCGGATTAAAGACTATTAATCCATACTCATCGAATAGCTTTATCATTAGATTTTTAAATGCATCTAAAAAAGTTGTATTGGGTTTATAAAATGCTTTTAAAAATTCTATTATAGAATTTTTGAATTCTGTTTCTCTAATATTTATCTCAATTTCTTTATATATATTCTCCAGGTTGTTGTCAAAAAATTTATGGCCTATACTACCACGATTAATTTCTTCTTCAAGTCCATCGTTATATTTTAGAGTGATTATATCGTTGTTATTATTAATTAATGTTATTTTTCTCACTTCTTCAAAATCGTGGTCATCTCCTTCGAGCCAGAAAACCGGGACAAACTGATAATTTTCGTATCGCTCTTTTAAGTAATTTGAAAGTTTAATTGCAGTAATAGTTTTATAAATTGTATAAAGAGGCCCGCCAAAAATTCCTAATTGTTGTCCTGTGCATACCACAAAGGTTTTGTTGGAATAAAGTGCTTCGATATTTGATTCAGTTTGTTTGGATATTTTAATATTTTGATACTGTTTTTTTATTAAGTTAGCTAATTCTGTACGGTGAGGACGGTTATAATTTTCTAATTCATTAAATAATTTTTCGTACGACTCAATATCACGAAAATTATTTCTATAGAATTTTTTTACATTATCAAATTCGTAAATATAATCGAGAAATAAATTTTGATAACCGGGAATATCAGAATAGTTTATATACATTCAAAACTCCATTTGTTATTTAAAAATAATTTACCTTTCCATAGAATTACATTTATATTTGAAAGTAAATAATAACTTTTCTTGTATGTAAAATAATTTATTTAAACTTTATAACAATTTAATAAAATTTTAGTTACACTGAAATTTAATATTTTTAAGAGGAGCTAATGGATAAAAGTTTTTTAATCTCAATTGATTTAGGTGGTACAAAAATTCTTTCTGCACTTATCGATAGCCAGAATAAAATTGTTGACAGATTAAAAGTCCCAACTGAAATTAATAATGGAACAGATGGATTAACAAACCTGATTTCAAATTCAGTTAATGATTTGATTTCTAAAAATAAGTTAATGCAAAAAAATATTAAAGCAATTTGTATAGGCGTGCCAGGAACTGTTAATCCTTTTACAGGTTTTATTTCTAATGCTCCTAATTTAGGTATTCAGAATTATAACATAAAAAATGCACTTTCTAAACATCTTTCTATTCCAATATTAGTAGAAAATGATGTTAATCTTGCAGGACTCGGGATTAAAAAATTTGAGTTTGATGATAATGTTAAAAATATGTTGATTGTTTTTATTGGAACCGGGATAGGGAGTGCTTTATTCTTTAATGGTCAGTTATATCGTGGTTCTACATTTTATGCTGGAGAAATTGGTCATATGCTTGTTAATAAAAAAGGTTACTTTTCTTCAAAGAAAACATTAAAGACATTTGAATTAACAGCAAGCAGGTTAGCAATTGTAAAAGCAATTAAAAAAGAAATAAAAAAAGGGAAAAAAAGTTTATTGAGTGAATTAATATCTACTGGTAAACCTATAAAAAGTAAAGATCTTGCTTATGCTGTTGAACAGAATGATCTTCTGACAGTTAAACACGTTTCTAAAGCTTGTGAAGTTATTGGAACAGTAATTGGCAGTTTAACTACTTTTCTAAACTTTGATACAATTGTATTTGGTGGAGGTGTTATTGAAGCATTGCAAGATTTTATGATGCCTTTAATAAAAGAAGCATTTCATAATTCTGTAATTGTAGATTGTGGAAAAGAAACGAAACTTGTAGCAACTAAATTAGGTGATGATGCAGCATTGTATGGTGGTATATCACTTTCGGAAGAATTATTACCTGGTAAATAATGAACTTAATATTATATTCTAAATTGTTTTTCGATCTCTTCTAATAGATTATTTAAATCTTCCCATCTCTTATATTCGTTATTTAATAATATTTTTATTTTTTCATATTCATTATTTTTTTCTTTTGCCAGTGTTGGATTGCTAAATATTTCATACTTTGTTAAATCATTTTCGAGTTGGGTCTTTAAATTTTCTAATTTAATAATTTCACTTTCACAGAGTTCTAACTGTTTTCTTAAATCTTTAGTGTTGTTATACTTTTTTTGTCTTAATTCAGCTTCAATTCTTTTCTGTTCTTTGCGTGATGCTTTATTTGTGATTTGTGGGGACTCAGAATTTTCAATTTCTGATTCTTCATTTCTTTTTTGAAGATAATATTCAATTCCACCATAATACACTTTGAGTTTGTGATTTCTTATTTCGTAAACCTTATTTACAATGGGTTTTAGAAAATCGATGTCGTGTGAAACTATAATTAATGTCCCTGTAAAATCAACGAGAGCTTTTTGCAAAATTTCTTTTGAGTTATAATCTAAATGATTTGTAGGCTCATCTAAAATAATTAAGTTACTTTTTGTTAATAAAAGTCGAGCTAAAGCAATTCTACTTTTTTCGCCACCAGAAAGAACTTTTACTTTTTTGAAAACATCATCACCAGAAAAAAGAAAAGCTCCAAGTAAATTTCTGATTTGACCTGGAGTTAATTCATCATTAATTTCTTCGAGTGTATCAATTAAATCTAAATCTGGATTCAAGCTATCTGCTACTTCTTGTTCGTAATAAGAAATTAATGTATTGTATCCATAAATAACTTTGCCAGAAGTTATATCAATTTTATTCCCGATAATTTTTGCTAATGTAGTTTTACCGGCTCCATTTGGACCAACTATTGCAATTTTTTCTCCACGTTCAATTTTTATATTAATGTCTTTTAGGACTTCATTATTGTTGTAACATTTAGAAACATTGATTAATTCTAATGGAATAGCTCCACTTTTAGGAGGCTCGGGGAATTTTATTTCAATTTTTTTCTCTTCTTCTAATATTTCTATTGTTTCAAGTTTATTAATTTGTTTAATTCTACTCTGTACCTGACGTGCTTTTGTTGCCTTGTATCTGAACCTTTCTATAAATTTTTCAATTTCCTTTATCTTTTTCTCTCGATTTTTTTCAATTGCTCTTAGTTTTATTTCTCTTTCTTTTTTGAAACTGAGATATTGATCGTAAGTACCAGGGAAAAAATTAATTTGTTTATTAAATATTTCGAGAGTTTTGCTGGTAACTTTATTAATAAAATCTCTATCGTGCGAAACAATAATTAATGCACCTTTGTAATTAATTAAGAAATCTTCTAACCATGTGAGTGTATCAATATCAAGATGGTTTGTTGGTTCATCAAGTAGAATTACATCGTTATCACCAAGTAAAATTTTAGCAAGCTGGATTCTCATCTGCCAGCCACCAGAAAATTCATCTGTTAATCTTCCAAAATCTTTTTCTTCAAAACCTAATCCTATAAGTATTTTCTTTATTTTTGATTCTACATTATAAAAATCAAGATTTTCTTTTTGATAATGTAATTCACCGAGTGTTTCAATTAATTCTATGCGATCATCTTCAGAAATGTTATTTGAATTCAACGCAGAAAGAATATCTTTTTCTTTTTCGTTTATCGATTTTAATTCAATTATAGAAGATTTTACTTCGTCGAAAAGTGTTTTGCTGTGAAATGAAATTAAATCCTGCGGGAGATAACCAATTCTAATTCCTTTTTGTTTAATTATTTCACCGCTCTCAGGTTTTTCAAGACCATAAATCAATTTCAAAAAAGTTGATTTCCCTTTACCATTAGATCCCACAAGAGCTATCTTATCATGTTTACCTATTTTAAGATTAACATTTTCAAATAAATTTTCACCTGTAAATTGAATCGATAAGTTTTTTATATCAATCATTTTATTTTCTGATTACAGCAATTTTTCCAGTTGCTACATTATTTGCTTCTTCATCATATGCAATAATAATATAGATACCACTTCCTACTAAATTACCATTTGCATCCGTTCCATCCCATAAAGCAATTTTTCCCCCGGGAGTTTTAATACTTTTAATTAGGTTCCCGTTTATATCAATAATTTTTATAAGAGAATTTCTTATCAATCCATCTATTGTTACGTAATTATTTTTCCCTTCTAAGGTGAATGGATTGGGATACACAAAAAGTTCATTGAAACTATCAACTGGTTTTATTGAACTTGTTTGTATCATTACCAGACCATAATCTGTACCTATATACACTCTACCTTTTATTTCATCAATGGCTATGCTTCTAATATCATCATCTGGTAATGGACTATTACTTGATGTATAACGTTCTAATAGTTGCAAACCATCGGATGATAATACAAAAATACCATTCTTTGTACCAACCCATTTGAGATCCAGAGCATCGACTGCAATACAAGTGATACTTTGATTTCTTAATGATGGTATTGTGATATCTGAAATTCTTGGATTTGAAGGCTCGGGAATAAAATTCATGCCTTTATTAGTTCCAATCCAAAGCTGACCTCTTTTATCTACTGCCAATGCGGTAACAACCTCTGATATTAAACCATTGTTTGTGCCTAAATATCCATATTTGTCATCATTAAGATTTTCAAAAGTTCCGTTTTCATTAAAATAATAGAGTCCAAGTTGACCTTTCAACAGTAAGAACCATTTTGTGTCATATTGATCTATTACTAATTTAAATATTACATCATTTTCTGTTAATGTTGGATTAATAAATGAATAACTATACCATTTTTTTTCTTTTGTAAATACACTTAATAATTTTCTACTTATAGTTTCTGAATTTGCAATCCACACATTTCCTTTTGAATCCTGTTTAATATCTGGTATTGCGATAAAATTTGTGTCTTTTGAAATTCCTATAAGAGGACTATTGTCTTTTTTGTAAACTTCAATATTGCCGTCCTTAAAAATTGTAATTCCATTACCCCAATTTGCAAGATAGATCGTATTATCAAATCCAGCGTATACATTGAAATAATCGTTTGATGGTAGTTGTGGATAATTTTGTTTATTGAATAATGTCCACTTCTCTCCATCAAATTTCATAAAACCAATACCAGCTCCATCTTTACCTGTTGCTACCCAGAGATTGCTATTACCATCAACAGCTAAATTGATAAACAAATTTTTAGGTGGACCTTCTGGTGATATTTCCTTAATTGTGTTCCCATTTATTTCAATTAAGCCTTTGTTAGAGCCGATATAAATTTTTGAATTACCATAAATTACAGAAGTAAATGTACTGGAAAAATCTTCGTAAATTATTTTTAATTCATTATCAGAATATTGATATAAGGAATTATTTGTAATTATAAAAAGATTATTTCCGTTTGCATAAATATCATTAACATTATTCTCTTGAAGAAGAAATGAATTCCACTTATTATTTTCGAATAAGAATATTCCATTATCAGTAGCAATTAAAATTTTATTATTCCACTCTACAATTTTATTTATCGAAGAAGCTGGAATATCACTATAAAGTTTAAAAGTAAGCCAGGATTCTGGTGCAGATAAATTGATAGTGCCTGGCTTTTGAATAGCAATGCCATTAACAGTGCATGCATAGATTAATGAAGTTTTTATAGCAGATTTAATTTTTAACTCTGAAGGAAAATCTCCCAATTTCAAAAAAGTATCATAAAGAAAATAGTTTCTGGAGTTTATTAAAACCAATCCAAAATCTGTTGATACAATAATCGTATCACTTTTTGTATAAATATTATTAATTCTTTTTTGTGATTTACCAGATTTATAAATATCAAGTATGTTTTTTACTGATTGCTCAATGGGATTATATGAAATTATGTATCCTTCGAAAGTACCAAACCATATTTTACCATCGTTATCAACATTTATTGCTGTCAAAATCTGGCTATTTAATTTTTCTGCTTTTGTTAATGTAATGATAGATTCATCTAAAAAATTATATTTAAATGCTCCTCCTGTAGTAGCAGCCCATATTCCATCATTTGTTTTTGTTATTGCTTGAACATCTTTCATATCGGAAAAAATTTTCCATTCACCAATATTTTGAGCTTTTAATGAAGACAATAAAATAACTGATATTAATAATAAATTTTTCATAAATCCTCTTTGATTAAGGATATAATTTCACTATTAGGAATAAACTGTTTGTCAAATTTAGAATTTTTTTGTTATAAATAAGAAGTGCAAAAGAAAATAAATTATGCAGTATTTCTTAGAAGCATTTTTCTCATTGCTTCAACTTGATTAAGTGAGATTGTGAATTTTCCAAAGTTCTCTTCATCGTTCTTTTTTCCACCGTGAAAATCTGAACCACCTGTTTCTAAAAGACAATATTGATTTACAATACCACGATAAAAGTTAATCTGATTTTCGTTGTGACTTGGATGTATTACTTCAATTCCATCAATTCCTGCTTTAATTATGTTAAGTAGAATAGATTCTTTCATATATCCAGGATGAGCAATAAATGAAAGGCCACCAACTTCGTTAATAAGTTTTAATGCACTTGTTGGTGAGATGTGAATTTTTCTTTCGTATGCTGGACAATTATCCCCTAAATATTTTTCGAATGCTTCGGTATAATTTTTTACTAATCCAAGATCTACAAGTGTATAAGCAATATGTGGTCGACCAATTGCAGAATTTTTTGCTCTATCTATTACATCATCTATTGTTATAGATAAACCAAGATTACGAAGTTTCTGAATAATCCTTTTTGCACGATATAATCTTTCTTCTCGAAAAAAGTTTAGGTATTTCAATAATTCTTCATTTTCATAATCAATAAAATATGCAAGCAGATGCACTTCCTTATCTTCTAAATCGGTACTGAGTTCTAAGCCAGGAATTACTTCAATACCTTTTTCTTTTCCATAATTTATTGCTTCTTTAATTCCATTAACACTATCGTGATCTGTAATGCTTATAATACTTAAACCTGATTGGTGAGCTTTTTCTATTATTTCAAAAGGAGTATAAACACCATCTGAATATACTGTATGAATATGCAAATCGACTTTAAGTGACATTAACTGTAAAGTTCCTTAAATTTTTCATAATCAATAATACGAATTTTGGAACCGTCAATTTCAATTAGACCTTTTTTAGCAAATGCATGTAATGTTCTTGATATTGTTTCTCGAGATGTACCTGCCATATTTGCTAAATCTTGTTGATTAGGTAAATTTTCTAATTCAACCTGACCATGTTTAATTTTTCCAATATCATCAGCTAATTGAAGAAGAACGGTTGCAACTTTACCTTCTGCATCTTTAAGAGAGAGAGCTTTAATTTTAACATCAGCAGCTCTTAATCTTTTTGTTAATTCCTGAAGTAATGCTATTGATACTTCAGGATGTGTTGATAAAAGATTTAAGAAATCATTTCTCTGAATTATAAATAGTTCAGTGTCTTCCATAGCAATTACTGTAGCCGAACGAGTTTGTCCATCTAATATTGCCATCTCTCCAAAAAAATCATTCTCACATAAGATAGTTAATATTACTTCTTTTCCATCAGCACTTGTTCTCGCGACTTTAACTTTACCTGATACAATAACAAAAAGTGCTGTTCCAGCTTCGTCTTCCTTTAGAATAATTTCATTTTTTAAATATTTTTTTTTGCTTCCTATTTTTTCAATTTTTATTAATTCATCAGTCGGAAGTTCAGAAAATATTGGTACAAATGATAAAAACTCAGAGGTGTTCATCATTCAATCCAAGTAATTTTATTTATTCAAGTTGAAAAATAAACTTTTTTAAATTTATCACAAATCTCTTTTTTCAAAAAAATAAAAGAGTAAAAAGCAAATATCCCTTATTTTATAAGTTAAATTCAGTATTTAACTAAAATTATTAAAATAATTATGTTTGTAAATTGAAAATTCTTTAATTATTAACTATATTGCAAGCCAAATTTTACATTAATACGATTATGGAGGTATAATAATGGCAACAAAAATCGGAATCAATGGATTCGGTAGAATTGGCAGACAAATTATTAATGTATTAGCCGAAAAAGGATACCTCGGCAAAGAGGTTGATGTAGTTGCAGTGGTAGATGTTGTCAATGATGCAAAATATTTTGCATATCAATTAAAATATGATTCAGTACATGGTAAATTTAAAGGAACCTTAGGAAGCGAAAAAAGTGATTCTTCATTAGAAACAGATGATGTTCTTATTGTTAATGGTCATAAGATTAAATGTTTACTTGCACAAAAGGATCCATCGCAATTACCATGGAAAGATTTAGGTGTAGAATATGTTCTGGAATCTACAGGATTATTTACAGATTCTGAAAAAGCAAAAGGTCATCTTGCTGCTGGAGCCAAGAAAGTAATTATTACTGCACCAGCTAAGGGAGATGTAAAAACTTTTGTTATGGGTGTCAATGATCATGAGTATGATCCAGAAAAACATCACATCGTATCTAATGCATCATGTACAACAAACTGTCTTGCTCCAATTGTTCACGTATTAATAAAAGAGGGAATTGGAATCGAAACTGGATTGATGACAACAATTCACTCTTATACAGCAACACAAAAAATAGTAGATGGTCCTTCTAAAAAGGATTGGCGAGGTGGTCGTGCTGCTGCAATTAATATTATTCCATCTACAACTGGTGCAGCTAAAGCTGTTGGTGAAGTTCTTCCTCAAACAAAAGGTAAATTAACTGGAATGTCTTTTAGAGTACCAACTGCAGATGTTTCTGTAGTAGATTTAACATTCAGATCAGAAAGAGAAACATCGATTCAAGAAATAGATGAATTAATGAAGAAAGCTTCTGAAACATACTTGAAAGGAATTCTTGGATATTGCAATGAAGAAGTTGTTTCTACAGACTTTATACATGATGATCGTTCATCTATATATGATTCTCTGGCTACATTACAAAATAACTTAAAGGGCGAGAAAAGATTCTTTAAAATTGTTTCCTGGTATGATAATGAATGGGGTTATTCATGCCGAGTAGTTGATTTGTTGATGAAAATGATAAATACAAAATAATATTATAAAAACTTTGTAAAGACGCAGTCCGAATTATATCGGCTGCGTCTTTTTTGTATATATTGTTACTATCTTCTAATTTTCGAATCAGAAAAATCCCAAAACAGGAGGATTAAAATGAAAAAACTGAGTATTGACAAAGTTAATCTAAAAGGACAGCGAGTTCTTGTTCGTGTTGATTTTAATGTCCCTTACGATGAAAACATGAATATTACTGATGACCTGAGAATTACAGCTGCTTTACCAACTATTAAGAAGATCATTAATGAAGGTGGTAAATGCATTTTAATGAGTCATCTTGGAAGACCTAAAGGAGCTCCTAATCCAAAGTATACATTAAAACCTGTTGCAGTTCGTTTAGGTGAATTGCTTGATATGGAAGTGAAATTTGCTCCTGATTGTGTTGGCGAACAGGTTAAAGCGATTGTTGATTCATTGAAAGAAGGAGAAGTTTTGCTTTTAGAAAATTTACGGTTCCATGCCGAAGAAGAAAAAAATGATCCTGCTTTTGCTCAGCAATTAGCAGAACTGGGAGATGTATATATTAACGATGCTTTTGGAAGTGCACATAGAGCTCATGCTTCGACCGAAGGTGTTACAAAATTTATTAAAGTATGTGCTGCAGGTTATCTTATGCAGAAAGAATTAAATTATCTTGGAGAAGCAATTGCTAATCCTGTAAGACCATTTACTGCAATACTTGGAGGTTCTAAAATTTCTGGTAAGATTGATGTTATTGAAAATTTATTACCAAAAGTTGATAACCTTTTAATTGGTGGTGGAATGGCTTATACTTTTTATAAAGCAATGGGATATGAAATTGGAACTTCTCTTCTCGAAGAAGAAAAACTTGAATTAGCAAAAGAAATGCTCGAAAAATTCAAAAAGTCCAGTGCAAAAGTTTTATTACCTGTTGATAATGTAGTTGCTTCTGAATTTAAAAATGAATCACCTTCAATGATTGTTGATTCAGATAAAATTCCATCAGATAAAATGGGACTTGATATTGGACCTAAAACTATTGAAGAATTCCGAAAAGTAATTCTTGAAAGTAAAACAATTATCTGGAATGGTCCACTTGGTGTATTTGAATTTGATAATTTTGCAAAAGGTACCGAAGCAATTGCAAAAGCTCTGGCAGAAGCAACTGAAAAAGGTGCTATAACAATTATTGGTGGTGGTGACTCAGCAGCTGCTATTAAAAAAGCTGGACTCGAAGATAAAGTATCACATGTATCAACAGGTGGTGGTGCTTCACTTGAATTTTTGGAAGGGAAGGTTCTTCCTGGAGTTGCGGCATTAAACGATGATAATTAATCAAAGAAAGAGCAAGATATAACTCTTGCTCTTTTTTATTAATGTTTGAAAAACTACCTAAGAAAAACTAAAAATTGTTGGCAGATTTTTATTTTAATTAAGTGAAAATATATTTCAGAATTTTATGTTTATAAATACTAAAAAGTAAATAATAATAACTGCAAATAATCAAGTAAAGTTTAATTATAGCTTCGATTACCTAAGTACAAATCAAAACATTATGTACGATGTATTAAAGAAAAAATACAATGGTTTGGATATTTTGGAAAAGAAATTATAATTTTATAGTTGAACTGTAAATAAGGAAGTATATGAGTTTAGATTCGAGAGATTATTATCGGCCTTCTGGTTTTGGAGGATTTTCTTTTTTCCCACCAGTAATTAAAAATCTATTGATTATCAATGCTGGTGTATTTCTGATACAAATAATTTTTGATAGTATCAGTTTTGGTGGTGTTCCAGGCTGGTATATTTTAAATAGATATTTTGCTTTAAATCCTATTACAGGTATTGATAGTGCAGGTATGCCATATAATTTTAAGATATGGCAATTTTTAACTTATCAATTTATGCACGGCGATTTCACTCATATTCTTTTCAATATGTTTATGCTCTGGATGTTCGGGATGGAATTGGAAAATATTCTTGGGTCAAGAAAGTTTTTAATTTATTATTTGCTGTGTGGATTTGGTGCAGGTCTATTTCAATTATTTTTAGCACCTTTATTTTCTGAATCATTGGCTCCAACTATTGGTGCATCTGGTGCTGTGTTTGGTATTATGATTGCCTTTGCAATGTTTTTCCCTGATAGATATATATTTTTATATTTCTTAATTCCAATTAAGGCAAAATATTTAATAGCATTCTTAGTAGTTATCGAATTCTTATCCGTTAACGAACCAACATTAGTAGCTCATCTTGCTCACATTGGTGGAGCTGTTACAGGATTTTTATTTATTCTTATCGATAGAAGATATGACTTTCAATTTAGGAATATATTTAGCACGTATCATAAGAAATCTAATTTTAAATTTTCTTCAAGATTCAGAAAACCATCCTTCTCAAAAGATATTGAAGAAGCAGAGTTTTATGATATCGATTCAAAAAGCAAAGAGGAAGAAATTACTCAGGAAGAAATTGATAGAATACTCGATAAAATAAGCCAAAGTGGTTATAAAAATTTAACCGAACGTGAAAAGAGAATTTTATTTGAAGCAAGTAAAAAGAAATAATCACATTGTATTATTTGCTATTTCTATTCTGCTTTTAATTGTTAACTGCTCAGAAAAAAAAATTGATGAAGATACTGCTATTCGTATCTATGTAGAAAATATCATACTGGAAGAAAAATATTCTTATAATTTAGATTCACTTAAGATAAATCAGAAAAAACTTTATGAAAAATATAATACCAGTAGAGAAGAATTTGAGAACTATTTGAAAAATTTAAAAACAGACATTGAGAAGTGGCAGAATTTTTTCAAAAAAGCTAATACATACCTGCAGGATTTAAAAAATACTAATGTGATTAATTAACTCTTTTCTTTGCAAGAGCAATTCTAAGTTTAGCATAACTTACTTTTTCATTCAACGCTTTTCTTAATTCTTTAAGATCAGTAAAGCCAGCTTCAATTTTATTATTGATTTCATTCAACTCATCTTTTTCGAATAAAGAATCAATTTCTAAGGAAGGAATTGCTTCTATTAATGTTTCAATTTGTATGGAAAGAACAGATTCTGGAATCTTTGTTATTGAAACAATATCTTCTAACGAATACTTTTTTTGTATTAATTCCAGTATCTGAAATGAAGTTTGTGGAAGATTTTTTTCTTTGATTTTATTAGAAAGACTTTCATCTTTTTCAAATTCTTTTATTGCAGCAATAAATTCTTCTCCAATTTTGTTAAACATTCTTTTGTTGAATCCATCAATTTCAAGAAATGCTGAATAGGTTTGAGGTCGTAACTTTGCAATTTCTCTTAAAATATTGTCGGGACAAATTATTTGTGCTGATTGATTAAATTTTTCTGCAACTTCTTTTCTTATTTGTCTTAATATGTTGAAAAGTTTTAAATCACTTTCATAGTTTTTTTGAATATCTACTTCTCTGTCGATTAATAAATTTGAAAAAGATTGATAATTAATTAAATCATTTTTGGATGTTATTACTTTTTCTATTTCCATATTGGATAGAACATTATCTATTTCAATAGTAGAAAAAAGTTCACAAGAACCATAAGTAGAAATGTGCTGATATTTCAAATCTTTGCCAAGTAGAATTTTTATTAACTCTTTTTTATCGATTGGTTTTTTAATTTCTTCAAGAGTAAGAAGAATGTGGTTTCGTAGAAATTCATCATCGGATAATTTGAATGTTCTTCCCGAACAATTATCGCATCTTCCACATTTATAGTTGTCTTTAAATTCACCAAAATAATTTAAGATATATGAGAATCGACATTCAGTAGTTTGAATATAGCCCAATATTTTTTCGAGCTTAATTTTATTATGTTCTATTAACTTTTTTGTCTTTGTTAAATCAAGAATTAATTCATTACCTTTTAGTCTCGGTTTAGAGAGAGAAACTGTTGGATAGGGAGATGGAGCTTCATATGAAATAATACTTGAATTGTTGAGTAACTTAAGATATTCAATTAAACTGTTTGAATCAGCTCCAAGAATTTCTGATAATCTCAGAAGATTAATATTCACACTGTAACGAAAAATATTACTACCATAATCTCTTACAAGTAATAAAACTAAGTCTTTTAATTCATTATCTTGAATTTTATTTATTAATGAGTTCAATTTGTCAGGTTCGACTAAAAATTGCACTTTGTAATTTTTATATATTTCTGGATTATACTTAATATAACCAGACTCACCAAGAATTCTTATCGAAGCATCAATCAATGCCTTATTTAATCCTTTTGATTGTAAAAATGAAATTAAATTTAGATCGATAGGAATATTTTTCTGAGAAACACTTCTTAACGCAATATTACCATAATCACAAATTGCATTGTAAACAAGTTCTATCTGTTCTTTTTGTGGAATAGAATTTTTAATGAAGTATTCCTGAATAGATATATCTTTCTCATCAAATAGCAAAAAAATATTTGATGGATTTCCATCACGACCAGCTCTACCAATTTCTTGATAATAATTTTCGATATTAGAAGGAAAGTTATAATGTATTACAGTTCGAATATCACTTTTATCTATTCCCATTCCAAAAGCATTTGTAGCAACAATAAGATTAATTCTACCTTCCAGAAAATCATCTTGAATTAATCGTCTCATTTCTGCATTTAAACCAGCGTGATAATATGCAGATTTAATTCTTTTTTGTTTTAAAAATTCATGAACATTTTCTGCTATACTTCTTGTGGCTGTATAAATTATTGCAGGTATAGATGCTGGAGTGATGAGTTTTAATAATATATCTTTTTTATCTTTCGTTTTAATTACGTTAAGATATAAGTTCTTTCTTTCGAAGCCATAGACAAAAACTTTAGCATCAATAATTCCCAATTGTTCAATAATATCATTACGAACATCTTCAGTAGCGGTAGCTGTAAATGCAGAAATTCTTTTAATATTTATAAAATCAGCAAACTGCTTGATTTTTCTATAACTTGGTCTGAAGTTATGTCCCCATTCACTAATGCAATGTGCTTCATCAACAAAAAGATAAGAAGGTTGAAGAGATTTAATAATATCTGCAAATTGAATATTATCTAATTTTTCTGGAGAAACATAAAGTAACTTAATTTTATTGGTTGATAGTTCATTTAATATCGATTGAATTTCCTTATGATTTAAAGTACTATTAATAAATGCTGCGACTTTCCCTTTTTTATTTAATGAATCAACCTGATCTTTCATTAAAGCAATCAATGGTGATATAACTAATGATACAGAATTTGATAATAAAGCAGGAATTTGATAACACAGAGATTTACCCCCACCTGTTGGTAAAATAGCTAATACATTATTTCCGTTAATTATTGAATCAATAATTTCCTTTTGATAAGCTTTAAATTCAGAAAAGCCAAAAAAATTTTTTAAAACATCGTAAGGAGTCATACTATTGTATTTTTTTAGACAAATAAATATAATTTTGATTTAAAGATTAAATAAAAGTTTAATTTCATAATAATTTATAATAAGTTTTTCAAAATATTTGTTTCAAAGGTAAGAATAATGATAACAGTAAAAAACAAGTAAAAATATTTTACTATAAACACAGATATTAAATTGACTTTTATAGAAATACTCAAATTCTTTATTTAATATCAAAACGCAATAGTCAAAAAATAAGCTTTTGATAAAAGTTTCAATACAATTCTAAAATTATAAAAGATTAATTGTGCAATAGGTATTTTGATATTAAAGCAGGTGCTGAATATGTCGTCAAAATATATTAATAAATAGTAAAATCTCAGAAATGCAAAAATTAAAATTCATAATTCCTTGACATTATAAAACTATAGAAATATATTTGAAACCTTTGAAAAGTATATTTTTGTATTTGGAGGAAATCTTGAAGCAAGAAAAGATTACAAAATTTATAAAACCTGAAGAAGCAAATCGAAAATGGTATATTGTTGATGCTAAAGATCAGGTTTTAGGTAGATTGGCTGCTAAAATAGCAAGAATTATAAGAGGTAAACACAAAGCAGTTTTTACACCCAACATGGATACAGGAGATTATGTTATTGTTATTAATGCAGATAAAGTACGTGTAACAGGGAAAAGAGAATCCCTTAAAACATATTTCTGGCATACGATGTATCCAGGTGGAGTTAAAATAAAAAGTTTTTCTGAATTAATGGCTACAAAGCCAGAATTTGTAATTGAACATGCTGTTAAAGGGATGTTACCTAAAAATCGTTTAGGTAGAAAATTAATTAAGAAACTAAAAGTTTATGCTGGGGAATCTCATCCTCATGCAGCTCAAAAACCTGAAGTATTAAGTTTATAATGGAGTGATTTGATGGCAGATAAAATATTTGTCGGTAGAAGAAAAAATGCAGTAGCCAGAGTTTATTTAAGAAATGGCTCGGGCAAAGTTACTGTAAACGACAGAGAATTTGAAAATTATTTTCCACTGAAAGAACATCGTGATAATATCTTATTACCTTTTGTTGTTACTCAAACATTAGGTAAGTATGATGTTTTTGCAAATGTTTCTGGAGGTGGAGTTTCAGGTCAATCTGATGCAATACGACTTGGTATTGCTCGTGCATTAGAAGATATTAATCCAGATTTTCGTCCTATACTTAAAGCTGAAGGTTTATTGAAACGCGACCCTCGTATGGTCGAACGCAAGAAATACGGACAGAAAAAAGCAAGAAAGAGATTCCAGTTCTCTAAGAGATAATCAACTAATTTGTTTAACCATTCATACTCTCGTATTTGCTTCCTGTGTCCCGTTTGGGATGAAAAGCAAACTTATCCATTATTGAAGGATAAGATGAGAGTAGAAGATAAAACAGGAGAATATTATGCCAAGAGTACAACTTACAGAACTAATTGAAGCTGGTGCCCATTTCGGTCACTTGACTCGCCGTTGGAATCCCAAAATGAAACCATACATTTTTATGGAAAAAAATGGGATTCACATTATTGATCTGAAAAAAACACAACAAGCTATTGATAGAGCAGCTGAAGCTGTTACTGAAATAGTAGCTCAGGGTAAAAAGGTACTATTTGTAGGTACTAAAAAGCAAGCTAAAAATACTATTGCTGCAGAGGCAAAAAGGTGTGATTCTAACTGGGTTAGTGAAAGATGGCTCGGTGGAATGTTAACTAATTTTGCAACTATACGTAAAAGTGTAAAGAGACTTCAAAATATTGAAAAAATGGAAAGTGATGGTACTTTTGAGAAAATTACCAAAAAAGAAAGATTACACTTTACTAGAGAAAAAGAAAAACTTAGAAAAGTTCTCGATGGTGTAGAAACAATGACCAAATTGCCTGGTGCTTTGTTTGTTGTTGATGTTAAAAAAGAAGCAATTGCAGTTAAAGAAGCTGTTAGATTGAATATCCCTGTAATTGCTATTGTCGATACAAATTGTGACCCTGATCCGATTGATTATGTAATTCCTGCTAATGATGATGCTTCGCGTACTATTGAAATTATTACTAAAGTAATTGCCGATGCAGTAATTGAAGGTAATGAAAAAGCTAAAGAACTAAAAGCTCACGAAACTGCTGAAAAAGAAAAAGAGAAAAAGGTTACAGAAGAACAGGAACAGGATACCGAGAAAAAACAAGCTAAAAGTAGAATTAGAAGAGTAAAATTCAATAACGATGATAGAAAAACTGAACAGAAAAAGAAAACTCAAAAAGCTGAACAAAAACCAACAGAACAAAATGAAAATATAATAGAAGAAAAAACATCATCACAAGAAACCAATAATTAATTTTGAAATTAAAGAGGAAATTATGGCAATAAGTGCAACTCAAGTAAAGGAACTAAGAGAGAAAACTGGTGCAGGAATGATTGACTGCAAAAAAGCTCTTGAAGAAGCTAATGGAGATTTCCAGAAAGCAATAGAATTGCTTCGTAAAAAAGGAGCAGCTGTTGCAGCTAAAAGAGCTGAAAAATCTGCTAATGAAGGATTAATTTTAACCCGCGTATTCAATAATGGAAATTCTGCTGTGATTTTCGAAATAAATTGTGAAACAGATTTTGTAGCTAAAAGTGATGACTTCGTTAAGTTTGCCAATTTTATAGCTGAAGTATTGGTCACAAATAAACCAGCTGATATTGATTCATTATTACAATCGAACTTGGATGGTAAAAATGTTCAGGATGAATTGAATGCTTTAATTGGTAAAATTGGTGAAAAAATTGAAATATCAAGATTTGCTTTTGAGAATGTAGAAAATGGTTTAATTGTTGATTATATACATCACGGCTCTAAACTTGGTGTAATTATAGTAGCAGAAAATGTTCCTCAAGATAAAGTTCCAGAATTTCAACCTGTATTAAAAGATATTGCAATGCAAATAGCTGCAATGAGACCAATATCGATTTATAGAGAAGAAGTTGACAAATCAATTATCGATAAAGAACTTGAAATCTATAAAGAAGTAGCACGTAAAGAAGGAAAACCTGAACAGGTTCTCGAAAAAATCGCAATGGGAAAACTAAATAAATTCTACGAAGAAAATTGTTTAATTGAACAAATCTTTGTAAAAGATAACACAAAAAAAGTAGGTAATTTGATTGAAGAATTTAATAAGCAAAATAATACTCAAATAAAACTTTTAAGATTTAAACGCTTCCACTTAAGCGATGAAAAGAAATGATTATTAAAAGGTCTTATTTCAAAATAAGACCTTTTTTTTTATATTGACTTAAGTAAATGAAATACACTACCTATGAACCACAATTTAAAATACAAAAGAATATTACTTAAACTTAGTGGCGAATCATTAATGGGTGACCAGAATTTTGGGATTGACCCAAAAGTCCTAAATTATTTCGCTGATGAAATAAAAAAAGTTCACGATCTGGGTGTTCAAATTGGAATAGTAATTGGTGGTGGTAATATTTATAGAGGATTAAATGCATCTTCTCAAGGAATTGATAGAGTTACTGGCGACCAGATGGGAATGCTCGCTACAATTATTAATTCATTAGCATTGCAAAATGCACTGGAAAATAAAGGAATTTATACACGACTGATGACAGCAATAAAAATGGAAGAAGTTGCAGAACCTTATATTAGAAGAAGAGCAATTCGTCATCTTGAAAAAGGTAGAGTAGTTATTTTTGGAGCTGGAACAGGTCATCCTTATTTTAGTACAGATACAGCTGCAACCTTAAGAGCCGTAGAAATCGAAGCAGATGCAATCTTTAAAGGTACACGTGTAAATGGTGTTTATGATTCTGATCCAGAAAAAAATCCAAATGCTAATATGTTCGAACAAATTTCTTATCTGGATGTTCTTAAATTGAATTTAAGAGTGATGGATTTAACTGCAGTCAGTATGTGCCAGGAAAATAACCTTCCAATTATTGTATTTAATATGGATGTGCCAGATAATTTATTGAAAGTTGTTACTGGTGAGAATGTAGGTACTGCTGTAGGTAATTTCCCTTCATAAAAATTTTCGACCATAAATAGCGAGGCAAATATGATGAATAATCCTGTAATTAAAGATGCCAAACAAAGAATGGATAAAACAATAGAAGCCTTTAGAAACGAAATTTCAAAGATTAGAACTGGAAAAGCTACTACAGCACTTTTAGATGGAATTAAAGTTGATTATTATGGCAAATTAACCCCACTTAATCAATTAGGTAATTTATCTGTACTCGATGTTCATACTCTATCTATTACACCCTGGGATAAGAGTATGGTTAGTGTTATAGAAAAAGCCATTCTTACTTCTGACCTTGGATTAAATCCAGTAAGTGATGGAACAAATATTAAAATTCCTATTCCACCACTAACAGAAGAAAGAAGAAAAGAGCTTGTAAAGCTTGTAAAAAAATTCGGTGAAGATGCTAAAATAGCACTACGAAATGTAAGAAGAGATGCAAATGAACATCTTAAAAAAATGGAAAAGAATAAAGAACTCACAGAAGATGAATTGAAAGAAGCAGAAAAAGAAGTACAGAAGATTACAGACGATCATATTGCTAAAATTGATGATCTAATTAAACATAAAGAAAAAGAAATTATGGAAGTTTAATAAGTTTTTGAAAACTGCAATTTTACATAACTCTGTTAAAAACAGGGTTTATTTTTATATAAACTGTATTGGAAAATTTCTTGACTTGCCAATTTTAAATTGGTTATTTTTGATATCATAATTAAATATTTTTTAAACTTAGGAGAATAAATGAAACAAGTACTTATTTATCTAAGTATATTAGGAATGGCATTAGGAATTACAGCATTCCAGTGCGCATCTGCCGAACTAACTGGTGCTAAACTTTATATTAACCAGAAACAATACGATAAAGCAAAAGAAACTTTATTAAAAGAAGTTCAGAAAAACCCAAATAGTGACGAAGGCTGGTATTTGTTGGGATATCTTTATGGTGAAGAAGGTAATATTCCCAAAATGTTGGAAGCTTTCGATAAGTCACTATCAATTAGTAAAAAATTTGAACAACAAATTGTTGAATCAAAAAAATATTATTGGGCAACTGGATTTAATAAAGGTGTAAGCTTTTTTAACAAAGCTACAAAAACTACCGATAAAGATTCTATGAATATGTTTTTTGAAAAAGCTGCGGAAAATTTTAATAATGCAATTTTATGTGAACCAGATTCAGCTGGAGCATATATTAATCTTGTTTATACTTATTTGAATATGAATAGAATTGATGATACTATTGCTCCTCTTGAAAAATTAGTTAGTATTGGTACTGCCCCCGAAGCTTTCGCAATGCTTGGACAAATTTATACTGAAAAGGGGAATCAATTAATTGATAATTATAAAACTTCAAAAAATCCCGCTGATAGTATTCAAGCATATGAAAATTTCAATAAAGCTATTGAAGTGCTGGAAAAAGGACAGGCTAAATATCCCGATGATGGTGAAATTTTATTAAGATTATCTAATGCTTACATTTCTGCTAATAAGTTAGATGTTGCGATGACGGCATTTAAAACTGGAGTAGAAAAAGAACCAAATAATAAATTTTACAGATACAACTATGGTGTTCTTTTATTGAATGCTGATAAATATCCTGAAGCCGAGGAACAATTTAAAGCAGCTATTGAGCTCGATCCAGATTATACCAACGCAGTTTATAATTTAGCTGTTACTTATATTCGTTGGGGTGCTAAAATGAGAGAAGAAATGGAAGAGAAAGGAGAGGTTTCGGATGCATACAAAGAAAAATTTAGTGCTGCAATTCCTTACCTCGAAAAATATTTATCAGTAAATCCTCAAGAACCTACTATATGGGAATTGCTTGGTAAAGTTTATGCAAATCTTGGTATGAAAGAAAAATCTGAAGAAGCATTTAATAAAGCTGATCAATATAGAAAATAAATTTTATGAGCCCACACTACAAACTGTGTGGGCTTTTTCTTTTCATTACCTCTCAAGATAGATTAATAAATAATTGGAGTATATTATGGAACACGATGAAATAAAACCACAACAAATTAATATTGAATTGGGTGAAAAAGAAGCAGAAGGAATTTATTCGAATTTAGCTATCATAACTCATTCTCCAGCTGAATTTATAATTGATTTTACAAGAGTAGTTCCGGGTGTTCCTAAAGCTAAAGTATTAGCAAGAATAATTACTACTCCTCAACATGCAAAAATGTTAATGCGTGCCTTAAAAGATAATATTGAAAAATATGAAGCTCGTTTTGGTGAAATTAATATCGATTTACAGCCAGCTCCACAATTTGGATTTATTAATCCGGGAAAAGAACCAAAAGTAAATTAATTTTTTTATTCTGGAGGGGGGCACTTCTCTTAAAATAGTAATTTTATTTATTACAATAAAAATTTACTCCTACTGTTTCAAAACTATTATCCAGTCACTGTAGTTTAGTTTAAATCACAAATTTAGTCTTGTTATAATTCAAATAAATATTTACTTTATTTAGCAGATATTTATATTTGGAATTAATTTATAGGAGGGAATGTATGGAAGACGTTTTAAAACGAATATGTTATTTTTTCTTTTTTATTTTATATATATCAATAGTTAAAGCTCAAACACCAACTATACAATTAAATATCCTTGGCGATTTATCTACTATTGATTTTGCTGCATTGGCTATTGAAGAAAATCTTCAAAACCAGCCACGAATTATGCAGGTAATTATTAATCCTCCAGGTATAGAAGTAATTGTTGAAGGTAAAATTGAATGGAGGAAAGAACTAAATAAAGCACCTGTAAAAGTAGCAGAGTTTAGAACTAAACCATTTATTTCAAGGATATTTAGTAATGACGAACTAAATAAAGATATTGAACTGGTAAAAAAAGAGTATAATGATAATATAGTTTCTGAAATTAGAGAAATAGCAAAACCAACAGGGATTTTTAATATTGAAGTAAATCTTTATTATCCTGTTGATAATCCTACCTTGGTAAGTAGCGATTCAAAAGAATTGATATTTCTGAATCCTTCTCCCCCAATTATTTTATCTCCAAATGAAGGGAGTGTTGAAAATATTGGTTCAATACTGGTTACATGGACGAAATCTCTTGGTGCTAATTCTTACAAAATTTTAGCTAATTATCTAAAACCGGGTGAGACTTATGAACAAGCTCTTAATTCAGGAAATCCTCTGGTTAATAATAAAGAAGTTGAAGATACTTCCAGTATTAATTTAGTTGATTACCTCGATAGGGAACTTATTAGTGATACAACTATTGTTCTGGCTATAAAAGCAGTTGTGAATAGGCCTGGTGGTCCCGATGAGTTGATGAGCCCTATAGTTTCATTTAGAATTGGGAAACAAATATCAGATGCCAGTGAAATTACAAATATAGAAAAAGTAACTAATATAGAATTAGAACGATTAATAAATTTACTTCGGGATCATATAGATGAAGATGCTTTAAATATTCTTAGAAGTGGTAATATTAATTTTGAACAAATACAATTCTTTGATGAAAATGGGAATGCTATAAGTTTCTCTGATTTAACGGGAATTTTGAATCATTTAGAACTGGATAGAACTTCTATCATATCTGGAAATTTTCGTCCAAGATGAAAAATAGAAGGGGATAATATGAAAGAGAAATTAATAATTTTATTTTTTATTGCTTTTTATATATCAATCTTTCCTGAAGAAAAAAATGAGAACAACAAAGCAAAAAACTCAAATTCTTCTGATACACAGGTTGCATTAGTAACTAAAGTTTATAAAGATGTTAATTATAGAAAAACTGCAGATGAATCGGACTGGCAAAAAGCTAATATTGGATTAGTGCTTTATGATGGGAACGAAGTTAAAACTGGTTTTAAATCTTTAGCACTTGTTAAATTTACTGATGGTTCGGGTTTATTACGTGTACGGGAAAATTGTATTCTACATATTTTTGGTGATAAAAAAGAAAAATTAATGAATAAAAATACTTTCATTCAAAAGGGATTAATTAGTTTTGATGTTAAAAAACAATCTGAAAATGAAGAATTTAAATTTACTACTCCTACCGTTGTTGCTTCAATTAGAGGGACAAGTGGATTTTTAGAGTATAGCGAAGATAGCACATTCACAATGTCCTTAGAGTCAGGTTCTGCATTGCTTAATTTTACTGGGCCACAGGGAGGTGAAGGAACTTTAACAGAAGGTAATACAGTTACTATTTCGAAAGATGGCACTTTTGATTTTCGTGAACAGACTGATCAAGATAAAAAGTTAATGCAAGAATCTCGAAGAACAAATATTAAAAAGATTATTATTCAAACTCCACAAGGCGATTTTGAAATAGAATATTACGGTCCCGAAGAATAATTTTTTTTAAAAGGGGGTAAAATGAGATTAAAGTTTCTATTAAGATATATTAATATTTACATTCTACTCACTTATTTTATATTCTTAGCAAAAGTAGATGCTCAAGAAAGTCTAATTCTAAATGTAAAAACAAGCGAAGCAAAAGTTAATACACCATTAAATTTTTCTGTTGAATTAATTTCAACAGAAAATATCTTATCAATTGATTTATTATATAGATTATTCGGTCAAAATGAATTTCAAAAGGTGGAAATGCAAATTGTTGGTAATGCTGCAACTTATACTATTTCATCTGATGTAATAAAACCACCAACTTTAGAATATTACTTTGTTATTAACCTTAAGGACGAAACACAACAAACCTATCCTTCAGGTATTAACGAAGGAGCTTCTCCATTTCAACTGGCTATTCAAGGAGCTTCAGAAAAAGATAAAGAAATTATTGTACTTAATCCCGATGAAGGCGAAATAGTAACTCAGGATAACTTTTTAATTTCAATCTCGTTTATGAGAGCACCTGAAAATATTGATATAAGAAGAACAAAAATTTTTCTAAATAATATTGATATTTCGGGTAGTGCTCTTATTGCGGGAGACCTGGTTGTAATTAGTAATGAGAATATTAGTAATATTAAAACTGGTGCTACTCAAATTAAAATAGAAGTTTTTGATAACGAAGGAAATTTATATCATTCAATAATAAGAAATATTCAGTTTGTAACACGTGAAGTTGCTACCAGATTAGAACAAAGGTGGAAAGTCAATGGAAACTTGAAAGCTGAATCGAGAAATGAAAATTATAGCGAGATTTCAAAATGGTATAATAATTTAAATGCAGAAACAAAAATTACTTCAGGAGATTGGTTTTTTGGTGGTCAACTTTATGTAACTTCAGAGGAAAAGAAATATCTTCAACCATACAATAGATATAATTTGACTATTCGCAATGGAGATTTGCTAAATTTACAAATTGGTGATTCTTATCCTCAGTTTCCAAATTTAATTATGAGTGGTAAAAGAATTCGCGGAATAAATGGAGCATTAAATCTTAGTGCTTTCAATATTCAAGCAACATATGGTGAAATACTCAGAAAGGTTGAGGGGACTTTATTAGAAAAGTATCTTAAAGAAAATGCTCCACTCGCGTACAATGTGATACCAATTGATGAAAATAAATATGGATTTCCATTTGGTAGAGTTCAACTGGGAACTTATAGCAGGAAATTATTTGCCATTCGACCATCTTTTGGAAGTGGTGAAAATTTTCAATTGGGATTTACTTATCTTCACTCAAAAGATGATCCCAATTCGGTTGAATTCTCTGCACGACCACAAGAAAATGCTGTTGTTGGAACAGATTTAATGTTTGCTTTTGATGAACAAAATATTCTTTTTACATCACAGGCAGCATTCAGTATCTATAATAAAGATATTTCTTCAGGTACATTATCAGATGAAAAAATAGATTCTATTTTTGGAGAAGGAAAAGCTTTTGATATTGATCCAGATAAAATTAAAACAATCAAAAAATGGCTTGGTAAAATTATTACTGTAAATCAATATATCGGTCCTCTTAATCCTCAAAAGTTGGCATCTTTAGTTGGCGAAGCAGCACTAAGTCTTAATTATTTTAATAACTCTCTCAAAGCTTCTTACATTTATAGAGGGAATGATTATTTCTCATTTGGACAATCATTTATTAGAACAGATGTAAAAGGATTTAATTTTGTTGATAGAATTAGAATGTTCGATAACCAATTCTTCCTTTCTTTTGGTTATGAGAAGTTAGAAGATAATCTACAAAAAACTAAAATAGCCACAACAACATTCGAAACCGTTAGTGCAACAGCATTACTTTTTTTAAGAACTAATTTCCCAAGTATCACAATAGGTTACAATCGATATAAAAATAACAATGGGATAAAAATAACAGATACAATTTATAGCAATTATGTGATTGATGATATTACAGATAAATTTACATTATTATTTTCATATGATATAAAATTAGGAGTGCGTCACAATACTTCATTGTCAATAACAACTCAGAAAAGGGAAGATAAAAGTCTGAATGATATTGATGCAAATTATAATTCAGTATCATTATCAATTAATAGTTTTTGGGAAAGAAATTTTAACTCAATCTTTCAACTGCTTTATAATTCTACAGAAATTGCGAATAAACAATATAAATATGTTACCTTAACATTAGGGCTAAAACGTAAATTACTTGAAGATAAATTACTCCTTTCAGCTACATTGAGCCCAAGTTTTGGTGATTATAAAAGACAGTCATTAGAGCTTATTGCAGATTATAATTTAATTTCAAGATTAAATGTAGCTTTTCAAACAAGAATTTTTAGGTTCCCTGGAAAGACTACAAATTCAATTATTGGCTTAACTACTCGTTACACATTATAATTTATTATGAATGGCAGTAAAAAGATTGTAAATGCTTTAAAACAGTTAGTAATAATTTTAACAGCTGCTATTCTAACTATTTTAATTACTCAAGATTATCTTTTGCCAATCACACCTTTAAGGGAATTAGAATTAAAATTAATTGATAAAAGATTTTCAGAAAGAGGAATAGTTGATTTAGGAGATTCTTCTGATGTTATTATTGTAGAAATAACTCAGGATGCTTACGATCAAATCCCGCCACCATATAATCGCTGGTCTTGGCCAAGATTTGTTTTTGCAAAAGTTATAAATAATCTGACAAATGCAGGTGCAAAAGCAATTGGTATTGATATAAATTTTACAAACGAAGATCAATGGTCTCCTTCAAATGATTCATTAATGTATCAATCAATTTTAAATTCCAGAAAAGTAGTGTTATCAGGCAAAATTGATATTGAAAGTGAAAGATTACTTGAAGAAAATAAAAGTTACATAAAAAATCTTAAAGAAAATTTTGGTAATTATTTTTATCATGTGGATAGTTCAATAGGAATAGTTCAGGTTCCTGCAGATAATGATGGAGTGTTTAGAAGATATCTTCCATATGTTAAGTCGAATTTAATGAATAAATTAATTCCAAGTTTTGGTTTTGCTGTCCTTAATAAATTTTATAATCTTCCCAAAGATTTTACTGCTATTCGTCATGATGAGTTCTTTCAAATAAATGGAAGACTCATTCCACAATTCGATAAAAATAGTATCTTAATTAATTTTTATGGACCAAGTGGAACTTTCCCGCGTGTAAAATTAATTGATGTGCTCGATGATAAAGAATTTAAAACTATTGATGAACTTGAAATTGGAGAGGACTTAAATACCTGGGATAATCCCGATGGTGGCTTACTTTATACGAATAAATTTAAAGATAAGATTGTTCTTATTGGTTCTACAATGCCAGAAGATAGAGATATTTTACCAATTTCTTTTGCAAAAGGAAAACAAAAAGGAGATAACTTAATTTATGGAGTTGAATTTCACGCTAATATAATTCAAAATGTTATAAGAGGAGATTTTTTATATAAACAATCAAATTTGAGTGAAATACTCTTAATAATTTTGTTAACAACTTTTTCATTTGTTATAACATCATTACTCAGGAAAGTCAAATTACATTTAGGATTATTAATTGAATTATTAAATATAATTATAATCGGGCTATCAATTTATCTGTTCTATCGCCTGAGCGTTTTTTATTTTATAGAAAAAAAATTAGTTATTGCAATTGTAAGTCCCTCACTTGCACTAATTGTTGGATATTTTTCGAGCACAGCTTATCATTTTTTAAGAGAGCGGCAACAAAATGTTTTGATAAAAGGAATGTTCAGTCATTATGTAAGTAATACGGTAGTGAATGAGTTAATATCTAATCCAGACAAATTAAAATTAGGTGGCGAAAAGAAAAATTTAACAATTATGTTTAGTGACATTGCTAATTTTACAACATTTGCAGAAAAAAAACAGCCTGAAGAGCTGGTTAGTTTTATTAATCAATTTTTAAGTGAGATGAGTGAAATTATTATTGCCAACGATGGAACACTTGATAAATATCTTGGTGATGCTGTAATGGCATTCTGGGGTGCTCCAGTTGAAGTGCCTGATCATGCTTATAAAGCTTGCTTGACAGCTCTTCAAATGCAAAATAGACTTGCTCAACTAAGAGAAATTTGGACTAATAAAACTGAATCTTCTATCTACATTAGAATTGGAATTAATTCGGGAGAAGTTATTGTTGGTAATATTGGTGGCGAGAAAAGATTTGATTATACAGTTCTTGGTGATAATGTAAATTTAGCTTCAAGACTCGAAGGAGCAAATAAAGAATATGGTACGAGTATAATGATAAGTGAATCGACATACGAATTGGTTAAAGATAAATTTCTTGTTAGATATCTTGATGTTGTGAGAGTAAAAGGAAAAACAAAACCAACAGCTGTTTATGAATTAATTAATGAACTTGGAGATAAAAAAGCTCAAGAAGCTTTTGAGAATATGGATTTTTATTTTCAAGGAATTGAATTATACAAGCATAAATATTTTGAAGAAGCTCTTGATTATTTCAAACGTTCTTATGAAAAATTAAAAGACTATCCATCTAAAGTATATATGAATAGATGCGAATTTTATTTATCGAATCCTCCTGATGATAACTGGGATGGAGTTTTTGAATTAAAAACAAAATGAATTTTTATTTGGTTAATTCATATTCATTTAGTTACTAATTTTTGATGTGAGAGAAAAATCTATATTTATTTCATTGCTCTTTTAATATTATAAATTGCAGCAATTAAAAATATGAAGTTCGAAAACCAGGCAGTAATGAATGGATCGAGAATTCCATTTTTTCCAAAAGCCTGACTTACCTTCATAAAAACCAGATAAATAAAAGTAATAAGTAGATTAATTCCAAAGTGAAGTGCAAGTCCTCCTCTTCTTCTTGCAGAAATTGGTAAACCAAATAATACTACTATTACACTCGAAAAAGCATAAGCAATTCTCGATTGATACTCAATTTGAATTTGAGTTGGATCGTTTCCGGTTCTTATTTGTTCATTTGCTAATTCAGCTAACTCTGGTAAAGTTAATTCTTCGGGTTTTCGTTGCTTTTTAATTACGTCCTCTGGCTTAAAATTCAAGTTGCATAATTCTTTTGTTACAAATTTTTCAACTGTTTCAAGTGAATCCTGAAATGTTCTTTTAAATCCATTATATAAAATCCAGCAGGCTTTTGCTGAGTCATACTTCATTCTAAAAGCATCTATTCTTTCAAGTAATTTTGTTTTATCAATTGGATCAAATTCTTGAATACTTACCTGATTTGCCTGATCATTTGCTAAATCATAAATATTTATTGTTACTATTCTGGTTTTTGTATCCTGGAAATAAATATTACTCCCAAAATAAACAATTCCTTTTTTTAAATATGTTTGTTCTATAAAAACTTTATGTTTATTAGCTGCAGGAACAATATAACCACCAAAATAAACAGAGAATAAACTTATAATAAATGCTGTAACAAAAAATGGTAATATGAATCTATAAAAACTTATACCTCCAGCTTTAATAGCAGTCAATTCATTTTGATTTGATAGTTTACCAACTGTGAAAAGACTTGCAAGAAGAACTGCTACTGGAGTCATAAGCCTAATAATTTCTGGAGTGAAAACAATGTAATATTGAATAATCATATTAGTATCAACATTCTGATCGATAAAATCACCTAACTTTTCCATCATATCAATTACTACAAAGAGTAAAGTAAATGCAATTAAACCAAAAAAAATTGATTGCAAAAATTGCTTAACAAGATAACGATCAATTATTTTCATATTCTTCTTCTGGTTTTAACCATGATTTTGGAATATATTTAGTTAGGAAAGAGAAGTCCAAAGTGATTTTTTCTCGTGCACTTTTTACTGTCAAGATAATTCCAAGAATACCCAATAAGATATTTGCACTCCACATTCCCCAGAATGGTGAAAGTAAACCTCTGTCAGCTAATTTTTCTCCTCCAATAAGAAATGCCCAGTAGATTAAAAAGAAAACCAAACTTATTCCAGCTGCCATTCCAAATCCACCCTTTCTTGTCATTGTTCCAAGTGGAGCTCCAATTAAAACAAACACTAAACATGCAAATGGAATAGAATACTTTTTATGAATCTCAACCCAATAACGATTAATTTCTTTTTTATAATAATCAATGCTATATAAAACATTTAATATGGAACTTTCATCAGCTTTTATTCTCTGATTTACCCGCACATATAAATATTTTGAAAAAAGATTATCTTCAAGAAAAGATTTAGTTGTTATAAGATTATTACCAGCTAATTGAGAAATTTTTTTATTTAGATTCTGTTGGGTTTTATCAAAGATTACTTCGAGACTATCAACAATTTTTAGCATATCTTGTGCACCTAATTCTCTGTCACCTCGCGGTCCTCCCGGAGTTGATTGCTCAAATGTAAATTGATCTGCTGGCATTGCAATTTTATGATGCTGAAATCTTAATCTTCTATATTCTAATGGATTTGAATTATCTGCTTCATGAATTTCACCATTAATCAAATCCATAATTAGTTTTTTTTGATTCCTTGATAAATAAATTTTCCCTTTTGATGCTGTGACAATATTTACTTTAGGTAAATTTGAGTAATCATAAATAGTTAATTCTTCCAATTCATTTTTTTGAGTATCAACTTTTCTTGCAAGAATAGAATAATTCGGTACATCTTGTGAGAATACACCGGGTACTAAAGATAAAGTTGGTTTTTGTCGCGATATATCTTCCATTAAAATTCTTGCTGCATGATTTGCATCGGGGTAAATATGATTATTAAAATAAACTAAAAGTATTGCAATAACTATACTTGAGATAAATGGTGGTAGCATCATTTTATATAAACTTATTCCTGTTGCTTTGAGAATGGTAATCTCGTTGTTTTGAGACATATTTCCGAAAGCCATTAGAACAGCAACAAGTACAGACATTGGGATTACAAGTACAACCATCCATGCAAGGTTGTAAGCAATAAGTTTAATTATTACCCAGGTGCTTAAACCTTTACCAACCAATCTATCGGCAAATTTCATTAGAAATTGCAAAATAAAAATTGCTATAAGAGTCAAAACAGAAAATATGAAAGGTGCAAAGTGGTTTCTAAGGATGTATTTTATTAATATCATTTAAAACAAAATTTTTATTAATAAATTTACCAACTTTATATGGTAAATAGAAATTAGAGAATAATTAACTTGAATACGGTTAAAATGAGGTGTAAATTTAAAAGCAAAAGAATTTGTTCTTTATTTATCCTAAATAAATTTGAGGTTTAATATGGAATCAGTAATAAACTATATAAACAGTAATCTTCACAATTATATTAATGAGTTAATAGAATACTTAAAAATACCGAGTATAAGTACATTAGAATCTCATAAAGAAGATGTAAATAAATGTGCAGAGTTTATAGCAAATAAATTAAAAGATGCTGGAATGACACGGGTTGAAATATTTCAAACAGAGAAACATCCCATTGTCTATGGCGAATGGTTAGGAGCTCAAAATAAACCTACGGTTTTAATCTATGGACATTATGATGTTCAACCTGTAGATCCTTTAGAACTATGGAAATCGCCACCGTTTGAACCTGTAATTGAAGATGGAAAAATATGGGCTCGTGGAGCTAATGACAATAAAGGTCAACATTTTGTACATGTAAAAAGCGTGGAATCATTTTTCAAAACTCATGGATCATTACCATTAAATGTAAAATTTATTATAGAAGGCGAAGAAGAAATTGGGAGTGACAGTTTATATTCATTTATTAAAAATAATAAAGAATTACTTAAATGTGATGCAGTATTAATTTCAGATACAAGTATGTATGATAAAAATGTTCCTACTATATCTTATGGATTACGTGGTTTATTATATACAGAAATTGAAGTAACAGGTCCAAAAGCTGATTTGCATTCAGGTACTTTTGGTGGTGCAGTAGCTAATCCAATTAATGAGCTGGCTAAAATAATTTCTAAACTTCACGATAAAAATGGTAAAGTTACAATCCCAAATTTTTATAAAGATGTATTGAAACTAAGTAAGGAAGAGAAAGAAAATTTTAATAGACTAAAATTTTCTGATAAAAAATTTGCAAAAGAACTTGGTGTTAAAGAACTTCAGGGGGAGAAAGGATTTTCAACTTTAGAACGTTTATGGGTTCGTCCAACTCTTGATTGTAATGGTATTGTAGGTGGTTTTACAGAAAAAGGCGCTAAAACAGTACTGCCTTCTAAAGCAATTGCAAAAGTAAGTATGAGATTGGTGCCTAATCAAAATCCACACAAAATATTTAAAGAATTCAGCAATTATGTTAAAAGTCTGGCTCCAAAAAGTGTTAAAGTTGATGTTAGAATGTTACATTATGGATATCCTGTAATCACTCCGTTAAATAGTAAAGCTATCGAAGCAGCTTCAAAAGCGGTTTCAAAAGCATTTGGTAAAAAAACTGTTTTTACTCGAGAAGGTGGTTCAATACCAATAGTTGTAGAATTTATGAAACATCTTAAAGCACCAGCAGTTTTAATGGGATTAGGTCTTGATACAGATAATATTCATTCCCCGAATGAACATTTTCATATAGAAAATTTTGAAAAAGGAATTTTAAGCTCTGTATATTTTATTGATGAGTTTTCTAAAGTGTAATTATTTACTAAAAATAAAATGAATATTAGGTGGATAATATTACTCTTGATTGTATCAGTTGCCTGTACATCAAATAAAAAAGATGGAGATGCTGCTACATCTGAGAGTAAAGAAAAAGAAATAAGAGAGTATAATATTGATGTTGCAAAAGAACAATCTAAAAATAGATTTCCCTGCGATACAATAGCATTGAGAGAATATTTACTTGAAAATTATCCACCAGGTTCATATTTATTAGAAAATGAACCATCAACAATTTATGGTGTACCAAAAAGTGCAGTTATATATTTTAAAGATGGTGGGAATTTTATATTAGCTTTAATAGCTCGTTCCAAAGAATCAGAAAGATTTATTGAAAAGAAAAACATACAGGGTTACGAATCAAGTTTTGTTACACTTGATAGTACAAAATTGGGAACTGCTTTCTTCTATTTAACGTTGTTTGAATGTAAAGAAAATAATTTTGAAAAAATCTGGGAAGCCGAAGTACCAATTCATGGTGGATTTAGTAAAATGTCAATTAAAAACTGGGCTCCAAAAAATATAAAATATGTTGAACTATTTTATGAAGATGGTATTATTTCAGGACATAGAAAATATAATTTCTTTTTAGTAAATGGTTGGCGAAATCCACCTCATCTACTCGAAACATATGTTGGTATTGTTCATAAAAGAACATTAGCAAATATTAATAATGATAAATATCCTGATTATTATGAATATCGATTTATTGAAGACTCAATGAGAATCAGGGTTCGTGATTCGATCCCATTTTACTGGAACGAAAAACGTCAGTTATATGTAACTGATAAAAATCCACGCTGGTTCAGAAAATATTGATCTTTTTCTATTCTTAATTATCTCGCAAACTTGGCGATTTAATTGTTTATCAGAGGTCGCAAAGTTTATTAGTATTTTTTGGTATTTATGACAATTAATTAAAATAACTCTATGTATAAAGAAAATTATTCAGGAAAAATTATGAAAGAAGTTCTAACGAGTAAATTTCCAAATTGCATTTATGAAAATTCAACATTGAAAATTGTTAATAATTGTAAAGATGAATATTATTCACTTCGATATGGTGTAGCTCTTAGAATTTATAATCCAGTTATAATTCAAATGATAGGAAAAGATTCACTTGAATTTCTTCATAGAGTATCTACTAATGATTTTAAAAATCTTCAACCATTTCAAAAAAAGAATACACTCTTCTTAAATGAAAAGGGGAGATTAATTGATAGAACAACTTTATTAAACCTTGAGAATAAATATTTTCTTATTGGTCTGCGTGATGAAACAAATAAGTTAATTAACTGGATTAATAAATACATTATTACGGAAGAAATAGAGATAAATAATATTTCTAATGAATATTTACTGATAGATGTAATTGGTCCTCAGGCAGAATCATTCTTAACTTTAATTGTCGGTGAAAAACTAAATGAATTAAAAGATGAAAACTTTCTTGATATATCTGAAAGTAATTTAAATTTTCGAATTTTCTTACAAAAAGAAAAATATGATTTAAGAATTTACAAAATATTAATAGGCATAAATTATTTGAGTGATTTTATTGATTATGTTTTAGATAACAAAAGTATTTTCGATCTTAATTTTGTTGGTGAAGATTCATATAATATCTTTAGAGTTGAAATGGGTTTGCCAGATGTTACTGAAATTAATCTAAATTTCAATCCACATGAAATTGATTTAATTAATGAAATTAGTTTTACTAAAGGATGTTATATCGGTCAGGAAGTTATTGCACGACTCGATACTTATAATAAAGTTCAGCGAAAGCTTTGTGGAATTATACTTAATAACGATAATTGTGAATTTACAATTCCTGCAGAAATCCAGAACGAAAATGGAGAAGATATTGGATTCATTACAACCACCGTTAATTCAGAACTATTAAAGAAAAAAATTGGTTTGGCTGTTATAAGGAAAAATTATTTAGAAAAGAATAATTGCGCAGCTCTTATAAATAATAAAAAGATTAATTTTACAATAACTGAATTGCCATTTTCAAAATGAAAATATATACAAAAAAAGGGGATAAAGGGGAAACTTACTTATTAGGTGGACAAAAAGTTTGGAAAGATGACCGTAGAATTATGGCTTATGGCACAGTGGATGAATTAAATTCCGTTCTTGGAATTTCTATTCTGGAATGTAATTCAAAGGAACTAAAAGATGTTTTAACTGGTATACAGTCCGAACTTTTTAATATTGGAGCGGATTTATCATTACCAGTTGAAAATAAGAATTCTAGGATATCTCGTATAGATGAAAATTATGTTAAGAAACTTGAAGAATTAATTGATAAATTTGACAAAAAGCTACCAGAACTAAAAAATTTCATTTTACCGGGTGGAACAAAAGGAGCGGCATATTTACATTTAGCAAGAACTGTTTGCAGGAGAGCTGAAAGAGAAGTTGTAGCACTGATGAAAGATGTAGAAATTAATCCTCAAATACAAGTATATTTAAATAGGCTTTCAGATTTATTATTTGTTCTTGCTCGTTATGAGAACAATTTTTCAGGAATTGAAGATATAAAATGGAATCTTTGAAATTTTGGGGGTGACGTGGTTTCGACGAAGTTACTCGTTCTTTGAACTGCACACCGTGTTCACCGTAGACACGTTAAACGACGGTAAAAAAATAAGTGCCGAATATAACTACGCATTAGCTGCTTAATAATAAAAAGCAGCCGTTCTTCAAATCCTCTCGTATCGGGATTTGATAGAACGTCGTATTAGATACGATAGCCGAGTCGAGTGTCCGTGTAGACGAGGCGAAATTCTAACGGAATAGTCTCGTTAAAACCTGCTTATCGGTGTTAACGAGATGAAACTTAAAAGATAAGCTAAGTGTGTAGATGTTCATAGAAAGGTAACTTCGGACCGGGGTTCGACTCCCCGCACCTCCACAATCATTTTTATTCTTAAATTTTTCCCGCCTCATTAGTCTCCCTACACTCAATGTCTAAACTTAAAATTACTTTGAAATCATAAATTTTATTCCAATAATTGAACAATTCTTTATTGAATAAATATTTCATATTTGTTATTTATAAAAAGTGATTTTTATAATTTTTTAAAAATATTTTTTAATTGATATATGCAGACTATATCACTGGAATACTTAAAGAAAAAATTACACACCAATAAAAACATAAAACTGCGAGAAGTAAGACTAATAAACCGTATGATTAACAGGATAAACGAAGATGTATTTTTAAATTTTGGTGATATATGGGCATTACACGATAGACACATTAGTTTTGGTCAGGAAAGAAGAAATTATAAGGATGCTAATAGACCGGTTGTAATACTTGATAATAGCGTTCCTTATACCGATTATCATACTGTTCTATTTGCACCCGGTACTACAAGAGTTCATAAATATGAACCCACCATTTTAATTGCAAAAGTTCCACCCGAAAGATTAAAAAAGACCACATTTTTTCTTATACATTATAAAGAATATAGATATACCAGATTATTTGAAAGGAAATTAACAGAGCTTAGTTATAAACTTAAAAATAAATTAACAAATATTCTGGATACATCTTATGGGGGCAGAAATTCAAATTCCTGACATTATTAGAGAAATTATTTCCAATAATGCTACCATCAATTACTTTAAGGAGCTTGTTAAGCAGACTGAAAATATAGTCAGAAGTTTTCTTAATGATAGGAGAGTATTTGATAAGGAAATAATTCACGAACTAACTCAAGAAACAATCGCAACTCTTTTAGAATCTTTTCAGAAAAATGAATTCTGGAAAGAAAAGCTAATGAAGAGCGATGCTAACGATAAGGTAATTGTATCTTATGTTAGTAATGTTATTAAATCCTGTTATAGAAAAATTAGTAATAAAGGACTGATAGCAAGCGAATATCCGAATTTGAAAAATCTTGTAATAAAAGCACTTGAAAGGTTGCTTGATGAAAACAAAATAATTCGTAAAAATCAGTATTACTCTGTGAGTAATTCTAAAAATAATAAAGTCTATGATGGATATGTTGAAATCAGAAAATTCTTTATCCTTCGACAGAATAGTGAAGATACACTTGGGAAAATAAATGGTCAATCGGTATACGAAGCAGTTTATGATATTCTTAAAAATTTAGAAAATTATTATCTAACAGTCTCTGATATAGTAGAGATACTTTTAAGTAATAGTGATGTTAATAAATTTTCTATTGTTATTATTGACGAGAAAGATGAAGATGATAATTCCTTTTCCTTATCTGAAACTAATCTTGAAAGCAATGAAAAATTAGATTTAGATTATATAGACCTGGATAAATTTGTAGAAGTAAGTAATAAAAGAATTACTTATTACTTACAGAACGATACAAAATCTAAATTTTATAAAATATGTTTTTATCTTTACTATAAAGCAGGTTTTACACTTCAGGAAGTAAGCGATTATATATTATTGAGATTCAATAAAAAATTATCTTTACAAACTATTAAAAATTATCTATCAGATATACTATTAATTTTAGATCTTAAAAATCTATTTGAATCCGACGATATACAATTATATCAAGCAATCGAAAAATTTATGGATCATATTGAATCTGAATTTAATCTGAGTGATATATAAATAAGATTAGGAAAATATTTTTATGGCAAATGAATATAAATATTTAGAATACATGCTAAACCCACCAAAGGAATTAAAAACTGGTCAAATGTGGAAATGCCCCTCTAAAGGAGTGGATTTTATTATTACTGAAATTATCTCAGATAAAGTAGTAAGAGCTTCTTTGATAACACCTATCAAATATCTTGCAGATGAAAATGATGTCTCACTAAAAGATGATTCAATTGCCAATGAAGTTTTTGCAAAAGAAAGATTTGTAATAAGGATAACTGATGGTGTAATCCCTACTGAAATCTTGAGTGTTTACATTGGCACAGTAGAACAACAAACTATATTAAAAATTAATAATTCATTGAAAATTACAACTTTTAATTATGATGAAGTGCAGAAAATACTTTTAAATGAATTGTTAGAGTCATTAACAAGCTTGCGTGAACGAGCATTAGAGATTTATGAAGAAGATGCTACTGAACCTATAATTATAACTTTACCAAAAATTGAAAATTATGAATCAGCAGATTATTATTTACTTGCTGCACATGATTCTAAATCTGAATACAAAAACATGGAATTCTGGGATAAAGAAAGAGTAAGCAATTTTAAAAATGAGTTGCCAATTAATATTTCTGATATGATTTTAAGATTATCATGTGTTGACGATAAATATTACTTGATTATCATTACAGATAAACACAAAAACATAGATAAAATAGAAATATTAGAAAATGGGGAATCATTCTTAATTGCTGATAAATTAATCATTCCTGATACTAATCGATATTCTTTACCAATAAATAAACAATTTGATGACGAAGCTTTTTATACAATCACATTAACTATTGATGATAAAGATTATTATGCTAATTTCTTAATAAATTATGAATGAGATAGAAAAATTATTCAAAGAAGGGAAATTCATTTCTGCAATAAATTTATGTGAGAATTGCAAAACCAGTAACCTTGATGATAAAATATTTTTTGAAAACAAGAAAAATACTATTAAAAAATTTTATAAAGAATTTATAGATAATAAACCAGGCGAAACATTCCTTCCTTTAGTTGATGTTCAAAAAAATGATGGGATAATACAAAAAATTAAAGTTACAGATTCTTATAGCTCTGATATAAAAATTATTGATGATTGGAATAAGCATATAAATCTTAGTATTGAATTAATAGAAAGCTATCTTAAAGAAGAATTCCCTGAGTTATTGATTCTTGAATGGGATTTAAGCGAGCTTAAGTGCGGCATTAAAACATTCTCATTTATGGATAATAATTTTCATCTTGAAGGTGATTCATATAAATTACCTTTGGTCTTATCAATCATTTCATTTATAACCGGAAAGGAAATTTCTAATGAATACTGTTTTACAGGTGATATAGAAAGAGTAGACAATAAATTTATTTTAAAAAAGGTTGAAGGGATTGAACAAAAATTTAAAACAATTAAAAATGAGTTCCCTGATGTAAAGTATTTTATATATCCGGATGATGATAACAAAGAATTAAATACAATAATCGCAAAGATATTTGATGAATCGATTAAAAAAATTTATAAATCCAAATTTGTCAAACGATATATTTTATTAGAAAAAAGACTGGCAAGCTCTGAATTCGGAGAACACAAAGTTGTTTCTTTTCAACCCACTAATATATCGATTAAAATAAATGAGTTTACAAAAATTAATTTGTTTATTAGAAATAATCTTATGCTATTTAAGGATGAAGGAAATGGAGTTATAATTGATGGTCGTGCCCCAATTTCTGTTTATACAATGATTTTTAGTTTCCCTGAAATAATTAATTCATTACCAAACTTTTTAGCTGTTAATTATCCCAGTTATAAAGAAGCAGATAAAAATACTGCAATTGTAATTAGAACATCTAATAGTGGTGTATCAAAATTAAAACCGGGGGAGTATTTTTTCTTTCGAATAGAAGGGAATTTTTAATTTTTTGCTTTCAATAAAATTCGAAAAAATTTTACAGTTGTTGTTACTATTAAATAAAATAAATGAGGGTATATGATTAATTTAATTATTGTTTTTTCCTAATCATCCAGCCTTTTTATTGTATGAATTATGTTCAGTTAATTCTCACCAAAAAATAATAAATATTTCTTCTTATATATTATTAATTACATAAAAACATCGAAAAAATTTTTAAAAGTGGATTCTATACACCTCTTATTAATTAAGAATTACTTAAGGAATAAGTATATGATAGAAAGAATTTATAACTGTAAAGTAATTACACCTATGTTTTTAGGTGGAGCTAACAATAAAGAAGCAGAACTTAGAGCTCCTTCTTTTAAAGGAGTTTTGAGATATTGGTGGCGTGCTATGCATGGAAACTTATCCATCGAACAATTACATCAAAACGATATTAAAATTTTTGGTGGGAGTAATAATGACAATCAAATGAAAAGCAAAGTAATTATAAGAATTGAACAAAATAATATAGAGTGTCGAAGAGAAAATTTTCCGTTGCATAATAAAGAAGTAGAGGTTAAAGGTAAATACATAAATATGAACATATTGAATTATTTATGTTTTGGGATAGTTGAACCCAGAAATGGAATTTCAAGAAAATATATATGCCCAGATAGTTCCTTTAAACTAATTTTTAATTATGACAATTTATCAGATAAGCAAATTACAGAAATAGAAAATGCACTACTATTAGCTTCTATCGTTGGAGGGCTAGGCTCAAAGTGTAGAAATGGTTTTGGGAAGTTTAAGATTAATGATTATGGATTAGATAATGTAGAAAAAGTTATAGAAATATTGAATAATTTAAAAACTATATTACCAGCAAAATATACTGCGATATCTAATAATACAAAAGTATTTAAACTACATCAAAGTTGTGAAACATGGGATAAAGCATTAGCAAATTTAGGTGATATTTACCATAAAGTAAGAACAGGATTAGAAGGTAAACATGTATTTAATAAGCGACAGTATATTAGTGCTCCAATAATAGATAATAAAAAAACTATGACTTATATAGAACGCCATGCAAAACCATATTTCCTTTCTGTTTTTCAAAATAAAGATAATCAATATGAGGGTTATATTTTTTGCATACCATATAAATATCCAGATAACCTGCATAAAAATCTAAATAACCAAGCTTACAATAAAGTAATAGAAGAATTTAATAATAATCTTGCAAATGAAATGGAGACTATTTTATGAATAGTTATCTTTTTGTTTTTACTATAAGTCCTGTTCAATCTTTTATTGCCCAGGCAAGAAAAACTAAAGATTTATTTACAGGGAGTCAGTTAATTTCAGATTTAATAAGAAACGCAATGAATCATTTTAATGATAATGAAATTATTTTCCCCTTTAAATCAAATAAGCATTTGCCCAATAGATTCTTGGCACTCATCAATAAAGAAAATGATGAAGAAGTTCAAAAACTTGGAGAGATAGTTGAAAATTCAGTTCGAAATTATTTTAAAGAAAAAGCTAATGAAATTTTCATTAAATATCTTAAGCTGGATTTAATAAGTAATAAAATTTTTATAAAGCAAATTGAATCGTTTCTCGAAATTTACTGGACAGCTATTAATTTAAATAGTGATTACTACGAAGATTATGAAAATGTTGAAAAGCAATTATCTTCAATTAAAAATTATAGACCTTTTATTCAGTTGGAAGAACGTGGTAGAAAATGTTCTATATGCGGGCAACGTAATGTAATTATAAAAAATGATGACAATAAAATTTCTGATCAAATAAAAGGTCTTATCAATCCTGGAGAAGGATTATGTGCTATATGTTTTACTAAAAGGTTTTACATTGATAAAAGTTATCCATCAACAGCTGAAATAGCATTAAGTGATACTATTAATAAAATAGAGAATAATGACGAAGGGAAAAATATACTTAATAAATTCCAACAATGTTTTGGTAGTTTATTTGATGCCCAGCTTTATTACGAAGAAAATCTTAATAAAAAGTATTTTGAAAAACAGGGCTTCAGTTCACTTATAAAATCTATTGATGAAATAATTAAATGTCATAGGGAATTAAAAAAATATGCAACATCTAAAAACCTTACTTTCCCATCTTACTATTCACTTGTTATGTTTGATGCAGATTCAATGGGGGATATAGTCGCTGGCAAAAAACTTAAAGAAAATTATAAACACGAACTAAAAGAATTTCAAAAAACTTTAGCTAAATCATTAAATGATTTTATAAATCAAACAAAGTTACATGAATCTGCTGGTAGCATAGTTTATTCTGGTGGCGATGATTTTATGGCTTTTATGAATTTGAATTATTTGTTTACAGAATTAAAAACCCTGCACAAAAATTTTGATAATATTATTAATTCACAGGTTAATAATTTTTTGAAAGATAAAATTACGTTTTCTGCTGGTATAGTTATAGCGCATTATAAAACCCCATTAAATGTTGTAATAGATGAATGTCGTAAGCTAGAAAAAGATGCAAAGAATATTTCCAGTGAAAAAAATGCATTTGCAATTTCTGTTATGAAGCATTCTGGAGAGATTATTAAGACAATCTATAATTGGCATAGAGATAACATTTTTGTTTTAGACCATTTTAATTTATTATCAAAGATTCTTAATTCAAATGAAATATCTAACAGCTTTATTAAGAATTTCCAGATAGAATTTTCAGAAGCTATTCATAAAAAAGAAAAAGTTCACGATAAAATGATTTTGACGGAACTGGAGAGATTAATAAAAAATTCAAAAGCTGCAAAAGAAAAAAAGGATGAGATAATTCAAAAAGTAATTGATAATGTTTTTGGATTATATTATTCAAGTACATCACTGAAAAATTTCGTATCCGCACTTAATATAATTGACTTCATCGCAAAGTATTTAAATGGAGGCAGTAATGAAAATAAAAATTGATGCCATAGATACTTTGTTCTTTAAAGATGGAAAACCATTTGCAATGGGAGAAGAAAATTGGGCTAATGGAATTTTTCCACCCGCTCCATCTGTGTTTTATGGTGCTTTGAGAACTTTATATTTCTCAAAACATTTGGATTTACTTAGTAAAGCAAATAAAGATGACGATCCAACATTAAACCTGAAAATCAAAGGAATTTATTTTTTTATTGATGACAATTTGTTTCTACCAGCACCCGCTGATTTGGTTACTGATGTTCAAAAAATCGATGATGATACGCTACCACTTTATAAATTGTCATTAACAGATAAACCTGCTATAAGCAATTACCAACTCGATAGATTTTTATTTAATTCAACTAATCTAAAAGTTGAAAAACCTCAGGAAGATGTACTTTTGGGCTTATCTTATTTTAATAGTTATCTATCCGGAGATTTTAATAAGCTGCCAGCTGTTAAGTTAAGTAAATATATAACAATTGAACCTAAGATCGGGATTGGAAGAAGTAACATTACAAAATCTGCTGCAGAATCAATGCTTTATAGAGTTGGAATGAGACGACTTGAAAAAAATGGATTAAAAATTTCCTTTGTTATCGATTTTAATGGACTTGATGTTGAAAGTAAAGGCTTATTAAAATTAGGTGGTGAAGGAAAAGCTGCATGCTTTAAATCGATTGTTGATGAACTGTCTATCTCTAAACCTCAATTAACTTCCAATATTGTGAAACTTTATTTACTCACCCCTTCAATTTTTAAAAATGGTAGCTTACCAGATTTAGAAAAACCTTTATTTAAGAAGTACAATATGAAATTGATTGCTGCAGCAGTTCCCGGCTTTAAATCAATAGGAGGTTTCGATATGGAGAGTAATAAACCCAAGCCTATGTATCGAGCAGTTAAAGAAGGTTCAGTTTATTATTTTACTTATGAAGGCGATGCCCAAACATTAGTGGATGATTTTTACTTAAATTCAATTTCTGATTATAATCTTGATAAATTAGGTTTTGGAATAACATTGGCAGGAAATGTAATATGATAACTCTAATTACTTCAATCGGAACAAGTCTCATTTCAAAATTTAATGAGACGAAAAGAAAATATGTAGATCTTATTGACGATATGAAAGATAGAACTTACGACGAAAAATATATTGACAATAACAAATATCAAATTGATAAATTGAAATCAGATCTAATTTCCTTACTACAAGAAGATAAAAGCTCTTCTGCAGAAGTTATAAGCACACTAAAATTATATGAAAAATTAAAAACAAGAATTAATATTATACCTATTGTTACAGATACTCTACTATCAAACATATGCTCAGATGTAATTTCGGAAGTGCTCCCTTCATATCAAGATTTTCAAGTATCAGATAAAATTTTAGTTAAAGGCTTGCAGGTTTATGATAACAAAAAATTTCTAAAAGAGGGAATGCCAAACTTAATTAATAAACTTGAATATTATAGCTCACTTCGCAATGTATATTTGAACTTTACAGGTGGTTACAAAGGTGTTATTCCTTATCTAACATTGTGGGCTCAAGTTAACAATATTAAAATGATTTATCTCTATGAAGAAAGTAATGAATTAATTGAGATACCACAGGCACCTATTGATATAAGCTGGAGTATCTTTCATAAATATTATCATATTATTCAGCATTTAAAAAATGGTATTGAAATTTCTAAAGAGGAATTTCTAAGGAAAAATAACTTACTGTATTCTGATTTTCCTGATATTATTGATGAGATTTCAGATGGAGAATTTCATTATTTGTCGCTTAATAGCATTGGTTTAATATTTCTAAATAAATTTGAAAGATATAATGTTTTCTTCATACCTGTTACTTCTCAATATTTTTCAGAAGAACAGAATAACAAATCAATTTTGAATAAAGCAATCTCAACTTTGATTAATAGACTTAATTCATTGGATATCGATTTTAATTTGTTTGCAGATAAATATTTCAAGCATACTCATTTAAAAGATAATACCTGGATTTATAAATATCACAATAATGATACTCAAATAAGAATACATTACAAATATGAAAACATGAAGCTAACTGTCTATAACTATAAGTTTATTAGGTCAAGATATGATGACAATAATTATTCTACATCTCTTGCTAAAGAATATGAAATATTAAAAAATTCAGAATTAATAAGTATACCATTACAAAAGGAGATATAACTATGTATAGTCAAAAAGCAATTTTACTTATAAGAAACATTACACCTATGCACGTAGGCAGTGGAAATGAATTAGGCATTGTCGATTTGCCGATACAGAGAGAAGGACACACTGATTTCCCCAAAATTGAAGCTTCGTCTTTGAAAGGTAGTTTGAGAGAAGCATTTGAAAATAAGTTAGGCGAAGATAATCTGGATATTCACTTGGTTTTTGGCTATGATGAAGATGCAGACGCTAATCAAAAAATTAAAACCATTCTTAATAATACAGAATATGCTGGTGCAGTTTCTTTTTCTGATGCACGCATTTTGTTATTTCCTGTCAAAACTCCTAAAGGTGTTTTTGCTTGGATAACTTGTCCTTATGCATTAAAACGCTTTGACGAAGATTTAAAAATTGCAGGACTAAAAAAACTAAATCTACCTAAAGAACTTAATAACATTCAAAATAACCCGGAAACATGTATTGTCGCTTCTAATAATTTATTAATAAATCATAAGATGATTTTAGAAGAATATTCTTTTACTGCAAGTGTAGATACAAATTTTGCTCAAAATTTATACAATTACCTCAAAATAGATGATCTTAATAATAAACTTGTTATTGTTTCTGATGAAATATTTACCAGCTTTGTTAAACTATCAACAGAAATAATAACAAGAACTAAAATAAATAATAGTACAGGTACTGTTAAAGAAGGAGCTCTATTTAACGAAGAATATTTACCCGCAGAATCCGTATTATATCTACTAGTATTTACAGCACCTATTTTTAATACTGTGAAAAGTAATTTTACAGACGATCTAAGTGTGATGAAATTTATTAAAGATAATTTACCTGCCTATATTCAGATTGGGGGAAATGCTACTTTAGGTAAAGGAATTGTAAAAGCAAATTTTATGGAGGTTTAATATGAGCAGTAAATTAGATAATGGAAGAGCTTCATTTGCTTTCCAATGTGCAGATACTACAAAACAGTTAAGCTATGCAAAAGAATATAAACAGTATTCTAAAAAATTACCGATGATGATTAAAACTAATGGTCTTGCAGCTACATTTGCTTTTATGCTTTCTAAAGATCAAAATAAAAATGAGGGTAAAGCTTATCATAAGTTAGGTGACGATATTTTATATTGGCTTAAAACATGCAATACTACTAATGATATTTTTCAAAATAAGAGTACATTTAAAGACCTTGTTCAAGATGTAATAAATCTGGATTCATTTAAATATAATCTTATAACTCAAGAAACTATAAACTTTTTACTCTGGCTTAGAAGATTTACAGAGGGATTAATCAATGACTAATGTAAAAAATACATCGTCTGAAATAAATGAAATTATCCTTGTACCTGAAGATACAAGAGAATTAGTAAAATCTTTATTATCTAAAGTGGATAATTTTTCCTTAAAGTATAATAAATACATCTTAACAGATAAAGAAGGCAAAATAAATAAAAAATCTGCTATGAGTTCTTCTTTTGCTTTCCCTGCAAAATTATTAAATAATAAAATAAGTGAACTGGAACAGGCAGCTAAAAGTTTATTTGGCACTAACAAAGTTATATTCACAAAATCAGTTGTAGATAAGTTAATTGTTGGACTTGGAACAGAGTCTGTTTTAGAAACTTCGATAACTTTGCATCATATTTATGGGTTCCCTTATATCCCTGGACAAAGTATAAAAGGAGCAGTTAGAAATTATGTAATTAAATTTTATTTTGATTCTGATGAAGAAAAAGCACTTACACAAAGTAAAACATTCTGTTTACTTTTTGGATGTAACAAAGAAACTGAGAGTAAGAAAAAATCTGCATTAAACGAAGATTATGAAGGGAGTGTAGTTTTCTTTGATGCTTTCCCTACTTTTTTAGATAATCAAGTTATTTCTATTGATATTATGAATCCTCATTATGGTGAATATTATCAAGATTTAGAACCTCCTGCAGATTACTTGCAACCTACCCCAATTAATTTTTTAGTAGTTACAAATACAGATTTCAAATTTATACTAGGTACATATAAAAATATAGAAGTAGAATGGAATGATAATAAACTTAGCTTACTAGAATTAGCAAGACAATTTACAGAAGAAACATTAACTAAATATGGCATAGGAGCAAAAACATCTGTTGGATATGGATACTTTAAATAATTTATTAAAAACAGAATTGCCAATACATAAATATTTATTTCGTTTTCATGTAGAAGATGAAATGAAAATGCTTCCTCCATTTAAGGGTTCGATGTTAAGAGGTGCATTCGGAAAATCCTTAAAGGGAACTGTCTGTATATCTGACGATAAAATATGCGAAGTGTGTTTACTTAAAAAAAGATGTTATTATTTTACAGTCTTCGAAACTGAAATTGAAGAAAATAATTTATGGTTTTTAAAAGGTGTTAGGAAACAACCACATCCATTTGTTATAGATTCCACAACAGCTAACAAGGTAGATTATTCTAAAGGTGAATTTTTCGACATAGGAGTTTCATTGTTCTCATTATTCCCTGAACCGCTTCCTTATTTCATACTAGCATTCGAAAAATTAGGCCGAATAGGCATTTCTTTTAAAAGGTATAGATTGAAACTTCAAAAAGTTTTTTCAGTTACAAATGATGATATATTAATTGAAATTTACAATGCAAAATCCAGAAAATTAAAAGAACTATTGGAACCTTATATGATTGTACCATCAATGCTTAATATAAATGCAAGTAAAGTTTTACTCACATTTCTTTCACCACTTCGTCTACAAAATAATTCAAGTATTTTGAAAAACAAGGAACAAGTAACTGCCGAAATTGTATTAAGAACAATTTTAAGAAGAGTTTATGTTGTTCTTAATTTATTTTATCAAGTTTCACTCAAAGAAGTAATAACAGATTTTTCGGGGGTAAAAATTTCCAAAAACGAAATTTATTACAATGAATTTATGAGATTTAGCAATCGTCAAAAGAAAAAAATGGAATTCGGTGGTTTTTTAGGTTCTATTGAATTAGAGGGTAAAAACTTGTCTAATTTTATTCCTTATATAATCTTGGCTACACATTTTAATATAGGTAAAAATACAGTTTTTGGATATGGTAAATATTCTATAAAGATTATTTAATTTTTTTAAAATAGTTCTTTGACATGTTGTTTGACGATTATTTTCTAATCGTAATTAATGATAATGCAGAGTATATTCTTTTTTTGTTTATATTATAGCTTATTATCAGGCTTTAATATTAATGCAATTAAAATCAATATGAAAAACATTTTAATACTCACTGCTCAAAGTACCTGTATTTCGCAAAAAGGGAAAAGAATAATAATAAATACCAATGAGGCGCAACAAGAAATAAAAATAAAAGATATCTCTTCTTGCATCTTTTTTGGAAATATTCAATTTACAACACAGGCATTACGACTTTTTGCAAAAGAAGGTATTCAAGTTACAAATCTTTCGTATGAAGGAGAACCTCGATATATAATTTTACCAGCTTATCATATTAATTATGATTTAAGAATAAGACAATATGAAGCATATTTTTCAGAAGAACTGAGATTTAAAATTGCCAGATTTATAGTATCAGAAAAAATAAGACTTTCTTACGAATTTATTAGTAGAAACAAAAGCAGACATAAGAAATTCTCAATTCGCAATTTGAGTAAGGAATTTAATAAAACGAAAGAAAAGATAATGAAAGCAGAAAATGTAGATGAATTATTAGGATTGGAAGGCAACTTTTCAAAAATTTATTTCAATTACTTAAAAGAACTATCAAAAGGGAAAATCAGATTTATTGAACGAAGTAAAAGACCACCACGCGACGAAGCAAATGCATCTTAAGTTTTATTTATACTTTAACCTATTCTTTAATAAGTGGAATAACTTTTGCTGCAGGTTTTGACCCCTATATAGGATTTTTGCATAGAGAAGATTATGGCAGAAATTCTTTTGCACTTGATATTCTTGAATTCTTTAGAGCAAATTTTTGTGATAGGCTGTTTCTAAATATTACAAATAAAAATTTATTAACTACAGAACATTTCGAGAAAACAAAAGAAGGTGGTTTTATTATGAACTCGGAAGGGAAAATTAAATTTTTTAGGATCTGGCAAAAGGCTGTTTATGATTATAAAAAGCCTTCTGAGAGTGTAATATATGAAATAGAGAAGAAACTGAACATATTTTCCAAATTATTTAGAGGGCAATAAAGTGAATAAAATATTAGTAACTTACGATATACCTTCTGATAAACGCCGTAAAAAAATTTGTGAGATAATGAAAGACTATGGAAATCATGTTCAATATTCAGTTTTTGAATGTGAATTGACAAATAAATATCTAGATATTATGAAAAAAAGAATAAAGAAGTTTTTAAGAGAAAAAGAAGATTCTTTCAGGATTTACTACTTATCATCAAAAGAACCGGTAGTAATAGAATTAGGTGTAGACAGAATAGAAAAGTTAGATGGAGTAATTATAATATAATGATTGCAGGAGCATTTTTATTTTAATTAATGCTCCTGCAGAAAATTAAGTTATTTAATTAAAATAACTTAGCTTCAAATTTTACAATTAATATAAAAAAGTTATATTAGTAAGCAAAATGCAGAAAATAATGCCTGTAAGTTGTTCATTGAAAATGAATTACAAAAGAGGCTATTAAAATTTATTTCCTTGCTAAAGAAGGATTGAGACATATCATTTTGCTTTTCCTTAAACTCAGCATAACTCATAAGCAATTAAAATTTATTTCCTTGCTAAAGAAGGATTGAGACATGCTGAGACACGAATGAATTCCTCGTCTTCATGTTGACCAACGATTAAAATTTATTTCCTTGCTAAAGAAGGATTGAGACCCCGTATCTAAAGCAAGCTTATTACGTGCATATTCACCTATATCATTAAAATTTATTTCCTTGCTAAAGAAGGATTGAGACTTATAATAGTGAATCAATTGATTCACCGCTTTCTCGTAGCCGCATTAAAATTTATTTCCTTGCTAAAGAAGGATTGAGACAATGAATCGTCATTATCAGCGCCGCCATGTCGTTTGAGGAATATTAAAATTTATTTCCTTGCTAAAGAAGGATTGAGACAACTTACATTTTAACCGGCCTCGGCTATCACAAATGTTTGCGATAATTAAAATTTATTTCCTTGCTAAAGAAGGATTGAGACTTATGAAAGCTGCTAATCTCCAGTTAGTTTCGTCGCCTGTGGATTAAAATTTATTTCCTTGCTAAAGAAGGATTGAGACTTGATAACTTCATCCGTTGTTTGTTTGGCAAGACCATACTCTTGCATCATTAAAATTTATTTCCTTGCTAAAGAAGGATTGAGACCCTTGCATTTTTATTGAGCGCCAATCATTCGTGTCGACACTATTAAAATTTATTTCCTTGCTAAAGAAGGATTGAGACAGTTCACTTTGGGCATTGCAGCTGCCGGAAAAATCCAATGCAAGAAATTAAAATTTATTTCCTTGCTAAAGAAGGATTGAGACTTTGCATTCTTGGTGGTTAAGTTAAAATGAAACCGCAAAGGATACTATTAAAAGTAAATCCCCGATTAAAAAGAATTGTGACAAAATCAAATAGTAAAAAACTTCATCATATTGACCTTTTTTCAACAATAAAATTTATCCTCTAATAATAAAATTCGACTTACTCTGGAAAAATCAGTCATTTTTAATATGATAGAATTCAGTGTTTAGGTTTGAACACTCTATTATATTCAACCTTTGTATTAAATATGATAAAATTGAAAAAAACTTTAAGTAAAACTGGGGATGTTTAATGGACAAAAAAGAAAAAATCTTAATTAATATTTCAAACTACAAAGTTGACAATCCCGAAGATTACTTTAATCTTACATTTAAAATACCATTTCCTTCTAATTCTATTTCTCCAGATAAAATAAAACAATCTTTGTGGCATCATCTTACTACCAGAGATGAAGAATTAGATAAGATATTGCTTAAAGGAATTTTCTCTGTTGGTTTTGATATTGATGTAATAATTGATGGTAAATTTAATTATACAATTACAGAAAAAGATAATGATAAGCTTTATAGCCTGAACTTCAGTGAGACTGGAAACTTTACAATGCCACCTGTAGATCCGTCTATATTAGGTGATTACTCCATCGATAACTTGAATATTAATGTACTGCGTGAGAGTATTAAAAATATTATTATAAGTGAAATTGTCCGACGTGTTATCGTTATATATATTGATGATTGCAATAGAGTTTATAAACAGCTTGAACAGGAAGGCAATGATAATGATACTAATGAAACAAAAATAATACTTAAAAAGAAAATTAAAGATTTAGAAAATTATTTAAAACTCTTAGAGAATAATTATTATGGTGAAGCTTAAGTAAACAGGGTATTTACTTTTTCTAAACAAGGATTGAACAATTGCTGTTGCATTCAGGCAACGGATTATGTAAAATTTAGTTCATACATTAAATGATCAAAGCTTGCATTTTCTATTAGATTAATTTGGTTAAAAAAATTTTGAAAAATTTATAATAGCATACTCTTATTTAATGAGAATTGAGGGAGAAATGGAAATTATATTAAATTATCAAAATACTAACACCTTTAATCAATTAATAGCAGAACTTAAGTATGCACTTAATTCATTAAACGAAAAAGATCTATTGAAAATACTTCTTTCACTTTCAAAAGATTCAATTAAAGATACATTTCGAAGTAAAAAAGAAATTTTAATTGCTTTGAAAAATATGACATCGAAAAAAATAAATGAGTATCGAGAAAATGGAGTAATAAATTCTTTAGAAAAAGATTTTAGAACGACTAAAGATTTTATATTGAATATTCCAGATAAAGCTAAAGATTCTGTAAGTGCTTTTAAGAAATTATCAAGAGAAGAAAAAATTGAATTACTTGTTTCTATAATTCTTGGTTTGACTATATTCTTTGTTGCTGCTGGGGGTAGTGATATTGAAGGTGGAATCCCGGATCTTGACTTAAAGCTTGGTTCAATTGCAATGCATAGAAGTATCTGGTTCCATTCAATTATTGCTGGGTTTACATTTGAATTTTTATTAAGACTTGCATACAAGATAATCGAAATAGTAATTGAACATTTACCTGTAAATCATCACAACTTGTGGGATAGAATTGCCGAATTTATTTCCAGAAATAAAAATATGACAATCTCAGCATTATGGCTTGGTATTGCTGCACATTTAATTAAAGATACTGGTTTATTAACAGGGAAATTTAAAGCTTATGCAGATTTACCAGTTACAGGTTTAAGTATAGAATATCATAAAGCAATTATGGGAGCCAATGGTTTGGCATCTTCATTAATTGGTGTTAATAATCTTAAAAATAATTATGTGAAATAATATGTTAATAAATTTATCTAATCATCCGTTTAGTACATGGCAGGAAAACCAAAAAAAGATTGCAAAAAGTAATTATGGGAAGATAGTGGACTTAGAGTTTCCACTTATTCCACCGGAAGAAGGGTTAGAGTATATTAAATCATTAGCAAATAAATATCTTCAAGAAATTGAGAATATACTTATTAAAGAAAAATATGATAATAATGCTGTGCATATTATGGGTGAACTTACATTTGTTTATGTTTTAGTAAATTTATTAAAAGAAAAAGGAATAAAAGCAATAGCTTCAACAACAAAAAGAAATGTAATCGAAACAGAAGAAGGTAAGTTATCAAAGTTCGAGTTTATTAGATTCAGAGAATATTTTTAATAATTAACATTTTTTTATTGCTTATATAAAAAGCTAATTTTAAGTTGCTTTTAAGAATTAAGTTTTTGAAAATAAATTCGAATATCTAATGCGGTTAAAATTAAAACTTAGTTCACATAATTCCACGAGGGTAGCAATTAATTATAATTATAGCTTATCCAGTGCTATTTATCAATTACTTAATTTTGGTTCAAGTTCATTTTCAAAATTTTTACATGACATTGGTTTTGTAACAAGTAATAAAACATACAAGTTATTTTCATTCTCATTGCAATTAGAAAAATATTTACTTGACGAAGATGCGTTTATATTAAAAAGTCCAGTTGCATATTTATATATCACCACACCACTTGTAGATGATTTCATTAAAAATTTTGTAATAGGCACATTTGAGAATCAAAGAATTGAAATAATGGCAGATAATATATTCACATATTTCAAAATCACACAGGCGGAGATACTCCCTTCTCCTGTATATACACAGGAGATGAAATTTAAAATGATCACACCACTTGTACTTTCGACTGGTAAATTAGTAAATGGGAAATTCAATCAATATTATTTTAGATATAATGATAGTATGGAAGAAATCAACAGAGTATTTAATCAAAATCTTATTAATAAATATAAAGTAATTCATAAAAAAGATTATAGTGGAACAGGAGTAAAAATAAACTGGGATGAGGGTTATATAGAAAAAGCCTTGAAGAAAGATAAAAGATTATCAAAGAAAGTGTCGATTCTAAAAGACATAAAAAATCCAGTTGAAGTTATAGGAATATTTTGTCCATTCACAATTAGAGGGGATATTGAACTCATCAAAATTGGTTATGAATGTGGTTTTGGCGAAAAGAATTCAATGGGTTTTGGGATGGTAGATGTTTTTAATTAATAATTAATAATTATAGAAAGGATTCAAGAGAAGTGTAAAATAAATAAACATAAAACAACAAGAGGGAAAAATGAAGATTACAAGAATGAGCAAATTAAACAGCGAGGGCAAAACCTTAGCATTTCTGGATATCGAAACAGATGATGGAATAATCATAAAAGGGTTTCGTTTAGTAAATGGCACAAATGGAATCTTTTTAGCCTTACCGGATGCCAAAGGGAAAGATGGGAAATTTTATGAGACAGTAATATTACCCAAAGAAATGAAAAAGCAATTAGAAAAGATTGCAATAGAAGAATACAAGAAGTAAGAAATATTTTGAAAATATTTCTAAACTCGGATTAGAGAATAATAAAAGATAAATTAGGAATAAAAATAGGGATATGTCTATGACACCAGAAGAAAAAACCCTTCTACTTGGTGCACTATTTCATGATATTGGAAAGTTTGAAAAAAGAGGGAATATAAACTGCAAAGAAAATCATATAATCCTTTCATCAGGATTTGTGAATCGTACCTTTAATAATGAAATGCTTGCCAATATTGTAAGCAATCATCACGAAAAGGATTTAAGAGAATCGATTTTAAAAGGTAAAATTAAAGGTCCAGAAAGAGTTATTGCTGAAATTATTTGTGAAGCAGATAATCTAGCAAGTGGTGAAAGACAACCAGATCCAACTGTTAAAAATCAACAACCACTTGAATCAATCTTTTCTAAAGTAGATTATGGTAAATCAAATCAAAAACTATATCTGCAGGATATTTGTGAGTTGTATTACAATGAGTATAAGTCCCCAGAAAGTAAAGATGCATACAAATTAGATAATCTAGAAGAAAAATATGCTAATTGGTGGAAAAAATTTGAAAAAGAAATTAACAATGTAAATAAGGATGAATTTGAGACTCTCTATTATGTACTTAAAAAATATTTATGGTGTGTTCCATCCTCGTCATATAAAACCCGTTCGGATGTTTCTCTTTTCGAACATTCCAAAATAACAGCTGCAATTGCAATTTCAATGTTTAGATTTATGATTGAAAATTTTGGTCAAGATATTACCAAGTTCAATGATTTTGGAAATAGAGATGAATACCGCTATCAACTTGTTCTGGCTGATATAACAGGAATACAGAATTATATTTATAATGTTGGTCATAAAGGTGCAGCAAAAGCATTAAAAGGTAGGTCCTTTTATTTAAATCAAATGTTGGAAAATATTGCCTATTACTTCTTAAATAAACTCGATTTACCAATAACAAATCTTATTTATTCAAGTGGTGGTAAATTTTATCTTTTTGTGTCCAATACACCTAAAGTAAACTTAATACTCGAAGAACTTCAAATGAATGTTGAACAAAAGTTTCTTGAAGAATATAAGGGAGCGTTAGGTTTAATCATCGGAAAAATTTTAATCAATGGTAGGGATTTAGAGTATAATGAAGTGGGAAAGGACCATCCTATTTCCGAAAAGTGGGATGAATTAAATTCTATAGTAGAAAAAGAGAAGAAAAGAAAACTTTCTAATAATTGGAGTTATTCATTATTTGAACCTTCTGGCCCTGACGGCGAGCTAATAAAATGTGCATATACTGGAATTCCTTTGATTGAAAAAGAAGTTGTGTTAGAAAAGAAAACCTTGGCCGAAGAGGTAAAACTCGATGAACACTCACCAGTTAAGTTTTTAAAACATACTATTGATAGAGAAGTATTTTATCAGGTTTATGATGGTGATACTTTAACCGATGATTTTATTTCAAAAGAACAATTTTATTCCCAAAAAATTGGAAACGATCTTAAAAAAAATTTTGATTCTCTAATTTATCAAGATGTCTTAGAAGGCTATTCTGTTTTAGGGTTAAACTCTTTTAACATCAGCAAAGAACGGAAGTATGAAAATAAATTAAATGCTAAAGAACCTAGACAATTTTTAATAAATAGCCTAAAAATAACTGAGCTGGAAGGCGATGCAAATAAAGGCTTTAAATTTTATGGTGGTGATTGGAGGTTTGGAGATACTTACGAAGAAATAGTAAAAAATAAGATAGGCATTCCACGATTAGGTGTTCTTCGACTTGATGTCGATAATCTTGGAAAGATCTTTAAAGACGGATTTGGCAAACACGCAACTTTTGGACGCGTTGTTCAACTTTCTTTAATGCTTGATTTCTTCTTTAGTCATTATTTGAATAAACTAAAGTTTTATTCCTGGGATCCTATTGAAGGATTATCAAATATATTTAATAAACATAATTATAAAGTGAGAGATTTAATTGAAATTATTTACTCTGGTGGTGATGATGTTTTTATTGTTGGGCATTGGTCAGTTTTACCTGACATAGCAATTTGGATAAATGATGAGTTCAAAAAATTTACATCATATAATGATAACTTTTCTATTTCAGCTGGTATCTCACTTTTTGATGCTAAATATCCAGTCTACAAAGCAGCAATAGAAGCTGGCGAGCTTGAAGAAAAAGCCAAAAGAAATGAAAGAAAAAATAAGGAAAGCAACACTATAAAAACTAAAAATGGAATTTGTTTCCTTGATGACAAAACCCCAGTAAGCTGGAATGATTTTAAGCAAATTAGAAAATGGGTTGTGAAATTTTATAAATGGATTGAAAAAGGATTAGATAATCAGAATAAAGAAAATAAAAAAATCAGTAAGGGTTTAATTTCCCGTTTGTATAATATTTACTATGAATTTGAAGAAGGTAAATATAGTAATTGGGCAAAATGGCGCTGGCGTGCATCATATTCTTTAACAAGATTAGCAAATCAATACAAAGATCCTTATGATAATGAAATTAAAGAATTTGCTGCAGAACTTTTTACAAGTTCTAAAACTGAACAAGAATTAATACAATTACTATACATAATAGCTAATTGGACAGATTTATTAACAAGAAAGGAGAATAAATAAATGGCAACAACATTTAATATCGATGGTCAACAAGTGGATGGTATTCTAAAAGCTCCGCACTGGATTCAAAATGGCCTTGATAAAGAAGCAATTGCTTTTGCAGAAGCTTTTGGGCAAGAATTAACAAAACCCCATAATCCCAAAAAACAAAATAATCCAGATGATAAAGAAGCTTTAACAACTTCACAAATAAGAAATGTTTATGGGGAAGTTCAAAGAATGAAAATGAAAGGATTTAATAAGTCAGATTTACTTTTACTAAAACCGAGGCTTGCTTATTTAACAGAAAGAAAAGGAACCATAGGTTCTAAGGAATTTCGTAAAGTTATAGAAAAAGCACTTGATGAAGTTCTTAATAGTAATAATGAGCAAGTAATGGAAACGAAGTTTAATAACTTTGCAAATTTTTTTGAAGCAATTTTAGCATATCACAGATCATTTGGAGGTAAATAAAATGAATAACAATAATGGACAACTTGTAAAGAAAATTTTAATTGAGGGAACAATAACCGCAAAAACCGGTTTACATATCGGTGGTACTAGCGTAGGAATGTCAATTGGCGGTGCTGATGCTACAGTAGTAAGAAATCCAATAACAAATGAACCATACATTCCAGGTAGCTCATTAAAAGGGAAAATGAGAAGTTTACTCGAGAAAGTTGAGGGTAAATTTGGTCCTGCTGTTGGTGAACATGTACAACGAGGCCCACTTACAGAGTTTGTAAAAGCTGGAAATGGATTAAAAGAAGAAGATGCTGATAGAATAAATCTCATTGTGAAAATATTTGGAACGATGCCAGAAAAGATCAAAGGAAGTGAAGAAGTCCCTTCTCGTTTAATTGTTAGAGATTGTGAACTTGAGAGAACAAGTGCAGAGAAATTGGCTACTTCTAAAGATACAGATATGCCTTTCACAGAAGTTAAGACCGAAGTTGTTATTGATAGAATTACTTCTGCTGCAACACCGAGACAACTAGAAAGAGTTCCAGCTGGAGCTGTTTTTAATATGAGAATGATTCTTAATGTTTATAATGGTGATAATGAAAAAGCGATGCTTGATAAAATTTTTGAAGGATTGGCACTTGTTCAAAATGATTATTTGGGTGGTAAAGGAACAAGGGGAAGCGGCGAGGTTGATATTAAAATTTCTGGATTGAAGTATAAGGATAAAGGTATATATGAGACTGGTGGTATCTGGAAAGACTATAAAAATAATGAAGTTAAAATTCCTGATGAATTAAAGAATTAAGAGGCTCGTATGAAAGCCTATAAACTAAATTTTCATTCATCATTTCATATTGATTCTGGAACAGCAGTAGATGGTTCATCTGAAACTTTTATCCGCTCAGATACATTGTTTAGTGCCTTGGTAAGTGCTGCAATAAAATTTTATGGTGATGACATTACTCGAAAATTTCTTGAGCCCAAAGCAGTGATATTGTCTTCTGCATTTCCATTTTTTAAAGATGAATACTTCTTACCAAAACCGTTTCATTTTTTCCCAGAAGATCTTAAAGAATATGAGATGATAAAAATATTTAAGAAAGTAAAATTTATTTCAAAAGATTTACTATTGAAGATTTTGAAAAATGAAAAAATTGAACAAACATTATTTAATAAGGATTATATCTTAAATGGTTGCTGGAGAGTGTTGAAAAATCAAAAAGATGGAAATAATGAAGACAAAATTTTTGATGAGAAAGAAGTTCCACATATTATTATGGACAGAGTAACAAATCAAACTCAGATTTTTTATAAAACCGAAGTTTATTTTCATAAAAATGCTGGTTTATATTTTATTGCTGAGGTAAAAGACGAAATACTTCAAAATTTTGAAACTGTTTTAAGATTTTTAGGTGATGAAGGGATTGGAGCAGATAGAACAACTGGCAAAGGTTTCTTTGAAGTAGAAGAAGTACAGAATTTTAATTTTGATTTAAATACGGAGTCTGATTATTATTACTTATTATCACTTTATTCACCGACAGAAGAAGAATTTGAAAATATTAATCCTAGAGAATCTTTCTACGATTTTACTATTAGAGGTGGATGGATTTCAAATAACACCCTAAATAGAAAAACACTTCGAATGTTTGTTGAAGGTTCAGTATTAAAATTATCTACTAAACAAAAACCGGTGGGTAAAATTCATAAGGTCTTGGAAGCAAAAGATTATCCTGATCATTTAAAATATGATGTTTATAGAAGTGGACAGGCTTTATTTTTACCAATAGCTGGAGGAATTAATGGAAACAATTGAAGAAAGAATAAAGTCAGCTAAACAAAAACTTGGAGAAAAAATTCCTTGTTCAATTGAGGTATTGACACCAGTACATGTAGGAAGTGGTGTTAAACTTGCTGAAGGAATTGATTTTATTAAAACCGATTATTCAGTTCACATTGTATCTCAACCAGAGTTAATGGAATATCTTGCACATAATCCAGATGAAATGAATAAATTTATTGATGGTAATTACAAGTTGTCTGCATTAAAGAAAATTCCTCCTGGTAAAAAATATAATATTTCAATCGGTAAAACTTCAGAAATAAACGAGTTTGAAAAAAATGGTAATGGAAAACCTTATATCCCTGGTTCTTCTATTAAGGGAGCTTTGAGAACAATCATATTAAGAAAAAGATTTAATCAATTAACCCCTATTGAACAAAATAATTTGTTACAGAGAGTAACAAGTAATAAAAAAGAATGGGCATCTGAACCAATTGTTAAAAAACTGCTGGGCGATACTTCAAACGAAAATTTAATGAGAATATTAGAAATTTTTGATGCTGAATTTGAAGAATTAGAATTAGAAAAAATCTTGATATTAAGTTTAACAAATAATGAAGGAACCAGCTATGGATGGAAACAATTGTGGAATAGACAAAATACCTCTAATCCAAATCAGGCTTCACAAATTATAGCAGAGACATTACCTATAGGAGCTAAGGGTTATTCATCAATTTCTCTAAGTAATTTCTTATTTAATGACCCAACGGCTCAATCAATTTTGCATTTTCATGAAAATGCACTTCAAAGTTTTCAAAATTTAATAACTGAATTAAATAATTATTCAATAGAAAAACTTAAAAAGGATAAGGAATTCTTTGAAAAACTGACTAATCCTAAAAAGTTAAATCTCGTTATAAAAGAAATTGATAATCTCATACATAAAATTAAAAATCTTTCTAAAGATGAATTTATCATGCGAATTTCCTGGGGTAGTGGTTGGAAAGGAATGACGGGCGATTACTTAGATGAAACTTGGTTAAATAATTTCAGACAAAAATATCAGTTAGGGAAAAAAAATTTCCCAATATTTCCCAAAACCAGAAGAATTGTATTTGAGGATAATGAACCTAAATATTTGACTGGTTGGGTTAAAATAAAATTGTATGATAAAAAGCCAGAAATATCAGTAACTGATAAAAAAACAGAAAATGAAAATGACCCAATAGAATCCCTTAAGCAAAAATTTAAGGTAATAGAATCAAAAAAGAAATAATAATAACTTTGCCGTTCAATTCGGCATGCCTTTTACTTTTAATTTTAACTTAGTGAGCTAAGTGGTCTAAGTGGTTCAACAAATTATGAACCACTAAGGGCACTAAGAGCACAAAGATTTATATGAGAATTACAAAAAAATATGTTAATAATCTCTCATATCAAATTGTTGGGGCAGCAATAGAAGTTCATAAAACTCTTGGACCTGGTTTATTAGAATCTGTTTACGAAAAGTGCCTCTTGCACGAACTTAAACTTAGAGGATTAATGGCTGAGCAACAAGTGTTTGTACCTTTGGATTATAAGGGACTTAAATTTGAGGTAGAATTAAGAGCTGATGTTATTGTAGAAAAACTTATCGTAGTAGAGCTTAAAACAGTTGATATAATTCTTCCTATTCACAAAGCACAGTTACTTACTTATCTTAAGTTACTAAATGCACCTAAAGGTTTATTGATTAATTTTCATTCTACAAATATAACAGAAAGTCTTATCCCTCTTGTTACTGAATATTTTGCTAAGTTATCAGACGAGTAATTTTAAACCACTAAGTTCACTAAGAACATGGAGGAAATATGATATTAATTTCATTTTTAGGAAAGGGGAATTATCAAGAAGTAATTTATTTTTTGCCAAATGATATGAAAGAATTTAAAACAAAGTTTTTCGTGCATGCTTTAAATGAGTTTTATAATCCACAGAAAACAATAATTTTTATGACAGATGAAGCTGCAAGAAAATATGAAAGTGAAATGCGCACATTTATTTCTTTTGATAAAGTAAAGATTATGGAAGGTAAAAATGAAGAAGAGTTATGGAATATCTTTGAAACTTTAGCAGAATCTATACCAACTGACGACGAAATTATTATTGATGTTACTCATGGTTTTCGTTCTATTCCTATAGTGGCACTTTCTGTAATTACATTCCTGAAAATTTTAAATAATATTAAAATAACAAAAGTATTATATGGAGCTTTTGAAGCAAAAGATACCTATGGAGGTAAAGCACCTATATTTGATATAACTAATTTTCTTGATCTAATTAATTGGTCTTATGCTATAGATGAGTTTATCCATTTTGGTAATGCAAAGAGATTACGAAATATTCTGGAGTTAATTCATAATGAAACTTACAAACAAGACTCTGTTATTAAATCTAAATCATTGAAATCTCTTGGTAAGAATCTAGATGAATTGACTACTGCACTTTCTGTTATCAGACCTAATGAAGTTTTTAAAAGTGCTAAGGAACTACCAAAACTTATTAAAAATGTTAAAGATGATATAGAAAAATTAGCGAAAGTCAAACCTTTGGGTAAATTGTTAGATAAGATACAATCTGAGTATAATTTAATTTCTGAAGCAGAAGGTAATCTATTTGATGATAAAGGATTCAAAGCACAGGCTCAAATGATAAATTTTTATATTAAGATTGAAAAATATCAACAAGCAATAACGTTAACTCGTGAAGCATTGGTGTCTTATTTGTGTATTAAAGAAAAATTAAATCCTCTAAGTAAAAGTGATAGAGAACAATCAGAAAAAATGCTTAACGAATGGCTAGATTTATCTCGCAAAAATATAGAATTAGATGAAAAAGCTTCTCTTTTTTCAAAAATATGGAGTGATTTAATAACTTATCGTAATGATATTAATCATGCAGGTATGAGAGAAAATCCTATTCCGGCTTCAACATTAATTGCGAATATTAAAGAGATTTGTGAAAAAGTTGCACATCTAATACAAAATAACTTAGTGTTCTCAGTGTTCTTAGTGGTTCAGAAATTTTTAAATGCATAGAACACTAAGATCTCGGAGAAATTATGAATACTATTTTCTGTCTTGTCTCTCGTCAATCAATGGCTAATGTTTTACCAATTTTGATGTTTCAACCAAAACAGGTCGTTCTTTTTTCTACCCCCGAAGAATGTAGAAGTGCAGATAATCTTGAAAAATTATTCAAATCAAAAAATATAATTGTTCAAAGAAAAGATGGTCTGAATGCATATGATTTTACTGAATTTAAAAACGTAATTAATAATGAGATTAACAAGTTTCATGATGATGTTTGCTTAAATGTTACAGGTGGTACAAAATTAATGGCTCTTGCAGCTTACGAAGCTTTTAAAGAACATAATAAAAAAATAATTTATTGTGATACTGAACATCAAAATATAATATTTCTTTCTCCCGAATATAAAATAGAAAATCTTAAAGCCGATCTAACAATAAAAGATTACTTGCTTTCTTATGGATATCAAATTAAAGAATCGAAAAATGTTAATTTAGTAGAAAAGTTCTTTCCCTTATTCGAGTTTATTTTAGCAAATAATTTAATTTATGAGTTCGTTCTGCTCTTCAAAGAAATTAGAGAAAGACATGTTGAAGATTATCCTAAAATAACAATTACAAGTAGAAGTAAAAATTTTATCTTTTCAAAAAACTTTGATATGTATAACATTATCTTCGGAATTCAAAATAAAAGAACAATTTCCATTCAAAGCTACGAATATAAATCTGGTGATTGGCTTGAATACTATGTGTACTATATCCTTAAAAAACATTATAAATTAAATCCATTGACTGGAGTAAAAATTGTAAGCGATAAGAATGTTGAAAATGAAATTGATGTTTTGGTTTTAAAAGATTACAAACTTTATAGTTATTCATGTAAAAGCGGGAAGAGCGATAATCAATATGATTTATTTCAATTAGAAACTTTGAGAAATATTACAAGCGGAACATTTGGTAAAGGAATTTTTGTCTCAAGTAAAAAAGCTAATAGAAAATTTTTAGAACGTGCTAAAGAACTCAGTATTAAGATTATTAATATCTTGGATAAACAGGAGCAATATATATGAAGCAAAAAAATTTGCTAATATGTGTCTCGGGACTTACTCCTCAAATTGTAACCGAAACTCTTTTCTGTCTTACTTTTAAAGAAAAAATTAAAATTGATGAAGTATATGTACTCACAACCAAAAGAGGTCGAGATGTTATTCTTGGTAAAGATACTGCACCTGCAACACCAAAAACTTCTTTGAAAAGTGAAATAAAAAGTATGTGTGAACTTTATAAAATAAAACCACCACGGTTTGAAGAAAACAATGAGCACATAATTGTTGCAAAAGAAGAATCTATTGAACTCCCTGATATTCGCTCTGATAAAGACAATATTTTATTTCCAAATAAAGTTTGTGAATTTTTAAGAATAAAATCTTCTGATCCAAATAATGTCCTTTATTGCTCTATAACTGGTGGAAGAAAATCAATGAGTGTTCATCTGGCAAATGCACTTTCTATATTTGCCCGAGAAAATGATAGATTGTTACATGTTTTAACAAAAGAGGAGCATGAGTTCAAAGGATTTTATCCAAAATCTAAAAAAGAAATTGATGATCTTGAATTAGCAGATATTCCTTTTGTGCGATTAAGACCTATTCTTACCGCTGAGATTAAAGATCCTGACTTACTTAAATCTAATTTTGATGACATTGTAAGATTCACACAGGCACAATTAAAAATTTTAGCACCTTCTACTAAAATGATTATTGATATTGAAAGAAGGGAATTAAGATTTGGTAACGATAGTGTAATTTTAGAACCAATGGAATTTTTATTTTATTATTATTTTGTTGAATCAAAAGAAAGAGGGAAAGGGAATATATCTATCTATGAATTTTGCTCAGATGAAACCAGAATTAGATTTAATGAACTTCGCGAAGAATTCTTTCCTATGAGAGATCGAGATGATAGAAGATTAACTAAAAGGTTTAATGATAATTTTTTCTTGCAAAAAAGATCTAAGGTTAATAAAAAATTAGACCAGTTATTTGATGATGCAGAAGTCGCTGATTTCTTTAAGATAAATGTTAATAGAAAATGGGGAGATTCAACTTATTACATTAAAGCAACCAAAGATAGTTTTATAATAAAATAGTAATTATTGTAGCACAGACTTTCAGTCTGTGATTAATACTTTTTGTTGCACAGACTTTCAGTCTGTGATTTACACATTATCCACGATTTCGAACTAAAAAGAAAACTTCCAGATAAATATTTAATGATGGTACGTTTTTTATTGCTTCACAGTATTGCAGCACAGGTTATTAGATTATGATAATACATACTTATAGTCTGTGTACGTTTAATACTCCATACTACAATTTTATTTCCAAAATATTTTCAAAATGTTTCTATCGTTTTATATATAAAAATTAATACAGATTTTTCAGAACAAAAATTGAGGGCTTTATAATGCAAGTAAAACTAATATCATTTCAGAAAAAAATTATCAATAGTTCAATTTTTATATGAACCAGCAAATTCTTTAGTAATAAATTAACTTGGTTTTTTACTCTTTCATATCAGGGCAATATGATTCATACATCTTTATCAAATAAAAACATTTGAAATCATAAAGGAGGATTTATGTCGTCAATTTTACCGTTTTTTAAAGATCAAAAAGATGAATCATTAAATAACACAAATCATGATTTCTTTACACAGGGCTTTCGTGATGCTGGTAAAGTTGGAGGAGCTACATCTGCATTTAATATAAGTCTTGAAAATTTTTATTCAGATTTAATATCTAAAGTAGAAAGAATGCAATATACAGTTGAAGCAAAGAATGCTGAAATTGAAAAGCAGAAAGAAGTAATAATGGAAAAAATTTCAATTCATACAGAAGAAAAGAAAAGATTACAGGAAAAAGAATTACCAGAAGCCGAAGATCAACTTAAAGAAGCTACAACTGCACTGAATGAATTTAAAAAAGATCCATCGAAATTTATCTCGCTTGAGAAAGATAATATGTTCCTTTGGATATATGGACTTTTAAGTTTATTTGTGGCAGTATTTCTATATTTCTTTTATACATCTGTTGTTTACTCTGCTGTTTTTCGCGATATCAGTATTACAAAATATACATTGTTCGATTCAATATTTTATCCAAAAGCAATTGAAGAAGCTTTTCGTAAAGGAATCTCTGCTTTTATGCTGGTTATTTTTTCTCCTTTTATATTTCTTGGATTGGGATTAGTTATTGAATATGTAAAAAATAATAAAACAAAATATTATAAATATACTTGGGTAGGAGTAGCTTTATTTACTTTTTTTGTTGATGCTATTTTAGCTTATCATATCTCAGAAAGAATTTATAACTCTAAAGCAATAAATACTTATGGTAATGTCAAACCTTTTACACTTATAGATGCATTACAAGATTTAAATTTCTGGGTAATAATTGCACTTGGCTTTTGTGTCTATTTACTTTTTGGTAAACTATTTGCACTCTACAACGAACAAAGAATGCATAAAAATAAATTTGAACAAATGGAACAATATCTTATTGACAAAAAATTAGAAGCTGAATCCAGAGTAAATGAAATTAAAAACCAGATTACTAATCTCGAAAGCTTGGTTTATAATCTTAATATTGAAACAACAGAAATTACTAAAGTATACGACAAAATTGGTTTTAGTAATCATGAAATAAGAAAAATTATTACTGAATATGCAATTGGCTGGATTAATTATCTTAAAAATGGTAACTACGAAGAATCTGAAATATTAAAAATTGAAAACTCACTCGAAAACTTTTGTAATAAAAAAGGAATTTAAACAATGCACAAAAAAGTATCGATTAAGATTATAATAAAAATACTTTTGTTACTGTATGTTAGCTTATTTATGTCATGTTCAGAAAATGAAACAAACAAAAAGAAAAATGAATCTCAACGTTATAATTACAAGAATTTAAATGTTTCTATCTTACTCGATCTTTCTGATAGAATATCATCAAAACTAAATCCAGAACAGGCAGAAAAAGATATTTACATTATATCATATGTAATTGATGCATTCAAAAATTATTTGAATAAAAAGGGAGTTGTTCAAAGTGATGATAAAATTAAAACAATTTTCTATCCTTCTCAGAATTATTATATATATCAGGAAATTGCAGATTCTCTTAATATCGATTTTGGTCGATTAGAATTTAAGCAACGCAAAATTATGTTCGAGAAAATATCACAACTTTATAATGACCAGCTAAAAAAATTATATTCCTTTGCAACAAAATCTAAAGTTTATGACGGTTCTGATCTTTTTAATTACTTCAAACATAGAATTGTAGATGATTGTATATCGAGAGATACTAATTTTATTAACATACTCGTTATACTTACCGATGGCTATATCTATCATAAAAATAGCATGTATAATAGTGGTAAAAGATTTAGTTATTTGATTCCCAGAGCAGAACACGTAAGAGCATTTAGAAATTTAGAAAATTGGGAAGAAGTTTTTGATCGAGAAGATTATGGACTCATAAAATTAAATAATGATCTCTCAAATCTTTATATACTTGTTACAGAAATGAATCCTTCTGAAAATTCACCAAAAGATTTTGATATTCTTAAGAAATACTGGTCAAAGTGGTTTGAAGAACAAAATATGAAACCAGATCAATATAAAATTCTTAGAACAGATCTTAATACATTAAATCGCGATTTAATTTATAATTTCTTTCAAAAAATACTTGAGGGTGAATATGACAATAAATAGCTTGCGGAATATTCTCTATACACTTGCTCGTCTACTCGGCGATGTTAATGCAATTAAAAAAGGAAAAATTGGAGAAAGAATTTTAAGACGTAGTGCGGGTAGAATCACTGGAAAATTTTTGCAAAAAATATTTAGAAAATTTTGAAACTCTCATCTTATCAATCTCTTATTCAATAGAAAAAATAATTTTGTATTAGAGGGTTAACAGTAGAAAAAATTATGAGATTGAACTTTCTATTTGCATCCTGATAAATAACATTTCTGAAATGTTTCTATTCTTTAATTCTTGACTACACTGTGATAATTTTTGATTGTTAGATTTTTGTTCTTTCAGTCATTCTGAGTGCGGTTAAAATTGTGGTTCACTGAATTTGAGGGCATTCAGTCCCGAATCACATTTTGCCGCACTTCTTAAATAAATAATAATTATAACATTAACTGGAGTTTAAATGGAAAAAATATTTCAAACTATTAAAGTTCACAAATGTAGTGTTAAGAACTGTACTAATTTAGTTAAACATAAGGATTCTTTTTGTCAGGAATGTTTGGACAAGCTTTCGAATAATTATTATGTAATGAATTTTTGTTTTTATTGTGAGGAGTTTCTCAGTATTTCACATACAGATATACGTGGACAATGTATTCATGAACTTATCGAATATGATTGCTGTGACGAGTGCAGAGAACGTCACATTGATTTAGATTATGACTCTGATATGGATGATTTCTAATAATAAATTTTATAATCAAAAATAAAGAGGTAAATATGCAAAAGAGTATGAATGTAAATAAAAATTACAAATGCAGCATAGAAAATTGTTCTAATTCAGTTCAATACAAAGGTTCTTTTTGTTCTAACTGCATTGATAAAATTTATCATAATCAGTTTTATGTTGAGATATGTGGATTTTGTGAAAATGTATACAAAATTTTTACAACTGAGAACTCAAAGAATGATGATGAAGAATTATTTATATACGTAGCATGTGAAAAATGTAAAAAGCATATTATGGATCAGTTACAAGATACAATAAATAGAATTAACGATGATGATAATAACGATGATAGTGATGAATCAGATGATTGGTTAAACGAATTAGATAAATTCTTTTAAGTATGAAAACCAATATCTACATATTTTCAAATTCTATATTAAGCAGAAAGAGTAACTCATTTACAATCGATACTATACCAGAGACTGAACCTGTTCACAATATTGATATATATGAAGGTGAAAATGAACAGGTTTTATTACCTGCTACTAAAGTTGAAATTAATGGTAAATCTAAGCACATACCAGCAGAATCAATAGAGGCATTCTATACATTTGGAGAGGTGAGATTCAATACTCAATTTTTCAAATGTGCTTCTTTTTATGAAATACCAGTTCATATGTTTAATTATTATGGGAATTATATAGGCAGCTTTATACCAGTTAATAATAATGGATCTGGCGAAGTTCAGATTCTACAATACGAAACTTATCTAAATAATTATAAAAGAATCTATTTGGCAAAAAGTATTATAGAAGCTGCTGTAAAAAATATGCTACATATACTTAAGTCTTATTCTTATTCAGGTTCAGATTTAATGGAAATTATATCAGCTTTAAATTCAATTATTGAACAAATTCGCTTTGTAGATTCTATTAATGAATTACTTGGAATTGAAGGTATTGCAAGAAATCATTACTATGAAAGTTGGAGATTAATTTTCAAACACGAAACAGATTTTGAAAAAAGAATTAAACAACCTCCTTTTGGTGTAATTAATTCACTTATTTCTTTTGGGAATTCATTGCTATATGCTGTATGTCTTAATGAAATTTATAGAACAAAACTAAATCCATACGTTGGCTTTATTCACGAAATTGGTGATAAAAAACAACCTCTTGTTTACGATATCTCTGAAATATTTAAGCCTGTTATAGCAGATAGAGTAATATTCAAAGTAATTAATATGAATATGATTAAAGAAAAAGATTTTGAAATAACTACTAAAGGTTATCGTTTGAAAGAAGAAGCTCGCAAAAAATTTGTTGAGGAATTTGAAAATAGGTTATCGACTGTAATTCATCATAAAAGATTGAATAGAAAAATATCATATAGATCTTTAATTCGAATGGAATGTTATAATCTAATTAATTATTTAAAAGGTAATATCAAATCCTATGAACCATATAGAGCCAGTTAATAAGGTGTTTTACATAGCAGTTTACGATATAGCCAGTAATAAAAGATTACAGAAAGTTCTCAATACTCTTAGAAAATATATGAATTGGGTTCAAAACTCTGCTTTCGAGGGAGAACTTACTGCAAAACAATTTCATAGCTTAAAAGAAGAACTCAATCAAATAATAAATAAAGAAAAAGATTCAATTATTTTCTACCATGCAGAAGAACAAAAATATATTGGTAAAAAAATTCTTGGGATTGAAAAAAATGAAATTACTCAATTTTATTAATGGAGAATAAAATGATTTTTATAATTGCTACATCCAATACTTCATTAAATGATAATAGTAATTTATACTGGGGTAAAGAATATTTTAAAAAAATATTACAATTCAATAAAGATAACATTAATGAACTTTCAAACATAAACTCTGCAATTGTATATTTTACCAAAGCACAGAACAAAGATAATCTTGCATATAAACTGAATATTCTATCTTCAAAACTAACGGATAATTATCTTCTTATTAATTATAAAATTGATAGACAACTGGAATTTAAATCATACCATATTCGAAATTCTCTCAAAAGATATTTTGAAATTCATGATATCTCAAGTATTCCTTTCTGTACAATAGTTGACGAAAATAAATTCATTGAAATATTGAGCGATATTAGAATACAGACAGAACTTGATATTTTAATTCAAAAAAATAACTGGTCAGCTATATATGAAATATTAAAAAATTATTTTCCTCTCGAAAAAAGTTATATCTGGAATGATCCTACTTTATTAAATAAATTTTCGTTTGCAACTGCTAAACTTGCTGAATGCACTGTTAACTTAAAAAAGATGTTCCAGGATAAAAAAGATAAAAACAAGTTTATTGAAGAAAAAAGATATTATCGAAATCTAACATTAAAGCTTAGAACAAGATGCATTGAACTTGAACCTCATAATGCAGCCTTTTATTCTTCTCTTGCTTATTCATATTATCAATCTATTAATGAACTTACAAGGCCAAATGGAAGAAAAGATGGGAAAATAATTGATGAGATAAATAATGCATTAAATCTATTGGATAAAGCTATTGAACTAAATCCAACAAATATTAAAGATTATTACAGAAAAGGAATAATATTATCAGAAATAATGACTAAACAAACTTTATTTGTAAATAATGAGCAGAAACAATATAACGAAATAAAAATGACAACTTACGATTTACTAAAAAAATCCGAATTGTCATTCAAACAATTAATAAAAAATTATGAAAGAGACCCAGAACAAAATAAGATTCATAAAAAATATTACATAAAAGCTTTATACCATCTTGCATTAACCTATATAAAATTATTTAGAAATAAAATAAAAGTAGAGGATCTAATAATCGATGACAACGAGCATGGTTTAAATTATGCTGAACCTATTAATTATTTAGAACTGGCAGATAAAACTATTAATAAGTGCATTATTGCAGATTATAACAGAAATGAAAATTCTAAAAATTTATTAGACTTAGTTGAACAAAATAATTACTTATGTGGTGCATACAAGGCATATATAAAAGGAGTGATTAATTTGTATCTTTACATTACAAAGAAAGATGATAAATACAAAAATATATCGTACGAGTATTTAATGAGAGCAAACGAGATAAGATTCCCGGAAGAACTAAAAAGACAAAATAAAATCTTTATACTTGATAAACTTGCAACTTTAAATTTATTAGAAAAAAAATCTGCAGCTGCAATTAAAATATTAGAACCAATCTATAAAAGAGGATTACCAGATTATGCACAATATACCTTGGCATTAGCATATTATAAAAATAATCAGTTAGATAATGCATTAAATATTATAGAAGAACAGCTGAAGAAAGAAAATACATTAAAAAATAAATTTGAAAGATTAAAAAGAGTATTAGAATCACGATTAGAAAAGAAGAATATTTTAGACAATCATTACACGAGATACATAAATATAGAGAGCAAAAAGCACTGATTCTGATTCTAAAAACTCAGGAATTAACTCAAACCCGAAAGTAAATTCTTGAAACTCGAGAAAAATAAAAAAGAACTTTAATAAAATAATGGAAGAGCAAAAATTGGTGATTTTAAAAGCTTTGAAAACAGAGTAAAAACTAAGGAAAAATTTTGAACCTCGAGAAAAATTTTAGAGAAATTGGGAACTTTTTTAAAAAAATGTGAAAATGAGCTAAAAACTAAACTTGAATCTCCCGGGCTTTTTAAAGAAAATGAGGTTCAAAAAAATTTTTTTAGTTACTGCTTGATTTTAGTAAGAAAATGCATATTTTTGTTATCAAAATAGACGTATGAATCGAACCTGCCTGCTGTAAGCAGGCCATAGTGGAATTGTGACAGATTTAGCATCGACTGGATGTCCAACCAGATGCCATGTATGAATCGAACCATAGTGGAATTGTCCGATAGGCTTAACAGCCAATCGAGATCTCCGTGGCTAAAGCCACTTCGATGATTTAAAATGATATTAAATATAATCGCAAGTATTAAGTATGAATCGAACCTGCCTGCTGTAAGCAGGCCATAGTGGAATTGTGACAAATCTAAATCTCCTTCAATTACTTCTTGTTGGAGTAGTATGAATCGAACCATAGTGGAATTGTGATGGTATCTCCTCGGTAATAAGTACCCTTAATGTTGTTTGGTATGAATCGAACCATAGTGGAATTGTCCGATAGGCTTAACAGCCTATCGAGATCTTCGTGGCTAAAGCCACTTCGATGATTTAAAATGATATGAAATATAATCGCAAGTATTAAGTATGAATCGAATCCGACTTCGTCGGGACAAGCCATAGTGGAATTGTTCCGATAGGCATTAGAGCTTATCGAGATCGTGGCTAAAGCTACTTAGAAAAATCTAAATTGAATGATAATATTGATTGCTTATAAAAGTAAGAATCGAATATGCTTACCTTGAGAGCTGACCTTTCATTAGATAATAATGAAATTAAAATTATTTTAGACAATCCTATAAAAAATGTAATAACTGAATATTGTTAATGAAATTTTATGTAATGCAACAAGAAGAGTTAGCCGATGCTAAGACAGATTATATCGCTCAGTTATAAAGATAGCATTCTTGAAAATCAATTTGATATCTCTATTTGAAAATAAAAATATATTAACTAATAAAATGGAGTTAAAAAATATGGTTCATCTTAGAGATATTCTTGTAATCGCTGAAATGGTTAATGCTATTAATACTAAAGCCGAAATCTCTGAGATAGTTTTATCTCTTGAAAGCGAGATTCAAGCATTACGTTCTGCTGTTGTATCAGGAACAAAGGATGCTATTGATTTAAATACTGTTTTGATTATTTGTAATAGTTTGTTGTTAGCTCATAAACTTTCTTTGTCCAAAAAAACAATTGATGCTTTTATTGCTGATGTTTTAGCAACGTTTAAAAAGTCAAAAGAAAGTAGTGAAAGTGTATCTGTCAATAATGATGAAAAGAATTATTTTGCAGACGATGCAACAGTTAAGATTTTAGCAGGCTGGTTATTTGATGATGGAAATATTGAAATAGAGCAGATAAAGAAAGAACAGATTAAGAGTGTAGCACAAGCAAATAATTTAATGGACAGTATTAAATTTGATAATAAAACAGGTCAAATAATAAATCTAAATTTGCCAGCAGAGTTTAGACCTACAATTTTTACCAAGAAAAATAATCGTCCTACTTTAATATTAACTGGATATGTTAATGATGATGAAGCCAAAAATTTTGGAACTCATGAATATTGTGTAAAAATCTTTGATGCTTGTGTTTTAGAAAAGTTTAATAATAAAAATGAAACATACGCAGAAATTGATGGCTTTACAGTTGATATGGATTCATTGATGAATGAATTAAAATATTTCGTTTTGAAGCGTAATGGTAAGGCATTTGCAATTCTTGCTGATTATACCAAACAGTATGCGAGTTGATATGAAATTATATCAAAGTGTAACAAAAAGTAATATTGGTAATGTTATTCCATTTATGATTTTGAATTCTGGTTTTTGTGGTTATTAATATTAATTAAAGAAATGGCTAATTTATTCTACTCACAATAAAAGTGATAATCGTGAGAACGAGAAAACTTAAAAGTAATTTTATTATTGAATTGATACGTGCAATACAGCCCAGGGCAGTAACATTAGCTTGTGTGTTCTTTTGTATTATTGGACAATTTGGTTTAGCTATTTTTTGTGCTATCCTTTACTTCGCTCTTTTTTTCATAAGAGCTATTATTGACACTTATTTTGAAAAATCAACAGAAGGACTTAAAAATCAAAATGAAAATCAAAACAATACTGTATAAAGCACAGTAATGTTTTTTAATAAAAATCAGACTTAACAATGTTTAATAGAATCTTATATACCTAAATTCGTTATATCATATTACTTTAATCAATAAAAAATTTTTTTTAATTCTGGGGCATTTAAAACCTTATTGAATAAAATAGTAACAAACATATTCAAGAGTTTGCAAGAATATTATGAATTAAATAATACTTAGATGAAGTAAGATTTTTAGAAAGATCAGGATTTTTAATTTTACTGCATATAAAAAATTGAATTACAAGGTGACTTCTCATTTGAAACTGTAAAGAAAGTCTGGAAAGTAAAAGAGATTCAATTTTTGATTTTAATAAGAATATAGTTTAAAGAGACCGTTGATTATTGATTTGAAAAATGAAAATAAGTGTAATCTTTTTTAGTTTAGTTTATTTAGAATATCTTGGTGATAATTATATAAATAGATAAATGATTAAGTTCATTGAACTTGAACAGGTACAGATTACGAGTAGATCAACACTGGAGAGTGTTAATCGAACCTGTCTGCCTTTGGCAGACTATAGTAGAATTGTCCGATAAGCTTTGCTCCCTAACGAGATTTTCGTAAATAAAGTCACTCCTAAAAATCTTTAATGGATTTGATAATTTTAAATAATATTCAAGTGTTAATCGAATTTACCTGCCTTCAGTAGGTTTACACCTGCCTTTATGAAATCAAGTTGAAAATGAATTCATCTTAATGAGAGAAATAATGTTATAATTATTGTAGGATTTAAAGTGATTTTATTTTTATTTCATTAATCATAAAACTCACAAAATAGGTATAATTAATTCCAAGCTTTAGTACTTTGTGTTTTTACGAGCTCACGCAGGTTCAGTATGGTTAATTCTCAATGTGGAAAATAGTCGCAGATCTCATAGAAAATCAAAACTTCATATACATCACAATCTAATTTATTTTCTTGTTGGACTAGTAAACCAATTGCATGTTTTTCCGAATATAAATTGTTTTATCAAGGATGTACATGTTCAAACTAATATTAATGTCTAAGGTGATGTTTTTTATTGTGTTTCTGACTTAGCTTATTTATAATTTATTCCTGAAATTACATTGTTGTTAATCATTTAATTACAAATAAATACATTTTGTAAGAACTTATTCAAATAAAGTTATGTTTTACTACATTGTCTATAATTTTAAAACTAATTAATTTTTAAGCAGGGTTAATTAAACCAGATAAAATAAAACAACTCATTTTCGATAATAATAGTGTTAATACTATAAATTAGTCTATGTTTATTATTCAATTAATTTATAACCTTTCTATTCTTGTTGCAGCAAGTGTTATATCGAATTTTATTGATGTAAGATGGAATAAAAATTCTGTTTCTGGTAAAATTCTTCAGGGAATTTTGTTTGGTTTCATTTCTATACTTGCAATGCAATATCCATTTGTATTAACCAGAGGAATTATATTTGATGGTCGATCTGTTGTTCTGAGTATCTGTGCTCTGTTCTTTGGTCCAGCATCAGGTTTTATAGCTGGTATTATGGCAATTTTAATGAGAATCTCCATTGGAGGTGCTGGTGCTCTAATGGGGGTTTCTGTAATCTCTTCTTCTGTACTTATTGGATTAATTTTTAATCGACTAATCAAAGAAAATAAAATCACTCTTAATAATTTTACACTTTATCTACTGGGTCTTATAGTTCATACCATAATGATATTAATGATGTCATTGTTGCCTTCAAATTATACAGTGCATGCATTAAAAACTATTGGAATAACTGTTATAATTTTTTATCCTGTTGCTACTGTATTAATAGGTAAAATTTTACTCGATCATGAAATAAATCTAAAAACTAATAAAGAATTAAAAGAAAGCGAAGAACGTTTTAGATTACTGTTTGAAAATAGTGCTGATGGAATAATATTAGGTTCACCAGATGGTTCTATATATGCTGCGAATAAAGCTGCATGCAATATTTTACAAAGAAGCGAAGAAGAAATCTGTCTACTTGGAAGAGATAAAATTGTTGATATGACAGATCCTAATTTGAAAAAACTATTTGAAGAGAGAAGTAAATATGGTAAAGCTGAAGGTGAACTTCATATAATTAGAAAAGATGGTACAAGAATTTTAGTAGAGGGTTCTTCTACATTATTTACAGATAAAAATGGTAAACTGAAAACAAGCTTGATTTTTAGAGATATAACTGAAAAGAAAAAAGCAGATGAAGAGATAAGAAAACTAAGTCGTTTGTATGCAGTACTAAGTGATATAAATCAGATGATTGTAAGAACTAAAGATATTCAGAAAATTTATGATGAAACATGCCGAATTGCAGTTGAAATTGGAAAATTTAAATTTGCGTGGATTAGTGCTGTAGATAATAAAAATCAAAAAGTTGTTCCAGTTGCTTTTTTTGGACCCGATAAAAGTTATTTAGATAATCTAAATATTGATTTGACAGACGAAATTAGAAGTTCAGGTCCAACAGGTAAGGCTGTTAAGTTTAAAAAATATTTTATTGCAAATAATATTGAGCAAGATCCTCAAATGAAACCATGGCGTGATGCCGCAATGCAATATCAATATAAATCGTCAGCATCTTTCCCTATCATTACAGATAATAGTGTAATTGCAACATTAAATCTATACTCAGAAGAATCATTTTTCTTTGATGAACAAGAAATAAAATTATTAGATGAATTAACAAAAGATATTTCATTTGCTATACAATCCATCGAAAATGATAAACAAAGACAGCTGGCTGAAGAAAAAATTAGAGAAAATGAAAGATTCTTATCTACATTAATTGATAATTTGCCTGGATTTATTTATCGATGTGCTAACGATAGAGATTGGACTATGCTTTATATTACAAAACAATGTGAAGATGTTACTGGCTATAAACCCGATGAGTTTATAAATAATCGTGTCCTTGCTTTTAATGATATAATTCATCCTGATTATAGAGAATTAGTATGGAATAAGTGGCAAGAAATCTTAAAGCAGAAAAAATATTTTGAATATGAATACCCCATTATTACAAAATCAGATAATATAAAATGGGTTTGGGAAAGAGGTAGAGGAGTTTTTAATGAAAATGGTGATCTTCAATATTTAGAAGGTTTTATTACAGATATAACAAAAAGAGTGCAATTAGAAACAGAACTTAAAGAAAATGAAGAGAAGATGCGTCTTCTTGTTGAAGGTACATCTTATTTCTTTTTCTATACGCATGATCTGGAAGGAAGAATTACTTATATATCTCCATCTGTAGAAAAAATTACTGGTCATAAAGTAGAAGAATGGCTAAATCAGAATCATTGGTTTTTAACAGATTCACCTATTAATGAATTAGCAAAAGAAAATACAAGAAAAATGCTAAGAGGTGAACAAGCAGAATATCCTGTTTATGTAGAAATTTATAATGCAAAAAACGAAAAATTACTTCTCGAGGTTTTTGAAGTAACCCATTATAAAGAGGGCAAAATAATTGGTCTTCATGGAGTAGCAAGAGATGTTACTGCACAGAAACACGCCGAAGATGAAATTCGTAAATTATATTATGCTATCGAGAAAAGTCCAGTTTCTATTTTTATAACAAATATTAATGGTGAAATAGAATATGCTAATGAAAAATTTTTCCAAATAACTGGATATTCAAAAGAAGAATTAATTGGGAAACATATAAGCATAATACGTTCTGGTTACCACGACGATGAATTTATAAAAAATTTGTGGAATACTATTCTTCAAGGTAATGAGTGGCGTGGTGAAATATTAAATAAAAAGAAAAATGGCGAAACTTACTGGAACCTTGTCCATATTTCTCCATTAACAGATAAAAATGGAAAAATTACTCATTTTATTTCAATACATGAAGATATTACGGACAAGAAAAAAGCAGAAGAATTATTGGAGAAAAGTGTTATTAGACTAAATAGAGCAGAAATAGCATCCAAATCTGGTAACTGGGAACTTAACCTCGAAACAAGAAAAATTGTAGGATCAAAAGGTGCACAATTAATATATGGAATTGAAGGAGATGAGTTTGATTATGAGATTATAAAAAAAGTACCTTTGCCGGAATATCGTAAGATGCTCGATGATGCATTGAAAAATTTAATTGAAAATAACATTCCTTACGATGTTGAATTTAAAATAAGAAAATTTGATACCGGAGAAATTAGAGATATACATTCAGTTGCTCTATATGATAAAGAAAGAAAAACTGTATTTGGTATAATTCAGGATATTACAGAAAAGAAAAAAATGCTCGAAGAATTAATTAAAGCAAAAGAACGTGCAGAAATCTCAGAAAAAATTAAAACTAACTTTTTAGCACAAATGTCTCACGAAATTAGAACTCCTATAAATATAATTATGGGGAATATGTCACTAATTAAAGAGGAAGTATGCAGTGAAAAAAGATCAGAAATTTGTGAATTATTTGATGGAATTGAACTCGCAAATAAAAGAATCATGAGAACAATTGATTTGATATTAAATATGTCTGAACTACAAACAAAATCCTATGAACCAATTTTTAGAGAAATTGACCTTGAAACAGATGTATTAAAAAATCTAATTGATGAATATAAATTAATGGCAGAGAAAAAGAAATTAGAATTAATATTTATAAATAAATTAAAGAAAAGTAGAATTAAAGCAGATGAATATAGTGTAACACAAATATTTGCAAACCTTATTGATAATGCATTGAAATATACAAAAGAAGGGAAAGTAGAAATTATCCTGAATGAAAATGAACAAAAAGAAATTTATGTTGAAGTTAAAGATACTGGAATAGGAATGAGTGATGAATATATGGAAAATTTATTTAAGCCCTTTAATCAGGAAGAACAGGGTTATTCAAGAACTTATGATGGAACTGGACTTGGACTTGCTCTCGTAAAAAGTTATTGTGATTTAAATAATGCAAAGATCGATGTAGAAAGTAAAAAAGGAATAGGTACAACTTTTAGAGTTACTTTTCAAAATATTAATTAAATTATTAACACACTTCCTTAAATAATTTCCAGGATAAATACCTTAATCTAATAAAACATTTTGCCTGCATGACTCACAACCGAATAATCTTTCCCATTAAATAAAAAGTATCAAGATTAAGCAGGAATTAATATTCTAATTTTTTAATCCCCAAAACTATTCAATATAATTTTTCATAAGAGTATGAATAAAACTTGACATCTAATCTTAATTACTTTATATTTGTAGGTGAAACAGCATAATAGACTATTTTATTAAGGGATATAATTAAATACAACTAAATTATTAAGTTTATAAATTGAGGTTGCCTTATAAGTTTTTTAGTTCTTAAATAAAAAAAGCAGGTAAACTAAGCTATTATCACTATTGTTAACGAACTTGCCGGTCCGTAATAGTGATAATTAATAACTATATAAGAAAGTATAATCCTTAAATGGATATAGCTTTCTTATAATTAGGCTTTTTTGTTTACCTGCTCGAATTAAATATAAGTATTTTGTAATTCATAGACAATAACTAATAATGAGGGGGAATATGAGTTATACAAAGCCACTGGATAAATTAAACTTATTTGACCTTTCAAGTGTACAGATGAAAACTTTTCATATTGTTTGGGTTACTTTCTTTACTTGTTTTTTTTCATGGTTTGCTATTGCACCATTAATGCCAGTTATAAGAGAAGAATTAAAATTGAGTAAAGATGAAATTGGTAATATTGTCATAGCTTCTGTATTTGCAACTACATTTGCTCGTATAATTATAGGAAGAGTTTGTGACTCCATAGGTCCCAGATTAACACATGTAATGTTACTAATAATTGGTGCCATTCCGGTTTTACTGGTGGGTTTAAGTTATAACTATATATCATTGTTAGTATTTAGGTTATTAATTGGGATAATTGGTGCATCAATTGTAATTACCCAATTTCATACAACTCAAATGTTTGCTCCTAATATAGTAGGAACTGCAAATGCATTAACAGCAGGGTGGGGAAATTTAGGTGGAGGAGTAGCAAATCTTATTATGCCTATAATTTTTACAGGTATAATATCGTTGGGTTTTACAAAGTTTGTTGCCTGGCGTATAGCTATGATTATTCCTGGTATCTTACTATTGTTGATGGCTTATATTTATTATAAATACACCCAAGATACTCCTTATGGGAATTATAAAGATCTTAAGAAAATAAGAGACTCTAAAAAAACTGGTCAAGTAAAATTTATAGAAGTCATTAAGGAATATAAAGTATGGTTATTAACACTTGCTTATGCAGCAAGTTTTGGAATAGAGATTACATTCGATAATGTAGCTGCTATTTATTTTGTGGATTATTTTGATGCTAATTTAATTCTGGCTGGTACACTTGCAAGTCTTTTTGGCTTAATGAACATCTTTGCAAGATTTTTAGGTGGCTTTTATGTTGATAAAGTAGGAAATAAATATGGAATTAAAGGGAAATGGATTTTTTTAGGTATACTATTACTTTTTGAAGGCTTTGGAATATTTCTATTTGCCAATACACACAATTTATCATTGGCTATTATTTCAATGTTTACATTTGCCCTATTTCTTAAAATGGCAAATGGTGCTAATTATGGAATTGTTCCTTTTATAAATAAAAAAGCAACGGGTACTATTAGTGGTATTGTAGCTGCAGGTGGAAATGTGGGGGCTATTTTAGCAGGTTTCCTTTTCAAATCAAATTCTATCAGTTATAAAGAAGCTTTCTTGATTATAGGTATAACAGTTTTTGTGATAGGATTAATATTTACTGTTTTGGTTATGAAGTTATTGCAAGAGAGTAAGAAAGAAATTGAACAATCTGAAAATTTAGTAATTGAGCCTATAAGTGATTAAATAAAAAAGAGGTTTTTATGGGAAGTAATAGTTATAAATCTACTTGTTGCTACTGCGGCGTTGGATGTGGTATTGTAATTAAAAAAATATCTGAAAACAAAATTGTTGTTGAAGGCGATTATGATAATCCAGTCAATCGAGGAATGCTTTGTTCGAAAGGGATTAATCTGAATTTTACAGTTAATGATGTATCCGATAGGTTAACTTATCCAATGATGAGATTGTCACGTAATCATAAACATGAACGAGTTTCCTGGGACGATGCTCTTGAGAGAATAGCAAGTGTGTTTAAAACATTAATCAAAAAATATGGTCCGGATTCGATCGGATTTTATGGATCAGGACAATGCTTAACAGAAGAATATTATCTTCTAAATAAATTGGTTAAAGGGTTTATTGGTACAAATAATATTGATACTAATTCAAGATTATGTATGAGTTCTGCAGTATCGGCTTATAAAATGGCATTAGGAGAAGATGCTGTACCTGTTTGTTATGAAGATATTGAATATGCTGATTGCTTTTATATAGTTGGGGCAAATCCTGCATGGTGCCATCCAATATTATTTAGAAGAATTGAAAAACATAAAGAGAATAATCCTGAAGTAAAAGTAATAGTTGTTGATCCGAGATATACAGATACTTGCTCAATTGCTGATATACATTTACAAATAAGACCAGGCACAGATATATTTTTGAATAATGCAATAGGACGTTGTTTAATCGAAATGAATTTTATAGATAAAGATTTCATTGATAATCATACAGAAGGATTTGATGATTATAAAAATTTAGTAATGAAATATAGCGTAAGTGAAGTATCTGAAATTTGTGACATTCCTGTCGAACAAATATTTAAAACAGCAGAATTTATTGGGAAATCAAAAGGCTTTTTATCTCTCTGGGCAATGGGATTAAATCAAAGTAGTATTGGAGTTAAAAAGAATTTGAGTCTAATAAATTTATCACTGATTACAGGTAAAATTGGTAAAAAAGGTTCCGGACCATTTTCTTTAACTGGTCAACCTAATGCAATGGGAGGAAGAGAAGTTGGTGGTATGTGTAATTTATTGCCCCATCATAGAGAATTATCAAATCCAGAACATCGAAAATTTTTACAGGAATTTTGGGATTCAAAAGAAATTAGTCCAGTTCCAGGACTTTCAGCAACAGAGATGTTTGATGCATTAATTACCGGGAAATTAAAAGCAATTTGGATTATTTGTACTAATCCGGCAGTAACTCAACCTGATTCAAGAAAAATTGCAAAGGCATTACAAATGGCAAAATTTGTTGTAGTCCAGGAAATATCTAAAAATGCAGAAACTATTAATTATGCAGATGTGATTTTACCAGCTGCTACCTGGGCTGAAAAGGAAGGTACAATGACAAATTCCGAAAGAAGAATTTCATATTTATCTCAGGTTGTTTCTCCGCCAGGCGAAGCCTTACCTGATTCAGAAATAATAATTCGTTTTGCACATAAGATGGGCTTTGAAAAAGCATTTAATTATAAAAGTGTAAGCGAAATTTTTGATGAACATTGTAAACTATCTAAAGATACAAATGTTGATATATCAGCACTTAACTATGATATTCTCAAACAAGTAGGTACAGTACAATGGCCATTTAAACAGTATAACGATTTCCATACAAAAAGATTATTTACCGATCATATTTTCTATACACAATCAAAAAAGGCTAAAATTTATCCAGTAGATTTTGAAGTTGAATCAAAAATTACAAATGAAAATTCTTCCTTAATTCTCACAACAGGAAGAATTCGTGACCAGTGGCATACAATGACTAAAACTGGAAAGATAAATAAACTTAAACTGCATTCACCTTATCCTTATTTAGAAATTAATAAGTCTGATGCAAAAGAAAGAAATATAAATGATGGGGATTTAGTAGAAATATTTAATAATAGAGGGAATGTTATTGTAGAAGCAAAACTAACTGATGATATAAAAAAAGGAGTGGTATTTCTACCTATGCATTATGGTAAAATTCTGGATTCTGATTTATGTAAGACAAATAATCTAACTGATAATAAAATAGATCCTATTTCTAAAGAACCTGCACTTAAATTTACATATGTTGAAGTAAAAAAATACATTAAGCCAAAACAAAAAATTATTCTGATTGGAACAGGTATTGCGTCATATAATTTTGTTAAGCACTATACTGGTTTGAATAAGAATGATGAAATAATAGTTTTTTCAGAAGAATGCTATTCATCTTATAATAAAAATTTATTACCAAATTATTTCTCTTCTAAATTAAACTGGCAAAGTATTAGTATAAAAAATTCTGATAACAAAAATAACTTTATACTTAAAAATGACGTAGTAATAACAAATATTATAAAAGATAAAAAAATTGTAGTGGATACTTTTGGTAATGAATATGATTATGATATTTTAATTTTAGCTACAGGTAGTAAGCCTAAAAATTTAGAATACTTTGATTTTAGTAAAGAGGGAATTTTTCATTTAATTACAACTAATGATGCAGATAAAATTCATAAATATTGTAAACAGAATTCTCAAGTTGTTATTGTAGGGGGTGGATTCTTAGGAATTGAATTAGCATTTGCATTATTTGAGAAAGGGAGCAATGTAAGTATAATTCATAGAAACTCTCGCCTGATCGATAAATATCTTGATTTCCACGCAAGCCAAATTTTGTTAGATGAACTTTTAGAAAGGGGAATAAATGTCTATTTGAATAATGAAATTGATTTAATTTTTGGAAAAGAACAAATCTCTGGAATTAAACTGAAAAGTGGGCACTATTTGGATTGTGATATTTTGGTCATTGCAACAGAAACTGTTCCTAATATTGAACTCGCAAAAAGGGCAGGTTTAAATTGTAAAAAAGGTATTATAGTAAATGAATACCTGCAAACATCAGACACTTCAATTTATGCTATAGGTGAAGCAGCTGAGTTTAATAATATTTGTTATTCCAACATCTTAGCAATTAAAGAACAATCAGAAATACTTGCAAAACATATTTCAGGTAATATGAGCTTTATTTATGAAGGCTCATTATTAACTAATACAATTAAAGCTAATAACTTTAACTTAGCTTTTATGGGGTTAACTCAAAATTTATATGATAATAAGGATTATGAAGAAATTATGTTTATAGATAGAAAGAGAAGATATTATAAAAAATGTATAATTCACAATAACAAACTAATCGGAGCTATTTTAATAGGTGATATAAATAAATCTAATGAATTTAAAAACCTTATAAAAAATAAAATCGAACTATCTGAAGAAAAAAGATCAAAGTTATTGATGACATCCGACGGGACGATATTATCTGATCTTAAAGTTGTTTGTTCTTGCAATAGTGTTAGTGAATCGTCACTTATTGATAAGATTAATTCAGGTGTATCCAGCATTGATGACTTATGCAATATAACAGGAGCTGGAACAAATTGTGGCAGTTGTATTCCTGAAATTAAAAAATTGTATAAAACATATAGTAAAAACAATGTTAATCAGTTTGTTAGTTTATGAGAAGTTACTATGAAAAGAAAACAAATTATAGTTATTAATTTCAAAGGTGGAATTGTTTATACAGAATTACTCCGTACTATAATTAGTATTGAAAATGTAAAATTTTATTTTGGATGCAGACAAAATTTATATTTAGTAATTAATTCACATCAGGTAGATGAAATTTATGAACTTCTCAAGCAGAGAAATATAAATTGTTTTCTTTATAAAGAAGGTTATTCAAATATTGTTAGTTCTTATTTAGCAATTGATATTTTTGATACAAATGCCTGGTTAACAGAAAGTATTTTTGATGAAATATTAGATAGTTTTGATCTCTACCATAAACTAAAAATTAATATTGTTAATTTAGAACAAAATTTTGTATCACCTTTTGATGCCGATTTATGTTTCATTCCATCTAAATATCCCAATTTCTGGTATTTATTAATTAAAAATCCAGAAAGTAAAAAATTCTTTTTATGGTTTAATCTAATTTATAGCACAGATTTAGGATTACTGGCAAAAGAAATTGAAAATTATATTTGGCTTACAGGTGATTATAACATTAATAATATTTACAATGCAATTAATAACAAAATAAAATACATTTTTATTGAAAAAAATGTTGAACCTGATTTTAAAATTCACTCTCAATACCACTATAAAAATAACAATTCGTGGATTGAACTTTATAATTCAAAAAACTTATATGATTTTTTGAAGCTTGTTGTAGATGAATGTTTATTAAATAAAATTAACAAAATTTATTTTACTACAAAAAGAACCATAGTTATAAAAAACTTAACCGAAGATGATTTATATAAATGGAAAATTTTTATAGGTAAACATAACTCTATTATTAAACTACAAGATTTAGAAAGTAACTGGAAGTATAAAGATTTTGATAGAAGAGCAGAAAGATTAAAATCATACTTAATAAAAGAATTATATAAGAATAATATTAATTGCCAGAATATAACATTTTCTATTGTAAGTGATGAAAACTATGAATTAATATCTGATATAATAATTAAGATTAAATATTTATCTCGTTATATTCCATTACTCAAATATTATGAAATCTATTATTTAGAAAAAAATACCTTTCCGAATTTTCACTACACATCGTTTTATAGATGTTTATTAAAAAGCAATTTGATAAATGTCATCGAGTATCTTTATAAAAAATATTACGATGATTTATGGAGAAAATTATTTACTGAAGAAAATGTAATTAAAAAACCTGCACAGATAAAACAATACTGGGTTCCAGGTAAAATTTATTATTGTAAAGACTGTCTAACAGTTTACGATCCAGAAGTGGGCGATTCTATCAATAATATTCCACCAGGTACTAAATTCGAAGATTTACCAGATTCATATATGTGCTTTGTATGTTCGGCTCCCAAAAGTAATTTCGATATAAAATTGAAAACGATGAAAAAATTTGAATAATAATATGATTCTAATTACAGTGAATATTTATAGTAAATATTTATGATGGCTTATTGTATAAGATAGCATTTATTCAAATACAAGATGTATTATAAAAAGGAAAGCTTATGAAAATAACAATAAAAATATTTGCTGGTTTAAGAGAATTTATACCAGATGAGTTTAATATTAATGTGGATAATAATTGTACTGTAGAACAACTTAAGAAATTGCTTATAAAAAAATTTCCAGAGGCAAGTAAACTTCTTAATAGTTCAAGATTTGTAGTAAATGAAGAATTTGTTGACAATAAAGAAGTAATAAACAAAAATGCTACTGTATACATTATTCCACCTGTAAGTGGGGGTTGAATGAAATATCTAACTAATAAAAAAATTAATCTGGAAAAAATATTCACAAAAATATTTCGATATAACGGAGGTGCTATCGTAGTATTTTTAGGTAAAATTAGACCATATAATAATTCAAAATCTATTAAATATATTTTTTATGAATCATATGAAGTAATGGCAGAAAAATTAATTCAAGAATATATACAATTAGCAAAATATAAATGGAATTTATCTGATGCCCTGATCATACATAGAATCGGGAAAGTTAAAGTTAATGAGATTTCTGTAATTATAATTACACAACATGACCACAGAAAAGAAGCTTATAAGGCAAATTTATTTCTAATAGAAAAAATTAAACATGAAATTCCTATATGGAAATGTGAGTATTATGAAGATGGCACATATGAATGGAATACTAATCAATCTGGAAAAATTTTAAAAATATAAAAGGAGGGTCTATGAACTTAATTACAAAAGATAAACCTAAAATTATCATAATCGGAAACGGTATGGTTGGATATAAATTTTGTGAAAAACTTATTGAAAAAAGTGGCAAAGATTATTTTGATATTAAAATTTTTGGAGAAGAACCAAAGTTAGCATACAATAGAGTTAATCTAACCAAATACTTTTACGATAAAAATGAAGATGATTTTATATTAGCACCAGAGGAATGGTACAGAGAAAATAATATAGATGTATATATTAATAATCCCATTATATCAATTATCCCGGAACAGAAAAAAGTAATAGATAAATATGGAAATGAATACAGATATGATAAATTAATATTGGCTACAGGTTCAACTCCTTTTATACCTCAAATAGAAGGTATAGAAAAGGAAGGAATTTTTGTCTATAGAACTATTACTGATCTAAATAATATAGTTAGATATGCAGAGAATTCAAGAATTGGTGCAGTTTTAGGTGGAGGCTTATTAGGACTTGAAGCAGCTAAGTTACTTGTAGATTTGGGACTGGAAACTCACGTTATAGAATATTCATCTCGTTTAATGCCACGCCAGCTTGATAGTGAAGGCTCTAAAATCCTAAAATCTAAAATTGAATCTATGAATATTAAAGTTCATTTAGGCAAATCATCTAAACAAATTTTTGGTAATGGCAAAGTTGAAAAATTAGTTTTTACCGATGAAACGTTTTTAGAAGCTGATTTATTAATTGTTGCAGCTGGAATTCGCCCTCGAGATGAATTGGCAAGAAAGGCAGGTTTATTGGTGGGCAAAAATGGTGGTATAGTAGTGAATGATTATTTACAAACATCGAATCCGGATATTTATGCAATTGGAGAATGTGCTTTGCATAATAATAAAATCTATGGACTTGTTGCTCCTGGTTATGCAATGGCTGATGTGGTAGCATCTAATATTGTTGGTTACGATAAAAAATTTGTTGATTATGATATTATTACAAAATTAAAATTGTTATCCATTGATGTCGTAAGTTTTGGAGATGCAGTTGATGAAAAGAATAATAGTTATTCGGTTGTTTATAATAATTTCTATAAAGGAATTTATAAAAGAATAAATATATCAACTGATGGTAAATATCTTCTTGGAGGAATTTTAATAGGTGATATTAAAGATTATAACAACTTAATAAATTTATATAAGAACAAAAGCATTATCACAGGTAATCCAGAAGATTTAATTCTTACCAACTTATTACCAAAAGAAAATAGTGATAAAGGAATTTCTATTTTGTCTGAAGATGCTATAGTATGTTCTTGTGAGGGAATTCCGAAAAATAAAATTTGCAATGCTATCTTAGAATATAATCTTACAGATGTTAATTCAATTAAAAAGATAACGAAGGCAGGTACTGGTTGTGGTGGTTGTACACCAGTACTTAATGATTTATTGAATATGACATTGAAACAAATTGGTATTGAACGAAAAAAAATCTTATGTGAACACTTTAAATATTCACGTCAGGAATTGTTTCATATTATTAAGATTAACCGGATTAAAACATTTGATGAATTAATCAAAAAATATGGTTCTGGTACAGGTTGTGAAATTTGTAAACCAGCTATTGCATCTATACTTGCAAGTTTATGGAATGAAAATATTCTTAGCGAAAAAAATAGACACTTACAGGATACAAACGATAGATTTTTAGCAAATATTCAACGTGGTGGAACTTATTCTGTTGTCCCTAGAATTCCTGGTGGAGAAATAACTCCAGATAAATTAATAATTCTTGGCAAAATTGCTAAAAAGTATAACCTTTATTGTAAAATAACTGGTGGTCAGAGAATTGATATGTTTGGGGCACATCTAAATGATTTACCTTTGATATGGAAAGAATTAATTGATGCTGGTTTTGAAAGTGGGCATGCATATGCTAAAGCAGTTCGAACTGTTAAAAGTTGTGTGGGTTCTACCTGGTGCCGATTTGGTGTACAAGATTCTGTAAGTTTTGCAATTAAGATTGAAAATAGATATAAAGGAATAAGGGCACCTCATAAAATTAAAGGAGGAGTATCTGGTTGTATAAGAGAATGTGCTGAAGCACAAGCTAAGGATTTTGGTATAATTGCTACTGAAAAAGGCTGGAATTTATATGTATGTGGTAATGGAGGTGCTAAACCTCAGCATGCTGTTCTATTAGCCGCTGACCTCGATGAAAACACCTGTATTAAATATCTTGATAGATTTCTGATGTTTTATATAAGAACCGCCGATCCATTGACAAGAACCGCAACTTGGTTGAATAATTTAGAAGGTGGCATTGATTACCTAAAAGATGTAATAATAAATGATACTTTAGGTTTTTGTGAAGAGTTAGAAAAAGAAATGCAAAGTCTGATTGATTCATATAAATGCGAATGGAAAGAAGCTATAGAAAATGAAAACATTAAAAAGCATTTTAAACAATTTTATAATTCAGATGAAAAAGATCCAACTTTAGTTTTTAAAGAAGTCAGACAACAAAAGATTCCCGAAGGTTGGGGGAATATTTATAGTATGGAAAAATTTGAAGTGTAAAACGATGAACAAAAAAACAATTGCAATTTTAGAAAACAGAGCACAAAGGCAACTCGCAAATTTAATATTGAAAAATGGCTGGTCTCCTATCCTTGCACCAGTTATTGTAGAAGTACCTGATATAAATTTAGTAGAACTTAAAAACATTGTTACTCAATGGGAAAATAAACCACCGGACTTTTTTATCTTTCAGACTGGTGCAGGTGTTAGATATTTATTTGATGCTCTTGAGAAGCTTGGTTTACTACAAAAGTTTTTTGATTACTTAAAGTATGCTAATATAATTGTAAGAAGTATAAAACCAGCAGCAGTATTAAAAACTTATGGAATAAGTCCAACAGATTATACCGAAAATCCGTTTACTACAAACGAAGTTATTTCTTTATTAAGTAAATATGATCTGCAAGGTAAACACGTTTTTATCCAGGGTTATGGAGAAAAAAATAACTTATTGATTGATTTAATTAAAAACAAAGGTGCTGATGTTATTGAAGTTTCAGTATATAAATGGGATTTGCCAGAAGATTTAGAACCTATTATAAATTTTTTCCATTTATTAAATGAAAACAAAATTGATATTGTAGTTTTTACAAGTGCTGCTCAGGTTATAAATTTAATTAAAATAGCCGATAAACTAAATAAATTAGAAGATCTGAGAAGAAATTTAAACAATACAAATATTGTATCCATTGGACCATATTGTTCTTCTGTGCTAAAACAATTTAATATAAATGTAACAAAAGAAGCTAACCCTCCAAAAATGAATTTTATAATTAATGCTATAAAAGAATTAGAGGAAAACTATGACAAATTTTAATGACGACAAAATCTGGATCCATGCTTGCAAAATAGATGATGTCCCGGAAAATAGTGGTATATGCTTAAAATATATGGGAAAACAAATTGCACTATTTAATTTTACTTCTTATGGTAAATGGTTTGCTGCACAAAATATGTGTCCACATAAAAATCAATTTGTTTTATCAAGAGGGATTTTAGGAGATAAAAATAATGAACCAAAAATAGCATGTCCGTTACATAAAAAAACTTTTTCACTTATAAATGGTAAAAATTTAGAAGGAGAAGATTATGAAATTGAGATTTATCCTGTTAAAATTGTAAACCAATCAATATATATTGGGATCCCTCAAAAAGTTAAGTATTAATTTACAAAATAAAATTTTTGTGGAATTTTGAATGATTTTGTTTAAAGAAAGTTATTCCAATTTTTATTCAAATTACTAATTAATCTTTAGTCTGTTCGTAGATTCGTAAATATTAATAAGCTTAAATTAAATTTCCCACCCAAATACCTTTTTCGTTGCTTTCAGTTTAAGTTTGCCTTAAATTTGAAATCGTTATGAATAATTTTTTATTTACAAAATTAACTGCTGCAGGAAATGATTTTATATTAATCGATAGAAAGCTGAATCCTTCTATCGATTTAAATAGTGCTTTTATAAAAAAAATATGTGATAGAAGAACAGGAATTGGAGCCGATGGAGTTCTGGAATTTTCTGATTCTTCTACTTATCCGTTCGAATTAAAGTATTTTAATTCTGATGGATCTACAGGAGTACTTTGTGCAAATGGTGCACGTTGTGCTCTTAGATATGCTTTTTTAAGTGGTAGAATTGGCAAAGAACACACAAAATTTATTGTAAATGATACTGAATATAGCGGAGAAGTTCTGGACGACAAACTTGTTAAATTTAATTTGAATGAACCAAAAAATATTAAAATGAATTTTAAGATTAAAGCAGCTAATCAATTAATTAATGCTTCTTATATTAATACTGGTGCACCACACGTTGTTATTAAAATTACTGATATACTTAAAAATCCAAAACAACCATATTCTTTTTATAATGAACTTGAAGAAATCCCAGTTTTTGAGATAGGAAGGGAAATTAGATATCACAGAGACTTTCAACCTGATGGTACAAATGTAAATTTTATTGATATTCAAAATGATTATATAAAAATAAGGACTTATGAGAAAGGGATAGAGGATGAAACACTGGCATGTGGTACTGGAAGTGTGGCTTCTGCATTAATTGGATACTTTAATTATAATATTCATCCTCCCATCAAGTTAATTACCAGATCGGGAGAGACATTTATTGTTGATTTTAAAATTGAAAATAATTCTATAAAGGATTTGTCGTTGACAGGTCCTGCAATTTTAGTATTTAAAGGTGAATTAATAAATTAATAGAGGAATACATGAGTAAAGTAATTTTTTCAATTCGCTACAATATTTATCCTGAAAAACGAAAAGAATATCTTGACATTGTTCGAGAATTAAAGACACTTGTAAAGGCAGAAGGCTTGGAAAGCTATTCAGTATATGAACAAAAAAATAAACCTAATAACTTTGAAGAAGTATACATATTTTCTTCACAAGAAGCTTTTGAAAATTTTGATGATAATCAAGATGAAAGGATAGACATTTTGATGACAAAACTTTCTGATCTAATAAAAGAACAATCTACTCAGTACACAACATTGATTGAGGTGAACAGCTGATAAATAACAATCCAGGATTAAAAAGCCTGCCTTTACAAGAAAGGTAATTTATGTTCGAATATACAGGTGCAATACATGTACATTCTATTTTCTCTGATGGCTCTGGTGATATAAAGGAAATAACTCAGAGTGCTAACGAGTCAGGATTAGATTTTGTTATTTTGACTGACCATAATACTCTGCGTGCATTACACGAAGGATATGAAGGTTGGTATGGTAATACTTTTCTTCTGGTTGGTTGTGAAATAAATGATAAAGAAAATAGAAATCATCTATTGGCACTTAATATAAACGAAGCTTATTCAACCCGTCTTCCTGCAAAAGAATATGTTCATAAAGTTAAAGAAGCCGGGGGGCTGGGTTTTATTGCACATCCTCACGAAAAAAGAAATTCAATGGAAAAACATCCACCATATCCCTGGACTGAATGGGACACAGATGAATTTACTGGAATAGAAATCTGGAATCATATGTCTGTATGGATGGAAAGTTTAACAGAAGAAAATAAGTATAATTATTTTGTTCACCCTTTAAGATCTATAACTCCACCACCAAAAGAAACTCTTGAGGTTTGGGATAAACTTAATCTTGAAAGAAAAGTTGTGGGCATTGGAGGAGTCGATGCACATGCTCATAAAGTAAATCTGCTCGGTTTTTTTGAAGTGGAAGTTTTTCCATATAAAGTTATGTTCAAATCTATAAGAACAAATATTCTACTTGATGAAGAAATAAATCCTTCCTGTGATATTTTGAAGACCAAAAGATTAATATACGATGCATTAAAAGAAGGAAGGTGTTTTGTGAATAATTATTACTATGGTGATGCAAAGGGTTTTCGCTTTTATGCTTTTGATGATAAAAATATTTTTCAAATGGGAGATACAATACCTCATTCACATGAACTAAAATTAAAAGTGATTATACCAGGCTCAAATGCCGAAATTAGATTAATTAGAAATGGAGAATTAGTTACAAAACAAATTGCTTCGGAATTAGAGTTCATGGTTATGGAAATTGGAGCTTATAGGGTAGAAGTTTATTTAAACGAAAATGCCTGGATTTTTTCAAATCACATTAGAATAGGTTTGTAATATTTACTAAATTTTAAGCTGTATTTTTTAAAATTTTTAAAGAGGTAACTGTGTTAGAAAAAAAGAAAAAAATCACAAAAAAAGAAATTAAACATGACCCATTAGTAACTTCATATTACAGGGCTTATAATTTCTTTCTGGAGAATCAGGCAAAAATTTTAATTGGTTTAGCAGTAGTAGCTTTAATAATTGTTTCAATAATTATATACTCTAATAAACGTTCCAGCGATAATATAACTGCAGCAAATTTACTTTCTAAAGTAATACCACTTTATAATAATGGAATGTATCATGAAGCTATTTATGGTCAGAAAGCTCAAAATATAACAGGATTAAAGACCATTGTAGAAAATTATGGTAACACAGAACAAGGGGAAGCAGCAAAAATATTTCTTGCAAATAGTTATTTGTTTTTAGGTAAAGTTGATAGTGCTTATCAATTTTTTAAAGATTACGATGGTTCGAATTTAATATTTAAAGCTGCATCTTTAGCAGGACAGGCTGTATATTTTGAAACTAAAAAAGAATATGAAAAAGCAGTAGATGCTTATAAAAAAGCAGCTAAAATTTCTAAAGAAAATCCTCTGAATGCAGATTATTTATTAAAAGCAGGGATCGACCTCCTCAAATTAAATAGAAAGGAAGAAGCTAAAGAAGTATTTGAAATTATTAAAAAAGAATACAAATCTTATCCCGAAGCAAGAGAAGTTGAAAGATATTTAATTCAAGTTGAAAGTTGAATTTTAAGTATTAACTTGATTTTATAGTTAATGCTAAATATATTTCACTGTATTTAAAGAATAAATTAAATATAAAATTATTATTTGCTTAAGGATGGACTTGTTTATAAAAAAAATTACCTTTCTAAAGCCTTCGGGGAAGAAATTAATTGTAATACCAATCTTCAATTAAAATAAAACTAATTTAAGAACGAACATGGATATAAATTTAATTAAGAAGTTGATTAAAATCGTTGAACAAAGTCAAATAACAGATTTCTCTGTAGAAGAAGGTGACTTAAAAATCAAAATATCAAAAAACTCACATTCTGGAAATGCAATAGCATATCAACAAACACCAGTATCAACTGAAACAATTATTAATCAAAGTACTGTACCTGCTTTAGAAGCACCAAAATTAATTGAAGCTAAAGAAGAAAAGAAAACGAATTTACATGAAATACGGTCTCCTATAGTAGGAACATTTTACAGAGCACCTGCCCCCGATGCAGATCCTTATGTGCAGGTAGGGGATATAGTATCTCCTGGAACTGTCTTATGTATTGTAGAGGCTATGAAATTAATGAATGAGATTGAGAGTGATGTGAGCGGTAAGATAGTAAAAATACTTGTCGAAAATGCCACACCAGTAGAATACAATCAACCTCTTTTTTTAATTGAATTAATGTAGTTTAATCTAACTTAAGAGAGGTTCTATTGTTCAAGAAAATTTTGATAGCTAATCGAGGCGAAATAGCACTTAGAATTATCCGAACTTGTAAAGAAATGGGGATTAAAACTGTTGCTGTTTATTCAGAAGCAGATAAAGAATCATTACATACATATCTTGCCGACGAAGCAGTATGTATTGGTCCTCCACCAAGTTCAGAAAGTTATTTGAAAATCCCTAACATAATTTCGGCAGCTGTTATTACAGGAGCTGAGGCAATTCATCCTGGTTATGGATTCTTAGCCGAAAATGCCTACTTCAGCGAAATTTGTGCTGATTCCAATATAAAGTTTATTGGTCCATCTGCAGATGCAATAAGAAAGATGGGCGATAAGGCTTTTGCAAAAGAAACAATGAAGAAAGTTGGCGTGCCTGTGGTTCCAGGTAGCAATGGAGTAGTTAAAGATATTAATGAGGCTAAGAAAATTGCTAAAGAAATTGGTTATCCGATTATGCTTAAAGCATCGGCAGGTGGTGGTGGAAAAGGTATGAGAATTGTCTGGGAAGAAAAAGATTTGCCAACTTTATTTCAAACCGCTAGTTCAGAAGCTAAAGCGGCATTTGGTGTACCTGATTTGTATATCGAAAAGTATATAGAAAACCCAAGACATGTTGAAATTCAAATATTAAGCGATTCGCATGGTAATGCTTATCATTATGGTGAAAGAGATTGCTCTATTCAACGAAGACATCAAAAACTAATTGAAGAATCTCCTTCGCCAATTATTACTCCAGAAGTACGACAAAAAATGGGCGAAGCAGCTTTACTTGGAGTAAAAGCTGTAAATTATGAAGGAGCTGGTACTGTTGAATTTCTTGTTGATAAACATCTGAATTTTTATTTCATAGAAATGAATACAAGAATTCAAGTAGAACATCCTGTAACAGAGATGGTTCGTAATCTTGACTTAATTAAACAACAAATTTTAATTGCTGCCGGAGAAAAAATTCAGGATCCACCATTAGAACCCAGAGGCCATGCAATTGAATTTAGAATTAATGCAGAAGACTCTGAAAATGGTTTTAGACCTTCTCCTGGCAAAATTGAATACCTTCATTTCCCCGGTGGTTTTGGAGTTCGTGTAGATTCTCATGTTTATAATGAATATGTTATTCCACCTTATTACGATTCTTTAATTGCTAAATTGATTGTTTGGGGAACCGATAGAAAACATGCTATTAATCGTGCACGTAGAGCTTTTGAAGAATTTGCAATTGAAGGAATTAAAACTACTATCCCATTCCATAAAAAAGTTCTTGAACACGAAAAATTTATAGAAGGAAATTTTGACACTTCTTTTATTGATAAATATTTTAATAATAAATAGAGGTAATTATGAACATTCCGAATAATCTGAAATATACAAAAGATCATGAATGGCTAAAGATTGATGGTAATATTGGTTATATTGGCATCACCGATTTTGCTCAAAGTGAATTAGGTGATATAGTTTTTGTCGATATTAAACCTGATTTAAAAGAGGTCAAAATGGGTGAACCTTTTGGTACTATAGAAGCAGTAAAAACAGTAAGTGATTTATATGCACCAGTTGATGGAAAAATTATTGAGATTAATCCTAAAATTAATAGTGAACCACAATTAATTAATTCAGATCCATATGGCGAAGGATGGATAATTAAAATTGAATTAACAAATCCACAACAAGTTAATGAACTATTGAATGCCGAAGAATATGAAGCACAACTGAGTAGTTAATTAAGTTATTATATGAATTATTATTGATAGAATTTGTTTATTATGACTCATCCACAAAAAATATTGGTATTAGATTTTGGTTCTCAATATACTCAATTGATTGCTCGCCGCATTCGTGAATCTAAAGTTTATTCTGAAATTTTACCCTGTAATGTTCCAATAGAAAAAATTATAAATGAAAAACCAACTGGAATCATCCTTTCTGGTGGCCCAATGAGTGTTTATGATGAAGATGCTCTTACAGTCGATAGAAAAATATTTGATCTGAATATTCCAGTACTTGGTATTTGTTATGGAATGCAATTAATAGCAAAATATTTTAATGGTAAAGTTGAACCTGCAAAAAATAGAGAGTATGGAAAAGTTCAATTGCAAATCATTGACAAAGATGAATTGCTTGAAGATGTTACGAATAAATCAATTGTGTGGATGAGTCACGGCGATTTTATAACTGAATTACCAGAAGGTTTTATAGTAACAGCTAAAACAGAAAATTCGCCTATCTGTGCAATATCAGATTCAAAAAGAAAAATTTATGGACTTCAATTTCATCCAGAAGTAGCACATACACAGGAAGGTAAAAAAATCATCGATAATTTTTTATTTCATATTTGTAAATGTAAACCTGATTGGACTCCGGAAAATTTTATTACAACAACAATTAATGATATTAAAGAAAAAGTTGGTAACAAAAAAGCAATTTGTGCTTTAAGTGGGGGAGTTGATTCTTCTGTTGCAGCAGTTTTAGTGCATCGAGCATTAAAAGAAAATTTAATTTGTATTCATGTCGATACTGGCTTGATGAGAAAAAATGAAAGTTCTGAAATTATTAAATTATTTCGAGACAATTTTAATATCCAGTTAATATTTGTTGATGCTTCAGATTTATTTTTAGAAAGATTAAAAAATGTAATCGATCCGGAAAAGAAAAGAAAAATAATTGGCAACACTTTTATCGAAGTCTTTGAAAATGAAGCTCGTAAATTTCAAGATGCAGAGTTTTTAGTACAGGGAACATTATATCCTGATGTAATAGAATCTGTTTCTGTAAAAGGGAAATCCGTTACAATTAAAACTCATCACAACGTTGGTGGTCTTCCAGAAAAAATGAATTTAAAATTAATTGAACCTTTTCGAGAATTATTTAAAGACGAAGTGCGTGCAATAGGGAAAGAATTAGGATTACCTGAATTATTTATTAATCGTCATCCCTTCCCTGGTCCTGGACTTGCTGTTAGAGTTTTGGGTGAAATAACAAAAGAAAGATTAGATATTTTACGCGAAGCTGATGATATTTTCATTAATTTATTACACGAAGAAGGTTATTATAATCAAATCTGGCAGGCTTTTGCTGTATTACTTCCAGTTCAAAGTGTTGGTGTTATGGGAGATTCCAGAACTTATGAAAATGTACTGGCTTTAAGAGCTGTAACTTCTGTAGACGGAATGACAGCTGACTGGTTTCGATTCGACTATAACTTTTTAGAGAAAGTAGCAAATAAAATAATTCGTTCTGTTAAAGGAATAAATCGTGTAGTATACGATATAAGTTCAAAACCACCTTCAACAATTGAATGGGAATAAAATGTCGAGGGTAAAAGAACTACCACCTGACGATAGGCCCAGAGAAAAATTAATTTTAAGAGGTGCACAAAGTCTTTCTGATGCAGAATTGATTGCTATATTATTAAGGACAGGAACTAAAGGAAAAAATGTAATTCAAATTGCACAAAGCTTGATAAGTAAATATGGAAATTTGAATATACTCTCTATGCAAACTATAGATGCAATAAGAAATTTCCCGGGTATAGGGAAAGATAAAGCAGCTACATTAATAGCTGCATTTGAAATAAGTAGAAGAGCTGATGCACAGAAGAAATGGTTCTCAAATAAAAAAATTACATCTCCACAGGATGTAGCAGAAATTTTTATTCCTCTATTACGTGATGAAGTAAAAGAAAAATTTTATGTAATATGCCTTAATACTGCTAATAAAATTATAAAGTATGAACTAATCTCAGTAGGTAATTTAAATTCAAGTGTTGTACATGCAAGGGAAATATTTAAAGTTGCAATTGAAAATAATTCTGCAAACATAATTTTACTTCACAATCATCCAAGTGGTAATCCAGACCCAAGCAAAGAAGATATTTCTATAACCAGAAAATTAGTTGAAGCTGGAAATTTATTGGAGATAAAAGTTTTTGATCACCTGATTATAGCCGGGAACAACTATACCAGTTTAGTTGAAAAAAGGCTGATTTAATAATAATTTTATTTAATAGTATAACGAATTTACTTTATTTTATTAAGAAAATAATTATATTTATATTTAATTATAAACGCTCTTTAATTTTTTAGTAATACTTAGATAAAGTTTACAAATTTTCACTAACTAAAGGAGAAGCATATGAAAAAGACCAAAAAATTAATTAGTACCGGGCTTATTACAGCCTTATTTGTTGGATTGTTTAGTTTAGCAGGTTGTGGTGGAGTATCGGAAAAAGAAATGGCAGAGTTAGAAGCTTTACGTTCAGAAGTAAAAGCACTTGAGAAGGAAGTTAATTCTTTAAAGAGTGAAAAAGCAGCCCTTGAAAGAGAAATTGCAGAAAAAAATGCAAAGCTCGATGAGTGCGCAAAAATTAAAGCAGAGACCAAAAAAAATCTTGAAAAACTTGGTTTATAAAAATAAAGTTTAATAACATAAAGGAGGAATAATGAAAGTTTACAAATATTTATTCGGAATTATAGCTTTAATACTCCTCTCCGCTAATGTTTTTGCGCAGGAGCAAGAAATGACAAAAGAGGAGTGGCAAAATGAAATAAATCGTTTGACTGAAAGAAAGGCATCTTTAACAACAGAATTAAACGCACTTAAGAAAGAAGTTGCTGATTTGAAAGCTACAAATGAAAAACTACAAAGTTATGATGATTGTATGAAAGAATTATATTCTATGGTAGGTGCAACAAAAGCTGATGTTGATAATTTTAGAACTAAACTTGATGCATTAACCAAAAAAATTGACAATAAAGAAGCTCCAAAAGCAGATCGACAGGCAGAATTAGATGGGATGAAGAAAAATAAAATATCTGCTCTTCCAGAATTTTTTGATAAAGTTCATAATCAATTACAAAGAAAACTTGATGCATGGGTAGAAGCTCCAAAGGAAATTAATTATACTGTTGTAAAAGGTGATTGCCTCTGGAATATTGCTAAAAAGAAAGAACATTATGATAATCCATTTGCCTGGCCAATTATTTACAGAGCTAATCGTGATAAAATTAAAAATCCAGATTTGATTTATCCTAAACAGGTATTTAAGATTCCTAATTTGACAGAAGAGGAAAAGGCTAAATATGATAAAATTAGAAGAAATTACAAGCCAGCTCCTCCAGCACAAACTGCAAAATAATTGGGTTTCGTTTTCAAAAAGTGTTAAAATATAATTTACATAAAGCCCTTTTCATTTAATAATGAAGAGGGCTTTTTGTTTATTAAAAAGGAGGTGCTTACGCAAATAGAAAAAGTATTAAAATTAGAAAACGTTGATTTAATTTCTTTACTCGGTTATAGAGATTCAAATCTGAAACCAATCGAAAATAGATTTTCGAGTAATATTGTTGTAAGGGGTGATAATGTAATTATTCAGGGTGTCGAAGAAGAAGTTAATGCTATCGAAAAAGTTTTTAAGGAAATGATTTTTGTTCTAAATACTACAGGAAAATTACAGGCTAATGATGTAGAAACTATAATCGATTTAACACTTCAAGGTAAAGAAATTATAAGTGAGAATGAATATGATAACATAGTTTTATATTCTAAAAAAGATGTTATAAAAGCTAAAACACCAAATCAAGTTCAATACATAAAATCTGTTAGAGAAAATGATATCTGCTTTGCTATTGGTCCAGCTGGCACCGGTAAAACTTATCTGGCAGTTGCTTTAGCAGTGGCTGCACTCAAAAAAGGTTTGGTGAAAAAAATAATATTAGCACGACCTGCTGTAGAGGCTGGAGAAAGTTTAGGATTTTTACCCGGAGACTTCAGAGAAAAAATTGATCCATATTTAAGACCTCTTTACGATGCACTTGAAGAAATGTTACCTTTAGAACAACTGAGAAACTATATTGAAAAAGGAATTATTGAAATTGTACCACTTGCTTATATGCGAGGTAGAACACTTAATAACGCTTATGTAATTCTTGATGAAGCACAAAATGCTACTGGCATGCAAATGAAAATGTTTTTAACAAGATTAGGACCAAATTCTAAAGCAATAATTACTGGTGATATAACACAAATCGATTTACCTTCATATTCTCAAAGTGGACTAGTTCAGGTAAAAGAAATATTAAAAGGTATTGAAGGTGTAAGTTTTGTTTATTTTGATAAGACAGATGTTGTTCGCCATAAACTTGTAAAAGATATTATTGATGCTTACGAAAAGCATTATAATGGAAATAAAAGTTGAATCTTAATTTCATAAATTGTAAATGAACACTTATAATTTAGATTTACTTTCCTCCCAGTATTTATCCATCTCTTCGAGAGAAGATTGAGTTATAGATTTACCACTTTCTTTAATTTTACTTTCAACATAATTAAAACGTGCAATAAATTTTTCGTTGGTTATTCTCAACGCATTCTCTGGATTAATACCAAGAAATCTTGCATAATTTGTTAAAGCAAAAAAGACATCCCCAATTTCTTCTTCTAATTTTTTATGATTATTCAATTTTTCACAGGCATGCATTTCATTTATTTCTTCTAAAACTTTTTTCCATACATCCTCTTTATTGCTCCAGTCGAATCCTATCTTGGAAGCTTTTTCTTGCAATCTATATGCCCTTGCTAAACTGGGTAAATTTTTTGGAACACCTTCCAGAATCGATTCTCTCCCTTCTGATAATTTAATTTCTTCCCAGTTTTTAAGAATCTCATCTGTGCCATTTACTTTTACTTCACCAAATACATGTGGATGACGTCGAATTAATTTTTCTTTTATTGTATCAATAACATCATTTATATTGAAGTGTTTATCTTCTTCAGCCATTACAGAGTGAAACAAAATATGAAGTAAAAGATCTCCAAGTTCTGCTTTCATTTCATCATAATTTTTTTCATCTATTGCTTCTATCAATTCATAAGTTTCTTCTATCGTTGCTCCTTTAATTGAATCGTGAGTTTGTTCTCGATCCCATGGACATTCTTTTCTTAATCTTTTCATAATATTGTATAGTTCTTCAAATTTTTCACCAGTCATAATTCACCTTTTTTTATTGCAAAGATAAGTATTGGTTTCTATAAAAATCTAATTTTAATAATATTTATTAATTTTTATAAATAAAAAAATAATTTCAATATATTTGCAATGAAATTATGGAGGAGTAAAAATGTATGAACAAAAAATTCGAGAAATATTAGGTTTCGATCTTCCAAATGCACCCAAACCAATTGCAGCTTATGTACCAGCTAACAGAATTGGAGATTTTATTTTTACCTCGGGGCAGCTACCAATTAAAAATGGTAAATTAATAGCCGAAGGGAAAGTAGGTTACGAAGTAGGAGAGGAAAAAGCAAAAGAATGCGCTCAAATGTGTGTTGTTAATTGTTTAAGTGCAATTAAATCATTGATAGGCGACCTTGATCGAATTGAACAAATTGTGAAGTTAACTGTCTATGTAAATTCCAGAATTGGATATTTAGAGCAACCAAAAATTGCTAATGGTGCATCAGAGTTTTTAATTAACGTATTTGGTGAAAAAGGGAAACACGCACGCTCTGCAGTAGGTGTTAGTGATTTACCATTAAATGCACCTGTTGAAATTGAGATGGTAGTTTTAGTAAAGTAATGTGATAATATTTTAATACCTTGATACTTTAAAAAAGATATTCTAAAATTGTGTAAGAATTTTGAAACAATCTTTAAAGTCGAATGTTAAATGTCAAAAAGCGAGGTTTACTATGAAAAAGCTTTTATTTCTTATGTTAATTGGTGTAGCTACTCTTAATGCACAGTTTAAAGATCAGAATAACAGTGTCGACATTAGAAATGGGGTCATTAAAAATTATTCATCCAGTTTATTTAATTTTTTTAAATCAGAAAATTTTAAAATGAACCATACATTTGATATATCTTATCAAACATTTGGTGCAGCAGGAAGTTTAGCATTAACCACATATACAAACAGTATGTTTTACAGAATTAATGATAAATTAAATATTCAAGCTGATATCAGTCTTGTAAATTCACCTTTTAATTCATTTGGGAAAGAATTTTCAAATAAAATTAATGGACTGTATTTAAGTCGTGCACAAATTAATTATAAACCTACTGAAAATATGTCCATAACTTTTCAATACAGAAACATACCTTCTTATTATTATCCTTACAATTATTACTCAAATTTTTATTACAGGGATATGTTTGAAAGATTCAATTATGATAATGAAAGATAGATTTTTATTAAATTTAGATTCGTAATTTTAGCTTAAATAATCCGCACAACAATTGGAAAAAAATAGCATTAAAAAATCCGCTAAGAAAAGAACAGATATAAAATCTTCCTCTGTAAACCTCCTTTTGAATATTATTAATTTCTTTTTACTTGCTATTATCATTTTTATGTTATACTCTTTGTATCTAAAAATTTCTGATGCTAAGACTACAACTAATACAGATCTACAATTACCTTCCGATATTATTCAGGTTGAAGTTTTAAATGGTTGCAATGTTTCTGGTGTTGCAGATAGATTTACAGAATATTTAAGAAACAATGGATTCGATGTTGTTAATATTGGTAATTATATTAACAATGATATGGATGAAACAATAATTATTGATAGAACTGGAAGAAAAGCTAATGCATATAAAGTTGCAGAAGCTCTTGGAGTAAAAAGAGAAAATGTAATTCAACAATTAAATGATAATTACTTTCTCGATGTTTCTATTATTATTGGAAAAGATTATTATAACTTAAAACCATTAAAATGAGGCTCTGGTGGATTCATTAAAATTTGCAAAACAGATTGCTCAATTAATACTTAATAAAAAAGGCTACGATATCAAAATACTCGATATTCGTAAAATATCTACTATTTCTGACTTTTTTGTTATCTGCTCGGCAGAAGTTGATAAACAGGTAAAAGCAATAGCAGATGAAGTAGAAGAAAAACTTACTAAAAAAGGAATTAAGTGTTTTAGCAAAGAAGGATACGAAACTTTGAACTGGGTTATTTTAGATTACTTTGATGTAATAGTTCATATATTTAGAAATGAAACAAGAAATTATTATAATCTTGAAAAACTCTGGGGTGATGCCCCATTAATTTCTTTCGATAACGAAGAAGAATCAACTATAAAAAGTACTAACAAAAAATCTAAAAGTACCACAAAAAAGAAAACGGAGTAATAATTGAAAAATTATCTTTATACTATTTTCGAAAAGCTCTCTAGTAGACTGGATTACTTAAAAAATGTTGATTTAATTTTTACTGTACCTAATCAGCAGTCGCATGGAGATTATGCGACTAATGTTGCAATGATTTTAGCAAAGTCATTAAAAAGAAATCCAAAAGATATTGCTAATGAAATTATTTCTAATCTTGATTATGATAATTCAATTATAGAAAAAATTGAAATTGCTGGACCAGGTTTTATTAACTTTTATTTTACAAAAAAATATGTGACAAATGTAGTTAAAGAAATAATAGAACAATCAGATAATTATGGTAGGTGGAATAAGTATAAAGGTAAAATTGCACAGGTAGAATTTGTATCTGCAAATCCAACAGGACCATTAACAGTTGGACATGGTAGAAATGCAGTTACAGGAGATACAATCGCAAATCTATTAGAGTGGATTGGTTATAAAGTAGAACGAGAATACTACTTTAATAATGCTGGTAGACAAATGCGTATACTTGGTGATTCTGTGCGTCTGCGATATCTTGAATTATTGGGGAATAAAATTGATTTTCCAGAAGAATATTATCAAGGAGATTATATAAAAGATATTGCAAAGAAATTATACGAAGAGTATGGTGATAAATTAATTAACGAAGATGCTGAAGGTATTTTTAAAAAGAGAGCAGAAAAAGAAATATTTGAAGACATTAATAAAACACTGAGTAGACTCAATATTCACTTTGATAATTATTTCAATGAAAATAGTTTGTATGAAGATGGTAGTATAAAAAAATTACTTGAAGTATTTGAAGAAAAGAATTTATCTTATGAGAAAGATAATGCTATCTGGCTTAAACTTTCTGAGCTGGGAAATGAAAAAGATAAAGTAATAGTTAAATCAACTGGCGAACCTACTTATCGCTTACCTGATATTGCATATCATATTACGAAGTTTGAAAGAAATTATGATTTAATTGTTGATTTATTTGGCTCTGACCACAATGCTACATACCCTGATGTTCTGGCAGGACTAAAAGCACTCGGTTATGATATTAATAAAGTAAAAGTGCTAATTCATCAATTTGTTACAATTGTTCAAAATGGCGAAGTTGTAAAAATGTCTACACGAAAAGCAAATTATATCACACTCGATGAACTGATTGATGAAGTCGGTAGTGATGTAGTTAGATACTTTTTTAACATGCGAAGTATTTCAAGTCATCTTAATTTTGATGTAGGTTTGGCTAAAAAACAAACAGAAGAAAATCCAGTATTTTATCTGCAATATGCTCATGCAAGAATATCTTCGATTTTAAGAATGACAAAAGATGAAAATCTAAATCTTTCTACTGAAAATCTTGAATTATTAACTACTGATGAAGAACAAAATCTCTTAAAAAAATTATATGAATTCCCAGACGAAGTTTTATATAGTGCAGAAAATTTTGAACCACATAGATTATGTATATACCTTGAAGAACTTGCAGCATTGTTTCATAAATTTTATACAGAGTGTAGAATAATTGGAAGTCGAAAAGAATTAGCAGAAGCAAGAATAGCACTGATTGTAGCTGTTCAAATAGTTTTAAGAAATGGTCTTAAAATTTTAGGAGTAACAGCACCCGAAAAAATGTAGTTACTGTGCTATTGCTATTGATAAAGCAAAAACATTTGATGCACCATTTAATTTTAATACTTTTCCACATTCCGAGATAGTTGCACCTGTCGTAATCACATCATCTACAAGAATTATGACTTTATCAACAATTAAATCTTTATTCTTAACTGTAAAAGCACCTTTTACATTTTCTTTTCTTTCTTCTAAATTTAATTCTGTTTGAGAAATTGTATAACGATTTCTTTTTAGTGCTCTCTCACTTACAGATATCGATGTAATTTCACTTAATCCTTTTGAAATATAATATGATTGATTATAACCCCTTTCAGCTTTTTTTAAATGAAATAGCGGGACAGGTATTATTAATTCAGCTTTCCAGTTTTTAATTTCCTGATAGAAATACTCACCAAGTAATTTGCCCAAATAGTGTCCTACTTTTATGTTTCCATTATACTTTAAATCGTGAATTACTGTTTGAAGTGCTTTATCTTTTTCAAAAACAAATAAAGAATAAAAGTCAGAAATTATTTTTTCTGTTTCAAACTTTCTTAAGAATTCATTTTTTAAAAACTCTTTATCTGTCCTTTTGATTGCAGCTAAACAGGTATTGCAAATATATTTTTCGATCTTTTTTAGTTTTGATTGACAGGATATACAGGTTCTCGGTAGAAAAAAGTCAATTGTTTGACTAATGATATCCATTTTAGAACTAAATTTGATTTATACTAAATCATTCCAGACCTTTTTCTTATAACCCATTCAACAGTAAGTAATATTATAATAATTATCAAAGTCCATTTATCTGTATGTAAATCTATTTCGATATTAGAAATTTTTTCTTTTGAAGCAGTTTTAAGAATTTTTGATAAATCTTCTTTTAATAAGTTAAGATCATCAATAAAATAAAATTTACCATTTGTTGAATTTGCAAGTTGATTCAAGAAATTAACATCCATTCTGGTGTTTAATTTTTCAATTTCGGTATCGGTTATAGTAAATCTATCTTTGTTGCTTTTCAATGTTATTCCATCATATTCTGCAGTAGCTTCGTAATAAAAATTTCCTGGTTGATTAATATTTAATTGTGTTTGGAATAAGCCATCTTTTATCTTATCTAAAACTAAGTTATACTTTTGTGTTTGATTATAGACTACTAAATTTATTTTTGCTGAATCAATAGGTGAAAAAGTATTATCATATAATTCAGCAATAAATTCAATAGGTTCACCAGTTGAGAAAATCTTTTTGTTTGTTCTAACAATAAATTGATTCTGTTTTTCTGAAATATTAAGCCATTTAATTATGTTATTGATAAAGTTAGAAAAAAATAAAGGATTTTTTTCTGCAGTTAAAAGTTGCCACTTCCATAAATCGCCAGATAATATTGCAAAAGATTTTATACTACCTAAATTCATACTTATAATTAAAGGAATATTTGTAGAAAGATTTCTTGATGTTCCTTTTACAAGAATTTCGCTTGCAGGCTTTGGTGTTAATTCTGTTGTGGTTCTCGTTAATGGAGGAAGATTTGACCATTCATTTTCTTCAAAAGATTTTTGAAAAATTAATTTAATTGAATTGCTTATAATGTTTGGTTCGATTTGAATAAAATTATTTGAGATATTATTAATATTAAAAGGTAATATTCTTTCAAAATTTTTTAATTGATGAATATCTGTATTATTTGAAACAACAATTAAGAAAGGTATTTTATTTTTTTCAATCTTTGAAAATATTTGCTCAGAATAATTGGAAGAAGTATTTATTGAAGGGAAATCGATTAGTATAATTACGTTTGCACTATCTACTTTATTATTAAAATTATCCCAGAATTTATTTTTTGTTATTTGAATAATTTTCTTTAGTTCTATACTTTTATCTTCTTCCAGTGCTTTTGAAATAGCTGATAAATCTGGTGAAGGACTCCCTGCAATTAAAACAACTTTTATCTTATCTTTTAATACATTTATAAAAAATGTTTTTTTATTGTTATAAGGATTTTCTTCTTCTTTTAATTGAGAAGTTTGTAAATGTAATTTTACATTGCCTATCCGTGATGGAGTGTAATCAAATTTAATTCTGTTCAATCCACTTTCGCTTAAAGTAATATTTTTTGTGCTGATTAATTTATCTTCTTCAAATAAAGAAACCGAAATAGTTTTATTACTTAAACCTGTATTTGTGATTAAAGCTTCAATTTCAGTTTGTTTGTTAGCATAAATAAATTTATTATGAATAACTTCTTTGATAGAAATATCTTTATAAGATGAAGTATCACCAATACCTACAGTGTAAATTGGTATATTTAATTTTTCAGCATCATATACTGGATTAGTTCCTTCTGTAATTATTCCGTCGCTAATAATTACTGCAGCAGCAATGTTATCTTCTGATTTTGAAAGATGAGAAATAACATTATTGAAGTTTGTCAGTGATTCATTATTATTAATTTTATTTAATGAATCAGGAGAAAGGGGAACTACCTTTACTCCAAATGTATGAATATTAAATTCTGAATTATTAACTGTAATTAATTCCTTAACAGCATTGATATTATCTTTAATTCTTTTTAAGCTATCTTTTACTACTATTGATTTTGAGTTATCAACATAAACATAAATTTTTGGTTTAATAATTTTCTTATAAGCAATTGTAACTATAGGTTCGAAAACCAGAAGTAAAATCAAAATAATGGTTAAACTTCTTAGAATAATTAAAAAAGTTTTAACTGGAGATGATACTTTTGGTAATGTATGTTTATAGATAAAAAAAGAATAAGCTGCCAGTATTAGAAAGAATATAATCAGGTAAACAAAATTTATGTCAGTAGAAATATTCAAGTAATCGAAAAACATTTGTTAACCTTTTTCAACAATTGATAACAAATTCTCTATATTCCAGGATTTCATAGTATTGTAGGTGGAATAATCAGTTAAATCAAAATGAATGGGAGAAATTGATACATAGTTATTTTTTATTGCAAAATGATCTGTGTTTAAATCTTTGTCTGTTTCAATTAGATTTCCTGTGAGCCAGTAATATTTTTTTCCATAAGGATCAATTCTTTCTTCATAAATATCGTCCCATTTAGATTTTCCCTGTCGTGTTAATTTTATTCCAGCTATTTGATTTTCTGGTAAGTCAGGCACATTAACATTTAATAATGTACCATTTGGTAATCCATTTTTTAAAACAAGTAAGGTAAGTGCTTTTGAAATTTTAGCTGCGTAATCGAAATGTTTTGCTGTATGATTGGTTACAGAAACAGCAATAGAAGGTATATCCATTATAGCCGCTTCTCGAGCAGCAGATACAGTTCCTGAATAAATAATGTTAATTGCAGTATTAGAACCATGATTAATTCCCGAGATAACAATATCAGGGGGACTCTTCATTATATTTCTTATGCCAATTTTCACACAATCAGCAGGTGTCCCTTCAACTGCATATCCGAAGAATTCACCATTATTAAAATATTCAATCACTCTTAATGGTATTTTCATTGTTATTGCATGACCAACTGCACTCTGTTCTGTTCTGGGAGCTACAACAGTTACTTCTCCAATTTTTTTCATTTCATTAGCAAGGGCTTTTATTCCTGCCGAATCGATTCCATCATCATTAGTAATTAGTATTTTCACAAGTCACCCTATTTTAATTAAAAAAGTATTGTTAGTTTTTTAATGCAAATTAAATTGATTTTAAAAACAAATATACTTAATAAATCATTTATTCATGATGTATAATTTTGTAATAAATCTTATCCTAAAATATCTTAATTTTGTAAATAATAATTATGGTCATCATGAATTTCAAAAGCACATTTTTTATTTTAATTATTTTTCCGTTATTAATAAGGGCACAGATTGATTCTTTAGAGAGTACCTACATTGATATTTACATAATTGATTCCTATATAACACCTGAACAACATAATTTTGTTCTTTCTTTTTTTACAGGGGACAGTTGTAAATCAAAAATTTTATTTGATAGTAAAGAAATGGTTGTATCGGATACTTTAACGAAAACGCATAAAATAGAAATTAATTTAAATGGAATGATAAATAATACAAGTGTAATTAAGTACAAAATATTATTAACAGATAAAAACAATCATAAAATCGAAAGCCAGATTTACGAAGTTGAAATTCCAGGTAACATATTATCTACATATCGAAAAGATGTTAGTCTAATGCAGGTTTGTTGTTTTGGTGGTATCTTTTTTGGTTTACCTTCACCTACATTAATTTTTAGAAACAATCAAAAACACTTAAGTCTAACAAAAGAAATTCCTGTTTTCTCTTTTTATAAAGGGAGTTACAACTATCCTTTTGGTTATATTGGTATTGAATATTCTTATATTTTTAAAGAAAAAGAGAATTTCTTGCGAGCAGGATATAAGCAATTAATTCAATTGAATTTTATAAAATATATTTCTTTGGGATTAAACTATTTTATGAACTTCAAAGGTTATAATGGTATTAGTTCTGAATTATCACTTGGATTGTTTCAAATACAAAATGTGTTTACTGCATATGTTCGTTATAGATATAACTTTCAACCCGATAGAAAAGGGACAGATTTTCATGAAGCTTCAATAGGAATTTACTCAAATTTCTTTTCAATAAATTTATGATGAGATAGGAGTGATAAACTAATTATATGTATGAAAATATTTTATCCGTAAGTGAAATTACAAATCTTATAAAAGTAACACTTGAAGAAAATTTTTCTGAGATAAATGTAATTGGTGAAATATCTAATTTCAAAGCTCATGTATCAGGTCACTGGTATTTTACATTAAAAGATGCCGAAGCTCAGATAAATTGTACAATGTGGCGTGGTTTAAACAATTATGTTTTTTTTACTCCACAGGATGGAATGAAAGTTATAGTTAGTGGAAGGATTACTGTATATCCACCTCGTGGGAATTATCAGATAGATGTTCGCTCTATGAAACCTGCTGGTGTTGGTGAATTACAACTGGCATTTGAAAAATTGAAACAGAAATTAGCAGCCGAGGGTTTATTCGACACTGAACATAAAAAGCCAATTCCCAAATTCCCTAAAAAAATTGGGATTGTTACTGCAATTGATGGTGCAGCACTTCAAGATATGAAAAGCATTGCTTCGAGAAGATATCCACTGGTTGAATTAGTAATTGCACCATGTCGAGTTCAGGGAGAAGGTGCAGCTCAGGAAATTGTTGAAAGTATAAAATTACTTAATCAATATAATGATATTGATGTAATTATTGTTGGTCGTGGTGGTGGTTCGCTTGAGGATTTATGGCCATTTAATGAAGAAATTGTTGCTCGTGCAATTTTTGATTCACAAATACCAATCATAAGTGCAGTTGGTCACGAAATTGATTTTACGATTGCTGATTTTGTTGCAGACCTGAGAGCTCCAACACCTTCAGCTGCAATGGAACTTGCTACTCCAGATATAAATGAGCTCTTTGCCTTTATAAATGATTTTTCATATTATTTCACAGAAAATATGTTTGAAATTATTAAAGACTATCGATATAAAATTAATCAGTTAATTACTTCATATGGATTTCGTTTACCGCAGGATAGAATTAAAAATAAAATTCAATATCTGGATAATATTATTTTTAAATTACAAACATTAATAGATAATAAAATTACATATAACGGAAAGCATCTTGAATTATTAAATAGTAAAATAAATTCTTTTGATGTTAATAATATTCTTAAAAGAGGATTTGCAATTGTTAAACAAAATGAAAAAATAATTCATCGAGCAAAAGAACTATCATTAAATCAACCTGCACATTTACAATTTTATGACGGAGAAATTATAATTAATGAGCAAGAAAAAAGAAAATTCATTTGAGGAATCATTAAAAAGACTTCAAGAAATTTCCGAAATTCTTGAGAGTGGAGAAGTAAGTTTAGAAGAATCCATTAAACTTTATGAAGAGGGAATAAATTTAGCAAAACATTGCTATACAATTTTGAAAGAAGCTGAGCTTAAAGTAACAGAATTAAAAAAACAATTTGAAGCTGACTTAAAAAATAATATTCAAAATGGAAATGAATTATGATTGATCAATCTCAGTATAAAATTCTTTTTAATGTAAATACCCCGGCTGATATTAGAAATCTTACGATAGAAGAATTAAAAATTCTTTGCAGTGAGATTCGCCAGTATATGATTGATGTAATTTCTCAAATTGGTGGTCATTTTGGTGGTGGACTTGGTGCTGTTGAATTAACTGTTGCATTACATCGTGTATTTAATACACCATACGATCAGCTAATATGGGATACAGGTCATCAAGCATATCCTCATAAAATTATTACAGGAAGAAGAGAGCAACTCAAAACAATTAGACAACTGAATGGAATAAGTGGATTTTTAAAGAGAACTGAAAGTGAATACGATGTTTTTGGTGCTGGTCATGCTTCAACTTCAATTTCAGCTGCACTTGGAATTGCTGTAGCACGAGATATTTTAAAAACAGATCGAAAAGTTATTGCTGTAATTGGCGATGGAGCTATGACAGGTGGAATGGCTTATGAAGCAATGAATAATTCGGGATTAATTAAAAGTAATTTAATTGTTGTCTTGAATGATAATCAGATGTCAATTGCTCCAAATAAATGGCAATTATCAAACTATTTTACAGAAGTGATTTCACATCCTGAGTTTAATAAATTAAAAGGAGCAATCTGGGATTTAACTGGTAAATTAGACCACTTTGGAGATAGAATAAGAAAAGTAGCTGTTAGAATTGAACATGGGATTAAAGCTATAGTTACACCAGGGATGTTATTCGAAGCACTTGGCTTTAGATATTTTGGACCTATTAATGGACATAATATTGTCCAGCTGATTAAAATCTTTGAGCATGTAAAAAAACTTAATGGACCTATTTTAGTACATGTTCTTACAGAAAAAGGGAAGGGATACGAACCAGCAGAAAAACATAATCAGCGATTACATGCAGCAATACCTTTCGATAAAATTACTGGACAGGTTATTCAAAAAACTACTGCTCCTCCTTCTTATACTGAAATTTTTGGAAAAGCTCTTGTTCAAATTGCTAAACAATATTCAAATGTAGTTGGTATTACTGCTGCTATGCCAGATGGTACCGGTCTTGATTATTTGCAAAAAGAATTTCCAGAAAGATATTTTGATGTTGGAATAGCAGAAGAACATGCAGTTACTTTTGCAGCAGGCTTAGCTACTCAAGGGATTATTCCTGTTGTTGCAATATATTCAACATTTTTACAAAGAGCTTTTGATCAAATTATTCATGATGTTGCTCTGCAAAATCTTCATGTTGTTTTTGTACTTGATCGTGCAGGATTGGTTGGTGCAGACGGACCAACACATCACGGTGCTTTTGATTTATCATATTTAAGATTAATTCCTAACATGGTAATTATGGCTCCAAAAGATGAAGCTGAACTCAGAAATATGTTATTTACTGCTATCAATTATAAAAAAGGTCCAATTGCTTTAAGATATCCAAGAGGATCGGCTCTGGGTGTTAAATTAAGTGATGATTTTGAAAATATTCCGATTGGTAAAAGCGAAACTATTTTAAATGGTAATGATGTTGCATTTCTGGCAGTCGGTAATATGGTTCAATATGCTAAAGAAGCTTCTCAACTCTTAGCTGAACATGGAATTTTTTCTGAAATTGTTAATATGAGATTTATAAAACCACTCGATCAAGAAAAACTCGATGATATTGCTAATCGGTTTGATAAAATTGTTACACTCGAAGAAAATACTTTGATTGGTGGTTTTGGTTCTGGTGTACTGGAATATTTTGCACAAAAAAATTATAAGAATGATATATTAAGAATTGGACTTCCTGATAATTTTGTTGAACATGGTACACAAAAACAATTACATCATCTATTGGGTATTGATCCTGAAGGAATTACAAATCAAGTATTAAAATTTATTGATAAAAAAATAATTAAAAATGGAATTGTAGCTTAATGGATAAAACTCGTATTGGAATTATCGGTCTTGGTAGCATAGCTCAACTTGTACATCTTCCAATTTTATCAAGATTGGAGAATGTTGATCTTGTTGCTTTATCTGAAATCAATAAAAATAGATTAAGAACAATAGGCGAAAGATTTCCTTCTGCATCAAAATATCAAGACTATAAAGAAATGATATCAAATGAAAATTTAGATGCAGTTGTTATAGCCACTCCTACAGATACACATCATGAAATAGCACTTAATTGCTTAAAAGCTAATATAAATGTTTTAATAGAAAAACCAATTACAATAAATTATGATGAAGCTCGTGAAATTAATGCGGTTGCAAAAAAGCATAAAAAAATTGCTATGGTTGGAATGAATTTAAGATTTAGACCAGATGCCATGCTAACGAAAAGCATAATAAATAGTGGCGAACTGGGAGATTTATTCTTTATTAAATGTAGCTGGTTAAGGGAAAAAAGTAGTAATCAAAAATGGTTTATAAATAAGAAACAATCTGGTGGAGGTGTAATTATTGATCTCGGAATAGTTTTGCTTGATTTAGCATTATGGATGTTTGATGATGAAAAAATTGAATCTGTTTCTGTTCAAAAATATAATCATACATTGAAAGATATTGAAGAATCTGCAATAGGTTTAATAAGATTTGAAGATGGAAAGATTATTACATTTGAAGTAAGTTGGGAATTACATTCAGAATCCGATAGCTTCTCGATGTCCATACATGGTACAAAAGGTACAGCGCATTTAAATCCACTCAGAATTTATAAAAAAATGGAATCTGGATATATTGATTATACACCTTCGAAAACCAGTACATCTAATCTCTATAGAAAATCTTATGAAAATGAATTAAAACATTTTATTGGTGCCATAAGAGAAAATATACAACTTATCTCATCAAGCGAAGAATCATTAATAAGAATGAAATTACTCGAAGCTATATATAAATCAGCAAAAGCTTGTAAAGAAATAAGAGTATAACATGGCAAAAATTCTTTTAGTAGATGATGAAAAAGATATAATTGAATTTCTCAAGTATAATCTTGAAGCAGAAGGCTATGAAGTAATTACTGCCTATAATGGCATGGAAGCTTTATCAAAGTTATCAGAAAATCCAGATTTGATCGTACTCGATATAATGATGCCACAACTTGATGGATATGAAACATGTAAAAGAATAAGAAGCGATAAAAATCATACAACAACACCAATAATTTTTTTAACAGCAAAATCTTCTGAAATAGATGAAATTCATGGCTTAAATATTGGAGCAGATGATTATATAAGAAAACCAATCTCTCCAAGAAAATTAATTGCAAGAATAAAATCCAATCTTCGAAAAGTTGAAATAAATAGAAATTCTACAGGTGAAATATCAATAGGTCCATTAAAAATTAATCGTAATGAGTATACAGTTTATGTTGATAATAAAAAAATAATATTACCACGAAAAGAATTTGAAATACTTGCACATCTGGCATCTAATCCCGGTACCGTATTTACAAGAGAAAAAATATTAAGTGATATCTGGGGAAACGATATCATAGTTGTAGAAAGAACGATTGATGTACACGTAAGAAAAATTAGAGAAAAATTAGGTAAATATGCCGACTTAATTGAAACAATTAAAGGGGTGGGATATCGATTTAAAAATATTGAAAAACATTAGATACGAAATTTCTTACATTAAAAATTATATTTTCCCATTTATTATCTCTAATCTGCTATTTTTATTTATTGCCTACTTTACAGATCTTAATATCACTCAAATTTTGCTTATAATTTTTCTAATAGTAATTACTTTTATTTTGATGATATACTTTTCATTTAGAAAAAGAGAGCAGGATTTTAGGATTATTATCAACACAATAAAATCAATTCGCAAAAATCAATTTAACTCTCCTGATGAAATTAGACTTCCCGAAGATCTGTTTCAAATAGAAAAAGAGATTCATAAGATGTACAGAAAAATTGAGAATGATATTAGTCATTTAAAAAAATTAGAAAAGATAAGAACAGAGTTTTTGGGGAATGTATCGCACGAACTGAGAACACCCATATTTGCAATTCAGGGATACATAGAAACTTTATTAAATGGGGCAATAGATGATAAAAAAGTTAATCGTACATTTTTAGAAAAAGCAAATCAACATGTTAATAATCTAAATAACTTATTAAATGATTTGATTGATATTTCAATGATTGAATCAAAACAAATGAGAATGAGTTTAAGATTTTTTAAGATTGCACCATTTCTCGAAAATATTGTTTATGAATTTAAACCTTATGCAGAAAAGAAAAATCTTGAATTAGTTTTACTCCCTTTTAATAATAATATTGAAGTTTATGGAGATAAAGAAAGATTAAAACAAGTAATGAACAACTTGATTACGAATGCCATTAAGTATACTGAAACTGGAAAAGTGGAAATTGGTGTAGTTGAGTTTAATAAGAGTGTTAAAATTTTTGTGAAAGATACCGGAATAGGTATACCCGAAAAAGATTTAGATAGAATATTTGAAAGATTTTATCGTGTAGATAAAAATAGATCAAGAGAAATGGGTGGGACTGGATTGGGACTTGCAATTGTTAAACATATTATTGAAGCTCACAATTCAAAAGTAGAAGTTAAAAGTCAACCTGGCAAAGGAAGTGAATTCTCTTTTGTGCTTAAAAAACTTTAATAATTATCCAGGATTATAACAATGAAAAAATTAATTGAAGATTATATTGCAGATTTTCCTGAATGGAAAACTGTTCTTTATAAATTACTAAGCATTACAAAAAAATTGCTTATGAAACCCGTTATAAAATGGGGCATACCAGTATTTGTCTATGAGAATAAAAATATAGCAGGTTTTGCAGTATTTAAAAATTATGCGGCAATATGGTTTTATCAAGGGGCATTATTAAAAGATAATTATAAAAAATTAGTAAATGCACAGGAAGGTAAAACCAGAGCATTACGCCAGTTGAGATTTTCATCACCGGAAGATTTCAAAGAAAATGAGAAAATTCTTATAGAGTATCTCAAAGAATCAATTGAAAATCAAAAAAAGGGAAATGTAATTAAACCAGCTAAAAAAGAACTAATAATTCCTCAAGAATTAAAAAGTGCACTTCAGAAAGATTTGGAACTTAAAGATGCATTTGAAAAGTTGTCTTTTTCTTGTAAAAGAGAGTATTCAGAATATGTAGCAGAAGCAAAAAAAGAAGAAACGAGATTAAAAAGACTTCAAAAAATAATACCAATGATTTTGGAGCGAAAAGGTCTTAATGATAAATATAGGAAATAAAGTAATTTTTAAATTTCTAACTAAAATAACTTATTGCAAAGAATTGAAAAAAAAGATTATATTTGCACACATTTAATAAATATTGTTCTCAATTTATTGTTGCCGGGGTGGCGGAATTGGTAGACGCACAGGACTTAAAATCCTGTGGGTGTTATACACCCGTGCCGGTTCGAGTCCGGCCCTCGGTACAGAATTATTGATATTTTATCAATTTCTCAAAAGGGAATTATAGGATTTTAAACAATAATGACTATATAATATCTATGGGTTCTTAGCTCAGTTGGCTAGAGCGTCTGCTTGACGTGCAGAAGGTCATAGGTTCGAGTCCTATAGAACCCACATCATCCGGAGTTATCTCCGTTTTTTTTTATTAAGGAATAAGTATGGAAACTATTAAAATAAAATTTCCTGATGGCTCTATAAAGGAATTTCATAAAGGTATTACACCTCTTGAAATTGCTCAAAGTATTTCACCTCGACTTGCTGAAGAAGCTCTCGTAGCAAAAATTAATGGAACTGTTAAAGATCTTTCAACAAAAATAAACGATGATTCTGAAATTTCTATTTTAACATTTGAAGATAAAGAAGGAAAAGAAACTTACTGGCATTCTACTTCTCATTTAATGGCTCATGCTGTTCAATCTCTTTTCCCTGAAGCTAAATTTGGTGTAGGACCAGCTATAGATTCTGGTTTTTATTATGATATCGATATTAATACAAAGCTAAGCGAAGAAGATTTAAACAAAATCGAAAACAAGATGCTTGAAATTGCTAAGCAAAATAATTCATACATTAGAAAAGAATTGAGTAAAAAAGAAGCAATCGAATTATTCGAAAAGAAGGGAGATAATTATAAACTTGAAATCTTAAGTGAACTGGATGATTCAAAAGATGTAATAAGTATTTATGAAGAAGGAGATTTTATTGATTTATGTACAGGTCCACATTTACCAAGCACAGGAAAAATTAAATATATAAAATTACTTAGTGTATCAGGCTCTTACTGGAGAGGTGATGAAAAGAACAAGCAACTTCAGAGAATTTATGGTATCTCTTTCCCAAAGAAAAAAATGCTGGATGATTATTTATTATTCCTCGAAGAAGCCAAAAAGCGTGATCATAGAAAATTAGGTAAACAACTTGATTTATTTAGCATTCACGAAGAAGCTGGAGCTGGTCTAATTTACTGGCATCCTAAAGGATCCAGAATTAGAAATACAATAGAAACATTCTGGAGAGCACAGCATATTAAAAATGGTTACGACCTTCTTTATTCACCACATATGGGGAAAAGCTGGTTATGGGAAACTAGTGGACATCTTTCGTTCTATAAAGAGAACATGTATGCCCCAATGAATATAGATGAACAGGATTATTACATTAAACCAATGAACTGCCCATTTCACATTATGATTTATAAATCTAAACTTCGTTCATATAGAGAACTTCCATTAAGATGGGCAGAATTAGGTACGGTTTATCGTTATGAGAAGAGTGGAGTACTTCATGGTTTATTAAGAGTAAGAGGTTTTACACAGGATGATGCACATATTTTTTGTACTCATGAACAAATTGAAGATGAAGTTGTTGAAGTTGTTCGCTTTTCCATTTTTATGTTAAAGTCATTTGGATTCAGTGATTTAAAATTTTATATAGCAACAAAGCCAGAAGATGCAATTGGTGATGATGAACTCTGGAATAAAGCTACCAATTCACTTAAACATGCTCTTGAAAGAGAAAATTTATCTTATGAAATTGATGAAGGTGGCGGAGCTTTCTATGGCCCTAAAATAGATATTAAAATAAATGATGCTCTAAACAGACAATGGCAATTGAGTACTGTTCAATTCGATTTTAATTTACCTGAACGCTTTGAAATGAAATACATTGGCGAGGATGGAAAAGAACATAGACCATTTATGGTACATCGTGCTTTACTTGGTTCGATTGAAAGATTTATGGGAATTTTAATCGAACATTATGCAGGTGATTTCCCAACCTGGCTTGCACCGGTTCAGGTGGCTGTTGTTCCGGTATCTCAAAATTATCTTGATTATGCAACAGAAATATACAAACAATTGAAAGATTTAGATATTTTTGTAGAGCTCGATGAAAGAAATGAGAAGATTGGATATAAAATTAGAGATTGGGAAACTCAAAAAGTGCCTTATATGTTAATAGTTGGAGAAAAAGAAAAAAATTCTGGCACAGTTTCAGTTCGCCAGCATAAAGTTGGTGATAAAGGAAGTTTATCATTAAAAGAATTTATTGATTTAATTCAGTACGAAATAAAAAATAGAATAAATCACAAATAAAGAGGTAATATATTACACAAACAAAACATCGTGTTAATCAGGAAATTAAATCTCCAGAAGTAAGATTAATTGGAGCTAATGGAGAGCAGATTGGCATAGTTAGTATTAAGGAAGCTTTATTAAAAGCTGAAGAAGCTGGTATGGATTTAGTTGAAATTGCACCACAAGCTAATCCACCAGTTTGTAAAATTATTGATTACGGTAAATTTGTCTACGAACTACAAAAAAAAGAAAAGTTACAAAAGAAAAAACAACAGGTTAGCGTTCTTAAAGAGATAAGGTTGCATCCAAATACCGATACTCATGATTTTGATTTTAAAGCTCGTCATGCAGCAAATTTTATTGAAGAAGGAAATAAAGTAAAAGTTTCTGTTATATTTAAAGGTAGAGAATTAGCATATACAGAAATTGGCGAAGAACTTTTGAAAAGATTTATCGAAAGATTATCTGATATTGCAAAAGTTGAACAGGAACCAAAGTTTGAAGGCAGAGCGATGCATGCCATATTAGCACCGCAAAAAGGTAAAAAGAAAAAATAGATAGGTGAGACAATGCCAAAAATGAAAAGTAATCGTGGTGCCACTAAAACTTTTAGAGTTACTGGCACTGGAAAAATTAAAAGAAATAAAGCATACAAATCACATATTCTTACTACTAAATCCAGAAAAAGAAAAAGAAATTTAAGAAAAGCAACTCTTGTTTCTAAAGCTGATTTGAAAAGAGTTAAAATAATGATTCAATAAATTAGTGAGGAATTGAAATGCCACGTTCAGTAAATCATGTAGCTTCTAAAAAAAGAAGAAAAAAAGTACTTAAATTAGCTAAAGGTTATTGGGGAGCTCGCAGTAAAGTTCTTACTGTAGCAAAACATCATGTCGAAAAAGCTTTACTTCATGCATACAGAGATAGAAAAGCTAAAAAAAGAGAATTCCGTTCTCTATGGATTGTAAGAATTAATGCAGCTGCAAGAGAAAATGGTACTACTTATTCTCGTTTAATTGGTGCACTTAATAAAAAAGGAATTAGTATCAATAGAAAAATTCTTGCAAGCCTTGCAGTTGAAAATCCAAAAGCTTTCTCTGATGTAGTAAAATTTGCCATGAACTAATTTTTTTCCCTTCCTTACTTTTCTATGTGCTGATAAGGAAGGGAATTATTTTAAATACTCGGGATTTATTATGATCGATAAAATATCTCAAACCCGAACTGATTTTGATAATGATTTAAATAAAATCTCTAATCTTCAATCACTTGAAGAATTTCGTATCAAGTATCTAAGTCGTAAAGGAATAATACCACAACTTTTCGATGCATTTAAAGAAATTTCAAAAGAAGAAAAAAGAATTGTTGGCCAGGCTCTCAATGAATTAAAAAATTATGCTCAAGCAAAATATGAAGAACTAAAATCAAAATTAGAAGCTGAAGAAAAAACTAAAAAAGAATTATCGCTTGATGTTACACTCCCAGGAAGAATTAAAACTCTAGGAAGCAAACATTTAATTACTCAAACACTTGATGAAATTAAATCAATATTTAAAAGTCTTGGATTCTCTGTTTACGAAGGACCTGAATTAGAATCTGATTATAATAATTTCGAAGCATTAAACTTTCCCGCAGATCATCCTGCAAGAGATATGCAGGATACATTTTTTATTAATCAAAATTTTCTTCTAAGAACACATACTTCACCTGTTCAAATTAGATTAATGAAAGAAAAGAAACCTCCTATTCGAGCTATAATGCCAGGTAAAGTTTATCGTAATGAAGTAATAAGTGCAAAAAGTTATTGTTTGTTTCATCAGGTTGAAGGCTTATATGTTGATAAAGATGTTACATTTGCAGAACTGAAAGGAACTCTTGTTGCCTTTCTTAAACAATTTTTTGGTAAAGATGTAAGATATCGCTTTCGTGCAAGTTTCTTCCCATTTACAGAACCAAGTGCAGAAATGGATGTATGGTGGCAACCTAAGGGAAAAGAAGGAAGATGGCTCGAAGTTCTTGGTTGTGGTATGGTCGATCCAAATGTTTTAATTAATGTAGGTATCGATCCAGAAGAATATGTAGGTTATGCATTTGGTATGGGAATCGAAAGAACTGCTATGAGAAAATATGGCATCGATGATATAAGAATTCTTTTTGATAGCGATATACGATTTCTTACGCAATTCTAAAGGTGAATTATGAAAATTTCTCTTAACTGGCTTAATGATTATATTGATTTGAAAGATATTTCAATTGATGAAATAGTTGAAAGATTAACTTTAGCGGGACTTGAAGTTGAAGAAATAATTGATCAATCAAAAAATTTCCAGAATATAGTTGTTGGTTATGTAAAAGAAAAAAGAAAACATCCAAATGCCGATAAACTTTCTGTTTGTATTGTTTCAGATGGTACAAGGGAATATAATGTAGTTTGTGGTGCACCAAATGTTCAGGAAGGTCAGAAAGTTCCTTTTGCAAAAGTAGGAGCAAAAATTCCTTTCAATGGTTTGAAACTGGAAAAAACAAAAATACGTGGTGAATTATCTGAAGGAATGATTTGTTCTGAAAAAGAGTTGGGAATTAGTGAAAATCATGATGGAATAATGGTACTTAATTCTGAATTGAAAGAAGGAACACCACTTGCAGATGCTCTGGGAATGAATGATATAATACTTGATATTGCAATTACACCAAATCGAGCTGATGCTTTAAGTCATATTGGTATAGCAAGAGATCTATCTGCAATTTTTGATAGGCCAGTAAAATTACCAGAAGTTAGATTAAAAGAATCAAATTTTAAATCTGAAGAGATTGCTTCAGTTGAAATTGTTGATGTGGTTAACTGTCCAAGATATATTGGAAAAGTTGTTCTGAATGTTGAAATAAAAGAATCACCTGAATGGTTAAAGAATAGATTAAAAAGTGTAGGCTTAAGACCAATCAATAATGTTGTTGATGTAACTAATTACGTTCTTTATGAAATTGGTCAACCACTGCATGCTTTCGATTTAGACAATCTAAGTGAAAGAAAAATTATAGTTAAATGTGCCAGCGATGGAGAAAAATTTGTAACACTTGATTCAAAAGAAAGAGAACTCACATCAAAAGATTTAATGATATGCGATGCACACAAACCTGTTGCAATAGCTGGAATAATGGGTGGTGAAAATTCAGAAGTAACATCATCAACAAAAAATATCTTAATTGAAAGTGCATTTTTTAATCCTTCTTCAATAAGAAAAACAGCAAAAAGATTGGGACTTCAGACCGATGCATCTTATCGATTTGAAAGAGGAACTGATTATGATATAACAGTATGGGCAGCACGAAGAGCAGCACAACTCATTTATGAAATTGCAGGTGGCGAAGTTGCAAAATCTGAAATTGATGTTTATCCTGCTCCTTTTCCCAAGAAATCTGTTGAATTGCGATATAGTAGAATTAAAAAAATATTAGGTTATGAAATACCAGAAGAAAAAGTAAAAAAGATTTTTATAAATCTGGGTTTTGAAATTAAGAAAGAAGATGATACAAAAATATCACTTATAATCCCTTCATATCGTCATGATATTGATAGAGAAATTGATTTAATTGAAGAAGTTGCGAGAATTTATGGTTATGATAAGATACCAGAAGTAGATAAAATTTCGGTAACACTTGAAGAAAAAATAGACCAGACTTATTTTAATGATGAAGTAAGAAACATCTTAATTTCTTTAGGCTTTTTTGAAATTGTCACAAATTCTTTGTTGAGAGAAGATATAGCAAAAAGATTTGGAAAACCAATTAGTGTATTGAATCCACAAAGTATTGAAATGACTCATTTGAGACCTTCTTTGTTGCCAGGAATGTTACAGGCTGTATTAAACAATCTAAAAGTTAATGAAAAAAATCTTAAGTTATTTGAGATTGGAAAAGTATTTGAAAGAAAACACGATAACGAAATTAAAAGCTTTGATGATTTCTATGAAAAAGAAAGTTTAATTATTGCAATCACAGGTAATGCTGTCGAAAGGGAATGGTATGAAAAAGATAGACAATATGATATTTATGATTTAAAAGGTTATGTTCAATCATTTCTTTTAAAATTATTATCTTTATCTAATATAGAAATAAAAAAAGTTACTGATACAAATGAATTTGATTTGGCAATACAACTAAAATATAATGAAACAATACTTGGACAGGGTGGAATTATAAAAAATGAATTATTAAAATTATTCGATATTGATCAGAATGTACTGGCATTTATATTTGATCTGGATTTAATTAAATCTATTCAAATTCCCAAAAAAGAATTTAAAGAATTATTAAAGTATCCAAAAGTATATCGTGATTTTGCATTTATATTTGATGAAACAGTAGAAGCAGAAAGTGTAATTGAAATTATTAAAAAATCAAGTTCTAAGTTGTTGCATCATATTAAGTTATTTGATATTTTCCAAAGTGAAAGTTTAGGTAAAGGTAAAAAGAGTCTTGCGTTCCAGTTAGAGTATTATGATGAGAATAGAACTTTAACTGAGGAAGAAGTTGATAAAGATTTCTGGAATGCAATAAAAACGGTAGAAGAAAAATTTAATGCAAAATTAAGAGGCATTTAGTGGCAGAAGTTACAAAATATGATATGTTTTTAGAAGAACTGAATGCACTCGAAAAAGATATTTATTATTTCATTCAAAAAGGGAATGAAATAATTGAAGCTAATCAAGCATTAAATAATAGGATTGTTCAATTAGAAAAGGAAAATGAAATATTAAAAAAGAGATTAGCTGAGATTGAAAATAAATTATCTAAGTCAAATATTAGTCAAGATAATTTATTTAGTTTAGAAAAAATCAGTATTGAAGAAAGAGAATCATTAAAAAACAAAATAAGCGAATTGATAGCAAAAATTGACTATCATTTGCGTTCTTAAAATATTGTCTGATGATGGAAAAGACATAAAATGGGCGAAAAAAAGAAGCTTAAAGTAAAAATATTTGATAAAGAATATTCGTTACTTGTAGAAAATCAAGAAATTGCAGCTGAACTTGCTGAGTATGTAAATACAATAATGGAAGAAACAAGAGAAGAATTACCAGAGCAACCAAAAGATACAATTGCAATAATTGCAGCATTAAATATTGCATATGATTTATTTGTGGAAAGGAATAAGTATCGAGAGTTCAGTATACAGGCAACAGATAAAGTAAAAAGAATTAGGCTTCTTTTGGACGAATCCAATTTTATGTCCTCTCCATCATAAAAAAGTTTCCGCACTGCCGACCCATACAAAAGAACTAACAGTAAGAAATAATAGGGTGATTGGCTCGCGGCGTGTATTACAGGCCTCAACCGCCTTTTTGGCGGTCTCCCGTTAAACGGGGGCAGTGGAAGTAAAAAGCGTCGGGCAATTACCCACATTGTATAAAAAAGGGTTCTTTGTTTGATGGTGTCGGCAGTGGCGGTATTAATTTTCTTATAATGGAGGATTTATGCAGTTGGAAATGTATATGGTAGTTCTTATAACCTCTGTAACTGCTTTGGTTTCGTTCTTGCTGGGTTGGTTTATTAATTCTAAAATCGGCAGGAATAATATAGCTGTTGCAAAAGAAAAGGCTCAAAAAATTATTGAAGAAGCTGAAAAAGAAGCTAAACATATAAAAAGGGAAAAACTTCTCGAAGTAAAAGATGAATGGTTAAAGAAAAAACAGGAATTTGATAACGAAGTAAATACAAAACGTCAGAAACTTCAAACATACGAGAAGCAGCTTGAAACTCGAGAAGAAAACCTTGAAAAAAAATATGACATCGTAGTTCAAAAGGAAAAAACACTTAAAGAACTCGAGAAACAACTTCAGCTTCAGAAAGAAGAACTTGATAGAAAAAATCTCGAATTAGAAAAATTAATTGAAGAACAAAATAATCGCCTCGAAAAAATTGCTGGCTTTACATCTGAAGAAGCTAAAAAAATGCTTATGGAAAATATGATTAATCAAGCTAAAGCTGATGCTGCTCAGATGATTAAAGAAATTCGTGAACAAGCAAAACTCGAGGCGAAAAAAGAAGCTCAAAAAATTATTGTTCAGGCTATTCAAAGAACAGCTGTCGATCATTCTGTTGAAACAACAGTTTCTGTTGTTCAAATTCAAAATGATGAAATGAAAGGAAGAATAATTGGAAGAGAGGGCAGAAACATTCGTGCCTTCGAAGCAGCTACTGGTGTAGATGTTATAGTCGACGATACACCAGAAGCCGTTATACTTTCTGCTTTTGACCAATTTCGTAGAGAAGTAGCAAGAATAGCTCTTGAACGATTAATTGCCGATGGTAGAATTCATCCAGCAAGAATCGAAGAAGTAGTTGCAAAGGTTGAACAAGAACTCGATGAAGAAATTCAAAGGGAAGGCGAAAATACTTTAATTCAACTTGGATTACATGGCGTACATCCAGAATTAGTTAAACATATTGGCAAAATGAAATATCGTTCCAGCTATGGACAGAATTTATTACAACATAGCATTGAAGTTGCTTATCTTACAGGTATAATGGCTGCTGAACTTGGTTTGGATGTTAATCTTGCAAAAAGAGCAGGATTGTTACATGATATTGGTAAAACAATTGATAGAGATGTTGAAGGACCACATGCATTATTGGGTTACGAATTAACAAAGAAATATAATGAACATCCTATTGTTGTTAATGCGGTCGGAAGTCATCATGAAGATATTGAAATGGAACACCCGATTGCAGCTTTGGTTCAGGCAGCAGATGCAATAAGTGGCGCTCGTCCAGGTGCAAGAAGAGAACCACTTGAGAGTTATATTAAAAGACTTGAAAATCTCGAAGCCCTTGCTAAATCTTTTGAAGGAGTAGCAAAAACTTATGCTATTCAAGCTGGTAGAGAAATTAGAGTTGTTGTTGAACCAGATAAAGTAGATGATGTACTGGCAGATCGATTATCTTATGAAATAGCTCAAAAAATTCAGGAAGAAATGGAATATCCTGGACAGATTAAAGTTACTGTTATTCGTGAAGTTAGAAAAATAGCTTACGCAAAATAAATTTTAGACTGTGTTTAATTACTATATTAAATAATTCTTGTTATGTTTGTAATTAAACACAGTCTTTTTTTCTTATGAAAGATAAACTACTTATAGCAATTACAGGGGGAATTGGTTCGGGCAAATCTATTGTAAGTTCTATTATTGAATCTCAGGGCTATTGTGTTTTAAAGTCAGATTCGATTGCTAAAAAAATAATGCTTGAAGACAATGAAATTAAACAAGAAATAATAAAATATTTTGGTACTCAATCTTATATTAATAATCAACTTAACACAGAATATTTATCAGAAAAAGTTTTTTCATCAAAAGAAAATCTTGAAAAAATAAATTCAATAGTACACCCAAAAACTATTAAGAAAACTTTAGAACTGGCAGAAAAAGAGTTTCAAAAGTCAAAATATGTTTTTGTAGAATCAGCTCTAATTTACGAAGCAAAAATTGAAAAGTACTTTGATTATATTATTTTAATTTACTCTGATGAACAATCCCGTATTAGAAGAGTAATGGAAAGAGATAAAATACCTGAAGATAAAATTCGTCAAAGAATGAATTTTCAAATTCCTGATGAGAAGAAAAAAGCTCGAGCAGATTTTGTAATTGAAAATAATCACGATCTGGTAGAATTAGAAAAAAAGGTTCTTTTTGTTTTGAACTTGATAAAGTTTCTTAAGTAGTACTAAGTGAAAATTATAAACAAGAATTAAGTAATTTAAAATAATTCATATATCATTATTTCGGTATACTTAATGAATAAACACACAAGAGTTAACGACATTTTACTCGGTCCACTTGAACGACCAGCATTAAAATGGTTAGCCCAAAAAATGCCAGACTTTATAACCCCAGATATTCTGACCGTTATTGGTTTAATTGGTTCTTTCATAACAGGTCTGAGTTATTATTTATCTTCTTACGACGAACTATTTTTATGGATTGCAAGTTTAGGTTTAGTTATCAATTGGTTTGGTGATAGTCTTGATGGTACATTAGCAAGATACAGAAAAATCGAACGACCTAAATATGGTTATTTTATTGACCATACACTCGATTCTTTAAGTATTATAGCTATTGCAATAGGAGCAGGTTTATCTCCATATGCAAGATTTGATTTTGTTATGTTTGCTCTTGTTGGTTATTTATTAATGTCTATTCTGGTCTATATAAGAACATATGTATATGGGATTTTCAAAATATCTTATTATAAGATTGGTCCAACAGAAGTTAGATTAATCATTATCATATTAAATACTCTGGTTTACTTTTGGGGAGCTAATGAATTTGCTTATGAAGGAGAAAAATATACTATTCTCGATGTTGGAGCATTAATTCTTGCTATTGGATTATTAATTTTATTTATAGTTTCTGTGATATTTGAAGGAAGAAAATTAAAAAATACAGAAATAAATAATGTTGATAAATAAACGGAAAGGTCATCTAAAATTTATTGAAAAACTTTAGATGACCTTTTAAATGTTCATTATTTCATGACTCACTTGCAAGCTTATCAAATGTTTCTATGGAAATTGCTGGATGCGTAGAAAATGAGATTCCGGTTAACTTGAAAAGTGCTAAAGAAGCTTGCAATGCCTTTTCGTTATCCGGAAGGTCAAGAATAAATATTAAATCTTTCTCACCAAGTAAAGCATGCATCGATTTAATTTTGCCTCCCAGTTTTTCAATTAACTCTGTAGCTTTTTTTGTTCTGTCTGCACTTACCTGTTTGATAGATTCTGAAGTATACTTACCAAATAATACATATTCAGCCATAACCCCCTCCTTTAATTAGTTATGAAATCATAAGTCATATTAATTGAAATTCAATGAGCAACTAAAATTATCTTTAATACGGGATAAGTATTTGAAATAGGATAGATTTTTATAAATATGAATATCAGGATTTCACTATAAAATCATAATTTTCTTAATTAATAGCAATATTAAAATTAATATTTTGTTTGGCTTGATAAATTATTTTATAATAGCTCTTTGATGAATAATTACTATTCTGTTTTAAGAAACTTTTTCAATATTGTATCATAGTCCACAGGATTGTTAACATTGAAAAATATTTCATCGCTATAAAAAGTTAATCCTTGTGGATAAATTATTTCTGCATTAACATTTTTTAGAAATTGATGAAATGATTTATCATTTGTCTTTTCGCTACTTATAATATTTTCAATATCTGCTATTAATGATTTTGAATAAACTCCAGCAAGTGGTTGATGATAACCAGCAGCCTCACAAAATTTAATTGGTTTATCACTTTCATAGTTAATAATATACTCGATCATTTCTTTTGTCATCAAAGGCATATCACAAGATAGGACAAAAACTTTTTCGGTTTTTGAATTAATCAATGCTGAATGAATCCCTGCAAGTGGTCCTTTCCATTTATAAATATCTTCGAATAAAGGAAGTTGGAGAAAACTATATTCATCTGGAGAATTAGTTATAATAATAACTTCCGGGAAAATTGATTTCATCAGATCAACAGCTATCTCTATTATTTTTTTATCACCTAATTTCAATAATGCTTTGTTCAAACCCATACGTGAACTTTTTCCACCGGCAAGAATTACTCCTGTTATATCAGAATACATTTTACTTTTTCTCCTTTTTTCGGATTCAATCTTGATTCCTCAATTTCAATCAAACAATTTGCACGGCTCATTTCAACAAGATTGCCAGATGATTGTGAGAATTCTGAAGTTACTTTCAGTTCGTCATTTTCTATGTATAAAACTCCACGGGAAAAATGTCGTTTCTCATCTTTTTTCTTTAAATCGTTTTGAAGAATAGCGGTAAATTTATTTAAACTATTTTGCCTGTATAAATAATCAATTGCTGGTTTAATGAATACATAAAAATTAACAAGCGACGAAACTGGATTTCCAGGCAATCCAAAAACTAAAATTATTCTATTATCACTTTCATAAACTCCAAAATAAATTGGCTTACCTGGTTTGATGTTTACTTTCCAGAATTTCTCCTGTACACCCAGTTCTGCGAAAATTTCTTTTAGAAAATCATACTTGCCAACAGAAACACCTCCGGTTGTAATCAATATATCAATATTCATTTCTAGTGCTGCTCCTACTTTGTTGCGAATCAATGCTTTATCATCTTTTGTAAAACCAAGATTGATAACTGTATGATTCATTTCTTTCATTGCTGTATAAAGAGAATAGATATTAGAAACCCGAAATTTATCTTCTGCTGGTTTTTCGTTAATCGGGATTAATTCATTTCCAGTTGAAAGTAATGCACTTTTTAATTTTGAATAGACTTTAACTTTCTCTTTCCCACAACTTGCAAGCACTGCAATTGACTTTGAATCAATTTTTGTGAATTGTTTTAGAGCAATTTCGTTTATTCTTAAATCATTACCCTGAGTGCGAATATTAATTCCTTTTTTGATAGTTATGTTTTGTTTCAATTGAAGATTATTACCATTCACGTTAACATCTTCAATAGGAATAACAGTATCTGCATTTTCTGGAAGTTTACTACCTGTTGCAATTAACACCGCATCATTCTCTGTGAGATTGAATGACGAATAATTTCCAGCTGAAATTTCTCCAATTATATTCCATTGATTTCTATTTGAAAATTTAATTGCATAGCCATCCACTGCCGAGTTATCAAAAGGGGGAAGGTCAACATCTGCAATTACATCTTCTGCAAGTATGCGGTTATATGATTCAAATATATCAACTTCTTCTAAATTAAGTTTTATTTTACTGATTTCAGATTTTATTATTTCAATAGCTTCATTATAATTAATCATAATTCTCCTTCGTGTTCTTTTTTGAAAGTACTTTGTGAACTTCTTTGTAATACATTTACCACGAAAAGTCACTAATTTAAAATTTTGATTTGATCACCAATAAATATTTCTCCACCACGAATTACTCTTGCAAAAATTCCTTCACGTGGCATTACACAGTCGCCAACCTTTGTAAAGATTGCACATTTGCTGTGACATTCTTTTCCAATTTGAGTTATCTCCAGTATTGCATCATTACCAATTTGAATTCTTGTCCCGACTTCAAGATTTGGTAGAGTTATAAATTCTGTTGTAATGTTTTCTGCAAATGCACCTGGACGAAGATTTGGTAATCCTTTCTCTCTCATTTTATCAATACTTTCTAATGCAAGAAAACTTACCTGTCTGTGCCAGTTTCCTGCGTGAACATCTCCTTCAATTCCAAAATTTTCTATTAGCTTTGCTGATTGAACATTTGTTTTAGGAATTCCTTTTTTCTTGCTAATTGAAATTGCAACAACTTTACCAGTGGAAATTGAATGCTGAGAAAATTGATTAACGTGTATTTCTTTTAGTATAGTTTCCACTTTTTCCTCCAGTTTTACTCAATAATTTTATTTCGTTTATAACCATTGATTTATCGATCGCTTTGCACATATCGTAAATAGTTAATGCTGCAACTGAAACAGCTGTTAATGCTTCCATTTCAATGCCTGTTTGTGCAGTTGTTTTTGCATACGATTTTATTTCAATTGTTTTCTTATTCGAATTCAGTTTTAATTCCAGATCAATTTTAGAGATGAAAATGTTGTGACAGAGCGGGATTAACTCACTTGTTTTTTTTGCTGCCTGAATTCCAGCAAACTTAGCAATAGCAAGCACATCACCTTTTTTTATTTCATTATTTTTTATTGCATCAAAAATTTCTTTTGAAACTTTTACTTCGGCATAAGCTTCGGCAGTTCGTATTGTAATTTCTTTTTCGGAAACATCAACCATCTCTGCTTTGCCAGTGCTGTTTATGTGTGATAATTTTTTCATCCTCCAATACTCATCATATTATTTTGATTTAATTTTGATAACTCATTAACATCTGGATGATTAAACCATTTTGTTTTTAATGAACTTTGTATGAACTCTGCAATTTCATCATCTGTTATTGATTGATTTGAGAGAAGAGATTTCAAGCTTTGTTTTTCAGGTTTTGAAAAGAGACAGGTTTTTATCTCTCCCTTCGCTGTTATTCTTAAACGATTACAACTATCACAAAAATGATCTGATATAGAGCTGATGAATCCAATTTTTAATTGTGCATTTTCAATTAAATAGTCTTTTGATATTTTACCATCGTTTTCAATTTCAATAAGATTATATTTTTTTATTATTTCTGATTTCATTTCATTCCAGCTTAAAAATTTAGAATCGTTCCATCCATTTCCAGTAAATGGCATATATTCTATAAATCTCAAACTGATCGGGAAAGATTTGAAATATTCGATAAAAGAAAGCAACTCATCATCATTAACATTTTTAATAACAACCATATTTATTTTGAGTGACTTGAAGCCAGTTTCGATTGCTTTATTGATTGCAGAAATTGTTTCGTCAAATAAGTCTTTTCCAGTAATAGAGATGAATTTTGATTTGTTTAAAGTGTCAAGACTTATGTTTAATAATTCAATTCCATATAAACGAAGTAATTCAAGTTTATCGAGCAAATGTGTTCCATTAGTTGTGATGCCCATTTCAAAATCATATTTATTTTTTAATGGATAAATCATTTCGAAGAATTTCATAATATCTTTTCTGATTAGCGGTTCTCCACCTGTAAATCGAATTTTTTTTACTTCTAAATCTTTTACAAGAATATGGATTAATCGAAATAACTCTTCATAAGAAAGTATAGATTTGTTTGATTCATACTTTACTAGTGTATTTAAGGGATTGCAATAAATACAGTTTAGATTACACTTATCAATTAATGAAATACGCACGTAATCGTGAATGCGATTGTAATTATCTGTTAATTTCATTTGTTCTCGATTCATTTAATTTGTAATTCTTTATAAATCTTAGTGTTACCACAGTCAAAGAATTCCTTCGAAATATGTAATGCTTTGTATTTAATTTTGCTTTTATCCCAAAGGAACACAAAGTACATTACAAAGATTCCCGGAGTTTTTATTTCTTCTGTGTCTTTTAGCATAATTCTTCGTTATACTTTGTTGTTAATTTTATTTTTCTTACAGAGATATACGAAGTCCATTTCAAAGATTGTCAAAACTAATAATGGAGATTTCACAATATTATTATTCCTATTAATGCTGCAATGAGCACTATAAAAGCTGGATGTAGTTTAAAGAATATTATTAATATTGCTCCAATAGTAAGTAGTAAAAATTCCTGCCAGTGATTACCATTCTTAACTGCATATTGATACATAATGGCAGCAATCATTCCGATCACGGCGAATTTAATTCCATTAAATGCTTTAGTTACAAGAATATTTTTTTCATAAATTGAATAAATGTAGGTACTAAACAAAATTAATATTGCTGGAGTAAAAATATTTCCAAGATTTGCTACAATAGCACCAAGAATACCAGCTGTTTTATAACCAGTATAAGTTGCAAACTTAATGGAAATTGCACCAGGAAATATTTCGACCATACCGAGTACTTTTAAAAATTCATCGTGACTAAGCCATTGATAATTTTTTACAACTTCTCTTTCAATCAATGGAATTAGTGAATAAGCACCACCGAATGAAAGTGAACCTACTTTAATAAATGCCCAGAAAAGATTTAATAAACTTTCAATCATTTTTTATCCTCAATTATATCATCAATCCAGCTTAAGGCAGCCATCATAGAAGGAAGTCCAATAGTAGGGAGTGAAAGTAAAACAACATGTCGCATCTCTTCTACAGTACATCCAGCTTTTAATGCTTTGCGAACATGTGAATGAACTGCTCCTTCTAATTTTGCTCCAGTTGAAATTGCAAGTTTAATAAGTGCTCTTGTTTTTTCATCGAGAGGACCAGCATTATGGACAGCATCGCCAAGCTGTTCATAAGCTTTGGCAACTTCAGGATAATCTTCAGTGAATTTTTGAAATCGTTTTGGTATTTGTGACATTATTAACTCCTTTAATTTTATTCGAAAATAATTATTCACTTTGTATTCCTTCGTAATTCTTTATTGTTAGTATTTTCTTTTCACAACAAAGAGCTCGAAGGAAATCATAAATTAACATTAAGAATCTGAACAATAACAAAAAACCCCGCTTTGCATTTGCGGGGTTAATAAAATTATCGAGATTGAAATCAATCTGTAAAAATTAACTCTCCTTTGCAAAGCGTCCCATCGAAATACTTCGACGAACTGGCAGGCTAATCCGTTTCCAGATTAACCCTATCTGTCTGAAGCCAGACAGTGCGGTTGATGAATCATGAAGATTTTTGAACTTAAATCCTATGTGTTAATTTGTGAAAAACTTTGTGTGCCGTTGTTAATATCTTTTTATCACAAAGAGTACAAAGGGCATCACAAAGTATCTCATTGAAAATCAAATCTTTTTAGACTCATCAACTCGGAGAAAATATTTTAAAGAACATTAGCAAAATTATGCTTTATAAACTTTAACGCAAATCTCTTTATGCACTGCCATTCCAGAAAGTGGATCTGATTTTGTAATGTTTAATATTCCAGTGTTTGTACCTCTATCTTTTGCAGATTTACCGAGAGCAGTATGTCCAAATCCATGTTGAGCGCCAATTACTTCAGGATGAATTCTTTTTGTTAATTTAACTTTGCCTTTTACTTTGCCATAAGGTGATTCCAACCATATTTCATCACCATCTTCAATTCCATACTTTGCTGCAGTTGTAGGATTCATTATAATTGGATTGTGTCCTTTTATTTCCAGAAGCCATGCATTGTTTTGTGTTCTTGTGTGAGTATGACTTGCTTCTTTCCAATTGATTAAATATAATGGATACTCATCATTTGGTTGCCAATCTCTCGGTTTGTATTCAGGTAAAGGATTAATGGGATTTCCATCTGCATCTTTCTTTTCTACAAGCCATTCAGAATAAAATTCAACTTTTCCAGATTTAGTGAAGAAGCCTCTTACTTTTTTACCATTTATTATTGTTCCGATTCTCTTTCCACCTTTATCTTTTGGTTTATCGTAAATTGCATTCCCATCATAAAAAGCTCCTTTCAATTTATCAGCAGGTAATTCTTTTGCATATTTTTCATACTCAGTTCCTTTTTTATCAACCCAAACTGCACCTGGCAATTCCTTTAATTGTTGCAAAGTAATTTTGGGTTTACCTTCAAGAAGTTCTTTTGATAAATAATCTTCATACCATTTTGTCAGATCTTCTATTTTTTCACCGGATAGTGGACTAATCTCAAAAAATTTCTTTCCATCTTTTGTTCTTAAATCTAATTTTCTTCCAAGTGCAATTACAGTTTCATATTCAGTGAGTTGACCAAATAATGGTTTTACAACAGGTTGACGTAATCCAACCGCAGGCCAGGTAACCCAGTGTGTATTTAAATCATAACGTTCGAGATATACAGTTCCTGGCAATACATAATCTGCAAGCATTGCGGTTTCACTCATCATAGTATCAATAACAACAGTCATTTCTAATTTTTTGAAAGCTTCTACAACAGTTTTTGTACCACCTGGAACACTCATCACTGGATTTTGAAAAACACAAACCAACATTTTTGCATCATATGGTCCTTTGCCATCAATGATATTATTAAATGTCTGAGTATAAACACCAGATTTATGTCCCAGTGGATATTTATTCAATTCATCAAATCTTGGTTGTTTTAATGTTTTTTCAGCAAATTCACTTGGTTCAATTTCAATATGTTTATTTCCGCCAGTATTTGGTAGAATGAGAGTACCTGGTTTATCATAGCCTCCAATTAAAGCAGCAAGTGCAGCAATAGCTCTACCGCCTTGCACTCCATTGGTATGCTGACCGGGACCGCTCCATGCATCTACTACTGCAGGTTTAATTGTTGCCAGATCGTGTGCAACTTCTTCAATTTTATGTGCAGGTATACTAGTAATCTTTTCAGCCCACTCAGGAGTTTTATCTTTTACATATTCAGCATATTTATCAAAGCCAACTGTCCAGTTATCGACAAAATCTTTATCATACAAACCATCGCGAATAATGCAATGAGCAAGAGCAAGTGCAAGTGCACCATCAGTGCCTGGACGAATAGCCAGCCAGTCGTGTCCCTTTGCAGCTGTATCCGAAAGATAAGGATCAACAACAACTAAACGAGCACCTCTTTCGATAGCTCTTGTTAAAATTCTTGGAAGATAAACCCACTTTATTGCGCTAGTAGGATTCCAGCCAAAAAGCAAAATATATTTTGATTGAATGAAATCTGCTAATGGTCGTTCGTCGCCAACGACTGTTTTAAAGGAAGCTTTGCGAGCTACATCACAAAGGTTTGAATGCATTGAATAATTTGGTGTTCCAAAGAGCTTACAGAAGTCTGCTTGAATATGAGTAAAAGAATGATCTTCACTCATCCATAAAAGTTTGTGAGCTTCGTTGTTATCGCGCAGTTGTTTGAGTTTTGCAGAAATTTCATTTAATGCTTGTCCCCAGCTGATTTCTTCCCATTGTGGATCAACATCAAGACCGCGTTCTGGATTCTTTCTCTTCAAAGGTTTTTTAATTCTATCCGGATCGTATAATGCCATTATGCCTGCATTTCCTTTTGGACAGATACATCCACCTTCTTTTGTTCCATATTCTTCTGTGTAACCATCGAAGAAATCAGTTGAAATATTTGAATAGTTATTAGGATTCCAGTGGTTAGGTTCAATTTTTTCGACAACACCATTAACTACGTGAACAAGAATTCCCGATTGTCCACCACACATATTACAGCACGAAGGAATCCATTCACCGGCTTGGCGTCCCCATTGTTTTAATCCTTCTTCATTTATACTAAGTTCTCTTTCTTTTGAACCCCATGTTGCACAGCCACTTAATCCGAGAGCGGATGCAGCTGCTGCTGAAAGTGAAGTTGTTTTAATAAATTTTCTTCTTCCAACTTTTTCGTCAAATATATATGCCATTTTTTTTCTCCATTAAACTTTTGATTCAGATAATAATTCTGTTTTGCTTTCATCCTCCTTCGGGAGAAAATATTCTCCTAATCCAAATAACAACATACCAAATCCAACAATACCAAATGTTAAGAGCCATTCTGATAAACTTGGGAAGTAGTGAGGATCAACTCTATGAGAATAAATTGCGCTTGTCAAACCATGAATTTCTTCAACTGCAAGACCGGGAATAACAATGTTGAGACGCAGTCCAAAAATTCCTGCTGCAATTAATAAACCTGCTAAAGCAACCCACTGAGGTGATTTTCTTTTTAATGTTAATAAAAATAGTGGGATAAGAGTTCCTACAAAACCCTGCCAGCCCCAGAAAACCCATGCGTAAGGTCCTTTAATTACAAGATCCCAACCAGCGATATGTCCAGGAATACCACCACGATAAACAATCAGGAATTCAGAAATTTGGAATAAAATATCAAGCAATAATAATCCTAATACCATTTTACCAAGATCTATAACAATTTCACGATTTTTTGTCCATCCTTCTTGAAATATAGAAGAAATAAGAGTAAGCAAAGCTCCTCCACTAACTAATGCTGAAAGCAAAAACAATATTGGGAATAATCCACTATGCCAGTGAGGGCGAGCTGCAACGACTCCAAATAATGCTCCAACTCCACCATGAAATAGTATTGCAATTGGAACGCCGGCAGTTGCTAATACTTTTACAATCTTTTTATCTCGTAACCTGGATTCTTCACTTTTATCTTTTGAGCCAAACGAGAGTATTTTATAAAGTTTTCCTTTCAGTGTTTCATTATTTGCACCTATAACAAAATCGTATCTTAACAAATAATAAATTTCAAAAACTAGTAATAACATATAAATTAAGTAAAGATAAATCATCCATGCCATTGGTGATTTAAAATTTGGATAAATCATTACATGCCATGCTCTTCCCATATGACCAAGGTCAGCCCATATAGAGAGTAAAGCCATCAGTAAAGTTATAAGTGCTGTAAAAACAGCAAGTTTACCGATACGTTCAAATTTTTTGTAGTTAAATACATAAACCAAAGATGAAACAAGAAATGAACCTGCTGAAAGACCAATAAAATAAATATATGCTGCAACCCAAAGTCCCCAGGTAACTATACTTCCATAATTAGCTTTGATATGACCATCAATTAATCTTACTGCCCATCCATAAAAGCCAACAAGAAAAAGCAAACTTCCTATTATCCAAAAAATTTTTTTAAGATTTTGTGAAACTTTATTTTTATCACTTAATAATTCTTTTATGAAATTCATCTGACCTTCTCCTATATTAAGTAATAAACATTTGGACTTGTACCAAGTTCTTCTTTCAAGCGAATGTATTGACGTTCGCGAAGCAAAATAGAAACTTCACTATTTGGATCATTGAAATCACCAAAGTGAATGGCTTTTCCTGTACATGTTTTTGCACATGCAGGCCAGCGTCCTTCGGCTTTATTGTATTTGCCTTCTTCATCCTGTAGATGTAAACAAAAAGTACACTTGCGAACATTACCAATTGGAGATTGTTCGTGTTCTCTTTTCCTGAATTGTTTATACTCTGGAGATGGAACATTTGACCAATCAGTACCTTGTTCGATAGCTGGATAATTTTCACCGAAGTCGAACCATCGTGCAGAGTAAGGACAAGCAGTCATACAATAACGACAGCCAATACATCTATCGTAATCTACCACAACAATTCCATCTTGCTCACGTTTATAAGTTGCTGAAACAGGGCATACATCTGTGCAAGGTGGATATTCACAATGAAAACAAGGTTTGGTCATAAAAACGGGTTTGTCGTTTGGTCGATTCTCTAAAATTTCTTCGAATACAACTGTATAAGAAACTCCTGGAGGAGTTTTATTTTCTGCTTTGCAGGCAAGTACACAAGCACGACATCCAACACATCGACGAGTATCGATTACCATTCCATAATGATATTTTCTTTTTACAGGTGTTTCATTTTTACTTTTTGCAATCAGTTTGGATGCAGTCCCTAACATTCCATTACTCACAATTGTAGCTGCAAGTGTACCGGCTCCAATTTTTATTAACTTGGAAAGAAACTCATCTCTGCTGATTGATGATGTTTCTTTTTCAATTTCTTTTATTTTTTCTGCCATTGCTTCTCCTTTTATTTTATCTAAACTCAACACGAACTATTAATCTGTACTACGAGTTTTTATAAAAATGTATAAAAGAATGTTATTCTTGGTGTTATTGATGTATCAAATTTTCGTCTATTTGGTAATGATTCATAAGTTTCAATAATAACATTAGGACTAATTGTAACTTTATCATTTGGTTTGTAATTCAAGCTGAATATGAACCAATTTCTAGAATCTCCTTTTACGTCAGAATCAGTGTTTGGATCGTAATAGTCATATCTTCCAACAACTGCTACTTCTTTTGTAAAATTATATAAACCAAAAACTGTCAAACCTATTCCGGTTTTATCTTTTAATGTCCCTTTACTTATCATTCCATTTTGTCTCTGATTTAAAAAGCTTTCTATTCCAAATGTGTATGCATCTTTTTCTTTATATCCAAGAAACAGGGCATAAGTCAAATCATTATTTGCAACAGTTTCTGGTGGATTAGAAGTACTTGCAGGGTCATTGATATTTGGTCTTGCTTTAAAATCTGCATAAAATGTAGCAGTGAATTGTTTGATTGGTGTGTACTGAATATGAGCATAGAATCTTTTGTATTTATCTGATTCAAAAGAATTACCTGAATTATTACCAATCATCAACCAGTATTTAAATATCCCTTGCTTATCAATTTTACCTTTTAGTGAAATACCAAAATCTCTTGAAGTAGCTATCCCTCTTAAATCTAGAAGAGTTTTCTCAAGAAATCGATTTCCCCAGATTGTCTCTGATACTTCCCAGGTTGGAGTAGGTTGTATTCCAAAAATAAAATCGCTCCCAGCCCAGATATTATTCCATTGTATGTAAGCATCTTTAATAAAGAATACTAATTTGTCATCGCTTCCATAAGTTTTAGGTTCATGAGAAAGGCGAAGCCGTGTAGTAAATTTTTCTGAGATATTGTAATCGTAAGTAAAATAAATTCTTCTGAACTGAAATCCATTAAAATCCTTTTTGCCTCCATTTGCAACATTAGAAAGTGATGAAATGCCAGTATCTCTTGCTACATTATAAAAATAATCACCAAACATATAACCAGAGAATCTACCTTTATTAGTAACTTCTTGTGAAAGCAGAAAATTTGTTGATAGCACAATTGCTATAATGGTAAGAAATGTTTTTTGCATTGGATTCTCCTTAGATTTTATTTTTTTGTTATATCTTCAATTGATTTAATTTCTTTTTTGAATTCATAAATTCCTTTCCCAATTCCTTTTGCAATTTCAGGAATTCTTTTTGCACCGAAAAGGAGCATAATAATTCCAGCAATAATTAGTAATTCTGTAAATCCTAAATTCCCAAACATTTTGTAAATCCTGAAAAATTATTTTAATGTTTTTAATCAATCATAATGCCAAGAGTTAATATTTAATTTTATTAAGTAATTAGGTCATTTGAGGAAATAATTAAAACCGTGTCGACGAAATCCAGACGCAATAGACGAGTTTTCGTTTCTTAATTATTTATTAATACTTCCTTAACATTAACATAACAATGAATATATATGTTTGCATTAAAAAAGGAAAGAATTATGAAGAACATAATACTTTCATTTGCTTTTATATTATCATTTGGATTAACTAATATATTTGCTACAATAGGTGATAACGGTGGTTATTCAATAGTTGAAGTTGTTACTCCAGTTAAGATTGTTTATGATGATGGAATGTATAGAAAAGTATATTCTTCTTTTATAATTTATGATGAAATTGGGAATAAAATTGTGAGTTCTGGTGAAGTTTTTGACTTTGCAGCAAAGGTAAAATTACCTAAAGGTAGTTATAGAATTTTGACACTGAATGACAGAGGAGATTTGTTAGAGAAAAACTTTGTGATTGATAAAGAAAATGTATTCCAAATAATTTTTTGTAAATAGTGATAATTACTTTTTATTATATAACAGGGCATATAAAATAAATAGTGAAAGTTTTTAATTAATTAGTTATTCAATTCTGTATTTCTCAATTTTACTTTTTAATGTTGAAGGTGGTATACCTAAAAGTTCTGCTGCTTTAGCTTTATTGTAATTTGTTTGTAGTAGGGCATTTTTAATTAATTTTATTTCAACTTCTTCAAGAATCTGGTTCAATGTTTTATTTGAATCAGATAATAAATTTATATCAGTTGAAAAGTTTGTAATTATTTCTTGAGGAAGTTTTGATGGATCAATTTTACAATCGTAACAAAGAATAGATAATCTCTCAGCCATATTTTTCAATTCTCTAACATTTCCAGGCCAATTATAATTCATTAGAATTTCATAAACTTTATCATCAATTTGGAATGTTTTTCCAGCCGAAAATTCTGAGAGAAAATAATTGAATAATGGTATTATATCTTCCTTCCTTTCACGAAGAGGTTTAAGGTTTACAGGTAATACATTTAATCTGTAATACAAATCTTCACGGAATTTACCTTCTTTAATAAGTTGTTTTAAATTTGCTTTTGTGGATGCAATAACTCTTACATCAATTTTTATTGGGATACTGCTACCTACTCTTTCGATTTCTTGTTCTTGCAGAACACGTAATAATTTAATCTGTACTTCAAGTGGTATATCATCAACATCGTCGAGATAGATAGTTCCCTGATCTGCTTTTTCAAATCTTCCAATACGGAGTTTATCTGCTCCTGTAAATGCACCTTTCTCGTGACCGAATAGTTCACTTTCAATTACTTCTTTTGATAATATTCCACAACTTACTTTTATTAGTGGTTTATCTCTTCTCGGAGAATTATAATGAATAAGATTAGCAACTAATTCTTTTCCTGTTCCTGTTTCGCCAGTGATTAGAATTGTTGAATTTGTTTGTGAAATGATTTTTAATGTTTCTTTTAATTCCTTAACAAAATTGCTCTTCCCAATGAATGAATCAAAATTGAATTTATCTTCAAAGTAATCTTGATATTCTTTGTTTTTGTTTTGAAGTGATTTTAGTTCTTTAATTCTATCAATTAATAATAATAATTCTTCTTTATTAAAAGGTTTTGTTATGTAGTCATAAGCTCCCATTTTCATTGCTTCAACAGCGTTTTCAACACTTCCGAATGCAGTCATCATAATCACATAAGTGGTAGGATTCATTGATTTTATCTTGGATAGCAATTCTAATCCATTCATTTCAGGTAATCGTATATCAGAGATTATAATATCGCAGCTTTTCTTTTTAAAGTATTGAAGTGCCTTGATTGGATTTTCAAATGCACCAACAGAATATCCTGCATCAATTAGATCATCTTTCAATGATTCCCTTAATGTTTCTTCATCTTCTATAATACAGATATTTAATTTTTTCATAGTCAATCCCTGTAAAAATTTTTTCTTAGTGTTCTTGTGAAAACTTTTGTTATACTTCGTTGTTATTAATTTTATCACAAAGTGGAACAAAATATATCACAAAGGTACACGAAGTTATTTATAAACAGGTATAGATATTATTACACTTGTTCCTTTTCCTTCTTTACTTTCGATTCGAATTTTTCCGTTATGCGATTCAATGATGTTATAAACAATTGATAAACCAAGTCCAGTACCTTTACCTGGTTGTTTGGTTGTAAAAAAAGGATCAAATATTTTGTCTAATAAATTCTCAGGAATTCCTGAACCAGAATCTTCTATTTTAATAATTAGAAAGTAATTATCACTTGTGGCACTTATATTAATTCTTTTTTCACATTGTGGTTGAGTTTTACTTTTTTCTTCAATAGCATCAATTGCATTAATAAACAAATTTAAAATTACCTGTTCAAGTTGATTTTTATTAGCTCTAATAGCAGGTAAATTGAGTGGTAAATTTTTTGTAATCGATATTTTTGCGTTCTCAAAACGATGGCTCACAAGCAATAAAGAATTTTCAATAATTTCGTTTATGGACAATTTTTCAAAATCTGTGCTTTGCCTTCTTGTGAAGTTTAGGAGATTACTAACTACTTTTTCAATCTTATCAATGGCAGCTTCCATCATGTTAAGATATTTAATACTCTGTTGAATATTTGATGGATCATTCTTAATTCTTCTTATGCAATTTTGTAAACCAGCAACGGGATTATTTATCTCATGTGCGAGTCCTGCTGTTAATGTACCTACAGTAGCAAGTTTTTCTGATTGAATAATTGTTGATTGTGCTTTTTGTAAATCTTGATAAGCTTGATCGAGACGAACGATCATCTGATTAAATTTATCTGCAAGAATATCAATTTCATCTTCGGCTCTGAAAAGCATTTTGATTTTATTAAGGAATTTTTCTCTTATTTTAATCTGAGGAATTTTATTTTTACCAATCTGATTTAAGTCGATGTTATCTGCAACATTCTGAATTTCTTTAATTGGTTTTGTAATAAACTTAGCAAACACAAAAGCACCAATAATACCAATTGCAAGGAAAGTAGCAACCATGAGCCAGAATACATTTACAGTTTGCTGAACATCAGAAATTATGGAACTTTCTTTAAGACCAACTCTAACAGTACCAATTCTTCCATCCATAATTGGTACAGCAATATCAAGGATTAACTCTTCTTTAAAATCTTTCAGCAAAAGTAATTGTGTTTTTGAAGTTTGATTATCTTTTAAGGAATTTGCATCAAGCAATGAATAGGGGAATTCTGATTGAAACGTATGAACTATCAGTTTATTTTTATTGTCAACTACAAACACATAAAAAATATTTTCATCTATTTCTTTAATGTTGTTGATTGTATTTTGTAAAGTGATATAATCTTCGAACAGAATTGAAGGGATAATTTGATTTGAGATGCTTCTGGCAATAAATAAAGCTCTTTTTTCTGTTTCTGATTGTAGAGACCTTTGAACATTATTATAAATTAGTATGGAATTAATTGAACCAAAAATCATAACGATAGTGATTATTGCTATGGAGAATTTCCAGAATAGAGGTAGTCTGAATCTAACTGGTTTTAGATTATTTATAAAGAGAGTCATCTGCTTCAATAAATTTATCAATCATGATTTTATTCAAGATATTTCTACCTTCAGCATCAAGGTGCATATTAAGCATAACTTTTTTTAGTTTTTCTTTTATTTCTTTATTGAGATCTTTTTGTACAACAAATGGTGGTATTCCAAACGGTTTTGATTTATGAACTATCTTAATCTTCTCCACTTTATCTGGCTGGAAATGTTTTAGATATTCATAGACCAATCCATCAACAGTAGCTCCATCAACTATTTTTCTTTTTACTGCTTGAATTGAATAATCGTGTGCGTATGTAAAAATAGTTTTTGAAAAAAACTTTTCTGGAGATGTACCATTATCTTTTAGTAACTGGTTAATATATTCATAGCCTGTATTAGAAAGTGGATCTGTAAAAGCAAAGGATTTTCCTTTCAGGTCACTTAAATTATTGATATTACTTTCTTCATTTGCAATAACATATGCATTATAATAGGGTTTACCTTCGACAACAGGAACAGCAAGTATTTCTATCGGGTATTTACTTTTCAATTGCATATAGGCACCAGTGCAAATAAATGCAAAGTCGAGTTTATGATCTATTAGTAAATCGTTGACTTCTTGATAAGTTTTTCTCTGTTTGAATTCAATATGAATATCAATTTTTTTTGAAATGTAGTCCATCACATCTTTATAAAGATTAAAAGTTTCCATTGGTGAAATCATGTTTGAGACTGCAACATAAATGACAGGAGCGGAATCATTTTTTGTCTGGTATATAGATGAGGTATTTTTTTTAAATATTTCTACTTCTTTTATATTTGATTTGTCATTGCATGCAATAAATAGGATTGTAATTAACAAGAAAGGATTTATAAATGATTTCATGATTCTTAATCTATTGTTAATTCAAATATAAAAAATTAGATAAGAATTTATAATACAGAAGTATAACAAATAGAATTTATCAAGCTTGTAACTCCATATTGAATATATCATCTTACGTTTCATATACTCTATAAAGATTTTTAGTTTGTGATATTGCAATAACACCATATTTAGCAAGTATAATTTTTCCAAGATACTACCGCAAATTGGTTTACCATAAATTAAACATGCTAAATACCTGCTTCAAATTTCACAGAATCAAGCAAGAATAAAAATTAAAATTGATTTTTATACTTTTATAAAATATCTCTTAGATATAAATATTTTCTTTGTTGTCAAATATCTTTTTCGTGTATTAAAACGTCAACAAACTCTGTTACTTTGGTTTGTGTATCAAAATACTTTTTCTTAAGTATCAAAGCTACATTCACAAGCATAATTAATACGGGTACTTCAACCAGAGGACCAATTACCGTAGCAAAAGCAGCAGGGGAGTTAATACCAAACACTGCCACAGCAACTGCTATTGCTAATTCAAAATCGTTACTACCCGCTGTTAAAGCAACAGTTGTAGTTTTTTCGTAAGAAATACCCTGTCGTTTAACAAAAAAGAAAGTAATAAAAAACATGATAGCAAAATAAAAAGTATAGGGAATAGCAACACGAATAACATCAAGTGGAAGTTCAATTATCTTTTCACCTTTTAGTGAAAACATAACAAAGATTGTGAACAGTAAAGCAACTGGAGTTAGAATTGAAATTCTGGGAATGAATTTAGTATTGTACCATTCTTTGTTGTTTATCTTAACTAAAATTAAGCGTGATAAAACTCCACCTGCAAAAGGAATTCCAAGATAAATTAAAACAGTAACAGCAATATGCCAGATCGAAACTTCAATTAATGCACCATTCCTACCAAATATAGGAGGAAGTATAGTAATAAAAATGTATGCATAAACTGAATATAGCAACACCTGAAATATTGCATTAAAAGCTACAAGTCCTGCAGCTAATTCTGAATCACCTTTAGCCAGATCGTTCCATACTAAAACCATAGCAATACATCTTGCCAGACCAACTAATATAACTCCCATTGCCATTTCAGGTTTATCAGGTAAAAGAATAAGTGCAAGAATAAACATTACGAGTGGACCAACAATCCAGTTCTGAATAAGTGATATAGTTAATAGTTTTATATTTTTGAAAACAATGGGTAGTTCTTCATATTTAACTTTTGCAAGCGGGGGATACATCATTAAAATTAATCCTATTGCAATGGGAATGTTTGTTGTACCAATACTTAAAGAATCCCAGAAATCAGCAATGTCAGGGAAAAGAGAACCTACAGCAACACCAATAAACATTACAATAAAAATCCATAGAGTTAAGTATCTGTCGAAGAATGAAAGTTTTCTTGAAATAGGATTCATATTATTTCCTCATTTATTAGAAAAAAATGGAACGATAGTTCAATTGATTGAGCGGATTTAAAATGATTTAATTTACTGGAATCATTTTGATCTGCTAAATCTGAATTCTGTTTTTTATCTCCTGAATATAAAACTCATAAAAATCTCCTTTGATTTCATCTCTCACTTTTCTAAATACAGCAAGAATTTCTTCTTCAGTACCTGTTGCTTCGGCTGGGTCTTCAAATCCGATGTGTAATTGTTTACCAACTTTTCCGATAAAAACAGGGCAGGTTTCCTTTGCATTATCGCAAACAGTAATTACATAATCAAAAGATTCATTTAAGAATTGGTTTACAGATTTAGGATAGTTTTTTGATATGTCAATGCCAGCTTCTTTCATCACCTGTACTGCTTTTGGATGAACCTGGTTTGATGGATTTGTACCAGCAGAATAAACTTCAAGGTTTTTATCAAATGATTTTAGAAATCCTTCTGCCATTTGACTTCGGCAGCTATTGCCTGTACAAAGAATTAATATTTTTTTATTCATGATTATTCTTTCTTATTAATTAAGATTATTTAAAACAGTTTATAAAAATTTTTCAATTAGTAGGTTTGAGTATTTCATTTTCTAATGATTTTTCTAAATCAAAGAAATTAAACCTTCACTTTTTCTTTTATTAACTTTAATAATTCTTTTTCAGGTAAAATACCAATAACACATTTGTTATTTTTTCTTAATAATAATCTCTCATTCAATCTTTTTTCGTCTTCTAAGAATATATCATTATTAAGATAATTCTTTAAGAAAGAAAACAAGTTTCTATTTTCAGGAGTACTCTTATTTAAATTGTAATATACCCAGGTACCTTCTTTTTCTGCAGTTAGTAAATTTACATTTCTTAATATGCTCAATGCTTTTGATATAGAATATTGTGGTAGTTTTAATGCATCCATTAATTCACATACACAAAGATTTTTCCCACTTTTAATGAAAAGATTGATGATTCTTAGCCTTGTCTCATCTGTTAGAGCTTTTAGAACATTAATTATATTTATCATATTTAAAAAACCTATAAAATTATGTAGAACAAAATATATGCTAATAATTGCATACAAATATATGCCATAATTAGCATATTGACAAGGGTCTATTTTTAATAATTGATAGTAAGAAAAGAAGAATAATAAAAGAAGAGCTGACAAAACTCTTAATATAGATTTCAAAGATGCCAGAGAGTTTGAATTCTATAAAAGCGGTAATTTTACAGCAGCTAAATAAAATTGTATTTGTAATGGATTTATAGAAAATTTTTATAAGTTCATTATACTGAGTTTCAGTACAGAGTATTTTTAGTAATATAGATTTAATTTATAAATGAATATGTCGAATATCACTTTTTTATAGTTTACTCAAATGCTATTAATGAATTCAGAATAATTTCATCTGTAAAAGCATCATAATTTAGATGATAATCCAATTCTTTCATAATTTACACAAAAGTATATAATTTAATTAGAATTGTTGATAGTAGAGCAATTAAGTAATTTTTGTAGAAGATTATTTATACATTTTGAGTTAATACTTCAATTCAAAATTGGAAATAAATAAAATTATATTGCTCTCTAATTAATTTTATTCAAAATCTTTTTAGAGTAATTTGTTCTAACTTAATTTACAAATAAAATATCTTAGCTGATAATTTCATATTTGATAACTTTTTTTAATATAAATTCTATCTTCCCTAAGTGAAATTCATAAAAAAATATACTATATTATTTCAGAATTTAAATCCAAGAAGGGTCAAAAGTTCTCTAATAGCATTAAAAACAAATGAATTTAAGAGGGAAATTACATTAGCCTATTATTCAGTAGTCCAACCTCTTTAAAGAATTTGAAATGCAAAGTAAATTTAAATTACATTTTCCGCAGAGTTTTCGGAAGTTGTTTCCTGCTTTTCCTGAGAAATTCCATTTCCACTATTTCTTGTTTACTCTGTTAGTAATTATTGAAAGTCTTCTCTACTTAAAAGGTAGATATGATAGTGTATATTTTCCAGTTTTATGGGAATATGGAGCAAATGGAATAGTCTATAATGCCAATAAGGATTCAGAATCTTATCAATTAGGATTTAGACAAGGCGATAAAATTATTAGTCTTAATAAATATACATATCAAGATCTACTTATATGGACTACATTAGACAATTTTTCTCCGGGAGAAACTATTAATGTAGAAGTTTTAAGAGGTGATAAAATTTTAGTTATGCCAGTTATACTTAAGTCAGTTTTAAATAAGTTTGCCTTCTTTTTTATACCATATTATATGCTTATTGCATTTGTAACTTTTATCGGGATATTTGTTCTTTATAAAAAACCTACTGATAACTCTGCAAAAAGATTTTTCATATTCACACATGTATTTGCTTTTTGCCTAAACGAAACTGTTTTTTTAAATAACTCACTTTATGGAATTATACGTGATGCAATTTTCTTTTTAATATTTCCTTTTTCAGGTGTAGTGGTTATTCATTTTTTACTTATGTTTCCTTCACCAAATAAAATAGCTAAAAAGTTTCCCTATTTAATAAAAATTATTTACTTAGCAACAATTTTACTATCACTTGTTGGTTTCTTTTCTCATTCATTGTTTTTAGAACAAATTAATTCAACTAATACTCAATTTGTTCTCAGAATTCTTTCATTAGATATTTTGTGGATGAGTATCTGTCTTTTGTTTGCTCTTTTTATAGCAATTTATAACTTCTTTACAATTAAAGGAACAGTAGAACATAACCAATATAGATGGATAATGGTCGGAATTATACTTGGTTTATTACCTGAAACTGCTTTTGGTTTTGTTCAGGACTTTTTTCAATCTCTCAATAATGAAACTCCTTATTTAAGACAAACAGTATGGGGATTGGGCACTACCATTTTTCTAACTTCATTTTCCATTGCCATACTGAAATACAAATTATGGGATATTGAAATAATAATTAAGAGAACTTTGCAATATACAGTTCTCACTATACTGGTAGTTGGTAGTTATTTCATTTTCTTTTCATTAGGTGAATTACTTTTTGAAGCTCAATCAAACACTGCAAAAATATTAAGTATTATTTTTTCAGCGATTCTATTTATACCAGTTCGCGAAGTTGTTCAAAAAAAAATTGATATAATATTTCATAGAGAACCTTATGATCCTACAGAAGCTGCATTAAATTTTGAAAGCAATTTGATAAACAATTATAATAGTCCTAATCTTTATGGAATAATTGGACAGCAGATTGATAATATTTTTCATTTCACCAATTTTAAATTTTTTATAAGAGATAATGATGATAACTATAAAACAGTTTTTAAAATCTCACCAGATACTGGCAATTTAGAAAAAACAAATCTTCATGAAAAAAATTCTGAGATGAAAACAGAAATAATAAAGAATCCATTCATTCAGGATATTTCATCAAAAGATACTTTCATAATTTCATCAAAAATCGAGCAATTTCCAGAAGAACTAAAAAATATTGAATTGCTATTTCTTATAAGAAAAGTTGAAATGTCTGAGAAACGAAGGAATGAGATTTTCGGATTTTTTGCATGTGGAGAAAAAAAATCACAGCGACCATTCTCGCGACAGGACATTGAATTATTGAAACTACTTGCGAATCGTTCATCTACAATCATACAGATGTCTGAACTTTATAAAGCTGAAATTGAGCGGCGGGAAGCAATTCAGAAGGAACGAGAAAGAATATCAAAAGATATGCACGATGAAATAGGTTCAAGTCTTACACAAATTGCAGTATTAAGTGAACTTGCAATTAGAAATATAGATCATAAATCAAGCACAGAAGAAATAATAAAAAAAATCTCAAGAGTTTCGAGACAAGTTGTAGATAATATCAGCGAAATTGTATGGGCAATAAATCCTAAAAATGATTCACTTGATAATCTTGCTGCATATTTACGTGAATATGCCAGTGATCTTTTTGAATCGAAAGGAATACATTGTATCATAAATTTTAGTGACTTTAATGCTGATATTCCTTTATCATCTGAGCTTAAAAGAAATATTTTCCTTGCAGTTAAAGAATCGTTTAATAATATCATTAAACACTCCAATGCAGAAAATGTCTATTTCAATTTTTCATACGATAAAAATAAAATTAATATTTTGATTAAAGATGACGGGAAAGGTTTTGATATTAATAACCTGAAACAGAAAGGGAACGGACTAATTAATATTGAAAAGAGAATTAAAGAATGTGGAGGCATTGTAATTATTAATTCTGAAATTAGCGTAGGTACAGAACTCAAATTTGAATTACTACTAAAGTAGTATTTTTGATTTTATGTTATCTCTTTATTTTGTATTTGTTATAATGTTACGCTTGTTATTATTAAATAAATCTAGAACTAGAACAAGATGTATTTTAAAATAATAATGGTTTTTAATGGAAGAAATTAAAGTAGTTATTGTAGAAGATAATGATGAAATCCGTGATGGGTTAGCATATTTAATAAATTCTTCACAAGGCTTTGTATGTCTGGCCAAATATTCGAATGGTGAAGATTTTTTAAAAGATTTTTTACAAGAAAAGAATAATAAAAATTATGTATTACCGGATGTAATTTTAATGGATATAAATCTTCCTGGTATATCTGGAATTGATTGCATAAGAAAAATAAAGGAAACGAAAAACTCAATACAAATAATGATGTTAACGATTTATGAAGATTATGATACAATATATAAATCATTAAAAGCTGGAGCTACTGGTTATATTCTAAAAAAAACTGCTACAACAGAATTGCTAAATGCAATAAAAGATATTTATAATGGTGGCTCTCCAATGAGCAGCCAGATTGCAAGAAAAGTAGTCCTTTCATTTCAAGAACAAAAAACCTCTAAAGAAACTCAGAATCTTACTCCAAGAGAACAGGAAATTTTAAATTATCTTGCTATGGGTTATCGTTATAAAGAAATAGCAGCTTTACTTTTTATTAGTGTTGAAACTGTTCGTACTCATATAAGAAATATCTACGAAAAGTTGCATGTAAATTCCCGCACCGAAGCAATTCTTAAAGCTTACCCCCGATAAAAAATTACTACTATTATGCGATTGAACAGGTAGTACTCCAAATTTAATTTTCGATCGAATTAAATCATTAATATTAATTCTATTTGATTCATAGAAGAATAAATATTAGTAGCTATTAATCATTTTAAGGAGAAGTTATGAAGAGAATAACTAAAAAATATTTTCTCTTTTTATTATTTATTTCGATAGCACATGCACAAACACCTTATATGGTTAAAGATATTAATCCAGGTAACACTAATTCTGTTTCTGTGGGGAATATTATAAGTATAAATAATAATATTTTTTTTACAGTAACAAGCCTTGATGGGGCAACAAATAGTTTATGGAAAAGTGATGGGACAGAAGCTGGAACTGTAATGATAAAAGAATTTAATTTTCCTGGACCAATGTGGTTAACAAATGTTAATAATACTTTATTTTTTTCTGCACCACATCCCATTTATGGAGTGGAACTTTGGAAAAGCGATGGTACTGAAACGGGAACTATTCTGGTAAAAGATATTGATCCTCGATCAAATCAGAGTTCTAACCCAATGTGGCTAACAAATGTTAATGGTATCTTATTTTTTACTGCTGGTGATTCTTATGGAAGAGATTTATGGAAAAGTGATGGTACTGAATCCGGAACATTTAAAGTAAAAGATATCGATAATTTAAGAGGAGATCCATTAAATTTAACTTCTGTTGGCAACACATTATTTTTTACTGCACCTGATGCTTCTCATGGAAGGGAACTCTGGAAAAGCGATGGTACTGAAACTGGAACATTTATGGTTAAAGATATCAGACCGGGAAACAATGGAACAGAGATGTATGAACTAACTGATGTAAATGGAACTCTTTTTTTTAATGCAAATGATGTAACTGTTTATGGTTCTGAATTATGGAAGAGTGATGGAACAGAAGCTGGAACAACAATAGTTAAAGATATTAGTCCTGGTGGGCAAGGTTCTGGTCCTGGCTTGTTAACTAATGTAAATGGTACTTTATTTTTCGTCACTGATGGTGGATTATGGAAGAGCGATGGTACAGATAGCGGAACTGTTTTAGTTAAGGATGTTGCACCTGGATGGTCTCCCAGATTTATGAATTTAACCAATGTTAATGGTACTTTATTTTTCTATGCATCAGATGGTGGAAGCGGAGCTTTTGGTGAGGAATTGTGGAAAAGTGATGGAACTGAAGCGGGAACTATAATGGTGAAAGATATTTATTCTGGCTTCTTAGGATCAAGACCGCAGGATAATGAGTTAATTAATGTAAATGGAACTCTATTTTTTACTGCTGATGATGGTGTTCATGGTATGGAATTATGGAAGAGTGATGGAACAGAATCAGGTACAATTTTAGTTGGTGATATAAGACCTGGGAATTTTGGGTCAGAAATTTCATCATTAACGAATGCTAATGGAACTTTATTTTTCAGAGCAAATGATGGCATAACGGGTTATGAACTATGGGCAGTAAAAAGTATAGTTGGCGTTTCTAAAAATATTTCTACTCAATCTTTTTCACTCCAACAGAATTATCCTAATCCATTTAATCCCAAAACAAATATCGATTTTAAGATTTCTGAGTCAGGAATAGTAACTTTAAGAATTTATAATATACTTGGTCAGGAGGTGGCGACACTTGTAAATGAAGAATTAAAACTAGGAGAATATACAATAAACTGGAATGCAAGCGGTTTTTCCAGTGGTGTTTACTTTTACACTCTAACTTTTAAAGGTACTAATGAAAATTTTATTTCAACTAAGAAGATGGTTTACTTAAAGTAAGATTATACAAGTAAATAAAATAATAAAAGGAGCTAACAATGAAACGAAATATTAAGAACTCTGTAATTCTCTTTATTGCTTTTTTTATTCTTAGCAGCTGCAATTCTGATAAGAATAATCCAACTAGCAATAACGACACTGCAAATAATGATTCAAATTTTCCTCATTTAAATAATTCACCCCAACCCGCCAATGCTTCTGTTAAAATTGGTAGTAGCGTAAATGTTAGTGTATCAGTAACATCTAATACTCGCAAAATATATCTAATGCTGGGTGATGTATCTAATGGGGCTATGAGTCCTTTATACGGATCTGGTAGTATAGAAAATGGTTCCAACACAACTGTAACAATTCCAGTTTCAATTCCTTCTAATGTAACCCCAGGTCAATATTATATTGGTGTTCAACTAAATGTAACAACTGATGCATCAAACAATAATTACTTATCTACCTATATCTTGAATCCTTTTAGAGATAAAACAAATTATACACTTAATGAGGGACCGCAAGGTACAAATCCAAAATCGACTCAAATACCAATTGCAAAAATTTCTGTAACTCAATAAACAGACAGTGATAAAAGTATTTATAGGAGTCTATATGAAAAACTTATTAATTTATTTTTTTCTTTTATGTTCTTTACTAATTATTTTCAGATGTAGTAAGGATGATAATCCAGCTAATTCAGATTCTCAAAATATAATTGGTAAATGGAGAATACTTACTACAAATGGAATCGATATATCTAGTGCAGGTGGTATTTATGATATTACTGAAACTCAAATTACAGAAAGCTGGCAGTTATATTCTTGCACTAAAATATATTCATATACAAAGAATGTTAATCAATATACAACTATACTTCAAAGCACAACTTGTTCTTTTCAGGGAAATGATCCATCAAATGTACCTGGATATAAAGCAACCGGTACTTTTGTAGTCACAGGTAATAAGCTTACAATTACTTTAGAAAAAGGGACTATTGTTGTTTGCCAGAGAATTTAGAATTTAATTTAGAAACATCTAGTCAGTGTAAAATTTTTGATCTATTGCTTATAGTCAATAATTATTTTTTTAATTGATTGCAATTAAAGAAGTGATCATTTGTAAAATTTAAGAAATACTTATGAAAACATTTATAAATTTGTTTCTTTAAGTAATGAATGTGTTTTGAGTTAGGGAATGATATTGATTTACAAAATGCTAATTTATTTAGGGAGTTTAATTATTCTCATTGAATTTAATATTGCAATTATTGCCACACCCATATCTCCAAAAACTGCTTCCCACATTGTAGCAATTCCAAAAGTACCGAGAAGAATAAAGAATAATTTTACTCCCATTGCAAATGTAATATTTTGCCAAACAATTTTTCTTGTTCTTTTTGCAACTTCTATTGAATGAACAACTTGCATAGGAGAATCGGTCATAAGAACAATGTCTGCAGTTTCAATGGCAGCATCAGAACCAAGAGCACCCATAGCAATGCCAACATCAGCACGGGCAATAACTGGTGCATCATTTATTCCGTCGCCAACAAAGGCAACTTTTCCATCGTGAGAAGTGCTTAGTAGTTTTTCGATATGCTCAACTTTATTTTCTGGCAGAAGTTCAGCATAATATTCTTCTATTCCAAGTTTTTTTGCATATGATTCAGCAGCACTTTTGTTATCGCCTGTAAGCATGATTGTTTTTATTTTTAAATTGTTCAGTTCATTGATTGCTTCAACTGCTTCATCTTTTATTGAATCGGATATTACAATATATCCCGCATATTTTTTATTTATCGCAATGTGAACAACAGTTCCTTCTACTTCACATTTATTATGCTCAATATTTTCTTTATGAAGAAGTTTATCGTTTCCAATTAAAACTTCATTGCCATTTATTTTTGCTTCTATTCCGTGACCAGAAATTTCTTTTACTTCAGAAATTTCGCTTAGTTGAATTTTGTTGTTATAAGCCTCCAATATTGATTTTGCAATTGGATGATTTGAGTTTGCTTCTGCATAAGCAGCATATTTTAAGATGTCTTCTTTTTTGAAATCATTAGCAGTAATGATCTGGTTAACTTTAAATTCACCTTTCGTTAAAGTTCCGGTTTTATCGAATACAACCGTTTTAATTTTTGTAAGAGCATCGAGATAATTAGAACCTTTAACAAGAATTCCTTTTCGTGAAGCACCACCAATACCGCCGAAATATCCGAGCGGAATGCTTATCACTAAAGCACAGGGACAAGAAATTACAAGTACTACCAGTGCTCTGTAAATCCACTCTGTGAAAGTTTGTCCAGCAAAAAACAAAGGTGGAATTACAGCAAGAAGTAAAGCACCAAACACTACAAAAGGTGTGTAGTATCGTGCAAATGTTGTTATGAATTTTTCTGTTTCAGCTTTTTTGCTACTTGCATTTTCTACAAGTTCAAGAATTTTTGAGATTGAAGATTCACCAAATTCTTTTGTTACCTTAATTGTAAGTAGACCACTTTTGTTTATCATTCCAGCCAGAACCGTTTCATTTTCTTTAACTGAACGGGGGACAGATTCACCAGTTAATGCAGAAGTATCAACAAAAGAACTTCCTTCAATAATAACTCCATCGAGTGGTATTTTCTCTCCAGGTTTCACTACAATTATTTGTCCCGGATGAACTTCTGTTGGTGAAACCCTCTGTATATTGCCATCAATTTTAATGTTTGCATAGTCTGGTTTTATTTCTAATAATGCTTTAATCGATTTACGTGAACGATTAACAGCAATATCCTGAAATAATTCTCCAATGACATAAAATAACATAACTGCTACAGCTTCGGGCATTTCATCAATTGCCAGTGCTCCAAGAGTTGCAATTGTCATTAGAAAATGTTCATTAAAAACTTTTCCTTTAGTAATACTTCTGAAAGCTCCATTCAATACACCCCATCCACTAATTAAATAAGCAGAGATGAAAATTAAATATTCAACAAATTGATAAGGAGTATTATGAATATTACTTTCAAAGAGAAGTCCAGCAACGAGAAGTAGAAGTGTAACAAAGATTTTTATTAACTCATTTCTTTTTTCAATTAATTCATCTTTTATTGATGACTTTTTAATAGTGTCAGAGATTTCTGTAGTTTCAACAACTTCAACTTCTGGCTCAATTTCTTTTATTTTTTGTTTTACTGTTTCAATGTCTGGAGTATCTATTACCATAGTTGAGTTTGCAAAATTTACAGAAACGAACTTAACTTGTTCAAGTTTTGCAACTCCTTCTTCAATCTTCGCAGCACAGGAAGCGCAGTCTATATTTTTTAATTGATATTTTTTCATAATGGAAAATCTCTTTATTCTTCCTTTTATGACTTAACAATCACTATGATAAAAAATATCCGGCAATTCCCAAAATAGTTAATAAAACTCCTGTAATTGTTTTTTCGTGGTGTTCTAGAAAATGTGATTTAATTTTTCTTACACCTTTCATTCCAAGCCAGACAAGCAAAAGCATTCCTGCAATAGTAATAAAAGTGTAAATGACTGAAACTGCTATAATTCCTTGCCAGCCAAATCTGCTAGCAACAAAAAAGTATGCTTCGATCTCAAGACAGGGTGAAAAGAACATTGATATAACCAATGTAAGAACTATTGCGGCAGTAGTTTTCTTTTTGACATTATCAATAAGAAATTCGTGAGAATGATGATTATGATATTTATTTGTTCTGAAACTTAGAATAAGGTAAATAATTCCAAGAAGTATCAATAAGCTCGGGGCAATTACAGAAACAATGAAAGAATAAGAACCAGACAACTTGTAACCTAAAAATCCAACTATTATTCCGATAATTATTGTGCTTAATGTGTGTGAGAATCCTGCAATAGCTGTAATACCCATTGTTAATTTTTCATTCCACTTTTCTGCTTTTGAAAGAGCCACCAACGGAATCCAGTGATTTGGTATTGATGCGTGGACAATGCTCAATAAAAAAGCTCCTAATATTATTTGTGATAAACCAGTCATAAATCCCTTTCTTCTTTTCTTTTTTCTATCCAATCAAATATTGTTGGTAAAACAACCAGAGTTAATAAAGTTGATGTAATTAAACCACCGATTACAACTGTGGCAAGTGGTCTTTGCACTTCTGCACCGGGAGAAGTTGATAAAGCCATTGGAATAAATCCTAAAGAAGCAACCAGTGCTGTAGTTATTACTGGACGTAAACGAATTTCAGAACCTTTAATAACTGCATCTCTGATATTCATCCCTTCTTTAATCAGTGTGTTATAATAAGTTAGCATAACAACACCATTAAGAACTGCAACACCAAATAACGCTATGAATCCAACGCCGGCGGAAATTGAAAAAGGAATATCTCTTATCCACAATGCAACAACACCACCAACAATCGCAAAAGGTATTCCGGTAAAAATTATTAGTGCCTGTCTAATTGAATTAACTGAAACAAATAATAAAATAAATATTAATCCTAATGCTATAGGAACAACTATATATAATCTTTCAGTAGCTCTTTCAAGATTTTCAAATTCACCACCATATTTAATTTGATAGCCAACAGGAAGATAAATTTGTTTATCAATTTTTGATTGTAATTCTTTAACATAACTCTGTAAATCTCTTTCGCGAACATTGCATTCTGTTATTATCATTCTTCTTCCCGCAGAGTGAGAAATTTCTGCCGGACCTTCGATCATCATAAAATCTGCAATATCTCCAAGACGAACCAGTGTACCATTATTTGTTGTTGGAACAAGTAAATTTTGAATTGATTCAATATTATTACTTGATTGTTGATTCAATTTTACAACAAGGTCAAATTGCTTTTCACCTTCATAGATTTTTCCAACATTTGTGCCTGCAAGTGCAGTCTCAATCAATATATTTACATCAGCAATATTGATTCCGTAACGTGCAATTTTGTTTCTGTCAACTACTATTCGAAGCTGGGGAAGTCCTTCTGTCTGCTGAACACGAATATCTGCAGAACCTTTGATTTTCTGCATTAATTCAGCGACATCATTTGCAATACGTGCAAGTGTATCGAGATCCTCGCCAAAAATTTTTACACCCACATCTGAACGAACACCGGCAATTAATTCATTGAAGCGCATTTCAATCGGCTGTGAAAATCCTCCACCAATACCGGGAATTCTATTCATCACTTCAGTCATTTTTGCAATCATTTCGTCTTTTGTTTTTGCTGTTTTCCATTTCTCTCTTGGGAGCATCTTAATATAAACATCACTTTGATAAATACTCATTGGATCGGTTGCAATTTCCGGTCTGCCAGTTTTGGTAACAACACTTATTACTTCTGGGATAGATTTTAATTCAGCTTCAAGCATTTGTGCAGTATGAATTGATTCAGTAAGTGAAATACTTGGAAGCCGTCTTAATTCAATAAGTATATCACCTTCATCGAGAGTAGGGATAAATTCTCCGCCCAGTCTTGTAAACAAAATTAGTGATGCAATAAAAATTAAAGCCGCACTCACAACAACAATTATCTTATGCTTTAATGCAAAGAGAAGTGTTTTATGATAACGTGGTTTCAAAAATTTTATAATTGGACTTTCTTTCTCAGATACTCTTCCATTCTTAAAAAAGAAAGTACTTGCAACCGGGACATAAGTTAATGTGAGAAACAAAGCACCAATGAGTGCAAATACAACAGTGTATGCCATTGGTTTGAACATTTTTCCTTCTGTTCCTTGTAAAGAAAGTATTGGAAGATATACGATAATTATTATTAAGACACCAAATACAAGTGGTCTTCCAACTTCTAGAAATGAACCAACTAAAGTTTGTTGCACACCTTCATTAATTCCGGGCGAATGTTGTCTTTCGTGAAGTTTACGAATTGCATTCTCCATCAACACAACTGCACCGTCAACTATAATTCCAAAATCAATTGCACCAAGTGACATAAGATTACCTGATATTCCATTAAGTTTCATCATAATTAATGCAAACAACATTGATAAAGGAATTACCGAAGCAACAATAAAACCACCGCGTAAATTCATTAGTAGAAGGAATAGAATTATAATTACCAGTAAACCACCTTCAGTAAGATTTCTTATTACAGTATGAATTGTTTTTTCGACTAACTGTGTTCTATCATAAAAAGGAACAATCCGAACCCCGGGTGGAAGATTTTTTTCAATTTCCTTCATACGCTCTTTAACTCTTTCTGTAACCAATCTAGCATTTTCGCCTTTAAGCATCATTGTCATTCCAGCAACAATTTCTGTTTTACCGTTTAAAGTTGCAGCACCTTGACGAATAGCTGCGCCTTCTTTTACTTCAGCAACATCTCTTACAAAAATTGGAATTCCATCATTAGCTTTAACAATAATGTTTTCGATATCAGATATTGTTTTTGCAAGACCTTCACCTACTACAATGTATTGTTCCTGTTTATGTTCGATGTATCCACCTGGAGCGTTTGCATTGTTTTTTTCAACTGCTTCAATCACATCACGGAGTGAAAGATTATATTTTAAAAGTTTTTGTGGATCTATTTGAACCTGATATTGTTTAAGCTCTCCGCCAAAAGTATTAACTTCTGCCAATCCCGGTATTCCTGCGAGTTGTTTTGAAATTATCCAATCCTGAATTGAACGAAGCTCCATTGGAGTATAACCTTCACCGACAACCTGATACTGATAAATTTCACCAAGACCTGTTGTTACAGGTCCAAGCTCCGGTTCAAGTCCTTCTGGTAAATCTCCTTTTGCTTCCTGAAGCCGTTCGAATACTAATTGTCTACCAAAGTAAGTATCAACATTTTCTTTAAAAATTACTGTTACAACAGAAAGACCAAATTTTGAAACTGAACGAACTTCTTCAATGTCGGGGAGGTTTTGCATAGCAATTTCAATAGGATATGAAACAAGACGTTCAATTTCCTGTGGTGCCAATGCAGGCGCAACAGTAAATATCTGAACCTGATTTGTGGTAATATCTGGAACTGCGTCAATAGGCAATCGATTGGCAGCGATTATTCCACCGATTATGAGAGCAATAACTCCGAGCAATACAAACATTCGTTGGCGTACAGCGAAGAGAATTATTTTATTGATCATTCTTCCTCCTCTAGAAATGTTTCTTTTGCAAGCTCGGATTTAAGATAGAATGTTCCTCTCGTAACAACTTTTTCACCTGCTTTTAGTCCGGTAAGAACTTCACAATATTCTTTTGTCTCTTTGCCTAAACTGACTTCTCTTCTCTGAAATGTTGTATCATTTAATGCAACAAAAACATAAGCACCATTTTTTTCTTTCATAATAGCAGAAGAAGAAACTTTTGGATTTGATCCACTAAGTTTTGAATAGACTTTGACTGTGACAAACATTTCGGGCTTTAGTTTGTTAGAAGTATTAGATACTTCAAATCTTGCTTTGATTGTTCGGGAAGTTGATTCAACTATATCATAAATTCTTGTAAGCTTAGCTTTGAATGAATCATTTGGATATGCAGAAGGAATTACTTCGCCTATCATTCCTTCACTGATAAATGGAAGGTCTTTCTCAAATACATCTGCAAGAACCCAAAGATTCTGAAGATTTGCAAGAAGGAAAAAATCCTTACCAACATCAACAAATTCTCCAAGTCGAGCTTCTCCACTTATTAAAGTTCCAGCAAAAGGTGCACGAACAGGAAGCAAAGTCAATGGAGTATGGTTATCTGCAAGATTCTGAATCTCTTCTTTATTCAGTCCAATAACTTCAAGTTTCTTTTTTGCTGATTCATAAATAGATTTTGCTGTTGCATATTCAGGATCGTTTTCTTTTATCCTCTTTAATCTCTCTTCTGCTTGAATAAATTCTGATTGCATTGCAAGAAAATCCTGACTGTAAAGTTCAAGCAAAACTTCACCTTTGCTTACACGATCTGAAACCAGAGCGTGAACTTTTTCAATTCTACCTTTTATACGAGAAGTGATATGAGCTGTTAATGCTTCATTCAAAGCAATCCTACCTGAAAGAATTAGCGGGATATCAACTTCTTTTACTTCAACAATCGCTGTTTTTAAATCAATGTGTTGAAGCTGATGAGAAGTGAGAATAATTTCATTTTTTACATCTGTGTGATTTCTTTCGGGATAATTCTGATTTTCATTTTGTTCATCTGTTTGATTGCTACAACTAAGTAATAATAAAGCTGTTGTTATTAAGTAAATGAGAATTATTTTTTTATTCATATTATCTCCATTAAAAATTTTTAGAATCAATACAACTATGATTGAACAGATAACTTATAAATTCAGATGAAAAATTTTATCTGAGCAATTTGGTTTAATCTGCATCGTTAAGCAGATTATTTAAATCTGTGTTCCATTTTTCTCCTGCAGTTTCAAGCTCGACTAATGCAACAAGTGTATTGTAAATTGTGCGTGAATATTCAACTTTGGTTGCACGATATGTTCTGTAAATATCAAAAAGATTAAGCAAGTCAATCTGATTGTTTTGATACGCTGTGATTCCAGCACGAAGTTCATCTTCAATATCTCTTAAAAGAGAAGAATCAAACAATCTCAGTTGTTCTTCAGCAAATAAAAAATTATTTAATGCTGTTTTTATGTTCTGCATAATTCTTGTTTTTATATACTGATAACGAATCTCAGAAATGGAAAGATTAGCCTCAGCTTCAATAATATCACCACGCACTCCACTTGAATAAAACATTGGAAGTGAGATACCAATATTTAAGCCTAAATATTGATTGGATTTTCTGTATAAATCGGATTGTCTGTTTTGAAAAGACAAACCAAAATTAAAATCAGGTAAAGCATTTTTCTGAGCAATGGTCAGCGATGATTTATTCTGAAGTACCTGAAGTTCTGCAATTTTCAGAAAGTTACTCTGAGAAGAGTAAAATTCAATTATGCTATCTTTGTTTATTTCTGAAAAATTATAATTCAGTGAATCAGTCAAAATAAATTCTGTTCCATTTTCATTCCCTAAAAGAATTTTTAATTGTGCAATTACTTGTTGAAAATTTTTTCTTGCATCAAAAAGTTCATTCTTTAATCTTGCTATTTCAACCTTTGCACGAATAACATCCAGATAGGTACTTGTACCAGTTTGATAACGATCAGTAACCTGTGCAAGAAAATCATTAAGTAAATTTATATTTGCTTCGATGCTTTCAACAATCTGATTTGAAAGGAGTCCGTTATAATAAACTTTTTTAAATTGAGCAGTAATTAGTTTTTTAATTCTTTCATAATTTAATTCTGCAATTCTTTTTTGAATTTCTGCAGATTGAATTCTATTACTTCTTTTTCCAAAGAATTCGATTGGTTGATTAAAGTTTATATCGAGTTCTCCTGCATTTCCAAATTCATAAATATTGGGAATTTCGTTCACTTCAATTGAAAGTTCTGAATTTTGTAATCTTCCTGCCTGAAGAATTCTTCCCACCGAAGCATCAATTTCTTTAGATGCAGAAATTATTTCTGGATTATGTTGCAGAACTATCTCAATTCCTTTTTCTAATGATAATTTTATAACCCTGTTATTTTCCTGTGCATTATAAATATTAAATGTCGATATGATAATAAAGATAAGTAATTGCTTACCTGTAAAAGAAAAATTGAACATACTAACTCCAGATATTTTTAAAATTGATAATGATATTACTTAAAAAGATTTGCAGAGTAGGGAAGTGTGAAAGATCAAATTCGAAAAGTTCGATCGAAAAGATATAATTCAGTTATCTTTTGGTGAGAGTATGACCGTTCTTTATAAAAAATTATTAATGATTTATTGAATTCGTTTTTTGTATCGATGAGATCAGGGCTAATTGGTTGATTAGTAATTAAATTGAGAATTTCTTTTAATGAGTATTTTGTAATTTTTGTTGTAGCAGTTTTTACGATTTCACAATAATCGTGTACGTCATGACTATCATTTTCGGGAGCAAATAAGTCAGCTTCTGAGTGTAGAAAAACAAATACAATCACTAATAGTGTGAAAATCGAAATAAGCTTAATATTCATACTCAATAATCAAACTTTCAGGGTAATGATTTTTTTCATTTATAATTTATTCATGAAAACATACTATTTAAAAAAATAGTTCCTGTCTTCAAACACTATTTAATACAATTAATATTATCATTTAAGAAATATCCAATACAAATATATAAGAAAAGGATTACAAGCAAAATAAATGAATAACCTGATTTATTGATTCCAAAATTTTTCCTGGTTTAAGTACGCCCGGAAGGATTCTCCCAAAGGGATTCCAATGGAAGAACCCTCAACCTTCTGATCCGTAGTCAGACGCTATATGAAATTAGATTGAATAGGAAGAATATTAGTACGCCCGGAAGGATTCGAACCCTCAACCTTCTGATCCGTAGTCAGATGCTCTATCCAATTGAGCTACGGGCGCATATAAAAATTTTGAAAAACCATTGCAAATATATAACTACGTATTTCAACATTCAAACCAATAAAAATCCCTTTATATTGTTGAAAAATGTTATGCAAAATTTTAAGCAGTTGATAATCCATAAACTTTTTCAGAAATTTGGTATGGACTTTAAGCGATATTTATGAAAATTCTAAATTATATCAATAATAAAAAGAGGGTACACTTCAAATCAAAACTGCTACTGTTACGTCCTTGCCCTGATCATTAATTTAGTATTAATTATTCATCTTTTTTAAAATTAATTAGGAGTTCATATGTGTGGTATTGTTGGCTACATAGGCAACAAAAATTGTATTCCTATTCTTATTGAAGGATTAAAACGCCTTGAATATAGAGGGTACGATTCAGCAGGAATTGGTATTATAAATTCTGAGGAGTGTAAGGTTGTCAAAACAAAAGGGAAAGTAGCAGATTTAGAAAAACTTTTATATAATGAAAATTTATCTGCTAACTTAGGAATTGGTCACACACGCTGGGCAACACATGGAGAGCCAAGTATTGAAAATGCTCATCCACATATGAATAATGACAAAACATTATTCATTATTCATAATGGTATTATTGAAAATTATGCTTCTTTAAAAAAAGGTTTGATTAACGAGGGCTATAAATTTTTGAGTGAAACAGATACCGAAGTTTTAGCACACCTGATTGATCATTATCTTAAGTTAAAAAATAATTTATTCCAGGCTGTTAGATATGCTTTGAATGAAGTAGAAGGGACATATGGCATTGCTGTAATTTATAAAGAAGAGCCTGATAAGATTGTTGTAGCTCGCAAAGGTTCGCCACTTGTAATTGGAATTGGAAAAAATGAGAACTTTATAGCTTCTGATGTAAATGCTTTAATTACATATACAAGTCAAGTTGTTTATTTGGAAGATGGGGATATAGCCGAAGTTTATAAAGATCACTTTCACGCAAAGAATATTCATGATGAAGAAATAATTAAAGAAATTCATGAAGTCGATATGAGTGTTGATGAAATTACTAAAGGTGGATATCCTCATTTCATGCTTAAAGAAATTATGGAACAACCAGAATCGATTTATAATTCCATGAGAGGAAGGTTACTATATGAAGAAGGAATTTCAAAATTAGGTGGTTTGCAAGGTTATGAAGATAGAATAGCAAATTCAGATAGAATTATTATTTCTGCTTGTGGTACTTCTTGGCATGCTGGTCTTGTTGGTGAATATATGTTGGAACAGTATGCTGGTATTCCAGTTGAAGTTGAATATGCATCAGAATTTAGATATAGAAGACCAATCATTACTCCAAAAGATACAGTAATTTTTATTTCTCAAAGTGGTGAAACAGCAGACACACTTGCATCTTTACGAGAAGCCAAAAAGAAAGGGGCTCTTTGTCTTGGCATTTGCAATGTAGTTGGTAGCTCAATAGCTCGAGAAAGTGATGCAGGAGTGTACATTCATGCAGGTCCAGAAATTGGTGTTGCATCAACCAAAGCTTTTACATCTCAATTAGTAGTTCTTTCATTAATAACTTTGTTATTAGCTCGTAAGAAAAATATGAATTTACAGGATGGTCAGGAAATTATTAAAGAAATGCAATCACTTACAAAAAAGGTTGAGAAAATTCTTAAACTTAATGATGAGATAAAAACAATAGCTGATATCTACAGCGATTGTAAAAACTTTTTATATCTTGGTCGTGGATATCATTTCCCTGTAGCATTGGAAGGAGCTCTTAAACTAAAAGAAATTTCCTATATCCATGCAGAAGGTTATCCAGCAGCAGAAATGAAACATGGTCCAATTGCATTAATTGATGAAAATATGCCAGTTGTATTTTTGGCTATGAAAGATAGTGTTTATGAAAAAGTACTAAGTAATATTCAGGAAGTTAAAGCAAGAAAAGGAAGAATACTCGCAATTGTTAATGAGGATGATGATCATATAGAAAAAATTGTAGATCACGTTATAAGAATTCCTAAAACAATTGATATGCTTCAACCAATTTTAAGTGTTATACCACTTCAATTATTAGCATATCATATTGCAGTTAAAAAAGGTCTAAATGTAGACCAGCCAAGAAATTTAGCAAAAAGCGTAACCGTCGAATAAAAAAAATGAGGTAATTATGGCACGCAGAAAAGTCCTTATTATGGGTGCTGCAGGACGAGATTTTCATAATTTTAATGTCTATTTCAGAAATAATAATAATTACGAAGTAGTTGCTTTTACAGCTACTCAAATTCCAAATATTGATGGAAGAATTTATCCCCCAGAATTAGCTGGAAATCTTTATCCAGATGGAATTAAAATTTATGAAGAATCTGAATTGGTAGAATTAATTCAAAAATACAAAGTTGAAGAAGTTGTTTTTGCATACTCAGATGTTCCTTTCGATTATGTTATGACTAAAGCTTCAATTGTTAATGCTGCAGGAGCTTCATTTAGATTAATGGGAATGAATGAAACAATTATAAAAAGCACTAAACCAGTAATTTCTGTTTTAGCTGTAAGAACTGGATGTGGCAAATCTCAAACATCAAGAAAAATTGTTAAGATACTTACTGAAGCAGGGAAAAAAGTTGTTGCTGTACGTCATCCAATGCCTTATGGTGATTTAGTAAAACAGAGAATTCAGAGATTTGCAAGTTATTCAGACCTTGATAAATATAATTGTACAATCGAAGAGCGGGAAGAATATGAACCTCATATTGCCAGAGGTGGTATTATTTATGCTGGTGTTGATTACGAAGCTATATTAAGAGAAGCTGAAAAAGAAGCTGATATTATTTTATGGGATGGTGGTAATAATGATATGCCATTTTTCAAATCGGATTTAACTTTTACTGTTACAGATCCTCATCGCCCCGGTCACGAATTACATTATTATCCCGGAAATACTTGCTTACGTATTGCCGATGCAGTAATTATAAATAAAATTGATTCCGCTACAAAAGAAGGAATTGAAACGGTAAGAAATAATATTCATCTTGTAAATCCTAAAGCAATAATCATCGAAGCAAATTCACCAATTACTGTTGATAAACCAGAATTGATAACTGGAAAAAGAGTTCTAATAGTGGAAGATGGACCAACATTAACTCATGGTGAAATGAAATATGGAGCTGGAACAGTTATAGCAAAAAAACTAAATGCAAAAGAAATTGTTGATCCTCGACCTTACACTGTTAAATCAATTGCTGAGACTTATAAAAAATATCCGAACATCGGGATTCTTCTTCCAGCAATGGGATATGGTGAACAACAGATAAAAGATTTAGAAGAAACTATCAATCGTACAGATTGCGATGCTGTTGTTATTGGTACTCCTATCGATTTAGGAAGAATATTAAAAATTAATAAACCTACTACTCGTGTAATGTATGAATTGCAAGAAATTGGTGAAAATACATTAGAAAGTGTACTGAAACAAAAAGGCATTTTATGAAAAAAATTGCTGTGGTTGCCTTAGGTGGCAATGCTCTTTTAAGAAGTAATGAAATCGGTACTATTGAACAACAAGAAGCTCACACTCTTGAAACCTGCAAAAAATTAATTGGTTTGTTAAGACTTGGATATAATCTTGTAATCACTCACGGAAATGGTCCTCAAGTAGGAAATATTCTTTTAAGAAATGAAGCAGGGTATAATCTCTATAATATTCCTAAAATGCCTCTTGATATTTGTGTAGCCGATTCTCAAGGTGGAATTGGTTATATGATAGAACGCCAGATGAGAAATGCTTTAAGTAAAACAAACTTAAGAAGAAATGTTCTTGCAATAATTACACAGGTTTTAATCGATATTAACGATCCAGCTTTTCAAAATCCAACTAAACCTATCGGTAGATTTTATCTAAAAGAAGAAGCTGATTTACTTGCAAAAACAAATGGATGGGTTTTTAAAGAAGATCCTGGCAAAAGAGGTTGGAGAAGAGTTGTTCCTTCTCCTAAACCAATTGATGTTATGAATAAAAAAGTAATTAAAGATATGGTTAAAAAAGGTCATATAGTTATAGCTGTTGGTGGTGGTGGAATTCCAGTTTACTGGCATAAGGATACAAAATATCTTGAAGCAATTGAAGCTGTTATTGATAAAGATCTTGCATCAGCATTTCTCGCAAAAGAAATTCAAGCTGATAGATTTTATATAATTACAGATGTGCCAAAGGTCTATCTCAATTATAAAAAACCAAATCAAATTGCACTGGATAAATTAACTGTTTCAGAGGCAAAAAAATATTATGAAATGGGTGAATTCCCTCCTGGTAGTATGGGACCAAAAATTTTAGCAGCAATCGAATTCCTTGAAGGTGGTGGTAAAGAAGCAATTATAACAAACGAAGAAGAAATTGAAAAAGAAAATTGTGGTACAAGAATTACTCTGGAATAATTTTTATTTTCGTTTATAAAATTTTCAGTTATAATTTTATTAACACACAATTAAAATAATCACTTCAATAAATGGAGTTAATAAAATGGCAGTAAATATGAAAGGGAAAGATTTGATTTCAATTGCAGATCTTTCCTTAGAAGAAATTTATGAAATTTTTGATGTTGCCAAATCTCTAAAAAGAAAACTTTATACTGGTGAAGAACATCATTATTTAAAAGGAAAAACTTTAGGAATGATTTTTTCTAAACCATCTACAAGAACAAGAATCTCTTTCGAGACAGGTATTTATCAATTAGGTGGTTATGGAATGTATTTTAATCAAAATGATTTGCAACTTGGCAAAAGCGAAAATATTCATGACACAGCTAAAGTACTTTCTAGATATTTAGATGGTATTATGATTAGAACTTTTTCTCATCAGGATGTTATAGATTTAGCTAAATATGCTACTATTCCCGTAATTAATGGCTTAACAGATTTACTTCATCCTTGCCAGGTGCTATCGGACTTATTTACAATTTTAGAAAAAAGAAATAAGCTTCAGGGACTTAAATTAGCATATATTGGTGATGGAAATAATGTTGCACATAGTTTACTACATGGATGCTCAAAAGTAGGGATGGATATTGTTGTTGCATCACCAAAAGGATATGAACCTAAAAAAGAAATCGTCGATAATGCAATTGAAATAGCAAAATATATGGGAAGTAAAGTTGAAATAATTAATGATCCATTTGAAGCAGTTAAAAATGCAGATGTAGTATATACAGATGTCTGGGCAAGTATGGGACAGGAAAAAGAAGCCGAAGAAAGAAGAAAAGTATTTAAAAATTATCAGGTAAATTTAGAATTAATAAAGCATGCAAAAGATGATTACTTATTTATGCATTGTTTACCAGCACATAGAGGCGAAGAAGTAATTGATGAAATAATAGACTCTCCAAATTCTATAGTGTTTGACGAAGCTGAAAATCGACTCCATGTTCAAAAAGCCATAATGGTACTGATAATGTGAAATTTTTTTTGATAATTATTTATGAAGAAAACAATAATTTGTGGTAAAATTTATTAACCATTTTCATATGAAATTTTTTTTGAAAATTAATCTCTTTTTCTATAGATTTGAGCCACAAAATTTGAAATTGTGTTGGGCAGATAGCTCAGTCGGTAGAGCAAAGGACTGAAAATCCTTGTGTCGGCGGTTCGATTCCGTCTCTGCCCACAATAAAATGGGTGATAAAAAATCACCCATTTTTATTTTAATAAATTAAAGTAGAAATAATTTTCCTATAAGTTTTATAATTTAATTTATTTATAAATGTGTAATAATGAAATTGACTTAATGGATTATCAATTTTTATATTTGTAACTCAAAATTTGATTAATTGGAGGTATAATGTTTGCTGTTGTAAATATTGCTGGACAACAGTTTATTGTAAGAGAGAATCAGAAGTATTATGTACCCAGATTACATGTAGAACCAAATTCCGAAATCATCTTTGATGAAGTTTTAATGGTAAATAATGATGGCGAAACTAAAATTGGTACTCCAACACTCAAAGATGTTAAGGTTCATGCTAAAGTATTAGAACATTTAAAAGATGATAAAATTATTGTATTTAAGAAAAAAAGAAGAATCTCTTACAAACGTAAAAGAGGTCATAGACAACAATTGACCAGAATCGAAATAACAAAGATTGCATAGAAACAGGAGGTTAATATGGCTCATAAAAAAGGTCAGGGTTCATCGAGAAATGGAAGAGATAGTAATCCACAATATTTAGGTGTGAAAGCTTTTGGTGGACAGAAAGTAACTGCTGGTTCAATTTTGGTTCGTCAAAAGGGAACAAATTTTCATCCCGGTAAAAATGTGAGATTGGCTAGCGATCATTCTTTGTTTGCACTTATAGATGGATACGTAAAATTTGAGAGAAAGAGAAATAATAGAAAATATGTAAGTGTATTAGAATCTCTATCCTGAAAAATTAAATTAATCTTTTATAAAGCTGCATCAATTTTATAATATTTGTTAGAATTGTTGCAGCTTTTTTTATAATGTGTTATTAAAAATTACAGTAAAAGTAGAACCAACATTCTTTTTACTTTCTACAAAAATCTCTGCATTATTTAATTCACAATATTTTTTTACAAGAGCCAATCCAAGTCCATTTCCTTCGAATGCTCTTGTGTAACCTCGTTGCTCCTGAAAAAATGCTGTGAAAAGTTTTGGTAAAAATTCTTCTGAGATTCCAATTCCTGTATCAGAAATTTTAACAGCAGCCTTATTATTTTCTGTTAAGAACGATATGATTTCAACTTTTCCTTCAAATGTGTATTTAATGGCATTATCAATTAGATTAACAAATATTTGTGTGGCAGAATATTCATCTACTAAAACTTTTAGTTCTTCTTTTTTTATTTCTAAAATTAAATCTAAGTTTTTCTTTTTGGCTTTATATAAAAATTCCGGGTATAATCTCTTTAAAATATTTTCATTCAGATCAATTTCTTTATAAATACATTCATAAGTCCCTGCTTGAATTTCAGACATATTTAAGATTAAGTCAATTGTTCTTACAATTCTATCGCCAGCTTTTTCTATTGAATTAAAACTTTCTTTTATTATTACATTTTCTGAATTATTTAATTGTTCTTTAATTAATTCTGTAAAATTTAATATTGTGTGTATGGGAGATCTAATTTCGTGTGACATTTGAGCTAAGAATTCTGATTTTAATTTTTCTGATGCTTCTGCTTTGTCTTTTGCTGCTATTAATTCCTGTTCAATCTTTTTTCTTTCTTCAATTTCTTGAGATAATTTAGTATTTAGCTCTGTTTTTTCTTTAACAAGTATTTCCAGTTCTGCTTCATGCTTTTTAATAGATTTTATTTTTCTTTTATATGCATAGTAAATTAAAGATATAGTAGTAATAAATGATAATATTCTAAATAAAAGAGTTTGATAAAAGGGAGGAGTAATAATTAATTTAATGCTAATACCTTTTTCATTCCATACTCCATCTGGATTAGAAGCTATAACTTTGAAAATATATCTCCCAGGTGGAATATGAGCATAATTTGCAACATGTTGATTACCTACATAATTCCAGTTGCTTTCTAATCCTTCCATTATATAGGCATATGAATTTTTTTCTGGTTTTGCAAAATGTAATGCAGCAAAACGAAATGTGATGATATTATTTTTGTAAGAAAGAATTATTTCTTTTGTTTCTGTAATATTTTTATTAAGAATAATTTTATTATCAATTTTTTCACCTATCTTAACAGGTGTATTAAATAATAAAAATTCAGTGATCCAAACTTTTGGTATAACTTTATCTTCTTCAATACTATCTGGATGAAAAATATTAAATCCTTTATTCCCACCAAATAATAATTCTCCAGTTTTTTTCCTTTTAGCACATGCTCTCACATAAAATTCGTAACTTTGTAATCCATCACTCACATCATAATTAAAAAATCTAATCTTTTCAGGGTCGAATTTTGAAATGCCTTTATTTGTACTAATCCACAAATAACCTTTATTATCTTCAAGAACTGCTTGAATATTATTATCAGGTAAGCCATTTTTCATTGTGTAAGATGTGAATTCAGGTTTATTATTTTTAAATGTAAGTTTATTAATTCCCTGGATAGTCCCAATCCATAAATTCCCTTTACTATCTTCCATTATATTAAGAACTTTATTAGTACTTAGACTATTATTGTCGTCTGGATTGTGCGTATAATGATAAAATTCTTTTTTCTTGATATCAAATCTGTTCAATCCACCATCATCAGTACCAATCCAGATGTTTCCTTTACTATCCTGAAAAATACACCATATATTATCACTACTTATACTTTTAGGATCTTCTGGGTTATGCCTGTAACTTGTAAAAGTATTATTTTTTTTGTTATAGATATTTAGACCACCACCAAAAGTACCTATTAATATTTCACCAGATTTAATTTGATAGATTGAAAAAATAATATTATTACTTAGTTTATTTGCCGAGCCATCACTAATAAAATTAGTAAATTGATTTTTTTGAGGATTAAATTTTGATAAACCATATTCAGTCCCAATCCACAAATTTCCTTCATTGTCTTCAAACATAGTTCTAATTCTATCATCAACTAATGAGTTTTGATTATAGGGATTAAAATTGTAGTGAATGAATTTTTTATCTTTTGAGTTTGGGTCAAATCTATTGAGTCCACCACCAAATGTACCAATCCATATTATTCCTGATTTATCTTCGATAATAGAATAGACTTTGTTATTACTTAAACTTTCTTTATTGAATGGTATATTGCAGTAATAAATAAATTTAGATCTGTTCCTATTTAATTTATTTACACCAGCTCCTTCAGTTCCTATCCATAATATTCCAGTTCTATCTTCATATAATGAAAATAAAATATTACTGCCAATGCTTTCTGGATTTGATGAATCGTGTTTATAAACAGAAAATTTTTCCTTTTTTCTATCAAATTTTTGTAGCCCGTCTAATAAAGTTGTAATCCATAAATCTCCGTATCTATCTTCAAGAATGTCAGTTATTGTTTTATCTTTGCTATTAATTATTAATGGATTTTCATACCTGATAAATCGATCATTTTTTCTATCGTATTTATGTAAGCAGACAGCAGTACCAACCCATAATGTGTTACTCTTATCAACATAAACTTTACCTATGTAACTTCCACTTATGCTGAAAGGATCGTTGGGAACATTATTATAATATTTATAATTATTTGTTTCTGGATTGAATTTAATTAAACCATTTATAGTACCAATCCATAAAAATCCTGATGAATCTTCACAGATTGATGTTATATATTTTGAGTTACTTAAATTCTCGTTATTAAAAATATCTGTATAAGAGATAAAAATATTTTTTTTGAAATCATATCTACATAAACCTTCTTCTGTTCCTATCCAGAATCTATTTTTTTTATCTATGTGTAAAACTCTTACTCTGTTTGATATAATGGAATTTTTATTTTTAGGATCGTGACGAAAGTTAGTAAAATCGTCTGTTAGTCTATTATATCTATTTAGTCCTTCACCAAGTGATGTAATCCATAAGTTACCATCTCGATCTTCGATAATAGATCGAAAAGATTGTCCTTTTATACTTCTTGGATTATTTTCTATTGGCTTATAAACTTTAAAGGAGTAACCATCGTAACGATTTAATCCATCATATGTGCCAAACCAGAGGAAATCTCTACTATCTTGATAAATAGAAAGTACGGTGTTTTGAGATAGTCCCTTATCTGAATTAATTATTTCAAATCTAAGTTCCTGTGAATAGTTGTTTATAAAAAAACTAAGATATATTATGATTATAAGGTGTGCTCTATTTAAATTTTTCATAATTCTTAGAATAAATTTGTTTAAAAGTAAATTATTTATTAAAAAAATCATACTCAATGTATAATCGTTATAAAAATAGATAATTTTAATATCAGGTGGATAATATTTTAAGTGCTTTATAAAATTATAACTATGTGATTATTAAAATTAATTAGTAAATAAAAATGATAATTCTTAAGTTTTATAACTGAAAATAAAAATTAATAGGAGATAGTAGTGATAATAGCAGTTCCAAAAGAAATTATGGAAGGGGAAAATAGAGTTGCAATTGTCCCCGATGTTGTATCAAAATTAATAAAAAAGGGTTTTGAAGTACGAGTAGAAAAAAATGCTGGTCTTAAAGCAGGTTTCCCAGATGAAAAATATTTAAATGCAGGAGCAAAAATCATAAATGATGTTGAAGAACTGTATCAAAATGCTAATATAGTTTTGAAAGTTCAAAGACCAATAATTCATCCTGCTAAAGGGAAACATGAACTTGAATTAATTGGTAAAGGTAAATTATTAATTTCATTTTTCTATTCACTTCATTATCCCGATGTTGCAAAAAAAGCAGCTGATTTAGGAGTTGATGTTATATCGATGGATGCAATTCCCAGAACTACACTTGCACAAAGAATGGATGCTTTAAGTTCACAGGCAAATATAGCAGGTTATAAAAGTGTAATATTAGCTGCAAATTACCTTCATAAAATTTTCCCGATGATGATGACTGCTGCAGGCACAATTTCGCCAGCTAAAGTTGTCATTATGGGAGCAGGGGTGGCTGGACTTTCTGCACTTGGTACTGCAAAAAGATTAGGGGCTGTTGTTGAAGTATCTGATGTTCGTCCTCAAGTAAAAGAAGAAGTACAAAGTTTGGGTGGTAAATTTATTGAAGTCCCAACTGATGAATCGATGCAGGATGCATCTGGTTATGCTAAAGAACAATCAGAAGAATTTTTAAGAAAACAAAAAGAATTGATTTTCAAACATATTACAGAAGCAGATATTGTAATTACTACTGCTTTAATTCCAGGTAAAAAAGCTCCAATTCTTGTTACTGAAGAAATGGTTAAAAATATGAGACCAGGTTCAGTAATTCTTGATATGGCAGTGGAGTTTGGTGGTAATTGTGAGTTGAGTGAAAAAGGTAAAGTTGTAGAAAAATATAATGTAACAATTATTGGAGAACCTAATTTGCCCAGTTTAGTTCCATATCATGCAAGTGAAATGTATGCAAGAAATTTATTGAATCTGATTGATTATTCAAGTAAAGATGGAAATTTTATTCACAACATGGATGATGAGATAATAGGTGGTGCAACAATAGTGAAAGATGGAAAAGTAGTCCACGAAAAAACAAAAGCACTTTTACAAAATTGAAAAATAAAAAGAGGTAATAAATGGAAGGTATAGGAATCTTAATGTTAATCTATGTATTTGTACTTGCCATTTTTGTTGGTTTTGAATTAATAACAAAAGTACCCCCAACATTACATACTCCATTAATGTCTGGTTCAAATGCAATTTCTGGAATTACTATTGTTGGTGCTATTTTAAGTGCAGGTTTGCACGAATTTACTATAAGCACAATTCTTGGATTAATAGCAATGATTTTTGCTACAATAAATGTTGTCGGTGGTTTTTTAGTTACCGACAGAATGTTAAAAATGTTCAAAAAAAAGTGAGTTGAAAAATGAAGTTTGTAATAGAAATTTCTTATTTAATTTCCTCTGTACTATTCATATTTGGTATTAAAAATTTAGCATCACCAAAAACAGCCAGGAAGGGAAATCTTCTTGCTGCTCTTGGAATGTTTATCGCAATTGTTGTAACATTACTTGATCAACATGTTTTAACTTACGAATGGATTATTATTGGATTTATTATTGGTGCTTTTGTTGGTGCTGTACTGGCATTAAAAGTACCAATGACTGGTATGCCACAAATGGTTGGATTATTAAACGGATTTGGTGGTGGAGCTTCAATGCTCGTTGCATATTCTGAATATTATAAAATAGTTAACTTCCCACAATTTAATTATGATTATCAAACAAGCATTACAATTGTTTTAAGTATCTTGATTGGAGCGGTTACATTTACTGGTTCATTAATTGCTTTTGGTAAACTTCAAGGTATTGTAACTGGTAGAGTAGTGCGTTATCCATTCCAGCATCCAATAAATGCTTTATTGTTGTTAGGAGTTTTATTAGGTGGAATTTATTTTGTACTTAATCCTTCTTTACAGTGGTTAATTATTTCGATAGGAATTATCTCACTTATACTTGGTGTTTTGTTAGTACTTCCAATTGGTGGAGCTGATATGCCAGTTGCAATTTCTCTTTTGAATTCATATTCTGGATTAGCTGCATCGGCAACTGGATTTGTATTACAGAATAATGAATTAATTATTGCAGGTGCATTAGTTGGAGCTTCTGGAATTATTTTAACCAATATTATGTGTAAAGGAATGAATCGTTCTTTAATGAATGTTGTTCTTGGGGGATGGGAATCCGCAGGTTCTACTGGTGTAGCTACTTCAACTACTTCACAAAAAGGACAGGTAAAATCTGTTGATGCAGAAGAACTTGCAATGTTGTTCGATGCTGCAAGCAGTGTAATAATTGTACCAGGCTATGGAATGGCTGTTGCACAGGCTCAACATGCTGTAAGAGATTTAGTAAATGTACTTGAAGCTAAAGGTAAAAAAGTTAGGTTTGCTATTCATCCAGTTGCTGGTAGAATGCCTGGACATATGAATGTTCTTCTTGCAGAAGCTCAAATACCTTATGATAAAATGCTATCTATGGAAGAAATAAATGATGATTTCCCAAATACCGACATTGCTTTTGTTGTTGGTGCAAATGATGTTGTTAATCCAGCAGCAAGACACGATAAAAATAGTCCAATTTATGGAATGCCAATCTTAAATGTTGATTATGCTAAAACAGTTGTAATTAATAAAAGATCTTTAAATGTTGGTTATGCAGGAATTGAGAATGAATTATTCTTCTATCCAAATGCTTTGATGTACTTTGGAGATGCAAAAGATGCAATTACAAAATTGGTACACGAGATAAAGAATTATTAATATAAGTGATTAATAAGTTATCAAAGAAGACTGCCTCTGGCAGTCTTTTTTATTTTAAGAGAATTGTAAATATTATAAACACTTTTTACAAATAGAAATTTCTATCGGGATTAAAAATTTATTTTAATAATTATCCAGTTAGAATTATCACTTCTTAATTCTAAAATTTGATTAGAATTGTTACTCTCTTTATGAATTGAATGAACCCATTCACCTACAAAATATCCAATAGCAGCTCCAAGAAAAACATCTGATGCCCAGTGATTATCCTGATAAACTCTCGAAGTTGCAGTAAGTACTGCAGGAATATAAAAAATTACTTTTAATATTTTTGAATCAGTATTATTTGATAATATTGTTGATAATGAAAAAGCAAGTGTTGCATGACCTGAAGGTAATGAGTGAAAATCATCATTAAATAAAGTAAAAGGTTTATAAAATTTAGAGCCATTATTTGTAAATGGTCTTGCACGTCCCAACGATATCTTTAGTATTTGTGTAATAATTCCTGAATAAAACGCAGATTGAAATATCTCAAATCCAATCCTTTTTGTTGAATTGTTATTTCCTATAATACCGTGTAATCCAAAAGCACTTCCAATTATTGCTGTTGTATAAATTTCTCCCCATTGTTTCCCAAAGTTAATTGGAAAGCTTTTGTTATAACTCCTATCCTTTAAATATTCATTTCTAATCTGTTGATCAATCTGCATAGTTACAAATGTTCCTGCACCTATAATACTGAGTTTTAAAAAATCGTTTTTATCCCAGTTAATAGGTAATTTGAAAAAATTTATTGTTTCATTCTTTAGTTGATATAAATCGTATTTGTTTTGTGAAAACAAAAGTGAGTTTGAAATCAAAATTATGATCAAACTTACTTTAAAGTATTGGCTAAGTTTATTTTTCATATGAATTGATATAAAATTTATTAATTATTCAGGTGTAAATGTAACTTTTATTATTTCATTTAGTCTAAAGATATGAATAAAAAGGAGAATATGAAATGAAAGATTTAAAAATGAAAATTGGATTAATATTTTTATTAATAATTGCTTCTTTATTATTGCTAAGAACCAGTACAGTTGCACAGGAGAAAAAATTAATTTCAGAAAAATCATTTGAAGTTAAATCTGGTGAATCTTTACATGTTGAAACTTCTGGAGCTGATGTAAAAGTTTTATCGTGGGATAAAAACGAAGCACTTATTAAAATATTCGGTAACAAAAAAGCTGAAAACGAGATTTATTTCGAGATCGAAAAAGTTGAAGATGGAATAAAAGTAATCGCAAAAAAGAAAAAGAGATTACTTTTTGATTTCGGAGTTGCATTAAATTTGAGAATTGATGCATACGTACCTAAAAATTATAATTGTGAAATAAATACTTCAGGCGGAGATATAAGATTAAATGATATTCAGGGAGAACATAAATTAAATACTTCGGGAGGCGATATTGAACTTGAAAAATTATCTGGTAATATAAAAGCAAAAACTTCTGGTGGCGATATAAAGTTGAAAAATGTAACTGGTAAACTTGATGTATCAACTTCTGGTGGAGATATTAATTGTAAAGATGTTGTTGGTGAATTATATGCATCAACATCTGGTGGCAATATAGTGGTTGATTATATTTCTGGAATGATAGAAGCTTTTACATCTGGTGGCGATATTAAAATAACAATTCAAGATGAATTTAAAGGATTACAGGCAAAAACCACAGGTGGCGATATATTTATTAACTTACCAGCTTTTGCTAAAGCATCTGTTGAACTTGAAACTACTGGTGGCGAAATTGAATGTGATTTCTCAAATTCAAAAACATATAAGGTAACAAGGAAAAGACTGCTGGCAGAATTTAATGGCGGTGGTAATAAGCTCAGAGCATATACAACAGGAGGTGATATAATATTAAAAGAAAAATAATTTAAAACTGTATATCTGTGGAAATTTAATAGAACTTTTCAGGACAATCTTTTTTAAAGAAGTAATACCTTCCTAATTGGAAAAAAAATCTTTTTTCCATACTTTTTGTTCAAGTAATTTTAAAGGTATTTAATATGAAATTAGATTGGTCACAATTTTTAGGAAAAATTCTGAATATTACCATGTACGAAAATTATGGAGTAGTATATGGTAGATCTGAAAATGAGCATCCAACATTTTATGAAATAGTTTTTAAAACAGGAAAGCTTATAGCAGCATATGATGATGGACTTTTACTCGAAGCTCAAAGGGAAGAACAAGCATACAATATTTTCGTACCATTTACTTCTATAAAATGTGTAGAAATATTTTAATAGTTACTTTCTTATTTTGTTTATTTCTAAATCTATCCGCAGAAGATATATACATTAAAAGCCTACGTGTTTATTCCTCAAATAATCAAACATCATTTCCTGTGATTGATAATTCAGACCAGTCAAAAAAATTTATTACAATTGAATTTGATGTTCAATGTAATTATGCTCCGAATCTAAGTATTGTTTTTAAATTTTGTGATAAAAACTGGGAGCCATATAACACAGCTTTTTTAAAAAATTATGGCTTTGACACAGAGTATAATCTCTGGTTAGAAAAATTACCTCTTCGAATAACTGATGCTCGCTATCATTACACAGGTATATTCCCAAATAAAAATGTAACATTCCCATTTTCTGGCAAATGGAAATTTTACATCGTTGATTCACAAAATCATGACAGAGTTTATGCAGAAGGAAAATTTTTTGTTGTATATCCCGAAGTGGAATTGAAAGTTTTACTCGAAAAAAAAAGATTGGAAAATTTAATACCTGAAATTGCAGCACTCGGTAGAGTATTTTACATAAAAGTTTATTTTAATTTACCTGATACATTATTTAATTCATATATTGATCTTGTTGAGATAATCGAAAATAAAAAAATTGCTTATCCAATTCGTATTGAAAAAGAGAAACCAACAGATAAAACTTATTATGAGTGGAATGGTTCTAATGAATTTTTATTTATTGCCAAAGACATAAAACCAGGGAATGAATATCGGCAAACTGATTTAAGAGATACAAATAGATATTATCTCAAAAATGTCAATGCTCAATACGATGGAATTGAAGTATCTGACTTTTTTAGAAAAAGAAAAAAAGATTTTAATGGTGGCTCTATAATAATTGATTATAAAAACGAATATGCTGAGTATATGAATGTTACTTTCAGATTGCGACCACCTGAAAATATAAAATCTTCTGTTTTTCTTATTGGTGATTTTAATAATTGGGAGTTATTGCCACAATATAAAATGTTAGATATTGATGGATTATTAAACCTCACAATAGAATTAAAAAGAGGTATTTATGACTATCAATATGTTGTTGTAAACAATAGTGACGAAAATATTAATGAAATAGACTGGTACATTCTCGAAGGAAATTTCTGGGAAACAGAAAATGATTATCACATATTTCTTTACTACAAAACCCAGGAAAAAGGTGGATATGATAAAATTATTGGTTATAAAAAAATAAATAGTGGTGAAATATGGAAAAATTAAAAGTTGGAGTAATTGGCACAGGACATCTTGGTAAAGTACATGTGAAATTATTAAAAGGTATTGAAAATTGTGAGTTGATTGGAGTTTATGATAAAGATTTTAAGAAATCAGAAAGTGTCTCAAAAGAATTTAATGTAAAACAATATCTCGAACTTGAAAATCTTTTAAATGATTGTGAAGCTGTAATAATTGTTGCTACAACAAGTGCTCACTATGAACTTGTTAAACAGGCATTTGAATTCAATAAACATGTATTTGTCGAAAAACCAATTACTGTTCACATATGGGAAGCCGAAGAACTTGTTAAAATCTCTAATGAAAAAAATCTGAAATTACAGGTTGGTCATATAGAAAGATTTAATCCAGCTCTTATTGCACTTGAAAAGTATGATTTAAATCCTATGTTTATTCAATCAGATCGACTTTCTCAGTTTAATATGCGTGGAACAGATGTTGCAGTTGTCCTTGATTTAATGATTCATGATATTGATATAATACTCAGCCTTGTTAAAAGTGAAGTTAAAGATATTAAAGCGAGTGGTATTTCTGTTGTATCAAATAATATTGATATCGCAAATGCAAGAATTGAATTTGAAAATTTTGCTGTAGCTAATGTTACTGCAAGTAGAATATCACAAAAACGTATGAGAAAGATGAGACTTTTTCAGCGTGATACTTATTTTTCCATTGATTTTATTGAAGGGAATACTGAAATAATTAGATTATTGTCGCCTCAAAATTTACCAAAAGGAAATTATTTAAATCTTGGTGAAATTGGAGTTGGAGATAAAAAGAGAACAGTAGTTTATGAAAATCCATCTCAAGTAAATATAAACCCATTGCAATATGAACTACAACTTTTTATTAATTCTGTTTTGAACAATACACAACCGCCTATAACAGGAGCAGATGGACTTAAAGCTTTAAAAGTTGCAGACATGATAATTAAAAAGATAGAAAATTCGATTCAGCAAGCAAAGATTGATATTTAATAATCTTTATCTCATCAAAAATAAATAATTTCGTATTCAGTGTATTTTTTATTTATAAAAATTAGATGAAAAAAATATTTTCAATATTGTTTTTAATTAATGTTACCTTAATTGCAAAGGGGATTGATTTTTATTTTAGTAAAGCTGATACAATTAACTCATCTATTGATACAACTTTTAAAGATACTTCAAAAACTAAAAGAAAATTTGATGTTGATGCTGTTGTTTATGCTTCTTCATCTGATTCAATAGTATTCGATATACAAAGTAAAAAAATGTTTATATATGGCAATGGTCAATTAAAATATAAAGATACTGATTTAAAAAGCGGTAAGATTTTTATTGATTACAACTCAAATGAACTCGAAGCTTTTGGTATCCCTGATACATCAGATACAGCAAAAATAAAAATAAAGCAAACCCCTGTTCTTAAAGAGGGAACAGAAACTTACGAAGGGACACAATTAAAATATAATTTCAAAACTCAACGTGGATTTATTTCTCTTGCAAAGAATGAAATGCAAGGTTCACGATATGAAGGAGAAAAGGTTAAAAAGGTAGACAAAAATATTTATTTTATTGAGCATGGTATGTTTACTACATGTGAAAAAGATACTCCACATACATACTTCACAGCAAGTAAAATGAAAGTAATTCAGAAAGATAAAGTTTTTGCAAAATGGATATTGATGCACATAGAAGGAGTTCCACTTCCAGTTCCATTACCTTTTGCTGTTTTTCCAAGCGAAGGAGGAAGAAGAAGTGGTATTATTGTACCAAGTTATGGAAGAGATATTAGAAGAGGACAATATTTTTATAATTTCGGTTATTTCTGGGCAATCAATGATTATTTTGATTTAGCATTTAATGGTGATTATTATACTAAAGGTGGATATGGCTTACGTTCGAGATTGCGTTATGCTAAAAGATATAGCTTTAATGGAAATTTTAATGCAGGTTATTCAAAAATTAAAGTTGGAGAAGAAAACGATCCAGTTGCTTTTAGACAGAATGTTGATGATTGGAATTTATCCTGGTATCATACACAACAAATAAATCCAACCACACAACTAAATATGAATCTCCAATTTTATTCTTCAAGTTATTTGAGAAATAATAGTATTGATTATAATGATATTCTCTCACAAAATATTGTATCAAATGCTACATTTAGTAAAATATGGGATGAATCAGGTAATAATCTTGTAATTAATTATAGTAGAACACAAAATTTAATTAATGGTGATATTTACGAAAGTCTTCCAAATATTACTTTTACAAAAAATATTTCATACCCTTTTAGAAAAGAAAATTCAATTGGAAAACAGAAATGGTATGAACAATTAGGATATTCTTATACTGGACAATTTATAAATAATCGTAATAAAGTTTCTGGTAATCTATCAATTCGTGGAGGCATTCAACATAATTTATCAATTAATGCTTCTCCCAAAATTGGATATTTCAGTATAACTCCAAGAATTAATTACACAGAAAAATGGTATAATAAAAGAATAAAGAAGGAGAATGTTGTAGTTAAAAAAACGAATGTATTTACAGGTGAAATTACAGAAGAAGATTCTATAATCACAAAGGATGTTAATGAAATTAATTTTGTACGTACGTTTGATTTAAGTGTTTCAGCAAACACAAAATTCTATGGAATATTTCAACCAAATATTCTGGGAATAGAAGCTTTCAGACACACAGTTACACCTTCAATATCTTATGTATATAAACCAGATTTTTCTACCGATTTCTGGGGATATTATGATTATTACACTACATCTAAAGGGGAAAGAATTAAGTATGATAAATTTACAAGCGAAGTATTTCGTGGAGCAGAATCAGGTGAACAACAGGCTATAAATTTTTCTATAGGAAATGTATTCGAAATAAAAACTTCCAGACGAAGTAGCGATACTCTGAAAAAAAGTTCTGAGAGTAATAAAATTCAATTATTAAATTTATCTGCAAGTTTAGGTTACAATTTTGCAAGAACAGAATTTAAGCTATCGGATCTAAATCTTTCTTATAGAACACAGGTAGGAAACTTATTAAGTTTTTATGGTTCTTCAAGTTACACATTTTATGATTATGAAAATAAAACAAGAGTTAATAAATATTTAATCTCTGCAGGGAAAGGATTATTTCGTTTAAATAATCTTAATTTTTCAATATCAGCAAACTTAAGTGATGAACTATTCAGTAATAAAAATAAATCTGAATCAAGAAATGAGGAAAGGACTGATATAAAAAGTGGAATTCAACAACAGGATAATTCAACAAGTATATTTAAACCCTGGAGTTTGAGTTTAAATTATAATTTTAATCTGAGTAAAATTGATCCAGCAACTGTATCAAAGTATTCTAATATTGGAATAAATTTGAGTTTTAGTCTTACAAAGAACTGGAAATTTACTGTTCGAGGTAATTACGATTTTGAACTAAAGCAAATTACAACACCACAGATTACTATTTATCGAGATCTACATTGCTGGGAAATGAATTTTATCTGGAATCCACTTGGTTATTATAGAGGCTTTAGATTCGAACTCAGAATGAAAGCTCCTGAACTACAGGATATAAAAATTACAAAATCTCGTGGCTTATATTCTGGAAGAAGATAATATCTAAACAGTCTATATTATTCAATCAATATTCCTGCGCATTTAAAGTCATTCCATTAATATAAACTTACCAGTACAACAAATAACCATATCATATAAAATTCACCATCATTGTATTAACGGCAAATAAATAATAAGGCATACTTGACATTTAACAATACTTTTTAATATATTTAAAATAAAATTCCTAACTTATTTAGGAATTTATAAATATTTGCCATAATTATTATTTATTAATAATCCCTTGTAATTATAAAATAAAAAGGAGGAGGTAAAATGAAGCCAATTAATTGTTACAAAGTCAGGAAGAGAAATAAGGTTTATTACACAGGATTTATATGGCTTAGGTGATAAGTTTAGTTTATTCAATATGCATTAAATAATATTAAATAAAAAAAAATAGGAGGAAAAATTACATGGAGTATAAAATAATACTTGATACAATCTGGGTTTTATTTACTGCCTGTTTGGTATTTTTTATGAATCTTGGTTTTGCTCTTGTGGAATCTGGTTTCACACAAAGTAAAAATACTGTAAATATTTTGTCGAAGAATTTTATAGTATTTGCAATATCATCTTTAGCATTCTGGCTTATTGGTTGGGGTTTAATGTTTGGTGATGGTAATGATTTTATTGGTCTAAAAGGATTGGTAGGATTAAGTGGTGCAGATAATAGTCCTGCAACAGGAGATTCTTATCAAGGTGTTTATTCTGCAATTAGCTGGACTTCAGTTCCATTACTTGCAAAATTTTTCTTCCAATTAGTGTTTGCTGGTACAGCTGCAACAATAGTATCTGGAGCTGTTGCAGAAAGAATTAAATATGTAGACTTTATAATTTTTTCATTTTTCCTTGTTGCAATTATGTATCCAATAACTGGACACTGGATTTGGGGTGGTGGATGGCTTGCTAAACTTGGATTCTGGGACTTTGCTGGTTCAACTGTAGTGCACTCTGTAGGTGGTTGGGCAGCTTTAACAGGTGCAATTATTCTCGGCCCTCGTTTGAATAAGTATCGTGATAATAAAATTTATCCTATACCCGGTCATAATATGACATCTGCAACAATAGGAGTTTTTGTACTATGGCTCGGTTGGTTTGGATTTAATCCCGGTAGCACTATGGCAGCAGATATCGAAAATATATCCAGAATTGTAATAACAACAAATAGTGCCGCCATAGCTGGAATTTTATCTTCAACAATAGTTGCATGGATAGTTCTTGGTAAACCTGATTTAAGTATGACAATAAATGGTTGTCTTGCTGGACTTGTTGCCATCACTGCAGGATGTGCTTACGTGGGTGTTTGGAGTTCACTTATTATAGGAGCAATCGCAGGTATTCTTGTTGTTTATGCTGTAATCTTTTTTGATAAAATTAAAATTGATGATCCTGTTGGAGCTTTAGCAGTTCATTTAGTAAATGGAATATTTGGAACTCTTGCAGTCGGTTTATTCGCAGAGGATAAGTACATGCCAGGAACCACAGGAAATGGTTTATTCTTTGGTGGTGGATTTAAATTATTTTTCAATCAATTAATTGGTGTTGTGGCTGTTGGCATTTTTACTTTTGTTATTTCTTATATCATTTGGATTATACTTAAGAAATTAATCGGATTAAGAGTTTCTCCTACTGAAGAAATCGAAGGTCTTGATATTGGAGAACATGGTATGGAAGCTTATCCGGAATTTGAAAAAGTAGCTAAATAATTTTAATAAATTTTGGAGGGAATATGAAAACCATGAATAAACTACTTTTATGTATTTTATTAATGCTTTTTACATCGAAAAACTTTGCACAAGAATTTTCTTTGAATACTGATTTTGTCAACAGATATATCTGGCGTGGTTTAGATTTAGGAGGAGATGCGCCAAGCATTCAACCAAATATTAAATTAACTATAAGTAACTTTACTATTGGATTCTGGGGAGCGTATCCAATTTTCAAAGATGCCGCATTGAACGAGATTGATATCTATGCTACTTATTCATTTTCTTTATCTAATGCAGGTAGCATTAGTTTTGGTTTAACAGATTATACAAATCCAGATAATGGTGTTAAATTTTTTAACTTTGCTAATCATGATTCGCACAATGGTCCAGGAGCGCACAGTATTGAATTTAATGCGAATTACACTGGACCAGAAAATTTTCCTTTAACATTATCTGCTAATATTTTCGTTCACAATGTTGCAAATAATCCTATTTATCTCCAGTTAGGATATGCTACTAATCTTAATGGTGTTGGAATTAATTTATTTATTGGAGCAACTCCAGGGGATGAAAATAGTTATTACTTAACTAACAAATTTAATATTATCAATGCAGGTTTTACTGTTTCTAAAACATTAAGCATTACAAGTGAATTTAATTTACCTATTTTTGGTTCAATTATTCTGAATCCTTCTCAGGAAAATATTTTTTATGTAATTGGAATAACTTTATAACCTTCAACAATAAGAGGAATAAATTATGAAAAAAATTGAAGCTATTATTCGCCCACATAAATTAGATGAAGTTCAAGAAGCATTAAGTGAGGCCGGATTTATGGGATTAACAGTATCCGAGGTCAGAGGTTATGGGAGACAAAAAGGTCATAAAGAAGTTTATCGTGGTACCGAATATAACATTAACTTTGTACCTAAAGTAAAAATCGAACTTATTTGTACTGATGATCGACTCGAAAAAGCTCTTCAAATTATTATTGATGTAGGAAAAACTGGTCAGGTAGGAGATGGTAAAATTTTTATTTATGATGTTAAAGATGCAATTCGTATTCGAACAGGTGAATCAGGAGAAGCTGCCCTGTAATGTCTTTTAAAAAGATATACATATTCAAACTGGGATCCACTTATCAATCTATTAAAAGAAAATTTGGTGATTTTGATGATTGGATTGTTAAAACAATTGGTATTGATATTAAAAAAGTAAAAGTAATTAAAATAAATGAGGGCGAAGATATAAATGATATAAAGAATTGTGCCGGTGTTATTTTAACAGGGTCTCATTCTATGGTTACTCAAAATAAAGAATGGAGCCTGAAAGTTGAAAAGTGGATCCCTAAACTTATTGAAAAAGAAATTCCTGTACTTGGAATTTGTTATGGACATCAATTAATTGCTAAAGCTTTAAATGGAATTGTTGATTATAATTCTGATGGTGAAAAATCCGGCAGTATAAAAATTAAATTAACTGAGGAATCAAAAAACGATATATTATTTTCTAAATTACCTCAGAAATTTTTTGTGAATGTTTCTCATGCTCAATCAGTATTTTCATTACCACAGGAAGCAAAAATTTTAGCATATGATTCCAGAAACTCAATCTATGCTTTTCGTATCGGAAAGTGTACCTGGGGGGTTCAATTTCATCCAGAATTTGATAAAAATATTATGATGGAATATATGCTTAAATCACATGATAAGAAGAAAAATCTAATCACAAAAAAACTACCTATAGAAAAAATAAAAAATACACCTTATTCAAAAAAAGTATTGAAATTATTTTACGATTTTGTAATTGCTAATATGTGAATTAACCGGGATTTATTTTTGTTATAATAGGAAAGAATTATAGAAAGATACAATGAAGAAAGTTATTATTGTGGGAGCTGGTTTTGGAGGGCTTACATTAGCTCGTGAATTAAGAAATTCTAATTGTGATATTTTATTGATTGATAAAAATAATCATCACTTATTTCAACCATTGTTATATCAGGTTGCAACTGCTGCTTTATCGCCTGGGGACATTGCAGCTCCAATCCGTGAAATTATGAGGAAACAAAAAAATATAAGAGTAATTTTATCCGAAGTTAATAGAATCAATTTAGCTGAAAAAAAAGTTTATGTTAATCCAGACTATAGTAATTATGAATTTCAGAAAGAATTTAGTTATGATTATCTGGTGCTTGCAGTTGGTACAATGAATTCATATTACGGCAATAATCATTGGAAGAAATACGCACCTGGATTAAAAACTATTACAGATGCACTTTACATTAGAGAAAAGATTTTATATTCTTTTGAGAAAGCAGAACTGTTAGAAGATGATACTGAAGTTTCTAAATACTTAACATTCGTAATTATTGGGGGTGGACCAACAGGCGTAGAATTGGCAGGTGCAATTGCAGAAATAGCTAAAAAAACAATGTTGAAAGATTTTAAAAAGATTAATCCTGCAAAAACAAAAATAATTTTGGTTGAAGCATCAAATAGAATATTATCTACATTTGATGAAAACTTAAGTACTTATGCAATAAAATCACTGGAGAAATTAGGTGTAAAAATATTATTGAATACAAAGGTCACAAATATTACACATAATGGTGTAGAGATTAATGGTGAATTTATTTACTCGTATAATGTTATATGGGCAGCAGGTAATTCTGCAGAGTCTTTAACTAAATCACTGATTGTCGAACTCGATAAATATGGAAGGGTTATAGTTGAAAGTGATTGTTCTATAAAAGATTATTCTGATGTTTTTGTTATTGGAGATGCAGCATGCTTTATAGATAATGGAAGAGTATTACCTGCACTTGCACCTGTTGCAATTCAACAGGGGAAATATGTTGCAAATATTATTAAAAATGGAATTCCTAAAAATAAAAGAGAACCATTTAAATATTCTGATAAAGGAATAATGGCTACTATCGGAAAAGCTAAAGCAATAGCACAAATTCATAATGTTAAGTTTACTGGATTTATCGCATGGCTATTATGGGTGTTTATTCATATTCTATATTTAATAGGCTTTAGAAATCGTTACCGTGTATTGACTGAATGGATCTGGTTATATATAACAAATCGAAATGGTGTGAGATTGATAGTTAATAATCTTATTAAATCAACTTAATATCATTTAAAAACTGTAATTTATTTCTTATCTCTTCAACTAAATCTAAATTTATGTCACATAAAATTATTTTTTCTTCATTTTCATTTATTACTAAAATATTCCCTGAGGGATCTACAACTGCACTATTACCATTATAATTAAAGTAAGGATCATTTCCGGTTCTATTAACTCCGATTATAAAACATTGATTTTCGATAGCTCGTGCTTTAAGTAAAGTTTTCCAGTGTTCAATTCTATCGATAGGCCAGTTAGCTATGTTAATTATTAATTCTACTTTTTGCTTGGCATATAGTCTAAAGAGTTCAGGGAATCTTAAGTCGTAACAAATACTTAAACCAATTTTTGCTTGATCAATTTTTGTAATTACAATCTCATTACCGGCAGAATAAAATTTATCCTCTTTAGTGTGAGTAAATGGATGAATTTTTCTGTAATATGCAGTTATTAAACCATTGCGATCCAGATGAATTAGTGAGTTATAAAACTTACTATCATTTTTTTCAATTATACCAAAGAAAATATGAGTTTTTAATTCAGATGCAAGTTTCATAAAATATTTCATACCTGAGCCATCAATTTCTTCAGCAAACTTATTAGAATGCATTGTAAAACCGGTGAGCGTCATTTCAGGGAATATGAGTAAATCAGGTTTTTCATTTAGTTTATCAATTAATGTTTCTATCTTTTTGATACTTTCGTCTTTGTTTTCCCATACTGGAGAAAACTGAACAAGTCCTGCTTTCATATTACCTCTTATTTTATTATGCGTTATGGTTTATTATGATATGTTATTTTAATAATCAGTTAATACGACATAAAAAAATCTGCCTTTTTCATTCTTAATTTTTTAATTTAATGTTAATAATTTCACAATTAAGAGATAAAATGCTCAACTACATCTGGCTTGCTCTTATAACATTAGGAATTTTAACTGCATTCACAGCAGATATAATTGATATTTCTAATAATAAATATAATAATGGTAAACCTTTATATGTTACTGTTAAATTTGATGAAAATGATTTTAATATAAAATCCATTAACTCAAAACTTGAGATTAATTCAAAAGTATTTAATGATTTTTACAAAACTGATTATAAAAATAATGTAGAACAAGAAATAAAACTAAGCAAAACTCAGAATCCAGAGATATTTAATGTTTATTTTAAAGTAAATGATAATTCACCTGAGATATGGAAAAAAATTGCAAATGCATCTGGTAAAGAAGATGATATAACAGGTAAATTATTTATTAAAGGGGAAATTGATTCATTGCATTATCATGCAATGCTTTATTTAGAAGAAATTTCTTTTTTAAAAATTAAAGATGTAACAAATGCTATTATTGAATATGCTGGTAATGCAGTTAAAATTGCTATTGGATTAATTGGGATTATGTCTTTATGGCTGGGTATAATGAAAATAGCTGAAAAATCTGGAATGATAAATTTAATAGCAAAATTTGTTAAACCTGTTACAAAATTTTTATTTCCTGATGTACCTCCGGAGCATCCTGCAATAGCCTCAATTGTAATGAACATATCAGCGAATATGCTGGGATTAGGTAATGCTGCCACACCTTTTGGTCTAAAAGCAATGGAAGAACTTGATAAGTTAAACACTAATAAAGGAACTGCAACTAATGCAATGTGTACTTTTCTTGCAATTAATACAGCAGGTTTAACTTTAATACCTGCTACAGCAATTGCAATTAGAGCTGCAGCTGGAAGTAGCAATCCAACTATTATTATTGGTACCTCTTTTTTTGGTGCTTTATGTGCTACTATTACAGGTATTATCGCAGTTAAAATATTAGAGAAGTATCCTTTCAGATTAAATGAACTAATGTATTATATTAAAAAGAGTTATAAAAAAATTCTAATATTGGTTATCGGCTTTTTATTTTTAATAACTATTCTTAAACAAAAAGTTATTTCGGATATGTTTTATTTAGATGCCGATTTATTGAGAAATATTATTCAAGTCATTTCAATAATTGCAATTCCTTTAATAATATTTTTATTTGTGATTTATGGAGTAATTAAAAAAGTAAAAATTTATGAAGAATTTGTAGATGGAGCAAAGGAAGGATTTAATATTGGGGTTAAAATAATTCCATATCTCGTGGCAATGCTAATGGCAATTGGAATTTTTAGAGCAGGCGGTGGCATGGATATATTGGTTTTAATTCTCTCCCCAATAACAAATCTTATTGGCTTTCCTGCGGAAGCTATTCCTATGGCATTAATGAGACCACTATCTGGTAGTGGTGCACTTGGAATTATGTCTGAAATAATTTCAAAACATGGTCCCGATTCTTTTATTGGAATTTTAGTATCTACAATTATGGGAAGTACAGAAACTACTTTTTATGTATTGGCTTTATACTTTGGTTCTGTCAATATACGTAAAACAAGACATGCAGTGGCTGCGGGAGTTCTTGCAGATATAGCTGGAATAACTGGAGCTTTTTTAATAGTTAAATTTTTATTTGGATGAAAGATGAAACAAAAGATCTTTATTACTCAAAAGTTACCTGGAAATATAGAAAGTTATTTACAAAAAAATGGTTTCATTACAGAAACTTTTGATAAAGAACGATTAATTACTAAAAAAGAATTAATAGAAAGAGCACGGGATGTTGATGCATTAATATGTTTGTTAAGTAATAGAATCGATAAAGAAGTTATTGATAATTTAAATAAGTGTAAAATTATTGCTAATTATGCTGTTGGTTATAACAACATTGATGTTGATTATGCAAAATCAAAAAATATAATCGTTACAAATACTCCTGATGTTCTCACAGATGCAACAGCTGATATTGCAGTGGCTTTAATCTTAGCATGTGCTCGAAGATTACATGAAGGAAATAAATTAATGCGTCAAAAAAAATTTAAAGGATGGAAACCAGATCTCTTACTTGGTTATGATATAAAAGATAAAGTAGTGGGCATAATTGGAGCCGGAAGAATTGGCACAGAAGTAGCAATAAGAATGAAAGCTTTTAAAACAAAAATTTTGTACTACAGCAGAAGTAGAAATTATGAGCTTGAAAAATTAACTGAAGCTAAAAAAGTTTCTCTTAACTACTTGCTTAAAAATTCTGATATTATTTCTATTCATGTTCCACTGACTGAAAGTACATTTCATTTATTAAATAAAGAGAATATGGTTTTGATGAAGAAGAGTGCGATAATAGTTAATACAGCAAGGGGAGAAGTAATTGATGAAAAATTTTTAATAAAAATTTTAAAGCAAAAGAAAATTTTTTCAGCTGGCTTTGATGTTTATGAAAATGAACCGGATGTAAATCCAGATTTATTGAAATTAGATAATGTGTTTTTATTGCCTCACATCGGAAGTGCAACTATAGAAACTCGAACAAGAATGGCTATGTTAGCTGCTAAAAATGTTATAGAAGTTTTGAAAGGGAATAAACCTATTACTCCTGTTTAAAATATTTGTTTGTAGAATGAAGTTAGAATAAGTATTTTTGATTGAAATATAAATATATATAATTTATAAACTAATATTGAAATAAAAATGAGAATAGGAATTCCCAAAGAGACAGTAAGAGAAGAAAAAAGAGTAGCACTTGCACCAGCGGGAGTTAATACATTGGTGAAAGCTGGTCATACGGTTTTTATTGAAACAGGTGCGGGATTAGAAAGCCATTTTACAGATGATGAATATCGAGCTGTTGGAGCTAATATTGTCTATAGTGCAGAAGAAGTTTATCATCGTTCTGAGATGATAGTAAAAGTAGCACCATTAACTGATGAAGAAGCTGATATGCTTCAAGAAGAACAGATCATATTTTCATTTCTTTATCTTGCAGTTGGTAAAAAAACTATAATCGAAAAATTATTAGCAAAAAAAGTTACAGCCATAGCATATGAACTGATTGAAAAGGATGATCAATTACCTGTTCTCCAATCAATGAGCGAAATAGCTGGACAATTAGCAATTTCTGTGGGGGAAAGATTTTTAGGTAGCGATTCTCAGCTCGGGAGAGGAATTTTAATGGGGGGTATTGCAGGGGTAGCTCCAGCTGCTGTGGTAATAATTGGTGCCGGAGTTGTCGGTTTTAATGCTGCTCGAACTGCTCATGCCAGAGGAGCTCATGTTATTGTTCTTGATAAAGATTTAAGAAAATTAAAAAGAATAAATGATTTGATATCCAAGAGTATCACTACAGTTGCTGCTAATCAATATACTATTGCTCGTGGTGTTAAATTTGCCGACCTTCTAATTGGGGCAATACAAATCAAAGCTGGTAAAACTCCTCACATTGTTACAGAAGAAATGGTAAAATCAATGAAGAAAGGTGCAGTGATTATTGATGTTTCAATCGATCAGGGAGGATGCATAGAAACAAGTAGACCTACTACATTATCTGATCCTATATTTATTATGCATAATGTAATACACTACTGTGTACCAAATATGCCTGCATTAGTCTCCAGAACCGCAAGTTATGGATTGACTAATGCATCAATGGAATATATATCAGAAATAGCTGATAGCGGTTTATCTCGAGCTTTATTATCGGATGCTGGTTTAGCTAAAGGCGTTTGCACTTATAATGGATATTGTACGAATGAAATGATTGCAGATGCTTTTTCATTAGAACATAGGAGATTGCACATTTTCCCTACAAATTAAATTTAATTACATGGAATAATTATGACAGTTGAAAAACTTAAAATTGATAAGCATACAAATGCCGCCTGGATAAAAAAATATAATTCAAAAATTACTACGGCAGAAGAAGCAATTAAAGTAGTAAAAAGTGGAGATAAAATTATTATTCAACCAGGTTGTGCAGCTCCATTAGAACTTATAAATGCACTGGTAAAGAGAAAGGACGAACTTTATAATGTAGAAATTTATCATATACTTGTAGTTGGTGATCTTCCATATACTCAACCAGGTATGGAAAAGCATTTTAAGCACAAAGCTTTTTTTATTGGAGCTAATGTTCGTCAAGCAATTAATGAAGGAAGAGCTGAATTTATTCCAATTTTTTTATCAGAAGTTACTTTATTATTCAAAAAAGAAATTATTAAAGCAGATGTAGCATTAATTCATGTTTCGCCACCCGATGAGCATGGATTTTGTAGTTATGGCATTGATGTAGGAAATATTAAAACTCCTGCAGAAAAAGCAAAATGTGTTATTGCTCAGGTTAATAAACAAATGCCTCGTGGTCTTGGAAATAGTTTTATTCATATTAATAAAATTGATTATATAGTTGAAGTTGATACTCCACTTCAAGAACTTCCTCAAGTTGATCCTGATGCTACTCCAGATATGCTTGAAATATATGATAAAATCGGAAAGAATGTTGCAAGTTTAATAGAAGATGGTTCTACACTTCAAATGGGAATTGGTGCAATACCAGATGCTGTTTTAAGATATATGAGAGATAAAAATGATCTTGGTGTTCATACTGAAATGTTTTCTGATGGATTAATAGAATTAATTGAAGAAGGGATTGTAACTGGTGAAAAGAAAACTTTGCATCCAGGAAAAGTAGTAGCAGGATTTGTACTTGGAACTAAAAAATTATACGATTACATAGACAACAATCCAATATTTGAATTTCATCCACAGGAATATGTAAATGATCCATTTCTTATTTCACAGAATTATAAAATGGTTGCAATCAATTCTGCAATCGAAGTGGATTTGACAGGACAGGTGTGTGCAGATAGTATTGGTACTAAATTATTTAGTGGTATAGGTGGACAGGTTGATTTTATTCGCGGAGCTGCACGTTCAGAAGGAGGAAAACCAATAATTGCACTTCCTTCGGCAACTCGTGATTTAAAATATTCTAAAATTGTTCCTATGCTTAAACCTGGAGCTGGTGTTGTTACATCACGAGGTGATGTTCATTATGTTATAACTGAATATGGTATTGCAGATCTTTATGGTAAAAGTATTCAAGAAAGAGCACGAGCACTCATAAACATTGCACATCCTTTATTTAGGGATGAATTAACTGAATTTGCGAAAAAAACCTACCATATCTAATCATGATTGCTATTATTGGAGATATACACGGTTGTTATTATACACTGGAAGAACTTTATAATGAAATTATAAATCGCTATCCTGGAATTCCTGTATATTCAATTGGAGATTTGGTTGATAGAGGTAATTTTAGCTATGAAGTTGTAAAATTTGTGAAAGAAAAGAATATCATACTTACACCGGGAAATCATGATTACATGTTCTATCATTTCTTTAAAGAGCCATCGAGTATTTTTGCTCGCTCCTGGTTTTTTAATGGAAATGAATCTACATTGCTTTCATATGAAAAGCATGAAAAAGAAATGTTTGAACATATCGAATTTATTAAATCAGCACAGTTATTTTATAATCTTGAAGATTGTTTTATTTCTCATGCAGGTATATCTGTTTACTATGAAAAATTTTTGCCTCAAGATTTTAGAAATAATCTTGATTTATTAGAACCATTAATATATAATGATATTTCGAGTGACAGAGGAATAATGTGGACAAGAGACCCGCTACTTAATCTTGGAAAGCTTCAAGTTGTAGGACACACAAAACAACCAGATATTACTTATATTGAAGATTCAAATGCATTGTATATCGATACAGGAGCTTGTGTTGGCAATAAATTAAGTGCAGTAATAATTGAAAAAAATTCAATTATAGATACAATCCAAGTTAAAACACATCTGGAAGATATTATTTAATTGCCAAATCTTAATTATACTGCAAATTTAAATAATATTTAAGTTAAGCTAAATTAAATCTTTATTCCATTATTCTTACACAGATTAAATTTTATAAAATGGCTATGTTATTTCCAATTGAAAACGTAGTCATTTGCCGTTTAATATTTATTGTTATAAAAAATACTCACTTCAAAAATTTGACATATTAATTTTAGTTTTTGTTTATTTTCAAAAATATAATTGATTTTATAAGTTACCGTTTATATTTTAGTGTAAGTTATTTTTTGAAAAAAATATACTTTGGGAGATTTTATATGGATTACGGAGAATTTTCTGAAAGTGGTAAGGAATTTATCATTTATAATGTTGCAACACCTACTCCATGGATAAACTACATATATAATGACGAATATTTTTCTACAATATCGAATAATGCCGGTGGTATTAGTTATATTAAAAATCCCTTGCATGGCAGAATAACAAGATACAGAATCAACGAAGTCCCGCCTGATAGACCTGGTAAATATATATATGTAAAAGATTGGGATAATAATGAGTACTGGAGTTTAAGCTGGCAACCTGTAGGAAAGTACAAAGAATCTTATAGAGTTATACATGGATTCGGCTATACAAAAATCGAATCGAATGTCAAAGATATTAAATCCGAAAGTTTGTTCTTTGTGCCCGTTTCTGATAACCGCGAAATTTGGAGAATAAAATTAAAAAATGAATCAGATAAGATTCGTAAATTATCTTTATATGGTTATGTTGAATTTGCATTGGGGCATGGTTTAATCGATTTAATTAACCAGTGTGATGATCAACATTTTAATCGAGTCTATTTCGATAAAAAACTTAATACATTATTTGCAACAAAAACTTACTGGGTTACTCAATCAAATGGAACACAACAACAAGAGAACAAAGAATGGGACCAATGGGCATTTTTTACTATTAACCTTCCTGTAGTTCAATACGAAACTCTGCGTGAAAGATTTATTGGAAATTATCGTAATGAAAATAATCCTATAAGTATAGAAACAGGTGAATTATCTTCTCAAGATACTGATTATGGGAATGCTGTTGGTGTTCTAAGAATTGATGTAGATTTAAAACCTTTTGAAGAAAAAGAAATAATATTTTCTCTTGGTGTTATACCTAAAAAGGATTTCGATGCAAAGAAAGAAACTATTATAAAATATAATAATCCCGAAGCTGTCCATAATGCATTTGAAGAAGTAAAAAATAAGTGGGAAAAATTTATTAATAATACACATTGTAATACTCCTGATAAAGATATAAATATTTTTATGAATAATTGGATTCCTTATCAGGCTAAGGTTGCTTTTGATATCGGGAGAGTAGCAAGTTTTTATTATTGGGGTATTAGTCGTGGATTTGGATTTAGAGATACTGCTCAAGATACTATAGCTGTTACTATTGCACTCCCTCACAAAGCGAAAGAAAGAATCTTATTATTATCACGACAGATGTTTACTGATGGCAGAGTTTATCACCATTTTTATGATGATGCGAATGGTGAATTAACAAAACATTGCGATGATCCAGTATGGTATATTTTGGCAGTAACAGAGTATATTAAAGAAACTGGAGATGTTAGTATTCTTGATGAAAAAGTTTCTTATGTGGATAATCCCGAAGGTACCGTATTAACTCATTTATATTCTGTTGTGAATTTTATTAAAAATATTTTAACACCTCGATTTCTACCAGTATTTGGTAGAGGAGATTGGAATGATACCCTTGATTACATTGGAGGTGAAGATGGCGGAGAAAGTGTATGGGCTGCAATGTTTTATGTTGCAATGTTAAATCGATTAATTGAATTATTTCAATATGTAAATATTGACAGTAAAGATATCGAAAGTCTCAGAGATAAAATCAAAAATAGTATTGATGAATTATGCTGGGATGGAGAATGGTATATTAGAGCTTTTGGAAATGGGAAGAAAAAAATTGGTTCACATGAAAATAAGTACGGAAAAATATTTATAAATACTCAAAGCTGGTCGGTTATTGCTGACTTATCTAATAAAAAAAGATTATTGAAAGCACTTGATAGTGTAAAAAAATATCTTGATACTGAATATGGTCCTAAAATTTGTGCCCCTGCATTTCGAGAAATTGATCCAAACATTGGTCTTATAACAAGATGTGTAGCGGGTAAGAAAGAAAATGGAGCTATTTTTTGTCACCCTGTTACCTGGTTAATTCAAGCCGAAGCTATTATGAAAAGGGGAAATGTCGCTTATGATTATCTAAAAAAAATATTACCCAATCGTATCGATTCAGATATTTATACTGCTGAACCTTATGTATTTTCTCAATATATTACAAGCAATGAACATTCATCACCTGGTAAAGCAAGTCATTCCTGGCAAACAGGAACAGCAGCATGGATGTATCGAGTGTTTTATGATTATATCTTAGGAGTCAGAGCTTCTTATAATGGTTTGATAATCGACCCCGTAATTCCATCTCACTGGAAATATTTTACAGTAGAAAGAGTATTTAGAGGTACAAGATATATAATTGAAGTAGTAAATGAATCTGGTGTTGAGTCTGGTATTAAAGAAATATATCTGGACGGGAAAAAATTAGAATCATTCATAATTCCTCCTGTACAAAAAGAAATCTGTAATGTAAAAGTTATTATGGGCAAATAAAAAGAGATAAATATGCTATTGAGATACCACAACAATCCAATAATAACAAGAAAAGACATTCCTGAGATAAAACCTCATCTGGTTGATGTCTCTTCGGTTTTTAATCCAGGAGCAATCAAACATAATGGTAAGTATATTTTGTTATTGAGAGTTCAAAATAGAGGAAGGGAAACTTTTATTGTAAAAGCAGAGAGCGAGGATGGGATAAATTTCAAAGTCGATAACAAAATCGTTCACTTTAGTGGAATAGAAAAATTAAAAGAAAAAGTATATCACATTTACGATACAAGAATAACTAAAATTGATAATGTTTACTATATAATGTTTGCAATGGATATGGATGATGGATGTAAACTTGGACTGGCCGTGACTGATGATTTTGAAGACTATAAATTTTTAGGAATAGTATCAAGAGATGATTCAAGAAATGGTGTATTATTTCCAGAAAAATTTAATGGAAAGTTTTTACGATTTGAAAGACCAAATAAAGTAAGTCTTAAAGGTGGACCGAAAACTGGCAATTCAATTTTCTTATCTGAGTCAACAGATTTAATTAAATGGAAGTATGTAAAGGAAGTTATGGCAGGAAGATTTCATTACTGGGATGAATTAATTGGCTCAGGTCCACCTCCAGTAAAAACTCGCGAAGGATGGTTACATATCTATCACGGAGTTGCAACTCATTTTGCAGCTTCAAATATTTATCAAGCAGGTGTTGCACTTCACGATTTAAATGATCCAGGGATTCTAATTCATAGAAGCAGATATAACATTCTGGAACCCCGTGAATTGTATGAACTTGTTGGGCAGGTTCCAAATGTTTGTTTTCCTTCAGGAATTATTGTCGAAGAGTATGATAACGAAGGTTTTGCTTTAAAATCTAGCAAAGTTTTAATTTATTATGGTGCAGCAGATACTTCTGTTTGTCTTGCATACACAACTATTGGAGAACTAATTGATGCAGCTAAACAATAAAAAGTTTTTAATAGTCATCTTATTAATTTTATTTTCCCAAACAATTTTTGCTCAATCTATTCCTGTTCCGCAAATTAAATTTTCACCAAGAAAATATATTTGTTATTTCACTCATGAAAATATAACCATTGATGGGAAACTTGATGAAACTTCATGGAAGAATGTAAAATGGACAGAAGATTTTGTGGATATAGAAGGAGATCTAAAACCAAAACCACGTTTTAATACAAAAGTTAAAATGCTGTGGGATAAAAATTATTTTTATATAGCAGCACAATTAGAAGAACCCCATATCTGGGCAACATTAAAAAATAGAGATGACATTATTTTTTATGATAATGACTTCGAAGTATTCATAGATCCTGATGGCGATACTCATAGATATGTAGAATTTGAAATGAATGCCTTAAACACTGTGTGGGATTTGTTTTTAATAAAACCTTATCGCGATACAGATAAAGCAGCATTACATGGTTTTGATATTAAGAATTTGAAATCAGCTGTTTCAATTTTTGGGTCAATAAATAATCCATCCGATATAGATAGTTGCTGGACATTAGAAATTGCTTTTCCATGGGAAGCCTTTAAAGAAATAACAAGTGCAAATGTACCTCCGCAAGATAATGATCAATGGAGAATAAATTTTTCACGAGTTGAGTGGAGAACAAATGTAGTTAATAGTAAATATGAAAAAGTAATTAATCCTGAAACAAATAAACCTTATCCAGAAGATAACTGGGTCTGGAGTCCACAGGGTGTAATAAACATGCACTATCCTGAAATGTGGGGCTATGTTCAGTTTTCAAAAATTGAAGCAGGTAAAGGTTATATTGATTTTATTGAAAATCAATCCGAACAAATAAAATGGTATTTGAGAAATATCTATTATCAACAAAGAGCATATTTCGATAAGAATAAAAAATATGCAGATAATATTTCTGCTCTGGGCATAGAACCATTACAGATAAATGGAATTTTTTATACGCCTGAAATAAAAGTAATAGATGATATGTATAAATGCACATTTTTAGATGATGAAAATATTTATACACTTTATCATGATGGCTTAATTAATATTAAAAAAAATTAAAGCAATAAATGAACTCTCGGCCAGCACTAAAAGAAAGAAAATTTATCAGTAAACCAATAGAAGAAAAAATTAAAGAAGTTTCTGATTTTATTGCTGATAAAGAACTTGCAAAAATTTTTTCTAATTGCTTTCCTAATACATTAGATACAAGTGTTATATTTACTTTTAATGATGGGATTCCCGATACTTATATTTTAGCAGGCGACATTGATGCAATGTGGTTAAGAGATTCAACTGCACAGATCTGGCCTTATTTAGAATTTGTTAATGAAGATGATAATCTAAAACTTTTAATTATGGGATTAATCAATAGACAAACAAAATGTGTTTTAATCGATCCTTATGCTAATGCATTTAATTATGATAAAAAGAAAAGTATGTGGAGTAATGATTTAACAGAAATGAAACCAGAATTGCATGAAAGAAAATGGGAATTGGACTCTTTATGTTATACAATTAGATTGGCATATAAATTCTGGAAATTAACAGGAGATACTTCATGCTTTAATAATGAATGGATTAGTGCTACTAAATTAATTTACAACACATTTATTGAACAGCAACGTAAGTATGGTTGTGGTTCATATAAATTTGGAAGAGTGACAGCTTGGAGTACAGATACAGTACCTGGTAATGGCTACGGAAATCCAATTAAACCAAATGGATTGATTGTTTCAATATTTAGACCTTCAGACGATGCAACAATTTTTCCATTTTTAATTCCTTCTAATTTTTTTGCTGTTATTTCATTGAAGCAATTATCTGAAATGTATCTTAAGATATATAATGACTTTGAATTCTCTGAAAAATGTATTTCTCTTGCCAATGAAATTGAAAAAGCTATATATGAACATGCTGTAAGTTCACATCTAAATTATCATAAAATTTTTGCATATGAAGTTGATGGCTTTGGAAATAAATTATTTATGGATGATGCAAACATTCCAAGTTTATTATCACTTCCTTACCTTGGTTGTTTAAATAAAGATGACGAGATTTATCAGGAGACAAGAAAATTTATTTTGAGTGATAATAATCCATATTTCTTTAGAGGAAAATTTGCAGAAGGAATTGGTAGTCCACATACGTTATTAAATAACATCTGGCATTTAAGTATAATAATGAGAATTATTACAACTGATAACGAAGATGAAATTATAAATAATATTAGATTCCTTAAGAACACACATGCAGATACATATTTCATGCATGAATCATTTAATAAAGATAATCCATATGATTACACACGAAGCTGGTTCCCTTGGCCTAATTCACTTTTTGGCGAGATGATTCTAAAATTGTACAATGAAAAGCCAGATATATTAAAAAGAATATTTTAGGTAAAGGATTTTTATGCATAATAGATTATTCATCATAATAACAATTTTATTTCTATCAAAAACTATTGTCCCACAAGAAATACCAAAATATTTAGATCATAAATTATCATTTGAAGAACGAGTAGATGATTTAATATCTCGAATGACAATTGAAGAAAAAATTTCTCAAATGGTTCATAAATCACCTGCAATAGAAAGACTGGGAATTCCAGCATACAATTGGTGGAATGAATCTCTTCATGGTATAGCAAGAAATGGTTTGGCTACAGTTTTTCCAATGCCTATTGGTTTGGCAGCTACATGGGATAAAGATTTAATGTATAAGATTGGTGAATTAATATCAACCGAAGCACGAGCAAAATACAATATTGCCGTAAGAAAGAAACAGTTTGGTAGTTGTGGATTAACATTATGGGCTCCGAATATTAATATTTTTAGAGATCCAAGATGGGGAAGAGGAATGGAAACTTATGGTGAAGATCCATTCCTTACAGGTGAACTTGCAGTGCAATATATAAAAGGATTGCATGGTAATGATGAAAAATATTTTAAAACAATTGCTACTCCTAAACATTTTGCTGTTCATAGTGGCCCTGAATCTGAAAGACATCATTTCAATGCAATTGTAAGTGAATATGATTTAAGAAATACTTATTTACCACATTTTAAAAAATGTATTGAAGAAGGAAATGTTCAATCACTAATGTGTGCATATAACCGGGTACTTGGAGAACCATGTTGCGGAAGTAATCTTTTATTAAAAAAGATTTTACGTGATGAATGGAAATTTAATGGTTTGGTAGTATCTGATTGTTGGGCTGTGCATGATATTTTTAATTCTCATCATGTAACAAAAACATTGGAAGATGCAGTTGTTTTATCATTAATTGCAGGTACCGAATTAGAATGTGGTAATTCGTATCATTTATTATATGATTCTTTTAAAAAAGGAATAATTAATGAAGAAATAATTAACGAGGCAGTAAAAAAAATATTTTTAATTCGTTTTAAACTTGGATTGTTTGATCCACCAGAATTAGTTCCATATAGTAATCTAACAGAAAAAGATATTGATACACCACAAAATAAACAACTTGCACTTGAAGCAGCAAGAAAGTCAATTGTTTTACTTAAAAATGATAATAATTTATTGCCACTAAAAAGAAATTATAAAACTATTGCCATTATAGGTCCAAATGCAGATAACCTGGAAAGTTTACTTGGTAATTATTTTGGTTTTCCCTCAAATCCTGTTACACCACTAAAAGCATTTCAAACAAGAATGAGTAATACTAAAATACTTTATGAGAAGGGATGTTATTTTGCCGAAAACATTCCATCATTTGATTTAATAAGCAGTAAGTATTTATATACAACAATTGATAAAAAGCAGAATGGTTTAATAGGGAAATATTATTCAAATACTAAAATGGAAGGCAATCCAGAATTTATAAGAATAGATAATGAAATTAATTTTAGCTGGCTGGATAAATCACCAGTTACTAACTCAGATACTTTTAGTATAGTATGGATAGGTTATATTCTACCTCCTGTTACAGGTAAATATGCATTGGGTGGGTATGGTTATAATGGTTTTAAAATATATTTAAATGATTCGCTATTGGTAAAGTATCATGGAGAATTTGATCCCGAAATAAAATATAATTTTATAGAACTAAAGAAAGATTCGGTTTATAAGATTAAAGTAGAACTATACAAAAAAGAACGCTATTCATTTATGAAATTGTTGTGGTCTTTACCAGAAGATTATATGGAAGAAAATGCACTTAGAATTGCAAAAGAATCGGAATTAATTATAATGTTTATGGGTCTTTCACCTCGTTTAGAAGGTGAAGCTTTACAAACAGAGTCAAAAGAATTTAAAGGAGGAGATCGATTAACATTAAATCTGCCAGAAGTACAATTAAATTTTATTAAAAAGATATATAATACTGGTAAACCTATAGTACTCGTTTTATTTAATGGTGGACCATTAACAATCAACTGGGAAAATGAACATATACCTGCTATTATTGAAGCATGGTATCCAGGTCAAGCAGGTGGAGATGCTATTTATGATATAATAACTGGAATATATAATCCTTCAGGAAAATTACCAGTTACATTTTATTATTCTTTAGATGAGTTACCTGAATTTAGTGATTATAATATGTCTAATAGAACATATCGCTATTATAAAAATAAAATTCTCTATCCATTTGGATATGGATTATCTTACTCATCTTTTACATTAGGAAATCCTGAGATAAAAGTAAAACCTAATTCAAATGATATTAATTTATTTCTAAATGTAAATAATAAAGGTCCTTATGATGGAGAAGAAACAATACAACTATATGTAAAATATCCAGAGGATAGTTACGAAGAAAAAAGTTTAATTGGTTTTAAAAAAGTTTATTTGAAAGCTAAAGAAAAAAAGAAAGTAGAAATAAGTATAGATAAAAAATTATTAACTAGATGGACTGAAAAGGATGGTTATAATTTTCAAAAAGGAGAATATATATTTATGATTGGTACATCTTCGGATAATAAAAAAATAATAGAAAAAAACGTATATATAGACTAAAAACCACCTAGTTTTTTCTATAATAAAATTTATTATGTCAAAAAACACTGTAATTTGTGATTATATGAATGTTTTATAAAAGGTATTGCTTTTTATTTTACATAAGTTTATTTTTATTACAAAAAAACGAAACAACAATTTTTTATAAATCTTTATTGAGGTTTATATGAATAAGAAGTTAAAAATTATTGAGGCTCTTCTGATTTTTATAATTCTCTCCCAAAGTACAATCATTGCACAAAGTGGAACTATTAAAGGAAAAGTACGGGATATTCAAACAAAAGAACCTCTCCCATTTACAAACGTGATTATAGTTGGGACAAGTCTGGGAAGCGCAAGTGATATGGATGGCAATTATGTAATTAAATATGTTCCTGCTGGCAGGTATAAATTGAGAGCCTCATTTCTTGGTTATAAAAATTCAGATGTAACTATAGATGTACAGGCTGGAAAAACTACAGTTCATGATTTTTACCTGAGTCCAGAAACTGTTTATGGTGATACAGTAGTTATTACTGCTCAAGCAGAAGGGCAAGCAAAAGCAATTAATGAACAATTAACCTCAATAGCTATTAAAAATGTTGTTTCATTTGCTAGAATTAGAGAATTACCAGATGCAAACGCAGCAGAATCTGTAGCAAGACTGCCTGGTATTTCTATTATAAGGACAGGCGGAGAAGGAGCTAAAGTTGTTGTTCGTGGTTTGTCTCCACAATATAATCGTGTAACAATTGATGGTGTTGAACTTCCTTCAAATGTAACTTCAAGTGATCCAAATGAACATAAATCTGAATACAGAGCTAATGACGAGTTATCATTTTCTGAAGATAGAGCTACAGATTTAAGTATGATATCATCGAATATGCTAGGTGGAATTGAAGTAGTAAAAGCTATTACACCAGATATGGATGCTACTTTACTTGGTGGTGTAATAAACTTTACTATGAGAAAAGCAATTAAAACTCAATTTGGCAAACCAAGTTTTGAAATCTTTTCTCAGGGTGGTTATAATAATTTAAAAGACACTTATAAAGATTACAAATTTGTAGCCTCATACGAACAGAGATTCTGGAATAATAGCTTTGGTATATTCTTGCAGGGTAGTGCTGAAAAGAGAAACTTGAGTGCTAACGAACTTAATTCTAATTACAACTTTGCAGGTAAATTATTTATCACAGATGTAGGCAATCCTGAATTTCAATCAATGAGTTTAACTGATGTTTTAAGAGATCGTCAGAGATATGGTGCTACTCTTGTTCTGGATTATCAATATGAAAATGGAAGTATAGGTTTCATGAATTTCTTTAGTAGAAGTGATACAAGAACAATTTCAAGAAATGAATCTTATTCTTTACTTGATGATGATTTATTTTATTCTGCAACTAACTCAAAAAATATACTTGATGTTTATAGTAATCTCTTAAGTATAAAACATAATTTAGCTGGTTTTACTATCGATGCAAAATTGTCTCACTCATTTTCAGGAAGTAAGTATCCTGAAGATGTAAGATTTAATTTCTGGCAGAATGCAGCTGGCTTTGCAAATAAGTTTACTCTGCTCAGATATGCACCACCTAATGAAATAGTAAAACATGTAATTCACGACCCTGATAATGCAGTATTTTTCGATATATACAATGTTTCAAATAATACGAAAGATAGAACCTATAATAGTGCTATAGATATTAGTAGAGATATTACAATTAGTGAGTTACTTACAAGCAAAATAAAATTTGGTGGAGCTTATCAGTATAGAAAACGTACTTATGATTATAATGAAAATAGTGGTTCTGTATTTTATGATGATGGTGCTCAGGTTTCTGCTGCAATAATGCGTGCATATCCACAATTTGGAACAAGCATAACATTTGCAGATTTTATTGATTCAAGTTATAGCTATGGAAAATTCTTAAATGGAGATTATACATTAGGCCCACCTTTTAATGTTAATTTGATGCTGGATGTAATTGAAGTGGCTAAAAAAAATTATGGTGTAGGGGCAGGTGGTGGTGGATATAAACCAAGAGAGTTGCAATCAACTTTATATGATTATTCAGGTCACGAAGTAAAAAGTGCTGCATATGTAATGGCAACATTAAATATTGGTCAAATGTTTTCTATTATTCCTGGTGTTAGATATCAAAATTTGACTACCAAGTATAAAGGTATTAGAGGTGAACAAATTCCAGGTGGTATTCAATATACTCATGCAGAAGAAGAACAATCTCATGGTTACTGGTTACCTATGTTTCATTTCCGATTTAAACCTCTTGATTGGTTACAACTGCAAGTAGCTTATACAAATACTTTGAATTATCCTGATTATAATACAATTATTCCAAGATATTTCATTGGTACAAACTTTATTCTTTATAACAATTATAGATTAAAACCTGCAACGTCAGAAAACCTGGATGTGGTTTTAGCAGTTTATACAAATAGTATAGGTTTATTAAGTATAGGTGGTTTTAAAAAACGTATCGAAAATTTAATCTTTCCAGTTAAAACTTATCCACAGAACTTCAGTAAATATCCTGAACTCGAAGAAAAATTAAAGAATAGGAAAGAGAAATTTACATTATATACTTATGATAATAACTCCATTCCTATTGATGTAATTGGAATGGAAACAGAATGGCAAACACATTTCTGGTATTTACCAGGTCCATTATCAGGTTTGGTTCTTAATGTAAACTATACTCATATATTCTCAGAAGCAGATTACCCAAAATCATATTTATATACTTATCTCGATCCCGAAACATATATTCAAAAAACAGTTTCAATAGATACTTTCTATACAACAAGATTATTAAATCAACCAAATGATATTCTTAATATAGCATTGGGTTATGATTATAAAGGATTCTCTTTAAGAATATCAATGCTTTATCAGGATAATATTTTTAAGAAACCAGATTTCTGGCTACAAAATAGAGTTCACTCAGATAAATATATAAGATTTGATCTTTCTGTAAAACAGGAACTCCCTTGGTATGGAATTCAAGCATACTTTAACCTGAATAATTTTACAAGTGAAGACGATGTGGACATTAATCAAAAAACGGGATTTGTTACTCTTAGACAACATTATGGTATGACTGCAGAGCTTGGAGTACGTTTGAAATTATAATATGAAAAAATAAGGAGCATCATTTAATGCTTTTTCTTATAAATAACTGCCTGGTAAGGCTATAATTTAATAACATTATAAGGAGTTATGTTATGAAGGTGAAAAAATTCTACCTCTATTTGTTACTATTAATTGTAACACCACTAATTAATAATCTATTTGCTCAATCAACCACAGATACAGTTTATATCCCTGGTGCTCAGTCATTACAAATTAGTGATATAATAAACGCGGACACAGCAGTTAGTGCACATCGTGTCTATGTTTTAGATCGGGGTGCAATTTACTATATTGAAAAAGCTTTTGAAATTAATCACCCATGTACTTTTATTGCTAAAGGGGATCCTACAAAACGTCCTCCTGTATTAGCTCCTGCAATTCGTGCAGATGGTTCTTCTGAAGAATGGTTCTTTAAACTAATTAAGCAGGGTATTAAAGTTGAATTAAATGATTTATATTTACTTTCTATGCGTGCAGATGGTAAAACTCTTGGTTGGAGTAGAGGAATTCATATTGGTGCAGATAATATTTCTCTAAAATTAAGAAGAGTTGTATTTGATGGTTTCACAGAAGCTGGTATTCGTGTTGATGGAGCTGATTTTGTAAAATTAGATGTACAGGATTGTCATTTTAGAAATATGTTACATTCCACTGCTTACTTTGGTGGTCAACCATTCCTTTCCGGAGGTCTTGATCAACCTGATACAATTAAGTTTATAAACAACACATTCTTTGCATGTAATTCATATATTTTCTCTATTCGTGGGTATGATCCTTATTCACTTTTTGAACATAATACCATGGTTTATGGTGCTGTTAATCCATTTTTAACCCGACAGGCTTCAAATTTATACATGAGAAATAATTTGATGTATGCTATGCATGCATGGGGTGGTGATCCTGAACAAATTATGGGTGGTTGGTTCTTTAACTGGCCAGATACAGTTTCTTCAAGTATATACCAGATTAGAAGAACTGGAACTTATCAAGGTAGAAGTGTAGTTGGTCCAGAAGCATTTGTCGAGCCTGCTAAAGGTATCGATTCTTCGTTTTTTGTACCAAGTAAAAGAGTTCATATTACAGTCAATAATGTATATCATTTCCCGGAAAAACTTGTAAAATTTTATAATGACTGGAACGACACAGTTAAAATTGCTGATAGCGTTGAAATACCATCAGGTGGAAAAAGATTATTTGTGCGTAAAATTACTTTAGCTAGATGGATCAATGATTATGGAAAGGATGCATTGGATTCTCTTACCAATCCTAAATCGTGGGATTATTCACCTAATATTGCTTGCACTAATAATATTGATGCTAATCCAAACTTCACTGATGCAGGTGTATTAGGTCATTTAGATCAATTAATTGATTATGTAAGAAAAATTGCGTCCAGAAAACTTGATAATCCATGGCATTATGAATTAAACTTCCCGCCAAAATGGCCTATTCCAGAAAAATTAGTTTATTCAAATTCAGCTCTTATGACTTTTGGTACAGATGGATATCCAGTTGGTGATTTAAACTGGTTCCCTGAAAAGAAACAACTCTGGTTAACTGGTATCAAAGAAATTGACCATACAATTCCTACAGATTTTTCAATTTCTGATGCTTATCCAAATCCATTTAACCCTGAAACTAAAATTAATTTCAGCATTGCAAAACAGGCTAAAGTAAGATTAACCATTTATAATATTCTTGGACAAAAAGTAAGAACATTAATCAATCAAGAAATGATGCCAGGTAAATATGCAGCTTCCTGGGATGGAAGAGATGATTTAGGTAGACAGGTTTCCAGTGGCGTTTATTTAATTGGTTTTGAATCCGATTCTTTCAAAGCATTTAGAAAAGTTGTATTGATGAAATAATTCCCCCTATTATTAAATCAGCCGGTTTCAAAACCGGCTGATTATTTTTCTCAAAATTAAGTTCTTACAAATTTACATTCACTTAACTTTTCAATTCACAAATAATATTATGCTCATGAAAACAAGAATCTTTCCAATCTATTTAATTTTTTTATGCATGGGTTTTGGTGATGTAGTAGGACCATTGGTTGGTTTAGCTAAAGAATCGTTTACATTATCTTATACTATGGCTCAGTTAATTCCCTTTACAGGTTTTATTATGTTTGGTTTACTTTCAATTCCTGTAGGAATAATTCAGGATAGAGTTGGTAAAAAATTTGTATTAAAAATTGGTTTAATGACAGCATTAACAGGTTTATTTATTGCAATAGCAAGTGGATTGCATGGTAATAATATTTCATTCACAAATAACAATTCTCTTAACTTTTACTTATTATTAATTACAATTCTTTCTTTGTGTGCAGGGGCAACTATTCTTCAAGTAGTTGGTAATCCAGTTGTATATGATGTTTCACCGGAAGGGAAATATTCAAAAAATTTATCATTAGCACAGTTTTATAAGTCAATTGGATCTTCAATAGGATTTTTACTTCCTCCAATTTCTGCAATTTATTTTAATTTAGATTGGAGTATTTTATTCCCGGTTTTTGCAGTCTTAGTTTTATTTACATTCTTTTCAATTCAGCATTTAAATATTGAAACAAAATTTGAAAAAAAACATGCAACATTCAGTTCATGCTTTAGTTTATTAAAAGAAAAATATGTTCTCTTAATGGTAATTTCTATATTTCTATATGTGGGGGCAGAAGTCTCAATGAGTTCTGGTATTCCAATCTATATAAAAGAATATTTTGGGAAGTCAGATTATTCATTATGGCTTAGCTGGTCATTATTCTTTCTTCCATTGGTAATTGGAAGATATTCTGGTGCAAAAATTTTGAATAAGGTTCATGCAAAAAAATTTTTTTTAATTACTACATTACTTTCAGTTATTGGTTTATGTACATTATTTACAGCTAAAGAATATTTAGTTTATTTTGGAATTATTTTGATAGGTTTTGGATTCGCAAATATCTTCCCGCTAATATTTTCACTTGTAATCGAAAAATTTCCAGCAAGGTCAAACGAACTTTCTGGATTGATGATTTCTGCTATTTCTGGTGGAGCAATAGTTCCATTGATAATGGGTAAAATTAGTGACGCAAAAAGTCTATTAATTGGTTTTAATGTGCCTTTAATATGTTTATTATACATATTATTTACTGCAATAATTTCTTATAAAAAATCTTAATTCTAAGAGGAATTAAATTATGAAATCAGATTCACGAATTGTAATGACATTAGATGCTGGAGGAACAAATTTTGTATTTTCAGCAATCCAATCTGGCGAACAAATTGTAGAAGATATCAGATTCGACTCAGAAGCAAATAATCTTGATAAATCATTAAATAACATTATCGAAGGTTTTAAGATTGTTTTAAGTAAAGTAAAAGAAAAACCGGTTGCAATTAGTATCGCTTTCCCTGGTCCAGCAGATTATCCTAATGGAATTATTGGAGATCTTGGAAATTTACCAGCTTATAGAGGCGGAGTTGCTTTAGGTCCTCTCTTAAAAGAAAAATTTAATTTACCTGTCTTTATTAATAATGATGGCGATTTATACTCTTATGGAGAAGCTTTATGGGGATTTCTTCCATGGATAAATAAAAAATTAGAAGAAGCAAATAATCCAAAACGATATAAACACTTAATTGGTGTAACATTAGGAACTGGTTTTGGATTTGGTTTAACAGTTAATGGTCAATTGTATCTTGGTGATAACTCTATGGCTGGTGAAATCTGGTTGATGAGAAATCGAATATCACCAAATGAATATGTTGAAGAACATGCAAGTATACGTGGAGTAAGAAGAGTTTATAGTGAATTGACCGGAATAAATATTTCTGAAGCTCCTACACCTAAAGAAATTTTTGAAATAGGTATGGGTATAAAACAAGGGAATAAAGAAGCAGCAATTCAAGCTTATAAAACTATGGCACAGGTTGTTGGCGATGCTCTTGCAAATGCAATTACACTGCTTGATTGTCTTGTAGTAATTGGTGGAGGACTTGCAGGTGCATATCCTCTTTTTATGCCATTTTTAATTGAAGAAATGAAAAGTGATTACGTTAAATCACTGGATGGCAAAAAAGTAAAAAGATTAATGGCAGAAATTTATGATTTAACAAATGAAAATGATTTAAAAGAATTTTTAGTAAATGAGTATAGAGCTATACCTGTTTATGGAACAAATCTAATAGCTAATTATAATCCATCAAAAAAGATTGGCATAGGAATAACTCAAATAGGAACGAGTAAAGCTATTGCACTTGGTGCATATTCTTTTGCCTTAAATGAATTAAATAAAAAAATTGAGTAATACGAAAGGAGGAAGATGGAAACAAATTCGAAAGTTGAATATTATTTTTTAAAAAAGTCTGGTAAAAAATTTATTTATAAACCAACAGAAAAAATACCTGTAATACAGGTTGAAAATATTCCAGAATTAGGTGAATTAACTGCACTTCGTTTTATTGAATGGTTGCAGCAAAATCCAGAAGGTGTTGTTTCTCTCCCTACAGGAAAAACACCCGAATATTTTATTTACTGGTTTACTTACATAATGAAAAATTGGGATAAACCCGAAGTCATCGAAATATTAAAAAGAGTAGATTTAGATACAAAAAGAAAACCCGATTTAAAAAAATATAAATTTGTTCAGATAGATGAATTTTATCCGATTGATTCATCACAACACAATAGCTTTTATTATTATGTCAAAAAATTCTATATAAAAAAATTTGGCTTTGATATTAATAATGCATTATTGATAAATGTTAATAAAATTCCTACTCCAGAAAATTTACCTCTTTCGACCATTTTTCCTGATAATAAAGTAGATCTTTCTTTAAGAACAAAATTACCAGCCAATAGGCTCGAAAGACTGCAAAAGGAAGCAATAGAAATTGTCGATGAGTTTTGTACTCAATACGAAAAGAAAATTAGAGAGATGGGTGGTATTGGATTTTTTCTTGGTGGAATTGGTCCGGATGGTCACATTGGATTTAATGTTCAGGGAAGTGATCATTATTCATCTACAAGATTGACAACAACCAATTATCAAACACAGGCAGCTGCATCAACAGATTTAGGTGGTTTTGAAATTGCATCAAATAGATTGGTAATAACAATTGGCTTGGATACAATAACTTATAATCCTGATGCAACCGCTATCATTATTGCAGCTGGAGAATCAAAAGCTAATATTGTAAAAGAATCGATAGAAAATTCTCCTACAAATCGTTATCCAGCCACAGTTTTGCAAAGATTGAAAAATTCTCGTTTTTATTTAACTAATGGTTCAGCTTCAAAACTAAGTGAACGAATTTATTTTAATATCGAAAAAGAAAATAAAATTTCTGATTTCTTAATTGAAAAAGCAGTACTCGATTTATCAACAAAAATTAATAAACCAATTCTTTCTTTAAATAAAACAGATTATGAGAGTGATAAGTTAGCTTCGTTAGTATTGAAGAAATCAGGAAAATCAATAAAAGAGATTAATGAAAAAATACATAAAACAATTATAGATAGATTGAACAAAGGGATGGAAACTCCAGTCAATCAGGTTATATTACATACAGGTCCTCATCACGATGATATAATACTTGGTTACCTTGCATTTATAACTCATTTAGTAAGAACACCACTTAATAAACATCATTTTGCAATTTTTACAAGTGGTTTTACTGCTGTTACAAATGGTTATATGTTGAAATTATTAACACAACTAAAAGAACATTTAGCTTCCGGTATATTTAATTCTAAACTTAACGAAGGTTATTTTGATTCAGATAATATCCTGGCAAAAAATAATGATGTTAGTTTGTATCTTGATGGCATAGCAGAAAATAATCCCGCTAAATGTACAGAAGCAATATCAAGAAGATTACTAAGAAATATAATTGAGATATATGAAGAAGATAGCGAAAAGTATTTAGTAGATAGAATTAATGAATTAATTAATTATTTTAAAACACAGTATCCAGGTAAAAAAGATATTTCTTATGTACAAAAACTTAAAGGTCTGGTTAGAGAATGGGAAGAAGAATTAACCTGGGCTCATTATGGTTTCAGCACTAAAGATATTTCTCATTTGAGATTGGGATTTTATCAGGGGAACATTTTTACAGAAAATCCCGAATTGCAAAGAGATGTAATTCCAATTTATAAATTGCTGAAAAAAATTAAACCAACAATTATTACACTTGCTTTCGATCCCGAAGGAAGTGGTCCAGATACTCATTATAAAGTTTTACAGGCAATTAGTGAAGCAATAAAATTGTATGAAAAGGAAGAGGATGTGTCAAATTTGAAAATTTGGGGATACAGAAATGTATGGTATAGATTTCATCCAGCAGAGGCAAATATTTATGTGCCTGTGAGTTTAAACTCAATGGCTATTCTTGAAAGTGTTTTTATGAATTGTTACGGCTCTCAAAAAGATGCAAGTTTTCCAAGCTGGGAATATGATGGACCATTCAGTAAACTGGTTCAACACATTCAAGTTGAGCAATATCAAAAAATTAGGACTTATCTTGGTAAAGAATTTTTCTTAAATCATCCGATACCAAGAGTTCGAGCTGCACACGGTATTTTGTTTTTAAAAGAAATGACTGTCAATGAGTTCTATAAATATTCAATTGAATTAAAGAAGCTTGTTGAATTTGTAAAAGAAGTAATGTGATATAAATTAATTGTTGTTGAATGCAAAGTATAATTTAATAACAGATATTGGATAAAGTTTATTTAAGAAATTAGAGAATTAAAATATTTCATATAAATTAAATACTTGAGGTGCCATATGATTAATTATCATTTTGTAAATAGGTATAAAAGTGAAATGCCAAAAGTTGGTATTCGACCTGTTATTGATGGAAGACGAGAAGGAGTGAGAGAATCTCTTGAAAATCAAACTATGCAAATGGCTAAGAACACAGCAAAATTAATTCAGGAAAATTTACGGCATCCAAATGGATTAAAAGTAGAATGTGTAATCCCCGATTTTTGTATAGGTGGAGTTGCAGAAGCTGCAGAATGTGCCGAATTATTTAAGAAAAATAATGTTGGTGTTTCTATAACAGTTACTCCATGCTGGTGTTATGGTACAGAAGTTATGGACTCTGATCCACTAATTCCAAAAGCAGTGTGGGGATTTAATGGCACCGAAAGACCTGGAGCAGTTTATCTGGCTGCTGCTTTAGCTGGTTATAATCAATATGGAATTCCAGCATTTGGAATTTATGGAAAAGATATTCAAGATAAAGATGATGAATCAATTCCAGAAGATGTTAAACAAAAATTATTGTTATTTACTAAAGCTGCGCTTGCTGTTGCAGAAATGAAAGGGAAATCATATTTGTCAGTTGGTTCTGTTTCAATGGGTATTGCAGGTTCAATTGTAGATACTCACTTTTTTAATGACTATCTGGGAATGCGAACTGAATTTGTAGATATGAGTGAATTGATTCGTAGAATTGATAAAAAAATTTATGATGAAGAAGAATTTCAAATTGCATTAAAATGGGTAGAAAAATATTGTATCGAAGGAAAAGATTATAATTCCGAAAAATCATCACCAGAAAGAAAACGATACGAATGGGAAACAATTATTAAAATGACAATTATTTTACGAGACCTGATGATAGGGAATAAAAAACTTGCTGAATTAGGTTTTATTGAAGAATCAAATGGTCATAATGCTTTAATTGCTGGGTTTCAGGGACAAAGACAATGGACCGATTTTATGCCAAATGGTGATTTCACAGAAGCCATTTTAAATTCTTCTTTTGATTGGAATGGAATCAGACAACCTTTTATTGTTGCTACAGAAAACGATAGCTTAAATGGTGTTGCAATGCTATTTGGTCATTTACTAACCAATACTGCACAAATTTTTTCTGATGTGAGATCGTACTGGAGTCCCGATTCAATCAAACGAGTAACAGGGAAAAAATTAGAAGGTCTGGCAAGTAATGGAATAATTCATTTAATAAATTCAGGTTCTTCAGCTCTTGATGGAACTGGAAAACAACGAATTGATGATAAACCAGCAATAAAACCATTCTGGGAAATTTCCGAAAAAGAAATGGAAGATTGTTTATATGCAACTAAATGGTGTGCTGCAATTAAAGAATATTTTAGAGGTGGAGGATTTTCATCTCAATTCTTAACCGAAGGTAACATGCCTGTTACTATTAGCAGAATTAATTTGATTAAAGGATTGGGACCAGTCTTACAACTTGCAGAAGGTTATACTGTCGAATTACCGGAAGATGTAGATAAAATTTTACAGGAAAGAACAAATCCAACATGGCCAACAACATGGTTTGTTCCAAATTTAAATGGTGAAGGTGTATTTAAAGATGTTTATTCTGTTATGTTAAACTGGGGTGCAAATCATGCTGCTGTATCTTATGGTCATATAGGAGATAAATTAATTACTCTTGCTTCTATGTTAAGAATTCCAGTTTATATGCATAATGTTCCAAGAGAAAGAATTTTTAGACCAAGTGTTTGGAATGCATTTGGTACCTCTGATTTAGAAGGTGCAGATTTTAGAGCTTGTAAAAATTTTGGCCCCCTTTATTCATAAATTTAATTTGATTTGAGGAGATTATTTAATGTTTATAAGAATAATAATCTTGCTTATAATAACTATTCATTTAAGCTACGGACAGAATTTTATTAATGGTTTTAGTAAAGCAATCTCTGGTCCAGAAATAGAATATCATTCACCACATCCATACGCAACAAAAGCTCTCATATCAAGAGCTACTGATGGAAATATGATTATTAGCTGGATGACTGATGAAATACAAAATTCGAAGAGTGATAAAATTACATTCATCTGGTTATCTGGTCTGGGATGCAATTTAGGAGAACAACCATTTACTCTATACTTAAATGATGATTCTCTTTTGACCTTTTTTTCCTGGGATAAAGAATTATGGACGGTAACAGGAAAATATAAAAGTCAATTGAGTTTTCGTTCACTAATGGTTGATAAAAGTAATGATCGATTTGGAATAATGCAGTTATGTGTTGATAGTGATGTAATAAAAAATAATAAGCAGATTAAACTTTCTATTAAAGGACACAAAAGAGAAAGTAGAGCCTGGGTAATGGTTTATGAGTATCAAATTAAAAATGAATTAATTGTAAAACCTTTTCCAGCTCTGGTAAAAATTAATAACGAATTAAAACAACCAGTTAAACTCACATTTGTTTATTTAGGAGATAAGACAAATGTCTCAATAGTTTCTTCAGAAGTGAAGATTGATACATCTGCTACTTATGGCTTTAATCAATTCGATATTTTATTACCAGAAATTAAGGAAACCAGATCAGAACAGTTTAAAATTTATTTTGATAATAAAATTTTAGAAAGTTCCTTTATTAGAAATCCAGTAAAAAAACTGGAAATATTTTTAGTTCAACACTCTCATACAGATATTGGTTATACAAGACCTCAACACGAAATTTTAGCAGAACATTTACGATATATAGATTTAGCACTTGATTATTGTGATTTAACAGATTCATATCCCGAAGAAGCAAAATTTCACTGGACTTGCGAAGTAGCATTTCCTGTGCAAGAATATTTAAATAGCCGCCCTAATGATCGAATTGAAAAATTAAAAAAGCGATTTAAAGAAGGGAGAATAGAATTAACAGCTCTCCCTTTTAATTTGAGTGAAATTTTAGATGAAAATATGCTGGTGGCTTCTCTTGAACCTTTGAAAAATATAGTTGCTGCAGGATTTCCTATTCGCACTGCTATGCAAGATGATGTTAATGGTGTCTCTTGGACTTATGTGGATTATTTAAGTGATATAGGAATAAAGTATTTATCGATGGGAGTAAACACTGCTCGTGCATTAAAACCTTTCAAATATCCAACACCTTTTTATTGGGAATCACGTTCAGGTAAAAAATTATTAGCATTTAGAGCTGATCATTATATGTCCGCAAATTTTGTTTCAAATTCAGCTGGAGATATTCAATATGTTGAAGATGAATTGTTTAAATATATTGAACAATTGTTACAGAGTGGTTATCCATTTAATGAAATTGAAATGCAATTCAGTGGTTATCATACAGATAATTCTCCTCCTTCGATGATGTCAAGTGACATAGTAAAATTATGGAATGAAAAATATGCATGGCCAAAACTAAGATTATCTACAATTTCACAATTTCTAAATGTTATTGAAAAAAAATATTCACATCATTTGAAAGTATACAGGTTAGCATGGTTAGATTGGTGGACTGATGGATTTGCTTCTGCACCAAGAGAAACTGCAATTGCTATCAAAACTCAAAAACAGTTACTTGCAACTCAGGGTCTATTATCTATTGCTAAGCTTTATAATCTTAAAATACCTGATAATTTGTTTGATGAAATTCGAGAAATCCAGGAACAATTACTTTTTTACGGAGAACATACATTTGGAGCTGCTGAAAGTATTTCAGATCCATTTACAAAAAATTCTTTAGAACAATGGTTAACAAAATCATCTTTTGCATGGCAGGCAAACTGGAGAACTTATTTATTAAAACAAAAATCTTTGAGTTTATTTTTGCCTCTAATAAAAAAATCTGAAAATTGTAAAGTCGTAGTTTTTAATACTTCAAATCATACAAGATCTACTGAAGTTGAAGTTTTTATTGATAAACAATTTTTACCATTATCAAAATCTTTTTTGTTTACAGATGATAATGGGAAACAATTAAATGCAGAAATAATAAAACAAATTGCTGAAGGTTCTTATGTAAAAATCTGGGTCGATAATATTCCACCTTATAGCTGGAAAACTTTTAATTTATTATTGAAAGAGTCTTTATTGAAAAATAATTTATTGCCAAAAACTAATATCCTGGAAAATGATTACTATTATATTGAGATTGATGATAAAACAGGTGAAATTAAACACATAATTGATAAAGAATATAATCTCGAGCTTGTTGATAAAAATAATTCATGGGGTTTTGGTACTTTCTTAAAAGAATTTCTATCTGACAGACAAAATCTGGAATTGTATAGACTCGGAGAATTTAAAAGAGAAACTTTGAAGAAAATTAATATAGAATCGATTAATAATAATTCAATCTGGAAAAGCATAACTTTGAGTGGATTTACATCTGATTCAGAAAAAGTATCAATTGATATTAGATTATATAATACCACGAAAAAGATTGATATGGTCTATACAATTAATAAAACCAGAATATTAAAACCAGAATCAATATATATTGCATTTCCATTTAAACTTGATGGTGGAAATATTTATTTCAATTTACAGGGGAATTTTTTAAAAGCATCAACCGATCAATTAGAAGGCACTTCGAATGACTGGAATACAGTACAAAATTATGTTACAGTTCGTAATAATCAGTATCAAATAATTTTATCTTCTCCTGACTGTCCATTAATGCAATTTGGAAATATTAATACAGGTAGATTTAATCCATTAGCAAAACCTGAAACGACACACATTTATGCATGGCCATATAATAATTACTGGGGTACAAATTTTAAAGCCTGGGAAGAAGGAGAACTTAGCTGGCAATTTTCATTTACATCTACGAAAGATACATCTATCAATTATGCTGAATTATTTGGTGAAAATATTCAATTACCTTTGATAGGATTTGTGATACCTCCCTCAAAATCTGATAGTAAAATTAACGATATACTACAGACTAATAGTAAAAATAAAATTGATTTTATCGGCAATATTTCAAATGTAACTGTGCCACATATTTTACCTCTGCGTGAAGAAAATGCTTTATTTATCTTGATAAGAGAGATCGATGGCAAAAATGTTAATATAAAAATTCCAGATAGTTATAAAATTTATTTATCTAATGTAACAGGACATTTAAAAAAGAGAATCTATAATCTAAAATTAAATCCACATGAATCTAAATTTTTGATAATAAAGAAATAATTATAAACTGGATAGATATGAAAGAAAAATATCAACTCGTACCTAAAAAAAATTTAATCCCTTTTATTTTAGTTACAAGCTGTTTTGCATGGTGGGGACTTGCTAATAATATGACCGATACTTTGCTCGCAGCTTTTAAGAAAATTATGAGTATGTCCGACTTTCAAACTTCATGGATTCAAATTGCATTTTATGGTGCTTACTTTTGTTTAGCATTGCCAGCTGCAATTTTTATTAAAAAGTATAGTTACAAATCGGGAGTTTTGCTGGGTCTTGGATTATATATTATTGGAGCTTTAATGTTTTACCCGGCAAGTAAAACAATGAATTATTATCACTTTTTATTTGCATTGTATGTTCTTGCTGGAGGATTATCAATTTTAGAAACTTCTGCTAATCCATATATAATTGCAATGGGACCAGAAGAAACAGGTACTCGAAGATTAAACTTAGCACAATCTTTTAATCCAATTGGTTCAATTTCTGGAATATTAATTAGTCAACTATTTATTTTAAGTAACTTAAATCGTGCGAATGCTTTAGAAAGAAAATTAATGTCACCAGAACAATTAGAAAAAATTCAATCGGAAGAATTAGAAGCTGTAATGGGACCTTATGTTGGTGTTGCTTTAATTCTTATTGTTATCTGGATTTTAATTGCAGTATTAAAAATGCCTGCAGGTTCCGATGAATCAACAAATATAGAAATTGTAAAAACATTTAAACGCCTTCTTAAAAGGAAAAATTATTTAAAGGGAGTTATTGCACAATTTTTTTATGTGGGAGCTCAAATTGGAGTCTGGTCTTTTACAATTAGATATGTTATGAAGGAATTGAATTTAAATGAGAAAGATGCTGCAACTTATTATTTAGCTTCGTTAATTCTATTCGGTGCATTTCGATTTCTTTGCACTGGTTTAATGAAATATCTGCAGCCGAGTAAACTATTATCATTATTGTCGTTTTTAGCTATCTTGTTTACAAGCATTGTAATTTTTTCAGGTGGAATATTTGGTGTTTATTCATTAGTTCTAATATCTGCATGTATGTCTTTAATGTTTCCAACTATATTTGGTCTTGCTATTCAAGAATTAAATGAAGATACAAAAATTGGAAGCTCTGGATTGATTATGGCAATTTTAGGTGGAGCTGTTTTAACTGCAGTTCAAGGATTGGTATCCGATTTAACAGGAAGTATAAATACTTCTTATATAATTCCGCTTATTAGTTTTATAATTATACTTTATTATGGTTTGTCGTTTTTAAACAAATCAGAAGTACCTGATAAGATTTAATAATTATTCAATTGTAATTTCATCAATAAATAACCAAGCTTTATCGCCTTTTCCAGTGTGCCACTCTGGACAGGTGCCTATGTTTTTAGCATAGAGTTTTATGTATTTGCATTTAATGTTTTCAAATTCAGCTTTGTAACTTTTTATTATAGTCTCATTTTCATTCTTCAGTTCTTCTTTAAAGCTATAAACAGTTTCATAATTTTTTCCATCGTTTGAAACAGAAATAATAACTTCCTGGGGAAGAAAAATATAAGCAGGAATATTTCTTAAAAAATTTACAGATACTGATTTCAAATTTTTCACTTCTTCCAGGTCAATAATTATGTCAATGTCATTACCATGATATCCCTGCCATTTACCATCATTAAAATTTGTTGTTCCATAAGCTCCATCAACTAATGCATATAAACCATTTGCACTGTATTTATCATCATATTTTGAATTGTTAATGATATTATATTTTGCTTTATAAAAAGTTTCTTCAAATGGTAAACTCTTTTTACCATTTTTTGAAATAGCATATGCAGTTACTTTTGTTTTTTTATTAACTACAATTTGATTTATGTATTTTTTAAATCTTTTTTCATTATTGAGTTTATAAAAAATTTTTGTGTCTTTCTGGTCTGATGAGATTGTAATTACAGTATGATCTTTGAAAATTTTATTTGTCGATTTTATTGATAATTCAGGTGGAGTTAAGTATAATCCGAAAGATGAAAGTGTAGGATTTGTTCTTGATTGTTCAATTACAATTCTAATTTTGTTGGTGGTAACTTCAGGAAATCTTAATAATCTTTTGTATCCTACTGTAGTTCCTTCAGCAATTTTTTGCCAGGATGAACTACTCCAGCTTTCAATATGAAATTTTTCAATTCGTTGACCTATTAAGATATTTTCCTGTAACATTGCACAATTAAACTTTATCTTTTTAGGGAAGGTTAATTCAATCCATGCTGATTGAATTGTGTCTTCAGTAGTCCAGTAAGTGTTATAGTTATTATCAAGAATATTTTTTGCATTATGATTTTTTAATTCATTCGATGCTTTTATCCTGGCATTTTTAGCTAAGTTAACATCAAAAGTTTTGTCCAGTAAATATCTTAAGCCTTTCAAACTTTTAATGTCATTTTCATGAATCAAACCATTTTTATCTGGTGGAATATTTAATAACAAAACTCCATTCAATCCTACTGAATTAAAGTAGATATCAAATAATTTATATGGCGATTTTACAAATTCATCATCTTCTTTATGATAGAACCATCTTGGTCGTATGGATACATCAATTTCTGCAGGATACCAGATAAGAGTTGAAGCATTAAAAATTTTATCTCTACTTCCCAGATCTTCATCGGTAAGATCTTTAGGAATGAAAGCACCATCAATTGCTTTTTGTTGTGAGTTAGCAGCAATATTATCTAAATTTTGGAATGAGCCAGGCAATACGCTCCATTCTGTTTTTCTTCCATAACCAGATTCTGTCCCAACCCATCTTACATCGGGACCCATAATTGCAATTACAGCATCAGGTTGTAATTCTCTTATTAATTTATAATATGAATTCCAATCATAGATTTCTTTTTTACAATTTGGTTCACCGCATGCACCATCAAACCATACTTCTGAAATTTTACCATAGTTTGTAAGTAATTCTCTCAATTGATTCATAAAGAATTGGTTATAATCTGGTGTTCCATAAGTTTTTTCATGCATATCCCATGGTGAAAGATAAATCCCAAATTTCAATCCAAATCTTCTACAGGCATCAGATAGTTCTTTTACAATATCACCTTTACCATTTTTATAAGGTGTTTTAGAAATATTATAATCTGTGTATTTACTGGGCCATAAACAGAATCCATCATGATGTTTTGCTGTAAGAATGACCATTTTAATACCAGCATCTTTTAATACTTTTACCCATTGATTGCAATCGAGTTTTTCAGGATTAAATTTTGAAATATCAGCATCTCTGATTCCCCATTCCACATCCATAAAAGTGTTGATACCAAAATGAATAAAACCAATAAATTCAAGTTTCTGCCATTCAAACTGTCTTGTTGCTGGTATTACATTGGCAGCTTTTCTTATAATATCTTCTTTTGTATCAGTAGGTAAAATTATTTTAATGTTTTCAGGTAATTCTTTTTTAATTTGTTGTGCATTAATGCACGTTAATAAAAATGATATAAATAAGAATATTTTTTTCATATCTAATTAAGGATTTATGATTTTAAATGTTATTGCAAATTTATGATTCGAATTATATCGTATTTCTTCTGGCAGATAAATTATAGTTTGATTTTTTCTTATTATCCAGCTTGGTTTTTGATGTTCACCAAGAATCGAAATTAACGATGCTTTTTTTGGAATGAACTTATTTAAAATTATTTTTTCGGGTAATACAGATTCATTTTCATCAATAAGATAGAACATATAATTTATTTTATCCGATACTTCTGTAAAGTAGATTTTTCCTTCTTGATATGGATATAGTGGTGATGAATTATAAATAGCTTCGCCATTTATTTTTATCCAATTACCAATTTCCTTTAATCTTTGATAAGCTGAGTCTTCAAAATCACCATCAGGTTTTGCACCTATTCCAAGTAAAAAATTACCACCACGTGCAACAATCTGAATTAATGAATGAATTAATTTTCTTGTCGATTTATATTCTAATCCTGGTTCATAAGACCAGCTTGGTGTCATAGGCATACATGTTTCCCATGGATAGGGAAGATGTTCATCTGGAATTTGGTTTTCCGGTGTAAGATAATTTTGATAAATTCCAGGAACTGCACGATCAACAACAATTAATCCAGGTTGTTTTGTTCTTGCTTTTTTTACCAGCAAAGGCATATTTATATCCTGGTTTTGTATCCTGTAAATATTAAAGTTCGATTTTTTTCTTTCTTCTTCTAATTCTTTTTCTGTGTATTTTCGAACCCAGCATCCATCGAGCCAGAGAATATCTATTCTTCCATAATCAGTCATCAATTCTTCAATTTGATTGTGAGTAAATTCAACAAACTTTTGCCATCTGTCTGGATATTTTGAAATATCATAATTAACATTTCGATCTGGAGTTGCAAATCTTCTCCACCAGTAATAATCTGAGTGCCAGTCAGGTTTGGAAAAATAAACTCCAATCATAAAATCTCTTTTTCTGAATTCTTCAAATAAGACTTTTGTAATATTAGCATTTCTATTTTTGTGAAAAGGGCATCTATTACTTGTAATTTTATAATCAGTAAATTTAGTATCGAACATACAGAATCCATCGTGATGTTTTGTGGTGAATACAAAATATTTCATACCAGCATCTTTAGCAGCTTCTGCCCATTTAGCAGGATCGAATTTTACAGGATTAAAAGTTGTCATTAAATTTTCATATTGCTTTTTGTATTCACAATAGTCTTCAATTTTTCTTTTGCACCATTCTTCATCTTCTGAACATAATGACCATGATTCAACAATTCCCCATTGACTTGAAGGAGCCCAATGAACAAGTAAACCAAATTTTAATTTCTTCCATTCTTCTAATTTTTTTAGAACCAGTGGATCTGTTTCGGGATAATATTCCTTAATTGCTTTTTCAATTTCTACAGCACCAGCATGTAAAGATTCTTTTTTTTCTTCTGCCATAATTAATCCTTAATTATTTTATTCGATTACAATTTCATCTGTAAAAATCCATGCTTTATCAGGATAACCAGGGTGCCATTGTGGACAGGTTTTAATACTTTTTGCAAATATCTTGATATATCTAACATTCATTGGTTCAAATTCAATAACAAAATTTTTTATAAAAGCAAAAATTGGTGATTTTAATTCATCTTTGGTAGCAGGGGTTGTGTTAATTATTTCTTTTACAGGTAGAAAATTTATTCCATCTTCAGAATAACTTACTTCAATTTTTTCTGGAAGAAAAATCCATGAAAAAACATTTTGTAAAAAAGCGATACTTACTTTTTTTACAACTGTAATTTTTTGTAAATCTACTATTACTTCCATATCATTTCCTTCGAAACCAGTCCAGTTGAATTTATGATCTTCATCACCACGAATTCCATCTGTTAATGATTTTTCTCTATTAGCAGGATATTTATCCCAGTCTGGTATTTTTAAAAACTTTACAGGTTTATTTAAAGCAAGTGGATTATACATTGTTTTAGAAACAATTGATTTATAGCTTGAAATATATTTTTCGGGAGTTAAGCCAGATTCATTTAAAAATACATCTTTGAGCGGAGCGGTTGTTTTTTCAAATTGATTTAATAAATTAAAAATGTAAGGATTAGGTTCATATTTATTATTAGCTTTTTTTATTACTAATTTATTTTTTGTGTGTGCAGTTGCCTTTGCTTGTTCAAGTTCTGCATAAATTAATGGGAGTCGAGCAATTTTAATTCTTCTAAGAAAATCTTTTTGATTCATCACAGATTTTTCGGCTCTGTCAAAAATATCTTGATATCGTTTCATTAATTCTGGTGTTAAGAAATATTTCATCTGTTCAACGGGATTACTGTAAATCCAAAGATTATGACCTGATTTAATTAATGCATTCTGCATTAAGTCTATGTATTCTCTTATAAACTTTCCAGCTTTACCATAATATCCATCAAGAAAATCATTCATAACAGAATCGATATTTACATAAGGATTCCACAAAAGTTTAGCGATAAGATATGTTCTAAGTTCGCCAAATTCTGTTGCATTTCGTTTACCAGCTCCTTGTTGAAACATCATTTTGATTTTGTGTTTGGCAAATAATTGAATATTTGGTTGAAGAATATGAAAGTTTGGAAATGGACTAATTAAATTTGAGAATTGAACCACATAATCCCAGAGAAAAATGTTATTGGTTAATCCTGTCCATCCTTTAAAATCTTCTATAAAACTTGAATTTGTTGAATCTGATTTATCATTAAGTGGCTTTGTTCTATAACATTCAATTGTACAGAGCATTATGTTAACATTTTTTTCTGGTTTTATATTTACAGGTGGTTTGCGACTATATTGATATGCCAGAGTTGAAATTATTTTATCTGGAAATTCTTTAGCAATTTTATTTACGAAATTAATAATTGAACCAGATGGAGAATTTTCAATGCTGTCGATTCTACTGCATTCTTTACACTGGCAGAAAGAATAATTATCGTTTTGAGAGACAGACCAGATTTTTGCATCGGGATTTTCTGCCATTCTTTTTTTAAGATTTTCAATAACAATTTTCAATACATCTGGATTGCTCAAACATAATTGTTCTGGTACACGTATATTTCCACGTAATGCAAAATATTCTGGATGCTTTTCAAAATATTGATCGGCTGGTAAAAGTGTCTGAAAAGTGTGTACAAACAATCCCCATATTTTTTTGTCTTCAGAATCAACAAGCTTATGCCATCTACAATATTCATCATTACTGGTTTCATAATAGTAAATATCTCTATATTCAAAAGCTGGATTTTCTAAAATGTTTATTGAAGGCAATGTAATAGTTTTTTGAGAAGGAATTTTTTTAAAAGTAGATGAGTACATTCTACAGCCAAGAAATCTTTCCAGAAATGTATAAATGGCATTTAATGTTCCTTTTCTCTTTCCACCAATAAAATATAATTTTTCATTTTCTGTTTTTATTATGAATCCATCATACTTTATACCTGATGTATCCACATTTGTTGAATGTTTATTTTTTCCGATTATGATTTCTCTTTGTAGAATTGGACTCTCGTCGTTAACAATAGGTATTATAGCTCCTGATATTTCAAAGATATATTTTTTTAATTCAGAAGCTGAGAGTGAATCCCAGTATGATGCTGAACTTGATATAACAATTTTATAATCACTCTTACCATTAGTTACAAGATGAAGTTTATTAGATGCTAAAAGGTTAGTAGATACAAAAATTGAAATGTATAAGAATATTTTAAAATTTGTTTTCATTATCAGATTGCAATTTATTCTACAATAATTTCGTCAATAAAAAGCCAGGTTTTATCTCCAGCACCTGGATGCCAGTCGGGACATTTCTTAATATTTTCAGCAAATACTTTTATATATCTTGCTTTTACTTTATTATAATCTGCAACAAAATCTTTTATTAAAATTTCAGAAGTTTTTTGCGGGATTTCATTTATAATTAACTTCTTATTTTCAAAATTAATCCCATCTTTTGAAAGAGAAATTTCTACTTTACTGGGAAGAAAGATCCATGAGTTTACATTTAAGAAAAATCTTGGTACAACTTTAGTAATTTCTTTTTCTGAATTTAAATCTATAATCACTTCGAAATCTTCTCCTTCAAATCCCTGCCATAGACCATCATGAAAATCAATTGTTCCAACGATGCCATCAGTTAAAGTTTTCTCTTCGTTTGCTCTATATCTTAAGTCATATTTATTAATGTAATTTACTTTTCCTTTCAGTGCTTTATGAAATGCAAATGAGAATTCAATTTTTTTATTGATATAATGACCATCTAAAAATCCACCAACAGTTACTTTAGTTGATTTATTAATAATTATAGGATCTTTATAAAGTGGTGAATTTGAATCCAGAGTATTACCATTAAGTGAGTATCTTATCTGAAGATTTTTTTGATTTGGTTTTAATGTAAGGATAAAATTATTTCTTGAATCATTATAATCAATATTGTATGTAATGATTTTTGATTCTCTTCCGTATTGGATGCCCAGAGCATTTAAATCTGAGTATGTAGTTTGGAGACGATTGTAAAAATTCTCATAATTTTTATTTTCTGGTAAAGTCCAGAAAACTTCTGAAAGTGCTAATATTCTTGGGAATAATTTACTATCGACAGTTTCTTGTGGAGCATATTCAGTCCATAAATTTGCTTCGCCACCGAGTATAAATTTTTTTTCTTCATCATTTAGTTCATCAGGTACAGGTTCAAATGAATAAGCAATTTGCAAATCAAGATTATCTGGATCGTAATTTAAATAAGTATGTGAAGTAGGAGAGCAAATTGTAAAGTGTTTTAATTTAGCTGCATCAATCGCTCCTTTATATCCACGCCATGATTGGACTATAGCACCTTTTGCAAGACCACCTTCGAGAATTTCATCCCAGCCAATTGCTTTTTTATTTTTTGATTGAAGATAATTTACAATTCGTTGAATAAAATAACTTTGAAGTTCATGTTCATCTTTAAGTCCTTCCTGTTTTATTCTTAATTGACATCTCGGGCATTCTTTCCATCTATCTTTTAAAACTTCGTCGCCACCAATATGAATATATTCACCGGGGAATAATTGAATGACTTCATCAAGAATATCCTGTAAAAAATAAAATGTCGAATCTCTTCCTGCACAATAAACATCTTTCATAACGCCCCAAAGATTAGTAACTTCAAAAGGACCACCAGTGCAGGAGTTTTCGGGATACGCAGCTAATGATGCAAGACAATGTCCCGGCATTTCAATTTCAGGAACTATATTAATAAATCTGCTTTTTGCATAATCAATTATTTCTTTTATATCTTCTTGAGTATAATAACCTCCATAAATAGAGCCATCAGCTTCTTTTCTCCATGCACCTATTTCAGTTAGTTTTGGATACTTTTTAATTTCAATTCTCCATCCCTGGTCATCAGTTAAATGCCAGTGTAAGGTATTGAATTTGTAATATGCAAGAATGTCGATATATCTTTTAATAAAGTCTTTTGTCATAAAGTGACGACTGCAATCCAGATTTAATCCTCTCCATTTAAATCTTGGTTCGTCTTCAATTATACATGAAATTAGTTTAACTGGACTTCCATCTTTTCGGATTTTATATTCATAAGGAATTAATTGAAATAAAGTTTGCATCCCTCTAAATATGCCTTCATAATCTGAAGAAATGATTTTAATCTCTTTTTCTGTAATCGATAAAATATATGCTTCTTTATTTTCTGGTTTTATTGAATTATCTAATTCCAGAACAATTTTATTAATTGGATTGGTGTTATCAGGTTTAATTGTGATTCCGGTAAATTCTTGAATTTTCTGGATAAAGTAGTTAGCAAGTGTATTGTTATTGCAAATTAACTTAGTGTTGCTTTCAAGAATGAATTCTCCTTTTTGAATATCAACTTTTTGTGGTAAAGGGATGAGATTAATACTTTTACTATCAGCTTTTACTATATAATTCAGGAAAGATAAAGTTATAAATGTTATGAATGTGATAAACTTATACATATTACATCCCGTGTATATTTTTTAATAAAAATAATTTACTATAAAAATTAATAAATATATATCAAAAAACGAAAAAATATTTTGATTATTTGTTATTAATTAATTAGTATAGTCATAATAAAATTATAGTATTTTTTATTAAAATAAAAACATCGATTAATTAATTAAAGTATTTTGAGTAGTGATTGAAATTTTAATTTCTATTTGATTTCAACTAATTTTGAAATTAAATCTAATTGACCAATTAAATTAGAAGGTTAATAATGGGGATCACATTTCTTGAAGTATTAATCGTTCTACTCTTTTTAAGTGTTTTATTTTATGGAGTTTATATTGGTAAAAAATATCTTCTAAGTGTTGCTGATTTTTTATCTGCTGGACGCTCTGCTGGAAGGTATATGATTACTGTTTCACAGGGGATGGCTGCTATTGGGGCTATTACTATAGTGGGTCAATGGGAAATGAATTATGTCGCTGGTTTTTGTCTTAGATGGTGGGAATTTTCAATGGCTGTTGTTTTATTGATAATTACTGTTACTGGCTGGATAATCTATCGATTTCGCCAGACTCGTGCTTTAACTGTAGCTCAATTTCTTGAAATGCGTTATAGCAGAAAATTTAGAATATTTGCCGGTATTTTAGCTTTTATTTCCGGTCTCCTAAATTTTGGAATATTTCCTTCTGTTAGTGCCAGATTTATTATTTATTATTGTGGTCTTCCTTTATCATTAAATATTGCCGGTTTTGAAATTTCTACATATCCACTCGTAATGATTGGCTTCCTGTCAATTTCACTTTATTTCGTTTTTGCTGGTGGTCAGATATCAATAATTATAACTGAATTTATTCAGGGTGTTCTATCAAATCTTACTTTTATTGCAATTATTGTATTCAGTCTTCTACTTGTAAACTGGGACCAAATATATCAAGCTGTAACTTCGGTGCCCGAAAATGCATCTTTAATAAATCCATACAAAACGAGTGAAGTCCCAGATTTTAATTTCTGGTATTTTTTAATAAATGTAGCTGGAGTAATTTATGCAAAGATGTCCTGGCAGGGTTCTCAAGGATTTTATTCTTCTGCAAAAAGTGCTCACGAAGCTAAAATGGGTGAAGTATTAAGCAACTTGCGAGATATTCCTAAATGGTTATTTCTTGTCTTTATACCTGTAGTAGCTTTTACAATTCTTCATCATGTTGATTTTCAAAATGTTACTAATAATGTAAATCAAACACTTTCTACAATTAATAATGAAGCTGTTAAAAATCAATTAAGGATTCCTTTGGTTCTCTCTAAAGTTTTACCAGTTTATTTAAGGGGTGCTTTGCTTGCTGTAATGATAATGGCTACTATTGGGACTCATAGTTCTTACATGCATTCATGGGGCAGTATTTTTATTCAGGATGTTTTAATGCCTTTTAGAAATAAATCTTTTACACCTGAACAACACTTGAAACTATTGAGATATGCTATTCTGGGTGTTTGCATATTCATTTTTATATTTAGCTTGGTTTTCCCTATGACAGATTATATCTTTTTATATTTTGCAATAACAGCAGCTATTTTCGTTGGTGGTTCTGGTGCTGTAATTATTGGGGGTTTATACTGGAAAAGAGGAACAACTGCTGCAGCATGGTCTGCTTTAATTGTGGGCTCTATTACAGCTGTTACTGGAATAATACTTCAACAAATTTATCCTGATTTCCCGATCAATGGTCAATACTTTTGGGGAATTGCAATGGGTTTGTCTTCTCTTGTATATGTTTTAGTCTCTTTACTCGGTAAAAAAAGTGAATTTAATATGGATAAAATGTTGCATAGAGGTCAATATGCAATTAAAGAAGAAACTGTAATTGTTAATGAGGTACCTCTCAAAGGATGGAGAATTCTGGGTATTGGAAAAGAATTTACAAAAGGGGATAAAATTATTTATGTGATCTCTTATGTATGGACTTTTATCTGGGTAGCTATTTTTATAATTGGCACTATTATTAATCTAACAAATGATGTTCCTGACTCTTCATGGATGGCATTCTGGAGATTCTATGTTATATCTAACCTTATAGTATCATTTATAATTATTATTTGGTTTTTAGTAGGTGGATTAAAAGATTTTAAAGATATGATGAATAGACTTAAAAATATGGTAAGAGATCATCTTGATAATGGAACTGTAAGAAAAAATTATAACGATTAATAATTATGAGGTAAAAATGAGAGTCAAACTAATTTTTATCAATATTATTTTATTATTATTCTTTATTAATTCATTAAGTCAACAAAAAGATACTTTAGTTCTTAAAGAGGGACTTGTAATAAAACTTCCTGCTTCTGTAAGAAATAATATTCTGGCTCCAAATCCAATTGTATCATCTATCGAACTGGATAAATGGAAAACTCCACAGGAAGGAAATTTAGTTCAGTTCGATAAAGGTCTATTAAAAAAATGGGAAGTGATTAAAGCTGATAATTCAGGTTGGTTTAAAAGTGATTCTTTAAGAAATGCTTATGTTTATATCGAATATAATTCAAATAAAAGGCAAATTGTTCTTCTTGAAGCAATGGGAAATGAAATGGTTTATGTGAATGGATCTCCTTATTCAGGAAATCCTTATCGTTACAAAGACACTTATGAATCATGGGAACCAAGATTTGATTATTCATTAATTCCTGTTCTTCTAAATAAAGGGAATAATCAATTTGTTTTTGAATGTAATCGAGGTGTTTTAAAAGCAAAATTACATTTTGAAGTTCCTGAATTAATCTTGAATGAATTTGATTTTACACTTCCAGATATTATAATTAATCAGAAAGTTGAAACTTATGGAGCTGTATCAATAATTAATTCTTCTGAAAAATATTACCAGAATTTGTTTTTTAAAGTTTATTCATCTAATAATACACCAGTCTATACACAGGTAGAAAATCTTAATCCACTATCAATTTATAAAGCTCCATTTAAAATAATTTTACCAGCACAAACTAAAAAAGGTGAAATTGATTTAAATATAGAACTTATTCAAAAAGAGAAGAATGAAGAAAAAATATTAACTTCAATAAAAACAAAATTAAAAGTTGTTGAACCAAACGAAACTCACAAAGAAACCTTCATTAGTAAGCTTGATAATAGTGTTCAATATTATGGTGTAAATCCACCACAAAATTTACAGAGTAAACCAGCTTTATTTTTAAGTTTACATGGTGCTGGTGTTGAAGCTATTAATCAAGCACATTCTTATGGTCATAAAAATTGGGGTTATATTGTTGCTCCAACTAACCGAAGACCTTATGGATTTAATTGGGAAAATTGGGGACGAATAGACGCACTCGAAGTATTAGAACTTGCTATAAAAAAATTTAATATTGATGAAAATAGAATTTATTTAACTGGTCATTCAATGGGTGGACATGGAACATGGCATCTTGCTGTGAATTATCCAGATAAATTTGCTGCTATTGGTCCAAGTGCTGGCTGGATTAGTATCTGGTCGTATCGAATTAGAAGTATGATAGATACAACTAAAGTTAAAGAAATGTTATTGAGATCTGCAAGACAAAGCGATACTTACAAGTTTGCAACAAACCTGAAACAAAATGGAATTTATGTAATTCATGGCGATGCAGATGATAATGTTCCAATTCAGCAAGCTCAATCTATGGTTGATGTACTCTCTAAATTTCATAAAGATTATGAATTTCATATTGAAAAAGGTGCAGGCCACTGGTGGGATAATTCAGATGAAGATGGGGCTGATTGTGTTGATTGGCTTCCAATGTTTGATTTCTTTGCACGGCATTCTATACCAGGAAAAGATAAAATTAAATCGATAAGTTTTATTACAAATAATCCTGCTATATCATATAAAAATAACTGGGTGGAAATAATTAATCAGAAAATACAACAGGAAGAATCTAAGATCGATATCAGATTAGAATACGGTAAAAAGAAATTTGCTGGCTCTACTTCCAATATTGAACTTCTTGCTTTAGATTTATCAATGCTGCCAGATGGTGAAAAATTTTCTATTGAATTAGATAACCAGTTAATTGCAAATATTAAAGTTCCTGATTCAAAGAAGATTTATTTGAAAAATCAAGATGGTAAATGGTTACTTTGTGATAAACCATCAAAAATTAATAAGTATCCACAAAGATTGGGAAATATTAGAGAAGTATTAAATAATGATGTAGTTTTTGTTTATGGTACTCACGGCAATAATGAAGAAAATAAGTGGGCTTTTGAAAAAGCAAGATACGATGCAGAAAAACTCTGGTATCAAGGGAATGCATCTATAGAAGTTATAAAAGATGATGATTTTGATCCAGCAAAATTTAAAGATAGAAATGTAGTTCTCTTTGGAAATAAAAATACTAATTCTGCATGGAAACTTTTACTTGATGAATCACCAATACAGGTTCTTAATGGAAAAATTATTATTGGTAAAAAAGAATATAAAGGAAAAAATATTGCATGTTTAATGATAAGACCAAGAAAAGACAGTGAAATAGCAAGTGTTGCAGTAATATCTGGTACGGGTTACTCAGGAATGAAATTATCAAATTTTTCTCCTTACCATCATCCTTATGTTAGTTTACCTGATGTTGTAATATATGATGATGAAATAACAGTTTCTGACGAAGCTGGGGTTAAGTTTACTGGATATTTTGGAAACGATTGGAGTTTAGAAAAAGGAGAATTCATAAATAATTTCAGGAATTGAAATGAATAGAATAAAATTTATTCTAATTTTTATATCGATTATAACTTTTAATAATTATGGTCAACAAAGATTGACTGATTATGTTAATCCTTTTATTGGGACTGATGCTCATGGACATACATTCCCGGGTGCTTCGTTACCATTTGGTATGGTACAATTAAGTCCAGATACCGATACAGAAGGTTGGGATTGGTGTTCAGGATATCATTATTCTGATAATTCAATTATTGGCTTTTCTCATACACATCTAAGTGGTACAGGATGCGGTGATTATGGCGATATTTTGTTTATGCCTATTACTGGTGAATTAAAAATAGAACCTGGTAAAAAAGAAGATCCGGATTCAGGTTATCGTTCAAGATTTAAACACGAAAATGAAATTGCTAAACCTGGATATTATTCAGTATTTCTTGACGATTACAAAATCAAAGTTGAATTAACAACTACTTTACGAGCTGGATTTCATAAATATATTTTCCCTGAATCAAACAAATCTTACATTCTTGTAGATCTGATTCATGGTATACAGGATAAAACTGTAGAATCGAAAATCGAAATTATTAATAATAATACAATACAGGGATACAGAAAATCATCAGGCTGGGCTAAAGAACACACAGTCTATTTTTATGCTCAATTTTCAAAACCTTTTAAATCATATGGATTGATTAATGATAATAAAATCTATAAGAACTTATTAAAAACAATCGGTAATTCTGTAAAAGCTTTTTTTGAATATGAAACTAAAAATAATGAATCAATTTTGGTTAAAGTTGGAATTTCTCATACAAGTCTTGATGGTGCAAAGAAAAATTTATTTAAAGAAATACCACACTGGAATTTTGAATCAATAAGAAAAAATGCTGATGATGAATGGAATAAACAATTGTCTTCAATTTTAGTTGAAGATAAGGATGCAAGAAAAAAGACAATTTTTTATACTGCACTGTATCATGCCTTCTTAAGTCCAAATATTTTATCCGATGTTGATGGTAGATATATCGGGATGGATGGTAAAATACATAAAGCAAAAAATTTTAATATGTATACAGTTTTTTCTTTGTGGGATACTTTTAGAGCATTGCATCCTTTGTTAACAATTGTTGATAAAAAACGGGATGCAGATATGATTAAATCGCTACTGGCAAAATATGATGAGAGTGGTCTTTTACCTGTGTGGGAATTAGCCTCTAACGAAACTGGAACAATGATTGGCTATCATTCAATTCCGGTTATTGCCGATGCTTATATGAAAGGAATTAGAAATTTTGATATTAATAAAGCTTACAAAGCGATGAAAAAGAGTTCAATGCAAAATATTAATGGACTGGATTCATACAGAGAAATGGGCTACATTCCTTCCGATTTAGAACACGAGAGTGTTTCAAAAACACTTGAATATGCTTATGATGATTGGTGTATAGCTCAAGTAGCTAAAGCTCTTGGATATGAAAAAGATTATAAATATTACATTGAACGCTCAAAGTATTTTATGAATTTATTTGATCCATCAACTAAATTCTTTAGACCAAAGAAAAATGGTAAATGGGTTGAACCTTTTGATCCTTATCAGGTAAGCAGAGATTATACAGAAGCAAATGCCTGGCAATATTGCTTTTTTGTTCCACATGATATAAATGGTTTAATTAAATTGATGAACGGAGACAAAAGTTTTGAACAAAAATTAGATGAACTTTTTTCTGCAGAAAATAAATTATATGGAAAGTATCAACCTGATATTACTGGATTAATCGGTCAATATGCACATGGAAATGAACCAAGTCATCACATTGCTTATCTTTATAATTATGTTGCAAAACCATGGAAAACTCAAAAGCTGGTCAATGAAATTCTTAATAAGTTTTATACAGATAAACCTGATGGCCTAATTGGTAACGAAGATTGTGGTCAGATGTCTGCATGGTATATTTTTAGTTCAATTGGATTTTATCCTGTCTGTCCAGGAGATAATAAATATATTATTGGTACACCAAGCTTTGATAAAGTTACTATAAAAGTTGATGACAATAAATTCTTTACAATAATTGCAAAAAATTTATCCGATAAAAATTATTATATTAGCAAAGTGCACTTAAATAATAATGATTATTCATATTCATATATAAATCATAAAGATTTAGTAAAAGGAGGAAATATCATTTTCGAGATGAATTCTCTTCCTTCAAAGTGGGCTTCAGAAAAACAATATTCTCCCGAATCGTTTGTAAATCTGGAGTTCGTGCCAGTTCCATACCTTGTAACAGGAGAAAAAGTCTTCAAGGATTCTACTATAGTAAAACTATCATCAATTGAAGATTGTGATATTTATTATTCTTTTAATGATAAAGATCCATTAAAATATGGTGTAAAATATACACAGCCTGTTTCAGTCAAAGATAATTCTTCAATTAATTTTGTTTGTTATAAAAATCAAAAATTTAGTAAGCCAGTAAAAAGCCTGTTTTATAAAATTCCAGAAAACTGGTCAATTAAATACAACACAAAATATAGTAATTCTTATACTGGTGGAGGTTTCTGGGGATTAATTGATGGTATTAAAGGTACAGAAAATTTTAATTCAGATGCATGGCAGGGTTATGAGGGGGACGATTTAGATGTTATTATCGATTTAGGAAAAACTACAGAAATTAGTTATATAAGTTCATCCTATCTACAAAAAATAGGTTCATGGATTTTTTATCCAACGAGTGTAGAATATTATATTTCAAATGATGGGAAAAGCTATTCAAAGATTTTTGATGTTGAAGTTGGTGTTGGAAATAAAATTGATGGAATAAAAAATATTGAAACAAAATTAGAAAAAGTTACTACTCGATTTATTCGTGTCTTTGCAAAAAATATTGGAGTTTGTCCAGATTGGCACATCGGTTCAGGCAAGAAAGCCTGGTTATTTATCGATGAAATTACTATTAAATAAATTTTATCAGGTATAAGAATGAAAAGCAAAAAATTACTTTCACTTCATGCCAGAATTGTAAAAGATATAAACGAACAATTGGTTTTAAAACTAATACAGGAACACGATATTATTGCCAGTTCTGAACTTACAAAAATTACAGGGATGCGACCCTCGACAATATTCAATATTCTTAATAGCTTATCTTCAAAATCATTTGTAACATTTTATGGTAAAGGAGATTCTACTGTAAAAGGTGGTAAAAAGCCTTATCTATGGACTTTAAATAAAGATGCTGCTTATGTAATTGGTCTCGATATCGAAGTAGGTGAAATGTCTTTAGTAGTATTGAATTTTAAAGGTGAAGTAATCTCTAAAAAAACTATTAAGAGACATACAGGTAACACTGTTGATGAATTAGCAACTAATATTATAAATGCCGTTAATGAAATTATTAGTGAAAATAATTTAGAACAACAAAAAATTCTTGGATTGGGTATTGCTTTTGCAGGTATAGTTGATTGTTATAATGGAGTGGTTTTAATGTCAAGCATTTTACCAGAACTTAATTTTAATCTATTAGAAAAATTAAAACAATTACCATTCCCAGTACTGATTGAGAATAATGCAAATGCAGTAGCAATAGGATATAAATTGAAAGGTGGTGAAAAATCTAAAAAGAATTATCTTGTAATATTGATTGAAATTGATCAAAATGTTAGTGGACTTGGTATTGGTATTGTAATTAACGGTGAATTATATCGTGGTTCATCATTTTGTGCAGGAGAACTTTATCCACATCTACCAACATTAAGAGAATTCTTAACTACATATAAAAGCAGATTTTCTGAAGGAGAATACTTAAGAAATTATCTCACTTCAATTGATGATATTAATGTTGATTTTCTTCTTTATGCAGCAAAGAATGGAGATAAGATTGCAAGACTCATATTTTCTAAAATTGGAAGTATAATTGGCCAAACAATTGCGCCTGCAGTTGCTCTTCTCAACCCTGATGCACTTATTCTTACTGGTGTAATTTCTGAACTCGAAGATGTTCTTATAGAATCTATACGTAAAGAAATAGAAATGAGAGTTATACCAATAACAAATGATACATTAGAAATCATTGTCGATAATTATCATCAATATTCAGTTGCTGTTGGTGCAGCTGCTTTAATTCTCGAAAATTTCTTTAAGGTAGGAGTAGTTAAACAATAAAATACACTGCTAATTTTTTAAGATCTTTCTTAATCTTCTTGGGAGTATCAGATGTCTCACCTAAATTTTATTGATATACTCATCATTGTTTTGTATTTCATTGTAGTATTTTTAATCGCATTTTACTATTCAAAAAAAGCTGGTCGTTCCACAACAGATTTCTTTTTATCAAACAGAAATCTTCCATGGTATATTGCAGGAACTGCTATGGTTGCAACAACCTTTGCAGCCGATACTCCACTGGCTGTAACCGAGCTTGTAGCTAAAAATGGAATATCTGGTAACTGGTTATGGTGGAATATGGCAATCGGTAGTATGTTAACTGTGTTTTTCTTTGCAAAGCTCTGGCGGCGTGCAGGAATAATGACAGATTTAGAATTTATTGAATTACGATATTCTGGTAAAGCAGCTTCTTTTTTACGAGGTTTCAGAGCATTATATCTCGGTTTATTTATGAATGCAATTGTACTGGGCTGGGTTAATAAAGCTATGGAAAAAATCTTTAGTGTTGTATTTCCTGAGTTCGATGCTTTTACATTAGTTATATTGTGTGCTTTAATTATAGCTATTTATACTTCTGCTTCTGGATTACTTGGTACATCAAGAACAGATAGTTTTCAATTTATATTTGCTATGATTGGTTGTATTATACTTGCAGTTGTTGTAATAAGATTACCAGAAGTAAATGGTTTGAGTGGATTAAAAAGCAAACTTTCCAGTGAAATTATTTCTTTTATTCCCAAAGTTGAAATGAACAATATTACAAATACTGGAACAAATATTCTTACAATTTCTTTATGGGCTTTTTTAGCTTATATAGGTTTACAATGGTGGTCAAGCTGGTACCCCGGTGCCGATCCGGGAGGTGGAGGATATATTGCTCAAAGAATGATGTCTGCAAAAAATGAAAAACACAGTCTATTTGCAACTTTATGGTTTACAATTGCTCATTACACTATAAGACCCTGGCCCTGGATTCTTGTTGCTCTTGCTGCATTAATAATTTTACCACACTCACAAAATTTAGAAACATTAAAAAATGAAAATCCTTTCTTGTTTAATAAATGTGAAGAAGTTTTTCAGAATAAAAAATTACTATCATCCGATGATCCTTTGATTCATTCAAATGAATTCAAACAGTTTTACGATAAATATGAAAATACTGTTGACCCGGGTGTTATGTATCCTAAGTTGATGGTTAGATATTTACCAAATGGATTGCTTGGTTTATTAATCGCAGTTTTTTTAGCTGCTTATATGTCAACAGTAGCTTCTCAATTAAATTGGGGAACATCTTATATCATAAATGATTTTTATCGAAGATTTATAAATAGAAATGCTGAAGAAAAACATTATGTCCTTATTTCAAGAATTGGAATTATTGTTATGACAGTATTTTCTCTCCTGATAACAAAATACTTTCTTACAACAATTTCTGGTGCCTGGATGTTTATATTAAATACAAGTGCAGGATTAGGTGGTGTTTTAATTCTTCGCTGGTACTGGTGGAGAATTAATGCCTGGTCAGAAATTTCTGCTATGATTGCTCCAGTTATTATTTATCCAATTTCAGTTTATTTATTACATTTAGAACCACCTATAACATTGTATCCAATAGTCATTGGAACAACTATAGTATGGTTGTTAGTTACTTATTTGACTAAACCAGTTAATGAAAATAGACTTGTTGAATTTTATAAACTAATAAAGCCAGGTGGAATTGGCTGGAAAAAATTCTCAAATAATGATAGAAATGTTCCTTTCCGAAAATTATTTGTTAACTGGCTGATGGGAATTTTACTTGTTTATTCATTTTTATTTGGTATTGGTAATTTGATATTTCTTGATTATATCAAAGGAATAATTTTATTACTGTTAAGTTTATTTTCTGCATTGATAATTTCATTTAATCTCAAGGAAAATGAACAAAAGATTTAAATCGAGCTCTTTAATAAATAATTAAGAATTTTTTATTTGTTCTCAATATTCTTTATTGATTTGAAGATTTTTTAATAGAAATGATAAGTTTATAGATTACTTGCTTTTATTAAGCAATCCTATAGTTAATTAATTTACATTCCAAGTATTAATAGACAACTCTTTGCTAAATTAACAACTGGTGTAAAATAAATTCCAAAGAATATTATAGCAAAGACCAATAATGAAATTAATATTTTATTTCCAGTCGATGGAATAATTGTAGGTGTGCTTTCTGTTGCTTTAATTAAATACATGTGTCTTAATACACGTACATAATAATAAAGTGATACTACTGTATTTAATAATGCTATCACAGCAACGACAATCATTTTAGCATCTACAAGTGCTATGAATAAATATAATTTACCAATAAATCCAGCTGTTGGTGGTATGCCTGTTAATGAAATTAAAAATATGGATAATGAAACAGCAAGAAGTGGAGATGTATATCCCAGACCATTATAATCATCAATTTCTTCTGAACCAGTTTTATTTGCAATTAACATTACAGTATAAAATGCACCGAGATTCATTATTAAATAAAAAACAAAATATATCAATATAGCAGTTAATCCTTGATTAGAAAGAACAACAAGACCAAGTAAAATATAACCTGCATGAGCAATGCTTGAATATGCAAGCATCCTTTTTAAATTATTTTGCCATAGAGCAGAAAAATTTCCCAATGTCATTGTTAAAATTGATATTACAACTAAAATTGGTTGCCAGTCAAAAGCATTTACTAAATTCCATGTACCATTTGTATTAACAAATGAGACAAATGTAGTTTTAATAAATCTGATAAGTAATGCAAAACCTGCAGCTTTACTTGCAACAGATAAATATGCTGTTATTGTAATGGGAGCTCCTTCATAAACATCTGGAGTCCAGAAATGGAATGGGGCAGAAGAAATTTTATATCCTATTCCAGCAAATATTAAAATTATTGCAAAAGAAAATGTGAACAAATTTATGTTCGGAGCTTGAATAAGAGTATTTATAATGTAAAGATTTGTACTTCCTGTTAAACCATAAATTAATGATATACCAAATAACATTAATCCAGACGATACAGCACCATAAATTAAATATTTGAGTGATGCTTCACTATTTCTTTCTCTTAATTTCAAAAATCCAGCAAGAATGTAAGATGAAAGTGAAAGTAATTCCATTGATAGGTAAATAAGAATTAAATCAACAGAAGAAATCATAAAGAACATACCGAGTATCATTCCAAATATCAAAGCATAATATTCACCAAGACGATTTGTAACACTTTTAATTTCTTCTGAAACAACTGAAAAGAAAACTATTAATAGTGAAGAAATTATTACAATTAACTTAAAGAAAGAACCAAATGAATCTATTGCTACCATTCCATAATTTCTTAATGGATTATTAGAATGAATGAAAGCAAAACCATTTTCATAAAACTGAATTACTAAAAATAATCCTGTTATTAAAATTCCAGCACCAGCTAAATATGGAATGATAGTTTTATTTTTATGAAAAATTAAATCTGATATTATCAATATGACAAGAGAAATTGTTAAAACAATTTCTGGAGTAATTAAATTTAGTGAATTGAATAAATTTGTCTGTTCCATTAAAACTTCAAATCCATTTTTGATTATAATTTATAACCGTTAAATAAAAAGTTAACGAGTGTATTTACAGATGTATTCATAATATTTAACATTGCAGAAGGATAAACTCCAAGGAAAATAATAATTGCAGAAAGTGGAGCAAACATAGCATATTCTCTGAATTCAAGATCTTTAAGAGAAGCCCATTTTTCATTTAGCGGTCCAAAGAAAATTCTTTGCAAAGTCCATAACATATATCCAGCACCCAGTAGAATGCCGAGTGTAGAAATAATAGCCAGAATTCTAATATTAACAACACCAAATGAACCAACAAAAACAAGTGCTTCTGAAATAAAACCACTTAAACTTGGTAATCCAATGGCAGCAAAAAATGCAACTGTTACAAATCCAGTATAAACTGGCATTTGAGATGCAAGTCCACCAAAATCATATAATCCTCTTGTATGAGCTCTATCATAAATTACACCTACTATCAAGAAGAGCATTGCTGTAATTGTACCATGATTAAACATTTGAAAGATTGCACCTGTAACACCTGTTGTTGAAAGAGATGCCATCCCAAGTAATACATAACCCATGTGAGATACAGAAGAATAAGCAATTAACTTCTTAAAATCTTTTTGAGCTAAAGCTACAAGTGCACCATAAATAATATTTATCATTCCAAATAATGCAATCCACCACATTAATTGTTTTGTAATTTCTGGAAAGATTGGATAACTGATTCTAAGAATTCCGTAAGTTCCCATTTTTAATAATACACCTGCAAGAATAACAGAAATTGGTGTTGGAGCTTCTACGTGTGCATCAGGTAACCATGTATGGAAAGGGAACATTGGAATTTTAATAGCAAAACCTACGAATAATGCAATGTATGCAATAAATCTTAAATTGTTTGGATTAAATGGCGATAAAATTCCAGTCTGCGAATAATTACCTGGATTCATTAATTGAAGCATATTAAACGTAAATACTTTTGTGCCATCTGCTAAAGTTTCTGTTGCACTGAAATAAAGACCAATCATAACAAGAAGAATAAATACGCTTCCAAATAATGTATAAATAAAGAACTTAATTGCTGCATATTCTTTTCTTGGACCGCCCCATATTCCAATTAAGAAATACATTGGAAGTAACATTAATTCCCAGAATACATAGAATAAAAAGAAATCAAGTGCAACGAATACTCCCATCATTCCAGTATCGAGTAATAAGAATAATGCAAAATAACCTTTAACTGATTTTTCAATATTCCATGAAGAAATTGTTGCAATAAAAGAAATAATTGCTGTAAGTAATACCATCGGCATACTTATTCCATCAATACCAAGGAAGTAATCAATTTTAACATTACCTAACCATGATAATCCTGTAATATAAATCCATCTAAATTTTTCTATGAACTGAAAAGATTTTTCTTCGTAAACACCAGCAGCAGAATAGTTGTAATTACTTAATAATATAATAGCTAATATTACCTGTATAGCTGTAATTACAAGTGTAGTATATCTAATTGCATTTTTTTGTTCTTTTGGTAATAGCAATACAATTATCATCCCCAGAATTGGGAGAAAAGTAATTAAAGAAAGTATCGGAAAACCAATCATATCTGCAACCTGTTTTTAATTTTTTAACAAAGAGTTTATATCTCTAAATTTTCTAAAATGGTTTAAAGATTAATAATAAAATGATAACCGAGAATACAACAAAAACAACATAAGTTTGAACTTTGCCTGTTTGTAATTTCTTGAAAGAAAAACCAATAAATCCATTGACAAATGCAGTGAAGTTTACTAGTCCATCAACTACATAAGTATCAAATAATCCACTCAAATATGAAAACGATCTTGTTAACCATGCAGAACCATTTACAATGCCATCAATTATATTATTGTCGAACCATGCTAATATTTTACTGAAGTTTAATGTTTGTCCAACTGCTGTAGCATCATAAAGTTCATCGATATACCATTTATTAAGAGAGAAATTATAAACTGGTTTTATTTTTTCTGTTAATTTATCAACATTAATTTTCTTCCATTGATAAAATATGAAGGCAAGTAAAATCCCTAATCCAGCAACTGTAAGAGACATCAACATAGCAGGATAGTGAGCCCAGTGTAAAGTTTCTGTATACAATGGTGAATGAATAATTTCGCCATGAATATTTTCAATATTTTCAGATGGTACAAGAAAATTGAATCTTGTGTGTTCAGGTGTTACCTGTGCGGGAGTTTTAACCCACTTCATAAACCAACCAGCATCAGGTGATAGTGGATTTGGTGTGTAGAAAATAAAAATTGATAAAGTTGCCAGTACAATTAAAGGAGCTATCATCACAAAAGGTGATTCGTGAGCGTGTTCAAATTTATGATGATCACGTGGCTCGCCATGAAATGTTAGAATGACAAGACGGAACATGTAAAATGCAGTTAAAGCTGCTACTGTAAATCCAAAGATTGGAATTAACCAGTGTCCGGTTAATTTACCAAATACCAGAGTTCCAGCAAGTATTCCATCTTTACTTAAAAATCCAGAAGTCAATGGAATTCCAGAAATTGCCAGTGTAGAAATTAGAAATGTAATATAAGTTACTGGCATTTTCTTTCTGAGTCCACCCATATTTCTAATATCCTGTTCATGATGCATTGAATGAATAACAGAACCAGAGCCTAAAAACAAACATGCTTTGAAAAATGCATGTGTAACTAAATGAAAGAAAGCAAATACATATGCACCTACACCGAGTGACATTATCATATAGCCTAATTGAGAGACAGTAGAATAAGCTAAAACTTTTTTAATATCGTTTTGAGTGATTGCAATAGTTGCAGCTACAAACGAAGTGAATGCACCAATGATTGCTATTACGAGCATAGCATCTGCGGTAAGCATTACAAAAATTCTTGTTACTAAATAAACACCTGCAGCAACCATAGTTGCAGCATGTATTAATGCACTAACTGGAGTTGGACCTTCCATTGCATCTGGAAGCCACACATGTAATGGAAATTGAGCAGACTTACCAACTGCACCCATAAAAACCAGGATGCCAGCTGCTGTTAACCATGCTTCGCTTCCAAATGGTAAATTGCCCGCAGATATTTGTTGAAAAATTGTATCGAAAGTAAATGTTTTATAATTAGTAAATAAAATTAAAATACCTAAGAACATTCCTATATCGCCAACACGATTAACTATGAATGCTTTTTTAGATGCATCTGCTGCAGATTTTTTTTCGAACCAGAATCCAATTAATAAATATGAAGATAAACCAACCAGTTCCCAGAAAATATACATCATCAATAAATTGTGTGTAAGAACTATTCCAAGCATCGAGAAAGTAAATAATCCCAGATAAGCAAAGTATCTCGTATATCTTTTATCACCACGCATATATTCAATTGAATAGAGATGAACAAGTGCACTGATTAGATTTACAACAAAAAGCATTATAGCAGTAATGTTATCAATCTTAAAGCCCAGTTCTACATTAATACTTCCTGCTGAAGGTGCATTGCTTAACGAAAACCATATTATCGAAGCAACAATGTCATTCGGGAAATAATTTAGTTTTGAAAAGAGAATAAATATTGAAATGAATAGAGCAGTAAATAAAATTCCTACTTCGAGCAAATATAATTTAGGAAATCTTTTCCCAAAGAAAATTAAAATTGCAAAACCAATTACAGGCAAAAAAAGTGTTAGAATAGATAAGTTTACAAGTAAATGTTCTGTCATAATCCTATTCTTTTAGTTTATCGATTTCATCAACATTAACATTTGCAAAAGTTTTATAGATGTTTAAGACAATTGCAAGAGCAATAGCTGCTTCGGCAGCAGCGAGTATTATTACAAAAAGTGCAATTACTTGTCCACTTAATCCAAAATTTCCATATCTGGCAAAAGCTACAAAATTTATATTAGCCGAGTTAAGTATTAATTCAATTCCCATTAAAACCATTACAGCATTTTTTCTTGTAATAATTCCATAAATTCCCAGTGAGAATAAAATTGCACTTATAATTAGAAAATGATTTAAACCTACTTCCATTATTTTTTACTATAATTTATGTTATTCAATATTTTCTTCTTCTTCTCTTCTTGCAATAGAAGCTGCACCAATTAAAGCTACGAGTAATAAAACAGCAAGTAATTCAAAAATTAAAACATAGTCTGTAATTAAAAGATTACCCAGAGTTCTTGTTGTTGTAATAGGGATTTCATTTGGTTCGGTTTTCCAGTTAGTCCATACCATAATTGCCCAGAGTACACCCAGCAATAATCCCACACCAATTGCAGCTGGTAATAAATGTACTGTTCCAGTTCTAATATCCACACTTGTTATTTTATTAGTAAGCATAACACCAAAAAGTAAAAGTATAAGAATGCCGCCCACATAGATCATAATTTGAACTACAGCAAGAAAATCTGCTCCAAGCAAAACATAAATACCCGAAATTCCAAACAGTGTAAGTAAAAGACTATAAGCTGAATAAACTATGTTTTTTGTTGTTACAACAATAACAGCAGATACAATAGTGATTAAAGCAAAAAGATAAAATATTATATCATAGTATGTCATATTATATCAAAGTTTATTGTTGAGTTTTAGAAGCAGCTGCTTTTTGAGCTTCTTTTTCTGCCAGGAATTTTTCGTAGTTGGCTTTCTTTTCTGCAGCTTCTTCTTCTGTTAAATTAGAAAATTTATATACTAAATTTCTTCTATCATATTCAGAGAATTCATAAATATCTGTCATATAAATGCAATTGGTAGGGCATGGGAATACGCAAAGTTGACAATAACAACATTTAGCAAAATCGATATTAAATTTTGTGACCCATAGAGCTTTCTTTTTACCATTAGAAGTCATTCCCAGATCTTCACCAGGAACTGCTTTTACAGTTTCAATTTCAATGCAATTAACTGGACAGGCTCGTGAACATTGATCACAACCAATGCAATCATCAATATTTACATACAATCTATTTCTTACACGTTCAGGTAATGGTATTTTAACATCTGGATATTGAATAGTTACTGCACGTGTAAATAAATGTTTAAAAGTAACTTTCATTCCTACAAGAACTGTATAAATTGCCTGCCATGTATTTTGCAAATATTTCTTCATTTCAAATTTTATATTAATGAAATAATTCCAACAACAATCAAATTAACAACAGCATATGGGATTAAGTATTTCCAGCAAACAGTCATTAATTGATCAACTCTCAAGCGTGGTAAAGTCCATCTTAACCACATCTGAACAAAAACTAAAATCAAACCTTTTGATAAAAACCAGAAAGTTTGTTCGAAAGGAATTAACCATTGAATATTTAATGTATTTCCTATATAACCAAAAGGAGATTGATAACCACCAAAGAATAAAATTGATACAACTGCAGAAACAGCCAGCATATTAGCATATTCGGCTAACATGAACATACCCCATTTCATTCCAGAATATTCAGTAAAATAACCTGCTACCAGTTCAGATTCAGCTTCAGGTATATCGAATGGTGTACGATTTACTTCTGCTAATGTACTTATAAACATAATTATTGCTGCTACAATCATAAAAGGAATTAATAAGAACTTTGTTATTCCAAATTCAGGACCACCAAATATATTCCAGTTCCAGAAATATGCAGTTTGCATTTCACTAATTTTAGTTAAGCTTAATGTACCGGTATACATTGCCATTGTTAATACAATTAAAGCAGTAGGGATTTCGTAGCTTACAATTTGAGCAGCAGAACGCATTGCACCAAGTAAAGAATATTTATTATTTGATGCCCAGCCCGCCATCAAAATTCCAGCAACAACAAGTGATGATATTGCAATTATATAAAACAGTCCTACTTCAATTTCGCTACCAATAAGTGCACTTGAAAATGGAATTGCAGCATAAGCAGCAAATGAGCCTGTGAAAACTAATACAGGAGCAACATTAAATAATTTTTTATCAGCATCTGCAGCAATTGTATCTTCCTTTTGAATCATCTTGAGCATATCTGCAATTGTTTGAAGCCATCCATGCCATCCAGTTCTCATTGGTCCCAATCTATCCTGCATATGTGCAGATACTTTTCTTTCGAGCCATATAGCAAAAAGAGCATAAATTAAAATTACTGTTAGTGGAATTAAAGCAACCACTATTGTCGATATAATTACATTACCTGTGATATTATAGAGTAATTGATACATTATCGATCTACCTCGCCTAATACTATATCAATACTTCCAAGAATTGCAACAACATCTGCAACAAGATGACCTTTGCAGAGTTCTCCTAATACTTCAAGATTTACAAATGATGGAGCTCTTACTTTTACTCTAAATGGATTTGGACTTCCATCGCTGATAATAAAGTATCCTAATTCACCTCTTGGATTTTCAACTCTAAAGTAGACAGTTCCTTTTGGTGGTTTAATTCTTTTAGGAATAGCAGCATGAACATCACCATCAGGGATTTGATCGATTGCCTGTTCAATTATTCTTAAACTTTGTTCCATTTCCTGAACTCTTACATAGTATCTATCCCAGCAATCGCCAACAGTTCCCATTAATCCCTGTCCAACAGGAATATCAAACTCAAATCTATCATAAATTGAATAAGGTTCAGCTTTCCTTAAATCGAATGCAAGTCCACTACCTCTTAGATTAGGTCCAGTTACTCCATAATTAATAGCAGTTTCAAGCGGTAAAACACCAATGTTTGCAGTTCTCTCTATAAAAATTTTATTGTATGAAAGCAGATCATTTAATTCTTTGATAGTTGGTCTAAAAGATTGAATGAATTCTTTTGTTAATCGAACAAAATCTGGATGAATATCGTGAGATAAGCCACCAACCCACATATAATTATAGAGTAATCTTGCACCACATGTCATTTCGAATAGAGATAAAATTTTTTCTCTATCTCTAAAGCAATAAAGGAATGGAGTGAATGCACCAATATCCAATCCATAAGTTCCAATTGCAACAAGATGCGAAGCAATTCTTTGAAGTTCACCCATTATTACACGAATATATTCTACACGTTCTGGTACCTGAATTCCCAGCAATTTTTCTACTGCCAGGACATATCCAAAATTATTATACATCGAAGCTAAATAATCCATTCTATCTGTGTAGGGAATTACTTGTGGATAAGTCATTGCTTCGGCATGTTTTTCAAAACATCTATGTAAATATCCGATGTGGGGTTTTACATTTTTAATTAGTTCACCTTCAAGTTCGAGTTCGAGTCTCAACACACCATGAGTTGAAGGGTGTTGAGGACCCATATTTAATATCATTGTTTCAGTTTTAAGTGCCATCTCAAAATTTTTAATTAGTAAGGAACTCTCATTCCCTGATAGAATTCAGGATTTTTATAATCTTTTCTTAACGGATATCCAGCTTCCCAGTCATAAGGCATTAAGATTCTTCTTAAATCTGGATGATTCAAAAAAATAATTCCAAACATGTCATATGCTTCGCGTTCATGCCAGTCTGCACATTTCCATACAGATTCAACAGATTCTACCTGTGGATTTTCTCTTGGTGTTGATACTTTTAATGTTATTTTATGTTTAAGTGGTATTGAATAAAGGTGATAATAAACACTGAGCGTTCCACCTTTTATAATTTCTGTACCATCTTCATCTTTAATTTTTTCACCATTTGCATCGTCGACACCTGAAAGTACCATTAAGCTATCGAATTTTAATTCTTCATTGTCTCTTAAAAATAAACATACATCTTTTATTTTAAATGGATCGACAGAAATAATTGGTTCGGTTGGAGTATCTTTATCAATTGATAATATTGAATCATTAAATTCTTTTTTTAATAGATCAAAAATTTCTTCAGCTGTTTTCATGCTTTCTTGGTCATTATTGATTCGTTTCTAATTTTTTCTTGTAACTTAAGTAATCCTTCTAATAATGCTTCGGGTCTTGGTGGGCAACCGGGTACATAAACATCAACTGGTATAACTCTATCAACTCCTTTTAAAACATGATAACCATGTTCCCAGTAAGGTCCACCACAATTAGCACAACTTCCCATTGAAATAATATATTTTGGTTCTGGCATCTGTTCATATAGTCTTTTAATTCTTAATGCCATTTTTAATGTAACAGTTCCAGAAATTATAATTGCATCTGCTTGGCGGGGAGTATTTCTTGGTATTACACCAAATCTATCAAAGTCGTAATGCGAAGCACTTGTAGCCATCATTTCAATAGCACAACAAGCTAAACCGAAACCAAGTTGCCAAATTGAAGATAAGCGTGCCCAGTTAAATAAATCTTCTACTTTTGTTACGACAATATTGCCATCAGAAAATTCTTTATCTAATAGACCCATGATTAGACTTCTTTGTTGTTCAATAATTCATTTAAGACAGGTGGCTTAGGTTTTGGGCGAGCCCATTCTAAATCACCTTTTCGCCATTCATAAAACATTCCAAGAACTAACAGCAATAAGAAAATTATTCCAACAATAAAACCATATACTCCATAGTCTTTATAAATAAGAGCCCATGGAAATAATAAAACAACTTCAACATCAAAGATTAAAAATATAAGAGCAACTACATAAAATCTAATATTAAATTTTATCCATGGAGAACCTTCGGGATTTTCTCCACATTCATAAACTTTTAGTTTTTCAAATGTAGGGCGATTAGGTCTAATTATTCTTGCTACAAAGAGAGTGATTATTACAAATATTGCAGCAAATAGTATGAATATGAGAATTTTACCGAATTCCGTAAGCATTAATCACAAAAAAAATTTGTGCCAAAATTAATACATCAATGTATGATTGTCAAGAAATCCTAATTTCAAGATACGATTTATAATTGATATTCATAAAAAGCATAATATTTATTTTGGTTGAGTAATATTAAAATTTTGTTTTTATTCAAATTAGTTTATTTTATTTTTGACATTCAAAATACAATTATGATAAAAAATTTCTTTTATATTGTTTTGTTTCTATTCCTTTACTTCAATACTGATGCACAGGTTCTTTCTAAGAAATGGATGAAAGTTATAAACTTTGATGATAGAGAAATTTTTATTGACACATCAAATTTAAGTCAAGAAAAAAATATAATATCCGCATTAATAATTACCTGCTACAAAAAACCAACAATACTTACTCCACTTAATAAAGAAATAATTTACATTAAAACACAATCACTTTTTGATATTGATTCAAAAAAAGTTACAATAATTGGAAATCTTTATTATGATAAAGAATTAAAAATAATAAGTGAACCATTCAAACCACTGCAGATAGTAAGTGAAAACAATACTCACCTGATTGATACGAGTAAAATCTATTCTACAATTTTTGATAGCTGTTTAAGTTATATAAAAAGAAATCCAGAAAGAATTAATAATGTAAATATTCAGAAAACTCAAATAACAGAACAAGCTAACAAAATAGAAAACAAAACTGATGTAAGTACTCAGGAGAATGAGCAAAGCAGTGGAAAACCTGAAATAGAATCCGAAGAGTATAATTTTGAAAATGAGCGAGTTGTATATAAAACAATTTTTACAGATGGTAATAAATATTGCATACAGATATCTTCATGGAAAGAAGAATACAAAGCACAGAATGAAGTTGATAAATTAAAATCAAAAGGTCACAATGCATTTTATATAAAAGTAAATATACCTGGAAAAGGGGACTGGTATAGAGTAAGAATTGGATATTTTTCAACTCTGAGGGAAGCAGAAGAGTATTTGAAAGAGATGAGATAAATTTCATGAATTTATTTCATGCAGAAATATAAAGGCATGTTTAGTATAAAATTATGTGAATAGTATGTTCTGAAACTAAAAGATAAAATTTTAGAACAGGTATTAAACAGTTTATAGAAAATGTTAAATTATCTGATAAAAATTTACATCAGTTAAATAGGGATAGTCTAAATGGAATAATAATAAATATGAATTTTATATTTCTTTTTGGTGATTTAAAAGTAATAAAGATATATTTTGAAAATATTGGATACAAAATTCATATTTAAAATTATCATATATTATCTTAAAAATAAGGTATGATTCAAGTTGGTTTTAATAGATTTTAGTAATCGTGATAAAACATGGATAATTTTAGAACTTATCTTTACTGAGGATTTAAAAATTTACACAACATTTAAAAATATATAGTTTAATCAAGTTTTATGATATTATATTTTTGATTTTACAAGGGATGTAGTATTTATGAGTAATTTTATAACTAATAGCCAGACAAAAATCCTTAGAAATAGGCTTCTTGAATTACTTTCAAAGAGTAAAGAGCTTAAATTTCTTGTAGGTTTTTTCTATTTCTCCGGTATAAGAGAATTGTATGAAGGTCTTAAAGCAAATCAGAGTTTTATTCTAAAGATACTCGTTGGTTTGGATGTGGATAAATATAACTTTAAATTAATTGAATATTCTGAAGACGATAGAATAAGCGATGATGAAAAAATAAATAACTTCCTTAAATCAGTTAAAAAATCAATTAACACTGATCAGTTTGATGTGCAGGACTTTTATGAACAGGTTAAATATTTTCTGCAGCTGATTAAAGACGATAGAATCATTATAAGAAAAACATTCAAACCAAATCATTCCAAAGTTTACATAGTTAAATTGGAAGAAGAACAGGTTGGGAAAAATAGATTATTTATAACTGGCAGCAGTAATCTTACTAAAGCCGGACTTACCACACAAAATGAATTCAATGTTGAAATTTCTGATTACGGATTTGAAGAAGCTGAGAAATACTTCGATGATCTATGGGAAAATGCTGTCAAGATTACTGAAACATCAGATATAAAAAAACGACTTATTGAATTGGTTGAAAATGAAACACTTATTAAAAAAATAACACCTTTCGAAGCTTATGTATTGGTTTTAAAGACTTATCTTGAATCATTTCGGCACAAAAATATTTCAAGTGCATTAAAGCAACTCCTTATTGAAAGAGGTTATAAATTATTTAAATACCAAATTGATGCTGTTGAAATGGCGATTAATGTAATTGAAAATCATAATGGTGTTTTGATTGCTGATGTAGTTGGTTTAGGTAAAACGATTATTGCCTGTATGGTGGCAAAGCATTTAAGAGCCAGAGGAGTTGTAATTTGTCCACCAGGATTGATTGGCGATGAGAATATGACTGGAGGTTGGAAAAAATATCTTAATGAATTTCAATTGTATGATTGGGAAGTCCGTTCTCTTGGCGACCTAGAGAGAACATTAGACTTTGTTAAGGCGAATGACGATATAGAAGTAATAATTATAGATGAAGCTCACAGATTCAGGAATCAAGGTACTAAAGGATATGAATTACTAAAAAATATTTGTAGAAATAAAAAAGTAATTTTATTAACAGCCACTCCATTTAATAATAAACCAGAAGATGTACTCGCTTTATTAAACTTGTTTGTTACACCAAAAAAATCTAATATAACACTGGATAGTGATCTTATTTCAGTTTTCAGATCAATTGGCTATATTTTCGATAAACTTGCATATATAAGAAAAAATTATAATTCCAGAGACAGAAAAAAATTAAAAACTGCGAAACAACTTTACCGAACATTTTTCGATGAAGATGAGATTGATTTAAAGAAAGTAAAACGAAAATCTCATCAACTCGCAAGGCAAATCAGAGATGTTATAGAACCTATAACAATAAGACGAAATAGATTGGATTTACTAAAGAATCCAAATTATAAAAATGAAGTGAAAGAATTATCCACAGTTGATGATCCTAAAGAGTGGTTTTATGAATTGACAAAAGAACAATCGGCTTTTTATGATGAAATAATTACGAAATATTTTGAAGATCCGGATGAAGGTGGAAAATTCTTAGGCGCTATTTACAGACCTTTTCAGTATGAGACAGGACACGGTTCAAAACTTTTTGATGAGGAAGAAAAAAATTCAGAAACGAACCGTGAATTATTGCAGCAGAGAAACTTGTTCGATATTATGAGAAGATTAATAGTAAAACGATTTGAAAGTTCATTTGGTGCGTTTGAACAGAGTTTGAAAAACTTTAAACATATCAATGAGACTGTGTTAAAATTTATTGAGAAAACAGGCAAAGGTGATCCACTAAAAGGAGAGTATATTCTCGACAGAGATTTACTTGAAAGTATTGTTGAATTGTCTCCAGACGAAATTGAAGATGCTCTGAAAAATTATGAAAAACAAATTACTGCTGGGGTCTATCCTAAAAAACATAAAAGATATAAAATAGAAAAATTCAAAAATGCTCAAGGATTTATTAATGATATTAAATCTGATATAAATTTATTTGATGAAGTTCTGGAAAAACTTAATAAGTTCAAATTGATTGATAATGATCCTAAAACTAATTGTCTATTACAACACTTACAGGAAGAATTAGATAAACCCGCTAATAATAATGAACCAAAAAGAAAAATTATAATATTTTCTGAGTATACTGATACAGTTAATTATGTAAAAAAGAAATTAGAAACATTAAAACCAGATATTGCTAATAGAACACTTGTTGTAACAGGTTCAATACCTGATTCAAAAATTTCTGAAATAAATAGAAACTTTGATGCTACTGCAAAAGTGCAGTCAGATGATTATGATGTGCTTTTAACAACGGATAAACTTAGTGAAGGATTTAATCTTAATCGTGCCGGAATGGTTATTAATTATGATATCCCATGGAATCCTGTAAGAGTGATTCAAAGATTAGGAAGAATTAATCGTATCAGTAAAAAAGTTTTTGAAAAACTTTATATAGTTAATTTCTTCCCTACAGAACAGGGTGCTCAGCTTGTTAAGTCAAGAGAAATAGCACAAAACAAAATGTTTATGATTCATAATACACTAGGAGAAGATTCAAAAATCTTTGACCCTGAAGAAGAACCATCGCCTGCAAAGCTTTATCAGAAGTTATTACAAAATCCGGACGAAAGCGAAGAAGAAAGTTTTTATACAAAGGTTTTAAATCTTTACACTGAAATAAAAACCAAGTATCCCGACCTAGAAAAAAAACTTAAAGATATACCTAAACGAATAAAGGTAACAAAAAAATTTAATGAAAATGAAATGATTGTATGTTTTATGAAGCACCGAATGTACATAAAGACTGTAAAAATGATTGATGGGAAACCTGATGTCAATGATTCGTCACTTGAACTAGTTTTAGATAAAATCAGGTGTGAAGCAGAAGAAAGTGGATTAGAAATAGATGATGATTTCTGGAAAATGTATCAAGAAGTTAAGAAGTCAAAGGAGAAAAATTATTTACCTGCATCTGCTCAGAGTAATGAAAAGAAAGCATTAAATATTTTAGATTACCTTCTTCGTGTTAATCAAAATGAAAAATTGATTGATTTGAAAAAATTTATTAGAACATTAAGAGAAGATATTATTGATTATGGAACATTACCAGAATATACAATAAGAAGGATTGCTAATCTTAAATTGAATGACAATGATTTAAACAAAACAATTGAAGAAATAAATTCAATTAAAGAAGAATTAGGTGAAGATTATCTTGAGAAGGAAAAGAAAAGATTTGCAGAGCAGGAAAAAGAAATAATAATTGCAATTAGAAATTGTAATAAATGAGGCTAAAGCCTTGATTCTTTCTTAGAATTATTTTTTATCAAATTAATATTATGGCTTTAGCCACTTAAAATAATGATGATGCTGAAGCCTGATATATTTTAGAATTATTTTTTAATCAGTCAGCTAAAGCTGACTGTAATAAATGGGAATAATTTTTTTTGATTAATCAATTGCAGTTAACTTTAGTGAACTGATAGAAAAGAAATAAAAACTAAATTGGCTTTAGCCGAATTTAAACAAATAAGTTTGAAACCAGATGATATTAAAAACAAATAAGCTGGTATCAAGATGGAAATAAAACAAATTCTTGAAAATCTTATTCAACAATTCAATCACGATAATTTGCTTTCAGTCCTGAGAGCAAAAACCAGAACTTTCAAACAACTTGATGAAAAACTCTCGCATCTTGATGAAGATCAATTTTCTGATTGCACCTTATTAGGTGAATTCAAAGTAGACGATGAACTAATGGCTGTCTTTACTGCAAAAGTAAACAAACCTCTTTCAGAAAAATCTGGGAAAAAAGCTCAATATATACTTGGGAAAAAATTCCTTAAAAACTCACTTAAATACATTGGTGGTTTTTTTGTTTTTTACGATGATAAAGGTGATTTTCGCTTTTCTTTAATTTATGATATTCCACTTGCAACAGGCAAAAAAGATTGGAGTAACTTCAGGAGATATACTTACTTTGTTAGTAAGGAACAGACAAATAAAACTTTTATCAAACAATTTTCCGAAGCTGAATTTACATCTCTGAATAATATTATTGAAGCATTTAGTGTTGAAAAAGTTACAAAACAATTCTATCAGGAAATTGCTAACTGGTATTTCTGGGCATTGAAAAATGTGAAATTTCCGGATGATGCTGAAGCAGAAAAGAACGGAAGAGAAATTTCCGTAATCCGTCTTATTACCCGGCTTATTTTTATTTGGTTTATGAAAGTTCGCAAGTTGGTACCAGATGAGTTGTTCAATGAAAGCGCACTTAAAGAAATACTTACTGATTTAAAACCAAAAAATGATAATTATTATAAAGCCATTCTTCAGAATCTTTTCTTTGCTACATTAAACACTAAGCAAGACGAAAGAAGATTTACTTCCAAGAAAAAAGGTTATAAAGGTTTTAGTAAGGATTTTGGCAATCACAATGTTTACAGGTATGAGGAATTATTCAAAAACAGTGAAGAAGTAATCGAAAAGTATTTTATGCCTATTCCTTTTCTAAATGGTGGATTGTTTGAATGTCTGGATTATAAAACTAAAACTAGGAATGAAAGAAAATACATTGATGGTTTTACTTCAACAAAATCACAGCAGCCATCTGTACCTAACTTTTTATTTTTCAGTGAAGATAAAGCTATTGACCTTAATAAAGATTACGGTACAACGAATAAAAAATATTATGTTCGTGGAATAATAAATACTTTATCTTTGTATAACTTTACGATTGATGAAAGCGATCCAAATGATGCTGATGTTGCATTAGACCCTGAACTTCTCGGAAAAGTATTTGAAAATCTTCTTGCAAGCTATAACCCGGAAACTGCAAAGACTGCAAGAAAATCAACCGGCAGTTATTACACACCGCGTCCAATTGTTGATTATATGGTTGATGAAAGTTTGAAAGAATATTTCAAAACTCATATGCAATTAGATGATATTGAAAGTAAGCTAAACATTTTATTTTCTAGTGAAGATCATTCAAATCCTTTTGATACTGAACAGACCAAAAAACTTGTCAACTTGATTGATTCTCTTAGAGTTGTAGATCCGGCTGTTGGTTCGGGTGCTTTCCCAATGCGTATTCTTAATCGTTTGGTTTTTCTTCTTCATAAATTAGATCCCGATAACTTACTTTGGAAACAATCACAGATTGATGGTATAAAGAAAAGTGTAAAAGATGTAACTCTGCAAAGAAAGTTTATAGAAGAAACTGAAAGAAAGTTCAAAGAAAAAAATCCCGACTATGGCAGAAAATTATATCTAATTGAAAAGTGTATTTATGGAGTTGATATACAGCAGATTGCAGTTGAAATAGCTAAATTACGATTTTTTATCTCACTGCTTGTGGATGAAAAAATTGAAAACGGTGAAATAGAACCATTGCCAAATCTTGACTTTAAGCTTATGCAGGGCAACTCGCTTATCTCTTCTTTTGCGGGTATTGATTTTTCCTCTAAACAAAAAAACGATGATAACCTTTTTGATTTTGATGAAAGATACAGACAGCTGATTAATGAATTTGAAGAACTGAAGAGCCAATACCAGAATGAACCCGATGTTCACAAAAAAAGAAAACTGCGTGATGATATTGATGCCAAGCTGCTGGAAATTTTTGATGAGAAGCTAAAACAACACTATCCACAATTACAGGAATTAGAAAGAAAATATGCCGGTAGAAAAGATATTATTGAAGCAGAAAAGAAAAAACTTTTTAAGAAAATAGGAATTAATATTGACCAGGCACTACAGGATTTAATTGCTTACACCGAAGGCAGAAAACAAAAAGATTTCTTTTTATGGGATGTTTACTTTGCTGAAGTCTTTGCCGAGAAAGGCGGTTTTGATATTGTGATTGGAAATCCGCCATATGGGAATAATTTAAATACTACAGAAATATTAGTATTAGAAAAAAAATTTTCTAAATACAAATTCCCAAATAAAAATTCTGCAATTTATTTTATTTTCATTGCAGATACAATTTTGAAAAATCAAGGTATTAATTCTTTTATTGTACCAAAGTCATTATCTTATTCACAAGGTTGGGATGTTTGCGCTAGATTTTTATTGTCTAATCTTTTTGGTTTTTATGATGCCGGGAAATCATTTGATAATGTTCTACTTGAGATGGTAGTTTTATTTAAAAAGAAGGGTGCTTTTTTTTCTGATTACACAACAGGTTTTTTTGATAATGAAAAATTTAGAATTTATGGTTTAATCAATAAAAGAGTTTATCATAATTATAAAATTCTTTTAACTGCTCAATCAAAAGAGGAAATAGACTTATTACTAAAAATCCTTAATAATAATACAAGCTATTGGGGTCATTATGTCAGTATTGAAAGAGGTCTTAATTGGCAAAGTAAAGTAGAATCTAATAAAGGAAAAACACCAATATTTAGAGGTGCTCAGTTAAAAAAATATTATTTAGAAAATGCAAGTGATTACATTTCGCTATCTAAGTTTAATAAATCTGAATATCTTTACCAGTTGAAACCTAAAATATTAAATCAACTTGCAATCGCACACGTAAAAAATCCATATCCTCATTTTTACTTACAAGCATATCTAGATCTAGATAACAAACTGGTATTTGAGACAATATCTTGTACATTCTTAAAAAGTGAAAAGATTAATGTATTTTTTTTACTTGCACTAAATAATTCAAAACTATTTGCTTGGCTGCTTTATAAATTTGTTTATAATAATGCTATTAGAAGCACAAGATATGATGAGCAATACGTATCAAAAATTCCATGTCCAAACTTAAATAATGTTAATCAAAAACCATTTATTTATTATGCTGAAAAGATTCTTGCTGCTAAAAAACAAAACCCTTCAGCCGATACTAAACACTTAGAAGATCAGATAGACATAATGGTTTACAAACTCTACAACCTCACATACGAAGAAGTAAAAATAATAGATCCGGAGATAGAAAAAATAATTTCAGAAAAAGATTATGAGAAGTTTGAGATAAAATAGAGGACAAATCAATGTTAAGTAAATTTTTAGAATTATTGATGGTATTTACATCACTCTCTCCCGTTTTGCTTACGCTATGGTTTAAAGAGTTTTCTCAAAACTGGGATTATAATGATGGATTAGTTTATCTAATAGTTGCGGTTGTTCTTTGGACTATAGCTTTTGTAATATTGCGGACCGGTCGTAAAAAACTGCAATTGCTTCCTGTGAAAATCGAATCCATCTCTACAGCAGATAAAGAAATGATCTCATTTATTTTTGCGTATTTAATACCATTGTTAGAAATTTCTTACCCGCTATTGTTTTTTTTATTGGGTTTATTCGTATTTATAGTTTTGACAACCCATTCTTATCACTTTAATCCAGTATTTGGTTTGTTTGGTTATCATTACTATGAAGTTTCTATCGAAGGTGGAACCACTTTTATCCTTATGACTAAAAAAACTTTAATGAACACAAAACAAATAAATAGCGTCGTTCAATTAACAGATTATATTTTATTAGAAAAGGAAGTCTAAAATGAGTATAAACATTTTTGCTATTTTGAAAAGTGAAAATCTAATCAAGTTAATCAATATATCCAGTAACATTCAAAATGAGCTAACTCCACTAAAAAATAATGCTGAAGAATTTTTGCGAAAAGAAAAAATATTATTTGACGGACAATATAAACCGGAAGGCGATCAAATTTTAGAGATAGAAAACTTTTCACTTCCTTTCGAAATTGATTTTAATAATCCACTAAATCTTGAGAAGATCGAAATAGACGATATTGATTTAATAAAAGGTCTCATTATAAGCGACCAAGATATTATCGGATTCCAATGTTTTGATAGAAGGAGAATAATTGAACCCAGCCGGTTGAATATTATTTTTAAAGGGAATACTTTCTCCAAATTAGAAGAAAAAGGAATTACAATAGATGATAAATTAGATGTTGTCTTTTCAAAACAAAATAAATCCTTATTATTTTACTCATACCACAACGCCTCAAAAATATTTGATTTATCTGAATATTATCGTGAAGCTACAGAACAAGAAATAAACTCTTTCTTTGAACAAAAAATTTTCTCTAATATTCCTGAAAATTTATATGAAATAATTGACACCAGAATGAAGAAAAAGATATTCCTAATTAAAAAGAATAAAATAATAGAAAAATTAACAGATTCTGATATTTTTAAAGAAGTTGCAAAGTATTCTAAAGCGTTTGGGCTTAAAAATTATTTTGACACGACTTCTAATAAAATTAAAATTCCGGATGATAAAAAAGAGTTCAAGAAAATTATCAGCTTTTTGAATGAGGATTTATATAAATCACCAATCTCCGAAATAATTTATGAAACTAATTCTAAGAGAGAATTCAGATGAAATATTTAAAAGCCACAAACTCCATAACCTGTATTGAAATAGTGGAAATAGCAAGATAGAACATAGAAAATATGTCAAGCCATAAAATAAAAATAGAATTAATTAAGAAAAGAACTTTTGAATGGCTTTTAAAATTATCTTTCATTGTTTTTAGAACTTCCTATCAATTCTATAATCGTTTTAAAAGAGTACTAAAATTCCTATCTGAATTTTTAATTACTTTATTTGCAATGGCAATCTGTTATTACATTTTTATTTCTGAATATAAGGTGAGATTGAAAGAAGAATTCCAATACTCACCTTTTTTTATTGCCATAGGAAGCACACTCATAACAATTCTAATACTTACATATTCGTTAGCATTATTACCTGTACAAAGGTCAATTGAGTCGTTCTCTAAATCAATATCTTTTATCTACAGAAATGACAAAACAACAACTTTAGTTTTTATTATTATTTCGACTTTTGCAATTGTTGCATTTTTATTTGGCTTAAATATAAAATTATTCTGTATATCAACATTTCATTATTTACTTTTATCAATTCTTTTAACAGGGATTACACTTGATTTATTACGATGGTATCATCAGAGGATAACAAAACTGTTAGAACCAGAAAATGCAATTAAAAGCTTGGTACAAAAAACTTTTTCCTTTATTAATAAATACCATTCAAGGATTTCTTTTATAAGTAAATGGAATTCAAAAATATTGCAAAGAATTAAGGAAGAAGAAATTACACCTCAAGATCTTGAGAAAGTATTTTACTCGTCATCAAATCATATAGATTTTAATATTATTAATAAATTTTCTGAGTTAACCGAAATAGCTATAAAAGCTTTAGCTAAAAATGAAGTTAATACTGTATCAATTTGTTTAGACGCTTTAGCAAAAACCGGGGATTATTTTGTTAAATCTAGAAAGGGTAATATTATTTATTATCCATCAAAAACGTCTTTTCTTGTTAGTGAAAGTAACATTAATAATGTACTAAATAATTTGTATGAAAATATCTTAGCAATTGCTCAAAAATCAAATTTAATTTCGAATCAATATTCAAGTATAAACTGTTTAAGAGCTCTTAAAAAAGTTACTGATTCTATTTCAAAAAATCTTTTGTCTGATGAAATTCAACAATCTAAAGATATGCTTTTTATTCCTATTAGTTATATGGCAAATATTATTGAAGAAGCTCAAAATCATAGTCTTGATGATGTAGTTTTACAAGGTTGTTCTATCTTATCCCAGACTCTATCGGACATCTATATTAAGCAACACGTAATAGAGCTTGATTATAAAGCAAATGAACTTTATATCGAATTGCTAATGAAATATATCACATTAAATAAACAAGCTTATGGAAATAAAGTATTAGAAATTATGATGAAAAGATTGTTTTTATTGATACCTAATCATCAATATAGTTTAACTCATACTTTAAAGGATATAATTGAAAAACTTGATTCAATTTTTCCTTTTGCGTTATATGCATCAAAACAAAAACAGAAAAATCTAATGAATTTTGATTTATCTGTGCCTTATAATGCTGCAAATGAAAATTCCTTCCTTAATTTTATTCGATCTTCCCAGATACTAAATAAAGTCGATGATAAAAGATGGCACGTAAACCCATATCATTACTTCAGTAAGTATAACGCTGAAATAAGTATGCACTTCTGTTCTTTAGGTGAACAAAATGATTTAGGAGAAAGTGTTTTCCTCTGGCACATTACTTATTCAATAAAGGAAATTATTAGGATTCATCTTCAGCTACTACAAAATCCATTAACTGATATACATAATCATATAGAAGATTTATTTGACCAAATCACCCGGTATTTATCCTTTTTCTGGGTTGCAACTAAAAGAGCAGAGAAGATCAACAAGTACTATGCAGAAGAAATTTGTGATGTAATTTGCTGGACTGCATTCCATTGTTATCAAGAAGATTTTTATAAGAAACATATTATTGATGTCCATAAGGTTATTGATATTTGTATAAGTAATTTATTAGCTGTAATTCGAGATTATATTCAGAAAGGGACTTCCAAAAGTCCGTTTGATATTGCAGATTTAATTCTATACCTATGGATGATTAGGATAGCTGCTGCGAGTAAAAATGATAGCTTAAGAATTAAAAAAATTGATAAAGCATTAAATAAACTAGAGTTACATACAAATAATGAAAATTATTTATATGAAGCTTTGATGCTAAAATATAAAGAATTCCTTGAAAGAGTTTTTGAGGAAAAACGCTTACACATATATGATTTTGATAAAAGCATTTGTTTACTTAGAGAATTAGTGAAAGATGAATCTTTCTTCTTTACAATTTAATAACAAAGCTAATAAAAAATCCCCAAGCTAGGACAAATCAATTAGAAGATTAAATAGAACATAATGGTTTCTCAACTCAATAACCTTACATACGAAAAAGTAAAAATAATAGACCCTGAAATTGATAAAATAATTTTAATAGAAGAATATGATAACTCTAAAATCGAATAATGTTATAATTTTCTTCAAGAGGGTAATATACATAAATGCAATTGGCTTTCAATCAAAAGCTAATTTACCTCTGTTAGAAATATTAGCAGAATACGAAGAAATTTATTACGCCTTGTATGAACTTTCTCAATTTGTACGCCAATTGCGAAAAAGATTAAATAAATGCAAAGAATGAATAAAGGATGGATTCTATATTAAAAAACAATTTTGTATTTTTTAGCTAAATGAAAACAGAAATAAAGATAAATAACAACATTCTTATTTGGGCAATAGAGCGAGCTGGCTCCAATATAAATGAAATTTCTGAAAAAATCCCAGCTTTCACTAATTGGTTATCTGGTAAGAAAAATCCCACACTTAAACAATTAAAAACTTTTGCTCAAAAGTTACATCTTCCATTTGGATATTTATTTTTAGAAAATCCACCAGAAGAAAAACTGCCTATTCCATTTTTCAGAACAATCAAAACTGATCAAGAAAGAGTTAATCTTAATGTTTATGAAACTATACTTATAATACAACAAAGGCAAAAATGGTTATCTGATTATCTAAGAGATAGCGAGTATGACAAACTTGATTTTGTAGGAAAATTTAAAAACGAAAATAATATTGAAGAAATAGTAAGAAGTATAAGAACAACACTTAACCTTTCTGAAAATTGGGCAAATGAATTTTCGAACTGGGAAAAAGCAAAAGAACATTTTACTCAAAGAATAGAAGATTCTGGAATTATTGTTAATTTTAGCAGCATAGTAGGTAATAATACTCATAGAAAAATTAATGTCGAAGAATGCCGTGGATTTGTTCTTGTTGATGAATATGTTCCGTTTATGTTTATTAACTCCGCAGATAGCAAATCTGCACAAATCTTTACTCTTGCTCACGAATTAGCTCATATATGGATTGGACAAAGTGCAGGTTTTGATTTTCGTCAATTACAACCCGCAGATAATCCAACAGAAATATTATGTGATAAAATTGCTGCTGAATTTTTAGTTCCGGAAAAATTATTAACAAGTATATTAAAAGACGAACAAAACATTGAAAACATTGCAAGAAAATTCAAAGTTAGTCAAATAGTTATTGCTAGAAGATTACTTGATATCGGGAAATTAAGCCGTAGAGAATTTTTTGAATTTTATAATGACTATATAAATCGTGATATTCAAAGGAAAGAGAAGAGGGAAGATGGTGGTGATTTTTATAAGACTCAGCGAAAACGTCTAAGTGTTCGATTTTTAAGTTTTGTAAATCAAGCTGTTTCAGAAAATAAATTGTTAATTAGGGATGCGTATGTACTAACTTCAATGAAAGGTAGCACTTACCACAAATTAATGAAGGAGCATCTCTACTAATGTCAACTTTTATTGTTGATTCAAATTTTTTTATTCAATCGCATCGCGTTACTTATCCATTAGATGTTGCTACAACATTTTGGGAAAAAGTAAAAAAATTATTTAATGAAGGAAAAGTAATTAGTATAGATAAAGTAAAAGATGAAATATTTAATAATGATGATGAATTAAAACGATGGATCGAAATTAATTTAGCTAACGAACATTTCAAAACCACCGAAACTCAGGAAGTGGTAAATAAATATACAGAAGTAGTTAATTGGGCTAACTCAAAAAGTAATCATTATGTCCTAAATGCAATAAATGAATTTTTACAATTTGAAAAAGCTGATGCATGGTTAATTGCCTATGCAATTGCTATTAATGAAGGTTGTCAAATAGTTACTCAAGAAAAAAGCGAACCCAATCGTAAATCAAAAATAAAAATTCCCGATGTATGTAATGATTTTAATATTCGGTACAAAAATATAATTGAGATGTTCAGAGAATTGGGTGAGAAATTTTAATTTTTTGATAAAATTCTTTAAAAACTAAGATGAGCACAAAATCTAAATCCACTTCAGGACAGAAAAGCACCCGACTATATAATCTTCTCCATAAGGGATGCATTTGCAGATGCACTAAGCTTAACTAAAGAAGAACGCGAAGAAGTTTACTACGCAGTCAGCGAACTTGTCCAAAACAGACTGAATAAAGCAAGGAGTAAAGTGAATAGTGAAAGAAAAAAATGAAATTCAAGATATTCCAGATGTACCTGATGAAATAATATCTGCTGCACAACATGGTAGATTAGTTTTATTTATTGGAGCCGGGCTTTCTCGTATTATTGGATGTCCTTCTTGGGATGAATTTGCTTGCTTATTTTTAAAGGTTTTATATGAGAAAAAAATAATCAATTATCATGAATATGAAAAATTGCAACATTTAGATGCAAGAAAATTACTATCGATTTGTAGAAAATTATATGAGAAAAAGTTAGGAAAAAAATCTTTAGATTTTATTAAATCTTTTTTAACTGCCAAAGATGATTTAAATGAAAAATTTAATATATATGACAATTTATATTCTTTTAATGCTATTTATGTGACTACAAACTATGATGATTATTTAGACAAGGTCGCTCAAAGATCAATAAAAAATACAACATATATTAATTCATCAAATTCAATTGAAAATCCTATTGAAAAAGATAGTTCAAAAAATAATATTATTTATAAAAAAGAAGAACTTTTAATTTCAAATTTAATTAATGGATATGTTATTCATCTTCACGGATCTATTTTGGATGAAAGTAATCTAATCTTAACAGTTACTGATTATATAAAACACTATAAACCTGATTCAAAATCTGTAATTTTACTTGAGGAAATTTTTAAAAATTACACCGTTCTTTTTGTTGGTTATGGATTAGAAGAATTTGAGATATTAGAATTACTTGTTAGTAAATCTAATCCATCAAAACAAGAAGTGAAGCATTTTATGCTTTATCCTATTTTTAAAAATGAAATTAATTTGTTAAAATTTTATGAAGAGTACTATAAAGAATTAGGAATTCAATTAGTCCCTTATCCGATTGATGAAAATGGATACGAACATCTTGCTGAAGTAATTAGTACATGGGCAAAAATAATTGGTCCTCAATCTCGACCACAAGATTTTCTTGAGAAGATTAAATTAATTGATGAGGTATTGAAATGAGTTTAACTCCAAAAGAAGAAGCGGTTTTAGATCTAATAAGAAAAGATTTAACATATGAAAATTATTTTTTTAAAAAAGTTACGGATATAAAATGGTTTTACCCCTTAAAGGAAAAAGGATTCTTTTCTCTATCTAAATTAGCTGGACTGAAACCTGCTAAAAAAGAAGATTATTTTATAGTACCCTTCTGGAATATACTCCCTTATTTAGAGCAAGTATCTCAGCAAATAAATATACCAGGGAATGAGAAATATATTGATGAGTTATTAACTATAATCAAAGAGGTGTCAAATTATAGAGATGAAAATAATCAACATATAGACAACTATTATATATGGTATTATTTTGTAAAAATTCTTTGTAATATTCCAAATAATAAAATACCTATCGATATTATTAAACTCATCCCTATCTGGCTTGATTCAAAATTTAACAATATGCTACAGGGGGCAGAAATTGCTACAAAGTTATTACCAAAATTCTTAACTGATAATTCTGAGGATATTCAGAAAGCTGAAAGTATTATAAAAAGTATTACTGCAATTATATTCTTCCCTTTATCTGAAGAACAAGCAAAATTTCTTGGTAAAAAAGAAGATGTACGACTTGTAATTAATTCATACTGGTTGAAGGAAGCTTTTGATAAGTATTCTGAAATTATCGGTCAAAAGTGCTCCAAGAGTGTCGTAGAAGATTTAATAAGTAAAATAAAAAATCTACTTACGAGTGAAATAGATTTAGCATATTACTCTCTCTTTGACAAATTAGCTGATGAACTTGAGTTTTGTATAGATGAGCCTAAAAGTATACTTAACTATATCTTAAAAAGAGTGCTTCTATCAATGGCTAAAAATAATATCAATGATGTAAAAGACTTACTAAATAAATTTCTAATTGATAAATATCTCTATTTTCCTAAAATGGCACTCTACATTATCTCGCAAAATGTTGATTCTTATGAAGATCTTTTTTGGGAAGTATTGAATACAGAAGCAGGTAACTTTATTTTGGAAAATACTTTATATCTTGGAGATGAATTGAAACACCTGCTTAAAAATTTAAGAGACCTTTCTGATGAACAGAAAGAAATGCTTAATCTAAAAATTGAAAGAGCAGCAGAAAAAATTCAAATAAAAGAACAACGAGAAAAATATATTGCCCGTTATAAACAAGAAATATATCAAGCTCTTTCTCATGATTCATACTTTAAAAATCGTTATGATGAGATAAAAAAAATATCAGGTGTGGATGCAGAACTACAACCTGCTATCAAAATGGAAGAACCGAGTTGGGTTATTAAAACCTCACCATTAACAAAAGAAGAAATAATTAAAATCCCTAATGATAAGCTTTCGGAATTCCTTGTGGAATTTAGAACCAGGGATGAATGGGAAGGACCATCAATTGATGGACTTTCTGATGTTATATATGAGGTTGCTAAGGAAATGCCAGATAAATTCATAGATGACCTTAATTCATTTAAGAATACTGGTTTCATATATGTTTATGAGATTTTAAGGGGGGTAAAAGATGCATTGAATGAAAAGAAAATAATAGAATGGAATAAAGTACTTGAGTTTATAGAATTTTATATAGGAAGAAAAGAATTCTGGGAAGATAAATTTATTGTAGAAAAGGGTAACTTATTAGGAGGTGCTGATCATCATTGGATTGTTGGAATAGTTGCTGAACTTATACAGTATGGTACAAGAGGTGATGAGCGGGCAATCCCTGAACAACTTTTTGAGAAAGCGAAAAAACTTATTTTCTTGATATTGGATAATTTAAAAGTTGAAGAGGACAAGGAAATAACTGACTATGTTACATATACTATTAATACTTCTTCTGGGAAAGTAATATCAGCGCTAATTTTACTTGCACTGCGTATAGCTCTTTTTAGTGAAAAGAAGGGCATTTTGAGAGACATAAAATGGGAGCCTGAGTTTAAGAAAAGATATGATGAATTGTTAAACATTAAAATTATAGAGGGTTTCTTTTGTTTAGGTCGTTATTTATCTGAACTTTATTATTTAGACAGAGAATGGGTAAAAGAAAAAATCAAAAACCTTGAAAATGAAAAAGGTAACAAATACTGGGAAGCCTTTATGCAAGGCTATCTTTCTACCGGAAAGGTTTATGGATATCTTTATAATCTTATGAATTCACATTATGAATACGGTCTTTCTTATAATTTTAAAACGCGTCGTAATATAGAATTTCTGATACAACATATCTGTTTAGGATATCTACATCATAATGAGACACTCGATGATTCATCAAGTCTTTTTAAAAAATTGATTGATTTATGGAATCCTGCACAGATAAAAGAAATTATTAGATTTTTCTGGATGCAGAGAAACAACATCTTAAAAGAAATAGCCGGAGACAAAATTGTTATAGAAAGAATATTGCAGTTCTGGAATATGATTTATGAAAAATACAAAGACAAAAATGAAAACCTTTTAAATGAAGATAAACAAATACTATCAGCTATTTCAGAATTAGCTTTATTTTTACCACAGATAGACGAAAAATCTTTCAAATGGCTTAAGTTATCAGCTCGCTATGTAAATGAAAGTTATGTTTCTCCTTTCTTTATCGAGTATTTGGAAAAATTAAAGGACAAAGGTGATAATAAACAAACAGCTAAATACATAGGGGAAATTTTTTTAGAAATGCTTAAAAACTTTACTCCTTGGTATAAAGAGGAACATATTCTCTCAATAGTTGAATTTTTATATAGTTCTAATGAATCAAAGTATGCAAATGAAATATGCAATGAATATGCTAAAAAAGGTCATGAATTCTTAAAAGAAATTTACAATAAATATAATTTAATTAGTGAATAAAAATATTTGTAATCAGCAAAGATTTATTGAAATTCTAAACTTATTAGAAAGATTAAATTTTATTTAATAGAAAATATTAGATAAAAATCATTGAAAGAGAGGATTATCTCATAGTGCTCTAACTGTCCTAAGTGGTTAATAAAATAACCATTAAGAACACTCAGGAACACAAAAAACGTAAAAAAATAGAGGTTAATAAAAATTAAGTAATCCAGCTCAGACAAATTAAACTAAATAGTTTTTAGCTTACTAACTAAAAAAGTATAAAAATAACCTAATATTTAAATGATTGAAATTTTAGAGTAAATTCTTTACTAACCCGCTACAAACTCGTTACAAATTCGTTACAAATTCGTTACTGATTCGCTACAAACTCGCTACAAATTCGTTACTTTCTCGCTCATTTCTCGCTCATTCTCGTTTATTTCTCGATCCCGATCGCATATTTCTCGATTGTTATAATTAATTACCATCTTACAAACATATGGATAGTATATTAAAGTTATATTGCCAGCCTTAAAAAATATTTTATAGTTAGTTACTTAATAAGGGAAAACTAAAATCCATTTTGAATAATACTTAAATTCCCATTTAATAATAAATTTACTTAAAATCCCAGTTAATTTGGTCGCTTAATTGGAACACCTCATCTAAATCTATGAAACTTAATAATTGAAATTCTTATTTACTCACAAAAAAATTAAATAAAATTTATAAAAAATATTTGCTATTTTATAATTATTATTTATATTTAGTCTAAATAAATTATTCTTTTAAAAAAATAGGAGCAGTTATGAATAAGTTATTTTTACATTTTGTCCTTTTTATAATTATAATTCAAATTAAAACTTTTTCTCAGAGTGAAAACTATAACTTTGAAACTTATGTTCATGGTTATGGGGAATTGCATTATAATTATGAAAAAGTTGGAAATAAACCATTAAAGAGTTTACTTGATTTCCATCGATTTGTAACATTTATTGGTTATACCTGGAATGATAAATGGTCTTTCCACTCAGAACTGGAATTAGAACATAATTACGTAGAAGAAGGTCAGGGGGAACTGGAATTAGAACAGGCTTATGTAAATTTTCATTTTAAAGATTGGTTGGGATTTCAGGCTGGAGTTGTGTTACCTTCAGTCGGATTAATTAATGAAATCCACGAACCACCACTTTTCTTTGGTGTCGAAAGACCAGACTATAATACAAGAATAATCCCTACTACATGGGCTGGTAATGGAATAGCTTTTTATGGCAGAATAAATTCTTTTGATTATAAAGTAACTATAATGGAAGGCTTAAATAGCGAAAAATTCAGTGAATCAAATGCAATCAGAGATGCAAGAAGAAAAGGATTTAAAGCTGATGCCAGAAATCTCCTTTATAATTTTCGAATTGATTATTTAGGAGTATCAAGCTTAAAGATAGGTGGTTCATTCACTTATAACAAAGCAAATGGTGATACTTCATCAAATAAAATCTATATTTATGAATTTCACGGAAGATATCAAACAAATCGAGTAGATGCTATATTTGAATATGGCACAATTGACTATGAGAAATATAATCTTCAAAAGTCACAAGGTTTTTATTTTGACTTTGGATATAATATCTCCGCAGATCTTGACTGGGAAACTAAAATAATCCCATTTATTAGATATTCAGATTATAATACTGCTGCCAAAACTTTAGCGGGTGGAGATTCTGAAAAGAAAAATCATTTTAAATACTGGATGATTGGGTTATCAGTTAAACCAGTTGATAATGTTGTTTTAAAAATTGATTATGGAATTCGTACAAGAGAACTGGGTAATGAAAAAACTAAACTATTTAATCTTGGTATAGGTTATATGTTTTAATTAATATAGGTTATTGTTTATGCGAATCATTTTCATTTTATTAATTTTATTATTGAATCCCGATATTAAAGAAGATGCAGAAAATTCAATCCGTAGTTTTTTTAATAAAGAGATTAAACTGGAATTTTATAAATATGATTTGCCAGATTCTTTGAAAACCAGAATAGAAAGAGAATGCAGACAAAGATTTTTGTCAAACTATATTTACGTCTGGAAGATATTTTACAATAATAAAAGAATAGCAACAGCAATGATGGACAATGTTCTGGGAAAATCTTTGCCAATTACATTCATTGTTATTTTTGATTTAGATGGGAAAATATTAGATACAGAAATTATTAAATACAGAGAATCTTATGGCGGTGCTGTTCAGGAAAAACACTGGTTAAATCAATTTAAAGGTAAAGACGAGAGCTCACAATTTAAAGTTGGAAAAGATGTTAGTTCAATAAGTGGAGCGACAATTTCTGCTAATTCTGTGACAACAGGTATTAAAAAACTTTCTATACTTTATTCAATAATTAAAAATAATATATGAATATTTCTCTTAGAACATTAGATAAATCATTGAAATTATTTTTAATAACTTACATCTCTGTTGTCACTATTGGTGTTTCAACTGGATTAGTATTTTTAAGACATACAACTTCTTTTACTCCAAAAGGTGCAATTGAAAGATTTCGTGGCAATATAGAAAATTCGGATAACAATTTTGATATGGTTGAAAATTATCCAAAGCCAATTTCAGAAATGTTGATTACTACTCATAATCACATTCTGGGATTGGCTTTTATTTTCTTTTCTATTGGATTAATTTTTTATTTTAATTCTATAGTTAACTTAAAGTGGAAATTATTTTTAATGATAGAACCATTAATTTCTCTAATAATTTCTTTTGGTTCTATATGGCTAATGAGATTTGTTAGTGAATATTTTGTTTATATTACAGTTATATCTGCTATTTTAATGTATTTATCATTTTATATAATGGTTGTTATATCGCTCTATGATTTAAAGAAAGAATAATTTTTTGGTTAAGGAAATTATATTTTTTAATTTTGAGTAAGAATATATGAGGTAGTTATGGGTAACTTAGGGGCTACAGAAATAATATTAATATTATTAGTGCTGGTTTTACTTTTTGGAGCAAAAAAAATTCCAGAATTGATGAGAGGTCTTGGACAGGGAATCAGGTCTTTCAAGAAAGCACTTAATGAAGATGATAATTCTAAAAAAGACCAGTCTTAACAAGACAAGTCTTAACAAGTCAATTCTTTATTAAGACCAGTCTTAACAAGACAATTCTAAAGACAAGTATTAAGATAAGTCTTAACTGGATAAATCTAAAAAATCCATTCTAAGATTGAAGCGATTCATTAACCTGTTTATTTTTGCGGTATTGAATTGAATTTTCTGGAGGTGTTATGAGTGAAAATATTACCGCAACAAAATATGAATTCAAAGCAGAGGTTAAGAAACTATTAGATATTCTGGTTCACTCACTTTATACCAGCAGAGAAATATTTTTAAGAGAACTTATATCAAATGCATCCGATGCTCTCGATAAACTTCGTTTTGAATTAAATCGTGGAACAGAAGTAATTGATAGAGAACTTCCCCTTGAAATAAAAATTCTAAATGATGAAAAGAAAAAACTTCTAATTGTTTCTGATACTGGTATTGGAATGAACAGGGATGAAGTAGTTACTAACATTGGTACAATTGCAAAATCTGGTACAGAAGAATTTTTAAAATTGCTATCAGAAGCTCAATCTGAAGTAAATAATCTTATTGGAAAATTTGGAATTGGTTTCTATTCTGTTTTTATGGTTGCAAAAGAAGTAATTATTAAAACAAGATCATATCGACCAGAAGATAAAGCAGTTCAATGGCGTTCGGATGGAATGGGTGAATATGAAATCTCTGAACTGGATGAGAAAATTCCAAGAGGAACAAGAATTGAAATTTATTTAAAAGATGATGCTAACGAATTTGCAGAAAAATGGCGTATTGAATCTATAATTAAAAAACATTCTAATTTTATTTCCTATCCAATTTTTATTGATAAAGAAAGAATTAATACTGTAAGTGCAATCTGGCGTGAACCTAAAAGTTCAATTAAAAAAGAACAATACGACGAGTTCTATAAGTTTTTAACTTACGATTCAGAAGAGCCAGCCGATGTTATTCACAAATCAATTGATGCTCCTATTCAATTCAATGCATTATTATTTATTCCTAAAAAAAGTAATGAATTTTTCTGGCTCGATAGAGAAAATTATGGACTGGATTTATATGTAAGAAGAGTTTTAATTCAACATAAGAACAAAGATTTATTACCAGAATATTTGAGTTTTGTAAAAGGAGTTGTAGATTCAGAAGATTTGCCACTTAATATTTCGAGAGAAACTCTTCAAGAAAATATTATCTTTACTAAAATTGCTTCGAGTGTGACTACAACAGTTTTATCGTATTTACAGGAAAAAGCAAAAAATGATAAAGATGGTTACAATAATTTCTGGAAAGAACACGGGAAAATTTTCAAATTAGGTTATACAGATTTTGCTAATCGTGATAAATATATTGAACTTTTACGCTTTAATTCATCTAAATGTAAAGATGAAAATGAATTAATATCACTTGAAGATTATGTTAATCGAAAATTAGAGAATCAAAAAGAAATTTATTATGCAACAGGTGTAAATAGAGATGCAATAGAATCTTCGCCACATATGGAGATTTTCAAGAAAAAATCAATTGAAGTTTTATATCTATACGATACAGTTGACGAAATTATTCTTACTTCTTTAAGAAAATACAAAGATTATGAGTTTAAATCTGTTGAAACAATAGATCCCAAAAAGCTTGAAGAATTTAAAACTGTTTCTGAAGAGAAGATTGAAAAAGAAGAATTGAGTAAAGAAGATAGAATGCATTTCAGTAGTTTACTATCAAAGATGAAAAAGATACTTGGTGATAAAGTTGTTGATGTTGTTGAATCAAATAGATTGGTTGATAGTGCAGCATGTCTGGTTTCGAAGGATAGTGAAATGACAAGTGCAATGCAAAAGATATTAAGAATGACAAATAAAAATGTTGCACCACAGAAAAAGATTCTGGAAGTAAATCCAAATAACACTTTAATTAAAAATCTTATTAAAGTATTTAAGAATAATTCTGATGATGATTTTATTGTTACTGCAACACAACAATTATTTGATTTAGCAGTACTTGGCGAAAGTGAATTAGATGATATTCATTCATTTATAAAAAGAACAAATAAAATATTGGAAGATGCAAGTAATTTATATGTAAATGCTAAAAAGTTATAAAAGGTATTTGAATGAAAAAATTAAAAGTGGTAATAACAGGTGGAGCTGGTTTTATTGGCAGTCATATTGTAGAATACTGGGTGAATAATGGTGCAGAAGTTTGTGTGATTGATAATCTTCGTTCAGGTTTTTTATCGAATATAGAAAAATTTCCAGATGTAAAATTTTATAATGGAAGTGTTACAGATAAAGAACTTGTTTTAGATGTTTTAAAAAATACGGATTATGTTCATCACCTTGCAGCATTGGTTTCTGTACCAGAATCAATCGAAAAACCTTATGAATGTATTGAAATAAATATTATTGGTTTAATAAATGTTCTTGAAGCTGCTAAATTTCATAAAGTTAAAAAAGTTGTTTTTAGTAGCTCTGCAGCTGTATATGGCGATAATAAAGAATTGCCTAAAACAATAAAGACAATTCCCGATCCTAAATCACCTTATGGTATAACAAAACTTGATGGTGAATATTATTTGAAAATGTATAATGATGAATACGGATTGGGAACTGTATCGTTAAGATATTTCAATGTATTTGGTCCACGTCAGAATCCTAAAAGTCAATATGCAGCTGCAATCCCTATTTTCATAAATAAAGCATTAAAAAATGAACCAATAATAATTTATGGAGATGGAACTCAAACGAGAGATTTTATTTATGTGAAAGATGTGGTGCTGGCTAATGTTTTAGCAGCAACATCAAATATAAATGGAGTTTTTAATGTAGCTCTTGGTAAATCAATTTCAATTAATGAGATTGCAAAAGAGATAATTAAACTAACTAATAGTCAAAGTAAGATTATTTATGAAAAAGAACGGAAAGGTGATATTAAATATAGTCAGGCTTCTATAAAAGAGACTGTGGAACAATTAAATTTTATTCCACAATACACATTACAACAGGGACTTGAAGAAACAATAAAATATTTTAAAGATAATTCCATTAAATAATTTTAGTTAAGAAAAGTTTGAATTACTAAAAAGTAGCATTTAATTAATAAAAATCTTTTCGTATCTTTATAAAAAATTTATTTCTTTTTATTAACAAATAAAAACAATTAATCGATTTGGAAGATTTTGTTCAGAATAATAAGCTTACAATTTTGGGCAAGTTAACGGCTGGATTATTGCATGAAATAAGAAATCCTTTGTCTGTAATCAAGTTAAATCTTGATTACATGAAGATGTTTGAAAATGAACTTTCCGATGAAATAAACGAATCAATTTCTTCATCTATTAAAGCGTTCGAAAGAATTAATTTTATAATAAGCGATGTATTGGATTTCACACGAAAATCGAGTGAAAATTTAAAACCTGTTTCTGTAAATGAAGTTACTCATAGAACAATAGAAATTATAAATATAACAGCATCCAAAAAAAGAATAAACATAATTAAAGAACTTGATGAATCGATATCTCCAATTTTAGCAAGCGAAAATAAATTGCTTCAGGTATTTATTAATCTGGTAAACAATGCAATTGAAGCTTCAAATGAAAATAGTAATATTATAATAAAAACAAAGAACCTTAATTTAGATAATAGAAAAAAAGTTCTATGGGAAGTTCAGGATTTTGGTTGTGGTATAAAACCAGAAGATAAAGAAAAAATATTAAATGGATTTTTTACAAATAAAACACAGGGCACAGGAATTGGACTTACAGTATGTAAAAGATTGCTTGATGAAATAAATGCAGAATTCAATTTTGAATCTGAATACGGCAAAGGCTCAAGATTTTATGTAATATTTAATCCTATGACAGAAATTAAGTAGTGAAAGGAATATGAATCCAAAAGTATTAATTATTGATGATGACGATTTAGTCTCTTCTTCTTTAAAGAAAGTATTGACAAAGCAAAATTTTGAAGTACAAACCTGTCTCAATGCAAACGAATCAAAAAATTACATTTCAAATTTTCAACCAGATATAATTCTGCTCGATATATATCTTACAACACACAATGGATTGGAACTATTAAAAGTAATTAAAAAAGAACATCCAGATATTCCTGTTGTTATGATTACAGGTTATGCTGATATAAAGATGGCAGTTACTTCAATAAAATCTGGAGCTTTTGATTTTCTATTGAAACCAATAGATCTTGATCAGTTATTGATTGTATTGAACAAAGCTATAGAAAATTTAAGATTAAAAACTGAAGTCGATAGACTTCATACATTATTAATACAGGATGAATTAACACCAGACTTTTTTGGAAGAAGTGCAAAAATTCAAAAGCTTGTTCATTCAGTAGAAAAATTAGCTAAAAGTCCAGATACTACTATTTTACTTGAAGGAGAAAGTGGAACTGGTAAAGAAGTATTTGCAAAATATATTCATCAGAAAAGTCCACGTAATAATGCACCGTTTATAACGATCAATTGTGCCACTATACCAAAGGAATTAGCAGAGAGTGAATTATTTGGTCACGAAAAAGGAGCATTTACAGGAGCTTCTCAAAAAACTAAACTCGGTAAGTTTGAATTAGCTAATAATGGCACTTTATTACTCGATGAGATTGGCGAATTAAGTCTTGATATGCAGGTAAAATTACTTCGAGTTTTGCAGGAACGTAAATTTTATAGACTTGGTGGTGAAAAAGAGATTAGTGTTAATGTAAGAGTACTTGCAGCTACCAATAGAAATCTTGAAGAAGAAGTTAATAAAGGTAATTTTAGAGAAGATTTATTTTATAGACTTAATGTTGTTAAGATTAATATTCCACCACTTCGTGAAAGAAAAGAAGATATTCCATATATAGCTTATTCATTCTTAAAAGAATTTAATCAAAAATTTAATAAAGAAATTACAGGTATCGACTCCAGTGCATTAGAATTATTAAAATCTTATCACTGGAAAGGGAATATTAGAGAATTAAGAAATGTTATGGAAAGAGTTGTTTTACTATGTGAAGACAATGTATTGAGTGAACATCATTTTAGTTTTTTAAGTGATAGTAAGAGTGGAAATATCAGTAATGAAGATCAATTTATATTACAGATACCTTCTAAAGGTATAAAAATGGATTATGTTGTAAAAGAATTAATTCAAAAGACATTAAATATTACAAATGGTAATCAGGTAAAAGCTGCTAAAATATTAGGATTATCTCGTTCAAAACTTCGTTATAGAATGGAACAACTTGGTATTCAGGTAACAAAACAAATTAATCAGAAATAATCTTATCTTTTAATTAATAACATCAAATTTTACAAACTGTGTAAATTAACTTATCGAACTGTTAAGTAATAGAATGTTTTTTAAAATTACTTTTTAGATATTATTGAAAGTATTATATCAATAAGATCTTCTTTGTCGTAAGGTTTAGCGAGATAATAATCAAAGCCTTCGTTAAGTAATTTTTTTTCGTCTCTTAGAAGTGCATAACCAGTAATAGCGATAAGAGGAGTATTTTTGTACTCGTTATATTTTTTTATCTCTTTAGCAAAATCAATACCGCTTGGTCCATTTCCTAAGTTAATATCAACAAGAATGGCTTCATATTTTTTATTCTTGATTTTCTCAATTGCCTGCTCATAGTTAAATGCACTATCCACTTCACATATATCTTTTAAGAAAAGGGATACCAATTCTGCGTTTAATAAATTATCTTCAATACTCAATACATATAGTTTATTATTTCCCTTAATTTCTCTGGTTTTGTTTTGTGTTGGAATTTTAATTTTAGAAGATTTTCTGTTTTTGTTCTCAGAAGTAGATTTAATTCCTGGCAAAATTATACTGAATGTAGAGCCTTTTCCCAATTCGCTTTCAACTGTTATGTCTCCGTTCATTAGCTTAGCCATTTTTTTTGCAACAGCCAATCCTAATCCACTCCCTTCAAAGTTTCTGCGAATGCCTTCACTGAGTTGTCTGAACTCTCTGAATATTTTTGATTGATCTTGTTTGGCTATACCAATTCCAGTATCAATAATTTTAACAATAGCTTTTAGTTGATTTGATGAATCGTATGAAGAAGTAACAACAACTTTTACACTGCCTTTCTGTGTAAATTTAATTGCATTATCCACAATATGTAAAAGAATTTGTTTGTAAAGATTTTCGTCGCCTACAGCACATATATCTTCGTCTAAAACTTCGATACTGAAGGAAAGTGACTTTTCTGCAGCTGTTTTATCATAATTTGTAAGGAAATATTTTGTATAAGAAGGTATGCTGAATTCGGTAATATTAATTGGAAAAGTACCGGATTCGATTTCGGAAAGGTTTAAAATGGAATTTAGTGTAATTAATAATCTCTTTCCAGATTTTAGAATTTTATCTACTATATCAATATGCTCGATATTTGTTAACTCATCTCTCAATAAACTTGCAAAACCGATAATACCTGTAAGTGGTGTTCGAAGTTCGTGACTCATATTAGAAAGAAGTGTTGATTTTAATCGATTAGCTTCTTCTGAACTATCGAGTGCTCTCTTTAATTCAAACTCCATCTCTTTCTTTTCTGTAATATCTTCTTTTATTGCAAGAAAATGTGTTATTATACCTTCATCGTTTTTGATTGGAGAGATTGTTGCAGATTCCCAGTAATATTCACCATTCTTTTTTCTATTCTTTAATTCGCCACGCCAATCTTTACCAGATAAAAGTTGTTTCCATAAATTATTGCATTCTTCATCTGTAATTAAGCCAAAGATTAAAGAATCAAGTTTTCTATTATGAACTTCTTCAAAGAAATATCCAGTAACTTCAGTAAACTTTGGATTTGTGTATTCAATTTTACCTTCTAAATCTGTAATTATAATTATTGAAGAACTCTGGTTTACAATTCTTGATAATTTATTAACCTGTTCAAGTAATTTCTTTTTCTCTGTAAGATTATGAAATGATATTATGAGATATTTTATTGTGTCAATCTGAATGGGGAGTAGATTTAATTTTAGCTCGAGTTCATAACCATCATTTCTTTTGCATTTAAGATTATTAATTTCTGTAATATGATTATTTTTTAATGATGAAAGTATTTCATTAAAATTATTCTGATTTGAACTGTTTAATAAATCAAAAATACTTTTATTGTAGAACGAATGACCTTCATCCAGGTTGAATAATTTCTTAAATGCTTTGTTAAAAATAATAAACTTATCATCTTTCAAAACAGCAAAAGCTTCGTTAGAATTTTCAAAAATGATTCGATAAAAATCAATATTTTCATCGAAAGGTAAATTAATTTCGTATTTTTTTGCTTTTACTGTTTGTCCACGTTCCATAAGAACCTGTTCTATTTTGCTTTAGGTAAAGTGATATAAAAAGTAGAGCCTTTATCGAGCTCGCTTTCGAACCAGATTTTTCCACCATTCATTTCTACCATTGTCTTACATAAAATAAGTCCTAATCCACTTCCCATCTCGTTATCTGTACCTGGCATAATTTTTTGTTCGCCAATCTTGAATAATTTTTCTTGTGTTTCTTTATCCATACCAATACCCTGATCTGCAATAGAAACTTGAATATAACCTTCTGAGCTTTGAGAATCTATTACAATTGTTCCACCACGCTTTGAATATTTTATTGCATTTGAAATCAAAATCCTGAAAATAGAACTGACCATTGTTTCGTCTGCATATGCTACTAAATTTTCTTTGAGATAGTTTATTATGGTCAATTTTTTATTTTCAATTAGATTTTTATTGATATTGATAACATTTATCATTTCATTATATAGATTGCAATTGGATGGATTATGTTTAACCTGTCCAGTAATAAATCTTGACCATTGCAATAATTCATCAATCAATTGATAAAGATTTTTTACAGAAGATTTTGCGTAACCCAGATATTTTTTTAGTTCTTCAGTAGTTAACTCATCAAATGTTTCTGTTATGATATCAAAAATGCCAAGTAATCCCTGGAATGGACTTTTTAAGTCGTGAGCAATTATAGAAATAAATTTCTCTTTTGAGGTTTTGTCTTTAGTTAATTCTTCGATTTGTTTTTCGAGTTGTAAATTCTTTTCCTGTAGAGTCTTAAATAATTCTTCAAAATCAGTTTCTTTTGGTTCAAATGGTGTGTCAAATTTAATTGTAAGACCGCCAGATATTTTATCTGAGTAATCTGAAAATACCCAGATTCTATAAGGTAGATTAAATGATTTCAAAGAATAGGAAGAAAATTTTATAAAATGATTTCCTTTACAATTTAGAATTAAACTTAGATTACGCTCATCATCTTTAATGAGACTTTTAATGATATCAATATTACTTAATTCGTTCAAACAGTTCTTTTGAACAAGATCCCAGAATTCATTTATGTTTTTTGTAGAAATATCTTCGTAATTAAATCCCAGAATTTTAAGTAAAGAACTATTTGAATAAATAATATCTGACTTATTGCTAACAATAAAACCAATATCAAATGAATTTAATAATAAGTATAATAGGTGAAGACCTTTAATATTAGGATTGTTGCTTCCAGAGTAAAAATGTTGATTGTGTGTTATGTTATTCTGCATTATTAATAGAATTTAATTTTTAAAATAAGTATTACTTTCCATAAAAACATTATTCCCTTATGTATTATCGGAGTGAATTCAATTTTATTTAATAAAAATATCATTATCTTAAATTTTTTGAGTGAAATATAATCAATCAAAGCTAAATGTTTTTAATAACTTTTCGATAATCAAAGTGGATGATTATTATCATCTGGCTAATATTATTCATTACAGTGCTTTGAGATATTATTTTATTAATTCATTTTTCAAAATAATTAAAAGGCATACATCTTGAAAGTTAAAATAAAACATAAATAGTGGTGTTTATGAATGAACAGATAATTGAAAATTTCTTTCAAGAAATTGAAAAATACTCTGGAGATCAAATAATAGATTTTTTATATGCATTAAATGAAAAAGAGAATATTGATAAATATGCATCACAAATTTGTTCTTTAGTATCTCACGAAGATAAAGGTGTAAGAAATGCTGCAACTTTATTAATATTAAATCACCGTCCAATTGATGCACCAACTTATCTCGTGCCATTTATTTCTTCTCCAGATATTGCTATAAGAAATCTTGCAGGCGAAATTTTAGCAAAGCTTGGTGATTTATCGATTGATGCGTTAATTGAGTATAATCACGATAGGAATGATGATGATAAAAAATTTATAATTGATTTACTTGGAATTATAGCCAGTCCTAAAGCAATAAATCACATTATAGAAATCTTAAGCACTACAGATAATGATAATGTTATACTTGCCTGTATCGAAGCATTGGGGAATATCAGATATGAAGATTCAATAGATATTCTTTTACTTTTTTATGAAAGAAATGAACTTTATAGACCTACAGTTGTAGAGGCACTTGGTAAAATTGGTTCTCAAAAGGCTCTGGACTTTCTGATTTCTAAATTCAATACAGAAGATGAATTAACTAAATATTCAATACTGGAAAGTCTGGGATACATAGGAGATGTAAATACATACTTCTTTTTATTAGAACAGGTAATGAATATTCACGGACCTTTAGTATGGCCATTAATTACATCATTATTTTTATTAAAAGAAAAGTATAATCTCGATATTCCTTTCGACGATAAAATGAAAAGTCTGCTGATGTATACATTAAAAGAAGGAACTGCTGAACATAAAAAAATTGCACTTTCATTAATTAATGTATTTAGCGATAAAGATATTTTAATAGCAAGTCTCAAGTATTTAGGTGAAGATTACGAACTGGATGAAATAATCAGATCGAAAGCTATTAACAATATAAATTTTGTTTTTGATGAAATTCCTAAGTTATTGAATGAAAAACCTGAGAATGTTTTACATATTTTGAATCTATTGTTATCTGCTATCGAGCATCTTGTTAATACAAATTACCTTCGTCAGATTTCTTTAATGTCAATAAGAAACATTATTCACTCAGTAAGTGAATACCTAAATCATCCTGACGAAGAAGTAAGAAGAGCGAGTATGGAAATAATATTTAATCTTGATTCTGATAGTGCCTTCCTGTTTATAGATTCAATGATAAATGATGAAAATATCTGGAATAAGTTAAGATTGATTGAACTACTTGGAAATATTGATAAACCAGAATCGACTAATGCATTAATTCGATTATCAAATGATGAAGATGAAATGGTAAAAGAAAGAGCATTACAAATTGTTGAATTTAGAAATAAAATTAATTCTACTACAAAATAGAAAAAATCATGAGTCAATATACAGAATTAAAGATTCAAGATTTAACAAAAAATTTGAATAGTATTTTGCCAAAACAGGAGAGTATGTCTCTCCAGTTATTTCAGGAAATAAGAAAATATATTTATGATTCAACCGGAATATATTTTCAGGATAATAAGAAATATTTACTTGAAAGTCGTCTTCAAAGGAGAATTTCATTTCTCGGACTAAAAAGTTATGAAGAATATTTTAAATTATTAAAGAGCAACAAAAACACAGAAGAGAAGAAATATTTTTACGAAGCTATAACAATAAATGAAACTTTTTTCTTTAGAAATCAGCCCCAGTTAGATGCATTAGCATCAAAGGTATTGCCAGAAATTATTCAGAAAAAACTGGAGCAGAAAAAGAATAAAATTAGAATCTGGAGTGCTGCATGTTCATCAGGTGAAGAAGCATATTCAATTGCAATGGTTATTGATGATCTTGTAAAACCAAAATATCCAGATATTGAAGTTGAGATAATTGGAACAGATATAAGTGTTGCAGTAATAGAAACTGCAAAGAGTGGTGTATATAAGGAATATTCTGTTAGAAATATACCACCATACTATTTGAAAAAATATTTTGTAATAAATGGAAATACTTTTGAAGTGAAACCAGAAATTAAAAAGCTTGTTTCTTTCAGTATCTTAAATTTATATGATGATATAATGATGAAAACCATGTTCAATTTTGATGTAATATTTTGTGCTAATGTATTGATTTACTTCGATAATGCATCGAAAATAAAAGTAGTATCAAATTTATATAATTCATTAAACAGAGGGGGCTATTTGTTTATAGGTTATTCAGAGACGCTGCAAGGGATATCGAAGGCTTTTAGCTTAGTGAGTTTTCCTAAAACGATTGGATATAAGAAGGAGTAATATAATTATGAAAAGGGTAATATTAGTTGCAGATGATTCTCCAACAATTCGAAAATTTGTTTCTGTAGCCTTAAGTGTCAAAGGTTACGAGATCATAACTTGTGCAGATGGAATGGAAGCTCTTGAAAAGTTACCAAATTATAAAATTGATTTGCTCATTACAGATTTGAATATGCCAAATGTAGATGGCTTCGAGTTAATCCGTTCCATCAGAAATAATGAAGAATATAAAGACTTACCAATAATTGTATTGACTTCTTTAGGTAATAGCGAAGATATTCATAAAGGTTTAGAATGTGGGGCTAACTCATATTTAATAAAACCTTTTGATCCCAAAAGAGTTTTATACGAAGTTTCAAAATATTTGAATTAGGAGAAAAACTATGGCACTAAAATTCTTAGTCGTAGACGACTCAGTAACAATGAGGAGAATTGTAGCCAATTCTCTCAAATCAATTGGTTATGATAACTTCGTAGAGGCAGCTGATGGTAAAGAAGCCCTTTCCAAGCTGAACTCTGACGAAGGTATTAATTTCGTCATAACAGACTGGAATATGCCTGAAGTTTCGGGCTTAGAGCTTGTAAAAGCTATTAGATCAAACGAAAAAACAAAATCGTTACCAATTTTAATGGTAACTACCAGAGGTCTTAAAGAAGATATTCTGGAAGCACTTCAGGCAAAAGTAAATAACTACATTGTTAAGCCATTTACACCTCAGATTTTGAGAGAAAAAATAGAACAAATATTAGCAAGTTCATAAAACGGAGTTAATCATGGAAAATCAATTAAGTATGGAACAGGTATTTCAAAAATTAGGGGACTTGAAACAATTTTTCATCTTCGGTCAGAAAATTGTCCCTCTTTTCAAAAAGATCATAGATTTTATGACAGATATAGTTCCACTTCTTGAAAATGTAAATAATTCAATTCAAGATACAACGAGTAAAATGCCAAAAGCAGCTCATCAAATTAATAGTGTTACTAATGCAACAGAAATTGCAACCAGTGAAATTCTTGATATTGTTGATTCAATGTCGGCAGATATGTCAAAAATAAAAAGTGAACTTGATGATATGAAGAATGGATTTTTTAATCAAAGAGTTGCTCTCGATAAACTTATTAATGAATATCCTTCTTTAAATGGTAGACTCGAAGAACTTAAAACTGCTCTGGTAATAGATGAACTTGAAAGTAAAGTTCTTGGACTGGAAAATACTATACAGAAAATAGAAAATGATATTACAAATATTACAATTTCGCTTCAGGTACAGGATATTACAGCACAACAATTAGCATCTGTAAATCATCTTATTCATTCAGTTCAAAAACGTCTTTCATCATTATTATTTGATTTTAATAAACAGGAAGTTAGTATTCCTCATTTTGAAACTGATTTGGATGACGAAAAGAAACCTTACAATCCAAATGCAAAATATGATCGTAATCATGAAATGCAAAAGGTAGCAGATGAGTTAATTAATAATAAAACATCTCAAGAAGAAATTGATAAATTATTTGGTAAGTGATGGAAGGTGTAACTCAAAATCCAATGCTGATTGATCCGGAGATGAAAGAAATTGTCGACAGCTTTTTGCTGGAGACAAAAGAAATTCTCGAAAATCTCAATGTCGATTTAATGGAGCTCGAAAAACGTCCGGACGATCTCGATTTATTAAATCAAATATTTCGTTCATTCCATACAATTAAAGGTACTTCAGGTTTTCTTGGCTTGGAAAAGTTACCAGAAGTTACTCATAAGTGCGAAGATATTTTAAATAAATTAAGAAGAGGCGAAGCTAAACTTAATTCCAATATAATGGATGGAATTCTCTTGGGATATGATGTTATAAAGGAATTAATGTTTAAGATTGAAAACGATAAGAATGAAGATGTTGATGTGGAGAATGTGATTAATGTTTTAACAGGATTATTAAAAAATTTAGGCGAAGCAAATTTACCTGAAGAACAAATTCAACAATCAAATCAAATAGAAAATAAAGAACAAAAAGAAATAAAAACTGATGCAACAACAGTTGTATCGAATGAAAAAAATAATGCTACAAAATTAGCTTCATCACCTGATACAAGAAAAACAGATAATACAATTAGAGTTGATGTTGAAAGACTGGATGCTCTCTTGAATATTGCATCAGAACTGGTATTAGGTAGAAATAGGCTTACTCAGGTTAATAGCCAGTTCGCACTTGAATATGAAAATACGAACATTGCAAAAGACTTAGCAGATGCAACCAAGCAAATCGATTTGATGACTACCGAACTTCAACTTGTTGTAATGAAATTAAGAATGATAAAGATAGGGAAAGTGTTTAATCGTTTCCCTCGTGTTGTTCGTGATATGTGTAAAGAACTCGAAAAAGAAGTTGAATTGAAAATTTATGGCGAAGATACAGAAGTAGATAAAAATTTAATTGAAGAAATTAACGATCCACTTGTTCATCTTATTCGTAATGCAATTGATCATGGTATTGAAAAACCTGATGTTAGAGAATCTAAAGGTAAAAATAGAAAAGGAACTGTTATACTATCAGCAGAACATGAAGGGAATAATATAGTTATTAAAATAGAAGACGATGGTAAAGGTATTGATCCAGAAGTTATTAAAGAGAAAGCAATAAGCAAAGGATTTATTACAGCAGAAAAAGCAAAAGAATTAACAAAACAGGAAGCATATAATTTAATTTTTCATCCTGGTTTTTCTACTGCCGAGGTTGTTACCAATGTTTCGGGACGTGGAGTTGGAATGGATGTGGTTAAAACTAATGTTGCTAAATTAAGAGGTACTATTTCTATCGAATCCGAAGTTGACAAAGGAACAAGAATAATTTTAAGACTTCCTCTAACTTTAGCAATTATATCTGGTATGATTGTTAAAGCTTGCAACCAGACGCTTGTGATTCCTTTACATTCTGTAATTGAAGTAATTAGAGTAAATAAGAATCAGATTGAAACTGTTCGAGGAAGAGAAGTAATTAATTTAAGAGATTCTATACTTCCAATTGTTGGACTTGAAGAACTTCTCGATAATGCAGAAAATGGTCATAAAAAAGATTCTGATTGGCAATATATTGTTGAAGTTGGCATCGCAGAAAAAAGATTTGGTATTAAAGTAGATAATTTAATTGGTCAACAGGAAGTTGTTATAAAATCATTAGGAAATTATTTAGGCAAAATTGATGGTATTGCAGGTTCTACTATTATGGGCGATGGAACAGTTGTTATAATTCTTGATATAAACGAATTATTTAACAAACTGGAAAAGAAGCTTAATGCATAAAATATCTGTACTTGTAGTTGATGATTCAGCTTTCATGCGTAAAGCAATTTCCTTAATGCTTGAAAGTGATGAAAAAATTCAAGTAATAGGTACTGCAAGAAATGGGCAGGAAGGTGTTGAATTAGCAAAAAAGTTAAGACCTGATATAATTACACTCGATATCGAAATGCCAGTAATGGATGGATTGACAGCTCTAAAAAAGATTATGGCAGAAGCTCCTACTGCTGTTCTTATGGTAAGTTCACTTACAACTGAAGGAGCAGAAGCTACTTTGACAGCATTGGAACTTGGAGCTGTAGATTTTATTCCTAAAGAATTATCCTATGTTAATATTAATATCGCAAAAATAAAAGATGATTTGATTTCAAAAGTTAAGGAAATCTATCGCCAGAAATTTCTTAAAGAAAGAATCGATAGAATTTCCCGAACTCCATTAACAATTAAAACTCCCATTAAAATTCCTGCAAAGGAATTTTCTGATAATGATTATCGTGCTGTATCAATTGGTATTTCAACCGGAGGACCTCTTACTCTACAAAAAATATTGCCAATGTTATCATCTCAAATTCAAATACCAATCTTTATTGTTCAACATATGCCACCAAGATTTACAAAATCTCTTGCAGATAGATTAAATGCAATTTGTGGTCTAAATGTAAAAGAAGCCGAGAATGGAGAAAAAGTTCAAGGAGGTACTATTTACATTGCTCCTGGTGGATATCATATGAAAATAAAAAAACTTAGTATATCAAATGCAGCAATTGAAATTACAGATGAACCAGCAGATTCACTTCATAAACCTTCTGTAGATGTGATGATGAGTTCGGTTGTTGATTATTATGGCAAACATACGCTTGGTGTAATTATGACTGGAATGGGAAAAGATGGTCTCGAAGCTATAAGATATTTAAAAAGTGTTGGTGGATTCTCAATAGCTCAGGATGAAGAAACATGTGTAGTATACGGAATGCCAAAAGCTGTAGTTGATGCGGGACTTGCTGATATTGTTTTACCATTAGAAAAAATACCCGAAATAATAAATAAGGTGGTGTGCCATGCCTAATAATAAATTTGAAGATGCATTAATGAAGGACATTTTTACTAAACACAAAACTCATACTGGAAATTTAATTAAAGCTTCTGATGTTGAATTCAAAGGATATACAAAAATTTCTGTTGAAGAAGATGAAATGGAAGGAGTAAAAATTTATTTAAAGAAAGATGCAAATGATGTGATTAAAGAAATTAAATTTGTATGCTCCTGTGGTCAATCCAAAAGTATAATACTGGATTATGAATAATAATTTACAAGTGTTTATATTTAGCCAACCTGACCAATAGTCAATTAATCATTCCTTCAAAAATCAAATCGTTTTTGTGGCATTTCTTTTGGATTATATAAAAATAAAAATCCAGAAGATTATGTCGTCAACTGTAAAGCTACTTGAAAATTTACTTAATTATTGTGCAATTAAAAACAAAGTTATTGCTAATAATATTGCAAACATCCAAACAGAAAATTATAAAAGAGAAGATGTTTCGTTCAAAAATCTCTTGAAAGAAAATACAGATTCAATTCTAAAAACTACTAATAACAAACATTTGCCAGCAATTAATACTACACAGGATTCAAATCCAGTATTCGAAATAATTTATGATGAAAGTAGTGATAATACATCCGGAATAAATAATGTTAATATTGAAAAAGAAATGGCAGAATTAGCAGAGAATACTCTTCGTTTCAAATTTGCTTCGAAAAAAATTGGTGATTATTACAGAACACTTCAAAATGTAATAAGAGGAGGAGGCAGGAGTTGAAAATTTTAGGAAGTTTATTTGGTTTTGAAATAAGTGCTCGAGGTATGGGTATACAGAGAAAGAAAATGGAACTCATAGCTCAGAACATTGCAAATGCAGATACAATTAGAACAGAAAATGGTGAACCATATCAAAGAAAATATCTAAAAGTTCAGGAAGAAAAAACAAGTTTTGCTTCGAGTTTAGCTGTTGAAGGTCAAATCCTTAAATTAAATACTACTAATGAAAATCATTTCAGGGGAGTTAAAACACAGAGTCCATCTTTACCTTCTGCAAAAGATAATATAGAAATAAATGAATTAACCGATGAAAAACCAGGCGAGACTGTATATATGCCAGATCATCCCGATGCAGATGAAAATGGATATGTTCAGATGTCGAATGTTAATATAATTAATGAAATGGTAGATATGATTGCAGCAACACGTGCATACGAAGCAAATCTTACAGCATTGAACTCTTCAAAACAAATGGTAAAAGATTCATTGGAGATATAATATGAAGATTACAACTAATTCATTTGGTAATTATTCTGTAAATAATCATGGTACATTTAATACAAATAAAATTAAAAAAGCAGAAGTAACTCCAGACGAAAAAAAATTCTTTGCAAATATGTATCCAGAAAAACAAAAAGAAATAATGACGTATGAGTTTTATAATTCTAAAGGGAAAGTTACTGGTGTAACAATAGGTTCAATAATAGATAGGAGAGGATAAAATGAAAATCGAAGGATTGACTAATCCTTTTGCTAAGGCAATCAATACAGAAGTAACTAAACCAAAAGAAGAAAATGGCTTAACAAATACTTTTGCAGAATTGATTAACAATGTTAATCAAGCACAAAAAGAATCTGCAAAAGCAATAGAAGATTTTGTTGCAGGCAATGGTGTAGAACTTCACGAAGTTATGATTGCTGGCGAAAAAGCAAAGACAAGTCTTGAACTTTTAATGGAAATTAGAAATAAAGCAATTGATATGTATAAAGAACTAACAAGGATACCGGTCTAATATGAACTCAAATCCTTTGCAAGCTTTAATGGGAATAATCAACAAATTAAATCCCAAACAGAAGTTTATGTTGTTTGGGGGAATATTAGTAACAATTATTCTTCTCTCAATAATGTTTTTTGTATTAAATGAGCCAACTTATACAACATTATATAGTGGATTATCGGCAGAAGATGCATCAAAAGTTGTTGATTATTTAACAAGTCAAAAAGTAGTATATAAAATTGATGATGGTGGACAGACAATAAAAGTTCCTCGAGAAAAAGTTTATGAAATAAGATTGGCATTAGCAGGTCGTGGTATTCCAAGCTCTGGTGTAATAGGCTATGAAATTTTTGATAAAACAACAATGGGTATGTCTGAATTTATGCAGAAATTAAATTATAAAAGAGCATTAGAAGGAGAACTTGCAAGAACAATTACTCAACTGGATGGAGTTGAAGGAGCAAGAGTTCATATAGTAATTCCACAAAAAACAATATTTAAGGATGAAGAAAAATTACCATCTGCTTCGGTTGTTTTGAAATTAAGAAATGGTGCATTAATCAGTAAAGAAAATATACTTTCAATTGTGAATTTAATATGCGGAAGTGTTGAGGGATTACAACCTGGTAAAGTATCGATTATAGATACAAAGGGAAGAATACTTTCAGATGAATATGAAGAAGGACCGCTTGCTTTTGCTTCGACAAAGCAATATGAAATAAAACAATCAGTTGAAAATTATTTAGCGAAAAAAGCTCAGGCAATTCTTGATAATGTACTTGGATATGGAAATTCTGTTGTTCAGGTTAATGCAGAATTAAATTTTGATCAGGTAGAAAAAACAATGGAACAATATGATCCTGAGTCGCAAGTTGCTATAAGTGAACAAACAATTAAATCGAACAATGCTGGAGTAAGTTCAAAAGATTCATCAGCTCAGAATAGTGAAAATACTTTAACTAATTATGAAATAAGCAAAACTATTCAGAAAGTTATTGAAGAAAGTGGTAACATAAAAAGATTAAGTGTTGCAGCAGTAATCAATGATATTCCGAAAGAAGTAAAAAAAGGAGATAAAACAGAAATTGTTTATGAACCTCGACCAGCTGAACAATTGAAAAAACTTGAAGATCTTGTAAAGAATGCAGTAGGAATCGATCCACTTAGAAATGATCAATTTTCTCTTGTAAGTATTCCTTTCGAAGTAAAAATGCAAGAAGATATGAATGTTGATGAATCTGGCTCTTTTATTCCTGCAACAGATGAATTGACGAATGTGATATTTATGCTTATTGCTATTGTTGCTTCGATATTTGTATTAAAGAGTTTGATGAAAAAATTAAAAACCGAAAAAATTATTATTGGGACAGTGAATACTGGAGATTTTGCAACTGTACCAGCCACTCCAGCATTTATGCATCAAAGAGCAGAATCAAATTTAACGAATCAAATTGCACAGGCTAAAAAGCGTCCTTTGATTCCAGTAGGTGATATAGAAGATGAAATTTCGGATGAAGCTTTACTTAAGAAAAATCAACAGGAGAAAATAATTAATTATGTAACTAAAAATCCTGCAGAAGCTGCAAAATTAATAAACGCATGGATGCACGAAGATGAAATCTAATGCAAATATAACAACAACACAGCAAAGACAAGAGCAACTTTCAGAAATTAGCGGATTACAAAAAGCAGCAATGTTAATGGTAGCTCTCAATGTAGAAGCTGCTTCGGCTGTACTTAAACATTTAGACCAGAATGATATCGAAGCTATCTCAGCCGAAATTACAAGAGTTAAAAATATTCCTTCAAAAGTAGCGGATGGAGTTATCGAAGAATTTTATAATATGGTTACTGCACGCGAGTATGTTCTCGAAGGTGGTATTGATTATGCCGAAGCTGTTCTCGAAAAAACTTTCGGTAAACCAAAAGCTCAGGAAATTATTGAAAAAGTAAAAAGACTTACTACACTTAAAGGATTTGACGTTCTCAAAAGAGCAGAGCCAGCTCAATTAATCAATTTTCTTAACAAAGAACATCCTCAAACAATGGCTTTAATACTTTCTCAGCTAAGTCCAGATCAAACTGCAGCTGCATTAAAAGAATTGCCAGAAGATTTAAGAACAGATGTAGCATATAGAATTGCAACACTTGGTAAGATTGCTCCTCAAACTCTCAAACAAATTGAACACGTTGTTGATGAAATTGCTGGTTTGTCTATGAGTCAATCTGTTGGAAAACTGGGTGGAGCAAAATGTCTTGCTGGTATTCTAAATAGACTCAATGTATCTCTCACAAAAGAAATATTAACCAAACTCGAGGAAAAAGATCCAGAAACTGCTTATGAAGTTAAAAGACTTATGTTCATATTTGATGAAATTATAAATATAGCAGACCGTGATATACAAAAGATTTTAAGAGAAGTAGATAGAAAAGATTTAGCTCTGGCTCTTAAAATTGCAGACGATAGATTGAAAGAGAAAATATTTAAAAATATGTCTGAACGTGCAGCTGATTTATTGAAAGAAGAATTGCAATATATGGGTAAAGTAAAACTAAAAGAAGTTGAAGCTGCACAGGCAAGAATAATTGATGTAATTAAAGCACTCGAAGAAGCTGGAGAAATTTCTTTGAACATAAGAGGAGGTCCAGAAGAAATTTATGTCTAATGTTCTTAAAGTCAATGCAGGTAAATCAAAACCACTTGTTAAAATTTTGTCGAATAATGAAGCTATAATCGAAGAAAAAGAAGTTGAATCGATACAGAAAAGAATTGAAGATGCTTATAAAAAAGGATTTCAGGATGGTCAGCAGAAATTAAGAAGGGATTTAGAAAAAGATTTTACAGATAAATTATACAAGAAATATGAAGAAGTATATAATATTCTTTCATCTTATGATCGAAAAATGGAAGAATTTGAAGTAGCTTTTGAAAATCTTGTTATTCAGGTGGCTTATGAAATATCAAAAAAAATTGTACAGCGAGAAATTGAAATAGAAACTTTAATAAACGAAAATCTTAAAGCAGCTATTTCAAAAATAATTGGAGCAAACGAAGTTAAAATAAGATTAAATCCAGAAGATGTTGAAAAATTAAATGAGTTCAGTAAGAATCTTCTAAATAATAGTTCATTTAACAAAATTAAATTTGAACCCGATAATAGAATCGAAAAAGGTGGATGCTTAATTGAAACTGAAATTGGAAATGTTGATGCAAGAATATCAAGTCAACTTGATGAATTAAGAAAAAAATTGGAAGAAAGTATACCTAAGATAGACAAATGAACTTAGCAGAGAAAATATTAGAAAGATATCAAAGAGTATTGGTAACAACTGATCCTCTTAAGGTTAACGGGAAGGTTATAGATGTTGTAGGATTGATAATAGTATCTGTTGGACCTAATGCAGTTATGGGTGAAATTTGTACGATTGTTGATCAAAATGGAAATGAAATTTGTAAGTCAGAGGTGGTTGGATTTAAAAACGGTAAAGTATTATCAATTGCACTTGGAGAGGTTCATAATATTTCTCCAGCCTGTGAAATAAAAGCTACTGGTAAAGGATTTTTAGTTGGTGTTGGCAAAGAATTACTTGGTCGTGTAATAGATGGTCTCGGAAATCCAATAGATGGAAAAGGTGAAATTAATTACTCATCTTTTAGAGAAGCTCATCGAGAACCTCCAAATCCTCTCGAAAGAAAAAGAATTACAACTCCAATTCAAACTGGTATACGTGCAATTGATGGATTGCTTACAATCGGGAAAGGACAGCGAATTGGAATTTTTGCAGGTAGCGGTGTAGGCAAGAGTGTAACACTCGGTATGATAGCTCGTAATACAAGTGCAGATATAAATGTAATTACTCTCATAGGCGAAAGGGGAAGAGAAGTTCGTGAATTTATTGAAAAAGATTTAGGTGAAGAAGGTTTGAAACGATCTGTTGTGGTAGTTGCAACAAGTGATAAATCTCCTTTAATCAGAATGAAAGGTGCATATGTTGGAACAACAATAGCAGAATATTTTAGAGATCTTGGCCTTGATGTAATGTTAATGATGGATTCAGTAACTCGTTTTGCAATGGCACAAAGAGAAATTGGATTAACAATTGGTGAACCTCCTACAACAAAAGGTTATACTCCATCTGTATTTGCTTTATTACCAAAATTACTTGAACGTGCAGGTAATTCTGAACGTGGCTCTATTACAGGAATTTATACTGTCCTTGTCGATGGAGATGATATGGTTGAACCAATTGCAGATGCAGTTCGATCAATCCTTGATGGTCATATTGTTCTTTCAAGAAAACTTGCTAATAAAGGTCATTATCCTGCAATCGATACTTTACAAAGTGTAAGCAGAGTTATGCCAGATATTATTGATCAGGATCATTATAAAAAAGTTATGGCTTTTAATGAACTACTTGCAACTTATCGAGAAGCAGAAGACTTAATTAATATTGGTGCTTATGTAAAAGGTAGTAACGTTCAAATTGATAGAGCAATAAGTAAAATAAATCAATTAAGAAGTTTTTTACGTCAGGATATTTTTGAAAAAGCTAATTATCCAGATACAATTGAACGACTATATCAAATTATGGATAGCTGATGTCAAAATTCATTTACAGGTATGATACTGTTTTAAGGATTAAAGAAGTATTTGAGAAAAAAATTTTAAAAGAAATTTCGGATATAGAAAAGACAATTGAAAAACTGGAAATCGATAAGAAAAAATTAATTACTAAGAAAGAAGACCTTGCTCAAAAAATTACAGAAGGTAAAATAAAAGTAGTTGATTATAAAAGTGCTAAATCTTTATGTAAAACACTGGAGAAAGAAATCGCAGGTGTTGAAAAGAAAATTTATGAATGGCAATTAAAAAGAAAAAGTAAACTTGATGAGTTAATTGAAAGAAAAAAAGAAATTCAGATACTGGAAGCTCTAAAAGAAAAACAATACGAAGAATTTTTAATTAATTCTAATAGAGAAGAACTAAAACAATTAAATGAAATAGCAATAAACAATTTTAACAGGAAGGAGCAGTGAAAGAGAAAATTATTTATGGATTTTCTTTTGTAGCAGCTTTTTTAATTGTTACACTTTTAATGATTTATGCATCTTCAGCATACAGGAATATATTTAAATTTGATTTTACACCTGTAGATAATAAAAGTGGAATAAAACCAGAAAATCTTTCTAAAGCTTCTTTTGATAATAAAAGTATTCTGAATTTAAGAAAAGAATTGCTGGATTCACTTAATGCTTTGAAAGAAAAAAGTGCTTACGATACTTTGACAATGAATTTAAAAGACTCAACACTTATTGATAGTATACAATATTATTTATCAGAACTAAAAAAATTAAAAACAGAAAAAGGATTGTTATCAAATCAAACTCAAGTGCCAGTGACTGTTTCAAAAGTGAATGAAGTGTCTAAAAAAGATAGTGCATATAAGATTTGGATTAAAAATACAGTAAAATTATACGAAGCTATGGATTCTAAAAAAGCTGCTAAAATTATTCAAAATTATTCCGATAATATTGCAAGAGATATAATCTTTGCAATGAAAAAGAAAAAAGCTGCAGAAATTATTGCAGAACTTAAACCAGAAGTAGCAAATAGAATAATTAGCGTGCAATGATGAACTTAAATCCTTTATTTTTTGATAAATTATTTTTTGTTGATAACAAGAACTCGAAAAGTTTAACAGAAAGTTCTGTTAAAAACTATTTATTCTCAGATATAATTAAATTTTGTGAAGAAGAATTAAAAACAGAACAAACAGCTAATAGTCCTTTTGATAAAGAAATTCTTCTTGATATTAATGATCTCGAAAATTTAATAATTACTAAATCAAATAAAGAAACTGTAGAAGGTATTCAACAAGCTATTGAATTACTCGAAAATATTTCTCTTGTCTCGAATACTAACTCGGTAAATCTTAATTCTGCAAAAATTACTTCAAAGGTATTTGTAATTGACAGCGATAGTTTAAGTCTATTTTTTGATAAGATTAATGAATCATTACAGGAGCATAATTTATCTACAAATAGTCAATCAGAAAATCCTAAATTAATTTTTCTAAATAAGAAAGAAGATCAGAAAAAAGAAGATAAATATAGTTTTGCTGGCTTTAATCCTTCTGAAATAATTAAATCGATTGATAATAAAAATTTATTTAGCATAACTCTCAAAACCGATGGAGAAAAATTAGCTTTATCCATTTCAAATTTAGGGACTGAAAATAAACTTCAGAGTAAAGTTGAAACTCAAGAATCTTTAGATAATAATACTTTCTCGCCAAGTGAACTAAGTAACTCCGAAAATATCAATAATAAAAATATTGATAATGAAGTTTCAGGAAAGAAGTCTACTAACAAATTAGACGAACTCATTTCAAATAACGAAACAGACAAAAATGAAAATTATCTGTTTGATATTAAAAAATTAGAAGAAGTATCGGATGAAAAATATTATAAAATTGAAGTCATTCACACATCATATGATAATAATTACTTTATTTATCAACCTAAAGAAGAAACTATAAACAATAATAATGTTGAAGTTGATTCTAAAATAGCTGGTGTAATTAATCCAGTAAAAATAGAAAGACAGGAAAATGAGATTCTTCAGAACTCTAATTCTATTAATAATCAGAAATTAAATAATAATCTTAACCAAACGGATCAGAATTTAATTGAAAATAAATTTATTAAAACACCTGAAACTGTAAAACCACAATTAAATTATGAAAGTGCTGATGAATTTACTAAAGGCGAGCTAATTAATTTTAATCAACTGGTAGGTGGAAAGTTTGTAAAAGCAAATGTAATAAAGGATACAAAAGATAAAGTTGTTATTCCGTTTGAAAGTAATGAAAACAGGGAAACAGAAAAATCTTCTAATGTATCAAATGAATTAAAAAGTGAAGTTGAAAATAAACTTAACGAACTTAATTTAATTGACTTTAAAGTTGAAAAGACAGTAAAGAAAAATCCTTTTGAAGAAAAGATAATTACTGATGAGTTACATAAATCAACAAAATCTTTACAAGCTTCTGTTGAAGCTGGCAAAAATGAAAACGCCGAACAATTACCTGCACAAAATATTCTTCAAAGTTTATCGAAGCCAGATCTCAAAAATGCATTAAATAATTATAAACAAAATTCTTCAGCTGTAGAAAAAATAACACCTGCTAATCTCACTGAACCATCTGAAAAGAAAAAAGAAACAACAAAACAAGTTCAGCAAGATAGTATTGAAATAAAAATAGAACCAGAAAAAATTGATTTTACAAAAGCAACAGTTTCTCAAAAAAATGAATTTTTTGCTGGAGAGTTTACAGAGTCAAAAAACTTTAATCAGAATAGTAATGAACACGAAAAAAATGAGAAAAAGATTACAGCAAAAAGTGATTTGAATGAATTTGAAAAAGCAATAAATACAGAACAATCATTTTCAAAAGTAATATTAAAACACGAACAGGTTAATTCACAACACAATTTAAATCAGAAAGTTGAAACTGGTGAATTACAATCTCAATATATCAAAGATAAAGTTCAGAGTGAATTCAATAATCTTAAAGAATCTTTGAAAATTATAAATGCTGATCAGGTAGTTAAAGAACTTGCAAGTTATATAAATTCTGGAGATAAACAATCAATTACATTCCAGTTAAATCCAGAAAGTCTTGGTAAACTTACATTATCTATAGACTTTATCGAAAATCAGTTGCACGCACGTTTCGAAGTAGAGAATGAACAGGCAAAACAATTAATCCAGAACAATATTGAACAATTAAAAAATTCATTACAATCATCTGGAATTCAATTAAATGATGTAAATGTTAGTCTGGGCAGTTATGAACAAAAATCATTAAGAAATGCTTATGCAAAGAAAAAGTCATATTCAAAAAGTTATGGTAAAGAGATAAAAGTAGAAAATACAAAAACATCATCAACAAAAAAGATGATGGGTTACAATACATATGATTATTTAATTTAAGAGGTGAGTTATGGTAAGTCAGGTAAGTAATTCAACAAATTCAGCTAATGTTTCTAAAAATAAAAGTGTACTGGGTAAAGATGATTTTTTAAAGTTAATGATTACACAATTAAAAAATCAGGATCCTTTAAATCCGATGGATGGAACTGAGTATGCAGCACAACTTGCTCAGTTCAGTTCACTCGAGCAAATTACTAATCTCAATGAATACTTAAAGCAAAGCATTGATGCAAATTATATGTTAACTCAATCAATTAATAATACAATGCTTGCTAATTTGATAGGGAAAGAAGTAAAAGTTAACAGTAATGAAATAAAAGTAAATGGACAGGAGAATTTTACAATTGGGTACGAATTACCTGATGGTGTTAGAAATGTAAAAGTCAATATTTATAATGAATATGGGACTTTAATTAAATCAATTGAAGCACCAAATACAAAAGGTAGCAATAAACTTTTGTGGGATTTAAACGATAATAATGGTGAAAAAGTAGCAAATGGGAATTATAAATTCGAAGTGATAGCAACAGATTTCAGTGAAAAAGCAGTTAGTGTAACTTCGTATGTTACAGGCTTGATTGATGGAGTTAAATATACTGAAGATGGCACAATGTTATTAATTAATGGAGTTCAATACTCAGCTGGTGATATTCTTGAAATTATTAACAAACAGGGAGGTTAATATTAATGCCGGAAATTAATGGAATATCAGTTCCATTTGTTCCGATTGTAGGTAACAACGATTCGGTTAAGAATCATCGAGATCCTGTAAAAGCATCTTTTGATTCGATATTTAAGGAAGAGTTAGAGAAAATAAAATTTTCAAATCACGCAATGAAGAGATTGGAATCACGAAAGATTCAATTAAGTGAAGATGAAATAGCAAAGATACAGGATGCAGTCGAAAAAGCAGAAGCAAAAGGTTCTCGTGATTCATTAATATTAATGAACAATACTGCTTTTATTGTAAATATTCCCAATAGAACAGTTGTTACTGCAATCGAGGTAGAAAATTCAAACGAAAATGTTTTTACAAATATTGATAGTGTAGTTTTTGCATTTTAATTAATTAACAAATTAGTAATAACGGAGCGGGACCTTCCGAGGACGCTCCAGATTCGGTGGACTGACTGAAGCCGAATCAAAAATCAAAGGAGGTTAACTATGGCACTTCTAAATTCACTCTTTGCCGGAGTGTCCGGTCTTCGTAATCATCAATCAATGATGGATGTAATTGGTAACAACATCTCTAATGTTAACACAATTGGTTACAAAGGTTCTCGTGTTACATTTAGTGATACTTTCAATCAATTCGTAAAAGCTGGTACAAATCCAACTGCTTCATCTGGTGGAACAAATTCATTTCAAATTGGATTGGGTACCAAGATCAATTCAATTGATCGTAACTGGAATCAGGGCACATTTGAAAGAACTGGAATTACAACAGATTTAGCATTGCAGGGTCCTGGTTTATTTATTTTGAAAAGTAATGGTCAGCAGCTTTATTCTCGTGCAGGTGCTTTTATTTTTGATGCAGATGGTAAACTTGTAAATCCACAGAATGGCGCAGTTGTTCAGGGTAAAATTGCAAATGGATTGGGCGAAATTCCTCCAGGAACTACATTGCAGGATATTGTAATTGATAAAAATATGAGACTGCCAGCAGTTAAAACAACAAATGTATCCTGGGGTGGCAACCTTCAGAGTAGTTCTCCTACAATTAGGACTGATGTTGTAGATCTGGTTGGTAATTTAAGTAATACTGCTCCAACAGGTTCAAAATATCCTGAGGATGGTTATACATATAATTTGAAAATGTTTGGTAACTTAAGTAGTTCAGATACCACAACACCTTATCCAAATCCGAGTTCCGGGGATCCAGATATTGTTGATGGTTATAAAGAAATGGTAGTTTATGATAATAAAAATCAACCTTATTATTTGTATTATAAATATGAATTCAATACAGTTTCTAGTAAATGGGAGTTGAAATATCAAGTTTATAACTCTTCGCAGAGTTCAATATCATCAGCTAATGATAAAACTGAAACTATAGATTTTGACGGTACTGACATAGTTGACATTGGTTTGTATGATGGTAGTGATGCAGATACAAACCCAGATTTTCCTGATTTAAAATTTAAAATAGACTTAACAGAAATAACAAACTTAGCTGGAAGTTCTAATATTGATAGAACAATTCAACCAATTACAGGAAATAAAATTTACAGTAAGGATGGGAAAGATTTTTATTTAGTAAACTACTATGAATTTGATGGTTCTGATTGGTATTATTATTATAAGGTATTTGATAATGATGGAATTTTAGTTAATAATGAAAATACTGCAAGTAATGATGCAGACAGTAATGATGGAAAAATAAAATTATCTTTTGATAATATTACAGGTTTATTAACCGGAATTGAAGGTACTTCAGCAATTAATATTAATTTCTCAAATTCAGCTAATAAACTTGATTTTAAGATTAATCTAAATTCTTTAACAAATCTCAATGCAACCACCAATCCAATCAGTCGTGTAGATAAAGGAGAAATTCCTGAGCCAGTATTAGGTGCAGTAACAATATTCGATTCATTAGGTAACTCACATACTCTTTCTATTAAATTCGAACATATTGACAATAACAGATGGAGCTGGACTGTATCGGTTCCAACAACAAGTGGTACATTAAGTCCAAATGCATTTGGTGAAATTTATTTCGATGCTAATGGACAGATTCAAAGTATATGGCAAGCAGGAAATCAGGTAACAACTACACCACCAACTCCACAGATTACATTCACTCCTGCTACTGGTGCAGAAGTACAGGTAATTGATTTAGATTTTGGTAAGGGCACAGCAGGTGTTACACAAACTAACTTATCATCACAAATAGCTGCATTATCGCAAAATGGATCTGCATCTGCAGCATTATCTAATTTAAATATTGATCAATATGGAAATATAATTGGAATTTTCTCCAATGGTAATTCTCTTAAACTTGCTCAAATTATGGTTGCTACTTTCAAAAACTTAAATGCACTGGTTAGTGTAGGTGATAATATGTATAACGTAGCTGCAAACAGTGGCGATCCAAGAATTGATGCTCCTGGAGAAAATTCTGTTACTACAATTCAATCCGGTGCACTTGAGCAATCAAATGTAGATTTATCAGAAGAATTTACAAGAATGATTATTTCTCAGAGAGGATTCCAGGCTAATGCAAGAGTAATTACAACTGCAGATACAATGTTGCAGGAGATTACTAATTTGATAAGATAAGTAAACTAAACAATTATAGTTAAGATTTTTCCTTGCCGTTGACTAAAGTCAACGGCAAGGATTTTAATTTTTTTATCCAAGTGAATAATATTAGCCATTAAAATTTATCCTTCCTCAAGCAAAATTTCGCTTTTCTAAGTGTTTCTGGTGGCATTATAATTGAAAAATTAATGTCACTATGGAACAGGAAAAAAATCAAAATATTGCTGAACAGGCAGAAGAGAGAGTCAAAGAATCCGGTTCAAAAGGATTCAATGCAAAAATACTTTTAATCGGATTACCTCTTTTTATAATCCAGTTAATTGCTGTTTATTTTATTACAGCAAACATTCTATTGCCAAAAATTCAATCACATACCTCTTCTGTGGCTGTAGATTCCGTAGAGAATGGCGAAGCCAATGCGAACGATTCAATTAAACATCTTGAACTCGGTAAGTATGTGTATGTTGTTGAAGATTTAATAATAAACCCAGCCGGAACAGATGGTAAACGACTTTTACTTACTTCCATTGGCTTCGACCTTCTCACAGATCAAAATCAAAAAGAGCTAAAAGAAAAAGAAGTGCTCGTTAAAGATGCTGTAATTTCAGTATTGAGTAGTAAGGATATGACACACCTTAGCGATGCATTATATCGTGATACTTTACGAATGGAAATTTCTCAAAAGATTACTCAATTAATTCCAGATGTAAAAATTAATAACGTTTATTTCAGTAAGTATATTTTACAATAATTATGGCAGAGATATTATCGCAACAAGAAATTGACCAACTGCTCAATAACCTAAAAAGTGGTCAAACTCAAAAAGTAGAAACCACTCCTGAAAAAGAAGCAGTACTTTTTGACTTCAGACTTCCAAACAGGATTTCGAAGAATCAACTTCGAATCATCAGGAGCATTTGCGATAACTTTGCCGAAAGTTTTACTTCTTTCCTTGTAACTAAACTTCAAACAACTGTAAGTATTAATGTTGCCACTGTAGATCAAATCTACTATTCAGAATATGTTCTCTCGGTTTCAAATCCAGCCTGTTTGTTTACTTTCGAAATTAAAAATACTGATATTAAAGGTATACTGGAGATTAATAATGACCTCGCCTTTTTATTTGTCGATAAACTACTTGGTGGAAGTGGAACAGGAACAAAGCAAGTAAAAGTAATTACTCCAATTGAACAAAAAGTACTTCGTGTAATAGTTGATAGAGTAATGTATGATCTAAACAAAGCCTGGCAGATGATTGATAATCTTGAATTTGTAGTTGAAAGATTTGAACCTGATATTGATTTTGCTCAAATAACATCACAAAGCGAATCCGTTTTATTAATTTCCTTTGAACTTGTGATAGGTGATCAATCATATTTAATGAATTTATGCTTTGCTACTTTTGCTTTTGATGCAATTTTATCGAAGATGACTACTCAAAAGTTGTCTTCAATTCGTACTACGAAATATTTTGGAGTTACATCTCGCGAAGTTCTTACAAAACATTTAACAAAAACATTAATTCCAATAAAGGTAGAATTTGGTACAACAAAAATTTCTCTTAAAGAATTAATGGAACTTGAAGTTGGAGATATTATTAAACTGAAAAACAAAATTGACGAAGAAGTTAAAGTTAAAACAGGTGATAGAATTTTGTTTTTAGGAAGAGCTGGTATCTCAAATAATCATAAAGCAGTTAAAGTAACTGAAAAAATATTCGAAAAAAAATCCAGATGAGGCTGTTATGAGTGAAAATAATATTAACAATACTACTTTAGATAATTTAGAAAATCAGGAAGATTCCTTTCAGGCATCGTTAGCACAATTTGATGAATTTGATGATTCTACCCGTACTTTAGGTGGTGCCGAAGAAAAATTGAATCTTCTTAAGGATTTGCCTCTAAATGTCTATATCGAATTAGGTAGAACTCAAATGCAAATTAAAGATATTCTCGAACTTGAAAGAGGTTATGTTATTGAACTTGAAAAATTAGCAAGTGAACCTGTTGATGTTTTTGTTAATAATAAAAAGATTGCAGAAGGTGAAGTGGTAGTAATCGATAAACATTTTGGTATAAGAATTACTGCTCTTGTAGACCCTGCACAAAGATTAAAGGATATTTATTAATGACATTCTTTGATATTATAAAAGCTTTATTACCATTAATACTTATTCTTGGTCTTCTCTTATTTGCTCTTATTATGGTACGAAGATATTCTTTTTCGATTAATGGTAAAAAATCAAAATTACTGAAAATCGAGGTTTTGAATAATCATTTAATAATGCCAAAAAAATATTTGTCAGTAATACGAGTACAGGATAAAATTCTATTACTTGGAATAAGCGAAAACAATATTACACTACTTAAAGAATATGATTATAACCAGTCTTTAGAAACAGATATAGAACAAGGCGAAATTAAAAAGACATTTCTGGAATTATTGAAGCAGAATTTAGGAATAAGATGAAAAGGAAATTTTTTTTAATAACTATTCTTGGATTTTTAATTTTCACTGCTGGAAATTTATTAGCTCAGGGACAAACAATTCCATTCCCTAAAATTAATCTTGATGTTGGAACAGCTACAAAAGGGGAAGATGTATCTGTAACTTTACAGATTCTTCTTTTAATGACAATACTTTCTCTTGCACCTTCAATTATAATAATGACAACATCTTATCTAAGAATTATAATTGTATTTCATTTCTTAAAAAGTGCAATGGGCACTCAACAAATGCCACCTTCTCAACTTCTGGCTGGAATTGCTTTGTTCATAACATTTTTTATAATGGCTCCAACCTGGTCAAAAGTAAATGATATTGCATTACAACCTTTAATGGATAATAAAATTACAGTTAAAGAAGCTTATGATAAAGGTATCGAACCTATTCGTGAATTTATGTTTAGAAATACTCGAGATGAAGATTTGGAATTGTTTGTAAGTTTATCTCAAATGCCAAGACCTAAAAATAGAAGTGAACTACCAACTTATATATTAATTCCATCATTTGTTTTAAGTGAACTTAGAGCAGGATTTATAATTGGATTTTTTCTGTTTGTCCCATTTTTAATGATTGATATGATTGTATCAAGTATTTTAATGTCAATGGGAATGATGATGATGCCACCAATGATGATTTCTTTACCTTTCAAAATTTTGCTTTTTATTCTGGTTGATGGCTGGAATTTAATTATCGGATCACTTGTAAGGAGTTTTTCATAATGACAGAAGAAGTAATTATAGAAGTTCTTAAAGATGCATTCTTTACTGCTTTTATTGTATTGCTTCCAATTCTTGGTGTATCATTACTTGTAGGAATATTTATTTCAATATTTCAGGCTGCAACTTCAATCCAGGAGATGACTCTTACTTTTGTTCCTAAATTAGTAGCAACAGTTGTTGTTATAATTTTTCTATTACCCTGGATAGTTGATAAATTGACATCACTTACAAATAAAATGTTTACAATGTTTCTAACAGTGATAAAATGACAAATATATTAATAGCTGATTTTATAATTCTGTTATTAGTTTTTATGAGAATTGTAGGAATGATTTTCTCAGCACCAATATTTGCACATAATTCAGTACCTATTTTAGCAAAAATATTTCTTGCTCTCATTATTGCTTATATCACTTTTTTAACAATTAATAAAACCAGTATTAATGTTGATTTGAATCTTGTAAGTCTGGTTGTTTATTCCATAAGGGAATTAATTACGGGACTTATAATTGGTTATGTTATAAATTTTATTTTCTGGGGCGTTTCTTATGCAGGAACTTACATTGGTTTTGATATGGGATTAATGCTGGCAGAAGTTATGAATCCAATGGAAGAAATTCAAAATAATATCATTGGCGAAATTTTATATTACACTACAATTCTTGTTTTCTTATTGATTAATGGACATCATTATGTTATAAGTGGTGTTGTTGCTTCTTTTAATGTAATTCCAATCGGAAAATATGTAATCAATTCAGCAGTATATCTGCTTTTAATTAAATATTCGTTTGTTGTTTTTATTGTTGCAATTAAAATTGCTTCGCCAATTATAGTTTCGTTTTTCTTAATTCATATTGCAGAAAGTATTATTGCCAGAGTGATACCACAAATACAAATTATTTTTGTTTCTCAACCATTAAAAAGTGGAATTGGAATTCTTTTGTTAACAACACTGATTCCATTTTATATCTATGCAATTAGAAATTTACTCGAAAGATACGAAACAAATTTATTACAGTTGATTAGAGCAATGGGTTCATAATATGGCAGAATTCGAAGGACAGGAAAAAACTGAGCAACCGACTGGTAAGAAATTATCAGATGCAAGAGAGCGTGGTCAGGTTGCTAAAAGTATGGAAATCAATTCACTGGCTGTATTTGGATCGGGATTAATTTTAATTTATTTAACAAAAAACTATATAGGCGATAAATTTTATTACTTTGCTCGAGAGTCATTTAATTCTCTTAATAATATTGAGTTAACAAAAGCAGTTGTTCAAACCTATGCAATTAAGTGGGTAATTTTCTTTTTTACTTTGTCTTTGCCAGTATTAATAGGCGTAACTGTAGTTGCTCTAATAAGTAACATTGCACAGGTAGGTTTTAAATTTACTCCTAAAGCTCTTGAAATAAAATTTAGCAGATTCAATCCAGTAAATGGTATTAAGAGATTATTTTTCTCAGCTTATTCATTTGTTGAATTATCAAAATCATTAGTTAAACTATTTGTAATTAGTCTTTTCACATATTTTATAATTTCAAAGTTAATTGAAGATACTACAAAGCTTGTAGATTTGAGCATCGAAGATACAGTAAGTTTTATGCTGGATTCGTTCTTCTCATTAACCTGGAAGATAGTTTTGTTTTTTACAATCATAGCTGGTGTCGATTTTATATGGCAGAAATATAAATTCAAAAAAGATATGATGATGACTAAAGAAGAAGTTAAAGAAGAATTAAAACAGACCGAAGGAGATCCATTAATTAAATCCAGAATTAGAAAACAGATGGTTCTGGCAGCAAGAAGGAGAATGATGAAAGAAATTCCAACTGCAGATGTTGTAATAACAAACCCAACACACGTTGCAGTTGCTCTTAAGTATGAAATGGAAAAAGATAATGCTCCTAAAGTAGTTGCCAAAGGTCTTGATGAATTAGCTCAGAGAATTAAGAAAATTGCTGCAGAAAATAATGTTCCTCTTTATGAAGATGTTGAATTAGCACGAGCTTTATATAAATCCTGTGAAATTGGAGATGAAATTCCAGCTAAATTATTCAAAGCTGTTGCTCAGATTTTGGCTTACATCTATCAAATGAAGAAATTAAGAAAACAAAGAAGCATAATTTAATATGAACTTCCTGGGTAAGAATACAGATATAGTTTTGGCTTTTGGTTTGATATTAATGCTTGGATTAATGTTAATTCCATTACCACCAGCTATACTGGATTTTCTTTTAGCTGTAAATATATCGACTGCTGTTCTTGTATTAATTGTTGCACTTTATATTTCATCACCACTTGATATTTCTGTATTCCCTGGTTTATTGTTGATATTAACTTTGTATCGATTGGGTTTGAATATCAGTTCAACAAGATTGATTTTAATTGATGGTTATGCAGGAAAAATTATTGAATCTTTTGGTTCATTTGTTGTTGGTGGTAATTATGTAGTTGGATTCATAGTATTCATAATCCTGGTTGTAATACAATTTGTTGTAATAGTAAAAGGTTCAGGTAGAATTTCAGAAGTTGCTGCACGATTTACTCTTGATGCAATGCCAGGTAAACAAATGGCAATTGATGCTGATTTAAATACTGGTTTGATAACAGAAGCAGAAGCAAGAAAAAGAAGAGATTTAATTGCACGTGAAGCTGAATTTTATGGTGCTATGGATGGTGCAAGTAAATTTGTTAAAGGTGATGCTATAGCTGGCTTAGTAATAAATGGTATAAATATTATTGGTGGTTTTATTATTGGCGTTGCTCAAAAAGGAATGAGTTTTCAGGATGCACTTCATACTTATACAATTTTAACAATTGGTGATGGACTTGTATCTCAAGTTCCAGCTTTATTAATTTCTACAGCAGCTGGACTCGTTGTTACACGAAGTGCATCGGGTACGGCATTAGATTTACAAATGAAATCTCAATTACTTGCCAATCCTCGTGTTCTTGGAACAGTTTCTGGAGCTGTATTTTTATTTGCTCTGATTCCAGGTATGCCAACTATTCCTTTTCTAATTTTAAGTGCAGTACTTGGCACATCTTCTTTCATTAATAGAAAAAATAAAATTCAACCATCATCTTCAACCGAGCAAGAACAGGAAGTTCAGACAGCAGAACAACCAGTCGAAGAAAAAGTTGAGCAATATCTTCAGGTTGATCCAATTGAAATTGAAATTGGGTATGGTCTCATAAGTTTAGTTGATGAAAAGCAGGGTGGTAATTTATTTCAGAAAATTTCTTCTACAAGAAAAATAATTGCACTTGAATTTGGAGTTCTTATTCCACCAGTACGAGTGAGAGATAATTTACAACTTTCTCCAAATGAATATGTAATTAAAATCAAAGGGAATGTTGCAGCAAATTATGAAATGTATCCAGATAGATATCTTGCAATGAATCCAGGAACAACCGAAGAAGAATTATCTGGAATTCCAACAACAGATCCTGCATTTGGATTGAAAAGCTACTGGATTACTTATGAAGAAAAAGAAAAAGCTGAAATGCTTGGTTATACTGTAGTTGATGCTATTTCTGTTCTGGCAACTCATTTACAGGAAACTTTAAAGAAAAATTTTGATAAAATTTTATCTCGTCAGGATGTTAAACAATTACTTGAAAATATTAAAAAAGATTATCCTGCTGTGGTCGAAGATATCAATCCAGAAATACTTAATCTTGGAATGATTCAAAAGGTTTTACAAAACCTATTAAGGGAAGGAATTCCAATTAAAGATCTTGTTAGAATACTCGAAGCATTAATTGATTATTCTAAAACAACTAAGAATATTGATGTATTAACTGAATACGTTCGCCATACTATTGGTGATACAATTGCTAATATTTATAAAGATTCGAATGGAATTATCCACGCAGTAGCACTTGGCGAAAATCTTGAAGGAATGATAACAAAATCTTTACAATCTCAAAAAGATAGCATTGTTACTCTCGGTTTATCTCCCGAAGTTTTGAGACAATTAAATACAAAACTTCAGGAACAGTTAGGAACATTCAATAAACTGGGATATCCGCCAGTTATTATTACTTCTGCAGCTATAAGACCATATTTCTTCAGACTGATTAATTCAAGTTTTCCAGATTACGCATTGTTATCGTATAGTGAATTACCTTCAAATGTTGAAATAGAATTTATTGGTAAGCTCGAGGTGGAAAATGCAGATTAAAAAATTTATTGCACCAACATTGAAAGAAGCAACTGAAAAAATGAAAAATGAACTCGGTGGCGAAGCAATTATTCTTGGTACAAGAGTAATTGAAGGCGATAGAAGATTCAATAATAAAAAAATGTATGAAATTACTGCTGGAATTGATAATGATGTAAAAGTTGCTTCAGATATCAAAGAAGAATATGATTTAAATCAGAATAAATCACTTATAGAATCTGAAATTGAAAAGTTAACGAAGAAAATTTTTTCTCATAATAATTTTGAACCAGATACTAAATCGCAGTTTAAAAAAAGTACTTCTACGAATTTAAAAATTGATAAGGAACTTGATGATTTATATGATTTACTTATTGAAAGGGAAGTTCAAAAGAACATTGCAAATACATTAATTAATCAACTTAAAAATTATGATGGATTACTTGGCGAAGTTAATCTTGAAAGCTATTTAATTGCTGGAATGTCTTCTTTAATTCATACAAAAGAATTTAAAGTAAAGAAAAATAAAACTACTAAAGTTGCTCTCGTAGGACCAACTGGCGTAGGAAAAACTACTTGTATTGCCAAGCTTGCAGTGATTTCAAAAATAATTCACAAACTCAAAGTTGGTCTGATATCAATTGATACATATCGTCTGGGGGCTATAGATCAATTAAGAATTTTTTCTGAAATAAGTGATATTGAAATGGCTGTTGCATATGAGCCTGGTGATATGCAAAAACTTATAAAAAAATTTAAGAACAAGGATTTGATTTTTATAGATACTGTAGGAAGAAGTCAAAGGAATGCAGATAATTTGAATAAAATAAAAGAATATCTTGATGAAGCAGAAGTTGACGAAACAATCCTTGTTTTAAGTTCAACCAGTTCTTATAAAACATTATACGATGTTGCACAGAAATTTAAAGTGCTTAACTATAGCTCTGTTATATTTTCAAAAATTGACGAAGCTGTTACTTATGGTAACCTATTAAATCTTTCACATAACTTTAATCTTCCTATAACATTTTTAACTAATGGTCAGGTAATACCTGATGATATTATATCTGTTAATTCAGAATATTTAGCAAACCTTATTTATAAAGGGAAGCTATATTAATGAATGAGCAAATATCACGATTAATTGAACTTAAGCGACTCGAAAGAAAGAGTGTAAAAAAAAGCGGGACAAAAATTATATCCGTTTGTTCTGGGAAAGGGGGAACTGGTAAAACATTTTTTGCACTTAACTTCGGTTATAAACTTTCGAGGTTGAATAAGAAAGTTCTTTTAGTTGACTTTGATTTTAATTTTTCCAATCTGCATTTATTAATAAATGAAATATCCGATAACCCGATTTCAAATTTATTTTTACAAAAATCTTCTATAGACGAATTAATATTTAAATATTCTGAAAATCTTAATTTTATTTTTGGCGATTCTGGTTCAACAAATTTTCCGAAGTTAAACAACGATTTACTTGAATATTTCTTCATCAACCTGGATTATATCTCACATAATTATGATTACATAATTCTTGATAGCTCAGCTGGAGCTGATGATAACATAATCTATCAGCTCAGTCGTTCTGATATTAATTTAATAGTTGCATCACCTGAACCTACTGCAGTAATGGATGCATATGTTTTGATAAAAATTATTACAGAGAATCTTGAACAGGCAAATAATTTTATTGTAATAAACAAAGCAGACAATAAAGAAGAAGGGGAGAGAGCATTTGTAAATTTGAGTACTGCAGTAAATCATTTTTTGAAAAAAGAAATATTTCTCTTAGGAGTAATTGATTATGATAGAGCTGTATACAAATCGATAGTAGAACAGGAATTATTTGCAGAGGTATATCCAAATTCTGTAGCTGCACTTGAGATAGATGAAATTGTGCAGAGATTTTTTAAAATCGAACATTTGGCTAATAATAACCAATCTTATCTGTCACATCGTTTATAATCATATCATTTTTGGTTCTTTTTAATGGTTTTCAAAATCTTTTCGATGGTATAGTGTTTGAAATTATAATAACAAAAAAGGATTTAAGATGAACAAAATAATTCTTCAGATTGGTCTTTTAGTATTCTTTTTCTCGGTAATTTATTTTGTTCAAAGAGGTGCAGAGTTAGAAAAAATTATCATCAATTCATTAGCTATTTTCATTATTCTCACAGTAATGCTTAGCATTATAACACTGGGCTTAATAAAAGCTATTAACAAAAATACTATTGATAAAATAAATAATTACTCAAACGATTTTACAGGAACAAGCGAGCATGAATAATCAAGAACTTTGGGCAAAATTTAAAGCCAAACCCACGCCTGAACTAAAAAAGCAGATCATACTTAATTACATTAATCTTGTGCATTATGTAATTCATAAAACAAATTTTAATCAGAATGAAATTTTTGATAGAAGAGATTTTTTTCAGTTCGGGATTGAAGGGCTAAGCGAAGCAATAGATAGATTTGATCCTGATTATGGAACAAAGTTCGAAACATATGCTATTCAGAGAATTCGTGGTAAAATTTATGATGAAATAAGAAAATATACACATAGATATGAAATGGCATGTGAAGATGGTAATTCATCTATAGGAACAACAATTTCACTTAACAACACTTTTATCGAAGAAGAAGGTATGCAAATGTATGAGATGATTTCCGATGAAAGTGCTAATCCCAATGAAATTCTGGAGAATAATGAAATCAAAGAAAAATTAATTCAACTAATTAAAGAATTGAATGATCGAGATAGAACATTATTAAGTCTTTACTATTATGAAGAACTAAACTATCAGGAAATTGCTAAAGTTTTGAATATAACTGTATCTCGTGTTTCTCAGCTTCATTCTAAAATAATTAAAACATTAAAACAAAAGCTGGCTTTGTATAATGTTTGATCAGACGACTTTAGATATTAAAGAAAAAATCAGGAAACAACTTTCGGGTATTGGTAATCTTCCAGCTATTCCACATATTGTTGCCGAAGTAACTCAATTACTCGATGACGAAAAAACCAGTGCTTCAGATTTGTGCAAAGTTATTTCAAAAGACCAGGCACTGGCAACAAAAATATTAGCAGTTGCAAATTCACCACTTTATGGTTTACCAAGAAGAGTGGCTACAATCGAATTTGCAATTGTAATAATAGGCTTTGAACACATACGTAATATCTTACTTGCTATTTCACTTTTAGATGCACTTAAAGTTAGAAAATCTCCAGATTGGAATCATAATGAATACTGGGCTCATTCATTAATGGTTGCAACTGCAGCTAAGAGAATTGCTGATGACCTTAAATATCCAAGATCTGGTGAAGTTTTTACGGTTGGATTATTACATGATCTTGGTCTGGTAATTTTATATAAATACTTAAACTATGATTTTAAAAAAATAGTTAAACTTGTTAAGAACGAAGGCATATCATATTACGAAGCAGAAAAAATTGTACTTGGATATAATCATGGAGATATAGCAGAATATTTACTTGAAAAATGGAACTTTCCACCTTACATAGTTGAAGCTATTGTAAAACATCATAAACCATCTCTTGCTGAAAAAAATCCTGTACTTGCTTCACTAATTCATCTTGTTGATTATATGACCAATAAATTAGGTTATGGAAATTTTTCGTGGGATACAGGTTACGAGCTTGATGAAAATATCATTGATATTCTTGGATTTGGCAGTTTTGAATATCTTGAAGAATTTATTTCAAGTTATGAAGATTTATTTAAATGGCATTTTGAATCACTAAATTGATCAGGTTATATGCATACAATATCATTTGAACAGTCACAAAAAAGGGACAGAACACAATTAGTTTTGAAAAGAGTAACTTCTCTTTCACCAGTCCCTAAAATATTATCCGAAGTTCTTGAACTTCTAAAAGATTTAAATACAAGTCCCCACACACTTGCTAAAGCAATTTCTAAAGATCAAAGCATAGTGGTAAAAATTCTTACTATTGCCAATTCTCCATTTTATGGTCTGGCAAAAAGAGTATCATCAATAGAATATGCAATAATGATTTTAGGGTTCAATGAAATCAGAAATATTGTTACTGCTCTATCTCTAATGGAGTCGATGAAAAACAAAAGTGATGAGTATATGGACCAGAAGGGTTTCTGGTTACATTCATATATAACTGCAACAACTGCAAAAAAGATTGCAGACGATTTTGGAATTCGTGAAAGTAATGATGTTTTTATTGGGGGTTTGTTACACGATCTTGGAATTTCTGTTATCCATCGTTATATGCATAGCGATTTTATTTCAATTGTAGAGAATGTAAAAAATGGTGCTAAATATTCTGATGCAGAAAATAATCAACTCGGTATGGACCATCAAAATGTGGGTTATACTCTTTTGAAAAGCTGGAATATTCCAGATTCAATATGTGAAATTGTAAAATATCATCATAATCCTAATCTTGCTTCTAATACAAAAATACTTACTTCCATCATCCATTTTGCAGATTATATGACACAAAAATTACAACTTGCAAATTTTAGCTGGGATGATGATCTGGAATTAAAAAGAGAAGCTACTGAAATTCTTCAATTTAAAGAACCAGAAGAAGTAGAAAAATTTATTTCAATGTATCGTGAACCAATTATTCTTCAAATAGATTCATTGAGGTATTTAATTTGAGACTGATAAAAGAAAATACTCTTAAGTACGAACCGTTTTCAAAAACTCTTCAGTACTTTACAAAAGGGGATGCTGAAGATTATAAGAAAATTACTATTGAAACTTATCAATCCAAAACTAATCTTTTTGAAAAGTATAATTATATTTTTCACCATCTATACAATTTTCAAAAGGCAATTGGTGATTTAAAAACTTCTGAAGAAATTCACGAACTCTTTGGTCAGTATATAAAAAGAATTATAACTTCTAAAGAAGTAGATTTATTTCTGTTTGATGCATCAAAACGAAATCTTGTTGCAGTAAGTCCAAAAGCATCTTCAATGCAAATTAATTTAGTTAATAAAGCTTATAAGAATGGAATTCTTGACTGGATCTTTGATACTAAAAAGCCAACTGTAATTCCAGACTTAAATTCTTACACAAGTGAAGGAGCTAAGTTATATCAAACTATTTTTCCTATAAGCTATATAAATAATAACATTGGAGTGCTTTCTGTTTTGGGACCTGCAAATAAGATTTCAGAAAGTTCTCTTGAAAATCAAGCTGTATCAATTTTACTCGGTATTGTTGTTCCACAAATTATTTCATTAAATCAAAAGAAAACAATTAATAAACTTTATGACGAAGTCCAGCTTTATGAATCAAAGTTAAATAATGATTTTAAACTTTATGCTGTTGGCGAATTTGCAGAAGGTATTATTCAGGATATGTTAAATTCTCTTCAGGTTATTCAAAGTGGTGTAGATTATATAGAAAGTATGAATAAAGAAATTGATTCTGATATAGTTGAAAAAATTAGGGAAAGAATAAGTCGATTAAGTGGGCTATCTCAGAAATTACTGAAATTTAATGATGTTAACTCGAATAACTCAAAACAAAACCTGCCTTGTGAATTGAATAATGTAATCAAAGAGTTTTATGGAATAATTAATTCTACACTTACAAATCTGGGATTGGAATGTGCACTGGATCTTGAAGAGCATTTACCACCAATCTTAACAAGTCCAAAAGAAATTAAACAGATTTTAACAAACATTTTTTCGATGATTAAAAAGAAATCGAAGAGTGGTTGTGGAATTGTAATTCAAACAAGATATATAAACGAAGTAGTTGTTCTTTCTGTATTCATAACAGATTATTGGGAAAATTTTGGTAATTCTTCTGATTATATATCTAATCTCACAATAAAAATTATCAAAGAATTAATGAAGAAGAGTGAAGGAAAAGCAGAGTTTGATTCTCTTCCACTAAAAGGAACAAGCATTCATTTATTATTTCCACTAAAAAGGAAATTAAAAGAATGAGGAAAGTTATTTTTTACATATTCTTTTCTTGTGCAGTAATTAATGCACAAGTAAATATAGATAGCTTGTTGACAAAAACATCAGGTAATTTAGCTTTGAAATCTACAGATACTATTACTGGTGATTCGATTAATGTTAAAAGTATTGTAGAACAACAGATTTTAGCTGCAAAATTAAAAATGGAGCAGGAGAAACTTGAAAAGAATAACATAAATAATTCTTATGAAGTTAATGTATCGAATGTACCAGCTTTTAAACCAAAAAAGACTTTAGTGCAATTGTTTTTGAATCTTTCATTTGAAGTAAAGTTGCTTTTAATATTTTCTTTTTTTCTCTTCTTATTAATAGCTATTAGAAGAATAATTCTTAAAGTTCAGAAGAAAGCAAAACAGGGACTAAAAAATAAAATTAAGTTATTGAGAGAAGAAAAAGTTATATCAAAGGTTGAAGATAAAAAATCAAAATCGAGACGAACATTAATACACGATTTACCTTTAAATAGATTAACTGAAAAAAATATTACAAAGAAAGCAAAAGAGTTGAAAATATCTAAAGGTGAATTAATGCTTGCTGCACGTTTGAAATATCTTGAATATGAAAGAATGTAAAGGAGGATAGAATGATAAAAGGAATTTATACAGTTGCAAGAAGTATGGATCAAAGAGCAAAAAATATTGATGTTATAGCAAACAATATTGCAAACATCAATACAACAGCATATAAAAGAGAAATACCATTTGCAGAATATATTAACGAAGCTGGAGAATCACAGATAAAAAAATTAACAAGCCATCAACAGGGAGATTTAATCCAAACTTCAAATCCCCTTGATATGGCAATAAGTGGTCAGGGCTTTTTTGTAGTAAAAAATGAAGATGGGAGAATTGAATTGACCAGAAATGGGAGATTTCAAATTTCTAATGAAGGTTATCTCGTTGATTCTGAAGGAAGAAAAGTATTGGGAAAAAATGGCGGAATATTTCTCGAAGATACATTGCGACAGAAAGGTTCTTCAATTCTAATTTCTTCTTCTGGCGAAATAAAAATTGATGAACATTATATTGATTCATTACTAATTGTTAAGGTAGATGATCCAGAACAACTAACAAGAAGTGGTGAATCTAATTTCTTAGTCAACGAAGAAAACTTTAAAGAAGCTAATCCAGATGATTATAAAATTTCTCAAGGTTATCTCGAAGAATCAAATACAAATCCTATTCTTGAAATGGAAGCTATGATTCAATTAAACAAAGCATATGAAAGGTCTCAAAAAGTTATCAATTCACTTGATCAATCTCTGGATTATGCAAATCAAATTGGTAAAATTTAATTAGAGAGGTGATAGATGCCAACAAGAGCTTTAAGAACTGCAGCTTCTGGAATGTATGCTCAGCAGATAAATATCGAGGTTATTTCTAACAACATTGCCAATATTAATACGACTGGCTTTAAGAAGAACAAAGCTGATTTTCAGGATTTAATGTATCAGGAAGTAAATATTAATCCATTATCGACTACAACGCCAGGAGTATTTGAAAATACAAATAATAAAATTCAGGTTGGCAATGGTGTTAAGCCAGCATCAACACAAAAAATCTTTAAACAGGGAGATTTAGTTGCAACAAACAATCAGCTTGACCTTGCAATTTATGGTGAAGGATTTTTTCAGGTTAGAAAAAGTGATGGCACATTTGCATACACTCGTGATGGCTCATTTAAATTAAATGCTGATGGTAAAATTGTTACAGCAAGTGGTTATGAACTTGAACCTGGAATAACTTTAACAGATAACATCGTTGATATTGAAATAGCAAAAGATGGAACTGTTAATGGAAGACAAACCGATGGAACAGTAGTAACATTAGGCACTATTGAGTTAGCAAGGTTTATTAATAATGGAGGTTTACTTGCTCTTGGAGATAATCTTTATGCCGAAACTCCAGCTTCAGGTCAACCTATTTTAGGAACCCCAGGTAGTGAAGGATTTGGAGAAATTCATCAGGGATATCTTGAATCTTCAAATGTTGATATTGTAGAAGAAATGATTGCAATGATTACAGCACAGAGAGCTTATGAAATTAATTCTAAAACAGTTAAAACAGTTGAAGATATGATGACAATTGCAAATAATCTAAAGAGAAGTTAATAATGATATCTCTATTAATCATATTGTTACAAATATTTTCTCAAAGTAATAAACAATTTGAAACTCAATTAAAAAATTATCTCGATGAAAAATTATCTACCTGCGATTCTTATGAATATGAAATTACTGGAATGCCAAAAAATTATTTTCGATTAGAATTGGATTATGATAGAGAATTTATAATCAATAAAAATAATGCAACTGTTCCTGTTAAATTATATGATAAAAGAAATAATGTAAGCTTATCAATAGTAACATTAAAGATAAAATTGTACAAAAAAGTTTTGGTGACTATTCAAGAAATTAATAGAAATGAGCAATTGTCGGGTACATATTTTGAACGTAAGGTTATTGATATAACAAACATTCGTGGGAAACCGATTTCGGATTTGAATTTTACAGAAGGATATAGAGCTAAAACCAAAATAAAACGTGGTTCGGTTTTAATAGAAGAATTAATCGAGCAGATACCTGATATTTTTTATAATGATAAAATAATTCTACACGCTGGTAGAAATGGAGTAGATATTTCAACAGAAGTTATTGCTAAAGAAGAAGGAAAAATTGGTGATGTAATTAGAGTGGTAACAAATGATAATAAAATATTCAAAGCAAAAATTATTGATAAATACAATGTATCATTAATTGAGTGAAACTATGAAAAGATTAATATTAATTGTATGGTTTATTTCTGCTATGATTTATGCTCAGAATATGAGACAAAGTTCCCTGTATTCATTGTTCTCGGATAATAAAGCATTTCAGGTTGGTGATGCAATAACAATAATTGTATTAGAATCTTCTCAAGCTTCTAATAATGCAGAAACATCAGCCGGAAGAAATAGCTCATTGAGTGCAAATTTAGCTGGTGGTATAGATAAAACAAGTTTACCAAAAACAGATATAACTCTTGGTACAGATAATTCATTTACTGGTTCTGGTTCAACTAAAACAACCGGTGTAGTTAAAACGAAAATAAGTGCTATTGTAGATTCTGTTTATGAAAATGGGAATATGCGAATTCGTGGCAGTAGAAAAATTGTAATTAATGGAGAAGAACAGTTGATAAAAATTACAGGCATAGTGCGACCAAGTGATATTTCTTCAGATAATTCTGTTTATTCATATAATATCTCTGATGCTGAAATTACATTTGAAGGGAGTGGATTAATTGATTCTTCACAAAAACCAGGAATACTTACAAGATTATTTCACTGGTTATTTTAGGTGAAAGTTATGAAAAAGAAAAAATTAACATTGATTCTAATTCTACTATTAACAATCCATTTAAGTGATATTTATGCTCAAAGGATTAAAGATGTTGCATATTTAAGTGGTTATGGTTCTGAACAGTTAATTGGTTATGGACTTGTTGTTGGTTTAGCTGGTACAGGTGATAGTTATCGCTCTTCGTTTACTATTCAATCTATTTCAAGTATGTTAAAAAAATTTGGTATAACTGTTCCTCAGACCGATGTAAGAACAAAAAATGTTGCAGCTGTAATGGTTACTGCATCTTTAAATAAAAATTTAAAGCCAGGAGCTGAATTTGATGTCACAGTTTCTTCGCTTGGGGATGCAACAAGTTTACAGGGAGGAACATTAATTTTGACACCACTTTCAAGCATGAATGGAAAAGTTTATGGTTTTGCTCAGGGACCAGTTTCTGTTGGTGGATATGACATAAATACAATAACTGGAAATAGAATATCGAAAAATCATTCACTTGCTGGTAGAGTTCCTCGTGGTGGCACATTAAAAGAACAAATTAATTTTAATGAAAACACAAATTCAGAAATATCAGTCTATTTGAAAGAACCAGATATAACTACAGCAAATAATATCTGCAATGCAATTAATTCAAAATTTGGTGGAGAAATAGCTAAAGCTTTGGATGCTGCAGAAGTAATTGTCAATGTCCCTCAGGAAAGGCAGAATAATTTAATCTCATTTCTGGCAGAACTTGAAAGCATTAATATTCAAGTTGATGAAATTGCAAAAGTTGTTTTAAATGAAAGAACCGGGACTGTAATTGCTGGTAACAATGTAAGAATTCTTCCAGTCTCAATAACTCATGGTGGATTAAATATTCAAATTCGTTCATATCCAATTATTTCTCAACCGAATGCTTTTTCGAGAGGTTCTACTGTTGTGTTTAATAATTTAGTTCCGTATGTAACTCAGGATTCAACAAAAACTATTGCAATTGAAGGGGCAACTAATGTTCAGGAAGTTGCAGCTGCTCTTAATTCACTTAAAGTTTCTCCAAGAGATATAATTGCAATCTTTCAAGCATTAAAAGAAGCAGGTGCATTAATAGCAGAATTGGTGATAATGTAATATGGAAAAGTTATCATTAAAAATAACTGATATGAATAAACACATCTCTCAGATAAAGGAGAGTAATGCTGCTCAAAATCAAAAGCAAAAAGAAAAAATTGCAAAAGCAGCAAAAGATTTTGAAAGTATTTTCACAGCCATGTTGCTACAATCAATGACTAAAACAACTAATGGCTTGTTTGGAGAAGAAGGTTATGGTAATGATATTTTTGATACATTATTCGAACAGGAGATTGCATCTTATATATCTCAGGGAAAAAGTCTGGGAATTGCAGAAGCACTTTATAAAAAGATTACTGGCGAAGATATGAGTCCTGAATTAAAGGTAAAATTAAAATCCACAGAAAAAATAGAAGTAAAAGTAAATGAGAATACTGATATCCCTAAAATACAACCAAGCACAGAGTCTTTAAATCGCCTGAAAAGATTTGAGGACATAATTGAAGATGCATCAAAAGAATTTGGAATTGATAAAAATGTAATTAAGTCTATTATCTTAGCTGAATCAGCTGCAAATCATCGAGCAGTCTCACCAGTAAAAGCAAAAGGTTTAATGCAATTAATGGATTCAACGGCAGCCGAGATGGGAGTAAGAAATGTTTTTGATCCGAAAGAAAATATTTATGGTGGAACTAAATATCTTGCTAAAATGCTTCGACAATATAATGGTGATTTGAAATTAGCTCTGGCAGCATATAATGCAGGTCCACAAAATGTAGAAAAATATAAAGGTGTTCCTCCTTTTGAAGAAACACAAAATTACATTACAAAAGTAATGAGTTATTTAAATCATTTTAGTGAGAATGAATCATGAAACTGGAAGAATTAACAAATTCAATTGAAAGGCAGAAAAAAAATTTTGATGATCTTTTTGAAGTTGTAAAACTAAAAAAAGATGCACTGCTTAAAAATGATATGAGTTTACTCGATAAAGCAGTAGACGACGAACAAAAATTACTATCTGCCATAAGTAGAGAAGAAAAACAAAGAAAGAAATTAACTTTTGAGTTTGCAGCTGAAAATTCAATACAGCTTAAAACTGGTTCTATTGAAGAATTAATTAATGCTCTGCCTGATAAAAACTTTGGAAAGATTAAAGAAAGCAGAGATGCAATTAAAAACAAAGCAGCAGAAATTATTAAACTTAATTCTCATATCACTGTGCTGGTAAATGTTTCAAGAAATATTATTCGGGATACAATTTATACTGTTTTCGGAAAAGGGGAAAATAATTTTGTTAACAAAAGAGTTTGATTATGGGTATTGGAAGGATATTTGACATATCGGTTAGAACTATGGCTACATACCAGCGTGCACTGGATGTAACTTCACAAAATATTTCTAATGCAGGGAATGCAGATTATACACGACAGAAAGTTGTCTTTGGTACAGAACAGACTCAAGCTGGTATGGGAATGGGTGTTAAGATTCAGGATGTGGTTAGAGTAAAAAATGATTTAATTGAAAATCAGATTCGACAATTTAAATCTTCTTACTCAGATGCAAATAAACGTTCTGAACTTCTTCAACAAATTGAAACAATTTTAGCAGAACCAACAGATTATGGCCTATCTTCTTATTTTAATGATTTTTTTAATTCATGGGATCAATTAACTACAAATCCCACTTCAATTCAATTTAGAAGTCAAATTATTGAAAAAGCACAAAGATTAAGTGAAAGATTTAAAGATGTATATGATAGCATCGATTCTATTCATTATCTACTTCAAAGAGATGCTGTTGATAAGGTTAATCAACTTAATAGTTATCTTAAAGAAATTTATGATCTTAATAGAAAAATTTATGAAAACGAAGCTGTTGGTATTAAAGCAAGCGAATTAATGGATAGACGAGATGCTTTGCTTTTGAAGGTAAGTGAATTAGCTAATATTTCTGTTCAACATAATGAGTTTGGAACTGTATCTGTAAGTGTGGGTGGAATTCAGGGTGCTGATAAAAATGTGTATACAGAATTTGAAGTAAGATTTGAAGGGACAAAAATGAAAATTGTTCCAAAAACCGATCCTTCTACTTCTATAGTTTTAAATAGCGGTGAACTTTATGCAATTACTGATTTATATTCAAATAAAATTCCAAAATATAAAAGTGATTTAGAAAATCTTGCTAATACTTTTATTCAAAAAGTAAACGAACTTCATCTTCAGGGTTATACTTTAGTACAAAATGGCAATTCATATACTAATATACCATTCTTTGGTACATGGAGTAGTGGAGTTGTTGAAGATGCATTTGTAAATGGTAAGATTCAAATAAATCCTGATATATTGAATAATCCAGGAAATATTGCAGCATCGAGTGTAGCGGGTAATGATGGCAACGGTGATATTGCGAATAGCATAGCTCACCTGGCTGATCAAAAATTTGCTGAGTTAGGTGATAAAACTATACTTGAAACTTATTCTTCTTTTTTAAATGATTTTGGTCTCGAAAAAGTTACAAGTGATAGTAGAATAGAAACAAGTGAAATGGTATTACAGCAATTAGAATTACAAAAAGGTTCTTATTCAGGTGTTTCAATTGATGAAGAGATGACAAATGTAATTCGTTTTCAAAGAGTTTATGAAGCTGCTGCAAGATTAATACGAGCTTCGGATGAAATGCTAAAAACAGTAATTGAAATGGTGTAATAAATGAGAATTTCAGATAACATATTAACTCAAAAATATCTTTATAATCAAAACAAGATTAACGAACGCAAAGTTAAAGTTCAGAATCAGCTTATAACTAATAGTAAAATAGATAAGCTAAGTGATGATTTATTTAATTCACTTGAAATAATAAAAATTGATTCTCAAATAAGAAAAATAGAGACATATCAAAAAAATATAGACTATGCGAAAGAATTTGTAAATACAACAATAAATGCACTTGAGAATATTGGGAATGAAACTCAAAAAATAATTACTCAGGTAGTCAATATTGATAATCCAATTAACTCGAATTTTAAAACAGTTGCACAATCTGTACGTGCTTCGCTCGAAGCAATAGTGCAGAATTTAAATACAAAGTATAATGATATGTACATTTTTGGTGGAACAAATTATTCTAATGAACCATGGTTAATTGATTCAAATGGAAAAGTGATTAATAATTCAACTGACTTGACTGGAGAAGTGAAAGTTCAGATAGCAAATGGTATTAAAGATACAATTAATGTTACTGGCGATAAAATTTTAAACTCCGATTTACTCGATACAATTAATGATATAATCGATAGTCTCGATGCAGGAATAGCACCTGATAAAACACTAAAAGATCGATTGAATGCTGCTTATAAAGAAATTCTTTCTATTCAATCATTAACTGGCGAAAAATATAATCGTCTTGAAGATATTAATACAATTTTAACAAAACAGCTTCAGGATTCACAGGGATTTTTATCAAAAAGAAAAGAAATTGATCCTGCACAATTAGCTATTGATTTACAATATCAGGATTATTTACTACAACTATCGTATAAATTAGCTTCATCAATTTTACCAAAATCAATTCTGGATTATTTATGATGAAGAAATCTGGATCATTATTAGGTTTAGCTTTAGGCATATTTTCTATTTTCGGTGCATTTATAATCGAAGGTGGTTCGATAAGAGCTTTATTTATTTTTTCATCTTTATTAATAGTTCTTGGCGGAACTTTCTCGGCAATAATAATTGGTTTTGGTCTTGATAATTTCAAGAAAATGTTTTCGCTTATAAAATTAGCTTACTTCCCCCCTGAATTCGATACAAAAAAAGTTGTAAATATTTTTATTGAACTTGCTATAAAGGCAAGAAGAGAAGGTTTATTATCAATAGAAAAAGATTTGCATAAATTTCCATATAAATTTCCACAGAAGATGACCAAGTATGCAATAGATGGACTTGATCCTGAATCGCTTTATAATTTAGCTCAACTTGAAATAAGAACAATGCAAGAACGTCATAATTCAAATATTTTCATATTTACAAAAATGGGTGGATATGCTCCTACAATGGGAATTATTGGGACAGTAATGGGTTTAATAATGACACTTGCAAATGCAGGTGCAGATCCAAATTCTTTGATAAGAAATATTGCTTCTGCTTTTATAGCTACTTTATGGGGAATTTTTACAGCAAATATTATCTGGCTTCCAATTGGAGATAGATTGAAAAAATGTCACCTAGAAGAAAAACATATGATGGAAATATCGCTGGAAGGAGTGATAACTCTGCTGAGTGGAGAAATACCATCAGTAATGAAAGCACGTTTGATAGGTATGCTTCCACAAAGCGAACAATTAGAAAGGAAGAGCGCTTAGATACTGATGAATCTTTCTTTCGTGAAGAAAGCGATAAAGATAGATACTTAATTACATATGCAGATTTAATTACTCTTTTACTCGGGTTGTTTATTATTTTATATACAATGTCGAGTATTGATACTGGTAAGTATAAAGGTGTTGTTGCTGCATTAGGGAGTATCTTCGGGAGTGATTCTAAAATTGCAGTCACAGGCACCGATCAAATAATCCCTACTCCAAAAGATAAATTAGCAGAAGATTTAAATAAACTTATTACAATGTATAATTATAATAATTCTATTCGTCTGGAACAGAATGAAAGAGGAGTTACAATTCATATATTGGAAGATATATTATTTCCACCGGGCAAAGCAACTTTAAGTGAAAATTCGAAGTTGGTTTTAAGTAGATTAGCAAAGATATTGCGAAATCTTCCAAATGATATTCGTGTCGAAGGTCATACAGATAATGTACCAATTAATACTCCGCAATATCCGTCTAACTGGCATCTTTCTGTTGATAGAGCATTAAGTACAGCATATTATTTAATTAAATATGAAAATTTATCGCCCGATAAAGTTTCAATTGTTGGTTATTCAGAATATAGACCTATTGCATCTAATGATCTTCCAGAAACAAGAGCATTAAATAGAAGAGTAGACATAGTAATATTAAAGTGAGTAATATGAAAATAATAACAAAACAATTTGGTGAAATCGAATTTCCTGATGACCTTGTCATCAAGTTCGAAAATGGTTTAATTGGTTTTGAAGAACTTAAAAAGTTTGTCTTCATTAAACCAGAAGATACTATTTTTTACTGGCTTAATTCTATTGAAAAACCTGAGATAGCTTTTCCGCTATTTGGTCTAAGACTTATAGACGAAGACTATCCTCAGGAAGAAAATCATGAAGCTTTTGGAATTGTAATTCTAAATCCAGATCCATTAAAAATTACAATCAACTTGAAAGCTCCTGTATATATAAATCAGGATGAGAAAACAGGTTTTCAAAAAATCTTAGATTCAGAAAAATATTCTCTTTATTACAATTTATTTACAGAGAAATAAAATGCTAATACTAACAAGAAAAATTGATGAAGAAATAAAAATTGGTCCAGATATAACTATAAAAATATTATCGTTATCTGAGAATCAGGTAAAAATTGGAATTACTGCACCAAACTCTGTTCAGATTTATCGTGGCGAAGTTTATGAAAAAGTAATTCAATATTCTCTGGATGCATCGAAAGTTAATATATCAGATAAAGTTGATTTATCGAAATATAAAATTAAAAAGGTAAAGTAATGGTGTTACCATTTGATGATAGGGTAAGAATACTTGTTATTGACGATTCGGAAGTGATTCAATCACTCTTTAAAAGTTTTTTGTCTGATTACAATATAGAAGTTATAACTTGTAATGATGGACTTGAAGGCATTCAGAAAGCGATTGAATATAAACCAAAATTAATTTTTGTAGATATAATGATGCCAAATCTTGATGGTTTGAGAATGATTAAGATTATTAAAATCCTGGATGACTTGAAAAATATTCCAGTCATTGTAGTAAGTGGTCATACAGATAGAAAAAATGTAATTGAAGCTATAGAATCTGGAGCTGTGCATGTTATATCTAAACCACTAAATAAAAAAACTTTATTGAAAGCATTGAATGAAGCTCTTGGTAAAGATTTTTTAATGAAAATTAAGAAAGATAAATCGATGCTTGATTTTGATAAAAAAGAAATTCTTGAAAGCATGAAAAAATTTTTCCTGGCAAATGTACAGCAAAAATTAAAAGATATGGAAGATGCGATAAGAATAAAAAATGTGAATCTACTAAAAACAATTGCTCACGAGTTAAAGGGTTCGAGTGGGACTTTAGGATTTAACAACATATCAAATATTTGTAATTCGATCGAGAAAATTTTAAATGAAGAAATTACAGACTGGATTGAAGTTTACAGCAAATATCAAGAATTAATTCATGAAATAGAAGTAATTGAAATCCTGAACTCAAAATAAGGAATAAGTAATGTTCGTTATTATCGGTATTGCAGTAGTAATAGTTTCCGTAGTAACTGGATTCTTAATTGCTGGAGGTAATTTAGTTCTTCTTTTGCAAATATCGGAATTCCTTATAATTGGTGGAGCAGCAATAGGCAGCATTTTAATTTCGTCACCTCCAGTATTATTAAAAAAAATATTAGCACAACTTCCCTTATTGTTTAAAGGTCATTCAGCATCTAAAGAAGATTATATAGAAATGTTGAGAGCTTTCAGTACTTTATTTTTAACAGCACAACGAGAAGGATTACTTGCTATCGAAAAGCATATTGAAGCTCCAGAAAAAAGTGATATACTTTCTAAAAGTAAAAGTTTTATCGAAGATCCTGTTAAACGAGATTTCTTTTGTGATACAATGAAAGTAATGCTCGCTGGTTCAGTTCCTCCTCACGAATTAGAAGCAATGATGGATGCAGAAATTGAAACATATGAAATTGAAAATAAGCCTGTCTCTGAAACAATTGGAAGAGTAGGAGATTCTCTACCTGGATTAGGAATTGTTGCAGCGGTGCTTGGCGTGATAGTAACAATGGCTTCGATTAACGAGGGAGCAGAAGCAGTCGGTCACCATGTTGCTGCAGCTCTCGTTGGAACTTTTTTAGGTGTGCTTTTTTGTTATGGATTTGTAAGTCCAATTGCAGCTAATCTTCATCATTTAGTTAGTGATAAAGTTCAAGAACTTATAATTATTAAAACATTTATACTGGCATATGTGAAAGGAAATCCACCATTTGTTGCAGCTGAAATGGCAAGAAGAACAATCTTTTCTGATCATAGACCAACATTTCAGGAATTAGAAAATGCATTGAGAGGGAAGAAATAATGCAGGAGGTTGCAAATAAAAGACCAACAACTAAACAGGAAAGTCCACCTCCACAAGAAGTTCATTATGATGAACCTCCAATAATAAAAAAAGTTAAGAAAGTACATGGTGGTCATCATGGCGGAGCATGGAAAGTTGCTTATGCAGATTTTGTTACTGCTATGATGGCTCTTTTTATTGTTCTCTGGGTACTTAGCCAGAGTGAAGAAGTTAAACAGGCAGTGGCAGCTTACTTTTCTGATCCAATTGGATTTTCTGATAAAAGTAAAAATTTATTTGATGGTAGTTCTTCTCAAATGCTCGATTTAAAACTTCAAGAAGAAATGAAACAAAAAGAAATGGAGAAACAAGAACTCGAAAAAATGGGAGAAAAATTAAAAGAAGAATTATCACAAGATACTGAACTAATGGAATTATCCGATCAGGTAAAAATTGAAGTTGTTAAAGAAGGTTTGAGAATCGAATTGATTGATTCGGCAAATGATATTTTTTTTGAAATTGGTACTGCAGAATTAAAACCTTCAGCCCGTAAACTTTTATTGAAAATTGGTTCTGAGATTTCAAAGTTGAAAAATAAAATTATAATTGAAGGACACACAGATTCCAGACAATATAAAAATGATGGTACAGGATATACTAATTTCGAATTAAGTGCCGATAGAGCAAATTCTGCAAAAAGAGCTCTTGTTGCTGGTGGTGTTTCAGAAAAACAAATAGATGAAATAAGAGGTTATGCAGATACAAGACTTCGTGACCCAAATGATCCTTATAGCTATGTAAATCGAAGAATTAGCATAACACTTAAATATACAAAATAAGTTATGAACAATAATCATAAAATATTAATAATCGAAGACGATAATATATTACAGGAATTTTATCGTATACTATTTCGGAAGCTTGGTATGGATATAATTATACTTGAAGACGGAGAAGAAATTATTTCTACAATTAAAAATGAAAATATTTCACTTATTATTATGGATATAAATTTAAGAAACACTTACTTAAATTCAGAAAAAATTGATGGTATAAAACTTTCCAGATATATAAAAGAAAATTTTAATAATTTGATTTTACCTATTATATTAGTAACAGCATATTCTCCAAATTATTGTGGAGAAGATCTTCTAAGGGACAGTTTAGCAGACGATATAATTCTAAAACCGATTGTTAGTTTTGAAAAACTCATTCAAAAAGTAAACAGGTTTATTTATGAAAGATAAAATATTAGTTGTTGAAGATGAAAAAGATACAAGGTTCATCCTCGAAAAATTACTAACAAGAAATAATTATGAAGTAGTAACCGCTATTAACGGAGAGGATGCACTCGAAATATTGAAAACTTTTTCACCAAAAGTAATTCTTGCAGATTGGACTATGCCAGTTCTCGATGGATTGGCTCTTTGCAATATTTTAAAGAGCGATGAAAAATATAAAGGAATTTATTTTATTATTCTTACAGCACGTTCTTCATTGAAAGATAGAATAATGGGATTGGATATTGGAGCAGATGATTTCCTTGTTAAGCCTGTAGAAAATCAAGAACTTCTTGCAAGAATTCGTTCAGGTATTCGCATTTTTAACCTTCAAAACGAACTTAAAAATGCAGAACATAATAAAGCAGTCATAGAAATGGCTTGTACAATTGGTCATAAAATTAATAATCCGTTAAGCAGTCTTGTATTATCTCTAAAAACTATCGAAAATGAATTAAGTGAAGAAGAAAGAGCAAAACTTTCCGAAGAACTTAAAACTATTAATGAATCTGTTGACCGTATAAATAAATTTGTGCAACAATTAATTTATTTGCAAAATCCTCAGCTAATTGATTATGTTGATGAAAACCGTATGATTAAAACCGATTAAAAATTAAAAAAAATGCCTTTTCCTTCGATAATAAATCGGAGGAGAAGGCATGTTGGAAAAAATTGTAAATATTAGCCCAAATTCAGACTATAAAAAGTCTACCGGGAATACAAAATATTACAAAAAAGTAAATTCATATACTTACGCCTCGAATTCAATTAACGATTCAATCTTAATTTCTCCTGCCACTGCACTTCTATCAACTTATGGATGGAAATTAAAAAAATTTAATCAACAGTCTGACAAAATACACATCATTTTTGAATTAGATGATTTTGAATTTGATACTACAATTCATATAAATGAATTAAGCAAGAATAAAATTATTGAATATAAGATTAAGAAAGATATTCAAGGTTATGCTGCAGAAATAGTTGTTATTGTAACTCTTTCTGCTCCAATTAAATTGGATTTAGAAAATAATTTAGAAAAAGATTTAAATGCACTGAAAGAGTTTTTCGAACAGTTTAAATCTCTTAGTGTAAAAAAACCTAATGTTATAACAGATCAGCATACGATTGATTCATTATCCAGAGAGTTTGTTGGCACAATAGAAAAAGAAATTAATTACATCAATAATTGCATGATTAAATTTTTAGATAAGTACATTTCTATAAAACTGAATTTTCATCATATACAGGATGGAGAATTCAGAGGTGAACAAGATGGTTTAATAATAAAAAGTATACATATAAGTTGAAATTGATTATGTCTAGCTGGATAAATTTTCATAATACACTAAAAAATTCCGACGAGGAATTTTTTAATTATAAAGAACTGCCCAACATCAGAGCTCTGGCAATCGTATCTCCTTCATTAGATATTATATTTTGCAATAATACATTCACAGATATTTTTAAGCTAAAGGTTAAAGATAATTTAAATAGACTAAACCCCGGTTCAGAATTTTTAGTTTTTGTGAAAGGATTTATTGAAAGTAAATACAAAAATCTTTTAGCTGATCTTTCTATTTCATCGAATTATACATCCACCGATACTTTATATCAGATAGGTATTGAGAGAATCATTATATCATATAATCAGTATTTATTAATTACTGTTGAATCTCTTGAGCAAAGAAAAATTATCGAGAAAAAAATTGATTCACTACATCATGCACTTGATTATGGTCGTGTGCCAATAATTATAATAAATAATCAAAGAAAGATTGTTTATGCAACCAGCTCATTTGAAGAAATATTTTCTCGTGGATTAGAAAAATTGTTTAATGCTGAAATTTTAGAAGTCATGAAAGAATATCTTAATCAAAATGATCTGGATAATTTTAGTTTTTCTTTAAATAATGGGAAAGTATGGAAGCAACTTGTAGAAATAAAAAAGAGGGGAGAATATCAATATTGGGATTTTAATCTACAGCCATTTTATCCAATAAATTCAAATGAAATTAATTTTGTTCTCAGTGCTAATAATTTAACCGAACATGTTTTTCAGAAAAAAGTAATTGAAGAATCAGAAAAGAAACAAAAATTAATCATAGAAAATATTTCTGACCTGTTATTAATATTAAAATCTTTCGACAACAAAATATATTTTGAAAATGCAAACGATAATTTTTGTAAACTATTTAATCTGGAAAAATCTAAAATTTATCTGCAACTGGTTAATGATTTTTTGCCACCACAATTATATGACCTGATCGAACAAAATATTAAAATTCTTGAGAATAATGACGAGTCATTTCAACAATTTTTTTATCATCATTCATCTGGCCAACATTTTAATTGTAAGATTACATCCGCAAATTTAAATGGGAATAACAGTAAAATATTCATTATAACATTAAAAGATGTAACAGACGAAACTAAATACAGAGAACAACTTGAAAAAAATTATTTGAAAGAGATTCAACTTAATAAAATGAAATCTGCTTTTATTGCCAACATATCACACGAAATTAGAACACCTTTTAATGGAATTATTGGTTATTCAGAAATTATAGATGATTGTCTTGCAGCAAAAGATTATGTGGCATTAAAAGAAATTATGGATTCTGTAAAAGAAGTTCTTGGAAGAGTATTGAATGCTTTTACTAATATTGTTGAGTTGTCGCAGATTGAATCCGACGAAGTTGAACTTGAAATGGTTGTTCTAAATTGTAATCAGGTTATTAGACAGGTATTCGAAAAAAGATTAAACGAAGCAGAGAAAAAGAATCTAACTTTCAAATTAGAACTTTATGAAGAAGAAGCATTTATTGAAATCGATTGGATTAAATTAGAAAAAATAATTGATGTGTTAATTGATAATGCAATTAAATATACTAAATCTGGTTTTGTCTATCTTGGTTCAAGAATTAACAAAGATAAAGTAGAAATTATTGTTGCAGATTCTGGAATTGGAATAGAAAGTTCACAAATAGATAGAATTTTACTCCCATTCAGTCAAGAAATTGAAGGATATACTCGACCATATGAAGGTATTGGTCTTGGTTTAACAATAGCATATAAATTAACAAAGCTGATGGGTGGAGATTTTAGAATTCAAAGTGAAAAAAATAAAGGGACAGAAATTATTATCTCTTTCCCAAGATTTAAAATGTAAAGCTATATTAAAATGATTGGTCAATACATAAATAATAATCTAACAGTTAAAGGAAGTGAAAATGCTTTAACCAATTTTTATAAATTGGGGAAAGAGCATTTCGACTTAAACATACCTGGAGAGTTTGATTATATAACAAATATAAAAGAGAATATAAAAATTCTTTCATTCGATTTGCCAGAAGAACTAAAAGAAATTTTTATTCCTTTTGCAAATGCACCTGTCTACTGGATTTATGATTCATGGCTTTTAAGTCAAATTGAAGAATTTATGAAAGTAAATTTTTCAAAAGTAAAATATCTTGATCTTCATAAATCAATCAAAGAAAATTATGCTAAATGGGTAACAACAAAATTAAGAAGTGAAAAAGAATATTATGCTAATCTTACTATAAATTTTATTGAAAGAGATGTTTACAAGCATAATTTCTTCAAGCATTTAATACATGCTATTTTGCTTACATATCATAATAGTTTTTATAATCCAGCAAAGGCAATTAGTCTATATGAAAATGTCAAAGAATTAGTTAATACTCTAAGATTATCTGATAGCGTTAAGAAAGAATTGAATTACATCGTAAATTTATTTACTGGTTTTGTTTATTTAAAAGAGAAAGATTATATAAAAGCAAATCAAAGTTTCAAAGAAGCAGTTGATATAAAATCCAGTGGGACTACTGCAAAATTTTATATTGCATTAACTGAATTTAAAATGGGGAATGATGAAGTAGCATCTTATTTTATAAAAGAAATTATGGCTTATGATCTGCATAGATTATTAGTAGCACTCGATTTAAATAATTTTGGAATGTTCAATTACTTTTTATTAAATGCATTTGTAAATAATATATTTTATGAAAAAGATTTTGCACCTGCATATTACTTAATCGGGAATGTTTTAAAACCATATAGATTGGCTGAAGAAAATTTTCTCAGTAAAATTGCTCATAAAATTACTTTATTAAAAGAAAAACCTGTTAAGAATTATTTTACTGATGATGTAACTAAAAGCATCAACTTACTTGAGAAACTAACAGAAGGATACCTGAATTCTTCAAATACACTAATAATTGCGATGTATCCTGAATTTGAAAGAAAATATAATTTTACTATTGATTTAATTATCGAACAAATGAAAAAATTGGTATATGAAGAAATAGAAGCAAAATTAGTACAATATGATCAATACATAAATGAATATTCTGCAGAAATAGAGAAGTTAAGAACTGAGTTAGATAGTTATAAAATTAATGCACAGGAAAATCTTGAAAAATCAATTAAGAATATTAAAGAAAGTTATGAGAACGAAATAAAAAGTTTGGAAGAGCGAATTGCTCAATTACCATATCTTGAAAAATTTAGTCCTGCAAAATCATTTTCAGTAAATATGATGAATAACACGATTATAGCTATGTTTGTTTTTTTAATAGGTGGACTTGCAAGTTATTCAAATAAATTAGTTACCGATACTTCTGAATTTAATTCAATATTGGGATTTGTGCTTTTAGCTGGATTAAAATGGGGATTTATAAGTTTTCTTGTAGGACTAATTATCTCAGTAATTATTGCTGGTCTTGTATTAATAGACAGAGCGGATGAAAAAAATAAACTTATTAAAAGAATTAATTCATTAAAAAATCAAAAAGAACAGGCAATAAAAGATACAGAAGAATACTGGAGAGAAAAAGAAAAAGCGGTAGTAAGTAATATTAATGCCAATATAATGCAACATCAAAAAAGGATAGAAAAATTGAAGGAAGAAAAAGAAACCGAGAAAGCCAAATTAAGTATTGAAGCCGAAGAACAAATCAAGAAATTCACCGAAGATTTAGAAACCGTTCGATAATACTCACCTGCATAATATTAGCCAGAAGTGTAAATAAAAAATAAAAATTTTCACAGATTTTTATTTAAATCATCCTAAAAACTTTTGGAATAAGAATTGATTTTACAAATAAAACAAAAATTATTTATGATGAAAAAAATAGTGACCATTACTGGTATAAGGCCAGATTTTATTCGGATGAGTAAAGTATTTGAGAAGTTGGATAATAATTTTGAACATATTATGATTCATACGGGACAGCATTTCGATGATGAACTAAGTAAAATTTTTTTTAAAGAACTTAAAATTAGAAAACCCGATTTTATTCTTGAAACAGGTAGGAATAGTAATACTCATTATGAACAACTTTCGTATTTATCAAAAGAAGTGATAAATCTTCTTAAAAAGAAAAAGATTGATCCAGAGCTTATAATATTTTTAGGAGATTCTAATTCGGTATTAGTAAGTGCTCCATTATTTAAAGAAGGTTATAAAATTGCTCATATAGAAGGAGGCATGAGATCATATGATAGAAGAATGCCTGAGGAAGTAAATAGAGTAATATGTGATTATGTCTCAGATTTAATTTTTGTTTATACACCACTATATAAAAAAAGATTAATGCTTGAGAATAAAAATCCTGAACAAATTTATGTTGTTGGAAATACAATTGTAGAAGTTGTTAAGCAGTTTATGCCCACTGGAAATAGAAGTAAAGATTATATTGTTGCCGATATTCACAGAAATGAAAATTTAAAAACCCCTGAACAGTATAATTACATACTGAGTTACCTGGATGAACTTGGTAGGAAAACAGGTTTAGAAGTTAGACTTGTAAAATTTAATAGAGCTGTGAAATTAATTAATAAATATAATTTGTTAGATGATAAAAGAGCTATCAGATTAGTAGGTCCATATGGTTTTGTGGACTACTTAAAACTACAATATAATGCATTTGGTGTTGTGTCAGATTCTGGAACAAGTCAAGAAGAATGTCCTCTTTTAGGTGTTCCTGTTGCAGTACCAAGAAATTATACTGAAAGACCTGAATCTGTTGAAAATGGTAATAGTATTTTAGTTGGAGAGAATAGACCAATTACAAAAATGGTAAAAGATACTATTAATTTTTTTGAATCATATTCAATATCAAAAGAAAAAATTAAATGGTTAGGGGATGGTAGAACTTCTCAAAAAATTATTAAAATATTAAAAAGGGAACTAACATGAAAAATGTACTTGTTGTTGGGGGTGCCGGTTATGTAGGTGGTGCAATTACAGACTTATTGATGAATTCGAATTATAATGTTCGTGTCTATGATGTGTTACTTTATGAAGATTCTTTTCGTAAACCGGTTGATTTTGTTTATGGAGATGTTCGTGATTTAGAAAAATTAAAACCACAATTAAAATGGGCAGATGCAGTTGTTTGGTTAGCTGCAATAGTTGGTGATGGTGCTTGCCAAATTAATCCTAATTTAACTAAATCTATTAATCAAGATTCTGTTGCATGGCTTGCTGATAATTATGATGGAAGAATTATTTTCACATCCACTTGTTCAGTATATGGTGCTCAAGATAAAGAATTAGATGAAACCTCACCTACAAATCCTTTATCACTTTATGCTCAAACAAAACTTGAAGCAGAGAAGTATCTTAAACATAAAAATGCTATCATATTCAGGTTAGGTACACTTTTTGGAGTTGGTGATCTTTATTCAAGAATTCGATTGGATCTTGTTGTTAATATTTTAACTGTTCGTGCATATCTTGAAGGGAAAATAAGTGTATTTGGTGGAGATCAATTTAGACCATTACTACATGTTAAAGATGTTGCAAGAGCTGTTCTTATGAACATTGAAACAGAGCATAAAGGAATTTTTAATCTTGCTCGTCAAAATGTTAGAATAAGTGATCTTGCTTATCAAGTAAGAATGCATTTCCCTGATGTCTTAATAGAAAAAACAGATATGCCTTTTCAAGATACAAGGAATTATCGTGTATCTTCAAAAAAAGCTCATGAAGTGTTTGGCTTTAAATCAGTCCATTCAATTGATGAGGGGATTGAAGAATTAAAATATCTTGTTGAAACAAAACGCATTAAAGACTTAAAAAGTCCACGTTATTCAAATCAAGCTTATTTAAAAGAACATTATTTTGAAATCTTAAGTGAAAAATTCAAAGAGGTAGAAGCAGCATGAGTAATGAAAAAATTCCAGTGCTAATTAAAGGCGGTTTATCTGTAGACGATAGAGGTCGTGTTGGTTTTGTTAATGAATTTAATTTTATGAATGAAGGAATCAAAAGATTTTATTTTATTGAAAATCATAGAAAAGGTTTTATTCGAGCATGGCATGGACACAAAGTTGAAGCTAAGTATGTCATAGCTGTAAAAGGTGCATCATTAGTTTGTTGTGTAAAAATTGATGATTGGGATAAACCATCGAAAGATGCAAAAGTTTGGAGATTTGTATTAAGCGATACTCAACCTTCAATACTTTATATTCCTGAAGGTTATGCCAATGGTCATATGTCTCTAAACGATGATACATTAATAATGGTTTTTTCTAATCAAACAATTGATGTAGGATTAAAAGATGATTTCAGATACGAATCTCATTACTGGGATCCTTGGCAAGTGGAGGAAAGATAATGGAAAAAATTTTAGTCATTGGTTCGACAGGAATGCTTGGTTATGCTGTTTCAGAATATTTTTCTAGTAAAGGGTATGATGTAATTAAACTTACAAGAAATGATTTCGATATTGGGATAGAACCACATGAAAAGTTTGAAAAATATTTAGATGGAATTGATATCGTAATTAATTGTGCAGGATTAATCAAACCAACAATTGGTAAATATCCAATAGAACAGGCAATAAGAGTAAACTCAATTTTTCCAAGAAACTTAGCATTAATGACAAAAGCTCGAGGAATTAAATGCTTTCATATTACAACAGATTGTGTTTACTCTGGTAAAAAAGGGAACTACAATGAATTAGATTTATTCGATGCAGAAGATTTATACGGGATGACAAAAAATGCTGGCGAAAATAAAGATTGTATGGTATTAAGAACTTCGATAATAGGTGAAGAGAAAAATAATAGCAGATCACTTTTAGAATGGGCAAAAAGTCAAGCTGGTAAAGAAGTTAATGGCTTTACGAACCATTTATGGAATGGTGTAACAACTTTGTACTTATCAGAAATAATTGAAAATATTTTGAAGCAGAATTTATATCAAAATGGAATCTTTCACATTCATTCTCCAAATAAAGTAAATAAATATGAACTGCTTAAAATCTTTAATGAAGTTTATGAACTAAATTTTGCCAGGATTAATCCGATAGAAGCTAAAGATGCTGTTGATAGAACATTGAGTAGTATCTATGATTTAACTAAAATTCTTTGTTCTAAAAGTTTACAAGAACAGATAATCGAAATGAGAAATTTTTTTAATGAAATAAAAATAAAAGATGATTAATCATATTGAAAAAAAAGAAAACTGGCACGAAGGTTTTATTGTAAATTTAGCAGCTCAGTTAAGACCTCAAATTTATGTTGAACTTGGTTTATACCATTGTGAACTTTTCAACGCTATGATCCCTTACTCAGAAACATTAATAGGAGTAGATATTTCACCTGAAGCTGGGAAGTATATGTATCCTTCTGAAAAAGTTATGTTTATGAATATGTCCACAGATGAATTTGCAGAATTACTTAGAAAATATCCTGTGCCTATAGATTTATTATTTATTGATGCTGATCATAGTAAAGAATCAGTTTTAAAAGATTTTTGGAATTATTTTCCTTTTGTAAAAGAACAAGGTTTGATTTTATTACATGATACTTACCCTAAAAATCGTCATTATACAAATAAAGGCTATTGTGGTGATGCATACCTTGTAGTTGAAGAATTAAAAAATCACCTTGATGAATTTGAATTTGTAACAATTCCAGTTCATCCAGGTTTAACAATAGTAAGAAAAAGAAAAACCCAGTTGGCATGGGAAGATTCCGATGAAATTAATCATGTCTGCACAAGTCGCTATTTTGAAAGGAACTTAAGTAAATCTTTAACAATGCCATCTCTTGTCAGTAAATTTAAACAAATGATAGATGATGAAAAAGAAATTAATACAATTGTTGAAATAGGTTCTCCAGACCCAAATGACTTGCAGTATATTAAAAAATTTTTCCCTGATGCTAGAATTATTGCCATCGAAGCTCTGCCAGAAAATTATGAAAAATACTTGAAGCCATTGAATAATATTGAAACAATAAATGCAGTTGTATCTCACATAGATGGAGAAATTACCTTTTATAAAAAAGAAGTAAATGGAATACACAACATTTATAACAGAGTCAACGAGTATGGGGATGAAGAATTAAAACTTCCTTCATATAGATTCGAAACCTTAGCTAGAATTTATAACATAAACAAAGTAGATATTTTAAAACTGGATGCTGAAGGTGCCACATTTGAAGTCTTAGAAAGTATGGGCAGTTTGCTATCTACTGTTAAAGTTATGCATATAGAAATTGAGTCATATCCTTTTTATAAAGGACAAAACCTACATTCTGATGTTGTTAGTTTTTTAGAGCAAAAAGGTTTCACACTTGTAGAATTAACCAGTTTTCCAATTCAGCCAGGTAAACTACAGTATGATTCTATCTGGATTAATAATAATTATCTTAATGAAAAATTAACAATGGGTGAATAAAAGTGAATAAATTAGATTGTAGCGAAAAAAAATACAAAATAGTTTGTATAACGCAAATTTATAATGAAATCAGAAAACAAAATCTTGAAAGATTTTGGAAACATATTAATTCAGTTTGTGATGCACTCGTTGTTTATGACGATGGCAGTACAGATGGAAGTTATGAGTATATGCTTGATAAAGCTACATTTATTATTAGAGCAGGGGAAAATGATTTCAAAAATGAAATTAATCATAAAAAAATATTACTCCAATATGCACTTAAACTCCAACCAGATTTTATTTTATGGTTGGATGCAGACGAAGTTTTAACTGCTAATGCTAAAGAAGAACTTCAAAAGTTATGTAAATATGCTGACGAAAACAATATTGATGGTATTAGTTTTCATGAAATTAATTTATGGAGAAGTTATTCATGGAAACGAATCGATAATTCTTACGATCTTGGATGGTTTGTTCGTTTGTGGAGAGTAACACCTAATTTAATGTTCAAAGAAACAACTCCTGGGTTGCACCAGCAACAATACCCCCATTCAATTAAGAAAATAGAAAAAACGGATCGTGTAAGTGTTATACATTATGGCTTTGCTTCTGAAAGGTCTTTAGCATTTAAATATTTAACCTATCGTTCACATGGTCAAAGTGGTTGGGCTTTAGAAAGACTTTTAGATGAAAGTACATTAACATTAGAAAAGGTCGATAAAAACTTATTCCCTGATGGTTTATATATAGATGATGAAAAACCAATTCCTAGAAGTTTTATTCAAGCAATTTCGAGTTTAGATGTTTATAAAGAAGAGGTATTTAAACCAAGAATTTCAATTATATGCCTAATATATAAAAGTATTGAATGGTTACAATTTGTATATGAACAAGTTCTAAAATACACAAATCTAAATGACAAAGAATTTTATTTCGTTGCCAACGACGCTAACGAATCTGTTCTTCAATATTTAAAAAATAATTATATCCCGCATTATATCTGGAATAATTCTGAAGAGCAGAAGAAAGAATGGTATATTAACAATGTTTATCGTGCCTGGAATTTTGCTGCTCAAAAAGCAAAAGGTGATTATTTATTATTTATTAATAGTGATATGGCTTTTTCGCATGGCTGGGTTGAGAATTTGTTTAATAAACTCAATGGGAAAAATTGTGTTGTATCCCGCTTGGTTGAATCAGGAAAATTGTTATCTGGTGAACATGCAATAAGTAAAAACTTTGGAAGACATATAGAAGACTATGATGAAGAAGCATTTAATAAATTTGCAGATGAAATTAGAGTTAACGAATTGAAAGATGGAGGCTTATTCATGCCTCTTCTCATTAGGAAAGATGATTTTTTGAGTGTTGGTGGATACCCTGAAGGCAATATAGTTCCTGGAACAGATATATTTAATCCAAAAATTGCAGTTAAAGGAACACCATGTATTAGTGGAGACGTAGTACTGATGCAAAAACTTAAAGAGAAGGGAATAAGTCATACTACTTCTTATGATTCGATTGTTTATCATTTTCAATGTGGAGAAATGGATTCCCATTCGACCTTACCAAATAATGTAAATGAAAAAGTTAGAGTAATTATTTGCAACGATTATTTGTCAGGGAGAATGGGAGAAAAAACAATGTGGAACTTTTTACTTTCTAATTTACCCAATTCTGTAGGTGTTGATAAAGACTCTTTAAATGTTGATAAAGATTTTGAAAAAGAAGCAAAACTTTTTATTAAAAAAAATTATCCTGAAAGTGCTATTGTTATACAAAATGCCTCATTCATGGATATTATTGATAAAGATCGATTTAATATATTGTATTTACAAGATAATCTGCGAGCTATGGGTCGTAAATCATTGCAGCAGGAAGCTAATCTAAAACATGCTGATATTTTAGTAACGAATTCTAAAATAACAGCTGCTTCGTATCCAGAATATAATTTTGAAATTATTCCGATCGGCATTGATGGTGATTTATTTAAACCTATGGATAAAAAAAATGTAAGAAAGGAATTTAATATCCCAGATCAAACAGTAGGAATTTTTGTAGGTGATTTTAGTGAGGTAAAAGGATGGTCTAAGGTAAAAAGCTTGATAGAAAATCATGATGAAATTTTCTGGATTATTGTTACAAAAGATGAAAATACTTACGAACGAAAAAACGTGAAAGTATTTAATAGAATAAGTCAGGAAAAATTAGTGAAGCTTTTAAACTGTGCTAATTTTTTTATTCTTGGGTCGCCAGTTGAAACTCAATGTTTTTCTGCATTGGAAGCATGTTTTTGTAATTTGCCTATTATAATGAGGAATACTGGAATTTTTGCAGATTTTTCTGAAGAAGAGAAAGAAAGAATTGGTTATTTCGGAGAAGATTTTGAGGTGGGTTTAAAGAAAGTACTTAACCAACAATTTTCGCCACGTGAAATAATGTATCAAAAAAATCTTACGATTTATGGCATGGTTGAAAAATGGAATGAATTAATCTCAAAAGCTAGATTATATTCTGAACAAAAATTTTTAAGACCTGATGAAGTAAGACCTCCATTTTTTTCTGTTATTGTGCCGACTTTTAATCAAGCAGAATATTTAGGAGAAGCATTAGATTCTTTGCTAAATCAAACATTTACAAACTGGGAAGCAATAATTGTAAATGATGGAAGCACCGATAACACAAAAGATGTAATTGATAAATATTTATCAATGGATAAAAGATTTAAAGCTTTTCATAAAGAAAATGGTGGTGTTGCTTCTGCTTTAAATCTTGGAATAAAAAATGCACGTGGTGAATGGATTTGCTGGCTTTCTTCAGACGATCTTTTCGAACCCAAAAAACTTGAAATTCATTTTAATGCAATTAAACAAAATCCAGCTATAAAATTTTTTCATTCACATTGGTATCTCTTAGAAGATAAAACCAAACAAAAAATTGCTCCAGGCTTATGGCTTAATATTCCACCAAAGGAATATCAAGTCTTACACTTTTTTTGGGCTAATTATGTTCACGGAAATTCTGTAGCTATTCATAAATCAGTTTTTGATAATGTTGGTCTATTTGATGAAAATTTGCGTCAGGGACAGGATTTTGATATGTGGCTTAGAATTTCTTCTAAATATGAAAGCTTTTTTATTAACAAGAGAACTTGTATTACACGTTTACATAAAGGACAAACAACTAATACATTTTCCGAAGGTGGTATTTATGATTCTACTTATTCATTAATTAAGTTTTTGAATGAAAGACCTTTTGAAGATTTGTTCCCTCAGTTAAATCTGAATAATCTGAATAATATACTACAAGCACTAAGTGAAATTATTTTCATTTCATCTAAAATAGATGCTTTTATTTATAAATGTGGATTTACCAGTGTATTGATTGACAAAACATTAGATTGGATAAATAAACTACCAGCCAGTTACCGAAATAAAGTCTATGAGTTTTTGAATATTTTGGTTAAAGAATATTTGAAAAATATTTCAAGTGAAGAAATAAGAATAATCATAAGTAAATTATTAAGCCGAGATAAACATTACTTTAAGGAATTCAACTTTATTGAAAATGTTTCTTGTTATATAAAAGATTTTATTTATAAAGGTTATCAAAAGAAAGCCTTATCTCTCGAAAAGTATTTGTCACGATTTTCAAAATTATTACATGAAAAAAATTTTAGTATTAAAATTTATGAACCAATTTTCGAAAGACAACGTGATAATAATTATCTGAAATTGAAAATAGAAAATGTAAATGAATGGTTTATAGAACCAATTAATATGACATCAATTAGACATAGTTTTATTATAAAATGCGAGAATTGTAAACATGATTTTAAGTTAATTGAAGAGTATAAGTTAATAGAAAACACAACAACTTTTGATTTTATCTGTCCAGAATGTAAATCACATTATCAATACTCAGATACCAAATTATCCGAAGATTTAATTTCATTCAATAATTCTAAAGTTAAAGAAAATAATTTGCCATTAAATGCCAATCCAACAATTGCCTTTTTTATTAAAGATGCATCTGTTATTTCTGGTGGTGTTAAAATATTTTTCAAGCATGCAAGCACTTTATTAAAACTGGGTGCGAATGTTGTTATATATTCTTTTTCAGATAAACCTGGATGGATAGATAGTAATTTATACTATTATAAGATTAACGATATAAAACAAATTAATCATGACACTGCCAGTCTATTTATATTTTTTAGCATTTTTGATTTGACATTGTTGATAAATAGCATTCCATTATCTAAGGTCGTTCATTTATGTCAGGGCTACGAAGGTTTTCATTATGGTGAAAATTATCATAATGTTATTCATGAAAAACATCTTCTTAAGGAACTTCATACTATACCAGTTAAAGCAATATCGGTATCAACTCATTTATTAAAATTATTTAAAGAAAGTTTGAATAGAGAATCTCAATACATTCCAAATTCAATTAATCATAATATTTTCAAGCCAAATAGTATTGCCAGTAAGCCGAACAATATAAAATCAATTTTATTTATAGGTAATCCCCTTCATTCTTTGAAAGGATTTGACTTCTTAGCAGCTGCAATAACGACCATTCAAAATTCTAATCATAGAATAGAAAATCTGGAATTAAGAATAGTAGTGGGCAATACTATCCCTGATTCTACAAAATTTAAAGAAGGTCTGGAAAAAGATTTAAAATGTAAAGTAGTAATTAAAATAAAACTGAATGAAAGTGAAATTGCAAATTTAATTAAAACTTCTTCTGTACTTGTTTGTACATCCTGGTACGAAGGATTTTCTTTGCCAGTTTTAGAAGCTATGGCATGTGGCACACCTGTAATTACCACTAATAATATGGGTGTAGAAAGCTATGCAATTCACAATTATAATTCGTTTATTGTCAAATATAATGATTATCAAAGCATGTTAAGTTATTTATTAGATGTGCTGAATAATAGAATAAAACTTGAGCCAGTTTTGAGAAATGGTTATCGAACATCATTGCAATTTAATGAGTTTAATTTTGCTAAATCACTTATAAATGCATATGAGAATTTACTTGGTTATTCTTTCGATAAAGTTAAGAAGGAAATTATTTTAAGTGAAGCTCAAAAGGTTAGTGAAGTAGAAAAAAATAATAATGTATTATTTAAGGACTTGTTAACTGTAATAATGCCAGTCTATAACAATGTTGATTATACGAAACAATCCGTAGAATCGTTATTAAAAACAACTCCACAGCTAAAACAATTAATAATTATAGATAATAATAGCACAGATTCAACAGAAAGTTACCTGAGAGAGTTAGAGTTATCTAATAAAAATGTTAAAGTAATTAGAAATTCAATGAATATTGGTTTTCCAGCAGCAGTAAATCAGGGAATGAAGATAGCTGATACAGAATTTGTTATTGTCGCAAATAATGATATAATATTTACCGAACATTGGGCAGAAAGAATAATTGAAATTGCAGACTCAGATAATAAAATTGGAATGGTAGGACCAATAAGTAATATTGTAAGTGGAGTTCAAATTGATATCAATGCTAAATATAATTCAATCGAAGAAATGCATAGATATGCAGCTGAAGTTAGAGAAAAAAATAAAGGTCAGGTACTACAGTTTCCAAGAATTGCATTTTTATGTAGTTTAATTAAGAAAGAAGTAATTGATAAAATTGGTGGACTTGATGAAAGATTTTCGCCAGGCAATTACGAGGATGATGATTTCTGTTTACGTGCTCAGCTTGCTGGTTATAAAACTGTAATTGCAAAGGATGTTTTTATTCATCATTATGGTTCCAAGAGTTTCAAAGCAGATGGTAACGAAGCATATCGTAAGAGACTGGAAAAAAACAGACAGATTTTTGTTGATAAATGGGGTGCTGATCCGGATGAAATATGGCTCAAAAATAAAACAATTAAGAATCGTCAGTTTTATTATCCTATCAATAGAGATTTATTTAAACAATATTTTGAGAGAACAAAAGTTCATATAGCAGATAATGAATTATATTTAGCTCAAGATACAATAGTAAGTGCAATAGAAAATTTTAAAGAAAGTGATGCTCAACATATAGAATATGACGATTTACTTGATTTAGCTGGAAATATTTTTTTGGCAAATAATAATATTGATAAAGCACGTGAATATTTTGAAAAAGAGTTGAACTTAAATCCAGCATCTTCCCCTGCTTGTTACGGTTTAGGACGGATATTTTTTGCTCAACAAAATTATGAAGCAGCAAAAATAATGTTTGAATGGGCAGTCAAAAATAATCCTCAAAATATTGCAGCTAAAAATGCTCTTGAGAAGGTGAATGAATTGCTCGGATATGAATTGTCTCATTCTTCACTCGAAGGAGGTTAGTCATGGGAACATTAACTCTCTCAATGATAGTTAAGAATGAAGAAAAATATCTTAAAGAATGTCTTGAATCTGTTAAAGGTGTAGTTGATGATATTGTTATTGTAGATACAGGTTCTACAGATAATACACTTGAAATAGCGAAAGAATATAAAGCTAAAATATATCACTTCGATTGGATAAATGACTTTTCTGCTGCAAGAAATTATGCACTTCAATATTCACCAGGCGATTGGATTTTATATCTTGATGCAGATGAAAGACTCGATCCTGCCTCAAAAAGTGAAATTAAAAAAATAATAAATACTAACGAAAGAGCAGGATACTATTGTACAGTTAAAAGTATAGATGATGATTCTAAATTTGAACACTCGATAAGATATATAAGATTATTTAAAAAAAGTCCTGAAATAAAATTTACAGGTAAAGTTCATGAACAAATAATACATTCTTTAAAAGAAAATAAGTACAAATTGTATCATTCATCAATATTAATAAATCACGTTGGTTATAATATTTCATATGATGGAAAGAAAGCAAAGGCAGAACGTAATCTATCGATTTTAATTGAAGAGTATAATTATAATCATTCAGCTTACACAGCCTTTAAACTTGGTCAAACTTATTTTTTAATTGGTAAGTACGATGATTGTCAAAAGTACATTAATATAGCTCTTGAACAAAAAGACATAGCTCAAGAATTAAAAGCAGATTGTTACTTTTATTTAAGTCAAATTGAATTATTAAAAAGCGATTTTGTTAATGCACAGAAATTAATTGATAAAGCAATTGAATTAAATCCAAAACAAACATTTTATTATTTAATGAATTCAAAAATATACGAATTTTTGAATGATAATTATAAAGCAAAGTTGTATGCTCAAAAAGCAATGGAATGCTATAAGAATATGTATAAATACGAAAAAACTAATTTTCAAAATTTTTATGTTGATCCTAAAGTTATTTCATACCATGGCTTAAAACTATCTTATCAATCAAATGATGCTGACTCAATAGAATATTTTATTACGGAACTATATAAACTTATAAGAGAAGAAAATGTTGCAGAAAAAATTCAATTAATAAAACTAATGGAAAGTATATTTCAAGGGAGGGAAATTACAGAGGATATATCACAAGTTCTTTTAAAATATATAGATAAAAATAATCTTGAATTATTTTTACTTGGGATAAGTCGCCAAAAGAATAATTCAATCAAGTATAATTTATTATCGAAATTGATTGAAAAGTTTCCCAGGAATGTTGAGGTTATAAAAAATCTTGCGACGCTTTACGATGATATGAATAATACTAAAGCTGCAATTAATTTGTTAGAAAGTAATAGAGAATTAATCAAAGATGATCCAGCGGCTTTATTTTATTTAGCTTCATTTTATTTAAAAATTCAAGATGTACAAAAATCATATGAATTATTTGTTATGATCGAAAATAAATTTTCTTATCTCACCGAAATGCTACCTAAAGTTAAAGTTATAAGAACAAAACTTGAAAATGTTATAAAAAAAATATCTAATTAATTCTTATCACCAGATATTAAATAACACACCACAATTCTGTTCACTTCTAATAAAATTTTGGAGTATCAAAAATTGTTGTCAAGTATTTATAGAGCTAAATCTCTAAACTTTTTAATTACACTTACGATAATGAATTGAGAAATAAATCTCATTAATTAACAAATCTGAGCAAGGATGCTCGGAGTAATTAAAAACAAAATACAAGGAGGTATTTATGGCATTCTCAATTAACACAAACGTTGGTGCATTACAGGCTTATAATGCATTAGCAAAAGTAAATGCTCAAACAGAAAAAGCTCAGCTGCGTTTATCAACATTAAAGAAAATTAATAGTGTAGCAGACGACACATCTGGATACAACGTTGGTAAACAGCTCGAAGCACAGACCTTAGTTCAAAAAGCTCAATTAAACAACATCGCATCAGCTAAGAACTACTTAGCAACAGCAGAATCAGCGTTGCAGCAGATAGCAGACAAGTTGAATCAAATCAAAGCTAAACAAGTCGACGCTGATGATCCATTAAAGGATTCCGCAGCCATTGCAGATGATATTAGAACTCTTGCAAGCGAAATTGATTCAATACTCAAGAGCACAAATATTAATGGTACTCAATTGTTAGCAAGCACCGATGGATCAACCGCTTTGAGTGCAGCTGTCTTTGATGTTGGTGGCAGTTCATTTTCAGTAGATTTTGCTGATAATACATATTTGAATGTAAGTGCATTAGCAACAGCTACATCTAATTTACAAAGTGCAACAGATTCCACAGTGCTTGACTATGATACAGATACAGTAGCAACTAATGTTCGTAATGCACTCTTGAGAATTGGTAACTTACGTCAAACACTCGATTCACGTGAAGAATACTTAACTGCTGCAATCGCAAACAATACAGCTACAATAAGCAATATCTTTGATGCCGATGTTGCAATGGAGCAATTAAATGCAACTAAAGGTCAAATTGGAGCACAAATAGCAACTGCAATGCTTGCTCAGATGAACACAGCTCCACAGCAGGTTCTCAGCCTCTTCCGTTAATTGAGAATTAGTTTCTAAGCCCCCCTTATTAAGGGGGGTCTTTTTTAATAAACAATGGGAAGAAATATGTATACTGCAAATGCATTAAGAAATAAAAGTAATCCATATATTTTTAACCAGATAAATAATGCAACTCCTCAAGAATTAATTTTGAAAGTTTATGATTTTGCAATTCTAAACTGTCAGAAAAATGATTTATTTAAAACAAATGATGCAATACAGGTATTAATTAATGCTCTGAATTTTGATGATCCAGCTGCAAGAGAAATATCTGTAGGGTTATTAAAATTGTATCAGTTTTGCCAGGAACAAATGAGAAAAAAGAATAACCAGATTGTTCTGAAAATTTTGACTGAGTTACGAGATACATGGGTCAATGCATTAAAAAATATGAGATAATAAAATGGCTTACGATGCACTTACAACATCGGGCATAAATAATCTTATTGATACATACAAAACTAATGAACAAAATAAACGCATAAATCCACTTAACACTCGAAAAACATATTATCAAAATCTTACATCAGCCTATTCTACTTTAAGTAGTAAACTTGAAAGTCTTAAATCAATTTTAAATGAATTAAAAACAAACTCATCTTCATCAATTTTTTATTCAAAAGCAGCAACATCTTCCAATACAAATTTTGTAGATGTTACAGCTGCTTCAAGTGCAATAGAAGGGACTTATTCAATTAGAATAAATCAACTTGCAAAGTATGATACTTTACTCTCTAAAGATCTTAGTTCTTCTGCTGCTTCTTCTGTAATTACAGTACCTGGCACTCATGAATTTACTATTAAAACCGCTGATGGTTCAGGTGGTGAATTTGTAAGCAAAGTATCAGTCACATTTGTTGATTCCGATTTTACAAGTGGGCAGATTTCTAATAGCACTTTAATGCAAAAAATTCAGAACGCTATAAATACAGATAAAGCTGTGGTACTTTCATCATCTGTAACAGGCTCTACCACATCATCTGGTTCATTTGTTATTGATTTGAATGGAACAGAAACTGTAATTAATTATTCAGCAGGAAACTATAGTGATGTGATTGATAGTATTGTAACTCAGATAAATTCAATTAGTGGCTTAACAGCAGAAAAAGTTGTTAATGGCTCAAATTATCAACTTAAAATAACAGTTAATGATTCTTCGAAATATATAACAATAAAAAATGATACCAGCAATTTATTAAGTGAGCTTGGGATAAATGTTACAAAAGAAAAAGGGGCATCGGGATTAGTTACTGCTTCTGTTTTTTCTCCAGTGAGTGGATATTCACAGTTATCAATAAAATCAAAATCCTCTGGCTATGATTACAGAATTACAGAAATTTCTGAATCGGGAGCAAATTCTGCATTATCATCAGTAGGATTAAATCTGGGAACAACCCGACAGACATTTGTTCAAAATTCCGGTGAAGATACACCTGGTTATATTTATACTACTGACCAGCTTAATGCAAAATTAACTCTAAATGGAGTTAATGTTGAAAGAAATTCTAATGTCATTACTGATTTGATCACAGGAACAACTCTATCATTAAAATCTGTTATGCAAGCTTCAGACACCGATGTAGAAATAAATGTTAATAACGATGTTACTAAAGTAAAAGAAAAGATTAATGATTTTATTACAAAATTTAATGATGTATATAAGTTCATAAAAGATAAATCAAAAACTACTGATTCAACACGTGGTTTATTTGTTAGTGATACCACTGCTTCTTCTTTACTCAATATACTTAGTACTATTGCTTATTCTCCAGTTACTGGTATACCAGCAAATGAAATAAATACATTATCTAAGATCGGAATCTCATTTAATGTAGATTCTGGTCTTGTGCTTTCAGATTCATCACAATTAGAAGATGCAATAGAAAATAATTTAGATCAATTAATAAATTTATTTACTTATAGTACTGAAGGGATTGCTGTTAAATTATATAATAGAATTGATCCTTATCTTGGTACGAATGGCTACATTGCAAAAGCAAAATCAAATTACGATAGCACAATTTCATCATTAAATGATAGTATAAGTGCTGCACAAAAAAGTATAGATAAAAGTGCAGAAATATTAAGAGCAAAGTATCAAAAGATGCAAATGCAACTTTCTGAACTATTGTATTATCAGAATTATTTCTCATTATTTAATACATCAACTTACACAAGCTATTAAGAATGGAAACAGATTTAAAATCAAAAACTAAAGTTTTACTTAACCTGCTGGATAATCTTGCATCTATATTAGATAAAATTAATCCAGAAAACTTTGATGAAAAATTTCAAAGTGCACTTGAAACCATGATGGTTATCCAGAAAATTAAAGAAGATTTAATTAAATCTTATGGTAAAGAGACATTATTAGAAAGTGTACCAGAATTGTGTGAAAGGGCTAAACTTATTGAGGGAAAATACGATAATATAATAGAAAGTTTTAAAAGTACTCTGGTTAAACTTGAAAAAGAAATTTCAAGTTTAAATAGCCAGAAAAAAATTATTAATTATCTAAGGTGAAATTGTGCAAATTAAAGGTATAACAAATAATAGTCCTTTTACAGAAAATCCGAATCAGGTTCGGAAAACTGATGTTAAATCTTCTTCAGATGTAAAGGATAAAGACAAAATTGAAATCTCCTCTGCTGCTAGAGATTTAGCAAAGAGTGAAATGGCTTCCAAAAAGCTGGAAGAAATTAAGCAAAAAATTGCTAATAAATTTTATGATTCAGAAGAAGTTATAAACAAAATAGCAGAAGCTATTTTAAAAGAACTTAAAGAAAAGTAACTGGTAAAAATTGTATTTGGTTAACATACATACTCCTATAAAGGCAGGCAGAGATTAAAATTTTTGTCTGCCTTTTTTATTAATAGACTGAAAACTTTACCAATAATTCCGATAATAATAATGATATATAACTTTTGAGGTGATAGATGAAAGAAAAAGTAAACGTAAAGACAGATGCTTCTGAAATTTTACAACTCGTTGGTTTTAAGATTGGTGATGAAGAATATGCTGTAGATATTTTGATGGTTCAGGAAATTATAAGAATGATGCAGGTAACTAAAGTTCCTAATGCTCCAGATTTTGTAGATGGAGTAATAAATTTACGTGGAAGAATAATTCCTGTTATTGATCTGCGAACCAAATTAGGATTAAAAAGAAAAGAAATAGATAAAGATAAAAGAATAATTGTAGTCGAGGTCTCAGGTAAAACAGTAGGTTTTATAGTTGATGCAGTTACCGAAGTACTGCGTATCCCATCTTCAATTACAGAACCACCACCAGATATAATTACAAGTGTTAGATCAGAATTTATAAAAGCTGTAGGAAAACTTGACGATAGATTATTAATTCTTATTGATTTAGAAAAAATATTATCAAGTGATGAGAAAGCTGAACTCAATACAATAGAACAAGAAGAAAATAATTAAAATATTATTTCAGTCACTTAATATTTTGATTTTATTATCGATAATAACATGAAAAATAAAAGGTAAAAAATGGCACTTATAACCTGGAATGATAATTTAAGTGTTAATATAAGAGGCTTAGATAATCAACATAAGCAGCTTGTAAATACTATTAATGAACTTCACGATGCTATGAAACAGGGACAATCAAATCAAATAATATCAAAAGTTTTATTTAATCTTTCTGTTTATACCAAAACTCATTTTAAATCAGAAGAAGAATTATTTGATAAATATAATTATCCTGAAAAAATTAACCATAAAAAAGAACATGATGCATTCGTTGATAAAGTTGAGAATTTTATATCTGAATATAAAAGCGGGAAATCAAACTTATCGTTTGAAATAATGAATTTTCTTACTCAATGGTTAATAAATCACATCCAAAAATCTGACAAAGCCTATTCAAGTTTTCTTAATAATAATGGTGTCCATTAAAATTTATAATAGGAGTAACATTATGAGAGTAATATCAGTTAAAATGTTTTTAATATTAGTAATTATGTTATCCTCAAAAACAATTGCTGGAAAAAATATAATATTACCTGGAGACGAAGATTATTTGCCAATTGCAGAAGTAATGCCAGAACCGGTTGAAGGTTTAGCAGGTCTGATGAAAAAAATAAATTATCCGAGTATTGCAAGATCTGCTGGCATTGAAGGAAGAGTTATTGCAATGGCATACATAAATGAGAATGGAGGCGTGGATGATGTTAAAATTATTAAAGGAATTGGTGGAGGATGTAATGAAGAAGTAGAAAAAGTATTAAGAGCAAGTAAATTTAAACCTGGACAAAAAGAAGGTAAGCCAGTTAAAGTTAAGCTAACGATGTCATTTGTATTCAAATTAAATTAGTATGAACAAACGGAAGATAAAAGCCATGGTATCTTTAAAAAATCTTAAATTCAAAGCTAAGCTGCGTGTTTCATATTTTATACTTGGTGCAATCTGTACAATTGTTATATTAAATGACCTTGTACAGATGTATAAGATTAATAATTACAAAAATCAAATTTATATAGATTATATATCACCTTCTAATGACATTGATTTGATATTTAGAGAATTTGAAGGCATTCAAAATACATTATTAAAGTTCTCAATCCCGAGTTTCGAATCGCAACTTGATAAAAATTTATCTACTCTTAATCAAACAAAAACTTTAATAGATTCATCTTTGTCAGAACTTTTAAATAAGTATAAAGGAACTGATGTAGAAAGGGATTTAAATGAAGTTAAAAAATCATGGAATGAGTATAAAAGCTTGGTAATTGATGGAACTATCAGCGCAGCGGCAATAAAAGATTATGAAATTGCAGCGGAAATTGCTACTACTTCTGGAGAAGAAACTGGCAAAAAGATGCTAAGCAATTTTAATACTTTAAAACAAAATTTACAGTCTAAAGGTGAATCTCTGAATACCAAACTTTCAGATGCTGTTATTTCTTCTAGAATTGTAATATTTGGTGGAATGATAGCTGGTTTACTGTTCTTCCTTTATGCATTTACAAAATTAGTATCTTCACTTATTAAACCAATTGAATATCTTAAAACCGTAATAGAAAAGTTTTCTGTTGGAAACTTTAAAGAGTCTGTTCAATATGAATCTAAAGATGAATTTGGTGAGTTATCAGAAAAGCTTGAACAATTAAGACACGCTCAACACGAAAAGATTAAAGCTGCAATAGAAATATCTAAAGGAAATCTTGATGTAGATATAAAAGTATTATCTGAAGATGATGAACTCTCTCAAAGTTTTGAACTTATGGTTGGCAATCTTAAAAATTTAATTGCAGAAATGAAGAACTTGACGAATGAAATTATCGAAGGTGATATTACAAAAAGAGGTGATGCTGATAAATTCTATGGTGCTTATCAGGAAATAATTATTGGTGTAAATTCAACTCTTGATGCTTTATTTATGCCAATTAAAGCTGGTATAGAAGTTCTTGAAGAAATGTCAAAAGGTAATTTTAATGCAAGAGTAACAGGTGAATTCAAAGGCGATCATAAACTTATTGTTAATAGTATAAATTCACTTGGTGAATCTTTGACAAATATTTTATCTAACATTGCCGAAATGATTAATTTAACAGCATCAATTAGCGAACAAATTTCATCTTCTACTGAACAGATGGCTGCTGGAGCTCAGGAACAAAGTTCTCAGGCACTCGAAGTTGTAACGCAAGTTGAAGAAATGACAAGGACAATTTTGAGTACATCAAAGAATGCAACATTGGCATCCGATGCTTCCAAGAAAGCTGGTCAGGTTGCTCGTGAAGGTGGCGTTGTTGTTGAAAAGACTGTCGAAGGTATGAATCGTATTGCAGAATTTGTTGAAAAAGCTGTAGAAAAAATTCAGGTTCTCGGAAAGAACAGTGAACAGATAGGTGAAATTGTTCAGGTAATCGATGATATTGCTAATCAAACTAATTTACTTGCTTTGAATGCTGCAATTGAAGCCGCACGTGCCGGTGAACAGGGGAGAGGTTTTGCTGTAGTTGCAGATGAAGTTAGAAAATTAGCTGAAAGAACTACTAAAGCAACTAAAGAAATTTCTGATATGATAAAGAGAATTCAAGAAGTAACTGAAAATGTTGTTGTATCGATGAGCGAAGGAAGTTCAGAGGTTAAATCAGGTAAATCATTGGCACAGAAAGCAGGTGAATCTTTGAAAGAAATTATTTATGCTTCTGATGCCGTGCTTGATGTAATTAACCAGGTTGCAGCTGCAAGCGAAGAACAAAGTGTTACAAGTGAACAAATAAATAGAAATGTTGAAACTATAAGCAAAGTAACAAATGAAAGTGCTGCAGGTATTCAACAAATTGCATCAGCTGCTGATGAACTTAATAGAATGACAACCAATCTTAAAGAATTAATAAGCCATTTCAAATTTGATGGTAAAAATATTAGTCAAACAAAATCTCTAAACTTCAAAAAAGAAAAACTCCTGACGAACTAACTACCCCCTAATAAAAAAGACTCCCTCCAAAAGAGGGAGTTTTTTTATATTAGTAATATAAAATCATTATTTAAGGTGTATAATGAAAAAAATAAAATTAGGAATTATTGGCTGCGGCATAGCTGCAAGAGAACTTCATTATCCAGCAATAAAAAAATTATCTAATAAATTTGAAATTGCTGCAGTTTGTAATCATACAGAAAAGAAAGCAATAGAATTTTCCAAATTAGTTGGTAATGTACCTTATTATATTGATTATAAAGATTTATTGAAAAATTCTGATATAGAAGCAGTCGATATAACTTTACCAATAGAATTAAATTATAAAGTTGCACGTGATTCAATAAATGCAGGTAAACATATTTTTTTAGAGAAACCATTAGCAGCAAATCTTAATGATGCAAAAAAATTAATTGAAGTATCAAAAAAGACTGGAGTTGTATGTTTCCTGGCAGAAAATTACAGGTATGATGAATTATATCTAAAGATAAAAAGTATAATTGAAAAAAATATTATTGGAAAAGTTTATTCGGTAATCTGGAATGTTTTTAATAATCTTACATTGAAAGATAAATATGCACAAACAAAGTGGCGTCAAAAAAATAAATATCCTGGAGGATTTATTTTCGATGGAGGAGTTCATAATGTTGCAGCATTAAGATTTTTATTTGGAGAATTCAAATCAGGATACGCAATTAAAAAATCAGTTAATCCTGCTATAGGTTCAGATGATACTTTCTCTTTTAATTTTGAGTTCGAAAATGGAATTAATGGTGTTTTGAATATTTATTTTTCTGTTAGAGGTTTTTATAAAAATGAATTGTATGTTTTTGGAGATAAAGGAAGTTTAATAATAAGCAATAACACAATACAAATTATTAATCAAGATGGTAAAATAAAAACTGTAAAAGTTATTACTGATGGTGGCTTTATTAATGAGTTTAATGATTTTTATCAAGCAATCGTTAATGGTAAAAAATTCATCAATACATTTGAAGAAGGTTATAATGATATAAAAGTACTTTTGAAAGCACTAAAAAATTCTGAAAAAAGAAATTTGATTAAGTATTAATTTTAAACAGCTTTCCCTAATGCATATCTTTTTCTTTCATTAGGATCTAAGTAAATTTTTCTTAATCTGATTGATTTTGGTGTGACTTCAACCATTTCATCTTCTTCAATGTATTCGAGTGCTTCTTCAAGTGTAAATTTGATGGATGGGACAATTTTAATTGCTTTATCTGAACCAGATGCTCTCATATTAGTCAGTTTTTTCCCTCTTTGAATATTAACTTCAATATCATTTTCTTTGTTGTGTTCGCCTATAATTTGTCCTTGATAAACAATTTCTCCTGGTTCAATAAAAAATCTTCCTCTATCCTGTAAAGAATCAATCGCATATGCTGTGGCTGGACCTGTATCCATAGAAATGATTACACCATTTTTAGATTTATTAATTGCTCCTTTGAAATATTCATATTGATAAAAACGATGATGCATTGTAGCTTCGCCAGAAGTAGCTGTTAGAATTTTAGTCCTTAATCCCATTAATCCTCTTGAAGGTATGTGGAATTCAAGTTTTTGATAATTACCTTTGGTTTCCATTTTTATTAATTCACCTCTTCTCTGACCTACAAGTTCGATTACTTTACCAGCATATTCAGAAGGAACATCAACTACAAGTATTTCAATTGGTTCAGCTTTTTTGCCATTAATTTCTTTGTAAATAACTTTTGGTTCTCTAATTTGAAGTTCAAAACCTTCACGTCTCATATTTTCAATTAGAATTGATAAATGTAAAATTCCCCTTCCAGAAACTTTAAATGCATCTGGAGAATTTGTTTCTTCAACTCGTAAAGCTACATTGTGTTCTAATTCTTTATATAATCTATCTCTAAGTTGTCGTGATGTAATAAATTTACCTTCTTTACCATAGAAAGGAGAATTATTAACAGTAAATGTCATGCTTATTGTTGGTTCATCAATTGATATTAATGGTAATGGTTCTGGATTATCTGTATCAGAAATTGTATCGCCAATATCAATATTTTCTATTCCAACGATAGCACAAATATCTCCGCATGTTACTTCATCTACTTCTGTTCTGCTAAGACCATCAAAAACAAACAATTGTTTTGGTTGAACTTTATGAACTGAACCATCTCTTTTAATAATACATAAGTTATCATTCTTTTTTAGTGTTCCTCTAAAAACTCTACCAATTCCAATTCGTCCAACATAATCATTATAATCGAGTGTTGTAATTTGGATTTGAGTAGTACCTTGATTGTTTTCAGGTGCAGGTATAAAATCTATAATTGAATCCAATAAAGGGGATAAATCTTTTCTTTCGTCATCTAAATTAAAAACTGCCCAACCATCTCTACCACTTGCATATAAAACAGGGAAGTTTAATTGTTCGTCATCAGCATCTAGTTCAATGAATAAATCATAAATTTCATTTAATACTTCTTGAGGTCTATTATCCGATCTATCAATTTTATTAATAATTACAATTGGTTTAAGGTGAAGACTTAATGCTTTTTCGAGAACAAATCTGGTTTGTGGCATTGGTCCTTCAAAAGAATCAACAAGCAAAAGAACACCATCAGCCATTTTTAATACTCTTTCGACTTCACCACCAAAATCAGCATGTCCAGGTGTATCAATTACATTTATTTTATATCCATTGTATGGAATGCTTATGTTTTTAGAAAAAATAGTTATGCCGCGTTCACGTTCTAGGTCATTCGAATCTAAAAATCGTTCTTGGATTATCTGATTTTTTCTAAAAACATGGCATTGTTTTAGAATTTGATCGACAAGTGTTGTTTTACCATGATCAACATGAGCGATTATAGCAATATTTCTGATTTTTATATTATCCATAATATTTTTTCTTTTTTCATTAAAATAGAATAACAAAGATAGGTATAATTTGAGAATTAACCTTGAATTAATTAAAAGATTTTTTGGATTAATGAGGGCTTTGTTATATCCGATGCATAATATTTTACATCTAAAATTAAAGGCAATTAAAATTTAGTTTGATATTAACATTAATGAGAATAAAAATATTTGTGATAAATCAAAATCCATGGACGAAAAGCTTTAGTAGATTTAACTTTACCTTTGTTGTGATAATCAAGACGAGTGGAGATATTATTAGTTTGACCAACGTAAGTTCGATTATGAGAAGGAGAGTAAAGGATGTAGACATAAAAAAGCATAATGAAAAAAATATAAACTTGCGGAGAGGGCGAGATTTCCGTCTGACGAAGTCAGGACGGGATCTCGTTCAGTCGCAAGCGACTGAACGGACGAACTCGCGATAGAGGTTTTGAAAAAATTTAAGAAAAATGGTTAAGTAGATATGAGTTTAAAAATTCAGAGATTTTCTTTCTCCCTGAATGAGATTTAAACCATAATTCTTTTTTCATAGCATCAGCTCTCGAAGAGAAAGATCCGAAGTAAATTAAAATCCATGGACGAAAAGCTTTAGTAGATTTAACTTTACCTTTGTTGTGATAATCAAGACGAGTGGAGATATTATTAGTTTGACCAACATAAGTACGATTATGAGAAGGGGAATAAAGGATGTAGACATAAAAAAGCATAATGAAAAAATAAAAACTTGCGGAGAGGGCGAGATTCGAACTCGCGATAGAGGTTTAAGCCCCTATGGCGGTTTAGCAAACCGCTGCCTTCAGCCACTCGGCCACCTCTCCAAAATTAAATGAAACAAATAAAGAACAAAAATGAATGGCGGTTTAGTCCGTCATGCTTTTGCATGACGAGACTGCCTTCAGCCACTCGGCCACCTCTCCAAAATTAAATGAAACAAATAAAGAACAAAAATGAATGGCGATTTAGTCCATCATGCTTTTGCATGACGAGACTGCCTTCAGCAATATTTCAAAAATTAAGTAAATCAATTAAAGAACAAAGTAAATGGTATTACAGGATTGCTGAAAGTTATAGAAATAACCATCAGCAACTTGTTTAAGTCATAACATAATGTAAAGAAAAAATTAAAATCTTGTAATGCCAATATAATAATCACTTACTTAAAATAAAAATCTATAACTCAATTGAATATTCCTTCCAGGCATATAAGCAAAATTTTTTATTGATGATAGATGCTCTTTATATGACTTATTAAAAATATTTTCAATCTTTAAACTAAAGATGTGATAAAATTTATTTTTTAAAATTTTTATTCCACCATAAATGTCTACAATACCATAACCTTTAGTTGGTAATTCTTCTGCTGCTACTTTATTTTGTGAAGCAACTAATTTTAATTGATAACCAATCCAGTAATTATCTGTAAAGTATCTTTGCTCGATTGAAAATCTAAATGGAGGTATTTTTGGCAGATTTTCTTTTGTATCTTTCATATTTCCTCTTGTATAATCCATCATTAATATTAATGATAAATTTCTGTTCAGTTCATATTGTGTTAAAAATTCAAATCCATAAATTATAGCATTAGCTTGAGAATAAATGTAAACTGGATAACCAGAAGAATCACTAATGGTTCCAGAATTTACGTCCCAAAATAAACTTGTTGGCTTTCGATAAATATAATTATTAATGATATTGTAATAAGAGTTGAGCTCAATTGTATAATTAAATTTATTTGTTCGTAATCCTAAATCAAGACCAATATTATTTTCTTTCTTTAGATTGCGATTACCAATATCAAATGTTCCTGTAGCTTCGTGAATTGCATAAGAAGAAAGTTCTTCGATTGTAGGAGCTCTGAAAGCATTTGCAATGTTTGAAAAAAAGGAAATATCATTCGTTATGTTATATGAAATACCAAGTGAACCGCTGAATGATAAATAATTTTTTTCTTCTGGAGGGAAATAAGTACTGGATATAATTGATTCTGGTATTTTTATTTTATTGTTTTCAACTCTAACTCCTAATTGAAAATTTATTTTATCAGTTTTTACTTGCTCGTAAATGTAAGTAGCCAATCCTTGATAATCTGCATTGGGAGTAAAAGCTTCTTCGCCAGTTATGTTATAATTTTGTTTTTGATACCATAATCCAATTACACCATTAATATTTTTGATAATTGGTCTGTGTTTGAAAGATAAATCTAAACCAAAGGATTTTAATCCAAATGATGTTCCTATTTCTCCAGTTGTTCTAATCACTTCTTGATGTTCATAATTTTGATAACCAGCTTTAAGACTAAATTCATTTATAAAAAAATTTATTTTATTACTTTCGATTAATAAACGATATTCTTTTTTCTTCATATTAATTTTTACAGGTTCATCATCATTATCAGCTATCGGAATTCCATAACTATTGTAATAATCTTTGTAACTCACTCCACTTCTTAAGAATGAAGGAATGAATGCAAATCCAAATTGATATCCTCTTGTAAATTGATCTGAGTTTAATACTTCTAAACCATTGCCATCAAAATAATTTTTACTACCTCGATTGAAATAATTTGTATGAAAAGAAAATTTATCAAAGCCAAAATGTAAATCACTATTGATATTATATTCTTTATTTACAGATGATCTTCCTGAATTGATTTCTCCATGTATTCCATTTGAAATATAGTTTGGAATTTCTTCTGTTATTATATTGATAACTCCTCCTATTGCATTACTTCCATAAAGTAAACTTGATGGTCCACGTAGAATTTCTATTTTTTCTGGTGTATTTCCATCCGATGAAACAGCATGGTCATCTGATGTATTTGATAAATCTCCCATCCTCAAGCCATTTTCTAAAATAAGAACTCTATTATTGCTGAAACCTCTAATCACTGGTCTTGAAGTAGCAATTCCATTGGATCGCATTGAAATTCCAGGTTGAAAATTTAGTGTTTGTGCTATTGTAGAATTCTTTTTAATTAGTAATTCCAGATTTGCTATCGATAAAGAACTCTGTGATAAATTTTTTGGATCAATAGAAATAGGATTTCCTGTAACTATAACTTCCTCTAAATTTATTATTCCTTCTTGAAGTTTAACTTCAATTATGCTATCTGCTGGTACATTTATTTTTTTAAAAGTTGTTTTGTGACCTATATAAGAAAATTTCAAAGAATAATTTCCACTTTTAAGATTATGAAATTCAAATTTTCCTTCTTTATCTGTTGTTGTACCAATTTTTAATTCTTCTATTAAGACATTTACACCAATTAGTGGTGAATTATCTTTTTCGTCTTTAACATAACCAATCAATGAAAATGTTTGAGCACTGATTAATGAGGTAAGTAGAAATATATATGATAATAAGAAATTTATAGTCTTCATAATAAACCTCCCTGTATAGTTTTATTAAGTAAAAGGAGAATCGGTTATTTAATATTTCTTAATGATTTTAAGAATGGTGTTAGAACAAATGGGGAGGTGAACGTAATGTTGCTGAAGTAAGAAATTTTTTAAGTGGATTAAAAATAAAATTAAGTTTAATTATTGTAAGGGTCTGGTACAGGTAAGAAACAAAAGAAGATTTTAATTGTGCATTAAATGTATTATTGAAGAAATGCTCAACTCTGCAAATTCCAGATTCATCCTGATATGGATCTATAAAATATTCTTGATTTGATAGTTCTTGCTGGCTGCTAATTTTGAAATTATAATGATGAACATGGAAAACATTTACAAATAAAAGTAAAAGGTATAAAATTAATACGAGCCAGCTTACATTATATTTAGATTTACCCTTCACAAAATTTTTATTGATTATATAAACATCATCCTTTATTTTCAATTGCAAATCTAAGGACATTTGGTCTAATTTTCAAAGCATTATAAAATTGGAGGATTTATGATTAATAATAAAAAATTTGCCGGGGAAGTTTTTTACCCTGATCAAGAAGTAATAAATAAAGCACATATAAAAAATTGGGAAGAATTAAATGAATTTGCTACTAAAAATTATAAAGAATTCTGGTCTAAAATGGCTGATGAATTGCAATGGTTTAATAAATGGGAAAAAGTAATAGATGATTCTAATAAACCTTTTTATAAATGGTTTACCGGAGCTAAAACAAATATTGTTTATAATTGTCTTGATGTTCATATTAAAACTTACCGCAGAAACAAGCTAGCTTTAATATGGGAAGGAGAAAATGGTGATTTACGAACTTTTTCATATTATGCATTGCATCGTGAAGTATGTAAGTTTTCAAATGTTTTGAAAAGTATGGGTGTACAAAGAGGTGATAGAGTAACAATTTATATGGGAAGAATTCCTGAAATTATTATTGCAATGTTAGCATGTGCAAGAATTGGTGCTATTCATTCCGTTGTTTATGGAGGATTTTCAGTAGAATCTCTTGCAGAAAGAATTGAAGACAGTAATTCTAATGTGCTAATTGTTGCTGATGGAGCTTATCAAAGAGGGAAAATTGTACCATTAAAACAAATTGCAGACGAAGCATTACAAAGATGTGGTACTGTTGAACATGTATTGGTTGTTAAGAGAACTAATCAAGATGTTAATATGGAATACGGAAGAGACATGTGGTATCATGAATTAATGAGTTTACCAATTGCCACTCAGAATTCTACATTAGAAATTATGGATTCAGAGGATCCACTTTTTATATTGTATACATCTGGTACTACAGGAAAACCAAAAGCAATTTTGCACACACATGGTGGTTATATGGTGGGGGTTTATACAACTTTAAAATATGTTTTTGATATACACGAAGAAGATCGATATTGGTGTGCTGCAGATCCAGGATGGATTACCGGTCATAGTTATATAGTCTATGGACCATTATTAAATGGAGCAACATCATTTATGTATGAAGGAGCTCCAAATTATCCATATCCAAATCGCTGGTGGCAAATGATTGAAAAATATGGTATAAATATTTTGTATACTGCTCCAACTGCAATTCGTGGATTAATGAGATTTGGAGAAGCGTGGGTCAAACGTCATGACTTATCTTCTCTTAGATTATTAGGTTCAGTAGGAGAACCAATTAATCCTGAAGCATGGAAATGGTATTATAAAGTAGTAGGTAGAGAAAAATGTCCTATCATGGATACTTGGTGGCAAACAGAAACTGGAATGTTTATGATAACTCCAATGCCATGCGTTCCATTAAAACCTGGATCGGGAACAAGACCATTTCCCGGAATTGAAATGGATGTTGTTGACGAAAATGGAAATTCTGTAAAACCAAATGAAGAAGGCTATCTTGTAATTAAAACTCCATGGCCAGCAATGCTGAGAACAGTTTATAAAGACCCTGAACGTTATGTTCAACAATATTGGAGTAAATTTCCTGGTATGTATTTAACAGGTGATAGTGCACGTAAAGATGAAGATGGATATTACTGGATTATTGGAAGAGTAGATGATGTAATTAAAGTGTCTGGCTATCGATTAGGTACAGCAGAAATTGAAAGTGCACTGGTAAGTCATCCAGCAGTAGCAGAAGCTGCTGCAATTGGTCTACCTCATGAAGTAAAAGGAAATGCAATTTATGCTTATGTAATTCTTCGTAATGGTTATGAAAAATCAACTGCATTAATTGAAGAACTAAGGCAACATGTTAGTCACGAAGTAGGTCCAATTGCAAAACCAGAACATATTGAATTTGTAGATTCTTTACCCAAAACACGAAGCGGAAAAATTATGAGAAGAGTATTAAAAGCAAAAGTACTTGGTCATGACCCGGGAAATATTTCAACTATGGAAGATTAATTATGATTTTTAATAATAATTAATTTCTAAATATACTTTTTAGATTACTCAATCTTTTCTAAAGAGTACTAAGATTCTTTATAATAATTGATTTGATAGAAGTGTGAATTTTTGTACTTAGCTAATCAAGCTTAACTATTTAGGAGTTTCTATTTTTACCAGCTTCTATCAAAAATTAATTTATACTACTATCACATTTTATTTTTTATTGTATACAGGAATGTTTAATTTAATCGAGGGTAATATTTTTTTTCATTACTATTTGAACTGTATAATAATTTTAAAATACATACGTTGATTAAATAGTTTGCTTCACTTGAAATTACAATTGATATAATAAATTTTTCTCATTTTATTATTTATTTTATGAAATATAGAATTATCCTGCTTTGTTATTTATCATTAATTTTTGTTAGTAATGTTAATGGTCAATCATTAGGTACTTTAAGAGGACTTGTAACTGATTCAACAAATTCTGAACCTTTAGCTTTCGGCAATGTTTATATAAAAGAACTTGCAATCGGAACTTCTACTGACTCCAAAGGTTATTTTATTATCCCATCAATTCCTGCAGAAAAAAATTTTACTCTCATAGTATCTTATGTTGGTTATCGAACAAAAGTTATTAATATATTTTTGGTAAAAAATAAAATTACTCATCTTGATATTAAATTAATTCCTGCAAGCGTTGAATTAAAAACAATTGAAAAGATTGGTGAAAGAATAAATAAAGAAAATGAACTTGATATAAGTCTACAAAAATTAATTGCCAGAGATATTGAAACTCTACCTAAAGGTGTTGAGTCAGATTTATTTAGAGCCATTCAATATTTACCTGGAGTTCAATCAACTGGAGATATATCAGCAAGATTTTATGTTAGAGGGAGTGCAGGTAATCAAAATTTAGTATTATTAGATGGAATTACTTTGTATAATCCATTTCATGCTCTTGGAATTTTTGGTGCTATCGATCCTGATATAATAAATAATGTTGAATTTTATAAAGGTGGTTTTAATTCCGAAATTGGTAATCGTCTATCTTCTGTTATAAAAATTATTACAAAAGATGGGAATAAAAATAATTTTTCTGCAAAAGCATCAGCAAGTTATCTTACAGGTAAGTTTATGTTAGAAGGACCAATCCCTGATGGTTCTTTTTATCTCGCTGGAAGAAAGAGTTATTCAACATCCATACTTAAAAAATTCCTTAACAATAAAAATGTCCCTGCAGATTTTTATGATTTTTCTTTTAAGATGAATTATTCCAATCCTGAATTTATTAAAGGAGCTAAATTTTCTATAAATGGATTTTTTAGTGGTGATAAAGTAATTAATGATGATCCCCGCTTTGAAGATTTTAATTGGACAAATAACTTGTTTGGTTTTAAATGGTTTCAAATTAGTGATAGCCCTTTATTTTTTGAGCTTGGTATTTCTGTAAGTAATTTCAAAGGAGAAATAATACCAAAACTTAGCAGTGTTCTTCAAAGCAAAAATGAAATTCAGGATGTAACTCTTCAAATGGATTTTTCTTATGTATTTAATAGCAAAGATGAACTTGATATTGGATTTCATATCAAACAGATTAAAACTAATCTTATGAAAGAAAACATTACTGGCAACGAAAATAATTTTTTTACATCAGGAGCTAATATTATTTTTTATGGCAAATACAAATTGTTAAGATGGAAATTTCTTGGCATTGATATTGGTTCTCGAATTAATCTTGCTTCGTTATCTGGTAATAAAAAATTAAAAGTGTTTGAACCCCGATTTAATTTTACTTTAAAACCATTTTCTTTTATAGCATTTAAAGGTGCAATTGGTTTATATCAACAAGAACTAATTACAATTACAGACGAAAACGAAGTTATAAATTTGTATGAGCCCTGGATAATTTTGCCTTCTTATTTAATTCCACCAAATGCTTTTCATTACATTGGTGGACTTGAAATTTTCATCATGAATAATTTTAGTTTGGATATAGAAGCTTATTATAAACGTATAGAAAATTTACCATTACTTAATGATAAAAAAGTTTTATTCAAAGATCCCGATTTTATATCGGGCACTGGTGAATCTTCTGGTATTGAATTTCTTTTGAAGTATAGTAATGATTTATATAATATTTCTTCTTCATATACATTTGCTTATGCTTATAAAGAAATAAATGGATTAAGATATTATCCCAAGTACGATATTCGTCACGCAGCAAATTTTATATTTGAAATTAAGCTGGGGAAAGACTGGTCTACAAGCATTACATGGTTATATAATTCTGGCTTACCTTTTACTCAAATTCTTGGATACTACGATAAATTATATCTTGATAACATTTTTGTTCCCTGGTATCAATACGATCCAAGAAAACCTTACACAATTCTTGGCATACAAAATTTAGGAAGATTACCTGATTATCATAGACTTGATTTTTCGATATCAAAAAAATTTAGAATCAGATTTTTTAAAGCTACTTTAAATGTGAATTTGATTAATGTTTATAACAGGAAAAATATTTTTTATTTCAGTAGAGATACTGGCGAACGTGTGAATATGTTACCATTTTTACCAACCGCAACAATTAAGGTTGAATTATAATGAAATTAAAAATATTCCTGCTATTAAATTTGATATTGATAATTTCCTGTAACGAAAATTTAGATCCGTTTGGTGATTTTAAAGAAAAGTATGTTCTCAATTGTATAGTAGGAGCAGATACAACTTTTCAAGTTGCTTTACTTTCAAAAAGTTATTCGTCAAATAATTATGATCCTTATTCAGATTCAACTAACCATTCTGTAGATAATTCATTGATAAGACTTTGGAATGGAAATGAGATTGTATCTATTCTTAAAGATACTATAATTGAAAGATCGGAATATGATAATTATAAAAATCCATATAAAGTTTATTACACTAACAATTTTCAACCTTTACCAAATTCTTTTGTTGAAATTGAAGCAATACTACCAGATGGCAAAAAATTAAGATCAAGTTCAGTTGTTCCAGATAAAATTATTTTTAAAAAAGAATTGTGCGATACTATTATTCCAGCAAAGGATAGAGATTATATAAAAATTGTCTGGAATGGTAATCAGCAAGATCAGGTATTTGTTACAAGACTTGGAATTTATTATTTCAAATATGAAAATGGTAAAAAAATTAGAAAGATAGCTTTAGTCCCACAAAGTTATATCTTTTATAATGATGAATATATTCCAGACTATCCAGAACCAACTAATATTTCTGCATTTTCAGTAAACTTAGAAGTTATTAATAAAACAATGGAACTAATTTCAAAAGGTGATCCAGAAAAAGGTAATTATGAAATTCTCAGTTGTATTCTCGAAGTTCTTTCACTCGATGAAAACTTGAGTTACTATTATAATTCTACTGCAAGGGGTCGAGATTTATATTCAGTAAAATTAGACGAAACAGATTATTCAAACATTCAAGGGGGATATGGAGTTTTTGGAATTTACAATAAGAGTAATTATGTGTTAAGATTTACACATGATTATATTCGATCGTTTGGATATAAGCCAGGTTTGAAATTATGAGCAATAGAATTTTAATAAAAATTTTATTTATTGGTTTACTATCATTTATTTCTTGTGAAAGAGAAGTTTATAATAGTGAACCAGAAGAATTGCCTGTAAAAAATGTTAGTATATATATAGACAGTAAACCTGCTGGTGCTTTGATATATGTTAATAATAAGAATACTGGTCTTAAAACACCTGCAAAATTAAATTGGCTCGAAGAAGGCGAAAATAAATTTACTTTAAAACTCGACCTGTTCAAAGATACAACTTTATATATTTTTCTTAAGTCTGACGAAGTAGATTCTGTACTGGTTAATTACTATTTAAATCCAGGACATTACGGGAAAGTCTATTGTACATCATTTCCTTCAGGTGCTGATATTTATCTAAACGATAGTTTATTAAACTTAAAAACTCCTGCTACTGTATATAATTTGTTCCCTGGATTATATAAAATAAAATACACAAAAAGATTACACAGAGCTGATAGCAACAATATTCTTATTAAAGGAAGTATCCTATCATTTTTTCACTTATCACTTGAAGATACAAGTGTTTGGGTAAGTTATCGAACAAATAACTCAGGTATCAATTCAAATCTTTTAGCTGATATAGTTGTCGATAGTAATAATATTAAATGGATTGGAACAAGAGATAAAGGTTTATGTAAGTTCGATGGGAAAAATTGGTCATATTTTAATAATGAAAATTCACCTTTATTGAATAATAATATCAATGATTTAGCCATTGATAGGTTTAATAGATTATGGATAGCAACTGCAACAGGATTGCAGGTTTATAATGGTATTAATTGGATAGATTATACTTCGTATCTTCCAGATAATTATGTAACATCTATTGCTTTTGATAAAAATGGGAATACATGGATTGGCACTCAAAATGGACTTGTGAAGTATAATGGTAGTAATTGGGTAATATATAATACCAAAAATGGAGTACCAGGAAATTTTATTACTGCTATTGCAATAGATGAAGATAATAAAATATGGATTGGAACAAGTACGAATGGAATTGGTATATTTAATGGTATCAGCTGGACACATTATAATATGAATAATATGGGATTACCGATTAATGTGGGTAACATAATTAAAGAAATTAAATGTGATAGAAGGGGAAATGTTTATGTAGCTCATGCACCAAGTAAGAATAATGGGTATACAGGTGGTTTTACTAAATTTAATGGAAGTTTCTGGGAAGTTCTTACTCTAAATGTAATATCGTCGCATTTGATTGAAACAATTTATGTTGATAAAAATGACATGATCTGGGTTGGTACTAAAGATGGACTTACAAAATTTTATGATAATCCTGGGAACGCAATATTTTATAACACGTATAATTCACAAATCCCAGGTAAAGAAGTTTCAGGAATTGTGATAGACAAAAATGATGACTTATGGGTGACTACTTTCGGTGGTGGTTTAGGCAAATTAAAAAAAGGAAATTTTTAAATTTCTTAGCTAACAAATCTTTTTTACTTCAATTAATTGATAATACCTGATGTTTTATTTAAATTTACTAACTAAAAATTACATTTCTTATGAAATTTCTAAATGATTTAAATGAAGAACAGCGTAAGGCTGTAGAATATAATGCAGGTCCACATATGGTAGTAGCGGGGGCTGGCTCAGGTAAAACCCGTGTTCTAACCTATAAAATTGCTTATCTAATAGAAAAAGGAATGGAACCTGAGTCAATTTTAGCTCTTACGTTTACTAATAAAGCCGCCCGCGAAATGAAAGAGCGTATCAAAGCCTTGATTGGTAAAAAGGCAGAACAACTGTGGATGGGGACTTTTCATTCTATTTTAGCTAAAATTTTAAGAGCTGAATCTAAATATTTGAATTATAAACCTAACTATTCGATATATGATAGAGAAGATTCTGTTTCTCTTGTTTCAAACGTAATGCAGAATCTAAATATCAACCTTGAAAGCTTAACTCCAAATGGCGTGCAACATCGAATTAGTCATCTTAAAAATCAGTTGATTTTACCTGAAGATTTTGAAAAGATAATGACTAATTCTTTAACCGATAGAAAATTCCTGGAAATTTATAAAGAATACAATAAACGACTTTTTGAAAATAACGCAATGGATTTTGATGATTTACTGATCAAACCTATTGAGTTATTTAGAAAAGAACCAAAAGTTCTTCAGAAATACAAAAAAATGTTTAAATATATTCTGGTTGATGAATATCAGGATACCAATAAAGCTCAATATGAATTATTGAAATTATTAAGTCCACCTAAAGACAGAATTTGTGTGGTTGGAGATGATGCACAAAGTATTTATAGCTGGCGTGGTGCAGATATTAAAAATATGCTCAACTTTAAAAAAGATTTCAAGGATGCTAAAATATTCCGACTTGAACAAAATTATCGCTCCACAAAAATTATTCTTGCAGCTGCAGATTCAATTATAAAGAATAATACTGAACAGATTGCAAAAACTCTGTGGACAGAAAATGATAACGGTGAAGAAATTACTTTAATACGAGCAACAGACGAAAAAGATGAAGCATTCCAAATTGCAAAAAGAATTAAAAAAGAAGTTTCAACAAGAAAAATATCATTAAGTGATATTGCTATTTTTTACAGATTAAATTCACAATCACGTGTTTTTGAAGATATTTTCAGAAGAGAAGGTATACCATATAAAATTGTTGGTGGAATTGAATTCTACAGAAGGAAAGAAATTAAAGATATTATTGCTTATCTAAGAGTCTTATCTAATCCTAATGACGAAGAGAGTTTATTGCGAATAATGAATTTCCCGCAGAGAGGAATTGGTAATACTTCGATTACGAAGATGATAGCTTTTGCACGTAAACTAAACATATCATTATTTACAACAATGGCTCGTGTTTTTGAAGTTATTGAGGTTAAAGAAAGAATTCAGAAAAATGTAAAACAATTCAAATTATTTCTGGATAAATATATTGACTTAAAAAATAAACTTTCTCTTGGAGAATTAACATCTGCTTTAATAGACGAATTAGGCATCTTAAAAATTTATAAAGAAGAAAATACTCCTGAGTCGCTTGCTCATTATGAAAATGTTCAAGAATTAATATCTGCAATTCATGATTATTGTAGAGAACATCCCAACGCAACTTTAGACGATTTCCTTGCAGAAGTATCGCTTGTAACAAGTGTAGATCAATATGATGAAAAATCTAATGCAGTAACTTTGATGACAGTTCATAGTGCAAAAGGACTGGAATTCCCGATTGTCTTTATAACTGGTCTCGAAGAAGATATATTCCCGCTTAATCCAAAATTCGATTCCGATTCAAAATTAGAAGAAGAAAGAAGATTATTCTATGTTGCTCTAACTCGAGCTAAACAAAAAGTATTTTTAACTTATGCACGATCTCGTTATCGTTTTGGAGAAGTTGCTTATCAAAGTCGTTCAAGATTTATTGATGAATTAGATAAATCTACATACACTGAACTTTATGGTCCTGGTAGTAGAAGAGCAGGAAGAAGAAAAGCAGGAGCAAATGTTGAATACGATGAATATTATCAGGGAAGTTATGACGATTATTACGAACAGGAAAGAAGATCTTTGAGAGTCGGAAGTAGAGTTTCTCATGCTGTATTTGGTATTGGAAAAATATTAGCTATAAATGGAACTGGTGATATGCAGAAAGTTACTATTGCATTTGAAGAACATGGTACAAAACAATTACTTACTAAATTTGCAAATCTGAAATTAATCTAAAATTTTAAATTACTTTCAATTCATAATTAGTGGAGTAAAAAATGAAAATAGGAATTCTTACTGGCGGGGGTGATTGCCCGGGACTTAATGCTGTAATTAGAGCTGTTGTAAGAAAATCAATTCAGAATGGTCACGAAACAATTGGAATTAGAGAAGGTTGGCGTGGTATTCTCCAGAATAATTTTATGCCACTGGATCTCGATGCTATATCGGGAATTTTACCACGTGGTGGAACAATTTTAGGAACATCAAGAACAAATGTTTACAAAGAAAAAGATGGCGAAGCAAGAGTAATTAACAATATGAAACAAGCTGGTATTGATTGCTTGGTTGCAATTGGTGGCGAAGATACTCTTGGTGTTGCATCAAAACTTTTTAAAGCAGGTGTTAAAGTAGTTGGCGTTCCTAAAACTATTGATAACGATCTTAATGCTACAGATTATACCTTTGGTTTTGATACAGCAGTTAATATAGCTACAGAAGCAATTGATAGATTGCATACAACAGCAGAATCACATAACCGTGTAATGGTTGTTGAAGTAATGGGTCGTCATGCAGGCTGGATTGCAGTTCATGCTGGCATTGCTGGTGGAGCAGATGTAATTTTAATTCCAGAAAAACCATTTGATTTAAACGAAGTTTGTGAGATTATTACAAAAAGACATCAAAGAGGAAAAACATTTAGCATTGTAGTAATTGCTGAAGGCGCAAAAATTAAAACTGAAGAAACTGTTGATAAAGATGGTTCTTTAATTTTAAGTGATGTAGAAGTAGATGCATTCGGTCATGTTAAATTAGGTGGCATTGGTAATGTAATTGCAAAAGAAATTGAAAAACGAACTGGTTTTGAAACAAGAGCAACTGTTTTAGGTTACATTCAAAGAGGTGGTAGCCCAACTGCATTTGATAGAGTATTGGGAACAAGACTCGGAGTATTTGCTGCTGAATTGGTTCATAAAGGTCAATGGGGATACATGGCTGCTTTAAGAGGTAAAGATATTGTTGCAGTAAAATTAGAAGAAGCAGTTGGTGAATTAAAAACTGTTGATATGGAACTCTATAAAGTTGCCGAAACATTTTTTGGTTGATACAAAAATTCAGGGTTGCCAATTTTTTGGCAACCCTTCTAATTATTTTATTTCCTTTCTTTAGACCACGCTGTTTTAACCATCCAGCATAATATGCTAAATAATAATATCATAAAAATTCTTGCACCCCAGATGTATATATGATTTGATGGGTCAACATTTTTTAATAATAAAATTGGTATTGCATCATTAATAAACCACCATAACATAATAATAAGTAATAATGTTGGAGTAATATATTTCATTACATAAAAGAATAATTTTGGAATTTGAATATCACCACCTTCATTCATTTCTTTCCATGCTTTTTCTGCACCAAATACCCACATGAATAAAATTGATTCGGCTAAAGCAAACACTACCAGACCAAAAGTACCAGCCCAGTAATCTAATTCATTAAGATATCCAAATTGAAGAAAGAAAACTACAAATTGAATTGAGATAAATACTCCCACACCTAAAGTTGTAACTGCTTTTTTTCTATCCATTCCAAATTCATCTTCAAGGAAAGCTATAATGGGTTGACCCATTGCTACAGAAGAAGTAATACCAGCAAAGAATAATAAAATAAACCATAAGAAACCAAATATTTCACCAAATGGAATTCGTTCGAATACAAGAGGCATTGATGCAAACCCTAAATCGAAAGCTCCACCTTTAGCCATATCCATTGTTGTTGGAATACCAAAAAATGCAACAGCAATTGGAATTGCAATTGAACCACCGAGTATTACTTCTGCAAATTCATTTGTGGCAGATGTTGCTAAACCAGAAAGAACTATATCATCTTTAGGTTTAAGATAGCTTGCATAAGCTTGAATTGTTCCCATACCGAGTGATAGGGTAAAAAATATTTGACCTGCAGCAGCTAACCAGATTTTTGGATCACCTAATTTTGTAAAGTCTGGATTCCATATAAAACCAAATCCATTGCTAACAGAATTTTCTGGATGAGAGGGATCTGGAGTTCCAAGTGTTATAACTCTTATTGCAATTATTACTGCAAATAGAAAAAGAGCTGGCATAGCAATTTTTGCTAATTTTTCTATTCCTTTTGAAATCCCTTTATATAAAACCCATAGGTTTAATGAAAAAGTAATTAGCATAAAGAAATAAGCAGTCGCTACACTGGTGAAATATTGGTTTGATAATCTACCTTGATATGCATAAAGAAATGATTTCATTTCAGCAAAGTTTTCGAGGCCAAAATAACTTTTTGTAATAGAAAAGAAACTATAGCCAAGCGTCCAGGATTCAATATATGTATAATAAATTAAAATAACAGTTGATTGAAATAATCCTAATGCACCAATGTATTTTGCAATTTTATTTTTCCATAAAACATCGAACATGCCTGGGGCACTACCATGTTTGAATTTACCACCATATCTTCCAATTCCCCATTCCATCCACATTAAAGGAATTCCTAATAATAAAAAAGAAACAAAATAAGGAATCATAAAAGCACCACCACCATTTTGTGCTGCCTGAACTGGAAATCTTAAGAAGTTTCCTAAACCAATAGCATTACCGGCAACTGCTAATATTAATCCAATGCGACTGCCCCATTGTTCTCTTGGTTTTTCATTATTCATTTGCTTATCCTGAAAATTAGAGTAAAATTTTTTGCAATTTAAAAATTGCCTGTAATTTTTGCTAATAAAAAATGATTGGTTTATAAAAATAGGGTATTAATTTATTTTTTCTTGGATAAGATTTTGAACTTTTATTTTTTGATATATGTTAAGGCAACATATTTATTATGATACTATGATATAAATATATCATACTATTCTTATTAGCTATTGACAAAGTAAAAAATATAAGTTAACTTTAAGATGTCCCAGCCATAATTAATAACTTTTAGAAAGATTTTATATTTGATAAAAACAATCACACACAAAATAAAACTCCAGCCATAGAAATTATCAATTAATAAATTACCCGGAAGGAGGGTGCAATGAGAAAATTAATATTACTTTATTTATTATTAACCATAGTGATTTATGCTCAACCATCTGGTCCAAATCCTGCTAATGGTGCAGTTGGCGTAGGTGTTATCCATAATTTTTCATGGACATGGGGCTCAACTGCAAATAGAATTCGTTTTGATACAGATGCTGGAATGGGCTCGGCAACAGTATATACAATTTCAGCTAATTCATTTACAAATACTACCCCATTAACAAATGCTGTAACATATTACTGGCAGGTTAGTGCTGATGGAGGCACAACATGGGAACCATCAACTCCAACTCCATGGAGCTTTACAACAATATCTCCAGCAGTACCATATCTTCAAACACCATCAAATAATTCAGTAACCGGAGCTCCACAGATTACATTTTCCTGGTTTACAGGATTTAGCGGTTTACAATACACCTTAGAAGTATCAACAACATCTGACATGCTAAATCTTGTTCCTGCAGCAACTACCACGACTACAGATGCATATGTTACATTAAATACATCAATATTTAATACTGGAACAGATTATTGGTGGAGAGTAACTTCTAAAACATCTAGTGGTGTAATTATTAATTATTCTCAAGTCTGGAAATTTTCAATTGCAGGATTACCTAAACCAGTAGCTTCTTATCCTATAAGTGGTTTGAGTATTTATAATAATCCACCAAATTTATATTGGTATTTACTTTCTTACAATTCGAAAGTAACTAGTTTTAGAGTTAAGTATAGTACAACATCAGGAAGTTATACAGTTTCCTTAGGAACTACAAATGCAACCGAAGGATATTTTGATACTGGTACACCAAATTGGTTTACTACAATACCAGTGGCTCTAACACCTGGACAAACATATTACTGGAAAGTTGCATCAAGTGATGGAACAAGTGAATCCACGTACTCAGATGAAGAAAGTTTTGTTGTATATGGTAGTTTAACATTCTTAATTTGTTATCCGAGTTATCCAATACTGGGAGCTGTAGTTGATGCACAACCAACTTTTTACTGGTATACAAATGTTTATTCTCCTGTTTTATATTTCAGGTTAGAGATTGATGATGATCCGGGTTTTGGTTCTGTAAATTTAACTGTAAATAATATACCAGGTACTTCATATACAATTACTTCTTCTGATCTTTCTACCTGGAATCCAACATTAGGTGGAACGTATTACTGGCGTGTTAGCGGTGGTTTTTCTATGAGTACATTTGGAACACCTTCTACTCCTGCAAGTTTTGTTTATCCAACCAGTATAAGTACTGCAGCAAGTGTACCAGTGCCAACTTTAACAAGTCCTGTATTAGGTCAGGTAATTTATGTCACAAATCCAACATTATCATGGATAGATTATCATACAAATCCTTTACAATTTCAGGTAATTTATTCAACAAATCCTTCTACAACAGCAGGTGTTCTTGATAATCCTATTGTATCTATTGCATCTACACCATGGGTTAATTCAACATCATATGTATTAACAGGGTTAACACCAGGTGCTACATATTACTGGCAGGTAAGAGCAAAAGATGTAATAACTACTAATACATCTGCCTGGTCTTCTTTAGGATTCTTTACAGTTTCACCTGGTGCATCAAGTGTAGTCCCAATTGCAGGAAGTCCAATTAATGGATATCCAATTAATTCTACATTAGCAAGAGTATCATGGGTAATACCGGCACCAAGTTCAAGCAAATTAACTTATGATTTTGAATATGCTGATAATAAAGAATTCAATAATTCAGTTAAGATTACTGGGTTAACTACCAATAGTGTAGTTCTTGAAGGATTGGAGAAAAATAAATCTTACTACTGGAAAGTTGCATCAAGAACAGATAAAGGAGAAGTTTCTGACTATTCAGCTCCTGCTGTATTCAGTACAGGAAATGTTGTAGGTGTTAAAGAAACTTCTATACCTGCTGAATTTACATTATATCAGAATTATCCTAATCCATTTAATCCAGCAACAGTAATAAAATATTCACTTCCAAAAAATTCTTATGTGAATCTAAAAATTTATGATATGCTTGGTAGAGAAATAAAAACCCTGATTAGCAAAGAACATCAAGCAGGAACATATTCTGTAGAATGGAATGGAGATGATAATTTTGGGAATAAGGTTTCAAGTGGAATCTATTTATATAAAATTATGGCAGATAATTTTGTAGCAACAAAGAAAATGTTGTTAATTAAATAAGGCAGAATAGAGAGCGGAGGTAAATATGAAAAAATTAACAGCATCTTTAATGATTTTATTTTTCCTGGCAGTAATTGGTTTAGCTCTCTATGCCTGCCATGTAACTTATTTTTCTTAAAGAAATGATTATAAAGGGTCATTGAAAAAATGACCCTTTTAATAAACTGAGGGGGCATAATGAGAAATATTTTATTAATCATATTTATTTTTAGTTTTATAACAGATGTATTACCCGAAACACCAGCAAATTCTTCTACAAATGTTTCAGTTACACCAAATTTTACATTTAATCCGGTTGCAGTTCCACCCACTACCCACTTACAGGTTTCAACAACAAATTCTTTTAATCCTGGAGATTTAGTTTTAGATGTGAACCTTTCTAATGGTACATCAAACTATACTTTTAATGCTGCTGATTTAATAGAATTATTATCAGGGAAATCAAATCTAAATTATAATACAACTTATTACTGGAGAATTTATGATACTGATGGTCCAAACGTAGTTGAACCATCAGGTGCACCTTTTTATTATTCTTTTACAACAATAGCTCGACCTACTTTAAATAGTCCTGCAAATTATTCATCGGGTATATCAATTACACCAACTTTTACATGGAGCTGGTCTGGGACTGGTTCTCCTTCTTATCAAATTGAAATTGCTAAAGATCAATCATTTACAGATGTAGTATATGGTCCTGTTGCAGTAACTTCACCACATACTTTAATTGATGCCGATGCTCTTGAAAATGGAACTATTTATTACTGGAGAATTACTGTAACTGTAGGTTCCGTTTCATCAAGTAGTACAGCAAGATTTAGTACGATTTCACAGGGAAAAGCTTTATTACAAAATCCTGTTAATGGTACAACTATATCAGGCAATGTTATTGGATTTCAATGGCAAGCTCCATATCAAGGACTAAAATATTCAATTGAACTTGATGACGATCCAAACTTTACAAGTCAAGTATCTGGATTTCCAACAACGCCAAGCACACTTACAAATTATAATTTTCAATTTACTATTTCTTCTCTACCAGCAGGTACTTATTACTGGAGAATAAAATCATACACTAATGATGGAACACTTGTAAGCATATCTTCGAGCTGGTCTTTTATAATTCCAGGTCCTCCAACAGCAATACCTCTTTATCCAACCAATGGAACTATTATTTATACTGTTTATCCTACAATTTACTGGACTTTAAATAATAATTTTAATAATGCACCAAATTATTGTAGAATTAGATGGGGTACTACTTCAGGAGGTCCTTATCCAAACACAAGTGTTGTGACATTAAATAACAATATTGTATTATCGGGATTTAATTTAGCTACAACATATTATTATGTAATAGATGTTTCACAGAATCAATCTTTTACGACTTATACTACAAGTAGTGAGGAAAGTTTTGCAATTTATTATGCATCATTAGCAACTGTTCCGATTTATCAAACTTATCCAACAACAGGTACAGTAGTTTATACATTAACTCCAACTTTATACTGGTTTTTACCAATCCATTTAATTGGTGTAACCTTTGATTTGCAGGTAGATAATAGTGGATCAACATTTCCATCACCTGAGATTAATGTAGTTGGTATAAGTGGATATGAATATACAACAAGTCCATTAACTGCTGGAACATCTTATTGGTGGCGTGTAAGGATTAATGGTGGAGGTACATGGTATACACAATCATTTGATGTTGATGCAAGTGCAGTTATTACTTCTTCTGATTATCCTGTAATTCCAACACCAACTTATCCAACAGCATCAACTGTTATATATACACAAAGTCCAACATTACAATGGATTGCAAGTTCGATGAGTGTTCTGGAATATCAGGTTATCTGGTCGTCTGATCCTACATTAAGCTCTGGAGTTCTGGTTAATACTTCTCCACCATTAGGTGGTCAGTCTGGATGGCTTGTAACTAATCAGTATTCATTATCTGGTTTAACACCTGGAAACACTTACTACTGGCAGGTACGTTCAAGATTAGCATCAAATCCATCGAGTATGTCGAACTTTTCTTCAGTTGCTCAGTTTACAGTTTCTCCTGGTGCAATGCCTGTAGTTGTATTACCTGCTAATCCAATTATTGGTTCTACATTAAATACAACTTCAGTTTGTTTATCTTGGATTGTTCCTGCACAAAGTACTTCTCCATTAAAATATGATCTTGAAATAGCTGACAATAATAATTTTGAAAATTCCATAGTGATAAGGAATATTCATTCTACCAGTTATGTAATTGATGGATTAAAATCAAATTCAAAATATTACTGGAGAGTTCAATCCAAAAATGCTGATGGTGAGAAATCTAATTATTCTTATTCAAGTGAATTTGTTACAGGAAATATTACAGATGTACAAAATGAAAAGATTGTGGATTATTCATTAAAGCAAAATTATCCAAATCCATTTAATCCAAGTACAATTATTGAATATACAATTCCTGAGAAGTCGTTTGTTAGCTTGAAAATTTATGATATTCTTGGTAGAGAAATAAAAACACTGGTAAGCAGTGAAAAATTGTCTGGTATTCATAGAATTCAATGGAATGGAGATGATAATACTGGCAATAAAGTTTCTACAGGAATTTATATTTATAAATTAGTAGCAGGAAAATATTCTTCTACTAAAAAGATGATGCTGATGAAGTAAAAGATTCAATATAGTTGCAGAAGATTATTATTCAATACTGATTTTTACTTGCTTTATGAAGGGTCACAATTTAGTGACCCTTTTCTTTTATGAATTAACTTTAGTTGAATTTTTTACTTATAGAGTTTGTTTATAGTGTAAAGTTTCTGGAGGGTATATGGCAAAGAATTTTGTTACAAATGAAGATGTAACTGTAAGATTATTCGAAAATAATTTCCTTGAAATGTTTACAAGAGTTCATTGGTCTGTACCTTTGTGGATTTATTTGCCAGTTATTTTTTATTTAATTTATAATGCATTTTTAGTCTACCATATTAGTGTTTTGAAATTTATTTTCCTGTTCATTTCTGGTATTATAATCTGGACAATTACAGAATATACATTGCATAGATTTGTTTTTCATTATGAACCTAAAAGTAAGACTGGTAAACGAATTCATTTTTTAGTTCATGGAGTTCACCATGCATATCCAAAAGATTCTAAAAGATTGGTTATGCCGCCAGCTGTAAGTATACCACTTGCAATATTATTTTTTATTCTATATAAATCGATATTTGGAGAAGTAAACATTTTACCATTTTATAGTGGTTTTTTAGTTGGGTATTTAATATATGATATGACTCATTATGCTGTTCATCATTTTAATATTCATAATAAATTCTGGTTAGCTATAAAAAAGCATCATATGAAACATCACTATCAAGATTCATTAAAAGGATTTGGTGTTAGTCAACCTTTGTGGGATTATGTTTTTGATACAGATTTCAAATACGAAAAAATTACCAAGTAATTATATATCCCAGATATTTTCACATTAATTCATGCTCTTCTCATTTAAAAAAAGTATTTTAAAGAAGACAATTATAAAATTATAAATGTATCTAAAACAATTAATTATCCTGATTATTTTTTTACTGGAATTTATTCCTGATTGCTCACAAAATATTAATGCGGAATCTGATTTTTATATAAGATTAAATCAGGTTGGCTTCTTGCCTGATGATATAAAAACTGCATTAGTCATATCAAAAGTTAAGCTTAATTCTATTGATGCTTTAATAAAAAATGTAAAAACAAATAAAATTGTTTTTCAAACTGCACTTAAATCATTATCAAATGGATATGGTAATTTTCAATATAATTATTTGATTGATTTTACTGATTTGAAACAAGAAGGAGAGTATGAAATTTTAGTAAACAAGGTGAAGTCTTACACATTTAAGATTGGTAAGGATATTTATAAAGATGTCACTCTTTCTTTACTTGAGTTCTTCAAGGTTCAAAGATGTGGTTATACAAATCCTCTTTTACATGATGTTTGTCATATAGCTGATGCTACAAGTATAATTGATGGTAAGAATGTAATAAATAAAAACATAGATGTAACTGGTGGCTGGCACGATGCAGGGGATTATATTAAATTTTTAAATACTACTGCATTTGCAACATACATGCTTTTGTTTTCTTACGAATTTAATCCAGAAAAATTCAGTTTTGATAATAACAGAAATAATTTACCTGATATTTTAGAAGAAGCAAAAGTAGGTTTAGATTGGTTATTAAGATGTAATTATGAAGGTAAAAAATTTGTTACTCAGGTTCAGGATTTAAAAGATCACGAATCTGAATGGAGATTACCAGAAAATGATAAATATGGTTTTGATCGTCCTGCAACTTTAGGAATTGGTAAAAATTTAATAGGTATTTATAGTGCTACACTTGCATTAGCTTCGAGAATATGGCGTGATAAATTTCAGTATTATGAGTTTGCAGATAAATGCTTAAATACTGCCAGACATTTTTATTCAATTAGAAACAATGTGCCGGATGTTGATAGTAGTGGAAGTGGTATGTATCTCGATAAAGAATTCAAAGGTAAACTGGCACTTGCTGCTATAGAATTATTTATTACAACTAAGAATAAAAAATATTATGAAGATGCAATTTCTTATATAGATTCTGCTTCAAATAATTTCTGGTGGAGCTGGGGAGATATAAATCCAATTGTACATTATAAACTATCGATTTATGATAAACGTTATTCGGAATTGCTTAAAAATAATCTTGAAGAATTTAATAGATATAAAAATTCTAATACTTTTGGTTTGGGTACTGTATTAAATTGGGGTAGTAATAATACTTTGCTTGGTATTACTCTTCAAAATATATTATGGAAGAAATTAACAGGTGATTCATATTATGATACACTGGCTTGCTTACAGAAAGATTTTATTCTTGGTAGAAATCCATGGGGTATAAGTTTTATATATGGATTCGGGAAAAATTATTCTCAAAATTTTCACCATCAAATTTCATATTTTAAAAAGAAATTGCCAGGAGGTTTTGCTGCTGGACCTGTACCTCGAAAGTTATTAAATGATTTTAAAATTCAATTTGAAAATGAAGATAAGTATTCGCAATTTCAAACTAATGAAATTTATTATCGTGATGATAGATGGGATTATATAACAAACGAGCCAACTATTTCTGCAAATGCCACAGCAATTTTTGTTTTTGGTAACTTAATGAATTAGAATTTATGTACTAAAATGAATCAAGGTTATCATTTTTAGATATATTTTTTGTCAGGGTTGTTTATTATTGAATGAAAACGAATTATTTTTTGGCATATAAATTGGCATAAATATAAAAAATTGGGATTAATAAATGGTCGGTTCTGTTAAAAAGGTATTGTCTGGTTTTGCATTTATAGATAAGAATTGGGGTGGTGTCTATAGAGGTGGAAGCTACTTATTAATTGGACCAAGAAAATCTGGTAGAACATTAATAGGTTTACAATTTGCACTGGAGTCTGCAAGAACAGGCGAGACGTGTGTGTATTTTACAATTATGCGTCCAAAAGATTTAATGATTCAAGCTGCCTCACTTAATTTCGATATTCAATATTATATGAATCAAAATTTAATAATCGTTGTTCGTGTAGCTCCTCCAAATGAAATTTATGATATGTATAATCCAGATGATTATCTGGTTGAATATTTTAATGATATATTAACTGTTATTAATCAATATCATCCTACAAGAATAATTTTTGATGAAATTACTCCTTTTGTTGGTTTCAGGAATCTTGATTATTTGCGAAATACTTTCCTTCATACAATTGAAGCAATTGAAGAGAGAGATATTACAAGTCTTTTTATTATAAGTGAACCAGCAACACAAAAAGCATATTCGATAGTTGAAGGAATATCACAATTTGTTACAGGTATAATTCATCTTAAAAAAGAAACTGGCAAAGAGCGATTACAGGGTGGTATTGTTACTATTACACCAAACGTTGGTCATACAGAAGGTGAATTCAGTTCTGAATATAGAATAGTTCCAAATAAAGGTGTAACTACAGAATTTATAAAAGAACCTTTACCAACCGAAGAGTACGATAATAGTTTTACAAAAACAAAAACAAGAAATTTTACTACACCTACCAGAGTAGAAATGCCTTCTGAACCCTATGCTTTTTCTAATGTTTATAACTATCAGGATTTTTTGTTAATACTTAATAACCAGATAGCACTTTATAAAAGTACAGGACAATCATTTAATCTTGTAGCCTTCAGATTAGATCCAGTTGCTCAGGTAAGGGGACTTTTAACTATCAATCAGTTACAAAATGCAATAAGATTATCAACCAGTAAAAGAGACAAAATTTGTGTAATTGAAAATAAAGTTTTAGTACTTTTAGTAAAAGGAAGTTTAAAAGGAGTTGTAGATTTAATAACCAATGTACAAAATAATTTACCGAGCAAAGATCCTGCTTATTTAAATGCAGTAATTGATTATATATCAATATTCAATTTAACTGTAGATGAATCAATTGAAAATGCAGAATCGATGATGGAATTTGTTTTATCCGCAGAAACCTCTTCCACAAAAGCTTATCAGCCCTTAAATAAGTTTATTGGGTGATGAGTCGTTGTTTTAAAATAATTTTTACACTTTTAATATTCCTCTCATCAATTTTATATTCACAGGCAAAGACAGATGGTTTAAAACGACAGGCACTTTTTTTAATGAATGCAGGCAGGTATAGTGAAGCTATTGAACAACTTCATAAATTTATTTCTGCACATCCTCAACTTGCTGAAGGTTACCATTTACGTGGATTGTGTTATGAAAAAACAAATCAGTATCAATTTGCTGTACTCGACTTAAGAAGAGCAGTTCGTTTTGATCCTGCGAATGAACAAATAAAAAAAGATTTAAATAGAGTAATTTCAGTTTGGCATCAACAACTGTATCAAAAAATTGAAGGACATAAAAGAGATATTGCAATTAATCCCAAAAATCCATTTAACTATCTTGAAATTGGAAAATCTTATAGATGGTTAGAAGAATGGAATAATGCAGAACAATGGTATGATGAATATTTGAAAAGAGATGATAATGCTTCGCCAGATGAAATTATAAGATATACAGAAATACTGGCTAAAACAGGTTCGATTGCTAAAGGTGAAAGAATATTAAAAATTTATGTTGAACGATATCCTGATGATTGGAGATTATGGAGCAGATATGGATATTTTACTTTGTGGCTTGGTAAATATAAAATTGCAGAAAATGCTTTTAAAAAAGCACTTGAAATTAAACCATATTTTAAAGAAGCTCAGGATGGATTGGATATAACTCGCAATCAAGCATATTTATTACAATATCAACCAAGATCTTTTGAATATGTATATCCAATCGATAGATACTATGCTCAATTAAAAAGAAATCCAGATGATGATAAAACAAGATTTGCACTTGTAAAAGAATTAATCAATGCTAATCGTTATGAAGAAGCATATCAACAACTTCAGTATCTACAAAATAAATATTCAGAAGATGTAGAGTTTAAAACACTCTATCAAAAAGTTACTGCATACAGAGATAGCACTTATAATTCAACCATTGAATATTACACAGGTATATTGAAAGAAAATCCTGCAAATAAAGAAGCTGTTATTAAACTTGCAGAAGCTTATGGCAATTTACTTTATTATGATAATGCAATAGAAGTTTTAGAAGAATATCTTAAAGATAAACCAGAAAATGAAGAACTTGATGTTCGCTTTTTATATGCAAAATTTTGTGCCTGGAATTATGATTGGGAAAAAGCAATTTCGCAGTTAAATATACTTCTTAAAATTGATCCAGATAATTTAGATTATCAATTATTGCGAGCTCAAATTGCTGTATGGACAGTTCTTGATTTAGATCTTGCAGAAAATTATTTATTAAATGTTATTAAAAATCGACCAAGAGAATTACCTGCATATTTATCATTAGTGTCATTGTATAGTTGGAAAAAGAATTTTCCAGAAGCAAAGAAATATTTAGATATTGCTAAAGAAATTGATCCTAATAATCCAGAAGTAATTAGTTCAGAAAGTAATTATGAATTACATCTTTCTGCATACGAAGAAATAAAAGTCTTTGAAATTCGAGCTGAAGCTGAAAAACTTTTTATGGAAGGAAATTGTCAGGATGCACGAACTAAATATGAAGAATATTTCTCTAAGAGAACTGGACCTACAAGAGATGAACTAATAGAATATGCCAATATAGTTTCTTGTGCAGAAGATTATCTTAAAGCACTCGAAATTTATGATAAGATTTTATCAGAAGAATTTGATTTTAAGGTTGCACTTCAGAGAATAAATGTTTTGTATCTAAATAAAGATAGTATTAAAGCAGTTGAAGAACTTGAACAGCTAAGCAATCGTGATACACTTGATATAGAATCAAAAATGGATTTGGCTAATGCTTTCAGTATGATTGGACTTCCATTAAAAGCAGATTCAATTTATAATGCAATTAAAGATAGCTTAAAAACACCAGAAGAATTAAGTCTACTTAACGAAAAATTAATTACTCTGGGAAATTCTTATGTAAGAACAAAACAATTGGAAAGAGCAGAAAAAATTTTTAATGAACTATTAAAAGTTGCCGAAGATGAAGAATTAAAAAGAAAAATTAATAATCAAAGATTATATCTTGCAGATGCCTACGCTTTACAGAATAGATGGGGTAAAGCAGAAGATATTTATGATGAATTACTTGAACAGGCTAAAGACACTAATGAAATTAATTTGTTGAAACAAAGATTAAGCTGGATTCCACCTTATGGTTTCAAAAAAGGAATTTATGTTTTGAAGAGTATTATTTTTCCAACAAATATTGGTATATCTCCTTATTCCAGTTTTTATGGTGATAATCAAAATTTTAGATTGTGGAATTATGGTTTAAGTGTAGATGGCGGGTTTATTGGTTATCTTGGTATAGGTGCTTCTTATAATAATGCAAGAATAAATAATAAAATAATCTCAAGAGATTTTACTTCAATTAGAGCTAATCTTTCTCTTTATATTATGAAAGAATTATCTTTATCTGGAAGTTATGGAATATTAAATATTCTGGGTGAAAGCAATAGAAAGATTGGAACAGCTTCTGCAAGATTTGAAAAACAGGATGAATTACTTTTAAATGCATACTATGAAAATAATGATGCAAGATTAATTCTTTATTCACCTTACTTAATGAACACGAGATTGAAAGCAGAATTGTACAGGATTTACGGAAGTTATTTCTATAATAATCAATTGAAGTTAATAATCAATTATAGTTATTATAATGTTTCTGATAAAAATGAAGGGAACGATTTCCTGTTTAGAGTAGGTAGACAGTTTTTTAAAAATGGCATTATTGGTTATGAATATTATTTTTCTGATTTTGCATATGTATCTTCACTTTATTATTCTCCACAAAACTTTATTTCGCATAGTATCTGGGGAGAATATAAATGGTATAATAAAAGTGGGATTAATATTAATTTTACTGGAAAAGTAGGTTATGTTCCTGCAATTGATTTTTTTGTTAGTGAATATTTTATTGATGCAAATTACAAACCAGTTCCAAATTTGAATCTTAATGGTAGAGCTGGTTTTTCAAACAGCTACAGGTTTGATTCTGTTTATCAATCTTTTTCAATATCTTTTTCTTTGTACTGGAATATATTTTAATTTGGAACTATTTGGAAATTAAAAATCTGGGGAAATATGAATTCAAAAAATATATTGTTTTTTTTACTGCTTATATTATTGTTTACAATTAATAATTATGCAAAAGTTATTAATAGCAATTCTATTCCATTAATTATAAATGATGTAATTGTATGTAGTGATAACACGAATGTCTCTTCTCAAAAAACACTGGGAAAATTTGTACCATTAACAGGCGATATAGAACAATTAAAAAATTTTTTTAATGCACTAAAAAATTCTAAAAATAGAATAATTAAAATAGCACACTATGGCGATTCTTTAATTCAGGGAGATGTGATTACAGAATATTTAAGAGAGTTTTTTCAAGAAAAATTTGGAGGTAAGGGAATAGGATTTTTATCAATTGTTTCGAATGATATAAAAATGAAAACCAGTATCAGGCATTCATATTCAGATGATTGGAAATATGTCTCTATAGTTACACGTAATCCAGAAAATTTACCACTTGGTATTAGTGGAGCAGTTGCAATACCTAAAATTAATAGCTGGGTAAAATACGAAACAACAGAAAACTTAAAATCTACAAGCAGTTTCAATTTAGTAAAAATTTATTATAGCAATGCAGATAATAATTCTGTAATTCAATATAAGATAAATAATGGGAATGCAACTAATATAAATTTAGAGTCTGGACAGTCCTTAAAAGAATTGAAAATTAATTTAAATGTTCCAGGAAAATCATTTGAAATGAAATTTATTTCAGGGAAAGCTCCATATATTTATGGTGTTAGTCTTGAAAGTGGTAATGGTGTATATGTAGATAATTTTCCAATGCCAGGAAATTCTGGAGTTTCGTTATTACAAATTTCTGAATCGGTTTTACAGGATTTCAAGAAGTATTCTGATTATTCATTAATCATTTTAACTTATGGTGCAAATGTTAATGCACCTAAAAAAGAGATATTTAATTACTACGAAAGTAAAATGATTAATGTCATCGAATTTTTAAGACGTGCTTTTCCCAATGCAGGTATTATTCTGGTAGGAGTTGGAGATAAAACAATGAAGGTAGGAAACAAATTTATTACAAATCCCGATGTACCATTATTGCTTGCTGCACAAAAGAAAATAACTGAAAAATCTAAAGTTGCTTTCTGGAATTTATGGGAAGCTATGGGAGGAGAAAATTCTATGATTGAATGGGTTAGTGCAAATCCACCAATGGCACTAAAGGATTTTTCGCATTTTACACAAATTGGGGGGAAAAGAATAGCCCAATTACTTTTTGATGCTATTATGGATGCATATAAAAAAATGTAAAAAATATGTTCATTAAACAAATCACTTTGACAATTCACTTATACCTATCTTTTAGATTATTTTAATAACTCTTTATCTTGCAATAATTTAAATAATACTTTATATTCCTTAAGCAGATGTATAAATATGAGTCATTATTTGGGTTTTGTTTTTTAATGGGACTTTTTATTTTATGAAATTATTAAAAATAATGACAGAATTGAATTTTTCATCCTGGCATTTATTTTGAACTTATACTTAAGCTAATAATAGATATGTAAATGGATAAATTAAAATATCAAATAGTATTAGATAATAGAGAATTAAAACCACCAAAACGAAATGAGGCAAAAGAAAAGTTACGCACAATTCTCATTTCTGGTTTCTTATCAATTTTATTGATTTTGACAATAATTTTTACAATGCCGCTTACAATTCTTACTTGGAGTGGTTTATTCGTTTATTCATCAATAGTATCTTTAGTAATCTTTTTGTTTATTTTATTATTCAGGTACTTTGGAATTTTATTTATGGCATATTTTTATAATACCAAATACACTGTACAAACCAAACCAGGTTATTATCCATTTGTTTCAATTATTGTTCCTGTTTATAATGAAGGGAAAATTTTGAAAAACTCAATTGATTCTCTTCTTAATTTGGATTATCCAAATTATGAAATAATAATAGTTAATGATGGTTCGACAGACAACACTGCTGAGATAGGAGAATCTCTTGTGGGTTATCATAAGGGTAGAACAAGTATGGTAAAAATTTCTCTTATTAATAAACCAAATGGAGGTAAAGCTAAAGCACTTAATGCTGGGATTCAATATTCCGAAGCACAATTTGTATTGTGTATGGATGGCGATTCTCAATTAACACCAGATACATTAAAAGCTGCGATGAGACATTTTGTTGATCCAAGTGTTGGAGCAGTTGCGGGAAATGTAAAAGTTCAAAATAGAAAAAAAATAATTACTGATCTTCAAGCCTTAGAATATCTGGAAGGCTTAAATTTAGCACGCAGTGCCCAGGGATTTTTACAAATGGTAAATATCATTCCTGGTCCTATTGGTGTATTCCGTAAAACTACTTTAAGAGATGCTGGATTTTATTCAAGCGATACTTATGCAGAAGATGCTGATATTACATTAAAAATATTAGCTAAAGGATGGAAGATTATTTATGAACCAAATGCGATAGCATATACAGAAGCACCTGCTACTATACACCAGCTTCTAAAACAAAGATATCGCTGGACAAGAGGCATTTTGCAAGCAATTAGAAAACATAAAAGATATTTGATTAATCCCACATTGAATTTTGGTAATAGCTTTATAATGTGGTCAATGTTTTACGAAGCACTTATCTGGCCTGCTATGAATATATTTGTCAACCTTTACTTTATAATAGTAGCTTTGTTATATGGTATTCATATAACTTTATTTTTATGGTGGGTAGGAATTGCAGTTTTAGATTTAATGTCTGCAGTTTACTGTGTGGCTGCAGAAAGAGAAGAATTTCGTTTAGTTCCATATGCAATTATTTATAGAATATTTTTTATTTTACTTATAGATGTAACAAAAGCAATGGCAACTATTGAGGAGTTTATTGGATTTAGAATGACCTGGGGTAAATTAGAAAGAATTGGTAATGCAGACATGCTGGCAACTCAGGGATTGAAAGCGTTTAAATAAAAATTTGAGGTAGAAATGGAATTAATTCCAATATTATCATTAATAATACTTGTTGCAACAATTTCGACTTTTATTCTTGCAGTTGGAGCATATATTTTATATAAAGTTAGAGAACGCAAAGGGATTGCAGAAAAAGCTCCACAACCTGCAGCAATTCCTGCTGAATTAATTGCACCAGCTCCTTTACAAGCCGAACAAAGAGTTGCAGCACAAGAACGAAAGACATTTGAAGTGGTTCAACCTCCACAGTATGGTTATGAATATCAACGAGCTGCTCCTTATGAACAGGAAGAATCAAAAGGTCCAGAATTGAGACCTACTTTTGTAGGTGGTGCACCAAGACAATATCAGGGAAGTGAATATCAACGTAGAACCGATGAACAAGTTTCAGGCTCAGTTGCAGAACGATATTCACCTAAAAGAAAATTTGTTAGATATACAGGTGAAGGCTACGAAGAACCTGTGAAGCAAGAAAAAAAACAAGAGGAAAACCTTAGGTGGCGATAATTGAAAACAGAGGTTTAAGAGTTAATTATTTGATTATTTTTCTGAGTGGACTTGTTCTTGTCATTACAGGTATTCTTGTTTTTTTACTAATAGTAAAAAATATTTATGGAAATTATGATCTAAAAGAAATTTTACCTACCAGAGATAATATTAAATCTATTAGTAGCAACCTCAAATCAAAAAAAGTAGCCATACTCTACTCCCAGTATACCGAAAATATGCTACCTGCTGGAAGTACCTGGTTGAAAGATAATATCGATACTTGGAAAAGATTTCTAAGAAATTTTAAAATAAATTATGATATAATTTCAGACCAAACTATAGAATTAGGCGAGCACTTCGAATATAAACTTATTGTATTGCCAGGAACAAAATCTTTAAGCGATAAAGAACTTGTGCAATTAAAAAAATATCTTGAAAATGGTGGAAGTTTATTTGTAACTGGTGGACCTGCAACTTATTCTGATGAAGGGAAATGGCGTGGGTGGGATTTTTTCACAGAAGTTTTTGGACTAAAATTCAATAAAGAAATTAAACCAGAAGAAACATATAAAGTACATACTTTAAGAGGTAACCTGCCTATTACTGCTGGAATTCCAACAGGTTATGCACTCAAAATTGCTACATGGGATAGACCTATCTATGCAGAGGTACTCGAGCCAAGAACTGTACAGGTAAGTTTCTGGTATGATTTCAGACGAGAAGCTGGTTTAGTTCGCGAAGAAATTCAAAAAAGTGCAGGTATTGCTTATGGTACTTATGGTAAAGGTAGATTTATCTGGTATGGCTTTGAATTAAATTCTGTATTGGGTGTACAAAAAGATTTTGTCTACTTTGAAAAATTATTTAATAATTCTATCAACTGGTTAACGTATCAACCAACAGCTTTTGTAAAAGAATGGCCTTCTAATTATAAAGCAGCATTAATTTTACTTCCAACATTAACAACAAATGTGAATAATATTAATCTTCTTAAAAATGTTGTTGACCTTAAACAATATCCAGCTACTTTTTTTGTTGATGTTACTACTGCAAGTAAAAATAGAAATTTAATAAAATCATTGGCAAAGTTAGGAGAAATTGGTGCAATTGTAGATATAGGTTATATTGAATCTCCAGAAGATACAGTGAACGAACTTTTTAATAAAGAAACTCAATTTTTAAATATAAGTCACGCAGTAGATACTTTAAGAAAATTAACAGGGAAAGAAATTAAAGCTATAATGCCTCTGTATGGCTATTATAATGACAATACTCTTCAAGTAATGGCAGCAAAAAATATTGAATATCTCGTTACAGATTCTCTTACAGATCGCTCAGTACCAGAAATGCGCATGCGAAATAATAAATTGATCATGATTATTACTAAAACTGCGAGAGATGATTATGAAGTTGTAAAAAAATATGGACTAACGAATATCGATTTTCAAAGATATACTTATGAAGAAGATATAGATAGAATTTTATTTGAAGGAGGATTGTATGTTTTCAAAGTACATACAGAGTTTCAATTGCAACCTGATTATGTATCTGTAATCAGAGATGTGCTGCGTTATGCTAAAAGTAAGAATTTCTGGATTACTACATTAACTGATTTACAGGCTTGGTGGAAGAAAAAACAACAAATAGAAATTCGTTATGAAGCAAGAAGTAAAAGAAGAATTTCAATTGAGTTTACTAATCCAAGTGATCTAATTGCAGAAAATTTAGTTATTCAGGTTAATCTAAATAAAAAATTTAAAAATGTTGAAATAACATCTGATATTATAAATACTCCAATTCCTAAATATCAAATAAATCCAGATGAGCAGTTAATTAACTTTTATTTAGATAAACTCGAACCTCATGAAACTCGTTCAATGTTAATCGATTTTGAAAATGTAGAATAAAAATTAATGATAATTTTAGCTAAGTTTAAAGTGCTATGAAAAATATTTTTAATAATATTATTACACCTGTTGATTTAAAATCCTGTTATTTTCTTATATCAATAATATTTTTATTTATTAGTTGTGTAGAACCATTGACTGATTCCCAGCAAAGCACAACTCCTAATATCGAAATTATTAAACCAGTTACTGGTGATTCAATCATGGTCGGAAAAAATCGAGTAGAATATAAAGCAAGTGATGGAACTGGTGGACAGGGTTTATCTTTTTATGAAGTATTTATTAATAATAGATTTGTAAAAAGATATGCTCAGAATGAAGATGGAACAAATCCAGATATATATCTTGAAATAGATTCTACACTTCTTGGCAGTTCAATTAATTATTACATAAAAGTTTATAACAAATCAGGCAAATCAAAAGAAAGCAAACTACAGGAAAATATTTTTATTAAGGATAAACCTCCTGCAGCTCCATCGAATTTAATAATTAAAAAGACAAGTGATTATTCTGCAATACTACTTTGGAATGATAATTCAAATAATGAAAAGGGATTTGAACTCTGGAGAAAAGATGGTGGTGGTGGAGTGTACAGAAAAATTAAGACTCTTCCTGTAAATACAATAAGCACAACGGATGATGGACTATCTCCTTTTATTGATTATTTTTATAAAGTCAGAGCATTTAATGATTCTGGACAATCTGAATTTAGTAATGAAGCCAGTACCTCTAATTTACCAGGTGGACAATGGAATCTTCAAGCAGAAGCTATTGGTGCAAGTCTTATCATCCTAAAATGGAATGATTTTGCAGTTAATGAACTCGGCTTCAAAATTGAACGTGCGAATTCTTATACAAACACCTGGGAAGTAATTGATATTGTATCTCCAAATCAGACAGAGTATGAAGATAATAATGTTCAACCAAGTACAGCTTATAAATATAGAGTAGCATATTTTACTTCTAATTCAGTAAGTGGTTATTCCAACGAAGTTTCAATTTCTACTTTTTATACTGATGTAGATGGTCCAAGTAATCTTACGGCTTATTATTCTTCGGGTGTAATTTTACAATGGACTAATAATGATAAATTACAATTAACCAGGGGAACAATTATCGAAAAAAGAGCTGGGAGTTATGGTAAATTTGTAGAAATTGGTAATGTGGAATCTGATTCAACAAGCTTTGTTGATTATAATATTGAATCGGGTAAAACTTATTATTATAGAGTAAGACAGAAATTATCTAATAGAATTTATACACCTTACTCTAATACTGTATCTATTACAATACCATGATTTTGACTTATGACAGAAGAAATTAGAAATAGTAAAACAAATTCTAAAACACAGGTAGAGTTGTTTAATCTGATAATAGATAAGAGTGGAAAAATTGTAGCTATTAGTCCTGCTGTTAAAAAGATAATTCCTGAAGCAGCTCCACAGAAAAATTTATTCGAACTTTTTAATGAAGATGAAATCATTTCACTTCAAAGAATTTTTCTGGATGCAAGAAAATATGAAACAACAGGAAGAGATTATGTAGAATTAAAATTTGAAAACGAAAAGAAAACTTATGAATTTGTTATTTCACCATTGAGAAGTGAAAATAATGTTTATTTTTATATTGATATTTTACCAGTAGAAATTGCAGAGTCTAAACAGAGAGTAGAAAAATTCATCATTGCTACTTCTGAAATTGAAAAATTAAGTAGTAATAAAAAAATACATTCAATTATTGATAAAATTAAAATTACATTTCCCTTTACCTTTATTGAAAAAGCTAAAATTCAAAAAGAAATTAATGAACTTGATGAATTTTTCTGGATTAAAGAACCATCTGGCAAATTTATTTTGGTTAATGAGACTTATGCTTCGGCACTGGGATTTACATCATCTCAATTAGAAAATAAAAAAGAAGAAGATTTTCTTCCTAAATATTTGATACCACTTTATCAAACAATCAATAACTATATTAAAGAAACTTCTAATGCAGTAATAGTTGAAGGGAATGTTACACCAATAGCAGGTCGATTAGAAAAAAATATAAACATAATTCAATTTCCGATTTGCGACTTAGATAATAAAGTGGTTGCAATCATAGGTTTTTCTCAAAGAGAAGAAAGAAAAGTAGCTGAAGGTGAAAGTTTAATTAATAATATTGCATTAAAAAATTTACCTGTTCCATTTTTATTTTTAAGTCCAGAGAATATCATATTAGCATATAGTAACAAACTTCTACCTCTATTGAATATAACTGATGTAATAAATAAGTCTATAATTCAAGTATTGCCTAAAAATATTGTTGAAATTATCAATAAGTATACTTTTGATATAAATCAGAGAGATACCATAAAATTCAATTTTGATCTTTCAAAAGATATTGTTTTTGAGATTACTGCACAAAAAGTATATGATCAAAGTAAGTTTTTAGGTACAATTATTCTTTTCATGAAGAAAGAGTTGAACGAATCTTTACTCAATCAACAAAATAATTTTTATGACCAGATTATTCAAAATATTCCAGAAGCTATATACATATATGACCTTGAGAATTTAAAATTCCTTGAAGTTAATGATGCTGCTTTGAAGTTATATGGTTATAAAAGAAATGAATTTCTTAACATGGATCTTACAGATTTATTTTCTCCTGAAGATATTCAAACTCTGATTCAAAGTAGTGATAGCAAATCTTTTATAAATTTAAATGGACCATGGAGACATAAAAGAAGTGATGGTTCTTTTATTATTGTAAATACAAACAGAATTTCAATTGAATATAAAAATAAGAAAGCACACTTAAATATAATTACTGATATTACAAAGGAAGCAGAAGAAAAAGTAAAATTACAACTCTATCAGAATGCTTATGAAAACACGAGTGATTTGATAATTATAACTGATAAAGATGGTTTTATTATTGATATTAATGATAATGTTTCTAAAAAGTTAGGATTTTCGAAGAAAGATTTGGGAGCACGTCCTTTAATCAGCCTTGTTTCTGATGAAGAGAGAGCAAAGGTAAATAAAAATGTTTTCCATTCTAATACTTTTAAAAAAGTAACGTTAGAAGTAAATCTTAAGAAACAAACTGGGGATTATCAAAAAGCCATTTTAATTTCAACACCAATAAAAAATTATCAAGGTGAAATAGAATCATATCTGGTGATTTTAAAATTACAAGAAGAAAAATTAAGTCATGAACAATTAGATGATATAAAAAAAGAAGTTACAGGTATCGATTCAACTTTTTTATCCAGCATGTTTCATGAATTACTCACCCCATTAAATGTAATATTAGGATTTACTCAAGATTTATGGGAAAGTATTGAAAATCCTACTTCTGAACAAAAAGAAGCTGTTGAAATTATAAAAGAAAATCAAAAACTGTTGATGCAAATAATGGATAATGCTGTTGATTATGCTTCCTTATTACAAAAATCGGTAAAATTAAAACCGGAGCATGTGAAGATAGATGATATACTGGATCAAATTAAGAATAATATTTACAAAGAAATAGAAATTGCTAAAAAAGAAATTATTTATGATAAAATAGATTCAAACATAATATTTGAAACTGATAAACAGAAATTTATCACATTATTGGGATTAATATTAAAATTTGTAATAAGTATTACTAAAGAAAATTCATTATATCTATCAGCTTATCAAAGAAGTTCTGATAATATAATAATTTCTTTCAGAGATAATAAAAATTCTATTTCACCTTTATTATTAAAAGGGATAAACGAAATATTTTCTGAAGAAGAAAGTGTAAGCAGAAGAAATTATGGTTTTTCAAAATTTTCTGTTAGATTGACAAAAAAATTAATTGAGTTATTATCGATTAAAAAGGAAACAATAAAGAAAGATAATTTAGATTATGAGTTCGCTCTGGTAATACCAATAAAATATGTTATGCAAAAGGATTTAAATATTGAAATAGAAGAAGTTAAGAAAGAAGAATTAAAGCAACAAAAAGCACAAGTAGAAGAGCAGGCTGATAAATTTAAAGAAAAAGAATTAGATCTAACACAACTATCATGCTTATACCTTGAAGATCAAATCGATTCTCAGATTTTATTTAAAAGTCAGATGAAAGAATTAAAATCTGTTGAAGTTGCTCCAAGTTTAGAAGCTGCACTACCATTATTAAAAACAAAAAGATTTGATTTTCTTGTAATCGATATCAATTTGCAGGGAGAATATAATGGTCTGGATGCATTAAGAATTATTCAAAAAATTCCTGGTTATAAAAATGTACCAATGATTGCATCTACGGCATATATGCAACCGGGAGCAAGAGAGGATTTTATTGCTGCAGGATTTACAGATTTCATTTCAAAACCACTCCTTAAAGAAAAAATTGTTGAAATTTTAAAAAGAATTTATAAGTAATCACTCTTTTTATTATTTTACGACAAGAATAATTCTATAAAAATAATAATGATTAATAAATACTTAGCCTACTATGAATCTCCCATTGGAACTATAAGAATTACTGCTGATGATGATTCAATAACAACTCTTCATTTCATGATTGAAATGGATGGTGTAGAATTAGAGCCAATCAATATGAATGAAACTCTTGAGAAATGTATTGAACAATTAGATTTATATTTTAAAGGAGAGTTAAGAGAGTTTGATTTGAAATTAAATCCATCCGGGACAGACTTTCAAAAGAAAGTATGGAATGAAATTTTAAAAATCCCGTATGGTAAAACTAGGTCATATCTTGATTTATCACGGTTATTGGGAAATGAAAAATCGATAAGAGCAATTGCTCGTGCAAATGGTGAAAATAAAATTGCTATAATTATTCCATGTCACAGAGTGATAGGTTCAGATAAATCGCTTACGGGTTATACATGGGGGTTATGGCGTAAAAAGTGGTTATTGAATCACGAAGCTGCAGTTGTAAGTAATGAATGTCAGCTAAGTTTATTTTAGCTTAAATAGAATCAACTTCTTTTAATAATAAACTTATTATACAAAAGCATTAATATAGTTGCCAGTAAACCCAGTCCTGCAATAATAAGAAAAATATATTGAGGCTCATGTTTAGATGTTGAGAATGTTTGATAAATCCATCCACCAAAAGTTCCACCAAAGCCCCATGCAATAGCAATTGGTAGGAATGCATATCCCTGAAACAATGCTGCCTGTCCTTTTGGAGCTAAATCAGCTACATATTCATAAAATCTTGGTGCTTGTATTTGTTCTCCAATTGAAAAGATAAAAATACCAAGTACAATCATAATAATAGAAAGAGGAATATTTGTTCCAGTTATATTAATTCCTTTTGTTATCGGGAGAATGAAAAACCACAATAGCCAGGCTGAAGTTGCTAGAATAAAACCAATGATAATTGCCTTTTGTGTAGAAATATTTTTTGTAAGTCTATTTACTGGAATTTGAAATAATATAATTGTCCATGCACCAGTTGATAAAATTAATTCAATGGGAGTATCTGGTGATATATAATCCATCACATAAAAAGGAATTATTATAAAGAATTGCCAGAACAATACCCAGTATATCCCAAATATTAATAAGAATGTTATGAATCTTAAATTCCCTAATACTTTGAATAAGTTTACAACAACAGTTTTTAATTCCTGTGAATTATTATCTAATTGACCTGATGGATTTTTATAAAAAAATCTGGTTGTTAAAAACATCAATGCACAACTTATTGCTGAGACTAAATAAACAAATTCAATCCCAAATATATCTCTAACAAAAAATGCTAAAAGTGGACCAAGTGCTGCACCAGTATTTACAAGCCAGTAATAAATAGCATATCCAAAAGATTTGGTTTCATGTGTTGTACTTAGTGCAACTGTTCCTAAAACACTCGGTTTAATGAATGAGCCACCAATAGCAGTAAAAATTAAAATAATTGTTAATATCCAGTAAAGATCAAAGTTTGAATATAAAGACGAAAAATATTTCATTCCCGTTGAACCAATCAAAAAATAACCAATTGCAAGAACTCCAAATGCGAAAGAAAATGATTTCTTAAAACCAAATTTATCTGCCAGTGCCCCAGCAAAGATAGGGAGTAAGTAAATTAATCCTCCAAAGATTGATGATAATTGTCCAGCTTGAATTTCATTGAATTTTAGATGATCTCGTAAAAAAATACTCAGGATTGTTGCCTGTCCATAATAAGCTAACCTTTCAAATAATTCCATACCATTAGCAATCCAGAAAGATGATGTAAAACTATTTTTAATTTTTTTTAATGAAGAAATTATGTTCATATTATTCCTCTGGATTAATCAAAATTAAAATACAATATAAAAGCAAATTAATATTAATTTATAAAAATATCATAAAGAATTTTTGCTAAATAAACTATTAAATTTGCGAATAGATTAAAAGCTCATTATGTTTAATAAATCCATAAATTAAATCTTTGGTAACAATGAATTATTTCAAGCATGAATCCGCATACATTGATGATAATGTAGAAATTGGAGAAGGTACAAAAATCTGGCATTTTACACATATTCAATCTGGAGCTAAAATTGGTAAATTTTGTGTACTTGGTCAAAATGTGAATATTGGAAATAATGTAGTGATCGGAAATTATGTTAAAATTCAGAATAATGTTTCTGTATATGAAGGAGTAACGTTAGAAGATTATGTCTTTTGTGGTCCATCAATGGTTTTTACTAATATAATTAATCCCAGAAGTAAATACCCTCAAAAAGGAAGTGATTATTATGTAAAAACTCTTGTTAAATATGGAGCAACACTTGGAGCTAATTGCACTATAGTATGCGGAATAACAATTGGAAAATTTGCTTTTGTGGGAGCTGGTGCAGTTGTTACTAAAGATGTTCCAGATTATGGACTGGTAGTGGGAAATCCTGCTAAATTAATTGGCTGGATGAGCGAAGCAGGTGAAAGATTAATTTTTGATGATAATGGTATAGCATTCTGTAAAAAATCAAATAAAAAATATCAACTTAAAAATGGTATTGTTACGGAGATTGAAATATGAAAGTTCCATTACTGGATTTAAAACCACAATATCTATCAATTAAAAATGAAATTGATGAGGCAATTAAACGAGTAGTTGATTCACAATATTTCATAATGGGTCCTGATGTTTCACTACTCGAAGAAGAAATATGTAATTATCTTAATTGTAAATTTGCTATAGGTGTATCCTCTGGAACAGATGCTCTCTTACTCGCATTAATGGCATTGGATATAAAACCAGATGACGAAGTTATAGTTCCTACTTATTCTTTTTTTGCAACTGCAGGAGTTGTAGCTCGATTAAATGCTATACCTGTATTTGTTGATATCGATCCAGTAACATTTAATATCAATCCAGAAGATTTAAAAAGAAAAATCACTTCTAAAACAAAAGCTATTATTCCAGTTCATCTTTATGGACAAAGTGCAGATATGGAAGTAATTATGAAGATAGCTAAAGAATATAATCTAAAAGTAGTAGAAGATGCTGCTCAAGCAATTGGCACTCAATATAAAGATGGAAAATTTGTTGGTACAATTGGTGATGCTGGTTGTTTTTCTTTTTTCCCGAGCAAAAATTTAGGTGGTTTTGGTGATGGTGGAATTATTACTACAAATGATGAAGAATATTATCATAAAATGAAGATAATGAGAGTTCACGGAATGGAACCTAAATATTATCATAAATTTGTAGGTGGAAATTTTCGATTGGATTCAATTCAAGCTGCAATTCTTAGAGTGAAATTACCTCATCTGGATTCATGGTCAGAAAAAAGAAGAAAAAATGCAGAACTATATAATCGATTGTTTATAGAAGCTAATCTTGCTGAAGAAGCAGGAAGGATTAACTTTGATGAAAAAAATAAAGTTTTACTTCCAGAAGCTATATATAAAAATTCAGGTGTGAAGAACTATCACATTTTTAATCAATATGTAATTAGAGTAAAAAATAGAGACAAGCTTATAAACTACTTAAAAAGTAAAGAAATAGGTTGTGAAATTTATTATCCTGTTCCATTCCATCGACAGGAATGTTTTAGTTATTTAGGTTATAAAGATGATGAATTTCCAGTTTCGAATAATGCAGCAGAAACTTCTTTGGCTCTACCAATTTATCCAGAACTTTCTGAAGAACAAATTAAGTATGTTGTTAATACAATTAAAGAGTTTTTTGAAAATAGTAATTAAGAGTAGTTATTTAAACAAAGTTATTAATTAAATTTATTCTCGATTTTTTTAGAGAGATATTTTATAATTAGAACTCTGTTATTTCTTTAAAATAAAATTCTGATAATCTTTCGGCTTCTTCTTTAGTTTTTGCTTCAACTATACACCTTATGATTGGTTCAGTATTCGATTTTCTTAAGTGTACCCAGTGATCATCAAAATCAATTCTTAATCCATCTTCAAGATTAATGTTGTAACCTGAATATTTTTTAGCAAGTGTTGAGATAATATAATCTGGATTTTTTTCTGATATTTCTATTTTCTTCTTTGTTATGAAATATTGTGGTAATGAGTTTTTTAATTCACTCATTTTGCCACCAAATTCTGTTAAATGTTGAAGTACAATTGCTATTCCAACGAGAGCATCGCGTCCAAAATTTACTTCTGGTAAAATTACACCTCCACTTCCTTCGCCACCTATTATTGCCTGGACTTCTTTCATTTTTTTAACAACATTCGCTTCTCCAACTGGGGAACGAAATACTTTACATCCATATTCTTTTGCAATATCTTCTACAGCTCTTGTTGTCGATAAATTTACAACAACATTCCCTTTCTTTTTTGATAAATAAAATTTAACAGCCTGTGTAATAGTGTTTTCTTCTATAAATGGTTCTCCTTTTTCTGTAATTAACACTAATCTATCAACGTCTGGATCGACAACTATACCTAAATCGGCTTTATGTTTTTTTACAGCATTCATTGTTTTTTTTAAATTCTCTGGTACTGGTTCTGGTAGTCGTGGGAAAATTCCTGTCTTTTCACAATTCATTTCAATAACTTCGCAACCAAGTTTTTTTAATAAAATAGGAACTGAATATGCTCCAGCACCATTTACACAATCAAGCAATATTCTAAATTTTCTTCTTCTTACTTTAGGAATATTTAAGAATTTCATATTCAACACAGCGTTAATATGATTTATTAAACCATTATCATACTTTATTACTTTTCCTAATTTGTTCCAGGGAGAAAAATTTTTTTGAGCACCATCTATTTTACTTAACATTTCAGCATTTTCTTCGGGACTCATAAATTCCCCTTTGCGATTGATTAATTTTAATGCATTCCATTCATTCGGATTATGACTTGCCGAAATTTGAATTCCACCAGCAGCTTTTAATTTCTTTACATTGAATAAAACAGTTGGTGTAGGACAAATTCCAATATCAATAACATCTAATCCTTTAGCTAATAAAGTACCAATAACTATACTTTTTACCATCTCTCCAGAAATTCTTCCATCACTGCCCAGAATAATTTTTCCCTTACCACAAAATTCTGCAAATGCTGATGTATATTTAATAATTGTTTGCGGATCTAAACCATCACCAATAATACCACGAATTCCAGATACACTTACCATTAGTGTAGGCATACTTACTCCTTATATTTTTTAACAAATTTAATTAATTATTTTAAATCGGTAAAATTAAGCTATAAAAAAAATAAAATTTTTCGATAATACAATGTAAAAGTAGGCAAGACTAAGTATGATTGGTTCAATAGTAACAAACAAAAAGCAAAATAAAGAACAATATGATATTATTGAATCCGAAAATTTGCTCGAATCATTAATGGATAATACCGACGATTATATATGGTTTGTTGATAGCAATTTTCACTTAACAGCATTCAACAAGAATTTTTACTACTTCATTTTTATGCGATATTCAAAAAAAATTAATATTGGAGATGATTTTTTAGCAATTTTTAAAGACGATGAAGTTAACTTCTGGAAGAATTGCTTGGAAAAAGCATTAAAGGGAGAAAAATTTAAAGATGAAATTTCATTTGATAATTATGAAAATGGTTACTATAGAGTTTATTTCAATCCAGTAAAAAATAAATTAAATGAGATTGTAGCTGTATCAGTTTATGCACAAAACATTTCTGAAAGCAAACTTGCCGAAGAAAAAATGCTAAAAAGTGAATTGCTTTCGCAATCAATCTTATCAACATCACCTGATGGAATAGTTACTACAGAACTTGATGGTACAATCTCTTTTGCTTCAGATAAATTTATAGAAATGGTAGGGAATATTAACATAGAAGAATTATTTGGTAAAAAATTATGTGATTTCGTTTATTATGATGATCAGGAAAAATTTAATGAAAACCTGAATGAATTATCGAAAGGGAAGCATTGTAACTCTTATATTTTTAGATTAAAAAAGGGAAATGACTCATTCTTTTATGTTGAATCCAAAATTGATGTAATTAGAAATGAAGAGAACTTGCCAATTCAAATTCTATTTATTATTCGTGATATTACAGATCGCATAGAAGCAGAATTAGAAAGAGAAAAATTACTTCAGGATATTGCTTATTCTCGAGATCAGATTGAGCAAGAAGCAGCTCGTTATGTTGAATTAAATAATCAACTTTATGAATCTGAGAAAAAACTCGAAGAATTAAATAATGCCAAAGATAAATTGTTCTCAATTATTGGTCACGACCTTAAGAATCCTTTTATTACCTTACTCGGTTTTTCTGAAATATTAGTTGAAGATTATGATGAATTATCTGATGATGAGAAGAAAGAATATATAAAAATTATTTATGATACTGCTCGTAATACACAAAAGTTATTAGAAAATCTTTTAAGCTGGTCAAGAGCACAATCTGGTAGACTTCAAATTAATTTAGAAGCTTTATCAATTAAAAATGTTATAAAAGAAAATGTAGAATTAGTGAAATCTCAAGCAGAAAAAAAGAGCATAAAAATAAATACATTTATAAATTCTTCTTTAATGGTTTATGCAGATAAAAATTTACTTGATACAATTATTCGTAACTTACTCACCAATGCAATTAAATTTACTGGTGAAAATGGAATGGTTACTGTCAGGACAGAAGATGAAGATGGATTTGTGAAAGTTTCTGTAGAAGATACTGGCATTGGACTTAGCGACGAAGATCTAAAAAAACTTTTTAGAATAGATGTTAACAATAAAGAAATTGGTAATTCAGAAGAAAAAGGGACTGGACTTGGACTTATTTTATGTAAAGAATTTTGTGAAAAGCAGGGTGGAAAAATTTGGGTTGAAAGTCAATTAGGAAAAGGAAGCAAATTTTATTTTACAATTCCCATCTACAAACCAACTATATAATCGGATAGATTTTTAGTTTCCCCATTTTAGTAATATTTTTTACTTTAATGAACAATTTTCAATCTCATCTTGTTATTAATGAATAAATTATTTTTTTCTTTAATAAAATATTTCTGGATAAACCAAATTATGAATGGCAGGAAATTACAATATTACAATCTTGGATTTATCGATTATAAAGAAGCCTGGGATCTACAAAATATTATCTTTCAAAAAAGATTATTAAAAGAAATTGATGATACACTCCTTTTACTTGAACATAATCATACCTATACATTAGGCAAAACTGCAAATCCTGATAATCTTTTAGCAAATGATAGACAATTAAAAGAATTGGGTATCAAAGTATATGAAATTGATAGGGGTGGAGATATTACTTATCATGGACCAGGTCAGATTGTAGGATATCCAATTATTAATTTATCGAACTGGAAAGAAGATACTCACGAATATCTTCGTGCTCTGGAAGAAGTTATTATAAAAGTATGTTCGTATTATGGATTAAAAGCTGGTAGAAATCAAAAATATACTGGTGTTTGGATAGCAAACAGAAAAGTTGCTGCAATTGGTATTAAAGTTAGTAGATGGATTACAATGCATGGATTTGCATTCAATGTTAATACTGATTTGAATTACTTTGGTGGAATAATACCTTGTGGTATAAGAGATTATTATGTTACATCATTAGAAAAAGAACTTGGAAGAAAACTTAATATTGAAGAAACAAAAGAATTAATCCTTGAAGAATTCATGAAGGTATTTAATTACTCCGAAGTAATACATCAGAATGAAAATGACTTCAAAACAAATATAAAAATTAAATAGCGATTTAATTAATCTGCAATAATCCACTTCTTAAATAATATAGGAAAATAAATGAATAAATATCATAATCAATACCTTTTAAATCATTCTCAGGCTTTAAAAAGCATTGATGGTTCTTTCTCAAAAGAAGAACTTCTGGAAGTATTTAAATTAATGTTATTATCTCGCGAAATTGACAATAAACAAATGACATTAATAAAGCAAGGTAAAGCCTTTTTCCATATAGCAGGAGCTGGACATGAAGCAGTACAAATCGCATTTGGTAAATTGATGAATAAAGGAGTTGATTGGGCTTATCCTTATTATAGAGATCTGGCTTTTGTTCTTGCTATTGGAATAACTCCAAAAGAAATCTTTCTTAATTTTCTTGCAAAAGCTAATGACGAAATGAGTGGTGGTAGACAAATGCCATCACATTGGGCTTCAAAAAAACTAAATATTCCTTCACAATCGAGTCCTACTGGTACTCAATATCTACAAGCAGTTGGAACTGCACTGGGTTTAAAAAAGCAAAATAAAGATGGAGTTGTTTTGGTTAGCAGTGGCGAAGGAGCTACAAGTGAAGGTGAATTTCATGAAGCTGTTAATTGGGCTTGTCGTGATAAACTTCCAGTTATCTTTTTAATTGAAAATAATAAATGGGCAATTTCTGTACCTGTCGAAAATCAAACTTCTGGGAAAGATGGCTCTATTTCCGAAATGATGAAAGGTTATGAAAATTTATATCGAATCAAAATTGATGGAACAAATTTTTTTCAATCATATTCTGCAGCACTTAAATCATTTGATTATGCAAGAAATAAAATGGGACCTGTTCTTGTTGAAGCGGATGTTGTAAGAATTTTTTCACATTCTTCTTCGGACGATCAGAAAAAATATATTCCAAAAGAAATACTCGATGAAGCTTTCGAGAGAGATCCAATAAAAATATTTTCAAAATATTTAATAAAAGAAGGTTTGGTTTCTGAAGAATTTGTTGAAAATATGAAAGAAAGTATTCATCAGGAAATAAATCAAGCTGCTGATGAAGCTTTAAAGTATCCAGAACCTGAACCAGAGACTGCAATTAAATATGTTTATGATGAATCTAATAGAAAAAATGAACTTGATTATGAAAAGTCTTTTAAGACTGGTAAATCAATTGTAATGGTTGATGCAATAAATCATGCATTAAAAGAAGAAATGGAAATAAATGAAAAAATTTTTGTCTTTGGCGAAGATGTTGCTGATCCAAAAGGTGGTGTATTTACAGCTACAAAAGGATTATCTACCAGATTTGGAAATAATAGAGTTTTTAACTCTCCATTAGCCGAAGCAAGTATAGTTGGTGTTGCAATTGGTATGTCGCTAACAGGCATTAAACCATGCGTAGAAATTCAATTTGGTGATTACATCTGGCCTGCGTTTATGCAAATACGTAACGAACTTGTTATGTATCGTTATCGATCGAATAATTTATTTGAAACTCCTGTAGTTATACGAGTTCCTGTTGGAGGCTATATTCATGGTGGAATTTATCATAGTCAAAATATTGAAAGTTTTTTTACTCATATGCCTGGATTACTTATTGCTTATCCTTCAAATGCTGCAGATGCAAAAGGTTTATTAAAAACAGCCCTTAGATTAAACGATCCTGTTTTATTCCTTGAGCATAAAGGTTTGTATAGACAGAGTTATGCATCTTCTCCTGAACCAGATTCTAATTATCTATTACCATTTGGAAAAGCTAAAATAATAAAAGAAGGGAATGACTTAACAGTTGTAACTTATGGAGCAATGGTGCACGAGACAAATTTTGCTGCTAAAAAATTAGAAGAAGATGGTTACTCAATTGAAATAATTGACTTACGAACATTGCAACCTCTTGATGTTGAAACTATTTATCAATCAGTTAAAAAAACAGGTAAAGTTGCCATAGTACACGAAGATACATTAACTGCTGGATTTGGTGCAGAAATAGCTGCTTTAATCTCTGATAGTTGTTTTGAATATCTTGATGGTCCTATTAAAAGAATTGCTGCTAAAGATTCACCTATCCCTTATTCTAATTATTTAGAAAAATTTATATTACCAGATAAATTCAAAATATATAATGGTTTATTAGAGTTATTAAATTATTAACAGTTATTTATTGGAGCATAAATGAAAACAGAAATTATAATGCCTCAAATGGGGGAATCCATTACAGAAGGAACAATAATTAAATGGCATAAGAAAGTAGGTGATAAAGTCAAAAAAGATGAGATTATTTATGAAATTACAACAGATAAGGTTGATACAGAAATTCCTTCGCCATGCGATGGAACTTTAGTTGAAATTAGAGTAAAAGAAAACGAAGTTGCTAAAGTAGGAACAGTTGTAGCTATAATTGATAGCGAAGAAAATATAAATTCAGAAATAATAGAAGAGATGGTCGAACAGGAAAAAGAAAATGTGAATGATTTAATTACAGATGATAATAAGCAATCAATTCGTTTTTATTCACCAGCAGTTTTAAATATTGCTCGTCAAGAAGATATTTCATTAGAAGAACTGGATAAGATTACTGGAACCGGAATCAAAGGCAGGGTTACTAAAAAAGATCTTCTTGATTATATCGAAAAGAAAAAGTCAATTAAAGAAATGCCAGCAGAAAAGATAGAACGAAAAACTACTTTTGAATCTTCACCTTCGTCAAGAGTTGAAGTTATTCCTGTAGATCATATTCGTGAAAGAATTATTCATAACATGATTAAAAGCAGAGATACTTCTGTTCATGTTACTTCCATTATCGAAGTTGATGTAACAAGAATTTACAATTTTATAAATAACAACAAAGAACATTATGCAAAGAATGGTATTAAATTAACTTATCTTCCATTTATCGCATATGCAGCAATCAAAGCATTAAAAGAATATCCATTAATGAATGCAACAATTGAAGAAGATAAAATTATTTTTAAAAAATTTATAAATCTTGGAATAGCAGTAGCAATTGAACCAGATGGTCTGATTGTTCCTAATATAAAAAATGCAGATGAAATGAATATTATTGGACTTGCAAAAGCTATTGCAGACTTAAGTAATAAAGCAAGAACAAAAAAATTGTTACTGGATGATATTACCAATGGAACATTTACTATTACTAATTATGGAGTATTTGGTACTTTGATTGGAACTCCAATAATTAATCAACCAGAAGTTGGAATTCTTGGAGTTGGTAGTGTAACGAAGAAACCAGTTGTTATTGAAAACAATGGTGTCGATAGTATTGCAATAAGATCAATGATGTATTTATCGTTGAGTCACGATCATCGATTAATTGATGGAATGCTTGGCGGTAAATTTCTTTCATTCATAAAAAATTATTTAGAAAATTTTGAAGATATATAGAATAAATTAATTTATTTTTGTAAAAGTATTATAAGCGATTTCAATATTTTATTTATAAATCAAGATAAACAATTATGAAGATTAATCAACATCAATTAGCTTTCAAAAAAGAAGTAGAAAAAAATATTCAGTTGGGAAAAAGACCTGAGTGGTTGAAAGTTCGTTTACCGAGCGGGAAAAATTATAAAGATGTTTATGAATTGATGCGTAAATCAAAATTGAATACAGTTTGTGAAGAAGCAAAATGTCCAAATATAGCTGAATGCTGGAATAGAAGAACAGCAACTTTTATGATATTAGGTGATACATGTACAAGAAGTTGTGGATTTTGCAATGTTAAATTAGGAATTCCAAATAAAGTGGATTTAGATGAACCTCGAAGAGTAGCAGAATCTGTTGAAGTATTAAAATTAAATCATGTTGTTATTACTTCAGTTAATCGAGATGAATTATATGATGGTGGAGCTTCAATTTTTTCTGAAACAGTTAGATTAATTCGCCAAAAAATGCCTGAGACAACAATTGAATTATTAATTCCTGATTTTAAAGGTGAAGAGCATGCATTTAACATAATTATGCAAAACAAACCTGACATTCTTAATCATAATCTTGAAACTGTAAAAAGATTATATCATGTAGTAAGACCTCAAGCAAAATACGAAAGAAGTTTGAACGTAATTAAATGGTTTAAAGAAAAAGGACTTAAAACTAAAAGTGGAATTATGGTTGGAATTGGAGAAACAAAAGAAGAAGTAATAGAACTTTTACATGATTTGTATAATCATGGATGTGATATAGTTACGATTGGACAATATTTACAACCTACTAAAAATCACCTGCCTGTACATCGTTATGTTACATTAGAAGAATTTCAATTTTATAAGGAATATGGTTTAAAATTAGGATTTAAAGCTATAGAATCTTCACCTCTTGTAAGAAGTTCATATCATGCAGATAAACATGCTTCGTTATAAACAAACCAGTATATTTGATTCTCAATCAAAAAAAATTATTTCTCACTTATGAAAAATAAAATCAGATAATTATTTACTAAACATTAAGTTTAAAATTCATCCCTTTGTTTTTGAATAATAATTATTATTTTTGTTATGAATAATTAAACTAAAGTTCATTTTATTCTGGCACGTAGTTTTTATTCTGTTTAGCTCTTTTATGGTAAATTAAAATGAATCTAATTTTTGTTGAAATATTACTAATAAATTTTTATTAGAAGAAGAAAGGTTATAGTCAAACTATAACCTTTTTTTATTTTAAATAATTTTGAGGTGTTTATGGCAAAAGTTAAAGGCGATATCATAATTGATATCGAAAAATGTAAAGGCTGTGAGTTATGCGTTGTTGCATGTCCTCAAAATACTCTTGGGCTATCAAAAAAACTTAATTTAAAAGGTTATCATTATGTAGTTAAAGTAGAGGATAATTGTACTGGTTGTGTAAACTGTGCACTGGTTTGTCCAGAAGGTATAATTACAGTTTATCGCAAAACTGATAAAAAGAAAGAACAAATAGCAACAATTTCAAATGTATCAAGTGATATAACAGTTATGGTGCGGTCATGAAAAAAGAAATAACTTTAATGAAAGGGAATGAAGCTCTTGCCGAAGCAGTTATAAGAGCTGGTTGTGATGGATATTTTGGTTATCCAATAACTCCACAATCAGAAATATTGGAATATTTAGCAAGAGAAGCTTATGCAAGAACAGGTATGGTTGTTTTACAAGCAGAAAGTGAAGTTGCTGCAATTAATATGGTTTATGGTGCTGCATGCACAGGTAAAAAAGTTATGACTTCATCATCTTCTCCAGGAATAAGTTTAATGCAGGAAGGAATATCTTATATTGCATGTGCAGAACTTCCATGTTTAATTGTTAATGTTGTTAGAGGTGGACCTGGATTGGGAACCATTCAACCTTCACAGGGAGATTATTTTCAAGCTGTTAAAGGAGGTGGACATGGTGATTATAAATTAATTGTACTGGCACCATCTACAGTTCAGGAAATGGCAGATTTTGTCCCTCTAAGTTTTGATCTTGCATTTAAATATCGAAATCCAGTTATGATTCTTACAGATGGTGCATTGGGACAAATGATGGAAAAAGTAGAATTATTCGAACCTATACCTCGTAAAACTGAAATTGAACCATGGGCAACAGTTGGAAAACCTTTAGATAGAGAACATAATATTATTACGTCTCTTCATATTGAACCAGATAAAATGGAAGAAATTAATTTACATTTACAGGAAAAATATAAACAAATTGAAAAAAATGAAGTTCGATATGAAATTCTAAATTGTGAAGATGCAGAAATTGTACTTGTTGCATTTGGACTTGTTGCAAGAATTTGTTCAAAGGCTGCAGAATTAGCACGTCAAAAGGGAATTAAAGTGGGAGTATTTAGACCAATAACTTTATTCCCATTTCCATATCAACAATTGAATAATATAGCTGATAAAGTAAAAAATTTCTTAGTTGTAGAAATGAATGCTGGTCAGATGCTGGAAGATGTTCGTCTTGCAGTAAATGGAAAAATTCCAGTTGAATTTTATGGTAGAATGGGTGGAATTGTCCCTTCACCAGAAGAAATTCTTCAAAAATTAGAAGATATTTTAGTAGGAGAAAAATTATGAGTAATCAAATTTTAACTGCCGAAGAAAAACAAAGTGAGCATAAAGAAGAAGAAAATATTTGTTTGAAAGAATACCTTGTTTATGAGAGACCTAAAACTTTAATTGATATTCCAATGCACTATTGTCCAGGTTGTGGACATGGTGTAGCTCATAAGTTAATTGCAGAAGTTATTGACGAATTAGGTATTCAGGATAAAACAATTGGTGTGGCTCCAGTAGGATGTGCTGTTTTTGCTTATAACTATCTTGATATTGACATGGTTGAAGCAGCTCATGGAAGAGCTACAGCAGTTGCAACTGGAATTAAAAGAATGCTCCCAGATAAATATGTATTTACTTATCAAGGTGATGGTGATTTAGCAGCAATTGGAACAGGTGAAACAATTCACACTTGTAATAGAGGCGAAAATATTTTAGTTATTTTTATTAACAATGGTATTTATGGAATGACTGGTGGTCAAATGGCTCCTACTACTTTGATTGGCATGAAATCTACTACAACTCCTTTTGGTAGAGATGTATCTGTGATGGGAAATCCTCTTAAAATAACTGAATTAGTTGCACAATTACCGGGAGTCTATTATTGTACACGAGTTGCTGTAAATACTCCAAATAATGTTCGTCGTGCTAAAAAAGCTATACTGAATGGCTTTAAATATCTTGAGCATAAAAAAGGTTTGTGCTTCATCGAAATTGTTTCTAATTGCCCTTCGAACTGGAAAATGACACCTGTAGAATCCAATAAATGGCTTGAAGAAAATATGCTTCCTTTCTATCCATTAGGAGATTTAAAAGTCCCTAATCTTTCTAAAACAGAATAAGAGGAAATTATGACTGAAGAAATTATTATTGCTGGATTTGGTGGACAGGGAGTTTTATCGCTTGGTCAGATATTATGTTATGGTGGTGTAATCGAAGGTAAAGAAGTAAGCTGGATGCCTTCATATGGTCCAGAAATGCGCGGAGGAACTGCAAATTGTATAACAATAATTAGCGATTCAAAAATTAGTTCACCAATTATAAGTAAATGTGATACATTAATTGCACTTAACCAACCTTCACTCGATAAATTTCAATCCGCAGTTAAACCTAATGGTTTAATTATTTATGAATCCAGTACAATATTAAATCCACCAACTCGAGTAGATGTAGAAATATTACCTATTGAAGCAGCTAACGAAGCAGCCAAACTTAAAAATACTCGAGTTATGAATATGATTATTCTTGGAGCTTATCTTAAAAAGAAGCCAGTCATATCAATTGAAACTGCATTTGAAGCACTTAAAAAAGTTTTACCAGAAAGATATCATCATCTATTACCACTAAACAAAGAAGCTCTAATGAAAGGTTGTGAATTAGCAGAGAAACTTCATGTAAACTCTTAAACTTATGAATTTTTTTATGTTTATTTCTGAAGGATTATCTCTATACGCACTTGACTTTTTATTAAATGATTTGATATGGGTTTTATTAAATTCAATAATAATTATAACATAAATGTTATTTACTATATTGGAAATCATTAACATCTTTGATAACTTTGTATATTAATTTATGATAAATAAGGGAAAAAAATGGCATCTAATGAAGGTGTAATTGTTCAAGTAATTGGACCCGTCGTTGATATCGACTTTCAAGACGGTTACTTACCAAATATTTATAATGCTATCAAAATTCCAAGAGTTAATTTAGAAGGAAAAGAAGAAGAATTAGTAGTTGAAGTTCAACAACACTTAGGAGAAAATCGTGTTAGAACTGTGGCTATGGATACAACCGATGGTTTAGTTCGTGGTATGAAAGCTTATGACACAGGTGGACCAATTACTGTTCCTGTAGGTCCCGAAACTTTAGGAAGATTAATAAATGTAATTGGGGAAGGTATTGATGGACTTGGTGAAATAAAAGCAAAGAAAAGATATGCAATTCATCGTCATGCTCCCAAATTCAATAATCTTTCTACAAAACAAGAAATGTTTGAAACCGGCATAAAAGTTATAGATTTATTAGAACCATATACAAAAGGTGGGAAAACAGGTTTATTCGGTGGAGCAGGCGTTGGTAAAACAGTTATTATTCAAGAATTGATTCATAATATTGCTAAACAACATGGAGGTTATTCAGTTTTTGCTGGTGTAGGTGAAAGAACCAGAGAAGGAAATGATCTCTGGCTTGAAATGAAAGAATCCGGAGTTTTATCTAAAACAGCATTAGTGTTTGGGCAAATGAATGAACCTCCTGGTGCTCGTTTGAGAGTGGGTTTAACTGGATTGACTATTGCTGAATATTTCAGAGATGAAGAGGGAAGAGATGTGTTATTATTTATAGATAATATCTTCCGTTTTACTCAGGCTGGTTCAGAAGTTTCTGCTTTATTAGGAAGAATGCCATCAGCTGTAGGATATCAACCAAACCTTGCAACTGAAATGGGTGAATTGCAGGAAAGAATTACTTCAACAGATAAAGGTTCTATTACATCAGTTCAGGCTATTTATGTTCCTGCTGATGATTTAACAGACCCTGCCCCAGCAACTGCATTCTCACATCTTGATGCTACAACAGTTTTAAGTCGTCAGATTTCGGAATTGGGAATTTATCCTGCTGTTGATCCACTTGATTCAACTTCAAGAATTTTACAACCTGATATTGTTGGATGGGAACATTATAATGTTGCTAAACAGGTTAAAGAAATATTACAGGCTTATAAAGATTTACAGGATATTATTAATATTTTAGGTATGGATGAACTTTCAGAAGAAGATAAAATTATTGTTAGAAGAGCCAGAAGAATTCAGAGATTTTTAAGTCAACCATTCCATGTTGCTGAACAATTTACTGGAATTCCTGGTAAATATGTTAAACTTGAAGATACAATTAGAAGCTTTAAAGAAATTCTTGAAGGTAAACATGATGATTTGCCAGAACAGGCATTTATGTATGTAGGAACAATTGAAGAAGCAGTAGAAAAAGCTAAAAGATTACAGAAATGAAAAAAGAACTTAATTTAGAAATAATTACACCTTCTAAAATTGCATATAGTGGTAAAGTTAAATCAGTAACTGTTCCAGGTACACTTGGAAATTTTCAGATATTATTTAATCATGCACCATTGCTCAGTACATTTGAAATAGGAAGAATTAAAGTAGTGGATATTAATGATAATATTACTGAGTTTACAACAGGAGGCGGTAGTGTTGAGGTGCTTAAAAACAAAATATTGATATTAGCAGACAGTATTGAGAGAAGAGAAGAAATAGATGTAGAAAGAGCAAGAAGGTCACTATCCCGTGCAAAAGAAAGATTATCTTCAAAAGATAGAGATAAGATTGATATTAGAAGGGCAGAGTTATCAATGCAAAGAGCAGTAAATAGATTAAAATTTGTTGGAGCAGAATTTTAATTTCATCAATCTATTTTGAACTGTGCGGTTGCAGCTTGTAACTCGTGTGCCATTTCTAATAAATTAGAAGCTACTTTACCTAATTCTTCAGCTTCAGTTTTAGCATTAATTGTTTTATTGGCAATTTCATTTATCATATTTGCATTTAATTGACTTATAGCTGAAATATTGTTTATCATCTCAACTGTGTGTTTTACACTGTGACTGCACTCTTCTGTAGCACTCATATTTTGTTGAATGACTGATGAAATTTTATCTGACGATTCGAGCAAACTCTTCATTATTTCAGAAATTGTATTATTTGCTTTTACCATACTTTCTATTTGTTTATTCATATTAAAGTAAGAATCAAGAAGTTTTTTAATTGATATTCCAGATTCGTTTGCTAAACTTGTTCCATAATCAACATTATTAACAATAGTTTTTATTGAATTACTAGCATTGGAAATATTTTGTTGTACTTTAGAAATAATGTTTGAAGTTTGTTTAGTAGCATCAGCAGATTTTTCTGCTAAAATTCTAACTTCGTCGGCAACTACTGCAAAACCACGACCGTGTTCTCCTGCACGTGCTGCTTCTATCGCTGCATTTAATGCCAGCAGGTTAGTTTGATCTGCTATTGATTCTATGGTTTGAATTATTTCTTCTATTTGTCTTGATTGTTTTAACATCTCTTCTATAGTTGTTGCAAAATCCTGAATAGTCTTTTCGATTACTTTCATCTGTTCAACAGTTTTCATTACAGAATTTTCACCTTGTTTTGCAACATTAATCGATTCTTCAGATGATTTTACAATTGAAGAAACAATTGAATTAGCTAAATCAATTGCTTTTGCTATTTCATTTACTGATACTGATACATGTTCTGAAGCTAACTTTTGTTCATGTGAATCCTGAGCAATATTATTAATTGTTACTGAAATTTGTTCTATGTTAGAATTGGCAGTATTCACAGATGTTGCTTCTTCATTTAAACTATTAACCATGTTTTGAATAGATTCAACATTATTATTTGTAATGTCAATTGTATTTTTTGCAACTTTTGAAAGGTTATTGCTAAATTCGGTTAACTTAATAGTTCTTTCTGATAGAGTTTTTAATAATCCGCGAAGACTTATTGGTTCACTATTGAAAGTTGCAACAGGAATACCTGTTTCAACAGCTTTATTTATGTATGAGACTAAATTTTTATCATAAATCCCGGTACATATAGCATCGTATTTTTGATTAATGCAATCTTCTATTGCTGTACCATAAATTTCTGCACTAACATTAAATTTATCTTTTGTATGAGAACCTGGTGGTATAATCCAATCTACTTGAGCATTGTATCTTCTTAAAATGTTTGATGCAGTTTCTACGCCTTTTTTAAAGGAAACCCAGAAATCTGAACCTTCTCTTCCAAGAACTGCAATCTTAATTAATCTATTTGATTTCTTTTCTGGTTTTGGTCTTTTTAAAATTTTCTCTTCATTTTCAATAGTTCCTTTATCAGGATGCCAGTATTTATGGAAATTTTCTTTTGTAATTAGTTGAAGTTCTGTTAACAATCGAGGATTAGGTGGCTCCCAGTTAGCTACTATATGATTAAATAAATGAATAACTGGATTATAACCCTGTGCAAATTCATCCTGTGATAAAGTAGCATAAATTTCTCCGCTTGAAATTAGCTGCATTGTTCTATTACTCATATCGTGACAAACAATTTTTAATTTATCCTTCAATTTCAGTTCTTTTATTGTTTTTGAAAAACCACCACCATCGTGTGTAATATAAATACCTGATAAATCTGGATACTTATTTAACAACCATTTAGTTTTTTCTAAATATAATTCTGGATTATTGTAACCTTCTACAATATCTACTACTGAAATTTGTGGAGCATTTTCTTTTAAATAATTTTGAAAACCTTTTCTTCTCAATTCCTGTCCAATAACTCCCAATCTTTCAATTATGATTGCTACTTTTCCTTTTCCTTTCAATGCTTCTGCCATTGCTTCGCCGCATTTTTTTCCTTCCAGATAGGAATCTGCACCAACATAGAAAAGCCTTTTGCAGGGTACATCTGTTGCCGTATTAAATTCCTTGCTGGCTTCATAAAGATTAGAAGCTATTGAATTTAGATCATCTATTATTTCTTTTACTTCACCAATTGCAAAAGTCTTAAGTGATGAATTTGAATTCACATGAATTTCGGCTGTTAAATTTCCATGGGATAATTCAGTAAGAGCAGTGGATAAATATGCTGCATCATTTTCTGCTATTTTTTTTATGAAAGATTTAACTTTATTTAGTGGTCTTTCAATTCCTATATAATATTGTAATGAAAAAATTAAGGATATTATTAAACTAATAATTATACTCCAGCCAAAGATTGAATTATTAAAAATATTATTTCCTGAGGCATAATTATTGTTCTTTAATATGAAATAGGTAACAAATGTAATAGAAATAGACAGTAATATTAATATTGGGGAAATGAATACTAATTTTTTAAGTATTTTATTTTTCATTTAAGTAGCTCGTCATAATTTAATAAGATTTTTTAGATTTCTACATATTAATTATCGTATTAAAAATTATTTAGTTTAATCATTTTGAGGTAAGTTATTATCAAGAATGAATTATAAAGCAGCCACATTCAATTTAAAAAAACATGAATGTAATTTTTAGGGAGAATGAAACTTAATTTCTTATTTTATCGTAGATAATTTGAGCACCTTTTAATATTTGTTTAATTTTGTAAGTATTGAATATAATTTTAAGGTAAATATGGATAATAAAAATAATATTAACGACAAGCCTGTAGATAAAAAGCCCAAAAATTTCATTTATGAAATCATTGATGAAGACATAAAAAATAATAGATGGGGTGGTAGAGTTCATACAAGATTTCCTCCTGAACCAAATGGTTATCTTCATATTGGCCATGCAAAAGCGATTTGTCTTAATTATGGAATTGCTAAATATTATGGTGGTAAGTTTAATCTTAGATTTGATGATACCAATCCAGAAAAAGAAGATACTGAATATGTTAATTCAATTATTGAAGATGTAAAATGGCTTGGGGCAGATTTTGAAGATAGATTATTTTTTGCATCAGATTATTTTGAACAAATGTATCAATGGGCAATTGAATTAATTAAAAAAGGGAAAGCATATGTTTGCGATTTAAGTGCAGAAGAAATAAGAGCTACAAGAGGAACATTAACTGAACCAGGCATTGAAAGCCCATATCGTAATCGAAGTATAGAAGAAAATTTAGATTTATTTGAAAGAATGAGAAAGGGAGAATTTCCGGATGGTTCTAAAACATTAAGAGCCAAAATTGATATGTCATCTCCAAACCTGAATATGAGAGATCCAGTAATGTATCGAATTATTCACCAGAGACATCATCGACAGGGTGATAAATGGTGTATTTATCCAACTTATGATTGGGCTCATGGTCTCGAAGATTCAATTGAAGGAATAACTCATTCTATTTGCACACTCGAGTTCGAAAATCATAGACCACTTTATGATTGGTTTTTAGACGAACTTGGAATTTATCATCCTCAGCAAATTGAATTTGCTCGATTAAACCTAAGTTATACTGTAATGAGTAAAAGAAAATTACTCGAACTCGTTCAAAAAGGGATAGTAGATGGCTGGGATGATCCAAGAATGCCAACTATATCTGGACTTCGAAGAAGAGGATATACTCCTGAAGCAATCTGGAAATTTACTGAAATGATTGGAGTTGCCAAGAGAGATGCATTAACCGATGTAAGTTTGCTTGAATATGCTATAAGAGAAGATTTAAATAAAACAGCACAAAGAGCTATGGCAGTTTTAAATCCTCTTAAGGTAGTTATTACAAATTATAATGGAGAAGAACTTTTAGATGCTATAAATAATCCAGAAAATCCTGATGCTGGTACAAGAAAAATTCCTTTCTCAAACGAAATATATATTGAATCAACTGACTTTATGGAAAATCCACCTAAAGGTTATCATCGTTTAATGCCTGGTGGTGAAGTTAGATTAAGATATGCATATATAATTAAGTGTGAAGAAGTAATTAAAAATGAAAAAGGTGAAATTGTGGAATTACGATGCACTTATGATCCTGAAACAAAAAGTGGAACAGGAACAAGTAACAAAAAGGTGAAAGGTGTAATTCACTGGGTTTCTGCAAAACATTGCTTCGATGCCGAAGTTCGTCTTTACGATCGTTTATTTAATGTTGAAAATCCTGGTGAACTGGATAATTGGCTGGATTATATTAATCCAAATTCTCTTGAAATAATTCCAAATGCAAAGCTTGAACCATTTTTACAGAATGCAAAACCATTGGATAAATTTCAATTCGAGAGATTAGGCTATTTTTGTGTCGATCCAAAATATTCTAAAGATGGAAAATTAGTATTTAATAGAACAGTAACGTTGAAGGATACATGGGCAAAAATTGCTGCAAAGTCTTCAAGTTAACTATATAATTTGAAAATTTTATCTCAAGAATGACAATCAGTAACTATTTTGCACTTTATGAATTCTTTAATGTGTAAAATATTTTATTATTAATTTAAATTTAAGCCAGACTTTGAATTGCATTTTTAATTCTAATGATTACTTCTTCTTTTCCAAGAATATAAAGCAAATCGAATATACCTGGTCCAGCACTTGTTCCAGATAGAGCAAGTCTTAATGGATGTATTAACTTACCTTTGTTAATCTGCAATTTTTCAGCAACAGAATTTAATGCATTTTCATAATCTTCTTTTGTGGGATTATTAAGCTTTTCAAATGTTTCAATTAGTAATTTAAGATGTTCTGTTGTTTCTGGCTTCCAGTTCTTCTGGATTGCTTTTTCTTCGTAACTGGTTGGTCTTTCGAAGAAATAATAACTTTTTGTAATTATTTCATGAACAAAATCAATTCGTTCTTGCATTGCAGATATAACAAGTTTTAAGTACTCATCCGAAAAGTTATTTGATGCATACTTTGATTTTTTCAGTTCATCTTTTAATAATGGTAATAATTCATCAACAGTTTTCTTTCTAATATGCTCTCCATTTAACCAGATTAATTTATTTAAGTCAAAAACTGCTCCCGATTTATTTACACCTTCGAGTGAGAACTTTTCTATTAATTCATTCAAATAATAAAATTCTCTATCGTCGCCAGCATTCCAGCCAAGAAGAGCAACAAAGTTTATTAAAGCTTCTTTTAGATAACCTTTAGCTCTGTATTCTTCAACTGCAACATCTCCCTGACGTTTGCTTAATTTTGATCTATCTGGATTAAGCAAAAGGGGAAGATGAGCAAATTGTGGTTTTTCCCATCCAAAATAATCATATAGCAAAACATGTTTTGGAGTTGATGATAACCATTCTTCACCTCGAATTACATGAGAAATTTTCATAAGATGATCGTCAACAACATTTGCAAGATGATAAGTGGGATATCCATCACTTTTAATAAGTATCTGATCATCAATAATGTTTGTGTCAAATTCAACATCTCCTCTAATTATATCATAAAATCTTACGGTTTGATTTGCTGGAACATTTAATCGAATTACATATGGTTCACCATTTTCAATTTTATTTTGAACTTCTTGTGGTGAAAGTTTTAAGCAATGTTTATCGTATTTTATTTGTGGAACTTTTAGTCTTGATTGTTCTTCTCTTAATGCTGCTAATCTTTCTGGTGAACAAAAGCAATAATAAGCATGACCTTTTTTTATAAGTTCTTCAGCATGTTGTTTATAAATATCTAATCTTTGAGATTGCATGTATGGTCCATAATCTCCACCAATATCTGGTCCTTCATCATAATCGAGTCCACACCATTTTAAAGAAGCTATCAAATTTTCTACTGCTCCTTCTACATAACGACTTCTATCTGTATCTTCTATTCTTAAAATAAATTTTCCATTATTTTTTCTTGCAAATAAATAATTATAAAGTGCTGTTCTAAGTCCACCTACATGTAAGTAGCCAGTTGGACTTGGTGCAAATCTAACTCGAATGTTTTCCAAAATAACTCCTTAATTTTTACTACGAAATATAAAAAAGTATATTATCCAATTCTTGATTAGCTATTTAATATTTGAGAAGTTTATCAAAAGTAATCGATTTGTGTTTTATTCTTCTTCAATTAACCAGTAATCTGCTTTATCGTCAGTTATACCTTCTATGAATCTTGATGGTTTAGAGTAAGTTGTTCCATTATATCTATCGAAAATATTCATTGGATAACAGACATATAAATTTTGTTTAGCTCTTGTTGCAGCCACATACATTAATCTTCTTTCTTCTTCCAGAGTTTCTAATTTTTCAAAAGATTGGCTTGAAGGAAAAAATCCATCGATAGCATGAATAATGAAAACTGTGTGCCATTCTAAACCTTTAGCCGAGTGAATAGTTGATAAGGTTACGAATTCTTTTTCTTTATCTGTAGCTTCAACATCGATAACAGTATCCTGTGGTGGTTCTAATGCCATATCTGCTAAGAAACTATCAAGACTACGATAGTTTTCTGCGATGTTTATGAAAATGTCGAGATCTTTTTTCCTTTTATTCCAATCATCATATTTATCGATGAATAAAGGTTCATAATATTTTAATGCTAATTCTGCTTTATCTGCTGGTAATTGATTTTTTGTATGAATTTCGTGAAGTAAGGAAAAAAGATTATAAATTTTATCGCTATACTTTTTACTTATTGTACTCTCTGGTTCTTTTTTAATTGATAACTTTTCTTTTGCAATTTCATCCATAATTTGTTGTGCTTTCTTTGGTCCTATCCCTTCATGAAGTAGTAACACACGATACCAGCTAACAAAGTCTAATGGATTGGCAGCAATTCTAAGGAATGAAAGTAAATCTTTTACATGTGCTGCTTCTATGAATTTCATTCCACCAAATTTAACATAGGGAATATTTGCTTTGTTGAGTTCAATTTCTAAATCAAAAGAATGAAATGATGATCTAAAAAGTACAGCTATTTCTTTTAATGGTATTCCTTCTTCACGTAATTCTAAGATTTTTTCAACAATAAATCTTGATTGCATATTTTCATTAGCAGCACTTACAATCCCAGGAAGTTCTCCACCGACTTTTCTACTGTAAAGATGTTTAGGATATTTTTCTATAGCGTTTTCAATAATGTAATTAGCAAAGTTTAGAATTTCTTGTGTACTTCTATAATTTTCTTCCAGCTTAATAATTTTTACATTTTTAAATAACTTTGGAAATTCCATAATGTTCTTAAAATCTGCACCTCTAAAAGCATATATTGATTGAGAATCATCACCTACTACCATTATGTTTTGATTAATTTGTCCTAATCCCTGAATTATTTGTGCCTGCAATTTATTTGTATCCTGATACTCATCTACCATTACAAATTTTATTGTATTTAAAAATGATTTTGCTGCTGGACTTAAATCAAATAAAAAGTTACGCAAATAAACTAATAGGTCATCATAATCCAATAGATGATTTTGCCTTTTGTATGATTCATAAATTTTTTTTATTTCTAAAAATTTATCTGTGTATTCAATAAAGTGTGGATATTCTTCCTGAATTATTTCTTCTATAGGACGTGTGGTATTAACACTCAGACTCAGAACTTTGAAAATTGTTTGTTTATTGGGAAATCTTTTTTTGTGCTGAGATAAGTTTAATTGTCCACGAATCAGATTTATAACATCTTCACTATCGGTCTGATCAAGAATAGTAAAACCACTATCTAATCCAACTGCTTTTGCATATTTACGAAGTGTAAGATTTGCAAATGAATGAAAAGTGCCTCCATTTATTTTTGAGCATCTATTATCAAGAAGTATAGCTGCTCTATCCATCATTTCTTTTGCTGCTTTACGAGTAAATGTTAAAAGGAGAATAGATGATGGATCATATCCCATTTCTGTTAATCTGGCTACACGATAAACAAGCGTTCTTGTTTTACCACTACCAGCACCAGCAATTACAAGATAATTCCCTTCAGTTGAGCATACAGCTTCATATTGAGATGCATTTAATGCTTCTCTGTAATTTATTTTAAATCTTGATTCGTCAAATTCTGGTTTGTGCTGAATTTGATCTACTTTTTTAATAACGAATTTTTTTGTCATTATTTACGGAGTGAAATTGGTTTATTCAAAATTTCTGAGACAATAAATAATTCTTTTAGTGTTGTTGGATTTTTTAATTTGATTTTGATTTCATTTAATCTATTGTTGATGAATCTTTCTTGTTCATAAGCTTTAATATTTTGTATCTCAACTCTTTTTACTGGAGCAATTTCATAAGATGGAGTTTTGTCATAATCAATTACAGGGATATTTTTTTCAATAGTTCTTTTTTCTAATGCTTCTTTTTGTTTTATCTTTTCTTCGAATTCTTTTTCTGGATTCCAGCTTGTAGTACTTTCAAGAGAAATATATTCTTCATTTTTATTTTGAGAATATTGATCTTCTGGTTCGGGAAGTTTTAAACCAAATAAATCTTCAATTGATATAGACGTATCATATTTTGAAGATGATCTTTTTGTATTAGAAGTTGATGGAAAATCTTGATATTCTTTTTCATCTGGAATATTAGTTCTTCTTTTTTGCTGCTTTTTACCTGCAATAATCATATTAAGAATAGAATAGATGACAAAAAATGTTATTATTAATTCAATTATATTATCCATCATTGATTATCTTTTTTCTTTTCTTCTGGTTTTGCAATAGCACTTCTCATTTCTGTATCTGCCTGAATATTTTTAAGATGATAGTAATCCATCACACCAAGATTACCATTACGAAATGCTTCGGCAATTGCTTTAGGGATTTCAGCTTCTGCTTCAACTACCTTAGCACGCATTCGAGCTACTTCGGCATTCATTTCCTGTTCTAATGCTACAGCTGCAGCTCTTCTTTCTTCAGCTTTTGCACGAGCAACCTTTAAATCTGCTTCTGCCTGATCAGCCTGTAAAATTGCACCAATATTAGTTCCTACATCAACATCTGCAATATCAATTGAAAGAATTTCAAATGCTGTTCCTGCATCAAGTCCTTTTGAAAGTACAACTTTAGAAATGCTATCTGGATTTTCAAGTACATCCTTATGAGAATTACTTGAGCCTATAGTTGATACAATTCCTTCTCCAACTCTTGCAAGTATAGTTGCTTCACCAGCACCTCCAACTAATCTTTCGAGATTAGTTCTAACTGTAATTCTTGCGATTGCTTTTAACTGAATTCCATCTTTAGCAACAGCAGAGACCATTGGGGTTTCTATTACTTTTGGATTGACAGACATTTTTACAGCTTCTAAAACATCTCTACCAGCAAGGTCAATTGCAGCTGCTTTTTCAAATCCTAAATCTAAATTTGCTTTGTTTGCCGAGATTAATGCATTTACAACATTTGTTACATTTCCACCAGCTAAGTAATGAGCTTCAAGAAGAGAAATATTTAAATCAATACCAGCTTTAGTTGCAGAAATTAAGTTACGAACTATTACTTGTGGCGAAACTTTTCGCAATCGCATTCCAATTAAATCTCTGAATATCCTTACTTTTACACCAGAAAAATATGCTGTGATAAATAATCCAATTGGCACAAAATATAAAAACAGAAATAAAAAAATTATTCCAGCAATTATTATTAAAATTGAAATGCCAGTAAGTGCTTCCATTTTAACTCCATTTTATAAACTTGTTACCAAAATATTAATTAATTATGACATTTACTAAAAATTGTAGGTTAATTTTTTTAGTTATATAATTTAGTTAGTATAACCTTTTGAATTGTAAAATAGATCTGGAAAGAAAAAATTGTTACAATATAGATTTTAAATAAAATCCTTTGACTTACTGAATGAAACAAAGTTATAATTTCCTGAACGAAAAATATACTAAATCTTCATTACCTTGATATGTGAGTTTTCTCTGTTTATATTTAAGAAACTAATTATATAGATTTTCTGTTTAATTGAAAGAATTTGAAAAAGGATGAAAAATGGAAGGCAATTTCTCAGAAAGAGTACAAGAAGTTATTAGATTGAGCAGAGAAGAAGCTCTTCGCTTAGGTCACGATTATATTGGAACAGAACATCTTCTCTTGGGTATTATCCGAGAAGGTCAGGGAATAGCAGTCAAGATTCTAAGAAATCTTGATGTAGACCTTGTTAAATTAAAAAAGGCAATTGAAGATACAGTAAGAACTTCGGGTGGAACTTTAACAATAGGAAATATTCCATTAACAAAACAGGCAGAAAAAGTACTTAAAATTACTCAAATTGAATCAAAGATTTATAAATCCGATGTTATTGGAACAGAACATATATTATTATCAATTCTAAGAGATGAAGATAATATTGCCACACAAATACTTCATCAATTCAATGTAACTTATGATAATGTTAGAGCTGAATTGAATAACATATTACAGAGTAGAGAATCCAGCAAATTTAGTTCATCACCTCAACCATTTACAGCAAAAAAAGTGGAAAAAACCAAGACTCCTGTGCTTGATAATTTTGGCAGGGATTTAACAAAATTAGCTCTTGAAGGAAAGTTAGATCCAGTAATTGGTCGAGAAAAAGAAATTGAAAGAGTAGCTCAGGTTTTAAGTAGAAGGAAGAAAAATAATCCTGTTTTGATTGGAGAACCAGGTGTTGGTAAAACAGCAATTGCAGAAGGTTTAGCACTAAAAATAGTTCAAAGAAAAGTACCAAGAATTCTTCAAGATAAAAGAGTTGTTACATTAGATTTAGCAGGTTTAGTAGCAGGTACAAAATATCGTGGTCAATTCGAAGAGAGAATGAAAGCATTAATGAATGAACTGGAAAAAGCAGATGATGTTATTTTATTCATAGATGAATTACACACAATTGTTGGAGCTGGCGGTGCATCTGGTTCTTTAGATGCATCTAATATGTTCAAACCTGCATTAGCTCGTGGTGATATTCAATGCATTGGAGCTACAACACTTGATGAATATCGTAAATATATCGAAACTGATGGTGCTTTAGATAGAAGATTTCAAAAAGTAATGATTGATCCTCCAAGTCCAGAAGAAACAATTAAAATACTTGAGAATATAAAATTTAAGTACGAAGAACATCATCATGTTCGCTATACAAAAGAAGCAATAGAAGCTGCAGTTCGATTAAGCGAAAGATATATAACTGATAGATACTTACCAGATAAAGCTATCGATGTTATTGATGAAGCTGGAGCTCGTGTGCATATGGGTAATTTTACTGTATCAGAAGAAATACTGAAACTTGAAGAAGAAATTGAGAAAATAAAACAACTAAAATTGCAGGTAGTAAAGCAACAGGATTATGAAGAAGCTGCTCGTTTACGTGATAGAGAACGACAATTACAATCTGATCTCGAAATAGCTAAACGTGAATGGGAAGCTAAAACTCAAGACTTGGTTTATGATGTAACCGAAGATGATATTGCTACAGTTGTATCGATGATGACTGGTATTCCTGTTACTCGTGTAGTTCAGGCTGAATCTGAAAAATTAATGAAGATGGAAGAAGCTTTAAAACAAAGAATAGTTGGTCAGGATGAAGCAGTAAGTAAACTTTGCAAAGCTATTCGTCGTGCTCGTGCTGGACTCAAAAGAGCAAATAAACCAATTGGTACATTCATATTTTTGGGACCAACAGGTGTTGGTAAAACTGAACTGGCAAAAGAATTAGCAAGATATTTATTCGATAGCGAAGATGCATTGATACGTATTGATATGAGTGAATATATGGAAAAATTTGCTGTCTCTCGTCTTGTTGGTGCTCCTCCAGGTTATGTTGGTTATGATGAAGGTGGTCAATTAACAGAAAGAGTTCGTCGTAAACCTTATTCTGTCGTTTTGTTTGATGAGATTGAAAAAGCTCATCCAGATGTATTTAATATCTTACTGCAAGTTCTTGATGATGGAATTTTAACAGATAGCCTTGGTAGACGTGTCGATTTCAAAAATACTATTATAATTATGACATCCAATGTTGGTACAAAAGATATTAAAACTACAGGTGGTTTTGGTTTTGGCACAGCTTCAGAAACGGATCAATATACAAGTCTGAAAAATACAGTTGAAGATGCAATGCGTCGACTTTTCAATCCTGAGTTCTTAAATAGAATTGATGAAGCAATTGTATTCCGTAATCTTGATAAAGAAGATATTAAGAAGATTATTAATATTGAAATGAAAGACCTTATTAAGAATCTTAGTGAAAATAAAATGAGTATTGAATTACATAAATCTGCTATTGAATTCTTGACCGAGAAAGGTTTCGATCCAAAGTTTGGGGCAAGACCTCTTAAACGTGCAATTCAAAAATATGTTGAAGATCCACTTGCTGAAGAATTATTGCTCGGTCATTTTAAAGAAGGAGATAAAATTATAGTTAAACACAAAAAGAACTCTGATGAGTTATATTTTGTACCTGAAAAAGCTGCTGAACCAGAAGAACAGGATAGCTAATAAAAGAAAATATTATGAAATTATTAAATAAAGATGAATTATCAGAAAAATTAAATGAGCTGAAAGATTGGCAATTAGTTGATAATAAGCTTGTGAAAGAATTGAAATTAAAAAATTTCTCTGATGCTATTGCATTTATAGTAAAAGTAGGTATCGAAGCAGAAAAATTAGATCATCATCCTGATATAAATCTTTATGGCTGGAACAATGTTAAAATCTTTTTATCAACTCACGATGCAGGTGGAATTACTGAAAAAGATATTAATCTTGCTCATAAAATAAATCAACTATAAAATGATAGAAAACCAGATTCTTGAAATTTTTCTAAAAACAAATGCCCTTTTAAATGGGCATTTTTTGTTAACTTCAGGTAGACATAGTAATCAATATTTTCAATGTGCACTTGTTCTTCAATATCCTGAATATAATGAATTTATATGTTCACTTATTGCAAATCACTTTCGAAGTTTTAATATCGATGTTGTAATTTCACCAGCTATTGGTGGTATTGTTGTGGGACAGGAAGTTGCAAGACAACTCAATAAAAAATCTATATTTGCTGAAAGAGAAGACAAGTCTTTATCTTTAAGAAGAGGGTTTCAAATTGAAGAAGGGAAGAGATATTTAATTTGTGAGGATGTAGTTACTACAGGTGGTTCAGTTTTTGAAGTTATGGAAATAGTAAGAAATAATGGTGGTATTGTTGCTGGGGTTGGATATATTGTAGATAGAAGTAATAATAAAGTTAATTTTGGTGTACCACAATTTAGTACTTTACAACTTGATGTTGTTTCATATCTTCCTGAAGAATGTCCTCTTTGTAAAGAAAATAAAATTCCACTTATTAAACCAGGTTCAAGAAAAATCAATCCCTAAAAATTTGTTGGTACATTATGAAAAAAATATTTCTCTTTATTTTATTCTATACATCAATAATATTTAGTCAAATTAATTATGATGAATTTTTTACAGAAGAAGCAATAAGATTTGATTTTTTCCATACTGGAAATAAAGATACAGAAATAATCTCTTTCGATAAAATTATAAAAGAACAATTGTGGGCTGGTTCAAAAAAAAATTTGATTGATACTTTTTATTATGGAAATTATATGCTTGAGGTTTATGATGAAGAAACAAATAAATTAATTTATTCAAGAGGCTTTTCTACACTTTTTCAGGAATGGCAAACAACAGAAGAAGCAAAAAATACTTGGAGAACATTTCCTGGTTCTGTAATAATACCATTCCCAAAGAAAAATGTTAGACTGGAAATTCATCGAAGAAATAAAAGAAATATTTTCGAGAAAAAATTTGAATATACCATAAATCCTGCCAGTTATTTTATTATTCAAGAAAAGAAAAAACCTTATAATAGCTTTAAAGTGTATTACTCAGGAGAACCAGCAAAAAAATTAGATATTGTTTTTATTCCAGAAGGTTATACATTAAATGAAATGGAAAAATTTAAGAATGATTGTAAAAGATTTGTAGATTACTTATTTGAATACTCTCCATTTTCTGAAAATAAAAATAAAATAAATATATGGGGTGTAGAAGCTCCTTCACCTCAAAGTGGGGTTGATATTCCAGGAAAAGGTATTTGGGTTCAAACAATTTTGAATTCCAGTTTTTATACATTTGATAGTGAAAGATATTTAATGACAACCGATTTATTTGCTGTAAGAGATATTGCTGCGAATGCACCATATGAACAAATTTTTATTTTAGTAAATACATCTAAATATGGTGGCGGTGGAATTTATAATTTTTATAACATTACTGCATCAGATAATGAGCATTCTAAACAAATTTTCATACATGAATTTGGACATGGTCTTGCAGGTTTAGGTGATGAATATGGAAATGATAACACATATCAAGAATTCTATCCTCTTGATGTTGAACCATGGGAACCAAATTTAACTACACTTGTGAATTTTAATTCTAAGTGGAAAAATCTAATTCAACCTGACACACCAATACCTACACCTCCAGAAGAAAAATACAAAAATAAAATTGGTGTCTTTGAAGGTGGGGGCTATGTTTCAAAAGGTGTTTATAGACCTTCCTTAAATAGTATTATGAATTCTTTTTCGTCTAATGAATTTAATGAAGTATGTAAAAGAGTTTTGCAAAATATTATAAACTTTTATTCTGAATGATATGGATCAAAAAAGATTATTCAAAACATTGGATACAATAGCATCAGGAAGTTTTAATGATGATACTGAATTATTGAAATATGTTATTGAACAAATTGTAAGCAAAGAACAATTTAATGTATCTGGTGGAAGAATATGGAAATTAGAACCTTCAATTCAAGCATATAAATTGTTATTTCAAACAGGAAAAGTTCAAAAAATTCCTAAAGATTATAAGTTATACATAAAAGATTATATAATATTCGATAAAATTACGTCTGTAAGAACAATTTTAGCAGATGAAACAGATGCTACATTAATCTCGAAAGGAATATTTCGTTATTCAGCTTCAGGAGTAGGGAAAAAGATTAATGTTAATGGTAAAAAATATTATGAATATTTAATTGCAATTAATAGCGATAAAATTGGAGATGATCTTCGTTATACTCTAAATATTATTGCAACTGTTTTAACATCTAAACTTAGAGAACGTTATTTAACTTTATCAAGAAAAAATTTAATTGAAAACATTGATAAAGCAAAAGAGCTTCAAAGAAGTATTTTACCAGAACATGAGTATAAATTTCATTTTTATGATATTTTTGGAGTTACAATTCCTGCAGAAAATGTAGCAGGAGATTTTTATGATTATCTTAAAATTGGTGATGATGAAGAACGACTTGGAATTGTTGTTGGTGATGCTGCATCAAAAGGTTTAGCTGCTGCAGCCGAAGCTATGTATATTTCAGGTGCAATAAGAATGGCAAGCAATTTTCAAATAAAAATATCTCCTATGATGTTCAGATTAAATCAACTTGTAAATAAAATATTTAGCGATGATAAGTTTGTCTCTCTATTCTATGGTGAATTATCTACAGATAAAAAAGGTTTATTTCTTTATGCTAATGCTGGTCAAAATCCACCAATATTTTATAGCAAAAAGAAAAACTCTTTTACTTATCTTTATCCAACAGGTCCATTATTAGGACCAGCACCTAATTCTAAATATGAAACCGATAGTATTAACTTTGCTGAAGGTGATATTTTAGTTGTTTATTCTGATGGCATTGTAGAATCTGCAAATGATAAATATGAATTCTATGACGAAAAAAGATTAGAAAAAATTATTAGAAAAACTTCTAATCTTTCTCCCAGAGAGATTGTTTATTCAATACTTGATGATGTTTCAAAATTTAGTACATCAGATAGCCGTTATCAAGATGACAAAACTTTAGTAGTTATTAAAAGGAATGAATAATGGATATTGTAGAAAAAATTTTTAATGCTGGTGTAGTAGGAGCTGGAGGAGCAGGATTTCCTACTCACATAAAAGCAAAATCGAAAGTAGAATTTTTGTTGGTTAATGGTGCTGAATGTGAACCATTAATTCATAAAGATTATGAATTAATGGTGAATTTTGCTCCTCAAATTTTAGCTGGTGTAGATATTATGTTAAAGCAAACTTCGGCTACCAAATCTTTCTTTGGTGTTAAAGCAAAAAATGTGAAAGCAATCGAATCAATTCAAAAAAATATTTCCAATAGTAAAATTGAAATTCATACTCTTGGTGACTTTTATCCTGCTGGTGATGAGTACGAATTGGTTTATGCAACAACTAAAAGATTAATTCCTCCACATGGTTTACCATTAGATGTTGGTTGTGTAGTTAATAATGTTGAAACATTTTTTAATATTAATAATGCAATAAATGATATTCCTGTTACCGAAAAAATAGTTTGTGTAACAGGTGCAGTGAAAAATCCATCCACTTTTTTTGTCCCAATTGGGACTTCATTTAAAGATTTAATCGAATTTGTAGGTGGTACAACAATACAGGATTTTGGAATCTTTGTAAGTGGTATTCTGATGGGTAAACTTACTTTCGATGTAAATGATGTTGTAACTAAAACTACTGCTGGCTTAATAATTTTACCTAAAGACCATTATTTAATTAAGAGAATGATAAGACCAATACATGATATGAATCGTATTGGTAAATCTGCCTGCGATCAATGTAGTTATTGCACTGAATTTTGTCCAAGATATTTGCTGGGTTATGATGTGCAACCTCATAAAGTAATGCGTTCTTTAGCATTTACAACAACAGGAAAAGAAGTATGGAATCAATATGCTGCTTTATGCTGTTCGTGTGGTTTATGCAGTTTGTATTCATGTCCAGAAGATTTGTATCCAAGAGAAGCATGCGATCAGGGGAAAGTATTTATGAAGCAAGAAAAATTAAGATATGAACAGAAAAAACCTCCAAAAGTTCATCCTATGAAAGAAGGAAGAAGAGTTCCAACAAGTTTATTAATAAAAAAATTAGATTTAATAGATTATGATGTTCATTCTCCTTTTATAAAAGAAGTTCCAAAACCTAAACAGGTTAAAATTTTATTGAAACAGCATGCAGGAGCTCCTGCAAAGTCAATAGTAAATGTTGGAGATTTTGTTAACAAAGGCGATTTAATTGCAATTGTTGAAAAAGACCAATTAGGAGCTAACATTCATGCTTCAATTACTGGTAATATTACTGAAATGAACAATGATTATATAATAATTTCTTCACAATCTTAATAAATAATTTAGAGAAAGGTGACTATTATGGAAATGAATTCTCTTGGTTTAGTAGAATTAACAAGCATTGCTGCAGGTATGCAAGCTGCAGATATTATGTTGAAAACTTCTCATGTTGAATTGATATTGTCCAGAAGTATTTGTTCTGGTAAATATATGGTAATGATTGGTGGAGAAGTAGCAGAAGTGCAATCGGCTGTAGATAGTGCGATTAATCAAATTGATTTTGCTATTGTTGATTCATTTGTAATACCAAATGTTCATAAAGATATTTTTCCTGCTTTATCTGGACATACTCAGGTTGATATGCTCGAAGCTCTTGGAATTCTGGAAGCATTTTCTGTAGCTTCACTTATTGAAGGTGCAGATGCAGCTATTAAAACTGCTAATGTAAAAATTATTGAAATACGACTTGCTATGGCTTTGGGCGGAAAAGCTTTCTGCACTTTAACTGGCGAAGTTGCTGCTGTAAGAAGTGCTGTAGAAGCTGGTGCAAAAGTAATTTCAGATAGAGGATTACTTGTTAATAAAGTTGTTATACCTCAACCAAGACCAGAATTATTGAGCGAATTAATTTAATTTATTCGAATTCTTTTGGGACACAACAAATAAAAACAAAATTTTTGTTGCTCGACTTATTTTTGTATTGATGAATTTCATTTGGTAAAACTAATACAAAATCCCCTTCATTAAGCGGGATTTCATCTTGATTCTCATTTATTAAAATTCCTTCACCTTCAATTATATAATTTAATTGTTCATAATTATGTTTATGATATGGAGTATATCCATTGGGCTCTATTGTAAATACTCTCATAGAAAAATTTGGAGTACCATCTGCTTTTGAAATTGGTATTTGTTTGTAAGCATTAAAAGCTCCATCCATCATCACTTTTTTTGATTCAACATTTTTGATGTTTATTACTTTCATATTTGTTCCTTTATTTATAGTTGTAAATTCATTTTATAATAAATATAACATTTATTTAATTTACATTTTATTAAAAATAAAATCAGGAACTATTTTATGTTAAACCTTTCTCAAAAATATGGAGAGTGGGCATTAGTTACAGGAGCATCATCAGGTATTGGAGAAGAATTTGCCAAACAACTGGCAAAATTGGGAATGAAATTAATATTGGTAGCAAGAAGGAAATATAGACTTGAAGCTTTATCAGATTATTTAAAAAAAGAATATAATACAGAATCAATTATTGCTAATGTAGATTTATCTAAAGAAAATTTCCTTGATGAATTGTTTAAATGCACGAATGGTAAAGAAATAGGAATTCTGATTAATAATGCAGGTTTTGGTTCTACAGGAGAATTTATTAGTTGTAATACTGATAAGGAAATTGAGATGATTAAAGTAAATTGCATTGCACCAACTCTATTAACACATTATTATCTTCCTGAGATGATTAAGAGAAAAAAAGGTGCAATAATTTTTTTAGGAAGTACTGTAGCATTTCAACCAACACCAATGATGACTACATATTCTGCAACAAAAGCTTTTAATCTTTTTATGGGAGAAGCATTATGGTGGGAATTAAAAAAGTACAACATTGATGTACTTGCACTTAATCCTGGTGGTACTAATACAGAATTTCAAAGAATTGCTAAGATTGGTGTTGGACCTTTGCCTCGAGAAGCAAGTGATGTGGTTAAAACTGCTTTAAGAGCACTTGGCAAAAAACCTTCTGTAGTTGATGGATTAAAAAATAAATTAATTACAATATTTATAAAAGTAATCCCGAGAAGAATTGCTGTTACTTTAGCAGGGGAAATTGCATATTCTCTTTATATTAGAAGTTATAAAAGTTAGATAAAATCTTTTTCAAGTGCTTTCAGACTATTCCTGTAAAATATAAAAGCAATAGCGATAGATAAAAATGTTATTATAATTAATGAATAAATTATATGTGTGTAATTAAAATTCTTGCTTAAGTTTAGACTTAAGAAATATTCAACAAAGTAATTCAATATTAGTAAAATTATCATAAGTAAAACAATTACATTTATAAGAAAGGAGAGAGAAGCACCTCTTGACGAAGCTAATCTTATTGGATTCTTTTCTCTGAAATTTACAAATATTCCTCCCATCCCATAATTAATTAATAAAATTATTATTGATGTAAAGAGAGTTATTAATGATGATATTAATAAAATTTCAGTTCCAAATCTAAAATTGCATAATAGATTTAAGAATAAAGCTGTAAGTAAAATTACTATACCAGCTGGAAATAATTTATTGAGTGCTAATTTATTCATATTAACAGGAGCAGATTTTATTTTCCAGAATGAAAGTCCTTCTAAGCTTATGAGGGGGAAAACAAATCGCAAAGATAGAGTTGATATTAATAAGAAGTTAAAAATCATAATAGATAAATAAATTATTGTCTGGAGCAGATAATTTCCAAAACCTGTATACTGAATTCTACTGATACTGATTGCAAATGTTATAATTAAAAAAAAGATAACACCAAAATGAATAATTTGACTTGGCTCACGTATAAAAAGTATTATTTCTTTTTTTAGAATTGATTCTGTAACAGGATGCAATATTGATTTTTTTGTAAAGGTAAATACATTGTTCTGTAGTTTGTATAAAATTGATTTCTCTTTTTTGAATTTAATTGAACTGAATAATGTATCGTAGTATAAATGTTTGCCTAAAATTATGGCAATAGAAAAAAGTACAATAGAGAAAATTATTTGATAAATAAAAAGTGAAATAGATTTGTAAAAATTATTTTTAACAAGCCAGTAGGCAGATTCCGATAACCAGTGATTTGGTAAATATTTAAGTAAAGGTGGTATTATTTCTTCGAAAAATATATCACGATTTTCAAAAGGATAATATTTCATAATTGAATTTACAAGTTTAACTGGTGATTGAATTTCGAAGAAAGAATAAACTAAAATGAGATATAGAATTATAGCAGATAAAATTATTTTACGAAGACTATATTTTGTAGCAAGTTTTAATATCAATAAGAGTATAATAACACCAAGACATCCCGCAGAAAAAATATATGGAATAAAATTAAACAGGAAAAAGATTAGCATTGAGCTGATACTCATCTTGAAATAAATTGAGTAGCCAAGTAATACAGAAATCAAAATTAAAATTAATGTAGAAGAACTATAAAAGAAGTTATCAAGAAATTTTATGAGGAATATTTTTAGTGGCTCTATGGGACGAGTAATTAAGAAGCTTAATTCATTTGATTTGTAAAGTGTTGAATAAGAAACAATTATATTACCAACATTAACAGATACAAAAAAAATAAACATTAGCATTGAAATAAATTCGTGAAGCAAAAAGAGACCGATTCTGATTTTTATTAATAAAAACCATATTAAAAATTTAGTAAAAAGAAAAGTGCCTATACTGAAGCCAATATAAACAAGACTGCTTCCAAAATTTTTAATAATTTCACTAAAATTTAATTTTCTGTCAAATCGTAAGAAAAGTAATAGTTTATATTTTAGTAAGTGAATTAATTGTTTCATTAATCATTTGTGAGTTCAATGAATAACTCTTCGAAATTATTATTTTTTTCTTGAATTAATTTATTTAGTGATTGAATGGTATCATTAAAAATTATTTTACCTTTATGAATAATACCTACAGAGGTGCATATTTCTTCTACAATATTCAGACTGTGAGTGGACATAAAAATTGTTTTCCCATTTCTTACTTGTTCAACAAAAAATTTTTTTACAATGTAAGCTGTTGGTGGATCTAATCCAATCATTGGTTCGTCAATAACAATTAATTCAGGATCGTGAAGGAAAGCAGAAGCAATAACAATTCTTTGTTTCATTCCCTGTGAGTATTCTTCAGTTCTTTTATCTATCCAGTTACCAATTTTTAATGTGTCAATCAATTCATCAATTTTATTTCTGATCTTGTCTTTATTTAGTTTGTAGAGTCCACCACTGAAATATAAATATTCTCTTCCAGAGAGTTTATCGTATAAGTATGGTTGATCTGGTATATAGCCTATTTTCATTTTTGATATTACAGGATTTTTCCACACATCGATTCCATCTACAAAAATATTTCCTGCTGATGGAGTAAGTAAGCCAACAATCATTTTAATGGTTGTTGTTTTACCAGCACCATTTGGACCAAGAAAACCAAAAAGTTCACCTCTGGGAATATTGAGATTAATAGAATTAACAGCAGTAAGAGAATCAAAGTTTTTTGTTAGATTTTTAATTGTTAGCATGGTTACATTTCAATCAACATAACATCTTCGAGTGTGATTGTTTTTAGATCTTCATCTGTAGGATTTATAATCGAAGAAATTCTTTGTTCTTGTTTGGTAATTGCAGAATATAAAATACTTTTGGCCATAAAAGCATTTCTGAAGTTTTCATCTCTTTTTTCGTAAAGTTGTGTAAAAATTTCAAGAAGCATTTGCAAAGCTCCTTCATCGAGTTCATATCCGTGACTATTAGCAATCAAATATGATATAGAAAGTAGCTGTCGGGGATTGTAATCATCAAACTCAATTATATTTGAAAAATTCTTAATTATATCTGGATATGATTTCATAAACTTATTCATCTTAGAAGTAATTCCTGATAGTATAACAATGAACTTAGTTTTATATTCACTCATTCTTCTTAGAATAGTGGAAATTGCTTCGTATCCAAAATCGTCATTACTTTGGATCAATTCATATGCTTCATCAATGAATAATATTCCGCCCAGTGCTTCACGAATTATTTGATCTGTGTTACTTGCAGTTTTACCCTGATAATTTACAACTAAATCAGTACGGTTTACTTTTATTAAGTGACCTTTTTCTAAGATTCCAAGTTCCTTTAATATTTTGCTTAGAATTTTTGCAACTGTTGTTTTACCAGTTCCATCATTTCCTATAAATATTGAATGGAGATTTTTTTCTATTACATGCAAACCACGTTCTTTTTTAAGTTGAATAATTTTAGAACCACTTATTAATTGATATATTTTTTCTTTAACCTTTTCTAAGCCAACCAAAGAATTTAATTCATCCATATATTCCTGCAATTTTAATGGATCTCCTTTCACCTGATATTCAGAAGCACTGCTGCTTTTTCCTATTACTTCGATTATATCCTGTTTAATGATGGTACTTAGAGTCTCTTCTGTTCTTTTATCAGGTGGCAAGTCTGCGATACGGAGCATCAATTTTTGTTTTAGTAATTCATAAATATTTCTTACTACTCTTGCATTACCAAATTTTTTATCTCTTGTTTTGTAAAGATTATTAAAATAGTTTTTGAGCAAAGTTTCAGCTTCTTCGGTTAATTTCTTTTTATCTTTTAAAAGGTTTCTTTTAATAATTTCAAACATTTCTTCTGGTGTATAATCTTCAAAGTAAATTGATTTGGTAAATCTTGATTCCAATCCAGGATTAGATGCAATAAATTTTTTCATCTCATCTGTGTAACCTGCTGCAATTACAATAAATTTACCACGATCATCTTCCATTCTTTTGAGCAATATGTCAATTGCTTCTCTGCCGAAATCAGTTCCATGAGTTTCTGGTTTGGTTAAAGAATAGGCTTCGTCAATAAATAAAGTTCCACCTATTGCTTTATCAATTATATTAGTAGTTTTTTCTGCTGTTTGTCCAACATATCCTGCAACCAATCCCTGTCTATCTGTTTCAACGAGATGTCCTTTAGATAAAACTCCAAGAGCAGAAAAGATTTTACTAAAAATTCTTGCTACGGTAGTTTTTCCAGTACCAGGATTGCCCAGAAACAAGTAGTGATTTGCTATTTTATCTCTTAAGTCTTCACCTTGCTCCGCAAAAAATCTTGCAAGTTTTACAAGATCGTTAATTTCCTTTTTAACAGATTTTAAACCAACGAGATTATTAAGTTCGTTAAGAGCTTCCTGCAGTGCTTCTTCGTTAATAGGAAGTTTGAAATCTTTTCCTTTATCTTTTCTTAGTATTGGTAGGATATCATCAATAGTTATTGTGTTTAATTTATCTTTTGTTCTTTCGTGTTCAGGTAATGTAAGAACTCGTTTACTTAAATTTATTTTAGCTTCTTCAAAGATTTTTCTTATTAATCGAGCATTACCAAAACTTTTATCTCTATTTCTATAAAGGTTAATGAATTCTTTATGTAAAAATTCCAGAGCATCATTTGTAATATTATATTCTTCCTTTTTAAGATACTGATTTAATATTTGAACTAATTCATCTGGTGTATAATCTTCAAAGATGAAAGTATGAGTAAATCTTGATTTTAAACCTGGATTTGATTCAAGGAAAGCATTCATTTCATCAGTATATCCTGCAGCAATTACAACAAATTCACCTTTACGATCTTCCATTCTTTTAAGAAGGATATCTATGGCTTCCTGTCCAAAGTCCTGTGATGAACTTCCTTTTTTTACAAGAGTATATGCTTCGTCAATAAATAGTACACCGCCCATTGCATCATTTATTACTTTTTCTGTTTTTTGTGCAGTTTCACCAATATATTGTCCAACTAATCCTGCTCTATCAACTTCAACAACATGACCTGATGGTAATATGCCCATTGCTTTAAATATGCTTCCTAATAATCTTGCTATAGTTGTTTTACCTGAACCAGGATTACCAAGAAATACAGCATTGATAGCAATTTTTTCTTCTGTCTTTAAACCAAATTTTTTTCGTTCTTTTATAAATTCGAGGTAAGAAATAAAATCTCTTATAGCTTGTTTAATATTATTTAATCCTATAAATGAATCCAGTTCAGCTAATAGTTCGTCAATATTTTTTTCAGATGCTGGAATTACAGGTGTTGATGTTTGTGTTTCTTTAGTTTTTGTTTTTGGTTCTGGAGGTGTAAATTCTTCTTCGTTAAGGCGTGTATCATCAATTCCAAAATATTTTTCACCAACTTTGAAATTGTTAATATATACTTCTACCTTTGCTTGACCTTTTTTCCAGAAACCAGATTTATCTGAGCCCATATTTTGAGTGAATATAATCGAATCCCAATCTTTAGGTATGTTTAGTTTAAATTCGTTTCTGCCAATTTCAAAATCATTTATATACCATACTAAACTGCAATCATAAGAACGATTTTCTTTCTGGTAAAATGGATTATTAAAAATTACTTCTGCACCAAGCCAATTGATATTTTGATCTATCTGCTTATAAAAACTACGTTCACCTGTTTTAATTTCTTTATCTGAATCAAATATTTTAATGGATATTATTTCTACATAATCATTTGGATATGCAATGGATTTAAATTTATATTGCACTTTCTCTTCAATATTGGATAAATCTGGTAACTCGAATGAGTATTCATGTTTTATTTTTATGCTTTGTAATGGTTCTTCCTGACTCTCTTCTTCTACAGTTAAATATTTTTTGAGTGAATTATAGATGAAATTAAATTTTTGATTTTTGTTGAACTTGCTTTTTAATGATTCTGCCTTTTTCAGTGCAGGACGATATTGAAATAAATGGAACATCGATTCAAGCTCAATTAACTCAGCTTCTTCTTTTATTTTTTCAGAAATGTTTAATGATAATAAAATTCTTGATGTAAGTAACGAAAACCAATATTCTTTTGATTTAATAGCATCAATAGCATCATTTAATATTTCTTTTATTCGATTGGATGTGAACTCAAATTCTTTACTTGTATATTGTTTTGCTTTTTGAATAAGTATATTAAGTTTATTTACTGCCTGATTATTTTCATTTTCTAATAGAGATTCTAACTTTAATACGTTTAATGCATTATCGAATTTATTCAAACCAGCATAAGAACGAGCAAGTGTGAGATAAGTCCAGCTCAATAATTCTTTTTCACTTTTAATTGATTTTTCAATATCTGCAATAGCACCTTCAAATATACTTAAACGCGAAAGGAGGTAAGCTCTGAAAAATCTGGTATGGGATGATTCACCTTTTAATTCAACAGCAAGGTTTGCAAATTCAAGTGCTTTAGAGGGATTTCCATTTTCAAGATATGCCCAAGCCAGACATATTGCTGCTTCGCTATCGTCTGGACGATATTGATAAACTTTTTCTGCAGTAGAAAGTGCTAATCTATATCTGCCATTCCAGAGATGTTCATAAGCTTCTGCTTGAAGATTATTTAATTCTTCATTTGTCATCTTTATTGAAAAATTTTTATTTCATAATAGAAAATAAAAAAAGAAATGAGTTTTTACTATAATCTTTATAAACTGTTGTAATTATTTATATAACTTTTTTTATTAAGTATCGTCTAATTTATCAGAAATTGGAGGTTAGTATGAAGAACAGAATGTTATCATTGATATTAATATTTACTTTGGTTATTAGTGGTTGTGGATGTGTAATCTGGGGCATTAGGGGAAATGGTAAATTAAAAACAGAAGTGAGAGATATAAAAGATTTTAAGAACTTAGAAATTAGTGGGGCATATAAAGTTAATGTTAAGCATGGAGATGAAAGCTCAATTAAAATATCTGCAGAAGAAAATTTGTTACCATACATTAAAACACAGATTCGTGATAATAAATTAAAGATATATAACGAAAAAAATCTTTCACCAAGAAGAGGGATATTAATTGAAATTTACACAAAAGAACTAAAAGAATTAAACAGTTCTGGTGCAAGTATGATAAAAGTATCGGATATAAAAACTGATAAGTTTGATGTTGAATTAAGTGGTGCAGGAAATATTGAATTAAATGGAAATTGTGAAATATTAATTGCAAGAATTTCTGGAGCTGGTAATTTAGAAGCAAAGGATTTAAAAGCATATGATGTATATGTTTCAGTAAGTGGAGCAGGGAATGCAGAAGTTTATGCAAAAAATTATCTTAATGCTTCTGTATCTGGTATTGGTTCAATTAAATATTATGGAAATCCAAAAGAAACAAAAACAAATGTTTCTGGTGTAGGATCGATTACTCGTAAATAAATTTATTCAATACTCCTTAGCTTGAAAGGCAGAGTTGAAATTTTGAACTCTGCCTTTTTTGTTAATATATTAGATAGCAAAATTTTAAGGAGTAACTATGATTGAAAGTAATCCATTGGTAAGTATAATTATGGGGAGCGATTCAGATCTTCCAGTAATGAAAAAAGCTGCTGATGTTCTGGAGGAATTTAAGATTAAATATGAAATGAGAATTCTTTCTGCACATAGAGTTCCTAATCATGTAAGAGAGTATGTTACAGGTTTGTCAGAGCGAGGAATTAAAATTATTATAGCTGGAGCTGGTTTGGCTGCACATCTGCCTGGTGTAGTTGCATCTTATACTTATCTTCCTGTTATTGGAGTACCATTAAAAAGTGGGGCACTTAATGGTTTTGATTCTTTACTTTCTATTGTTCAAATGCCAGGAGGAGTACCTGTTGCTACAGTTGCAATTGATGGAGCTAAAAATGCTGGCTTACTTGCAGTTCAAATACTTTCTATTAATGATAATAATCTTGCAAGTAAGCTTAAAGAATATAAAATAAGAATGGAAGAAGAAGTTCTAAAAAAAGATTCAGAACTAAATAAAGAAAGTTGATAGAAAAATTATATAAAGTTTATGTATTCGTATAATATTTTATTTTTTCAATAAATTCTTTACTATCAATTGGTTTAGGTATATAGTCTGTAGCACCAACTTCAAGACATTTTTCTTTATCACCTTTCATAGCAAAAGCGGTAAGAGCAATAATAGGTACGTCTTTATATTCAGGTAATTGTCGTATCTTTTCTGTTGCTTCGAAACCATTCATAATTGGCATTTGCATATCCATCAGTATCAAATCAAATTTTTCTTGTTTTGCCATCCTTACAGCATCTTCTCCATTTTCAACAACAACGATATCTTCAAAATTATTTTTCTTTAATAATCTGGTTACTATAATTTGTGAGTGTTTATAATCTTCTGCTAATAATATTTTTTTAACTCCTTTTTTAGAAAGAACTTCCTGTGCAGGTGGTGGAACTTCATAACGATTAATCATTACATTGATTACATCAGCAAGGTCTTCAATATTTGTGGAACGTTTTTCTAATAGTTCATCAAACAATCCTTCAATTTTACTGAGGTCTTCTTTATAATTTTCTTTTCCAGTATAAATAATTATTGGTAGATGTGTAAAACGTTTTTCTGATTTAATCATTTTTATTAATTCAAATCCATTTGGATAAGGCATATCTAAATCGATAATTGCTAAGTCAATATCTTTATCTTTAATTAAATCCATAACATTTGCCGAAACATTTTCTGCTAATGCATTAAAGCCAGCACTCTCAATAGCTTGTTTAATTAAGTTCAGAGTAGGAACATCATCATCTACACAAAGTATTGTTGAATTTTTTCTTAATTTATAATTTGTTAAAACTTCTACGAGATAATTATAATTGATTGGCTTAACAAAATATTCTACTGCTCCCATCAAGAAAGCTTTTTGTTGTTCTGGTTCAATAGAACAAACAATAACGGGTACATTTTTAGTATTTGGATGTTCGTGAATTTTTTTGAGAAGTTCCAATCCATTTGTACTCGTAATTTCGATATCCAGAATTATTGCTAACAAATGTTCATTGTTTATAATATCAAATACCTGTTCTTCTGTACTAACAATTGAAGGTACGTAACCCCATTTATTAAGATAATTGCTAAGAAGCTTTGATGTTGCATAATCGTCTTCTATTACAAGAACTTTATTCTTATTTGTAGAAGATTGTGGTAGTTTTGATATTGTAGATTCTAATTCTGACATCTTAGCTCCATTTATTGTAAAGTTAAAAGTTATTCCTTTTTGTTTATTATTTTTAACAGTAATATTTCCACCAAGAAAATTAATATATTTTTGAACTAATGTTAAGCTTAAATTTGTCAGATTTGAATTCTTAAATTCATCTATATGTTGAAGTTTATATGGTTCAAAGAAATTGTTTAATATATCTTCTGATAAGTTCTTCCCTTCATTTGATATATAAAATTCTAAGCCATATGTACGAGGTAATACCTTAATATGTATTTTACCTTCTTCTGCTAAAATAGTAGCAACATAAATTAATGTACTTAAAATATATTTGAGTTTTTGTTCATCTTTTTTTACTGGTTGTTTAATGTCTACAATTTCTAATTCGTAATTTAAATTTTTGTTTACCTTACTCTTAAATAGATTTATAATATCATTTAAAAAGTTATATAGGTTTATCTCCTGAGCATTAATTTGCAAATTATTGGATTCATATTTAGATAGTTCATTCAAATCGTTAATATTTAATAAAATACTCTGGACATTTTTCTTTATTGATGTTAATAATTCTTGATTAATTTCTTTACTCGATGAAAGGGCAGTATATGAATTAATTATTGTATTGGCATTAAGTTTTAATTCCTGTGTAATGCGGGTAACTATATTAGGGAAATAATTTATTGAATCAGGTTGACGATTAAACCAGTATTGAATGAATAATCCTATAAGACGTAAAGTATTTTCAATTATATTTTTTTTCTGTTTTTCTAATTCTGTTTTATAAGCAATTTTGATTATAAGCTTTATGGTATCAGATATTTTGACGTAAATACAGGATTCAGGGAATTTATTATTTGTAATTTTTGCATTACACTCTAATTTTGTATTTATTGTGTATTGATTGTCTTCTGTAATATTATTGCAATCATTACAATAAAAATTATTATTCTTTAAGAATTCTTTGCTTATGTTATTCGGTTTACCTAATAATTTTAGAGTTTTATTATCGTTTAATCTAAAAATTACAGCAGCCTCGAGATTAAATTCTTTGACTAAAAAGTTGCAAACTTCATCAAGGAAAAATTTATCTCTTCTTTTGGCAAACTCTGCTAATTCAAAAAGTCGTAATACTATTTCATTAAGTTCATTATACATACATTTTTTCTTAAAATTAATTTAAAGATATAAAAATTGATTTATAGTTAAAACTACGTTCTTCTTAATATTCATTTTTATAGAACATTATTGATCCTTGCACTATACAATCCTTTATAAATTATCGAGAAAATAATTAGTAATTTTAGTAAAAAGATGAAGAGCATCTTTGCCAGTAACACCATGTTCGTGTCCAATGTATGGGAAATAATCCAGAGGTTTGTTTAATTGTGTTGCTTTTTGAACAAAAGATAATGTATGTTGCCATACAACAACAGGATCAGATGTTCCATGAACTAAAAGAAGTTTACCATTTAAATTCTGGACATAATTTAATAACGAAGCTTCCTTATAACCATCAGGATTATTTTGAGGTGTATCCATATATCTTTCTGTATACATAACTTCGTAGAATTTCCAATCAATTACAGCTCCACCACCAACACCAACTTTAAATGTATTATTAGTTCTTAACATTAAAGATGTAGTCATAAATCCACCATAACTCCAGCCAAATACACCAAATCTTGTTGTATCAATATATGGAAGTGATTTTAAGTAGTTAATGCCTGCCATTTGATCTTTAATTTCAATAGTTCCTAATCTTCTGAAAGTTGCTTGTTCAAATTCAAGACCTCTATTTGCCGAACCACGATTATCAAGAGTAAATATTATATAACCTTTTTGAGCCATCATGTAAAACCATAAAAAATATCTTCCATATCCAAAAGAATTTGTTACTTCCTGTGCATGAGGACCACCATATACATACACTATTACTGGATATTTTTTTGTTTCATCAAAATCTGGAGGTAAAATCATTCTGCAGTAAAGATCGATACCATCATTTTTAATACTGAAAATTTTTGTGCTTCCAATTTTATAATCTTTCAAAGGATTTTCTGATGTTAGAAGATTTTTTATTACTTCTCCTTTGTGGTTTAATAAATTAATTTGACGAGGTGTATTTAAATTTGAGTATGAATCAATAAAAAATTTATGATTATAATTTGCTTTTATGTTATGAATACCCTGTTCGTTTGTAATTCTTTCTATTCTACCATTTTCAAGATTTACTTTATAAACATGCCTGTCAAGAGGACTTTCTTTTGTAGCCGTAATTAAAATGGTTTTTCCTTTATCATCAAAGCCGATAAAGTTTGTTACTTCCCAGTTTCCATTAGTTACCTGTCTTAATAAATTCCCATCAGTATCATATAAGTAAAGATGATTAAATCCATTTCTTTCAGAGAACCATAAAAATTTTGTGTTAGAATTTGGTAGGAATATTAAGGGATTTTCTGGTTCAACATATTTATCATTTTTTTCTTCAAATAAGATTTTTACTAATTCACCAGAAGTAACATCATATTTTTTTAATTGAAGATGATTTTGGTCTCTATTTAAATGTGCTATGTAAAAATATTTTTCATCAGGAGACCATGTTAAGCAAGTTAAATATTGATCTAATGGTTCACCTGAATTTAGATAAATTGTTTTTCCTGAATTAAGATTATAAATTCCCACAGTTACATGGTGACTATTTTGGCCAGCCATTGGATATTTTATGTTTTTTATTTTTGCAGGGGTATATGAAATATCAATTATGGGATAATCTGTCACCATAGTTTGATCCATTCTGTAAAAAGCGATGTAGTTTGATTTTGGAGACCAGAAAATTCCATTTTGAATCCCAAATTCATTTCTATGAACTGCCTGACCACATACAATATTTGTATCTGTTTCAAAAGTAACTTGAATTGGTTTTGAAGGTTCAAGTGAAATAAAGAGATTGTTTGCTTTAGTATATGCTACATATTTTGAATTAGGGGCAATTGTTTTATTGTCTGCGTTTTCTTCTGTGGAATTCGTTAATGTTAATTTTTTTGTAATGCAGTTGTAAGTAAATAAATTATTTTCAATCCAGAAATAAAAAGAATCCTTATTTGACCAGTTGATAGTAGGGAAGTGAGATACTTCGTTGAAGTTTTGTGATTTTAATAGTTTATTTAGTTCTGTAAGTTTTAAAATAGTATCGGGATTATTGCTTTTGATTCCAAATTTAATAAGTGCAGCATTATTATTTGGATTATCTACATATGCATAATTATCAGTAAAAGGTATCCAGCTTAATTGTTGTAGATTGGAAGGTAACAATTTTGTGTAAGAATTAATTACAACATCTTCAATAGTCAATAATTTGTTTTGGGGATAGATAAATGGTAAATAAAAGAATAAAAACAAAAAAATAAACTTTATTCTCTTCATAAAATCCTCTGTAGTTTTAATTAAGTATTGAAATTTAAAAAAGAAAAGGGGGTATAAGCCCCCTTTATAAATGTAAATTTTATATTATAAAAAGTATTTTTAAAATGACTCATTAATTATGCTGATTTTTTATCCTTTTCATTTGTAGGTGAAGAACGATGAGTTAAAATATTGTCGATTAAATTATATTCTTTTGCTTCTTCTGCAGTAAGGAAATAATCTCTATCACAGTCTTTAGCAATTTGTTCATAAGGTTTTCCAGTATGTTCAGAAAGTATTTTATAAATTGTATCACGAGTTTTAATCATTTCTCGAGCATGAATTTCAATATCGGTTGTTTGACCTTGTAAGCCTCCAACCCAAGGTTGGTGAATTAATATTTTTGAGTGGGGGAGTGCAGAGCGTTTACCTTCTTCACCACCTGCTAAAAGAACTGCTGCCATACTTGCTGCGAGTCCCACACATATTGTTGAAACTTTAGAACGTATATATCTCATCGTATCATAAATTGCCAATCCAGCAGAAACACTACCTCCAGGAGAATTTATGTAAAGATAAATATCCTTATCAGGATCTTCAGCTTCGAGGAAGAGTAATTGAGCAATTACAAGACTTGCAACATGATCGTCGATTGCTGTTCCAAGGAATATAATTCTTTCACGAAGCAATCTCGAGAAAATATCCATTCCTCGTTCGCCACGGCCAGTCTGCTCAATTACATAAGGAACAAGTTGATTATATATTTCATATTTTTTTTGATATAAAGGAAATTCAGAATTATTATGTTTCATTTTTATTTTCCCTTTTCTCTTTTAAATATTCTTCTGCATCTACTTCTTTTATTTTAGTATTTTCTTTTAAGAAGTTGATTACTTTATTTTCAAGCAATGTATAAATTTTATTTGTGTCTTTATAGTATTTTACAAGCTTTTCAACGCTAATCCCTATTTTTTCTGATTCTTCTTTAGCAAGTTTTTCAAGATCTGAATCATCGACAGTAATATTTTCTGCTTTTGCAATGTTTTCAAGAATAATTTGCCATTTTGCATTCCATTCAGCTTTTGGTTTGTAATATTCAGATACAATCTGCTCATCAATTCTTTGTCTTAATCTCTTGGCATTTTCTTTCTCATATTCAACAAATCTTTTGTGAAGTGATTCAACAAAACTTGGAGGTGGATTAAAATCGTTGTTCTTTACGACTTCATTTAATAGATTATTTGTAAAAATATCTTCAGATTGTTCGTTATAATATTCGGTAATATTTTTTCTTATCAAGTTTTTCCATTCTTCTAAATTCGAGGCTTTATTATTGGTAATCTTCTTAATAATCTCTTCATTGGGTTCGGGGATTACTTTTTTCTCGATTTTTATAATTTCAGCTTCATAATGATATTCTTCTCTATGAAGTTCTTCTCCATGATGATGTTCATCAACAAAATGGAATGGAAATTTTTCACCAACTTTTTTCCCGATAGCATTTTCTACAATTTGTTGATTTACTCTTTCATCTTTTAAGTCTATTACAATATTTTCCGTTCGTTGTCCAATTATTGGTAATCCAGACTCATCAACTCTCTGTAAGTTGACAGTTATTCGATAATTATTATTTTCTACTGATTCAGCTTCTTCGAAACTTGCATTTGAGTTTAGTAAAAATTCAATTTCTTTTTCTACTTCTTCATCATTGACTTTAAAAATTGGTTTTTCGATTTCAAGATTTTTATAATTTTTTAATTCTATTTTTGGAGTTATTTCATATTTTATTTTAAAGAAAAGTTTATCACCTTTGACATAATTAATATCAGTAAGAATGGGAACACTTATAGGTTGAATGTTTTCTTTTTCAATAATTTCCCAGAATTTTTTATTAGCGATTTTCTCACTTGCTTCATGTTCTATTGCTTCGCCATAAAATTTTTTGATTAACGAAATAGGTGCTTTACCTTTTCGAAAACCATCAATAGTTATATTTTTTCTTTCTTCTTCATATGCCTTTTCAATATCAGGCAATATTTCCTCATAAGTTAAGTTTACTTCGAGTTCTTGAATCGAATCTTCGAGTTGATTTACTTTATATTCCAATGATACCTCTTTAGTTTATTTAATTATTTCTCGTGCGAGAGGGGGGACTCGAACCCCCACACCTTTTGGGTACTAGATCCTAAGTCTAGCGCGTCTGCCAATTCCGCCACTCTCGCATTGGCTTGCAAAATTATGCAAAACTTAAGAAATATCAAAAAGTTAAATTTGCTTTCTTTAATTAAGTTTTTTCATTTTATATTTATGATTCAAGTTATTTTATTGATTTATAGAAGAATAAGATTTATATGAAAAAAATTATAATTACTTGCTTTTTAGTAATATTGAGTAAATCTTTTGCTCAAAATGGTATAGTAAAAGGCTATTATCCAGATGGTAATCTATATTATGAAATTTCATATGTTAATGACATACTCGATGGAACTTCATATTGGTATTTCCCTAATGGTAACTTAATGATGATTAAAGAATTCAGTAAAGGTAAACTTCATGGTCTGGTTCGTGAGTTTTATGAAAGTGGATTAATTAAAGAAGAATATTTTGTAAAAGATGGTATTAAAGATGGCACTCATCGGATCTATTATGATAACGGAGCTTTGAAAGAAATAAATATATACGAAAATGGAATTCTTATCTCTTCAAAACTTTTTGATTATGACTCTACCTACGTAGCACCTCCAGAATTGTATTTAGCTGGCAACAGACAACAGGAATTGCTTAAAAAGAAAAAGCAGGATTTAATTTGTGATGTTGATATTTGTCCAATACCACTTGGGGGAATGAAAATTATTCAGGATAATTTAATTTATCCAGAACATGCTTTAATGTATGGACTCGAAGGAACTGTAATTTTAATAGCCACAATTGATGAAAAGGGAGATGTTGTTGAAACTGAAATCATAAAAGGTTTGGGATTGGGTTGCAACGAAGCTGCTGAAGAAGCAGTGAAAAAAACAAAATTTATTCCTGGTCAAAAAGATGGCAAAGTAGTTCGTTCAAGAGTTACACTTAATGTTGAATTTAAGATTTTTGATAAGTCTTTAGTATTGAATAACGGAACTTTTGATAATAATAAGACAACTCAAGAAAATAATGTTAATAATGAAAATAAAAAACAAAATATTATAACAAGTCAATCTCCGGAAAACATCAGAACAAAAACAGAAATAATTTGTGATTTTGAAGAATGTCCTTATCCTGTTGGTGGTTTAAGAAGCATAAATGATCATTTAAGAATTCCTTTTATAGCAAAAAGATTAAAGTTGAAGGGTGAAATTATTATTGAAACATTTATTGACAAATTTGGTATTGTACGGGATACGAAAGTTTTGCAGGGAATTGGATATGGATGTGATGAAGCAGTTGAATCTGCATTAATGGAAACTAAATTTAATCCTGCAAGATCAGGTGGTAAAGATGTAGATGCAAAAGTTAAAATCATTTTTCCTTTTGATTATAATGATTGATAAGACTATTAATGATTTCATAAAATTCTTTTTCAATAGATTTACCTTTGTCTTTTGCATACCACTTATGTAATAATTCAAGGAATTCTTTTTTAGATTTTCCTTCTGCTTTTGCTTTATTAATTAATTCCTGTGCCTCTTTTGGTCTTGGTCCCCACTGAAATAACTCTTTACCATCATAATCGAAAGCAATCAATTTGGGAATGCTTCTTGTCCCATTTGTTAAATACATATCCATTATATCAAGGTTTTTATCTCTTTCAATAATAATTAAATTTATTTTTTCATTACACTCAGCAATCTTTGAAATATATGGTACTATCTGTGCTGAATCTCCACACCAGTGTTCAGTAATAATAAGCCAGTATTGCTCTGATATATATTTAATTAATCTCATTAATTCTTCATTTACTTTATAAGTTTTTTCAATTCGTGTTGAACGCTGGTAATTTAATTTATATAGTTCAGCGGGATATCCATTAATTTCCTTCAGATTATTCTTCTCAATAAGTTCAATCTTATTTTTTAATGAATTAAAATATTCATTATAATTTATCCCATTGATTAGTTTATTCTTTAAGAAAAATTCTACTGCCATAACTACTTTATTTTACTGTATTCAAAAATAAAATTTATGTCTTTTTAATTAAACTTATGAATAAATAACATTGTAAAAAATAAAAAAATTCAATGATTATTAATGGTATAGTTATTGAGATTATAAAATTAAAATCTGGAGGTTGTGATGAACAGAAAAATCGTTTATCTATTATTTTTAATTAGTTTAATTACAACAATCAATGCCAAACAACCATTTCGAGAACATACATATAAAATTTTTTATGCTCCATTAAAGCCATACGGTGAGTGGATTGAAATAGAAAGAGATGTAATTGTGTGGCGACCCATAAGAATTCAGATTGGCTGGAAACCGTATTTAATAGGAAGATGGTGCTGGACTAAATATGGTTGGTATTGGGATTCGTTCGAGCCATTTGGCTGGGCAGTATATCATTATGGTAGATGGTATTATGATGATTATTATGGCTGGATCTGGATACCAGATGATGAATGGGGACCAGCCTGGGTTGAATGGCGTTATGATGATTTTTACATAGGTTGGGCTCCGCTTCCACCTTATGCACATTTTAGGATTGATATTGGTATTCACTTTACAATTAACTGGCATTCACATTATCATTACTGGAATTTTGTAAGATATGAACATTTTCATAATCATAGTATTCATCATTATGTAATCAGTTCAAATGTAATTCCTAAAATTTTTAATAGAACAAAATATCGTAGTGATTATTACTATAGAGATGGAAGAATTATTAATGAAGGAATTGAACCTCGCCAGATTGAGAAAAGAATAAATAAGAGAATTCGTGAATATGAAATTCGTGATATAGACAGTTACAAAACTTTTGAAATCCAGAGAAGAAGGGATGAAAATAAAATTGTTATTTATAGAGTAAATGAACAAGATTATAGAAATCTGGATAGAATAAAAGATTTTGAATTGAGAAGACCAGAAAGAAAAAGTTCTCTTCGGAGAGATGATTTAATTTTCCCGGAAAGGGAAATTAAAAGAAGAGGTGATGATTCATATAGAAGAGAAGAGAATGAAAATATAAAAGGGAACCAATACAATAATGATATTATAAGAAATGGAGTAGAAAGAGAAAATTCTCGTTCTTTTGATCGCAGGGGTAATGAGAATGATAAACGAAATACATATGAAAAATTTAAAATCGATAATGATAAATCTGTTAGAAGATTAAATCCAAAAAGAGAATATAAAGAAACTGAAAGAAGAAATGATGGGAGAAAAAGATAATGCTTAAAAAAGAGACCTCATATTTATGAGGTCTCTTTTTACTATCTAACTTTAATTTTCTTTTCCATTATTAATTTTGCTAATTCTCCAGTCCCATTTTTAGCAAGTGTTCTTAAGGCACTGGTTGTCAATTTCACAGTCACAAATCTATTGAGTTCTTTAACCCAGATTCTTTTCTTTTGAAGATTTGGGAGAAATCTTCTTTTGGTTTTATTATGTGCATGTGAAATATTGTGACCACTTACAGGACCAACCCCTGTTATTTGACATCTTCGAGCCATTATATTCCCATTTATAATTTTTTTGCAGGCAAACATAATAAAAATATACTAAATAAAAAAACTTAGATATTAAAATTATTCACGTTTTCCAAGTTCATGATCTAACATAAATAAACTTCCAGCTTGATCACCAATTAACTTGAGAGTTTCAACAATTTTTTGAACTGATGATACTTCTTCGATTTGTTCTTTAACAAACCATTGTAGAAAATTGTTGGTTGCATGATCATTTTCTTTTATAGCTAAATTCACAAGGTCATTAATTCTTTTTGTAATATATTGTTCATGTTTTAATGCTTCTTCAAATATCTCGAGATGAGATTGCCATTCATTTTTTGGTTTTTCAATTTTTTCGAGTGTAACTTTTTTACCCACTTCATTTATATATCCAAAAAACTTCATTGCATGACCATATTCTTCTTCTGATTGTTTTTTCATCCATTTAGCAAAACCAAACCAATTTTTTGATTCAAAGTATGCAGCCATAGATAAATATAAGTAAGATGAGAATAATTCTGCATTTAGTTGTTCATTTAATGCTTTTTCCATATTATTTGATATCATATATACTCCTTTTTATTTTTTGTTGAATGATTAATTATACAAATAATTTTAAAACCAAACAAAATTTAATTTTTTTAGTTCATTTATTTTGATTTATGGTAAAGATATTTAAAGTTTTATTCCGAACCTTTATTGTATTTAATTTGTGGGTAATATTTCTTCTTCTTTTTTTTAGAGTTGTTAATCCTGCTTCTACTGCATTTATCTATACAAATACTACTGATAATTTTAAATCACTTATCGATAACGATGTAAAGTATAAACCAATCTCTATCAATAAAGTCTCTTTGTATGTACCATTAGCTGTTATAGCTTCGGAAGACCAGAGATTTTTTGAACATTTTGGTTTTGACTTTGAACAGATTGAAAAAGCTATAAAAGAAAATGAACATAGAAAAAGAATTCGAGGTGCAAGTACAATTACAATGCAGGTTGCAAAGAATTTATTTTTATTCCCATCAAAAATATTCTTTAGAAAAGCACTCGAAGCATATTATACAGTTCTTATAGAATGTTTATGGTCAAAGAAAAGAATAATCGAAGTTTATTTAAATTCAGCAGAAATGGGAAAAAATATTTATGGAATATATGAAGCATCAAAGATTTATTATAAGAAAGCTCCAATTAAATTAAGCAAATTAGAATCTGCAACAATAGCTGCAGTTTTACCAAACCCTAAAAAGAGAAATCCTTTAAAGCCAAGCAGTTATTTATTACATAGAAGAATTAAAATAATGGAACAAATGGATTTAATTGGTGGAAGATTGTACATTAAAAAAATGTTGTAATGATTTTTATTTATTCAAACTAAATTCCATGCACTTATTCAGGACTGTATCCATAGTTGAACCTTCAAGGATGGGGGTACTATATTTTAGTGTAATATCATCCCAATCATAATTATATGAAAAACTTTTAATCACATTTTCTTTTTTGTCATAATATATTATCTGGAGAATACTATATCTTTTAAGATTTTTATTTATTAGATAATAAGTTTTTGTTTTAAAAATTTCTCTATCGATGTTTTCAATTATTAAAGGAGGAGAATTTAATTCTAAAACCCACACATATAATTCATCATTCGATATCAGTATGTTAGAAGTATCAATAAATGTTTTGTTATTAATTATTAGCCACTTAGAATTATTTTCTTGTGAGAAAGAAGTTTCTGTGATAGATAAAAAGAGAAAAAGAAAAAGTAAATTTATTATAACTGAAGGAAATTTGTTTTTCATTATTAAATAAAAATTATGTTAATGCGGAGAGGGGGGGATTCGAACCCCCGTGGCGCTAAAGTGCACCAAACGGTTTTCGAGACCGCCGCATTCAACCACTCTGCCACCTCTCCAGTAAAATTAAAACAAAGAAAAAAGAGTTTACATTTTCGAGACTACACATTTCCACAGGAGGATATACAACCACTCGTCAACTTTTCCAATAAAATCAGAACAAAGAATATAAATTTTCACTGCTGAATTTCTACTTGAGATGAACGAGCATTTACACTGTAATATTCCTGTTGCATTCAAAAATCACAGAACAAAATTAGAAAAAAACACTTACAATTACATATATTAAATAACACTTTTTTGTAATTGACTTTTGAATTTTTATAAAATTTTTTTTAGTAAATAGTAATATTTCTATATTTGTAGTGTTATTTTTTCTGATAAGAGTTCATTTTTAATAGGAGAGATGCAGGAGTGGTTGAACTGGCACGCCTGGAGAGCGTGTGTGGCGCTAAAGCGCCACCGTGGGTTCGAATCCCACTCTCTCCGCAACTTATAATAATTTATTATGTGTAAAAAAGGAATTATGTTAATTAGTTTAATTTATATTGGAGGATTTTTATTGGAATAGAAATATTTTTTGTATAATTTAGTAATCGATAAAGTATACGATATAATTTATTTTACTTACATTAATAAAAGAGGTCGTTATGACATCTTCAGAAAATGTTCATTCGAAATCTAAAGTTGGTAAATACCGCTGGGTAATTTTAGCACTTGTCTTTTTTGCCACGACTGTTAATTATTTAGACCGTCAAGTAATTAGTCTATTAAAGGATGATTATCTTGAGCCTCAGTTTAACTGGAGTGAAACTGATTATGCAAACATTGTTGTGGCTTTTCAATTGTGTTATGCACTTGGAATGCTTGTAGTGGGTTGGTTTATTGATAAGGTTGGGACAAAACTTGGTTATGCTATTTCGTTAGCTGTTTGGAGTCTTGCAGCAATTGGTCATGCATTTGCAAAAAGTACACTTGGATTTATGGCAGCACGTGGATTATTAGGATTAAGTGAAGCAGGTAATTTTCCAGCTGCAATTAAAACAGTAGCAGAATGGTTCCCCAAAAAAGAAAGAGCTTTAGCTACTGGAATTTTTAATTCAGGTACAAATGTAGGTGCAATATTGGCACCACTATCAGTTCCTTTTATTGCAGCTGCATGGGGCTGGCAAGAAGCATTTATTATTACGGGAGCTATTGGTTTAATCTGGTTGATTTTCTGGTTTGCGGTGTACGAAATTCCTTCAAAACATAAGAAGTTAAGTAAAGAAGAATTTGAATATATTCATAGTGATAAAGATGAAAGAGCTGAAAATGAAAATAAAGAAAAAGTAAGTTGGTTTAAATTGTTAACTTATCGACAAACATGGGCTTTCGTAATTGGTAAATTTATGACTGATCCTGTATGGTGGTTCTATTTATTCTGGTTACCTTCATTTTTAAATAAACAATATGGTATGACTAAAACTGATCTGGCATTACCAATTGCTGTTGTTTATACTTTAACTACAGTTGGTAGCATTTTTGGAGGTTGGTTATCAGGTTATTTTATTGGAAAAGGTTGGCCAGTTTATAAAGCAAGAAGAACAGCTATGCTTATTTTTGCATTATTAGTATTGCCAGTTGTTTTCGCTCAGGCTTTAGGTACTTATAGCTACTGGTATGCTGTTTTAATTATTGGACTTGCAGCTGCCTCCCATCAAGCCTGGTCTGCAAATATTTTTACAACTACTTCTGATATGTTTCCCAAAAAAGCAGTTGCATCTGTTACTGGAATAGGCGGAATGGCTGGAGCTATTGGAGGAATTTTAATTGCAAGAGTTGCTGGTGCTTTGTTAGATCATTTCAAAGCTCTGGGAAATATTGAAACAGGTTATTATGTAATGTTCATTATTTGTGGTACTGCTTATTTAGGTGCATGGGTAATTTTCAATTTACTTGCACCTCAAATGAAAAAAGTTGAATTATAAAAATCATTTTAATGATTATAGATTTTTTACATTAAAGAACAGTTAAAGGACAAGTTTTATGAGCAATATATTTATTCATGAAAATTTTTTGTTAACAAACAAAACCGCTCAAATTCTTTATCATGAACATGCATCTAAAATGCCAATTATTGATTATCATTGTCATCTTCCCGTAAATGAAATTGCTGAGAATATAAAATTTAAAAATATCACGCACGTCTGGTTATACGGTGATCATTATAAATGGCGTGCGATGAGAACTAATGGGGTTAATGAAAAATTTATTACAGGAAATGCATCTGATAAAGAAAAGTTTTTTAAATGGGCAGAAACAGTTCCATATACTATCAAAAATCCATTATACCACTGGACACATATGGAACTGAAAAAACCTTTTGGTATTTCAGATAAATTACTGAATCCTGAAACTGCTGAAGAAATATGGAATCGCTGCAATGAATTATTACAACAGGATGATTTTTCAACGCAGGGACTAATTAAACAATGGAATGTAGAAGTTATCTGCACAACAGATGATCCTGTTGATTCACTTGAATATCATAAAAAAATTAAAGAGAAACCATTTGGCACTAAAGTTATTCCTGCTTTTCGTCCAGATAAAGCAATGGCAGTGGAAAACATTGATGAGTTTCATAAATATTTGAAGAAAGTTGAAGAAGCTTCGAATATTTCTATAAATAACTTTAATGATTTTATTACGGCTATCAGAAAACGTCATGATTATTTTCATGAAAATGATTGCAGACTTTCTGACCATGGAATTGAAACAGCTTATGCAGAAGATTATACAGAAAATGAAATCAAATTAATTTTTGAAAAAATATTAGCTAAAAAAGAATTAACTCAAATTGAAATTCTCAAATTCAAATCTGCAATGATGTATGAATTCGGAATTATGGATCACGAAAAAGGCTGGGTTCAACAATTGCACATCGGGGCATTGAGAAATAATAATTCAAGAATGTTTAAAACATTAGGTCCAGATACAGGTTGGGATTCTATTGGAGACTTTGAAATTGCAAGACCACTTGCTAAATTTTTAGATAGACTTGATAGCCAGAATAAATTAACAAAAACAATTATTTATAACCTTAATCCCGCTGATAATGAATTAATAGCAACTATGATTGGTAATTTTCAGGATGGTTCTGTTCCTGGTAAATTACAATATGGAAGTGCATGGTGGTTTTTAGATCAAAAAAGTGGAATTGAAAAACAAATTGATGCTCTTTCAAATATGAGTTTATTAAGTAGATTCATTGGTATGTTAACAGATTCAAGAAGCTTTTTATCATACTCACGACATGATTATTTTAGAAGAATTCTTTGCAATATTTTGGGAGAAGAAATAGAGAAGGGTTTAATACCTAACGATATTAAATTAGTTGGTAAAATAGTTGAAGACATCTCTTATAACAATGCAAGAAATTATTTTGATTTCTGGAATTAATTAAAAAGAGGAAATAACATGGAACTGCAAACATTAATTGACGAAGTAAACAATAATACTATAGTGAACAATAATCTTGTTGATGTTCAAATTAATAACTCAATAAAAATAAAAGTATATCCATATTCTGTAAATAAATTTGAAGATACATATTTCTTTTTAGGTAAAGAGAATAATGAAAAATTTTTATTTGTTGTTTACACAAATGATTCTCACTCAAAAAATTTTGTTGGTGAAGTAATTGATGCTGGTAATAATATTTCATTAAAAAAGTGTCAGCTAACCACAAACAATCGATTGGAATTACAAAAATTATTTGATTTTACTATTGCAAAACCATTGGGCTTGTGTAATTCATTTGGTTGTGGTGATAGATTAGGACTTGCAAATGCTGGACACATAAGAGCAATAAGAAACAGTGGGTTCAAACCAATTTTAGCTCAACAATCAATAAGAGAATTGACACGCACACAAAGAACTCCACAAGAAGTTATGGATGCTGCAGTTTGGGCTGTTTTTCAGGAAGGTTATAAAGATGGTTTTGGTTCAGATGCAGATCATCTTAAAACTTTTCAGGATATAGATTTAATGCTAAATGCTGGCTTTACTATGTATACTTTTGATCCGAGTGAACATGTTGACAATCAAGCAGACCATTATAATGAAAATGAATTACTCGAAAAAGTAAAAACAATTAATTGGGATGAGCTGAATGATAATTATGATGAAGCTGAAAAAAGATATGTTCAAAAGAAATTTAATATTTCAGAAAAATTATCAATAGAAGTTTCAAAAGAAAATTTTCTTAGAGCATATGCAAAATATGGGAGAGCAATTATTCATATTAAAAAAATGTATGATTACCTGAGTACTAAAGCTGAACAAGGAAAATTTGAAGTCGAAGTTTCAGTTGACGAAACCGAATCTGTTACATCGCCATTCGAACACTTTTTCTTTGCTAATGAATTGAATAGATTGGGAGTGAAATTTATTAGTCTTGCTCCAAGATTTATTGGCGATTTTGAAAAGGGAATTGATTATAAAGGTGATTTGAATTTATTTAAAACAGAATATGAAAAACATCTGGCTATAACAAAGTATTTTGGTAGTTATAAAATAAGTTTACATTCAGGTAGCGATAAGTTTTCTGCCTACAGAGTTATAGGTTCATTGAAAGATGCATATACTCATGTTAAAACAGCAGGAACAAGTTATCTTGAAGCTTTAAAAGTTGTAGCAGCAAAACAACCAGATTTATTTAGAGAAATTTTAGATTTTAGTAAAGGACTTTATGAAACAGAAAAAAGAAGTTATCATGTTTCGGCAGACATTAATAGAGTTAAACCTGCTAAAGAATATTCCGATGCTGAGTTAGTTGATTTGTTTAATTCAAATGATGTTCGTCAAGTATTACATGTAACTTTCGGAAAAGTATTGACAGAAAAAAATTCTTCAGGTGAGTTTTTATTTAAAGATAAAATTATCAAATGTTTGAAAGAGAATGAAGATACTCATTATGAATTTATTATAAATCATTTCAAAAAACATCTGGAGCCATTTAAATAATGAACAGAAAAGAAATTGTAGATGAAATATTAAATCGAAAAGCAGTTGCGGTTCTAAGAATTAAAGAACCGGAAAAATTAAGAAAAGTAATCGAAGCATTAGCTGAAGGTGGAATTACAATAGCAGAAATTACAATGACTGTCCCTAATGCCATTCAACTAATTGAAAAAATGAGTTATGAACTCGATAAAAATATCATAATAGGAGTTGGTTCTGTACTTAATGTACAAACAGCTGAAGATGCAATAAAAGCTGGTGCAAAATATGTCGTAAGTCCAATTTTCAAAAAAGAAATAATTGAAAAAGCTCATCAATATGATATTCCTGCAATGCCGGGATGTTTTACTCCAACAGAAATTCAAACTGCATACGAATCGGAAGCAGATATAATAAAAGTTTTTCCAGCTGATGTTTTAGGTATGGCATTTTTCAAAGGTATATTAGCTCCGATGCCGCACTTAAAATTAATGCCAACAGGTGGTGTTACTCTTACTAATGCAGGTGAGTGGTTAAAAGCTGGTGCATGTGCAGTTGGAATTGGTTCTGCATTGCTCGATAAAGAAGCAATTCAAAATGAGAAATATGAAAAACTTACAGAAAATGCTAAAATTGTAATGAATAGTATTAAAAGTGTTTTAAATAAATAAAGGAGTAATTATGAAATACTTTATGGATGATATTAAAGGGAAAGTGTGTGTAATTACGGGAGGAAGTGGTATTCTTGGTAGAGCTTTGGCTATGGGACTTGCAGATGCTGGAGCTAAGGTTGTAATAATTGGTACTAAAAAAGAAAAAGCTGAAAGTGTTGCCAGTAATTTAAATGAAATGTATCCTGAATCTACTATTGGCTTAGCTGCAAATGTACTCGATAGAGAAGCTTTGCTTAATGCAAAAAAAGAAATTAATGACAAATTTGGTTTAATAGATGTTCTCGTTAATTGTGCAGGAGGAAATAATCCAACTGCTACTACTTCAAAAGAAATTTTAACAAATGATGATATTAATGACTTATCAAAAAGTTTTTTTGGTTTAGAACTTGATGGCTTTCGAAGTGTATTTGATTTGAATTTTATGGGAACAGTTTTACCTACAATGATTTTTGCCAAAGATATGATTGGTCGTGGAGGTGTAATTGTAAATATTTCATCAATGAGTTCATATAGACCAATTACGAGAGTTGTGGCTTACTCAGCTGCAAAAGCTGCGGTTAATAATTTAACTGAATGGCTGGCTGTTCATCTTGCTAAATTAAATATTAGAGTAAATGCAATTGCACCTGGATTTTTCTTAACAGAACAAAATAGATTTTTGCTTATTGATAAAGATACAAATCAACTTACTGAAAGAGGTAAAAAAATTATTGCTAATACTCCAATGGGTCGTTTTGGTGAACCAGAAGAGTTAATTGGTATACTGCTTTATTTAGTTTCCGATATTTCAAAATTTGTCACAGGTGTTGTAATTCCAGTTGACGGTGGATTTAATGCATTTGCTGGTGTTTAATAGTTCAACGTTATAATTATTATTCATAACAAAATACATTAAACTTCTTATTAAAAAATCATAGGGGAATTTATAAATGAAGTATGGTCTTCAAATTAATCAGAATGCTTCTTTAGATTTAGTTTCACTTGGAGCACTTGTGCATCGTCTTGATCCTGGCATCATTCCTTTTAGAAAAGCAACAGAATGTAAAATTCATGTTAGTGGTGGTGAGTATAACGTAGCTGCAAATTTATCTGATTGTTTTAGACTTAATACTGGAATTGTTACTGCAATTGTTAAATATCCAATTGGTGATTTAATTGCCGAAAGAGTAAGAGCTATGGGTGTGAAACTCTTTGCTAAGGAGTTTCAACATAATGGAGTAAATGGACCTAATATGGCTACTGTTTATAGTGATAGAGGATATGGTTCTCGTGCACCTGTAGTTTTTTATAATCGTAGTAACGAAGCTGCAGCTTTATTAAAACCAGGTGATATTGATTGGAATTCAATTTTTTCGAATGGTGTTAAATGGTTTCATAGTGGAGGAATTTTTGCATCACTTTCAGAAACAACCGGTAAATTAATAATTGAAGGAATGAAAGCTGCAAAATCTGCAGGAGCTGTTACAAGTTTTGATCTAAATTTTAGAGCAAAATTGTGGAATATATGGGGTGGAGAAAAAAAGGCTGTCGAAGTGATTAACCAAATTGTTGAACATGTTGATGTTCTTGTTGGAAATGAAGAAGATTTACAAAAAGGTCTGGGAATTCCTGGTCCAGATGTTACTGCTAAATCTAAACTTGATCCTTCTGTTTTTGTTGCTATGATTGATGATGTAGTTAAAAAATTTCCTAATGTTAAAGTTGTTGCTACAACCTTACGCGAAGTGCATTCTACTAATCGACATAGCTGGAGTGCTGTTGCCTGGATTAATGGTAAAGTATATCAAGCTCCTACTGCAGAACTTGATGTATATGATAGAGTTGGTGGTGGTGATGGTTTTGCAGCTGGATTTTTCTATGGAATATTGACTGATGAAGATCCCGAAGAAGCCGTTAAACTCGGTTGGGCACACGGTGCTTTACTTACTACTTATCCAGGTGATACAACAATGGCTACTCTGGAAGAAGTTAGAGCTTTTGCTAAAGGTGGCTCTGCAAGAATTCAAAGATAAGTGAATAGAACACAGATGACACAGATTGGACAGATGACCACAAGATTATTATCAGTGAGAATCGTGTCTCATCAGTGTCATCGGTGTTCAAAAATAATTTAAGGATTGCACACAGATGACACAGATTAGACAGATGACCACAAGATTATTATCAGTGAGAATCGTGTCTCATCAGTGTCATCGGTGTTCAAAAAAATAATTTAATGATTGCACACAGATGACACAGATTAGACAGATGACCACAAGATTATTATCAGTGAGAATCGTGTCTCATCAGTGTCATCTGTGTTCTATTGTTAAGAGGAATATATGATTTACTATGCTAATGGATCTCCAGATAAATCTTTTAGTGTAACAGAAATAAAAGAAGCTCTATTTTCAGTTTTTGATAAAATTGGAAATCGAAAAAAAGTTTTAGTTATTCCTCCAGATTTTACGAGATTTCATTCTAAAGCTGGAGATTTAACGCGTTATACATATGAATATTTTAAAGAAAAACTTACAGATATTTTACCTGCTCTTGGAACACATGCACCAATGAGTGATTATGAAATTGAAATTATGTTTGGAAACATTCCAAAAAATTTATTCCGTGTTCATAGATGGAGAGAAGATCTGGTTACACTTGGCGAAGTTCCTTCAGATTTTGTTTATGAAGTTTCAGAAGGAAAAGTAAATTACTCATGGCCTGCACAGGTAAATAAACTTCTTGTTAATGGAAAATATGATTTAATTTTATCTATCGGTCAGGTTGTCCCTCACGAAGTAATTGGAATGGCAAATTATAATAAGAATATTTTTGTTGGAACAGGTGGTTCAGAAGGAATTAATAAAAGCCATTTTTTAGGTGCAGTCTACGGTATGGAAAGAATAATGGGAAGAGCTGATAATCCTGTTAGAAAAGTAATGAATTATGCGTCAGATAATTTCGCAAAAGATTTACCAATAATTTATATACTTACTGTAATTGGAAAAGATGAAAATAATGAACTGGTCTTAAAAGGATTATATATTGGTGATGATTTTGAATGCTTCAAACTCGCAGCCGATCTTTCACTCAAAGTTAATTTTGAAATGCTGGATGAACCTCTTAAAAAAGTTGTTGTTTATCTTGATCCTCATGAATTTAAAAGTACCTGGCTTGGTAATAAAAGTATTTATAGAACTCGAATGGCAATTGCTGATGGAGGAGAATTAATTGTACTTGCCCCTGGTCTTAAAGAATTTGGAGAAGATAAAGAAATAGATAGATTAATTAGAAAATATGGCTACAAAACAACACCAGAAATTTTGCAATATGTTCAAGAAAATGATGAACTTAAAAACAACTTAAGTGCAGCTGCACATCTAATCCATGGTTCATCAGAAAATAGATTTACAATCACTTATTGTCCTGGCTATCTTTCAAAAGAAGAGATTGAAAGTGTTAATTTCAACTACGCCGACTTGAATGAAATTTTGAAAAAATATAATCCAGAAAAATTAAAAGATGGATTTAATGAAGTTGATGGAGAAATTATTTTTTACATATCTAATCCTGCATTAGGATTATGGGCTTATAAAGGAAAATTTATTAATTAAAATAAATGGAGTAAAAAAATGAGCAAAGCAGATATTGGATTAATTGGACTTGCTGTTATGGGAGAGAATTTAGTATTAAATATGGAAAGTCACGGATTTACTGTTGCTGTATATAATCGAACTGTTGAAAAAGTCGATAATTTTGTTAATGGAAGAGGTAAAGGAAAAAATATTATTGGAACACATTCACTTGAAGAACTGGTTGCTAATTTAAAAAAGCCACGTAAAGTAATGTTAATGGTTAAAGCAGGCAAACCAGTAGATGACTTTATTGAACTATTAATTCCACTTCTTGAACCTGGAGATGTAATAATTGATGGTGGTAATTCACATTTCCCTGATACAATTAGAAGGACTAAATATGTTGAAGAAAAAGGTTTGCTTTATATTGGAACTGGAGTTTCAGGTGGCGAAGAAGGTGCTTTAAGAGGACCATCAATTATGCCTGGTGGTTCACCAAAAGCATGGGAACTTGTTAAACCAATATTTCAAGCTATTGCTGCTAAAGTATCTGATGGAACACCATGCTGCGATTGGGTTGGTGAAAATGGTGCTGGACATTTTGTTAAAATGGTTCATAATGGTATTGAATATGGTGATATGCAACTTATTTGCGAAACATATCAAATTATGAAAGATCTCCTTGGATTAAGTTACGAAGAGATGCATAACATCTTTAAAGAATGGAATGAAGGTGAACTTGAAAGTTATTTAATTGAAATTACACGAGATATTCTTGCTTATAAAGATGATGATGGGCAGCCCCTCGTTGAAAAAATTCTTGATGCAGCAGGCCAAAAAGGAACTGGTAAATGGACAGTTATAGCATCGTTAGACTCTGGAATTCCACTGACATTAATTGGCGAAGCAGTTTATGCAAGATCTCTATCTGCACTGAAAGCCGAAAGAGTTTATGCTTCTACAATATTGCATGGTCCAACTCCAAAATTTGATGGAGATAAAAAACAATTTATAGAAGATTTAAGAAAAGCACTTTATGCATCAAAAATTGTTTCGTATGCACAGGGATTTATGTTAATGCGTCAAGCAGCAAAAGATTATGGCTGGAATTTAAATTATGGTGGCATAGCTTTAATGTGGCGCGGAGGATGTATTATTCGTTCTGCATTCTTGGGTAAAATAAAAGAAGCTTTTGATAATAATCCTGAATTACCAAATCTTTTACTTGATCCATTCTTCAAAGAGAAAATATTATCTTCTCAAGAATCATGGCGTAGAGTTGTATCAACTGCAATTACAAATGGAATCTGGATACCAGCTTTATCAACAGCATTGAATTTCTTTGATGGATATCGTAATGGAAGATTGCCTGCTAATTTATTACAGGCTCAGAGAGATTATTTCGGAGCTCATACATACGAAAGAGTTGATAGGCCACGTGGAGAATTCTTCCATACTAACTGGACAGGTAGAGGAGGTACAACATCTTCAACTACTTATAATGTTTAATTTATGTTTGTTAGGTTCAGACTGTTTTATAATTTTATTAGATTTGCATGATTAAACTACTAATTACTAGGAGAAATGAGAATGACTAATACTGACTTAAAGAAATTAGCAGCGAACACAATCAGAATTATTGCTGCTGAAGGTGTACAGAAAGCTAACTCCGGTCATCCAGGTATGCCAATGGGAATGGCAGATGTTGCTATGATCTTATGGACAGAATTTTTAAAACATAATCCTGATGATCCTAAATGGTATAATCGCGATCGATTTGTTCTTTCAGCAGGTCATGGTTCAATGTTAATTTATACTATGTTACATCTTAGTGGCTATGATGTTACACTTGATGATTTAAAATCATTCCGTCAGTGGGGAAGTAGAACTGCTGGTCATCCTGAGTATGGTTTGTTGCCAGGAATTGAAACTACTACAGGTCCATTAGGTCAGGGATTTGGTAATGGTATAGGAATGGCTATTGCTTCTAAAATGATTGCAGCAAGATTTAATGATGAAAATAATCAATTGTTTGGTAATCATTATATTTATGCTATAGTTAGCGATGGCGATTTGATGGAAGGAATTTCACACGAAGCAGCTTCAATTGCAGGTCATTTGAAATTAGGAAATATAATTTATTTTTACGATGATAATCATATCACAATCGAAGGTAAAACTGAAATTACTTTTTCAGAAGATATTCAAAAAAGATTTGAAGCTTATGGCTGGCAGGTCTTAAGAGCCGATGCATATAATCACGAAGAAATTCGTAAAGCAATTATTGAAGCACAAAATGAAAAAGAAAAACCATCTTTAATTATTACTCGATCTCATATTGGTTATGGAAGCCCAAATAAAGTTGATACAGCAGAAGTTCATGGTGCCCCACTTGGTCCAGAAGAATTGATTGAAACCAAGAAAAATCTTAACTGGCCACTGGATAAAGAATTTTATATTCCAGAAGAAGTTAAAAAGCTTTTCGATGATAGAAAGAAAGAATTAAAAAAATTATATGAAGAATGGAATCATAAATTTAATGAATGGAAAAAATCAAATCCCGATAAAGCAGAACTTTTTGATAAATACATAAATAACTGGTTACCAGAAAACTTAGAAGAAGAATTATTAGCCGCAGCTCCAAAAGAACCTAATGCAACTCGCTCGCTATCAAGTAAAGTAATTCAAAAAATTGCTCAAATAGTTCCGAACTTTGTTGGAGGTTCTGCTGATTTAGCACCATCAACCAACACTTATATGAAAGATTTTGCTTCGATAGCTCCTGGCAAATTTGATGGAAGAAATTTTCATTTTGGAATTCGTGAACATGCTATGGGTGCAATAATTAATGGTATTGCACTTTATGGAGGCTTTAGACCGTTTGGTGCTACATTTTTTGTTTTTTCTGATTATATGCGACCAACAATTAGATTGGCAGCATTAATGGAAATTCCTGTTATTTATGTTTTTACACACGATTCAATATTTGTTGGTGAAGATGGACCAACTCATCAACCTGTCGAACATCTTCCGGTTTTAAGAGCAATTCCAAATGTTACTGTTCTTAGACCAGCAGATGGTATCGAAACAGCTATGTCATGGGCATATGCATTAAGACATAAAGAAGGACCGGTTGCTTTAATTCTAACTCGTCAGAAAATAGATGCTTTTGAAAGAGAGTCAGATTTTAAACCAGAAGATGTATTAAAGGGTGCTTATATTGTTTCAAAAGAAAATGGAAAACTTGATTTGGTTATTGCTGCAAGTGGTTCTGAAGTCCCTGTTGCAGTAGAAGCAAAAAAAATATTAGCTGATAAATTATCTATCAGAGTTGTTTCAATACCATCAAAAGAAATTTTTGAAAAGCAATCAGAAGATTATAAAAAATCTTTGTTCCCTGATAATGTGCCTGTTGTTATAATTGAAGCTGCAAGCATGCAGGGTTGGGGCGATACATTTAGACAGAAGTTATTAAAAATAGGTATGGAAAGATTTGGTGCTTCAGCTCCTTATAAAGTACTGGCTGAAAAATTTGGATTTACAGGTAAACAGGTTGCAGAAAAAATAATAAATTGGTTGTGAGAATAGCACACAGATGACACTGATGAGACACGATGTTCACTGATGAACAATCTTGTGGTCATCTGTCCAATCTGTGTCATCTGTGTTCAA